>SVGY01000012.1 GCA_015056145.1 Clostridiales bacterium
TAAAGGTGCTTTGCAATCAGATTGAGAATACCGATATGGTCGGGTAAATCTGTTGTTGCGTAATGCACAGGTTAGCCTTTCTTGCAGTGAGAGGGCGCAATTATACGCACTATATCCGTGCATTGCGGTTTTCTACCACATAGGGAAACGAGCACCCGGTACGTTACCGGATGCTCGCCTTTTTCTTGTCGGATAAATTGTTCCTTAAGAATCCTCCCGCCAGGGAAAGCTGCTTTTGTTGTTACTGCTCCGTATCCGGCGCAGGATAGGGCAGGTGCTTGTCGTAATAAATCTGCACGATAGCCCGGATCATCGCCTGATCCTCCTGGGGCAGATCGTCCAGCACCACCACAGATTTGGGCCGGTATCCCAAAAGGGTGTTTGGAGTAATGTGGAAAAGCTTGCACAGTTTCAGCACATTGGTAATGGTGGGCGATGAAACGTCGCTTTCCCAATCCTTGATTGATTTTGTGTTGGTGCCGATCATCTGGGCCAGCTGTGTAACGGTCCAGCGTCTCTCCGTGCGCAGTTTTGCAATGCGTGCGCCAATTCCCATGGATATCACCTCGTAAAGAAAGTAACAATATCATACAGTAATTTTCTCATTATTTCAAGGTAAAAAACTATTTACCGCAACAGGCCCCGCAACGCTCCCTGCGGCTGCGGCTTTACTATTACAGCTTTTGCGTGTATAATAAGTTTACCTGAGGAAAGGAGTTTTTCCCCACATGAAAGGCATTATTCTGGCCGGCGGAGCAGGTACCCGCCTGTATCCCCTTACTATGGTCACCTCCAAGCAGCTTTTGCCGGTGTACGATAAACCCATGATCTATTACCCCCTTTCTACCCTGATGCTGGCTGGCATCAGGGAAATACTCATCATTTCCACCCCGGTGGATACCCCCCGTTTTGAGCAATTGCTGGGCGACGGCAGCCAGTTCGGTCTGAAGCTGAGCTATGCTGTGCAGCCTTCGCCCGACGGATTGGCCCAGGCCTTCCTTATCGGCGAAGAGTTCATCGGCGGCGAGCCCTGCGCCATGATCCTCGGCGACAACATCTTCTACGGCAACGGTCTTTCCGGCAATCTCCAGGAGGCCGCAAAGAACGCCGAAAAAGGCGTTGCCACCATCTTCGGCCACTATGTTCACGACCCGGAGCGCTTTGGCATCGTGGAGTTTGATGAGCACGGCAATGTTCTTTCCGTGGAGGAAAAACCTGCTCATCCCAAGAGCAACTATTGCATCACCGGTTTGTACTTCTACGACGGACGGGTGGTGGATTTTGCCAAGCAGGTCAAGCCCAGCGCAAGGGGCGAACTGGAGATCACTTCCCTGAACGACCTGTACCTGAAGGATGGTTCCCTGAAGGCTATCGTGCTCAACCGTGGCTACGCCTGGCTGGATACCGGCACCATGGAAAGCCTGATGGATGCAGGCAACTTTGTGCAAATGGTGCAAAAGCGCCAGAGCGTGGTCATTGCAGCCCTGGAGGAAATCGCCTACAATCAGGAATGGATCACCAAAGAACAGCTGCTGGCCGCCGCCGACCGCTACGGCAAGTCCCCCTACGGGCAGCACCTCCGCAGTGTTGCAGAAGGCCGCTTTCTCTATGCCAAAAACGTACAAAACAAAGGAGAAAACCAATGACCATTCTCGTTACCGGTGGCGCCGGTTTTATCGGCTCCAACTTTATCGCCTACGAACGCAGGGTTCATCCCGAAGATCGTATCCTCTGCGTGGATGCGCTGACCTATGCCGGCAATATGGAAAACCTTGCCCCCTTTATGGATGACCCGCTTTTCCGCTTTGTGAAGGCAGACATTGCCGACCGGCAGGCCATCTATGCCCTTTTTGAGGAAGAAAAGCCGGATATAGTGGTGAACTTTGCCGCCGAGACCCATGTGGATCGTTCCGTTCACGACCCGGAAGTGTTCCTGCGCACCAATATGATGGGCACCCAGGTGCTGATGGATGCCTGCCGCAAGTACGGCATCCAGCGTTATCATCAGGTTTCCACCGATGAGGTCTATGGCGACCTGCCGCTGGACGAGCCTGACCTGTTCTTCACCGAGGAAACGCCCCTGCACACTTCCTCCCCCTACTCTGCCAGCAAGGCCTCCGCTGACCTGATGGTGCTTGCTTACCATCGCACCTTTGGCCTGCCGGTGAGCATCACCCGCTGCTCCAACAACTACGGCCCCTACCAATTCCCGGAAAAGCTGATCCCTCTGATGATCTCCCGGGCATTGAAGGATCAGACCCTGCCTGTGTACGGCACCGGCGAAAACGTACGGGACTGGCTCTTTGTGGATGACCACTGTTCCGCCATCGACCTGGTGATGCGCAAGGGGCGGGTAGGCGAAGTGTACAATGTGGGCGGTCATAACGAGCGCACCAACCTGGAAGTGGTCAAAACCATCCTTCGGGAGCTGAATAAGCCGGAAAGCCTCATCACCTTTGTGACGGACCGGCCTGGCCATGACCGCCGCTACGCCATCGACCCAGCCAAAATTCACGGAGAGCTGGGCTGGCTGCCGGAAACCAAATTTGACGACGGCATCCGTGCCACCATCCGCTGGTATCTGGACAACGTGGGCTGGCTGGAGCGCATCATTGCCGGAGAGTATCAGGATTACTACGAAAAAATGTACGCCGGCCGCTGACCGGAAAAGGAGCTGTTACCCTTGCATCTTCGCCGTGTGAAGGCCTCCGACCGGGAGGTTTACTTGAAAATGGTTCACGACTTCTATCATTCCCCTGCCGTGCTGCATCCTGTGCCCGACGAGCATTTTGAGCGCACCTTTGAAGAAATCCTCCGCAGCGATGTATACTCCGACGGCTTCCTTCTGGAAGATGAAGACGGCCGCTGCATGGGCTATGCCGTTACTGCAAAAGGGTTTTCTCAGGAATGCGGCGGTCAGTTTGTCTGGGTGGACGAGCTCTACGTCCTGCCCGACCATCAGGGCAAGGGTGTGGGTACCGAAGCGCTGCGCCAGCTGCAGGCCTATTATCCCGACTGCAAGCGTTTCCGTCTTGAAGTGGAGCCGGATAACAAAGATGCGGCCCGGCTTTATCAGCGGCTTGGTTTTGAAGTACTTCCCTATCGGCAATATGTGATGGACAAATTTTGATAGCTGTCATTAACCCCGGAGCAATGCAAAATGGCTCCGGGGTTTTATCTGCCTGCGAAAGCGCCGTCTGCATACATCATGAGTGATGTAAAGGATGGAGTTATACTACACTTTACATCATGTAAACAACGGAAGCGCAAGCCCTTGCTGGCTTGTGGTTCCGTGCATTTCTGTGATAGAATGAAAGCGATGAACTTGAATTTGCGGAGGAGAACGCATATGAAATACAAAGGAACGCTTATTGTTGTTAAAGATTGTAATCGCGCATTAAAGTTCTATAGTGATATGTTCGGGTTTCAACTGCTTCAAGACAATGATGGGAATATGGAATTGACAAATAATTTATATTTACAGGAATCGGGATACTGGGAACAATTCACAAAAAGAAGTGTAATTCCAAACAGTAATCAGTCTGAGTTGTATTTTGAAGAGCCCAACATAGAACAATTTGTAGAGCGTCTTGAAACACTTTACCCTGAAATCGAATATGTCAATCACCTGATGACACACAGTTGGGGACAAAAGGTGGTCAGATTCTACGATTTGGATGGTAACTTAATTGAAGTAGGAACACCGATATAATCAACAAATTCCAATTGGTCGAGCAGCCAAAAGCTCGGTCTCTACCCATTTCAAAGGGGCATAATTTTTTCGCACCATTCCGGTGCGTTGCGTTCATTGGACTGCAAAAGCAAACGAGCATCCGAATGCCGTATGCTCGTTTGCTTGCTATTGGATAAATTGTTCCTTCAGAATCCACACGCCAGCAGAAGGCGTTTTGGTTCAGTTGGCTTTCTTATTCTTCTGGGCAGTCAGCGCCATTTCTCCATTGAGATACATGGCTACAAGGCCCAGCAGCACCAGAATGGTGGTAGCATACACCAACACCGGAACGAAGGATTTGTAGATAAATTCACAGATGGCCGCAGCAGTGTTGCCGCCGATGATCATGGCTGCCACATACCCGAAGAAGGTAAGACCGCCGCCAAAGAGGCAGATCATGATGCCATAGCCGAAGATGGTTTTCAGCACAGCAGAGGCTTTCTTCATAAACTCTTTCATCCTTATCCCTCCTTACAGTCCCAAAATGGGAAGCCAGCCCATAAGGCAGAGCACCTGCATCAAAAACTGTGCGCCCACCCACCAGAGGTTGTTTTTGAAGGTTTTTCCAAACTCGGATTCTGCCAGGGACATACCCGCATACATACCCAGCCCCAGCGGCGGAGTGATGCCGCACATTACGCCGCAGATGCAGGGAAGCATGGCGGCAGCCAGCATGGGGTCTACGCCCACAGAAACCAGTGTGGAGATGAATACCGGGCCAAAAATAACAACCAGCGAGGAACCGGGAATCACCATGCCAAGGAAGCAGGTCAGCACGCAGATGAACAGCACCATGCCCAGTTTGGAAAACTTCATGGATTCAATAAATGCTTCCATATCTGCGGCAACATTCAGCTCCTTGAACATTGCGCCGATCATGTAACCAATAATGCACACGGCAATGGCGGGAGCAATGCTCTTTACGCCGTTGGCAAACATTCTGGCAATGGAAGTGGGCGTAACCTGCTTTTTATCCTTGGCAATCAGGCAGGCGTACAGGGAGGCCAAACCGGCGATAAACAGCAGCAGAGAGCTGGAGAAATACTTTGCTCCCGTTGCGCCAAGCCGGGCAGTGAAGAAGGTATCCTTAAAGAGATAGTCCAGGGCAAAAGGCAACAGGATAATCAGCGGCAGAAGCAGACCCTGCCAGCCTTCTTTCAGCACTTTTTTCAAATCAGGCAGATCCTGCTTTTCCATGGGCTTTACCTTGTAGTACTTGCAAAAAGCCCATACCATCACAATGCGCTGCAGGATGAACCACAGGCCGATACCCCAAAGCACGATCCAGAACTGGCCGGTGGTGATGTTCATCTCCGGATAGAGAGCCGCCAGTGCGCCCATGGCCGCCACAATATTGGAGGAGGGCGGAATCATGTTGCCCATATAACTGGCGTTGCTCTCCACGTTGGCAGCCAGCTCCCGGGGAAAACCGGACTTGATCATCGCAGGGATGGTCAGGCTGCCGGTAGCCATCACATTGCCGGGGCCGCTGCCGGACAGGGCGCCCATAAAGCTGCTGGCCACCACGGATACATACCCTGCGCCGCCGGTAACACGGCCCAGCAGGGAAAGAATGATAGCCACGCAGCCGTCAATCACCTTGGTTTTGGTAAGGATAATAGACATGGCCACAAAGGCAGTCATAGAATACAGCAGCGAAGTAGAAAGGCCGGCGTCAATATAGCCAAGCGCACTTCCCCAGGTGCCGGTCACGGTGAGCAGCACAATAAAGCTGATAAGCACCGCCTCGTATACCGGACGCTTCAGCAAAACAAACCAGATGCAGATTACGCCCAGCAAAATGCCCAGATAAAGAAAAGTGGACGGCATTTTTGTTCCTCCTCACAACCATTTCTTTATGGTTATAATTATTATTCCCAACGAGTTATAGTATAGCCATGTCCTTCTTCTTTGTCAACCCCTTTTTTCTTTTTGGTTCTCGCTTGCATATTCCTTATTTCTGGTTTATGCTGTATAAGCAACGGAAAAAAATCATCAGGAGGAAACCATGAATTCCCGTCAATTGCAATACATTGTCCGCCTGGCAGAAACCCTGCACTTTTCTCAGGTTGCCGAAGAACTGAACATTTCCCAGCCGGCGCTGAGCAAGCAGGTCATCCATCTGGAAAACGAACTGGGCGTTAAACTTTTCGAGCGTACCACGCCGCTTACCATTACCGATGCAGGCCGTTTTTTTGTGGAAAAGGCCCGGAAATTGCTAATGGAAGAGGAGCTATTGCTGAAAACCATGGAACGCTATAAAAGCGGCGACAACGGCAGCCTGACCATTGGCATAACGCCTTTCCGCAGCCTGTACCTGATGCCCGGAGCCATAAAAGGCCTGCGGGAGCGCTTCCCCCAACTGAAAATCTCGCTGGCGGAGCAGGGGCTCAGCCGTCTGCAAAAAGGGCTTCTGGATGGCGAATACGACTTTGCCATTATGAACCTGCCCGTGGATGAAACCGTCTTTGAGGCTTTCCCCATGGAGCCGGACAAACTGGTTCTTGCTGTGCCGGATACGCTTCTGCCCCTTATTGCAGGACCTCACGAGGATATCATCTCTTCCCCGAAAGCCCTTTCCGCCTGTGCTTCGCTGCCCTTCGTGGCGCTTACTCCCGAGCAGGAAATGCGCAAGCTCTTCGACCGGCTCTGCGCCATCGCAGGCATCGAACCGCAGCTCTTTGCAGAGGTGACCGGCGTAACCACCGCCCGCCAGATCGTGCTGGAAGGCCTTGCCGCCTCCCTGCTTCCCCGCCTTTTTATCGAAAACGAAGCAAAACAAAACCATGTGACACTCTTTGAACTGCCGGAAGTATCCTATTCCCGCCAGCCCGCCGTCGTCATTCGGCGTGGACAGTACGTTTCCGAGTATGCACGGTATGCCATGGATCTACTGCTTCGGCAGATATAGCCACAAAAATCCCCGCCGTTTTTTCTGGCGGGGATTTTTTGATGATTCCTTCTTTATATTCTGGCAAGAGCGGCATTCTTGTATGTTTCGTCGTCGGTCACTTCTTTAATCACTTTAAGCAGCTCCGGGAAGACGATCTCCGTATGCTCATCGCTGAGCTCCAGCTCCACGATCGCCTTATCCTTCCAGAAGGGATATACGTCAATCTCGAAATACTGATTTTCGTAGGTAAGGCAGTAACGGGTTTTGCGAATGGGACGGCAGGCAGGATCCGCATCCATCAGCAGTCTGAGATATTCATCCTTGGAAAGCCTGCGCTCTATCTCCACCCGTTTCAGCTCATCCACCTTCCTTTTTGTGGTCTGGAAGTAAATGTAATTGCCTTCAGCGCCCCTCTGGCGCACACGGGATTCCTCGCCCTCCGGGCAGGTAAGATAGGTCTGGATAATCTCGATTCGCTGGCAATTGGGCAGCTTTTCAAGGGCTTGCACATCCGGATATTCGATCAGGAATTTGCGTTCAATTTCAAAAGGTTCCGGCTCACCAAGGAACGATGCAATCTCCGCAACCAGTCTTTTGAGTTTATCCTCAAAATCCGATGCGTTGTCAATGACCCTCAGATGGGGATGACCCGTCCAGGCAGCGATGAGCTTGTCATCCAGCGCTGCGGCTTGTTCCACGGTTTCGGTTCTGGCGGCGTTGTTGGCGGTGGTATAGAATTCCTCTGCGCCCTTGGCAGCCGTTACCAGATGGAATACTGCGTCGTACCCGTCCCGAAGTTCCACTTCGTTCAGGCCCATCGTCTTCAGCACAACCGCAAAATCGTCCTCCCGCATGTAGGCCTTGTTATCCAGAGCGCCACGGTCGCACACCATCAGCACCTTTTCCACCGGCATAGAGGCAGCGCCCTGTGCGAAAACCTTCTCCTTTTCCAGCTGAAGGGCCATTTGACATTTCTGATAGTCTACGTTGCTACCGCAGGTCCAGGGAGCAACACCGCCGGTGATCAGCTCGGTGGCGGTTTCAGGTACAAACAGAACGGTATAGCCCATTTTGGTAAAGTTGCTCTGAATCCAGCTCATAGCGGTGGTTTTGCCTGCGCAGGGCCCTCCCGTAATGACGATTTTCTTGATATCCATGTTCTTCCCCCATGCCTTGCTGCATATGGATGCAGTTTTTTCTATTTTTACAATAACATACTTTTTGCTTTATGCAAGCCGAGCTCCCTTTCAGATTCCGGCGGGCATTTCATACACTCTTATGCTTTGCATCTTTATCCCTCCATGCATCAAACCCTGTTGCATTGATTCTATCACGGAACAAGAAAAGCAGCAAGCCGTTCCATTCCCTCTGGCTTGCTGCAAAACTGAAAGCTTCCTTCCAAAACAAGATTTTCAGTTTTTCTCCTGCAGGTACTCCTTCAGCATCAAAATAGCCTTCTCGTATCCTGCAAAACCCAGGCCCTTTACCTGCGCTATGCAGGCCATGGCGGGGTAGCTGATATGACGGAAGGACTCCCGTTCATTGATATCACTCAGGTGAACCTCCACCGCAGGCAAGCTGACTGCCTTGAGTGCATCCAGTATCGCCACACTGGTGTGGGTGTACGCTGCGGGGTTGATGACAATACCGTCAGCGTTTCCAAGGGCACTCTGGATGATATCCACCAGCACGCCTTCATGGTTGCTCTGAAAAACTTCCACCTCGATATTTTCCCTCTCGCATACCTGACGAATGTAGTTTTCCAGGTCCAGCAAGGTTTGTCTGCCGTATATTTCCGGCTCTCTGACACCCAGCATATTCAAATTGGGACCGTTAAGAACGTAAAGCTTCATTCCATGCCTCCTGTATTCTCTCAGCACACTCCCGGGGAGCGGCTTCATTGGAGATTGTGCAATCGGCAGTCTCCGCATAGAGGCTCTGCCGCTGCTGCCACAGCCTGTCCAACGCAGCCCGGTCTTTGGAAAGGGGCCGGCCATCCATGGCTAACAGATCAAGGCTGCGGGTAATGTGTACCACAAAACCGTTCTGCCGCAGGGCTTTACGGTTTTCCGGGCGGATAACGGCCCCTCCGCCGGTCAGAAGAATACGACCCACTCCGCTGCCGAGGCGACGGATCACCTCTGTTTCACGCTTGCGGAAACCTTCCTCTCCTTCCCCGGCAAAAATCTCCGGGATGGTTCGGCCAGCTTCCCGTGCGATGACTTCGTCGGTATCCACAGCCTCCCGGCCAAGCAGGGCTGCCAGTTCCTTGCCAAGGGTGGATTTGCCGCAACCCGGCATACCTACCAGCACCAGATTCATGGAGGCCGCCCGAAGGGATGCCTCGGCTTCCACCGCCTTTTGCAGAGCGATGGGTTTTCCGGCAAACTGTTCAGCAGCACGAACCGCTTGATACACCAGCATTTTAAGCCCTCCGGTTGCGGGAATGCCCAGCAGTTCCGCCTGCTGTACCAGCCTGGTGCGCATGGGGTTGTAAATCACATCCACCACGCCTTTCAGGCCGGAAAAACGTTCCAGATCCACCGGCGCAGCCTCCACGCCGGGATACATGCCCACAGGAGTGGTGTTGATGATATAGTCGGCATCCAAATGAAGGTGCAGGTTATCATAATTGTTTTCCCCGCTGCGGGATACGACCAACGGCCTGCCCCCCTGGCGGCGCACCACGCACACCGCAGTCCGGCTGGTGCCTCCGCTGCCAAGAATCAACACCTTGCGCCCTGCAAAATCTGCACCGATGCTTTTGCACAGCATATCAAAGCCGTAGGCGTCGGTATTATCGCCGAAATAGCTGCCATCAGAGCGTCGGATGACCGTATTCACACTGCCGATCTCCCGGGCGGTTTCGCTCATATCCGCAAGGAAGGGGATCACTTTCTGCTTGTAGGGGATGGTCACGTTAAAGCCGCCCAGGGTGTTGGTTTGCATAAAGTCCGCCACAGTTTCGGGCGGCATGGGCAGAAGGTCGTACTCATAATCCGCCAAAAGACCATGCAGCACCTTGGAATAGCTGTGGCCCAGCTTTTCACCGATGAGGCCGTATTTCATGGTTTCAGCTCCTTAGATTTCCTGATAGCTGCCCAGATAGGTGTAGCCTTCCTGCTTGGTGATAATATCGCTGAGAAGCTTTGCCACATCCTCGTCGGCGGGGTCGGCTTCCAGGTCGAAATAGAACTGGAACTCAAAATCCGTACCGGGAATGGGACGGCTTTCCAATTTGGTCAGGTTGAGGCCGTGGGCTGCAAAGCCGGCGATCTGGTTATACAGGGAGCCGGGCTTATGGGGCAGCTGCAGCATCAGGCTGGTGCGGTTGGAGCCGGGATAGATCTCCATATCCCGTGCGATGCAGATGAAGCGGGTGAAGTTGGAGTCGCTGTTGGCGATATTTTCCTCCACCACATCCAGGCCGTAAAGCTCGTCGCAGCCCCGGGAAGAAATGGCGGCAATATCCTTTCGTCCGCTTTCATGCACCATTTTGGCGGCAACGGCAGTGTTTTCACACATGGTGATCTTCACATTGGGCAGTTTCTTGAGGAACAGGCTGCACTGGCCCAGGGCCTGCTG
The DNA here is from genome assembly GCA_015056145.1 of Clostridiales bacterium. Classification (GTDB taxonomy): domain Bacteria; phylum Bacillota; class Clostridia; order Christensenellales; family Aristaeellaceae; genus Limiplasma. The sequence goes on from SVGY01000012.1 coordinate 10,212, forward strand.
ATGGCTGACCACTTCCTTGATATCGCTGAGCTTCACGCCGGGGTTGGCAAGCAGGCGGTGATCCACCTTCATCTTGATGCTGCGCACGATATGGAAACGGTGACTGCGCATCAGATCATACACCTGTGTTACGGAACCGTTGGCGCTGTTTTCGATGGGCAGCACGCCATACTGGCAAAAGCCACTTTCAATAGCCTGGAAAACACCCTCGAAATTCCGGAAATACATGATATCCGGCAGGCTGAAAAGCCGGTCGCAGGCCTGCTGGCTGTAAGCGCCCTCAATGCCCTGGCAAGCTACCTTTGCCTGTTTGGGGAAGGTAGCGGGCGTATTGGCCATGGCGTTTTTCAGAACATCCCGGAATCCGGAGGCATCGCCCACATACTGCCGCTGGTAGTTGCGGCTGATATCAAAAAGCGTGTTATAGAGCAGGCGCACGGGCATCTGCAGATCCGGCTCCACCCGGGAGGCCTGACGAACCAGCACCTGGCGTTCCCGCTCGGGGTCATACACGGGCAAATTATTTTCCTGCTTGTAGTGGGCAATTTCCCTGGCAACATTCATTCTCTTGCTAAACAGCTTTACAAGTTCCTCGTCAATTTTGTTGATTTCTTCCCGAAGATTGGTCATATCCATGGTTCTCTCTCCTTCCCAAATTTACTGAGCCGCAAGTTGCATCCACTCCGCAAAACGATCAAGCGGTATGGGCTTCAGCTCGCAATGCCCGATTCTCTCAGGTAATACAAGGGTAATCTTATTTCCCGCCCGCTTCTTATCCGAAAGGGCGGCTGCCAGCAATTGTGCCGGCTCAAACTCTGTCCAGGTGGGCAAGCCCATGTTTTGCAGCGTTCGGACGATGCGATCCAGCGTTCCGGCATCGCAAATGTCCAATTTGTTTGCCAGCCTTGCGGCCATCACCATGCCGATGGCAACGCCTTTGCCGTGAGAAACGCCAAAATCGGAGCATTTTTCAATAGCGTGGCCGAAGGTGTGGCCCAGGTTCAGCAGCTGCCGGCTGCCCCTGTCTTTTTCGTCCATCTCTACCAATTCTGCCTTTTGGCGGATGCACCGGGCAATAACCTCCTCCATCCGCTCTTTCCACTGTCCTTCCTCAAAAAGAGCGAACAGGGGTTCATCGTCCAGAATGCCGTATTTGACGCACTCCGCTGCACCGTCGATGAGGATTTCCTCCGGCAGAGTCAACAGGGCCTCCGGGTCGCAAAAAACGGCCCTGGGCTGATAAAATGCGCCTGCCAGGTTTTTCCCCTGCTGAAGGTCCAAACCCGTCTTGCCTCCGACGCTGCTATCCACCATGGCAAGCAAAGTGGTAGGCACCTGCACAAAGGCGATGCTCCGGAGGTAACAGGCTGCCGCAAAGCCGGCCATATCGCCGGGCACGCCGCCGCCCAGCGCAACAATGCAATCCGAGCGGGTCAGGTGCTGTTCTGCAAGGAATTCCAGCATCCTGCCCCACCACTGAAGGTTTTTGTGCTCCTCGCCATGGGGCATGGCGAAACGGCATACATCGAATCCGCTTTCTACAAGGTTTTCCTCTATGCGCCGGCCGTAGATGCCGTCTACCGTATCATCGGTAAGAATGGCGATCTTACAGGTCTTACCCAGCACGGCCAGCAGTTCACTGCCCAGCCGGTTCATCAGCCCGGTTTCAATTTTCACATCGTAGGCAGGCGAAGTGTTCACCCGGATCGTATTCACTGCTTCTTCCCCCGTTTTTCGGTTTCTGCCTTGCGTTCCCGACCCTCCCGGAGAAGGCTGCGCAAGGTTTCCTCCTGACCATCTCTAAGGGCGTCCCTGTACTGCGTCAGCCGCTCGATAAGGCCGTCCAGTTCCCGCAAAAGCGGCTCCCGGTTCTGCTGGAACAGCTCCGTCCACAGGTTTTCGTCCACACTTGCCACCCGGGACATATCCCGGAAACTGCCTGCGGAAAAGCCGTGATGCCCCAGCATCAGCGGGCTGCGCACATAGGCGCTTGCCACCACATGAGGAAGCTGAGAGGTATAAGCAATGACCTGATCATGCTCCTCAGCCGTGGTGATGACCACCTGCCCAAAGCCCAGGCCAAGAAAGAATTTTTTCAATCTTTCAAGGGTCTGGATGTCCGTGCCCGGAGGCGGAGTGAGGATCATGGACGCCCGGTCAAACATGGTATCCGTTGCATATTCCAGCCCGGAATGTTCCACGCCCGCCATGGGATGCCCGCCAACAAACATAAAATCATTTTTCTTGGCAATTTCCCACAGAGGCTCGCAAATGGCCCGCTTCACGCCGCACACGTCAATAACAGTTGCACCCTTGCGGATAACTCCGGCGTGATTGCGCACATACTCCACTGCCCCACCAGGCCAGGTGGCGACAATCAGCATATCGCACTGGCCCAGATTCTCCTCCGTCAGCTCGCCATGAGTGGCTTCCAGCAACTTGGCCTTCTGCATCACCTGGCGGCTCATATCCATGCCCAGAACCGTGTGATCTGTATGCTTGAGCAGGGTTTTGGCAAGAGAGCCGCCAATGAGACCCAGTCCGATTATGCCTATCTTCATGCCTGGTTCTCCTTAGCAAAGCTGTATGCATGGGGGCGGATGGCGTTCACGCTATCCATAACATCCCGGAAGGCTTCGGGAGTCAGAGACTGTGCGCCATCGCAAAGCGCCTTTTTGGGATCGTTGTGCACTTCGATCATCAGGCCGTCTGCACCGCAGGCAGTGGCAGCGATGGCCATGGGCTTCACCATCCAGGCGATGCCGGTAGCGTGGCTGGGGTCTACCACGATGGGCAGATGGGTCAGCTTCTTCAGCATGGGCACCGCAGCCAGATCCAGCGTGTTGCGGGTAGCGGTCTCGAAGGTACGGATACCACGCTCACAGAGGATGACCTGCTCGTTGCCGCCTGCCATGATGTACTCGGCGCTCATGAGCAGTTCCTGCAGAGTATTGGCAAGACCACGCTTGAGCAAAATGGGCTTTCCGGTACGCCCCAATTCTTTGAGCAGCTCGAAGTTCTGCATATTACGGGCGCCCACCTGAATCACATCCACCTCGTCAAAGAGGGGCAGCTGGCTCAGATCCATGATTTCCGTTACTACGGGCAGGCCGGTTTCCTTCTTGGCCATCAGCAAAAGATCCAGGCCGTGGCCCCGCAGGCCCTGAAATGCATAAGGAGAAGTACGGGGCTTGAATGCGCCGCCACGGAGCATGGTTGCGCCCGCAGCCTTCACCTGGCGTGCCACATCGCAAATCTGCTCTTCGGACTCGATGGAGCAAGGGCCAGCAATGACCTGGAATGCCCCGCCGCCGATGGATACACCGCCGGCAGTGATAACGCTGTCTTCCTCATGGAACTTGCGGTTGGCGTTTTTGTAGGGTTCCTGTACCCGCTTTACATCCTCCACGATATCCAACGCCCGCAGCAGGTCGATATCCACAGTGGAGGTATCGCCCACAAGGCCCAGCAAAGTATGGGTAGCGCCCTGGGAGGGGTGCACGGTCAGGTTTTGGCTCTTGAGCCAGTCCAGAAGGTTTTCAAGCTGTTTTTCATTAGGATTCTTTTTCAGGATGACAATCATGGTATTGCGCCTCCAAATACTTTCAAAATAAAAACCCCTACGGCATTGAGCCGCAGGGGATTGCAAACAATTTACAATGCAAACCGCTTATGCAGCGCAATGGGAAAAAGCCTTACCAAAGTAGGTAAAGCTAAAGTAAAAGGAGTAATACAGGCCGCTGAAGATATTGGTGGTTTTCATCGACATGTCCTCCTTTCCCATTTGCTTGTCATAGAGAATACCACCATTCTTTTTCCCTGTCAATGAATAGACAATGAAAAAACAATGTCCTATGCTGGTTTTCAGGGCGTTTATTCCCCTTCCAGCATGGTTTTCACTTTAAGACCCGCTGCCTTTACGGCATTTTTTCTCTCGCCCCTGGCAGTGAGTTCCTCCATGCTTTCACGGAGAGAAAGCCCCCGAATGATCCCATCGAAAATCTGTGCTTCCAGGGACAACTCGCTTTTTGCTGCTTCCGGTGCAGGGATATCCTCCGCCGCCCACTGAAACACGATGCAGTATTCACCCTTATCGGCCTTGGGATTATTCTGCAGTTCCTCCAGCACAGCGGAGACGCTGCCACGGATCGTTTTTTCATACTTCTTGGTCAGGTCACAGCTGGCGCTCACCAGGGTGGCCGGCAGCGTTTCTTTCACCACGGAAAGCAGATCCATGACCCGGTGAGGGGATTCATGCACCACTGCCGTTTTGGAGCGGCGGGCCATATCCAGCAGTTTTTCCTTCAGTTCGCTTTTCTGCCTGGGCAAAAAGCCGAAGAAAGTAAACTCCGTCACATCCAGGCCGCTGACGCTGAGGGCGCTGGCCATGGCGGTGGGGCCCGGAACCGCCACCACATCAATGCCCGCCTTCACCGCCTCTGCGGTAAGTATGCTGCCAGGATCGCTGATGCAGGGCGTTCCTGCGTCGGTGGTTACGGCCACGTCGATGTTTTCTTCCAGCATGCGCGCCACAATCTGGGCTGCCTTGCCCCGTTCGTTATGCTCGTGGCAGGAGGTAAGGGGTGTAGGGATATCAAAAGCGTTGCACAGTTTCATAGTGACCCGGGTATCCTCCGCCGCAATCAGGCTGACGGATTTCAGCGTCTCTATGGCACGGGGAGTCATATCGCCCAGATTGCCGATGGGCGTTGCTACAACGTACAGAGTGGGCATGATTACTCCCCTTTCTTTTCAAAGATGCGCAGCTTGGCGCTGCGGCTGCGGACGTTTTCGTCCACCTCTGTCTTGCTGGGCTTCACTGCACCGCCAAGAGCCTTGCCCAGCGGTTTCCTGCCGCAGGTGCAAATGGGCGCTTTGGGAGGACAGATGCAGGGGTTCTGCATGGTTCGGAATGTATTCTTTACGATACGGTCCTCCAGTGAATGGAAGGTAATTACCAGCAGGCGACCGCCGGGGGCCAGAAGATCCACAAAGTCATAAAGAGCTTTTTCCAGCGGAGCCAGCTCATCGTTCACGGCAATGCGCACTGCCTGAAAGGTTCTGCGTGCCGGATGACCGTCATCCTTGCGACGCACTGCCTTTGGGATGGCCGCATCCACCACCGCCACAAGATCCTGGGTGGTGAGCAGCGGCTTTTCTGCCCGTTTTTCCGCAAAAATCTGAGCAATGCGGGCAGCCCACTTTTCCTCGCCGTAATCGGTGAGAATACGCCGGAATTCCTCTGGACTGATGCGGGCAAGGTATTCTGCCGCCGTTTCTCCCCGGGAAGTATCCATGCGCATATCCAGCGGGGCATCTTCGTGATAGCTGAAGCCTCTTGCGCCTTCATCCAGCTGATGGCTGCTTACTCCCAGATCCAGCAGCGCCCCGTTCAGGGGGGGCGTTCCGGCAGCCGTCAGCAATTCCTTCGCATCGTGAAAATTTCCGTGAATGGCCTGAAAACCGGGATAATCCCTCAACCGATGAGAGGCGGCCGCAATGGCTTCCTCGTCCCGGTCGATGCCGAAGAGGCGGGCCTTGCCTCCAGAAAGGCGCAGAATGCCTTCGCTGTGGCCTCCACCCCCAAGGGTTCCGTCCGCATAGACCCCTTCCGGAGCAGGCTCTATCCATTCCATCACTTCGTCAAAGAGTACCGGAATATGGTGAAAGTTTACTTCCATTGCATCCTCCATGGCATTATCCCTGCTTTTCAAGACCCAGCCCCTCCAGCAGGAAGGGCAGCCAGGGATTGGTCTTTTTATCGGTGGAAAGCTTAAACATTTCCTTGGGTTTGTCCTTTTGAAGGAAAGGCGTTTCGCCATCCGGCATCAGGGACAGGGAATCCAGGGGCCAGCCGGGCCTGCGCACGGGATAAGGCTCCGCCACCATGCAAAAGGCCTTCTTTTCCGCTTCCTCCATGGTATCCAGATAGGTCAGCGTACCGGCAGGTGTTTTCAGTGCAAAGCCATCCAGATAGAAGGCCTTGACTTTGCCACCCAGCTGCCCGATAAGACTGCTGTAATAGGCGATCATTTCATCGTCATCCAGTCTTTTTCCCTGGGGCGTACGGATGTGCAGCCCGGGCTGCCGGGGATCTTCCAGCGGCAAAGCAGCAAAATACAGCCCCGAATCATTGCAGATCACATAATCCGCATACCGGCCGTAAAATTCCGCCTTCAGCCGGGCGTTTTCCCGGGGATCTGCACCGTTTTCCACGGGTTCCGCTTCGATATTCAGATCTCTTGGAGTAACAAAGCTTACATCGTACCCCTGAAACCACTTTTCAAACATGCGCACCTTGGCTGGATTGGTGGTGCCAAGCAAAATCTGCATGGAAGCTCATCCTTTCCTTCAGGGAAATGTGGGGCCAAACTGCGAAAAAGCCGTTCCCTCTGCGCCTTTTCTATAAAAACGCAGAGGGACGGTATTACACTCAGCCTTTTGCCAGTTCCTTGATGCGCTGCTCAAGGTTAGCCAGCATGGTTTCGTTCACCTTCAGCTTTTCCTTTTCCTGCTCCACCAGATGGGCGGGAGCTTTGCCGAGGAAGCCGGGGTTATTGAGCTTGCCGTTTGCACGGGCGATCTCGTTTTCCAGGTTCTTCTTTTCCTTTTCCAGACGGGCGATTTCCTTTTCGATATCCACCAGATCGCCCAGAGGAATGCGGATTTCACCGGCGGCGCAGATAGCGCTGACTACTTTCTCGCCGCTGAGGGCATCCTTGCCACCCAGCACTGCATCGCTGGCGTAGGCCAGGCGCTGAAGATAAGGCTCGGCCATGGCGAGGGTATCTTCCCAGCCAGCTTCGGGGATCAGCACAATGTGAGTGCGCTTGCCGGCCTGCACGTTCATTTCAGCACGCAGGTTGCGGATGGCGCGGATGATCTCCATCAGGCCTTCCATCTGGCGCTCTTCGGTGGCAAAATCGTATTCTGCCTTCACTTCGGGCCACTTTGCCAGGATCAGCATGCCATCGTGACCGGGCAGATACTGGTACACTTCCTCGGTCAGGAAGGGCATGAAGGGATGCAGCAGCTTCAGGATGCCTTCCAGAGTGTAGGTCAGCACGCCACGCACGTTTTTCTTCTGCTCCTCATCCTCGCCCATAAGGCGGCCCTTGCTGAGCTCGATGTACCAATCGCAGAATTCGCTCCAGGCAAAATCGTAGATATTCTGGGCAGCAATGCCGAAATCGCCGTCTTCCATATGGGCGCTCACTTCAGCGATCACCTTGTTCAGGCGGCTCAGGATCCACTGATCGGGCAGCTGAAGCTTTGCGGGGTCGATTTCTTCACGGGTCTGGGTGTTCATCAGCACGAAACGGCTGGCGTTCCAGATCTTGTTGGCAAAGTTACGGGCGCTTTCCACCTTTTCGTCGGAATAACGGGTGTCGTTTCCGGGGCTTACACCCATGGCAAGAGAGAAACGCAGAGCGTCGGCACCGTATTTTTCAACGATTTCCAGCGGATCCACGCCATTGCCCAGGCTCTTGGACATCTTGCGGCCCTGCTCGTCACGCACAAGGCCATGGATCAGCACGGTGTGGAAGGGAGTCTCCCCCATTTCCTCCACGCCGCAGGTGATCATACGGCTTACCCAGAAGGTGATGATGTCATAGCCGGTCACCAGCACATCGGTAGGATAGAAATACTTCAGATCCTCGGTTTGATCAGGCCAGCCCAGGGTAGAGAAGGGCCAGAGGGCAGAGGAGAACCAGGTGTCCAGCACATCTTCGTCCTGGTGGATGTTCTTGCTGCCGCACTTGGAGCAGCAGCAGGGATCCTCACGGAGAACCATCATTTCGCCGCAGTCGTCGCAGTACCACACAGGAATGCGATGGCCCCACCACAGCTGGCGGCTGATGCACCAGTCACGGATATTCTCCATCCAGTTCATGTACTGTTTGGAAAAACGCTCCGGCACAAACTGGGTCTTTCCGCTCTTTACAGCCTCGATGGCGGGCTTGGCCAGGGGCTTCATATCCACGAACCACTGCTTGGACACCATGGGCTCGATCACGGTCTTGGAATGGCGGTAGCACACGCCCACTTCATGCTTGATGGGCTCGATGGACTTGAGCAGGCCCAGCTCGGTCATATCGGCCACGATGGCCTTGCGGGCTTCGGCGGTGGTCATGCCTGCGTACTTGCCGCAATCCAGCACTTCAGGCTCGTTCTTGGTGGCCTTTCCGGAAGCCAGCAGTTCATCTGCGGCAGCCTTATCATCAGCGCCGGTCATGTGGCCGTCATAAGTGAACACACGCACGATGGGCAGGTTGTGACGCTGGCCCACTTCGTAGTCATTGGGGTCGTGGGCAGGGGTGATCTTCACAACGCCGGTACCCTTTTCCATATCAGCGTGCTCGTCGCACACGATGGGGATTTCCTTGTTGATGAGGGGCAGCATCACATGGCAACCGTGCAGGTGGGCATAGCGCTCATCCTTGGGGTTGATGGCCACGGCGGTGTCGCCCAGCATGGTTTCGGGACGGGTGGTGGCAAGCTCCAGCATTTCGCCGGTTTCCTTTACCGGGTACAGCAGATGCCAGAAGTTGCCTTCCATTTCCTTATGCTCTACCTCAGCGTCGGAAATAGCGGACTGGCAATCGGGGCACCAGTTGATGAGGCGGTTGCCACGATAGATCAGGCCCTTTTCGTACAGGCGGCAGAAAGTTTCACGCACGGCCTTGGAGCAGCCTTCATCCATGGTGAAGCGTTCACGGCTCCAGTCGCAGCTGATGCCCATGCGGCGCTGCTGGGTTACGATGCGGCCGCCGTATTCCTTCTTCCACTCCCAGGCACGCTTAAGGAAACCTTCACGGCCCAGGCTTTCCTTGGTGAGGCCTTCCTTGGCCATGGCTTCCACAATCTTCACTTCGGTGGCGATGGCAGCATGGTCGGTGCCGGGCAGCCACAGGGTGGGGTCGCCCTTCATGCGGTGATAGCGGATGGGCGCATCCTGCAAAAGGCAGTCCATGGCGTGGCCCATGTGCAGCTGACCGGTGATGTTGGGCGGGGGCATTACGATGGTGAAGGGCTTCTTGCCTTCCTCACGCTTTGCGATGAATGCACCGCTTTCCTCCCACATTTTGTACAGCTTATCCTCGATCTGCTGAGGGCTGTACACTTTCTCCATAGCAAATTCCTTCTGAATTTCAGACATGGTTATTTTCCTCCGTTTTATTGTATATGGTTTGATTTCAGCCGGCGATACCCGCCGGACGCAGGGCTGCTTTTTCTGTGCCGACACTACGGCCGGAACGATTTTCCCGACGCATGCGGGTCACCTCCTTTATGAGCCTTCCGGCAAAACTTCATCAAACCAAAAAGCCGCTCCTGTCCTTCGGAAAAGGACGGAGCGACTCCGTGGTACCACCTTAATTCGCAACCGGGAGGGTTGCCTCGTTATCGCTGTAACGTGCGAAACACGGCCCGGCTATGCACAGGCATTCACCGGACACCCTCCCAAGCGACCTTCCCCCTGCAGCCCATCCAAACGGTCTTTCAGCCGACGAACCGTTCTCTCTAAGGCGGCCACAGAGGTACTCCTCTTGTTCTTCGGGATATGGCACAAGGCTGCCAGGAAACACCGGGCAGCCATTATGTCAATGCAATTAAGAAGGAGAAGATCAGGCGTTTTCCTTCTTTTCGGTCATGTCGATGACCTGCACGCCGTTATAATATCCGCAATGCTTGCATACACGGTGGGCGAGCTTCTTTTCGTGGCACTGCGGGCACTCAACGATGCCGGGCAGGCTCAGCTTCCAGTTTGCACGACGGCTGCGACCACGAGCCTTGGATACTTTTCCCTTGGGAAGAGCCATTGTTACACCTCCTCGATCGTCCTGAACCACCGCCTGTTTGGGGTGGCTTGCCCGAGCTTACTGCTCAGGCTCTTCGTTTAGCAAGCTCCGTAACGCTTCGAAGGGGTGCTGAGTGGGTGCTCCCTCGTCGTTCGAACTTACGGGGTTGTTCGTTTTCCACGCTTGCAATTCAGCGCTGCCTTCGCAGCCGTCCTTGCACTCAAAGCGCATGGGCAGCTCCAGCATGGCCAGCGTAAGCGTCATGTGGTCAAGCGGCAGCTTTTTTCCCTCGTAGCGGAAACTGTCGCCTTCCAGTTCATCTGCATCCCTGCGGAAGGTTTCCGCAAAGGATACGCTCACTTCCTCCTGCGCAGGCTGCATGCACAGTGCGCATTCACCGTGAGCCACCGTATGAAGCTCGCCTTCCAGCCGTATGACATTATCCTCATACATGCAGTAAGTACCGCTGAGCTCCACAGGATCGAAGGTTACCGTTTCCCCCACTACCTTCTGAGGGGGCAAAGTTACCGTTGCCTCAAAGGGAAAGGCTTCGGCAGGCGTTACAAACGCTTTTGAAACATCCAGCTCCATAGCATCCTCCTTGATGGCGTGACCATTTTGTATTATACGATTGCCTTGATGTTTTGTCAAGAGCATTTTCGCCTGCAAACATACAAAAATCGCAGTTTTCAGACCCGGCACACAAACATGCCGTATTCTTTGGGAATATGGATGACACCATCCACTTTGAAACGGTCAAGAAGGCGGTATATTTCCTGCCGTTGGCGGTTCTTCACATCCGAAAATGCAGCGGTGGAAAGCACATAATCCACCAGATCCTCCGTGGAGGTAACCGCCAGTCCATCCTCCCGGACACGCATTTCCACCCGGGAAAAATACTGCGTCAGGCTTGCTTTGCCATTCTGAAGGCTGAAGGAGTTCTGCTGTTCTTTTCCCCGGTCAAGGCCCAGCGCATCGCACAACCAGCCCATAAGCCCGTTCTCGCCAAAGGTAGCACAATAGAAGATTCCTCCGGGCTTCAGCACCCGTCTCACTTCCGAAAGGGCTTTGGGAAGGTCTGGCACATGGTAGAGCATCATATTGGCAATGACTGCATCAAAAACTCCGTCCTCATAAGGGATCTGCTGAATATCAATCTGCCGGAAGGAAACATTGTTTTTCTTTTGTACATTTTTCTGCGCTGTTTCCAGCATCCCCGGGGAAAAGTCGCTTAGAATGAGCTGCGCCTTTTCCGGAAGCACGTTCTGTACAAAATCTGCATCTTTCCACGCTTCTGCCGTACCGCAACCCAGTTCCAGAATGCGCATATCCGGCGCAAAAGCGTACTGGCGCAATACCCAACGGTGAAAATCCTCCTGATTGGTGCTGTACTTCACATGCAAACTGCGGCGAATATCCAGTGCGCCGGATGTGGCGTATTCCTTTTCCACCACCGCAGTTTCCTGCATCCGGTTCATGGGCATCCCCCTTATTTGTCATCCATTTTCAGCACTGCAAGGAATGCCTCGCTGGGCACTTCCACCGTACCGAACTGGCGCATGCGGCGTTTGCCTTCCTTCTGCTTCTCCAGCAGCTTTTTCTTACGGGTAATGTCACCGCCGTAGCACTTGGCCAGAACATCCTTGCGCATGGCCTTGACGGTTTCACGGGCGATAACCTTGCCGCCGATGGCTGCCTGGATAGGAATTTCAAACAGCTGGCGCGGAATAACTTCCTTGAGCTTTTCAGCAATGCTGCGGCCCCGGGCGTATGCCTTGTCCTTATGGACAATGATGGAAAATGCGTCGCAGATATCGCCGTTGAGGAGGATATCCATCTTCACAAGTTCGCTGGGCCGGTATCCGTGCAGCTCATAATCAAAGCTGGCATAACCACGGCTGCGGCTCTTGACCTGATCGAAGAATTCATAGATGATCTCGTTGAGGGGAATCTCGTAGATCAGCTTTACACGGCTGCCTTCATACTGCATATCGATGAAAACGCCACGCTTATCCACAGAGATATCCATCATGGCGCCCACAAATTCCTGAGGGGTGTAGATGGTTGCGGTAACGTAAGGTTCTTCCATGTGTTCAATCTCGCCTACGGGGGGCAGATTGGAGGGGTTATCGATCTCCACCATGGAACCATCCAGCTTGTATACATGATAGATTACGCTGGGGGCGGTAGTGACCAGATCCAGATCAAACTCACGTTCCAGCCGCTGCTGGATGATCTCCATATGCAACAGGCCCAGGAATCCGCAGCGGAAGCCGTAACCCAGCGCCACGGAAGTTTCCGGATCGAAGGTCAGGGAAGCGTCGTTCATGCGGAGTTTTTCCAGTGCTTCCTTCAGGTTGTCATAGTCAGCACCGTCGGCAGGATAAATACCGCAGAACACCATGGGCGTTACTTTGCGGTAGCCGGGCAGGGGCTCGGCAGCAGGGCGGGCTGCATCGGTGATGGTATCGCCCACACGGGTATCGGCCACGTCCTTGATGGAGGCGGCAATGTAGCCCACGTCGCCGGGCAGCAGCTCGGCACAGCTGTTGTAGCCAGGGTTAAAGGTACCCACTTCCACAATATCAAATTCGCTGCCCGTCTGCATCAGGCGCATGCGCATGCCCGGCTTCACAGTGCCCTGCTTGATACGCACAAAGCAGATGGCGCCCCGATAATTGTCATAAAAAGCATCGAAAATCAACGCCTGCAAGGGTGCATCTGCATCGCCCTCGGGGGCGGGAATGTTCTTGACTATGGCTTCCAGCACATCGCCGCAGTTGAGGCCGGTCTTGGCAGAAATCAGCGGAGCTTCGCTGGCGTCAAGGCCGATCACATCTTCGATCTCAGCTTTCACCTCTTCCGGGCGTGCGCTGGCAAGATCGATCTTATTGATGACGGGCACAGTTTCCAGGTCATGCTCCAGAGCCATGTACACATTGGCGAGGGTCTGCGCCTCAATGCCCTGAGTGGAGTCCACCACCAGGAGGGCACCCTCGCATGCAGCCAAAGCACGGCTTACTTCGTAGCTGAAGTCCACATGGCCAGGGGTATCAATCAGGTTCAGGGTATAGGTTTCGCCATCCTTGGCCTTGTAATTCATGCGCACGGCCTTGCTCTTGATGGTAATACCACGCTCCCGCTCCAACTCCATGGAGTCCAGAATCTGCTCTACCATCTGGCGCTGCTCAAATACTCCGGTCATTTCCAGAAGGCGGTCTGCCAGCGTGCTCTTGCCATGGTCAATATGGGCGATGATACAAAAATTCCGAATATGGGAAAGCCGTTCCTCGTGCAAGTGGAATTCCCTCCAAATCTGCAGAATAAATCACAGTAATCATATCTTGTTTTGAGAAAAAATGCAACAAAAAAGCTCAGGATTTCCTTACACGATCGCCTGATACAGCCACGCCATCAGCGGAATGGTTACAGCGCAGAAAAGGCAGGTGAGAATGTTGATGGTGGCGGCGTAATCTGCGTCCCGGTCAAAGAGTTGTGCGATCTGCACCGCATTGGCTGCACTGGGGGCTGCGGCCGCCAGAATGCTCACCAGCAGAATGTTCTTGCCCATGGGCAGCAGCCCGGCAACGCCCGTCACCTTGATCAGCAAAATAGACAGCGCCGGGCAGAGGATCAGCCGTACAAAGCAAACAATATATGCACGCTTTATGGTAAAAAGCTTTTTCATGTCGCTGCCCGCCATCATCACGCCCAGCATCAGCATATTAACCGGGGCGATCATGCCGCCGAAGGTATTCACCGTATTGCCCAGGATTTCAGGCAGTCTCCATCCGGCAAGGAAAAACAACAGCCCCAGCAATATGGCAATAATGTTCGGGTTGGTGATGACCTTGCGCACCTGAACATTGTTCTGCCCGCCCAGGATCGAATATCCATGGCCCCACATCAGGGGGAGGAATACCAGCACATAGGCGGTAGTGTACACCACCCATTCATTGCCCAGGGATGCGGCCACCAACGGGATGATGAGATTGCCTGCGTTGACGTACATGATGGAAGCCCTGTCCACCACCGTAAGCTTCAGGGGTTTGCGCAGGGCGTGACCCACCAGATAAAACAGCAGATGGAAAGCCGCAGCGCACACAACGCCCATCAGCAGTCCCTTGAGGATCTCCGGCTGAAACTGCTGCTGGAAGGAAGAAAACACCACACAGGGCGAGATCACATAGATGATGAGGATAGAAAGGGGTTTGCTGTCCGAAGGGCGTAAAAGGCCCAGTTTGACCAGTAAATACCCCACTGCAATCATGATAAACATGGACAGAAGCTGCTTGCCCAGTATCAACGCCAAATCCATTCTACCACCTCCGGCCTTCCGCCGTTTTTTTGAAACACGCCACCCCGCTGCAACAAGCAAAGGGGTGGCGTGATTAGCTTTTCATTCTTATGCCAAAAGCATACGGTCATTGGCCATTTCCTGACCACTGGCCTTTTCAAACAGCTGCAGAAGGTCTTCCACGGTAAGTTTCTTCTTCTCCTCGCCAGAAACATCCACGGCGATGCGGCCTTCGTGCATCATGATGAGTCTGTTGCCATGAGCAATAGCATCCTTCATGTTATGGGTGATCATCAGCGTGGTCAGCTGATCTTTCTGAACGATGCGCTCGGTTGCCTCCAGCACCTTGGCAGCGGTTTTGGGGTCAAGAGCGGCGGTATGCTCGTCCAGGAGCAGAAGCTTGGGCTTTTGCAGCGTCGCCATCAGCAGCGTCAGCGCCTGACGCTGACCGCCGGACAAAAGACCCACTTTGGCAGTGAGGCGACTTTCCAGGCCCAAACCCAGGCTTTCCAGAAGTTCCTTGTATTCCTGCCGCTCCGCAGCGGTAATGCCAACCTTCAGGGTGCGTTTCTGGCCACGACGCTTGGCAAGGGCCAGGTTTTCTTCGATCTGCATAGTAGCGGCAGTGCCCAGCATAGGATCCTGGAATACCCTGCCGATGTACTTTGCACGCTTGTGCTCGGCCATGCGGGTTACGTTCACTCCGCCGATCACGATGGAGCCTTCGTCCACAGGCCAGGTGCCGGCCACTGCATTGAGCAAGGTGGATTTGCCAGCGCCGTTACCGCCGATCACGGTAACGAAATCGCCTTCCTCCAGTTTGAGGCTTACGCCATTCAGGGCCACTTTTTCGTTTACCGTGCCCGGATTGAAGGTTTTGGAAATATTGGTGATCTCAAGCATTTTGGGCACCTCCACGCTTCACGGGTTTGGTAAAGTACTTGCCCTTCCAGTAGGGAACCGCAAGGAAGAACGCAACGATAATGGCGGTAAGCAATTTGAGGTAGTTGGAATCGATGCCGCTGAGGCTGATAACCGCCTGAATGACGATGTAGTAGATCACAGCGCCAATGGAAACCGCCAGCAGTTTCAGACCAAAGTTACGGAACAGCTTGCCGAATACAACTTCGCCGATGATGACCGCAGCAAGGCCGATAACAATAGCGCCACGGCCCATGTTGATTTCCGCAAAGCCCTGATACTGGGCAAGCAGCGCACCGGAGAGGGCCACCAGTCCGTTGGAAAGCATCAGGCCCAGCACAGTGTTCTTGTTGGTATTGATGCCCTGCGCCCGGGCCATGGCACGGTTTGCACCGGTAGCACGGATAGAAGAACCCAGTTCCGTACCAAAGAACCAGTACAAAATGCCGATAATCACAATGGTGAAGATACCTGCCACAAAGATCGGGTGCTGAATAAACCAGCGCTTTCCATTTTCCACATCCTTGATGTAGCCCAGAGCCACCAGCAGATCCATCTTGCGGACGTTGATGGCAAGGCTGGCCTTCTTGTCCAGAATGGTGACAAGGTTCACGGACCACAAGCCCAGCTGGGTCAGGATACCAGCCAGAATGGCAGGTATGCCGCATGCAGTATGCAGAAGTCCAGTGCACATGCCTGCCAGCAGGCCAGCCATGAATGCAAACAGCACCGCCATGATCAGAATAACAATGTTCAGGTTAAAGGAGGCGGCCCAGGCTTCCACGGTTTCCGCACCGAAGATCGCCCCCAGCCAGTCCTTGCCATTGGCAAGGGTTACGGCGCACATGGCGCCGCCGGTGCAGAAAGATCCATCCACAGTAAGGTCGGCCACATCCAGCAGCCGGTAAGTAATGTATACGCCGATGGCCATGATGCCCCAGATCAGGCCCTGAGAAATGGAGCCGGGCAAAGCGTTAAGCAAGCTTGTCATTTGGTTTCCTCCGTATCCCCGCCTAAACCGGGGCTGATGATGTTTTTTCCTTCATGAAAAGGCGGGGCCGGGGCGACGTATGTCGCCCAAGCCCCAACGCTTCTCAGATACACAAGTTTGATCAGTTCTCGATGGGAAGATAGTTTTCCGGAACCGTCACATTCAGTTCCTGGCAGATCTCAACATTGTACTTGGGGGTGAAGTTCTCCACATAAGCGATAGGCATGGTGGAAATATCGGCCTCGCCCTTGAGCACCTGAGCAGCCATCTTGCCGGTCATCACGCCCAGATCGTAGTAGCTGATGGACAGGGTGGCAACGCCGCAACCGGAGCAGATGCCTTCTTCGCCAGCCACGGCGGGAACGCCTGCGGGAATCAGCACGTTGTAGATGATCTCGGTGTTGGCGGCCACAGTGTTATCGGTGGGCAGGTAGATAACGTCGGAATTATCGGCAGCCACCTGGGTAACGGCGTAAACGTCGTTGCTGTCGGCAAAGGCGTAGAACTCGCACTCGTAGCCCATTTCTTCCAGATAGCCCTTCACGGTTTCCACCTGGTAGATGCTGTTGGGTTCAGCGGAGCAGTACAGAAGGCCGACCTTCTTGGCTTCGGGGAACAGTTCCTTGATCATGGCAGCCTGCTGATCCAGGGGAGCCAGGTCGCTGGTGCCGGAAACGTTGCCGCCTACGGTGCCTTCAAAATCGTCCAGACCGAGAGCTACGCCGTATTCGGTGATGGAAGTGCCCAGGATCGGGATATCTGCGGTTGCAGAATAAGCGGCCAGCAGGGCGGGGGTGGCGTTGGCCATAATCAGATCCACTTCGTCGTTTACGAAGGTATTCATGATGGTGGCACAGGTTGCGCTGTCGCCAGCAGCGTTCTGCAGGTTGAACTGTACGTTTTCTTCGCCCAGTTCAGCAGTCAGTGCATCCATGAAGCCCTGCGTGGCAAGATCCAGAGCAGGATGGGCCACCAGCTGGCAAATGCCGACCTGATAAGGCGCAGCCTGAGCCGCAGCTGTACCAAGGCCCAGCATAAGGATAGCAAGAAGCAATGCAATTGTCTTTTTCATGGTAATTCCTCCTACAATACTACCGTACTAATTTCCAACCGCCTCATTGCGGATGAATTGTATGCATTTTATACCCAAGGCGATGATTCGTCAAGGTGGGCATCAACCGTCGCCAAAAGCGGTATTTTTGTTGCACTGATTGACTTTTTTGCACGCTTCGTCTTCCTTTGCGCTTTGTATTTCTTATGCATTTCATACAGCCGTCTACGCCGCATCCGTTTCTCTGCTTGTAACCGGAAAATGTTTTGTGATAAAATATCGACGTGAATCATGTAAAAAAGGGAGCTGGCTATTTATGCATATCACCGAACTTACCAAGAAGAGCTTCAGCATTATCGGCAAGGAAGGCTCTACTCTGGAGGGCCAGGGTTTCATCGGCCGGCTCTGGGACGATGCAAACGGCCATTTCGGAGAGGTGGCTTCTCTTGCAAAATATGATGACAACGGCAATCTTTGCGGCATTTTCGGTGCCATGAGCGATTTCAGCCGTTCCTTCATGCCCTGGGAAAACGGCTTCACCGAAGGTCTCTACCTTGCAGGCGTGGAATGCCGGGACGATGCCACAGCCCCCGAGGGCTGGACGAAATGGACAGTACCCGGTTACCGTTACCTGGTTTGCGAAAACGAAGACGGCGCATTTCCTGCCATGCTTGCAGAGCTTGAAAAACGTGGTCTTTCCCTGGCTGGCGCCGTCCACGATTTCCATTCCCCTGCAAACGGCAACGATTACCTGTATTTCCCCATTGAAAAACTGGACTGATCCAGTTTTCCTTGGCAGGAGGCGATTTTCCTATGATGACTTACGAAGAGACTGTTTCCATGGCCCGCAGGCTGGCCGAAAAAGTAAAAAACGCCGGCGGCAGAGCTTACTATGTAGGCGGATATGTGCGCAGCCGTCTTCTGCATGCAGATAGCAAGGATGTGGACGTGGAAGTGCACGGCCTTTTTCCAAGCCAATTGGAAAGCATTCTGGATACCCTGGGCCAGCGGCTGGAAATGGGAAAAAGCTTTGGTGTATATGGTCTGAAGGGCTACGAGCTGGATATCGCCATGCCTCGCCGGGAAACCGCCACCGGCCGTGGCCACAGGGATTTTGCCATCGATGTGGATCCCTTCATCGGCACGGAAAAAGCAGCCATGCGCCGGGATTTCACCGTTAACGCCATTCTGGAGGATGTGCTCACCGGCCAGATCATCGACCATTTCGGCGGTGTGGCGGATTTGGAAAAAGGCATCCTCCGCCATGTGGACGATCATTCCTTCCCGGAAGACCCACTGCGGGTGCTGCGTGCTGCGCAGTTTTCCGCCCGGCTCAGCTTTACCATCGCAGAAGAAACCCTGCAGCTTTGCAGCGGCATCGATATTGCTGCTCTTCCCCGGGAAAGGGTCATGGAAGAAATGAAAAAAGGGCTGCTCAAAGCAGAGTGTCCCTCTGTTTTCTTTGAAGCCCTGCGCAAAATGGGCCAGCTTGAAGTATGGCTGCCCGAGGTGAAAGCCCTCATTGGCATCGAGCAAAACCCGGTCTATCACGCAGAGGGCGATGTATGGGACCACACCATGATGGTGCTGGATGTGGCTGCCAGCTACCGCTCTCAGGCCAGAAATCCGCTGGGGCTGATGCTTTCTGCACTTTGCCACGATTTTGGAAAAGTCAGCTGTACCCAGGTCATCGATGGAGTGATTCGTTCCTTTGGGCACGAGACAGCCGGCAGGGCTGTGGCAGAAAAATTTCTTCAGCGGCTCACAGGGGAAAACCTGCTGCTAAAATATGTGCCCAACATGGTGGAGCTGCATATGCGCCCTGGTGCGTTGTTTCGGCAGAACTCGTCCACCAAGGCCACCAACCGGCTTTTCGATTTGGCTGTGGAGCCTGATGACCTTATCCTGCTTTCCCTCGCCGACATGGGCGGCAAACTGCCCAGGGAAGAGCCGAAAGATGCCGCCGTTTTTCTGCGGCAACGCCTTGAAACCTACCGGGACTACATGAGCCGGCCCGGCGTAACCGGACAGGACCTGATCGCCGCAGGGATGAAGCCTGACAAGACCTTTTCCGATCTGCTGGCTTACGCCCACAATCTGCAGCTTGCCGGGGTGGATAAGTCCACCGCCCTCGTCCAGACATTAGCCTATGCCAAAGAAAAAAACAAAAGGAGCGCTCCTCATGGCTAAATATGAAAAAACGGTCAATGAAGACTTCACCACACTGCTGGCCCGAATCGAAACCGGTATTCTCAGGGGCAGCATGTCCGCCTCCCTTGAAGATTCCTCCGACTTCCAAATCGGCGAGGCCCGTTGCAGCGTGCGTGTTTTTGAACGGTACAGCTATGCAGGAAGCAACCGTGTCAGCATGAGTGTTACCCTCTTCCAAAGCGGCAATTCGCCGGTACATGTTTCCGCCATCACCTCCGGCGGCAGCCAGGCGGTGTTCTTCAAGCTGAACACCTGGGGCGAAGAAGCTTTTTTAAAAAAGCTGATGGAACTGGTTTGATCTTCCTTTGACCATTGTTTCGCTTCTGAGCAGAGCATCGGCAAACGGAGCGCTGTATCAGCCAGGCTGAGAAGGAGCTGCTGCGCATTCAACAGCAGCTCCTTTGCCATTCATGCCTTTTCTCTTGTTCCCGCCAAATAAATGCGCTCCGCAAAGCCACCTCGCTTTTCACGCTTCTGTTGGCAGGCCTGATGCAAATCCTCTTTTGTGTATCCCTCAGCCGCAGCGAGTGCGTAAACCACTTCCAATATATCCGCCAGTTCCTCCAGGGTTCTGTCTTCCAGATATTCCCTTACTTCTTCCTTCAGCTTTTCTTGAAGAGCCCGCATGTATTCTGCTTCCCCCAAAATCCTGATATCAGCCTGCTGTCCGTTCGCTTCCATAATTGAGGGGATCTTATCTCTGACCAATTTACCATTCATTCCATCCATCCCCTGTAAGCCACCGCATCCATCTGCACATGCAGCCCATCTGCGCCACCCTTGTGGGCAAACTCAGTGGCGATGGTTTTCCGTGCGGGATATCGGCCCTCGAAGCGTTCCTTGAACACCTTCTCCATGGCGGGAATCTGCCATGGATCCCGCATCAGTACATCCACCTTGACCACATGTTCAAGGCCGAGGCCTACCAACGCAAGCCGTTCCTCCATGTTATCCAGTGCGCCATGAACCTGTTCCTCCACCGTACCGCCCATATTGCCCACGCAAAATGTAAGGAAAACCCAATCTCCTGCGGCTACCACTTCGGAATATGCGCACTCCTCTGCAAAGTCTTCGTTCAGATTTTTACGGATGATCTCCCCCATGTTTTTTACCTCCCTGAAAAATTTTTCACATTGCCCAAAAACAGCGAAACGCCCGGCATAAGCCGGACGTATCATATGCTATTTTTTTCAAATACCGTCAACCTTTGGGCCGACACCGAGAGCATATCACAGAAAATGCCGCATTGCAAGCGTAGCCACCCTACAAACCCAGACTATGCCTTTCTGACAAAAACAAATCCAACGGAATCCCCACCAGATCAGCACTTCTTCACGATTTTGCCACAAGAGCAATGAAAAGCCCCCATGACTTTTGAACTGCACCCCATTTGTTAGACAGTATGGTATACTGAATAACAAGTGGGGTGCAGTTCACTGAGAACAAAGGCGTGCCGCAAGGTTCACCCATCAGCGCAGTACTGGCGAATGTCTATATGCTGAAGGCTGATAAGGAGATTAACGATTACGCATTAGGCCATAATGGTTTCTACATGCGTTACAGCGATGACTTTATTCTGGTGATTCCTAATGCATCGCCTGTAGATTTCCGCGATCATTTCGATAACATTCAGGGTTTCATCAGTGCAGCAGGCAACATTGAATTAAAGGAAGATAAAACCAAATTTTTTCATTTTGAGAACCAGAAACTGGAAAACTGTACGAACGTGGTTGACGAAGTCCAGTCCAATGGGAAGAATATTCTGGAATTCCTTGGTTTCGCTTTTGACGGGGAGCACATTCGTCTACGCGATAAGACGATCTCTAAGTATTATAACCGGGCATATAGGAAGGCCCGTACCATTGCAAAGAACGAGGGCTTGACTTCAAAAGGTACACGAGCAAGTGGTGCCAAGCTGTATAAAAGGTATAGCGTAAAAGGAAGCGTGTATTACCGAAAGGAGCGACAAATACCGGTTAGGTCTTCTTACGGTGAGCGTAATTTCCTTGACTATATTCATGGGGCGAAGAACGTAATGCACGATGATTTAGTAGATTGTATCACGCCTCGGCACATGGGAAAAATCAGGCAAAAGGTTGTCGAAAAAAAGTAAACAACAATGCCCTTGCGATAATGCAAGGGTATTGTTCTGCTCAAAAGTTTTTTTACATGTGATAGCGGAACTAAGTGGGCAAAAAGCGCTCACTGCCAATTCCGCTTCAAAATCTCACTCTTCAAATACAGCGTATCCTTCCCCGAACGCTTAATAGGATGCAGCTTCCCCGCCTTTGTCAAATAATCAATATTCTGCCTGCTGCAGCCCAAGATCTCCGCAGCTTCAGCCACATTCACAACACGATGCACAACGAAGTTCCGGAAGTCAGAAACACTCAGGGGCACCTTCTTGCCGATGCGGTACAGGGTGGCTGCGCTAACGCTCAGGTTCACGTCCCACTCCACGCCATGGCCTCCTGGTTGGAGATTGACGGCATAGAAGTAATCCTCGTTCCGGAACAGCACCTGAAATGACGCTGCATCTTCGTAGCGTTCTTTAATGCTGCACTTCTTTACTGTACCATCCCTGAAGAACACCAGCAGCGAATAGTCATCAAGAGGAACTACATCCTCGATCAACTTAGCAAAACGCTTCCGGATGTTGTCGGGAAGCTGCGTTTCTTCAATGGGCACAAGGTAGTAATCATCCTGCGCACACCGTCCCATGGAAAGCATCAGCAGGCCAAACTCATCGTACTCTTTCAGGTTGTTGTCCTTGAGCACCTGTCCAAGGTTCTGACGATCTGTGGGAACAATGCGCTGCTGCACCCACATCTTGCTCCAATAGGAGTTGATGGAAGTCTCGCCGTTCTTCACGAAAGAGGACAGAAGCAGCGGCGTTTCCCATGGATCTGCATTTTCGGGCAGCTCGATATAGAATCGCTTCTCCATCTCATAGTAAAGCAGGTAAGCAAGATCGATCTGATCAGCAGCAGATTCATCTCGAATGGCAAAGATCTTCATACGCACACCACCTTCTCCAGATCATCTCCCAGATCTTATCCTGTAACGCCTGAGAGATGATACCGTCCAGACCGTTCAGCAAAATGGCCTTGTCAGATTCCTTCAGAGGATTCAGCTGCGGCTCCTTCCCTTTCGGGATCAGCTTCAGATTTTCCCATGTAGAGCCTGATCCGATATAGTTGTTGACCCGCTTATCAGCCATCACATCGTAGGCTTCTACAGCAGCATCATCCCGGCAATTGAACAGCAGAGACAGACCGTGATCGAAAAGCGGGGCCAGATGGATGGTCTTCTTACGGCTGTTCCGCAACACCTCGATGTTCGCGCCGTGCCGGTCACGATTCAGAATCAGGAAGTCAACCACCAGCATCTGATAGATATACTCTTCCCAGCCGCTGCGGATGCAGAAGTCCAAAGCGGACTCGCCCTCCTGATGCTCGATATCCCAATAGGCATCCAGCGCCAGCTTGCTTTCGCCCCGCTGCTTGAAATCCTCAGATGCGCAGAGATAGACCTCATGGGTTTTCCCGGCAATGAGCACATCCGCATGGATCAGCTGATAGTGAAGATGGGGGATACCCAGAATATCCAGCAGCCGGTCCACAATGATCTCATTGACGCATTCGTGACCGATGATGCCGCCCATCTGATCAAAGTTAGAGAGCTTATAGTAGGTTTTCTTACCACCCAGCATGGAGTAAGCCTTCAGAAAAGAACCGGCAGTACCGGATGAATTGCGGATCTTCGACCAGGACAGATAGGTCATATCCTGCTTCTCATGGATGATTCTGTTCATTGCTGTTCACCTCTTCACATTCATTGTACTTTCTCACTTGTCATATGTCAAGTACGAAAACACTTTTCTTTGTCATATGTCAAACAATTGCGGGCTCTTATCGCTGATTATTTATCGCCGATTATTTATCGCCGATTCTTATCGTCGGTTTTTTATCGTCACTTTTTTATCGTCACTTTTTATCGTCGCCTTTTATCGCTACTATTTATCGCTACTTTTTGTCGCTACTATTTTATCGCTACTTCTAAATATCAATCCACACATTCGTCTTCTCGACCGCATTGCAGTACGATATACCCGTATCCAATCCCCATACGACAACCGAAAGGAGACGATCTCATGTGTGAACTCACTTACACCCTCCGCGGCGATTACTACTTCCCTAACGTCACGGTTCCGGTGGAACCCGGCACCCTCAACAAGTACGGCAGAATGCGCAGGCAGTACCTGAAGGAGCATCTTCCGCTCCTGTACCAGAACATGCTTCTGACCGGAACCCTGCACAAGCATCTGGTGGAGATCAGTGAGCAGGCAGAGGAACGCCTTGAAACCATGATGCCTCTGCTCATGGAGCAGAACGGGATCACTGAGGCACTCAAAGCCCGTGACCCGATGGCGTGGGTAGGCGCAATGAATAACCTTCACGCCTGCGCCGAAGAAATTATCTTGGCAGAGCTGGTGTATGTGTGATGAACGAACAGCTCAAGGCACTCAACACCTACTTCTGGAATGTTGGGAACGACATTGCCGATATCCGCTTGCTGGCGGAAGGAGCGTTGGCCCTGTACGAGGGCGATGCCGAACCGCTTCACCGGCTGGGCATGAAGAACAACGAAGAAGTCGCTGCCTCTGCCTTTGATACCATCGGCACCGCACTCTATGATCTGCGAAAGCGGATCGCCGATATGCAGGAAGGCCACCTTCAGGAAACCATACGGCAAAGTTCAGAATCAAAACATGATAGCTGAATAGAGATAAGCGCCCTTGCTTCGACGGAGTAAGGGCGTACTCTATGTTGACAGCTTAACACCTGTTATGTTAGAATGAAGCAGAGGTGATATCGTAATGCGTGAAGATACCCCAGTTCGGGAACGATTAGTCGATGCCGCAAAAAAGGAATTCATGCACAGCGGATATCAGAAGGCCTCTTTGCGAACCATCGCCCAGACGGCAGGCGTATCCACCGGCTCAGTATATTTCTTCTTTGGCAGTAAGGAAGAACTGTTCCATGCCGTGGTGGATGAAACGGCTGCAAAGCTGCGCAATTTTCTGATTGCAGGTGCAAAGGGAGAATACGACGGAACGGTGTCCGGCGAAGAAAACGACCGTGCTTTCATCGGATGCCTGCACGCCCATCCGGAGGAATCCGTGATCCTTTTGGAAAAGTCCGGCGATTCCCCGATGGCAGGTTTCAGAGAAGAAATGGTTACACTGCTGGAAAAAGGTTTCATGGCTTTCTTTCTGCGTGCGGGAGGGGATCCGGCAGATGCTCCTTTGATCCATCTACTGGTGGAGCAGCGTGTACACGCGATTCTGATGCTGATCTCCCGGAGGTACGATATGGAGACAACAATGAACTACGCCGTGCTGATTGGAGCCTACGGCGAAGCCGGTTTTTCCGGCATGATGCAACAATATCATCAGATGAAGAAGGGTTCGGCTGAGTAAGCCGGACCCTTTTACATAACAAAACCAATCAACTGTTAAGAGGAGGACAACAATGGAATTTCATGAATTCGGACGCAAGGATGCACCGGCTGTACTGATCAATCACGGAATGATGCAGCACTGGGAAAGCCAGTATGAACTGCTGAAGCCGCTCACAGAGCATTACCGACTGATTTTTACCGCCATGGATGGCTTCTACGAGGGCAGCGGTACCTTCACCACCTTTGCCGATCAGGCACGGCAGATCGAAGACTTTGTTCGGGCCAACTATGGAGGCAGACTCCATGGCGCGTATGGCGCTTCTCAGGGGGCGCTTCTGCTGACAGAGCTGCTGACCCGTGGTGAGATCTCTATCGACAATACCATTATGGATGGTTGCTATGTGGCGCACCAGGGCTGGATCGCTGGTAAGGTGACGGCGTGGATGTTCAAGCGTTACAAAAACACAGGTCGCTTCCCGGCGTTCATCCATATCATGATGAAGCTGATGGGAACCAAGCTGAAAGATATGACGGCTGACTTGGACGATTCCCTGTATATGCAGGCTACAGATGAAACTGTCAACCGCAATTTCATTCAGAATTATACTTATCGCACCAGCAAGGAAATTGCCCAGTGGCCATTCATGGTACATCTCTGGTGCGGCAGTAAAGAACCCTATGCACTCAAGTCGCATAGAGAATTGAAAAAGCATCTGCAGCAATACGACGAAATCATAATGGATGGTCTTGGTCACGGGGAATTTCTGCTTAAGCAGACAGACGATGCGTGCGAGAAAATCAAAAATACATTAGGCTGAACACCTTCAGGAAACCATACGCCAAAGCGCAGATCGAAAATCCGAATAACACAAAAAGCCCCCATGACCTTTGCAGGTCATGGGGGCTGGGTTTGTTCAGATGAACAGGTCTACCCTGAAGTCGGTCCACTTCAGTACACGGCGTTTGGGGTCCCGGGAGTAGAGATACTCGCGGGCGTCATCCGCTGTAACTACGAAGCTTGCGAACTTCTGGTAGTTTTCCCTCATTCCTTGATAGCAGCCTGAGCGGCGGCCAGACGGGCGATCGGCACACGGAAGGGAGAGCAGGACACATAGTCCAGGCCGATCTTGTGGCAGAACTCAACGGAGACGGGGTCGCCGCCGTGCTCGCCGCAGATGCCGTAGTGCAGGTTCTTGCCAGAGGCCTTGCCCTTGGAGATGGCCATTTCCATCAGCTTGCCAACGCCATTCTGGTCCAGCTTGGCGAAGGGATCGTTCTCATAGATCTTGGCCTCATAGTAGGCGTTCAGGAACTTACCGGCGTCGTCACGGGAGAAGCCGAAGGTCATCTGGGTCAGGTCGTTGGTGCCGAAGCAGAAGAACTCAGCTTCCTGGGCCACTTCGTCAGCGGTCAGGCAGGCACGGGGGATCTCGATCATGGTGCCGACTTCGTACTTCAGCTCGGTGCCGGAAGCAGCGATAACTTCGTCAGCAGTCTTGACCACAACGGACTTGACATACTTCAGTTCCTTCACGTCGCCAACCAGGGGGATCATGATCTCGGGAACGATGTTCCATTCGGGATGACGGCCCTTCACAGCGATGGCAGCCTTGATGACGGCCTTGGTCTGCATGGCGGCGATTTCGGGATAGGTGACGGCCAGACGGCAGCCACGGTGACCCATCATGGGGTTGAACTCGTGCAGAGAAGCAATGATATCCTTGATCTGCTGAACGGTCTTGCCCTGAGCGGCAGCCAGAGCGGCGATGTCTTCCTCAGTGGTGGGCACGAACTCATGCAGCGGGGGATCCAGGAAACGGATGCAAACGGGATGCTCTTCCATAGCCTCGTACAGGCCTTCAAAGTCAGCCTGCTGCATGGGCTCGATCTTGGCCAGAGCAGCCTCGCGCTCTTCAACGGTGTCAGCACAAATCATCTCACGGAAGGAAGCAATACGGCCTTCCTCGAAGAACATGTGCTCGGTACGGCACAGACCGATACCCTCGGCGCCCAGCTGGCGAGCCTTGATGGCGTCACGGGGAGAGTCGGCGTTGGTGCGAACCTTCAGGGTGCGGTACTGATCGGCCCAAGCCATGATGCGGCCGAACTCGCCGGCGATCTCGGCATCCTTGGTGGGGATCAGGCCAGCATAGATGTTGCCGGTGGAGCCATCCAGGGACAGTTCATCGCCCTCGTGGAAGGTCTGGCCAGCCAGGGTGAAGACCTTGTTTTCTTCATCCATGTTGATCTCGGTGCAGCCGGATACGCAGCAGGTACCCATACCACGGGCAACAACAGCAGCGTGAGAGGTCATGCCGCCACGCACGGTCAGGATGCCCTGAGCAGCCATCATGCCCTCGATATCTTCGGGAGAGGTTTCCAGACGAACCAGAACGACCTTCTCGCCACGGGCAGCCCATTCCTTGGCATCTTCAGCGGTGAAGACGATCTTGCCGGCAGCAGCGCCGGGGGAAGCGGGCAGAGCCTTGCCGATAGCGGTGGCGGCCTTCAGGGCCTTGGGGTCGAACTGGGGATGCAGCAGGGTGTCCAGGTTGCGGGGATCGATCATGGACACAGCCTTCTTCTCGTCGATCATGCCTTCGTCCACCAGGTCGCAGGCGATCTTCAGAGCGGCGGGAGCAGTACGCTTGCCGTTACGGGTCTGCAGCATGTAGAGCTTGCCGTTCTCAACGGTGAACTCCATATCCTGCATGTCACGGTAGTGGTCTTCCAGGATCTTGCAAACGTTCTGGAACTGCTCGAAAGCAGCGGGGAACTTGTCTGCCATTTCGGAGATGGGCATGGGAGTACGGACGCCAGCAACAACGTCTTCGCCCTGAGCATTGGTCAGGAACTCGCCCATCAGGCCACGCTTGCCGGTGGCGGGGTCACGGGTAAATGCAACGCCGGTGCCGCAATCGTCGCCCATGTTGCCGAAGGCCATGGACTGAACGTTAACAGCAGTACCCCAGGAATAGGGGATATCGTTTTCACGGCGATAAACGTTGGCACGGGGGTTGTCCCAAGAACGGAACACGGCCTTCACGGCGCCCATCAGCTGTTCTACGGGATCGGTGGGGAAATCGGCACCGATCTTGGCCTTGTATTCGGCCTTGAACTGGTTGGCCAGTTCCTTCAGGTCTTCAGCGGTCAGCTCAACGTCCTGAGTAACGCCCTTCTTTTCCTTCATCTCGTCGATGAGGACTTCGAAGTACTTCTTGCCGACTTCCATAACAACGTCGGAGTACATCTGGATGAAACGGCGATAGCAGTCGTAAGCCCAACGGGGGTTGCCGGACTTGGCAGCCAGAACTTCAACTACTTCTTCGTTCAGACCCAGATTCAGGATGGTATCCATCATGCCGGGCATGGAAGCGCGGGCACCGGAGCGAACGGAAACCAGCAGGGGGTTTTCCTTATCGCCGAACTTCTTGCCGGTGATCTCTTCCAGCTTGGTAACGTTGGCCATGATCTCGGCTTCGATATCAGCGTTGATCTGGCGGCCGTCTTCGTAGTACTGGGTGCAGGCTTCGGTAGAAATGGTGAAGCCCTGGGGTACAGGCAGACCAATGTTGGTCATTTCGGCCAGGTTAGCGCCCTTGCCGCCCAGCAGTTCACGCATGGTGCCATTGCCTTCTTTGAACAGGTACACATACTTCTTTGCCATGTGTCTAATTCCTCCTCAATTATTGTGGACGATTCACCGGCGGAAACCCTTCCCCAATGCTCATCCTTTCCATGTAACCAACTCATTATAGCGATTTCCACAGAAAATTTCAACTAATTTTTTGAAATCAGGCATATTTCAAAAAATAATTTTTCACCCTACCAAAGTAAAGCGGTTTCTGCCCTGTTCTTGACAGCCCATTTGTGGCAGAATATAATGAACAAAAAGGAGGTCGTCTGACTTGGCAATTCCTTACAGCCGTACTGTTTTTGCGAATATTCCATGGTACAGTGTGCTGATCGTTCTTGGCATGCTGACGGCCATTTTGCTTGGCGAAAGGGAGCAGAAACGCAAGGGGCTTCCTGCGGACAGCATTCTCGATGTGGTGCTTTGGGCGATCCCCAGCGGCATCATCGGCGCAAGGCTTTACTATGTGCTGATGCGCTGGGATGTTTTTCGACACGACCCCATTTCCATCCTGTACATCTGGGAAGGTGGCATCGCCATTTACGGCGGTGTTATCGCTGGTATTCTTGCGGTGATTATTTACGCCCGCAAAAAGAAACTCAGCGCTCTTTCCCTCCTGGATTGCCTTGTGCCCGGCCTTCTTCTGGCCCAGGCCATTGGCCGCTGGGGCAATTATTTCAACATGGAGGCCTACGGCCCGGAAATCAAAAACACGCTTTTTCAGTTTTTCCCTATGGGTGTGCTGATTCCTGAAGGCAGCGGCTATGTGTGGCATATGGCTACTTTCTTTTATGAATCCATGTGGAACCTGACAGGTTTCCTCCTTCTGTGGAGCCTTCGCAAAAAGCAGCAGCATGACGGCGCTCAGCTGTTCTGGTACTTTCTTTGGTATGCCAGCGGACGTTTCGTAATCGAAGGCCTGCGTGAGGACAGCCTCTACCTCGGCCCCTTCCGGGTTTCCCAGCTGTTGAGCGTGGTGCTTTGTGCTGCCGCTATTGTCTGGCTCTGTTGGAAGCACGCCCGTCAGGAAGACAGAAAAGATTTTTTCATCGCACTTGTTGGTTGCCTGTGCCTGCTGGTCAGATGGATTTTTCTGGACTCCACCGACGTTGCGCCCACCGTATATGTATATGTGTTCGTTTGGCTGCTGGCGTTACGCAGTGCGCTTCAGCTGTGCCCCGGCAAAAAGGGGTTGATCCTTTCCTTCCTTGCCATCGCCCTGATCGACCTCTGCGCCATGGCCGCACCCCGTATTTTTCCTGGCAGCGCCTCCTTCCTCATGCGCCTGAATGCCGTTGTGTGCAGCCTTACCCTGCCCATCTTCACTGCGCTGACGGTTTACGCTCTATATACAAACGATGCCGCAAAGGAGCCTGATTATGCCCATCGGAAAACGGAAGAATGATCTCTACGGTCTTGCCATGCCCCTCCTGGGCAAACCCTGCAAATGGAAAGACGTGCAGGGCGGATCCCTTGAAGAAAACAAGCAGCTTGCTTCCCTCATGAAAAAACGCCACGCCGTAGGTGCGGCAGTACAATGCTTTGAAAAAGGCCGGCTCACTACCTGCTTTACCGCTGGCAACGCAAGCCTTTCCCCTGCCACGCCCGTTTCGGAAACGACGGTTTTCCGTACCGCTTCCATCGCCAAAACCATTACTGCGCTGCTGGTTTTTCGCCTGCAGACTCTTCACAAACTGGACGTTCGGGAGGATATTTCCGACTTTTTGGGTTTCCGGGTCAGCAACCCCTACTGCCCCGGTGCGCCCATCACCCTTGCGATGCTGATGAACCACTCCTCCAGCATCATCGACAGCGAGGCCTATTTTGCTTCTTTCCACCGCCCCCGCCATCTCAAGCGGCTTCTCAGTGATCCGGGCGCCTTCCTTGCTGCCATTCCCGGTTCCCAGTTCAAATACAGTAATTTTGCTGCCGGGCTTATCGGCTCCATGCTGGAAAGCCGTTTTTCCACCAGCTTTGAAAGCCTTGTACAGGAACATTTTTCACCGCTGAATATTCACGTCACCTTCGACCCTACGACCCTTGCGCCGGGAACCATCGCCGACAGCTGGCGGGTACTGCCCCCACGGTTCGAGTTTTCCGGCGAAGGCCGCCGGGAGACTTCCACACCTCTGCTTTTGCCCGACCCGGACAGCCATTATCTTCTCTCCTCCGGCAATGCTTACCTCACCGCTGCCGATCTGGCGAAGCTGACATTGCTGGCCTTCAATGGCGGCGACGGTTTCCTTTCTGAAGAATGCCTCAGCCTGCTGAAGACCCCCGCTCACCGTTGGCCGGAAAAAGAGATCAACATGAGCCATGGCATGGGTCTTTTCAGGCTGGAAGATGCCTCCGTCTGTTCACGCCCCCTTTTCGGCCATCAGGGCTTTGCTTACGGTGCGGTAAACGGTCTTTTCTTTGATGAGGCCGGCAACGGCTTCGCTTCCCTCAACAGCGGAGTAAGTGAGCAACGCATTGGTCATCTGGCCTTAATCAATCGTGACCTGATTCGCTTTTTCTGGAAGGGAGATGCCTTCCGTGGATGATGTGATCACCGCAATAGAAACCGGGAAAAGGGGCGCTTTTCTTACCATCAACCATGGTGAGGAAGTGCTCTGGCTCAGCCGGGAATGCTGGAATGAGCGTTCTTTCCAGGAAAACCAGGAAATCGACCTGGATGAGCTTCATCAGTGGCTTCTTCCCCGCCAGTATACCGAGGCGCTGAACTATGCCGTCAGCCTGCTGGCTCTCCGTGCCCGGAGCACCGGCGAGCTTCGGCAGAAGCTGCTCCAACGTCACTACATGGAAGACACCGCCGACATGGTGATTTACAAGCTGGAAAAAGAGCATTTTGTTAATGACGAGGCCTTTGCGGAGGATTACGCCCGTCAGCTGAGCCAGCGCAGGCTCGGCAAGCGGCGCATTCTGATTGAGCTTCGGCAGAAGGGCATTGATTCCGGTATGGCCGAGGAGGCCGCCAACCAACTGGACGAGGAAGAAACTGCCGAAGGGGCCGCACAGCTTGCCCTCAAACTTTTGAAAAAATATGCCAGGGAAAGCGATTCCCGCAAGGCCATGCAGAAGCTGATGGCGGCCATGGCACGGCGAGGCTATGGTTACGATGAATCCCGCCACGCAGTTGAAACAGCCATGGATATACTCCATCAGCAGGAAGATGATTTTCCCATTTAGATTCTATACCAAAACCCCGGCAAACGCTTTATAGCCTTGCCGGGGTTTCACATATATGATTATTGTATGGATTCAGTGTCAATCAATGGTACGCCACTGGGAGAAGGGGAACACCACCATCTGCACATGGCCCCGGATCATCTTCCGGGTGATGGGTTCAGGGCCTACGATCAGCGTGCGGCAATCGTGACTGTTGATGCGGTTATCACCGCAAACAAAGTACTCATCTTCGCCCAAAGTGATGGGTTCCATATTGTACGGATCTCTGCGCCGTTCGGTAATGTAGCCTTCTTCAACGGCTTCCCCGTTGCGGTAGAGAACGCCGCTGCGGAACTCAATCACATCTCCGGGGGTGCCCACGATTCGCTTGACAAAATTCTTGCCTTCATTTTTGGTTCCGGGAAAGCGGCAGACTACCACATCGCCGTTTTTAGGCTGACCAAAAATATATTCCGGCTTTGTTACCAGCATGACCTCGCCATCTTTGAGCGTGTCCAGCATACTCTGGCCATCCACCCTGACCGGCTCGAACAGGCAAGTGCGGATGAACAGCGCAATAAGCACCGCTGCGCCCAGAGTAAAGATCCAACTGAGTATTTCCTGCAACACGGTTTTCTTTTCTCCCTTTTTCTTATTTTCGGGAGCTTCTGCCTCGGTGGTGGTTTCCACAGCAACCTCGGGCTTGTTTTCCATTTCCATCAAAGGGTTCCTCCTTCTGCGTGGCCGGCCATCTGCCTAAGGGTTTCCGCTTCCGGAACCGGACCCTGCTCAATAATTTTTTTGCGCCGCTTTACAAATTCTGCCCTGTCCATCATTACAATTCTGCCGCAGCCAAGGCATTTAATCTTGATATCCGCACCGATGCGGATCACTGTCCAGCGGTCGCTTCCGCAGGGGTGTCCCTTTCGGGTCTGGATCACATCGCCAAGGCGGATTTCCTCCATTTTTCTCTCCCCCGCTTTCGTATTTCTATCTGATTATACAGCTTGCAACCTTTTGTATCAAGGCTTGTATGTTGTCAATCCGTGTCAAAACTGTAAATATTCCATATGGTTTTTCATAAGGAATTTATTTAATATCCCGATAGAACACAAATTGCGCATGAGCGATAATATCTTCCCGGGAAATGGGTTCGGGCTTGCCCCAGTAGATCAGGGTACGGCAATCGTGGCTGTTGTCACGGTTATCGCCACAGACAAAGTATTCATTTGGGCCAAGGGTCATAGGAGGCATAACGAAGGGCTGCTGGTTGCGGGTTTCAGTCAGGTAGTCTTCATTAGCAGGTTCCCCGTTGCGGAAGAGCATGCCGGCCCGGAACTCAATCACATCGCCAGGGCAGCCCACAATGCGTTTCACAAAGGTCTTTCCTTCATTGGTCACACCTGGAAAGCGGCAGATAACCACATCGCCGTTTTCAGGATCTCCAAAAATATAATCGATCTTCGTTGCAAACATAATGTCGCCATCGTGAAGGGTATCCAACATGCTCTCGCCATCCACCCGAATAAACTGGAACAGGAATGCATTGATCAGCAGGCCAATAATCACCGCTGCGCCCAGATGCAGTACCCAGCTGAGGATTTCCTTTCCAATGGTACGTTTCTTTTCGGCCTTACCGGGCATAATGGGTTGATTTGTGTTTTCGGTCTGCATGGGTACATCTCCTGTCTTATGTTAATCAAGGTTTTCGCCTTTTGAACGAAAGGTAAATTGTTGCTTTTTCCCCGCCCCACCCTTGCCTGATGCCGGAAAAATGTGCTATACTTTTACCCGTGCACAATGAAAGGAAGTGGAGATACTTGTCAAAGCGAAGTAAAAAGATTCCCGCCAAAACCATTGCGGTTCGTGTGATTTGCATCATTCTTGCGCTTTTGATGCTTCTTTCCGTTTTTGCCTCTTTTCTCTGGGGCTGATCGTTGCGGAGTTACAGGTCTTTCCCTTTTGCGGGGAAAGGCCTTTTTCATTTCTCCTCAGTTGTACTCAACCACTTGCTGATAGGCCTTGTATGTGCTCTTGTGCAAAAGTTCCCGTTTAAACTCCTGACCGTTTTTGTACCACACCTTGTAGGTTTCCACCACATAGCCGGTACGGGGTTTGACAGTGGTCTCGGAGGAGCCGAAGGGAAGCTCCGGATTCAGCACATAGTTGATCTCGGTGGGGGCGGGAATTGTGCGGATGGTGGTGGACTGAAGATCGATGGTGACGCCGTCTCCCAGGGTCATGCCCCAGATCTCGGCAGACATCCTCCTGTCCTTGTAATAAGTGATGATAAACACCGGCGAATCGGTATTGTTCTTGAACTTGAAATCCAAATTAGGCCAGTTCACCGTTGCATCCTCGCCCCTGTTCACATAGGTACTGGGCCAGGCATGGGGACTGCGCTCCACAATTTGCAGGTTGGCCCGGGCCACGGCGTTGAACAGCGTAGAGGAAACCTGGCAAATGCCTCCGCCCACTTCTTCTATGCTCTGGCCTGCCGCAATGGCTCCGGCAGAGCGGTAGCCTTTTGCGGTGGTGCGTTCACCGGTTGCCTGGTTAAAGCTGAAGGTTTCCCCCGGCATGAGAGCGGTACCGTTGATGGCCTCGCATGCCAGACGGATATTGGTGTTGCGGTCGGAATCGCTGGTGGTTTCGGTAGTGTACGCGGCGATCATCATAAATCCGGCCGACAGGGATTCGTCGGTGATGCTTGCCTGGGTAATGACCGGATCAACCGTCACCGTCACACCCCGGCTGCCCTGATCCAGCTCTGCGCAGATACGGTCAAACAGCAGCTGACTGTCAATGGTAACGCCCGGCTGATCCTCGGTAAAGGTAAAGCTGCGGGTTCTGTAATCAAAGCTCAGTATCTGTGCATTCACGGGTTCCCGGGTGACGTATGCGCTGATATCGTTGACGATGGCCCAAACGGCTTCTTTATCGTAACTGGCGGTAGTGGTAAGGTTGATGCCCGTCTGCTGCAGGCCATTAACGGTTTCAACCCGCTGCTTAAAGGGCGTCTGATCGGTGATGTGGATTTCCGTGGTATTGGTTCTGCCAATAGCATACGCTTGCTGAAGCACATTGCCCAGATCCCTTGACGCAGGCACATTGCCGGTATCCACCAGCCAGGTTTTGTCGCCGATGGAAACCGTTACGGAAAAATAGTTTGCATGCTCCGAATCGGCGCTGGTCAGCGATGCCCTTGCTTCCTCAATGGTCATGCCGCCCACATGCACACCGTCAATGAACACGCCGGGAAAGATCACATCCTGGCTCAGGTAATCCCGGTAGTGCTTGTAGCTGGCCACGGTTTTTGCATCATAGCGCAGAAGCTCTCCGTTTACAAAGGCGTAATTGCCAAAATCCTTCCAGAAATAGCCTGCCATCTGGGGCATCATCATCACTGCAATCAGGCACATTCCCAGAAAACAAAGGGTGATTATGGCAACATACAGGTAAGCTTTCCAGGGCTTTTCTTCCTTCCTGCCCTGCCGGCCGCCCGCAGGCTGCCTGCCGGGAGGCGGATTGCCCATGGGCCTCCTGCCTTGCGGATATCCATTTCGCTGCGTCACAGCCAGATGATTCATGTTCTCCTTCCAGGAAGGAGCCTCGTCAAAGTAAATCTCATCCCCATACTCATCGGCAACGCCGTATCCACCATAGGTTTTGATGTTTTGCGGCTGTCGGGCATAGTTTTCCCGTTGCTGGCCGTATTCAAAATCATCCTGATATTCGTACTCCTGCCAATTGGGTCTGGGCATGCTTTGTCCTCCCTCCTGAGGGCGTTACTCCTGCAGAATGCGGAAGCTGAGCACCTCCAAGCTTTCATCCAGATGCACATTTTCTGCCACGGCACCCCGGGGCAGCTTCAAATCCACAGGCGCAAAATTCCAAAAGCCTTTCACGCCAAGCTTGTACAGCCTTTCCGCCATGCTCTGTGCCTCGGTGGCGGGCACGGCCAGCACCGCAATATCTACAGGCTGTTCACTCACAAAACGTTCCAGCACGGCAATATCTTGCACAGGAATTCCATGAATCCATTCGCCAGTTTTTTCGGGGTCGTTATCGAAAATGGCGACCGTCTCAAAACCGATACGGGCAAAGGAGGCAGAGGCCGCTATTGCTTTGCCGATGTTGCCGCCGCCGATGATAATCATTCTGTGAGCGGTATCAAGCCCCATCACATGACCGATGTGCTCCCTCAGGCCGGTTACAGAATAGCCGTAGCCCTGCCTGCCGAAGCCGCCGAAGGAGTTGATATCCTGCCGGATCTGGGAAGCCGTAAGGTTCATCCTTTCCCCCAGATCCTTAGATGAAATCTGGGTTACGCCCTCTTTTTCCAATTCCTGCAAATGCCGATAATAGGCGGGCAGCCGTTTAATTACGGCGTCCGAAACATAGCCAGCCATACTATATCCTCCTCCGGAAGCGTATCCCCTTCCGCTGTAGCGGCAGCAAGGAATGCTCATTCTCCGATAATACTCTATTATAGCACAATTTATAACTTGTCACAAGTTCATGAACATTTTGTCCACATAAAAACCGCTGCATCTTTCCGGATACAGCGGTTTCGGTTTTTATATGATCGCAGCGGAACCATAGGCCTTGATGGGCTTGCCGTTTTCGTCAAACTCCGTGGTGTAGCGCACACGGAACATAACACGGTTCGGCGTGAGGGGAATATTGACTTCCTGCTCTGCAACGCCCGCTTCGATCTTTCTGTGCATTTCCCGATAAAGCTCCGCCACTTCCGGCGGGAAGATACCCATTTCGATGGCCGGTTCGGGATAATTGGTCACCAGCGGCGGCAGGCCCAAATCCCTCATGCAACGGAAGCAGGGGGTCATCTCTTTTGTTTTTACATCATACTCCCAATAGTAGATGTTCACCTGCTCGCTGGCAGCCCGGAAAATCTTCTCCCTGTGCACGATCTCCGCTTCCGCCTGCTTTTCGGAGGTAATGTTGCGGATCCTTTCATAGAAAATGTAGTTGTTCTCGCTTTTTCCAATGACCCGAACATTGCTGCGGATGCACACCAGAGGATTGTCGCCATAGCTGCGCCAGGTTTCACATTCCTCTTCTTCTCCACTTTCAATGGCCCTGTTGAGCATGGCGACGAAGGTCTTTCTGTTTTCCTCGTCAAAAAGATCGTTCACTTCCATCCGCACGATCTCCTTGGAAGAAAGGCTACTGGCCACTTCCTGCTCGTATTTCTGGTTCACACGGATGATTTCGATTTTATCATCATAGTAATCAAAAATAGCTGCGCCGCCCACATAATTGCTGAAAATAAGGGTATCCAACGATTCCGGATTCCAGAAGGAGCCGGGATTGAGGGTCTCGATAAGTTCCAGCTTATGTTCCGTCTCGCCAGGGGTTCTCTTTTCCAAAAGGCTGTGAAAATCATCCTCAGGCATGGGCCGGGCGTAGAGATAGCCCTGCAGATAGTTGCAGCCGATGCTTTGCAGGTAATCCGCCTGATTCAGGCTTTCCACGCCCTCTGCAATAACCGGCAGTCCCAGCCACTTCGCCATGCGCACCACCGAAGACAGGATGGTTCCGCCACGATTGTCAATATCCTCCGTGAGGAAATCCATATCCAGTTTCAGCACGTCCAGGTTGATATCCTTGAGGGTGTTCAGGGAGGAGTATCCGCTGCCGAAGTCGTCCATTTCCACCACATAGCCGCACTCGTGCAGCTGTCCGATCACCTTGCACACCTGTTCGTTGCCGCCGATGAGTACGGTTTCTGTGATCTCGATATGGATCATATGGGCCGGCACATCATACTTGCGGCGTACTTTCTCAAGAGAGGAAACAAAATCCGGCTGATAGATATCGTAGCGTGTACGGTTGACAGAGATGGGCACCATGTCCATTCCCTGATCCATGCACTTGCGCAGGAAGATGCACACCTGCTCAAACACATACATATCAAGCTTGCTGATAAATCCGTTTCGCTCAAAAATTGGTATGAACTTTGCCGGGGAAATGATTCCCCGTTCGGGATGTTTCCAGCGCACCAGCGCTTCTGCGCCCACCATCTGTTTGGTGGTGTGGTCGTACTGGGGCTGATAGTTGAGCAGAAACTGTCCTTCTGCCAGGGCGTTGGTCATCATGCCCACAATTTCCTGCTCGCCAAGCATGGCGTTGCGCTGCTCTTCATCAAAGTAGCGGAATTTTTCCGCATAGTTTCCCTTAATTTCGGAAAATGCGATATTTGCCCTGTCGATCATGGCTTCTACGCAGATTTCCTCAGAGGTGGTAACATAAATACCCATGTTTCCAACCACCTCATACACCAGCGGATATGCCGCAAGCGCAACAAAATACCGATCCACCATGTGCTGCAACTCGTCCCCTTTTTTGTGCACAAACGCCACAAAGCGGTCAGCGCTCATGCGGGAAACAAGCCCGTCCTCCCCTGCCTCCTCCTGAAGGACCCGGGAAAGATACATCAGCAGCTTATCACCCTCGATGGAGCCGAAGGTATCGTTGATGGCTTTGAAGCGGACAATGTCCGTATACAGCATGGCGTATTCTCCGGCGCAGATTCCCTGGCTGTCCTCTCTGACGCACTGGGTAACGGAACGTGCAAAGGCGTTCATGTTCAGGCAGCCGGTCAGCTGATCGATATCCGTCAAATTCTTGAGGTGCTTGCTGTTTGCAATTACGTCCTTGATATCCGTGATCGTGATGATGATTTCGCCAGGCGCCACAGCGGCCAGGCCGATGCTTTGCTTGCTGGGGTGGCCATTTCTTCTGATGACCCTGCATTCGGTGTAGCTGATGGCGGGGCTTGGGTTAGACTGCAGCTGTTCCATGGCATCACGAAGCTTGTATGCTGCCTTCTTTTCGGTTACACGGTCTTCCAGAAAAACCTGCCACAGCGGACGATCGTCGTAATTGCCCCGGAACAAAAGTCCCATTTCGGCGGGATATTCAAATTTTCCCTTTGAGCATCTTAACATGATGCCACTTTGGAAGTTTGCGGTTTCCTTCCCTTTTTCCGTGTTGACTTCCATCCCTGCACCGGGCAGCAGCATACCTTCCTGGTACACTTTGTAGGAATCTCCGCCTCCAGCCTTGGCGCAGTACATGGCAATGTCCGCCTTATGGTACAGTTCCTCAAAGTCAGAACCATCGGTCGGATAAAAACTGATGCCCATGCTGGTGGAAAGGTAGATATCCCGTTCCCATCTGGTTCTTACAACCAGCTGATTCATGCGCTGGGCGGCCTGTTCTTCTCCACCCACGCCACGCATGCATACCACAAACTCGTCGCCGCCGATGCGTGCTACCAAGTCGCCGGGCTGTATATTCTGCTTGATGTTCTGCACCAGCGCCTTCAGCATCCGGTCGCCAGTGGGATGACCGCAGGTGTCATTGAGCAGTTTGAAACCGTCAACGTCCATCATAACAAAAGCAAAGGGTTCACCGGTTTCGATCAACTGACTGATCTTCTGCTCAATAGTTCCCCGGGTAAGTGCTCCGGTCAGGGAGTCGCATTCCAACCCTTGCCTCATTCCCTCTTCAAATACCATCATTTCGTCGTCCATGCTGACGCAGTGGATCATCTGCCTGGGCTCCTGACCACTGGGAATATACTGTGCCATCAGGCCGATTTTTTTGTTTTTCCCATCGCCATTCAGAACCACACTGGCAAAAACGGGCGAAGTATCTCCGCTTTCCTTTTGGGATTTGGCTGCCTCCAAAAAGGCCTTCAGCGCCACTTCGTCTTTCTTGGCAACGGGCCATTTTACAATGGTATTATCAAGTTGTGCGATCATTTCCGGCATCTCCAGCGAAAGCGCAGAAAGCAAGCCGCCCCTGCAGCTTTCCATTTTGCCGGTCACAACCCCATATTCATAGGAGCTGAAGGATTCTGCATTTTCTGCATATCCTTTTGTCTGAGTCGTTTTCAGTTCTTCGCCCATGCTGATTCCTCCTGTGTATTCGGGAATCCTTAACATGATTCATTTTATCATAACTCACTTGTTCGTACAAGCGGAAATGTTTTACCCCTTGTAGCGGTAGCTGTCTACTCCACGGTAAGGCAGATGCACTGCAAACACCTTGCCGGCCTCGGTTTCCCCAGGCACGCCAAGAGAAGCGCTGGTAATGAAGAGGGTTTGCATATCGCTTCCGCCAAAGCAGCAGGAAGAGCTCTGAGAGGCAGGCACCTCCACCCTGGCCAGCAGCTTGCCGTCCCTGGGATCATAGCGACCCACAAAGCCTCCACCCCAATGTGCGGCCCAGAGCATGCCCTCTTCGTCAATGGTCATGCCATCGGGTACCATTTGACCACGGGGAATTTCCGTCACAACCCGGTGATCCCGAAGACTAAGGCTCTCCTCGTCCACGGTGTATTCATCGATCCTGTGACGGTTGGAATCAATATAATACAGCTTGTTTCCGTGGAAGGCCAGTCCATTGGAGCATTCCAGGCCATCCATCATCTCAATACAGCGTCCATCGCCGGGCAGCAGATACAGTTTGGAAAGCTTGACCCCGCCTACCAGGTCAGCCGTGCCGCACCAGAAACGTCCCTGGGGGTCGCATTTGCCGTCATTGGCCCGGGTCATAGGATCGAACTCCGGCTGTGCCAATTTTTCAATGGTTTTCCCATCTTCACTGATGTGGTACACGCCCGCTGCAAGGCCTGTGATATATCCGCCTGCTTTACGAAGGGCAAAACAACCGATATTCTGGCTCAATTCCAGCCTGGATCGTTTCCTGTCCGGCAAATGCAGCCGATGAATAGCGCAACCTTTGATATCAACAAAATGAAGGGTCTCTGTTTCTTTTTCCCATACAGGACCTTCGGACAACTGAAATTTCTCATCTACAAGTACTTCTGCACGATATTGTTCCATTTTCTTTTCCTCCAGGAGGTTTTTCTATATTATAGCAAAAACCCTTCCAAATGGAAGGGGGAAATTGATTTTATCTGTTATTTTTTCATACAAAAAAGGGAACCGGGTATAAACCCGGTTCCCCGCTTTCCTTATTCAGTCAAGCAAATTGGAGATTCAGTATTTGATTACTGAGCCTTCCAAGCTTCATACTGAGCCTGGAACTCGGCCAGCACGGTCTGGTAGCCAGCGGCATCCAGATCAGCCTGGTACTGAGCGATGTAAGCTTCAACATCAGCCTCGGGAACGCCACCGTTCTCCAGCACGAAGCCGTACTGATCGAACAGAGCCTGGCAAGCGGTGTATTCAGCTTCAACGGGGGACTTGTCGAAGCGGAAGCCAGCTGCGCAAGAGGTGTTAGCGCCGCCGTTGAAGGCATCGTACAGGCTAGCCTTATCGTCGGGCTCGTTGTTCAGAGGAGTTACAACAGTAGCGTTGGCAGACTCCCACATGGAGTGGTTGTACAGTTCGCTAGCCTGGGTAACGTGCTTGATGGTCTGGCCTTCTTCCTGGGTGTAGGTGAAGTCTTCGCCTTCGATACCGAAGGTGTAGATGTCAGCCAGAGTGCTGTCGGTGTACAGCAGGCCCATGAAGTCGATGCAAGCCTTGGCCACGTCTTCGTCAACGTGAGCGGAGATGGCGTAGCAGGAGCCCAGAGCGGAGGTGGAGTGAGCATAGCGAGCGGTAGCGGGCTGCATCACAACTTCCTGGCCATAACGGGCATTAGCTTCGGCATTGACGGGGATGTCGGTCCACCAGGACACTGCCCAATCCTGAGTCTGGGTGGTGGTATCGGTGGTAACCTTGGTCCAGTCTTCTTCGTTGATGATGCCCAGTTCGCCCCAACGGCCCATGAGCTTGCAGAAGTCAACATAAGCGGGGGTAGCCAGAACGTTCACAACAGTGTTGGTCTCACGATCAACAGCAAAGAAGTTGGTGGAAGCGTCAGCGGTGAAGAAGTCGAACTTGTCGATGTTCCAGCGATAGAACATAGCGGTCTTCTGGGTGAGGAAGGGGTACTTCAGACCGGCTTCCTTGGCCTGCAGCAGCATGGGCTCCAGGTCAGCCAGGGTCTTCACGGTGGTGATGTCCCAGCCGAACTCGTCCACAACAGCCTTGCGGAACATGAAGTTGTAGCCTTCTACGTTATCCTTGTAAACGGGGATGAAGTAGTTGCGGCCGT
The DNA here is from genome assembly GCA_015056145.1 of Clostridiales bacterium. Classification (GTDB taxonomy): domain Bacteria; phylum Bacillota; class Clostridia; order Christensenellales; family Aristaeellaceae; genus Limiplasma. The sequence goes on from SVGY01000012.1 coordinate 51,849, forward strand.
TGTACTTGGTGGCTTCCCACTGGCCTTCGCTCATGGAGCCGTACAGTGCGGTGCCGGGCAGCAGATCAGTGATGTCCAGAACGGCATTGGCGGGTACCAGATCGTTGGTGCCGATGGTGGCTTCCCAGGAAGCGGTCCACAGCAGGTCGATTTCGTTGTTGGCCAGAGCCAGCTTGGCCTGGTCTTCGTATTCGCCAGCGATATCGGTCAGGCGAATTTCAACGTTGATCTTGTCACCAATGTAAGCATTGATGGCATCTTCTACCTTCTTAACCTGATCCTGATCGGGCTGAGCCAGGTTGAAGGTCTTGCGCCACACGTTGATGACAACTTTGTCTTCGGCGGCAGCCACGGTCACGAGAGACAGCAGCATGCACAGAGCCAAAACGAGAGATACGAGTTTCTTCATGTTTCTTTCCTCCTAATAGATTTATTTCTTAACAGCCCATGTGCTGAGCTGCTAGAAAACGGATTGAGGGGCATCAGCCCTTAACGGAACCCACAGTCAAGCCCTTGATGAAGTACTTCTGGAAGAAGGGATACACCACCATGATGGGGCCGATAACCACAAGCACCGTGGCCATGGTTGCGGAGTACTGCGGGATGGCGCCGCCCATTGCGGCACGAACCGATGCAGGCACGTTGGTATTGTTCAAAAGGAAGGAAATGTTCTTCTGAATGTTTACCAGCAGCAGCTGCAGGGGTTTCTTAACATCTTCGGAGATGTAGAGCAGAGCGTTCTGCCAGTCGTTCCAATATGCAGTAGCCATCATAAAGCCAACAGCGGCAAGAGAGGGCTTCAGCAGCGGCAGAGTGATCTGGAAGAAGGTACGGTAATCGCCTGCGCCGTCGATCTTGGCAGCTTCCATCAATTCATTGGGAATGCTGTTTGCAATGTAGGTACGCAGAATGATAACGTTCATGGTCGTTATGCACATGGGAAGAATCAATGCCCAGAGGCTGTTCTTCAGGCCATAGTACCTGGTAAAGATCATGTAGCCGGACAGCTGACCGCCATTGAAAAGCATGGGGATCAGCAGGAACACGGACAGGAAACGTGCAAGGGCGAAGCCGCGACGGCTGATGGAGTAAGCGTACATGCTCATCACCAGGAGGCCGATGAAAGTACCGGCAACGGTGACCAGGATGGTTACGCCATAAGAAGTGAACAACTTGTCGCCGTACCGGAGCACGGAGGACATACCGCTCATGGACCATTTTGCAGGCCAGAAGGAGAAACCGTTCTGGGTGATGGTTACTTCGTCAGCAAAAGCGGATACGAAGGTAAGCAACACAGGAGCAAAGCAGAACAGAGTGAAGAGCAGAATACCGATGACAAGAAAAGTTTGACCTACAATCTGGGAGGGAGTAAGACGCTTACCAACCCGGATGTTCATGGGGGCTGCTTTCGTGGTCGTTTCCATTTCTCTCTCTCCTTCCTTAGAACAGTGCATTCTCGGGTTCAATCTTACGAACGGCATAGTTGGCAAGCAGCATCAACAGAAGACCGATCACAGACTGGAAGAAAGAAGTGGCAGCCGGGAAGCCGAAGTTGGAGCTCTTGAAGATCTGACCAAGCACATAGGAGTCGATAACCTGAGTGGTGGGGTTCAGGATACCACTGCCTCTGGTTACCTGGTAGAACAGACCCGTGTCGGAACGCATCACGTTGCCGACGGAGAGCAGAAGCATTACGGTCACCATGGGGATCAGGGAAGGAATGGTGATGTGCCAGATCTGCTGCCATTTGTTGGCGCCGTCGATCTCGGCTGCTTCGTAAAGGGAGGTGTCGATACCGGCCAGCACGGACATGTACAGAACGGAACCGTAACCGGTGTCCTTCCAAATCTTGGTGATCAGCAGGATCCAGGGCCAATAAGCGGGTTTGGAGTAGAAACTGATTTCAAGGCCCAGCGTCTTGTTGATCAGACCAGTGTCCTTTGCGATGAAGGCGTACACGATAAACTGAACAGCTGCGTAGGAGATAAATACGGGGATGATCATCAGCGTCTGGCTGACCTTGGCCAGCTTCTTCATTCGCATCTGGTCGATGGCGATGGCCAGTGTAACGTTAAGGACCGTACCCACAACCGTGAACAGAAGATAATAAAGCACGGTGTTTCTGGTCATCGTAACGAAAGTCTTCCAGGACTGAATCAGGAACCGGAAGTTTTCAAGACCGTTCCAGGGGCTGCTGAAAATGCCCAGCGTGTAGTCGAACTTCTTGAAGGCCATGATCAAACCGGCCATGGGAACATACATAATAAAGAAAAGAATCAGGAAACCAGGCAATGCCATGACAATGTGAGCTCGGTTTTTCCACATATTGCTGAAAAACGCCTTCACGATATCATCTCCTCTGTGAACGTAGTTATATGGTCTATATCCGATCCTTATGACAGGCGACGGATATATGGGACACCTGGTTTCAAAAAAGTAATAGAAAAAAATCTCGCAAAAGGGAGCGCCTTCGCATCAACTAATCATTACTAATATATGAAACAAAGCATTTGAGGCTCAGGGGAGCCTTTCAACAACTGCATTATACATCACACACCCCTCTCCGTCAACCCTTTTTTGAAAAAAAAAGAATATTTCCGCACAAATCCAGTATATATATGCGTCCTCAAGGCTTTTTTACATTTATTTCCGTAAATTTGAATACCAATTTTTGGGCCGTAATTACTATGTTTTTTTCAGGCGGTTTCCTTTTTGGCAAAAATACCGCCCGAAACCACATGCATAATTATGCATGTGGTGAATGGGCTAAATTATGTCCGATATTTATGCGAATGCTGTCATAATTGGTTTTTCGTCCTCCCCCTCCACTTAACTTTAGAATATTTATGAAAACGTTTTCGTAATTCATTCATTTAATTACCTTGTTTAAAAACCTTCTTTACTTAATTCCTTGTCGCTTCTGGATTTTTTCGCACTTTTTTTCGTAAAAAACTTTTTGTTTTCCCCTTGTTTTTTTGCGAAAAATAACTATAATATTCCTAAACTTAAACGTTTTAAAAACGAACAAGTCAATAATGTTCTGAAAGGATGGTTTTATCATGGACGAACTGAAAGGTAACTTCAATCGGCTTTCCAACCCCAGCGATCTTCGCATTACTGACATCCGCTTCACCGATGTGGTGGGTGCCCCCATGCACTGCACTCTGATGAAGATCTACACCAACCAGGGCCTTGTTGGTCTTGGCGAAGTCCGCGACGGCGCAAACCGTGTCTATGCCGAAATGCTCAAGAGCCGTCTCATCGGCGAGAACCCCTGCGATGTGGAGCGTCTATTCCGCCGCATCAAGCAGTTTGGCTACCATGCCCGTCAGGGCGGCGGCGTCTGCGGTGTGGAGCTTGCTCTGTGGGATCTGGCCGGCAAAGCCTACGGCGTACCCGTATATCAGATGCTGGGCGGCAAATACCGTGACAAGGTCCGGGTGTACTGCGATACGGACGTGGAAGGCAAACACACCGGCACCGACATGGGCAAAGCTCTGAAGGCCCGCATGGACATGGGCTTTACCTTCCTTAAGATGGACCTTGGCCTTGGTGAGCTTTTCGGCGAGCCCGGCACCATCTGCGCTCCTCTTGGCCTTGTAGAGGAAATGAATTCCTCCTGGGAAAAGATGCGCACCGCCAAAACCCCCGAAGAGAAGCGCTACTGGCGCAACCGTAACTACGACCTCTACAACGTACCTCATCCCTTCACCGGCATCCATGTTACCGAAAAGGGCTTTGACATGCTGGAGAAGTACGTTAGCGATGTGCGTGACGTGATCGGCTACGAGATCCCCCTGGCCATTGACCATTTCGGCCACATCGGTGTAGAAGACTGCATCAAGCTGTGCCGCCGTATCGAGAAGTACAACATTGCCTGGGCCGAAGACATGATCCCCTGGCAGTACACCGATCAGTACCTGCGCCTGAGCCACTCCACCACCGTGCCCATCTGCACCGGCGAGGATATTTATCTGGCGGAAGGCTTCGAGCCCCTGCTTCAGAAGCGTGCTCTCAGCGTAATCCATCCCGACATCCTTACCAGCGGCGGCATTCTGGAAAACAAGAAGATCGGCGATCTTGCGCAGCGTTACGGCGTAGCCATGGCCGTGCATATGGCCGAAAGCCCTGTATCTGCTCTGGCCTGCGTCCACTCTGTGGCTGCCACCGAAAACTTCTTCGTGCTGGAAAACCACTCTGTGGATATCCCCTGGTGGGATGACATGGTCATCGGCGCCCCCACCAAGAAGATTGTTGAGAACGGCTTCATCACCGTTTCCGACAAGCCCGGCCTCGGCATCGACGACTACAATGACGAAGTCATCAAAGAGCATCTTCATCCCGAGTATCCCACCCTTTGGGAAGAAACCAGCCGCTGGGACAATGTGTACTCCCACGACCGTCTCTGGAGCTAATATAAATAGGAGATGTTTCCTGTGGAAAACAAAGTTGTTATCATCACGGATCTCCGCAGCACCGAGGCCCGGGATGCGCAGGAGTATCTTGCGCAAATCGGCTACGAAGTTGTGGCGGTGCCTGAAACGGTTCGCCTCTATGATGAGGAAGCTTTGTCTGCCTTTGCAGAGCCCTATCGTGATCGGCTTTGCGGCGTGATCCATCCCGCACCTGCCCGCATTCTCGGAGGCATCGACGATGTTACCGAGGAAGACTGGGCCCGTGCCCGGGATGAAGGCCCTATTGCCGCCCTCATTGTTACCAAGGTTTTCTGCGGCATATTCCGTGATAAAAAAGAGGGCAGCCTGATCTATCTCAACAGCATTCACGCCGAAAAACCTGTCGGAAAAGGCTTTCTTTTCAGCATGGGTTGCGGCGCCGTGCAGATGCTGGCCCGTGAAGCCAATCTGGACTATGGCACCGATAATGTGAACGTTTTCTTCGTGCAGCGTGGCATTACTGAGGATGATATGAACTGCCGCAGCGACGCCTCTTCCCTTTACTGTGGCGTCGACATGCGCTATCCCCTGCGCCGCATGCCCGAGAAAGGCAACCTCAACGGCATGCTTGCCTTCCTTCTCACCCCTGCGGCTCAGCCCCTGACCGGCTCCGACCTGCGGGCCGACGGAGGCATGACCATGTTCTATACCCATCGTCATATGGTGGAAGGGAGGGACTACTTTGGCACAAACCGAAAATAGAGTGGCTCTCGTCACCGGCAGCGGTAAGGGCGTTGGCGCAGGCGTTGTGAAGGTGCTTGCCCGCAATGGTGTCAAATGCTGCATCAACTGCAACTCCAATCCTCAAATGGCAGAACAAACACTCAAGGCTGTGCAGGACGAAGGCGGCGAAGCCTTTATCTATCAGGCCAATATTACGGACGATGCCCAGCTTACCGGTATGGTGAATGCCATCATTGAGCGCTACGGCCGTCTGGATATTCTTGTAAACAATGCTGCCATGCAGCCCAACCGCTTTATTGATGAATACGATGCAGACAGTTTCCGCAATCTTTGGGAGATCAACATCGGCGGGTATTATCGCTCCGTGCTCAAGTGCCTGCCTTATCTGCGCAAGAGCGAGCAGCCCTGCATCGTCAACATCAGCAGCATCCACGGCAAGCGTCCCACCGGTTTCGATGCCGGCTACGCCATGACCAAGGGCGCCATCCGCATGTTCACCCGCGAACTGGCTTTGGAACTGCTCCCCGACAAGATCCCTGTAAATGCGGTGGACCTGGGCGGCTGCAAGATCGAGTTCAAAACCGGCAACCAGCCCTTCACCTCCCATTCCCCGCTGGATGTGCACAACCCCGACATGAAGGCCCGTCCCCAGCTGATCGTCCCCGAAGAAGTGGGCGAGCTGGTGTGGTACCTCTGCAGCGAAGCAGGCGCAGCCCTCAACGGCGACGGCATCCGCATGGATCGTGGCTCCGCCATGACCTGATCATTTACAAAGGAGAATGACAATGTCTTTTTTCAACGATCGTGAGACCATCATCAAGCTGACCCCCGAATGGACCGGCGAGCGACTGCCTGACGGCCGTCCCATGGTAAGCCAGGACATCCTCCGCCGTATGCGCAAAATCACCTTTGAAGAAGCCTGGGGCCCCCTGTGGAATATGGGCTACCGCTACAACTGGGAGACCAATTTCCGCATGAGCCATGGTTCCGATGTACTGGTGGGCCGTGCCGTTACCGCCGTGATGGTGCCCAAGCGCCCCGACCTGGACAAGGCTCTGATGGATATCGGCCAGAAGGAAGAAGGCCACAAGGGTTTCTTCAACCAGTGGGTCATTGACAATCTGGTTGAGGATGACGTAGTTGTGGTCGACCTGTACGACAAGATCTTTGAAGGCACCTATGTGGGCGGCAACCTTTCCACCGCCATCAAGACCCGCACCAAAAACGGCGGCGCCGTCATCTGGGGCGGCGTGCGTGACCTGCAGCAGATCGTGAAGATTGATGGTCTGCAGATCTACTACCGTGGCGTAGATCCCACCGGCATCGGCAACTGCTCCATGACCGGCTACAACACCCCCTGCCGCATCGGCCAGGCCATCTGCATGCCCGGCGACGTGGTACTGGGCACCATGAGCGGCGTTATCTTCATCCCCGCTCAGCACGCAGAGCATGTTGTGGTCAATGCAGAAAAATCTCATGTCCGTGATATTTTCGGTTTTGACCGTCTTGCCAGCAAGACCTACACCACTGCTCAGATTGACACCCAGTGGACCGTGGCCATGTATGAGGATTTCCTCAACTGGTTCGCCACCGATCCCCGTGCCGAGGAATACCGCCACCTCACCTGGGAAAAGGAACTTGAGGAAGCCCGGGAAAAGGAAGCCGATGCCTCCGCCCGCAACCAGGTTCGCCTGTAATCTTCTCCAATAAAAAACGGGCCGCAATCCGCTATGGGTTGCAGCCCTTTTCTTTATGGTTTGATTCTTGCCAAAAGCGCCTCCAGGGCCGCCTCAAAGCGCAGGTCATCTTCTCCGGTACGCTTTGCGGGGCCGTGCAGGTGATGCCTAGACTTGCTCATGCGAGCCTTCTTGGCAAGATGACGCTCCATCAGCAGCCTGTCGATATTCTCAGGTGTATATTCCATGCCGCCCTGGTGGATGGCGTATGCACCCTTCCCCAATGCCATCGCAGCTACGCCGTAATCCTGTGTGACGACCAGATCGCCCTTTTTGCACAGATTGATCAGGGCAAAATCCACTGCATCCGCCCCCGCACCGATGGTTTTCACCTCACTGTAACCGGAGGTGAGGATGTGGTTCGTGTCACAAAGAAGCGTCACCGGCATACCGTGCTTCTCTGCCACTGCTTCCACGATTTTTACTACGGGACATGCATCCGCATCCACATATATTTTCATGCAATCCTCTCCCCTTTCTTGTCAGGAGCCTGTGGACTGATATTTCTTCAGCCCAAGCCTGAAAAACAGATAGCAGGGAACGATGAATACTCCTGCTGCCAGCGGCAGGAAAGGATATAAGGCATTGCCGCTGCGCCCTGTCAGGTATAGAAAGGGATAGTACTGCACCAGCGCCAAAGGCACAACGTAAGTGAAGAACTTTAGTATCCCTTCCCCATAAATGGACAGAGGATAGCTGCCAAACTCCCTGCCTCCGTCGGTGAAGATATTCATGAACTCCAGCCCTTCAATAGTGAAAAAACTGATGCCTGCATAGAGCACAAACAGCGCAGAAAAAAGCAGTATACCGCCTGCCAGCATCATGATCAGCGTCAGGATCTTATCCCAGGTCCAGATCACACCGCTGGAGGGCAGTGCATAGCACAGCACCAGCACCGCCTGAGCAAATCGCCCCAGCCTGGAAAATTCCACATTTGATGTAAGCACTTGAAAGATAACGCTTCTGGGCCTTACCAAAAGCCTGTCCAGTTCGCCCGTCCTGATCAGATGAGGAAACCTGTCGAAACCCCGTACAAAACACTCAGCTGTGGAAAATGCCATCAGGATCACCGAGAAGCACAGCAGCACCTCCGAAAAGCCAAAACCATCCACACTGTGGAACCTCGAGAACATAAACCAAATGCCCAGAAACATGCTGGAGGACACCAGAAACTGTCCAACCACCGTCATCAGGAAGGAAATACGATACTGCATCTGGGATTTCAGCAGCATAGAAAGGTATTTTAGATATAGTTTCATTTCAGCTCATCCTCCCTGCACCACTACTTTTTTCAGTGCGTGCCTCATGGACAGACTCCCGATCAGCAGCAAAATTCCAAGCCAGATCAGCTGAATAAACATGCTCTTTAGGGCCTGCACGGGTTGCATTACACCGGTATAGATCAAAAACGGCGTATTCTGAATGGAGCCAAAGGGCAGCAAAGCCATTATCCTCTGCATCCATTGGGGAAAAAATGGAATAGGAATGATGCCGCCGCAGAGGAATTCCATCGCTGTGCCGGCCATAATGCGGATCCCCACAGGCGACAGGGTATAGAATGCACCAATATACACCAGCATGGACAGGCTGACCATCACCAAAAATCCCAGCAGAAGTGCAAATGGAAACATGGCTGCGTGCACTGCGCTTGCGGGCAATGTAAGCCCCAGGGGCGAAGGCAATAGCGCCGCCACCAGAAAGATGGGAATGCAGCGCAATACCACCCTGGAAAGGCGGATTGCCATATTCTTTACAAACCACATGCCGTACAGCTCGCAGGGCCTGCAAAGCTCGTAAGCGACGGAACCGCTGGTGATATGATCGAATATCTCTCCATCAAAAAACCATGTCATAAACAACGCAAGAAGTGCCTGCTGCATCCATATGTAGCTGGACAGCTGATGAAACTCCATGGGGAAAGCCTGATTTCCGCTGCGATAGAAAGCACGGTACATCAAAATCAGCATAAATCCCCAGGCAAACTGTGTGGCCACCCCTGCAAATGCCGCCGCCCTGTACTGCAGCCCCGCCTGAAAACGGATTCTGAAAAAGGATAAATATTTCTTCATATTTCAAATTCCTTGTAAAGCCTAACAACCATTTCGTCGATGCTCTCCCCCGTCACAGAAATGTCCTTCACTTCCACAGCCTCCGATAATAGGGAGATAAGCCCTGAAACCGGCATTTTGCTCATATCTGCCATGAGTTCTGCATGGCCGTCCAGATTTTTGAGGGCCGCAACGTTTTCCGGCAGCGCTGGCAGGTTTCCCGCATACTCCACGGTAATCAGCTTATTGCCGGAGTATTTTCCCTTAAGCTCCTCCAGGGATCCATCCAGAAGGATTTTTCCTTTGCCGATGAGCAGAATTCGATCTGTGAGGGCTTCTATATCCTGCATATCATGAGTGGTGAGGATGACGGTAGTTCCTTTTTCCCGATTGATGCTTTTGATAAAATCCCGCACCGCAATTTTGGAAACTGCGTCAAGACCAATGGTGGGTTCATCCAGGAACAATATCTTCGGATCGTGAAGCAGCGAGGCTGCAATTTCACAGCGCATTCTCTGTCCCAGCGACAGCTGGCGTACCGGAGTTTTTCTGATTTCTCCGATATCCAGCATTTCCGTCAGCCTTTTCAGATTTTTCTGATAGGTTTCTGGAGTCACGCTGTAAATATCCCGGATGAGCTCGAAACTGTCAAGCACAGGCGCATCCCACCAGAGCTGCGACCGCTGACCGAACACAACGCCGATCTCCTTCACATGGGCTTTTCGCTCCTTCCAGGGGCATCGCCCGTTGATGATACATTGCCCGGCATCAGGCGTCAGCACGCCGCTCATGATCTTGATGGTACTGCTTTTACCAGCGCCATTGGGTCCGATATATCCTACCATCTCCCCTTCTCCAATGGTAAAGGACACCTCCGAAAGGGCTCTGATTTCCTCGTATTCCTTTCTGAAAAGGGCTTTCACCGATTCCTTCAGGCCAGCGTTTCGTTTCGCAACCCGGAAGGTTTTTGTTATTTTGTTGAGCTCGATCATTTTTCCACCTCGCTTTTCTTTTGTGGGACAAAAAAAGGACGTCCGCAAAAGCCGACGCCCTCTTGCCTGTCCGTTATCCGTTTCTTTTCAGGGAAGCCTTGCTTTTGCCGATTTTATTGCCATTATTGCAATTCAGCACAACTATCAGCTCCCTTTCAAAAAAATGCCCGGTTATCATATCATCCTTTCGGGGAAAGTGTCAAGGATTAAATGTAGAATTCCTGCATAGTATCAAGACACAGACAGGCAAGCTTTCCGCCAAAAGCCGCGCCACAGTCAATGAGGATGTTATTGCTCGACTGAAGAATTTCTGCTTTCCCGCTGACTGCCAAGGTTGGCGTATGTCCGGATACGATATATACCTGCGGATCGCTGAAGTACCTTCTGCCATAGTCAGGCCGGTCATTCAGCAGTTCCTCTGCCGTGTATTCCTTCAGTTTCTTTTTTTCTGCAAAATTACCAAGACCCGCATGGACAAGGATGAAGGTTTTCTCCCCCACATCCAGAACGTCGTAAAGCTGCGTATCTTCCAAAAAATCAAGGATATCCATCTTTTCGTCAGCGCTGAGCCTGCGGAATTCCCGAAGAGTGCTTTCCCCTCCGTTTTCCATCCAGCTCTCAAAAGCCATCATCAGGTCGTGATCGATCAACGTTTCCGCATTTTGTTCCGTAATCTCCACATTCAACTTTTCCAGAAGATATTGAGCCATTGCTTCGTGATTGCCCTTAAGCATGATTACGTTGTCCCGCATGGCTATATCCATGATAATGCGGATGGGTTCGGGCCCTCTGTCTACCACGTCGCCAAGCACATAGAGCGTATCGTCCTTAGAAAAGCGTATTTTTTCAAGCATAGCAATGTATTCGTCATAGCAGCCGTGAAGATCGCTCATGGCGTAAATCATCCTGTCACCCTTTCTTTTTGAACGGTTGATGCCTACAGGCAAATCCAGCTTACGCTGCGCCCCTCCGCAGCCTCGGGCGGACTCAGTTTTTCCAGCATATGTCCAATCACGCTTTCGGGAACGGCATAGCGTCGGTTTGCATTTCTCAAAAGATTTTCGTTCCAGTCTGTTTCCAGATAAACTATTTTCACCGCAGCATGATATTCTTCAAAGAGGCGGATCTGTTTTCCACGCTGCATGGGCGTAAGGCTTGTGGCATTCCAGACAAAGGATTTCTTTTCCCGGAGGAATTCCCTCGCCTTTTCCGTGGCTGCCCGAATCACTTTCCCTTGGTTTTCCGTAGGTTTGATGCCCATTTCACGGCGAATTTCATCAAGACTCACCATGGGCAGTTCAGGATAATTCTGGTGGATCCAGGTATCCTTTCCAGTGCCCGGAAGCCCGCACATGAGGATCACATCGCCCCAGGTTTCATCGAAAAGCTTCTGTTCAGCCCACACCTTTCTCCCGGAAAGATAAGCATGTTCTGTGCATTGCGATGGAAATTCATAAGGGCCCTTCAGGCAGCCTGCCTCCTTCGCTGCTTCCCTGCTCAGTTCGAGGTTTTCCAAAAGGTTTTCCCGATCGTTGCATATGCGCCCCATCACATCGGCCCTGGCAAGCAAGCAGAGCATATCCAGCGTAAAATCAGGAACCAGAGTACCATTTGCCGCAAGTTTTCTTGCCCGAAGCGCAGGATCGCTGTTTTCCACCAGATGAAGCGGCGTAGTATGGTAGCGTATCAGCAGGCAAACGGCTTCCCTCAACTGCTGCGCTCTTTTTTCTCCCGAAAGGGCGAAGGTTTCCCAAAACATTTTTCTGACAAGCTGCGCCCCCGCTGCGCCATGTCCCGGCGAGGTCCAGATTCCATCCTCCATCCTTGTGCAGCTGATCTTTCCCACATCATGAAACAGCGCTGCCAGCGCCAGAACCTGTTGCTGAACTCGGCTGAGGAGGTGATATTCCTGCGTTTCAACCAGGGCTTCGCATACCATTTTCGTATGGATCCAGACGTTTCCTTCGCCGTGCCAGAGTGGATGCTGAGGTACCTGCTTCATTTTTTCAAACCAACCTGCAGCCTCGCTCGTCCCGATTTTTTCCCAGTCCCATCTGTAACAAGGGCCACAAGGCAAGCAATCCAGAAGCTGACAGAAGGATTCGTTGCCTATCTCATTTTTCATTCTTTCACCCTTTTTCCACGATTCATCAATAGGTGAGGATTTCTCCAAGGTTGCGGGTCAAGCCATTTGGTATAATGGGTCTTTCCAGCCAGTGACTGTTGGATTGCTCCACGGTTTGCAAAAAGCTTCTTCTGACGTATTTGACCCTTTCCACAACCTGCCCATCTTCCTCCACCTTGATATACAAGCCTTCCATAGTCCGGCTCGCATCTGTCTCCCGACATATTTTATCCGGATCCAGTCCTTCTTTTTCAGCGACTTCCCTCAGTTTGTCCAAATGAGCCGAGGTTATATACTGCGAGTCACCCAAAAAAACCAGAATCTCCTCCAGCCTGCTGAAGCGCCCTTCTGCAAGCACAGGCACGGAGCAGACCGGCATGCCCTCAAGAAGCGTTCTTCTTGAGGGTGTATCCAAAAATCGTCCCGTTTCCCGATCCAATATATCAAACTCCAGGAAATAGTGCGGCAGCGCATCATAATAGATGGAGTGTTTCGCATACATCCATTCGCCATACATCACATGCCGGCTTCCAAGCCGCTCATAAAACTTCTGTTGATGGATCTCCCCCCACTGTTTGAACAGATTATAGTGCCTCTCCCTGTAACCACCGGTGAGATAATGCCCCCGGCTCTGCAGCAGCAACTTTCCATCCGCATCAAAAGACAGTGCGGAATTTGCTCCATCTATTTTCTCCTCAATAACCAAATTTCTGCCTGAGATATTTTCAAAGGGAATCTGAGACAGATCCTCATCGCCTGGCTGAAGCCGAGACCCTTCTATATGAGGCGTCCGTGGATATTTTATGATACGAAAGTCGTTTTTCATATTTTACCTCTTAGTTTTTCAATGAATCTTGTTCCAGCGATACCAGCAAAATCAAATGGCCGTTTACACCACTAAACTGCAACCTGGTGCATCCGGCGTTATAAAACAGCTCCGCAAGCACATCCTTTGTTAACAAATGAATATGCTCCGGATTATTGTCCGGCTTTGACGGCACCGAAATCAATACATATCGTTTTGCCAAGCGCACAGCCGCTTTCACTGCATCGCTCACATTCGGAATATGTTCCAGTACCTCAAGCATTGTAACGATATCAAAGGAATGATCCGCCATATCCCAGCAGCAGATATCCTGCTGAAGCGCCGTGAGATTTTCTATTCCTCCATCATGAAGATTTTTCAAAAACTCCACTCTATGAATAAGCAAATCCACAGACGTAACTTGCACATCAGGAAAGGTTTTCAAAAATGGAAACAGAAAAACACCTCGTCCGCTTCCTACATCAAGAAGTGTCTCTGGTTGAAGCCCTCGCAGTATTCCCAGTGCGCTTTTTACTCTCGGTAGCTCTTCGTGATTTTTAAACCGATACATTTTCAAGCCAGCACGGCTTCCCGCTTCTATAAGTCTCTCCAATTCTGAAGGTTCCAGTGAATGTATTTTTTTATGCAGAAGCTCGTCCGAAACACTTACTTTTCCCTGAATTGCTGCCCCTCGCACATAAGCGGCGGCAAGAATATTATCATATCTTTGCTCCATATTGCCTCCGATACAACTGTCTCTACGCCCGGACAATTCAATCTTTTTCTAGATTTTAGCATATTCATTTCTCTGTATCAAGAATGCAAATATAAAAGAACCTCATCAAGCCAGCTTGATGAGGTTTGGCTCCCCAGGTAGGACTCGAACCTACAACCCTTCGGTTAACAGCCGAATGCTCTGCCATTGAGCTACTGAGGAATATTGAAATGCGGCAGCGATCTACTCTCCCGGGCCGTCACCAGCCAAGTACCATCGACGTGCTAGGGCTTAACTTCTGTGTTCGGGATGGGAACAGGTGGAACCCCTAGGCCATAGCCACCGCAAATTGTGAG
>SVGY01000013.1 GCA_015056145.1 Clostridiales bacterium
GGTATGAGTTGTTTACCAGTACCAAAAGTATTAGCAACATAAGATTATATGAAAGATTGGGATATAAAATTTTTAAAGAGGAAGCAGTATCTGAGGAACTGCAATTTGTATATTTGGAAAAATGTTAGCAATTGTTAATCTTTTTCTATTACCCATAACAACGACCTTGGTGAGACCATCTTTTGTACATTTGGGAGCAATTGCTGCATGAATGACTTCTGTATGCCCACGTGCAGCTGTTTCATCAGCAGTATATGTATCACCGCAAGCGGAACACTTGTAAACAGTAAAGCCACCAGCAGTACAAGTGGGATCAGTAACGGTAGCATCATAATGATGACCAGTAACGGGTATCGCTTGCTGAGGTACAAGCACTTCTCTGCAAATGGAACAATGCGAACCTTCAGTCAAACCCTCTGCCGTACAGGTAGGAGCAACCGCAGGATCAACAATAATTGTGTGTTCGTGCTGCACAACTAAATCATCTTGCTTCTTTCCGCCGATGCGCTTTTTTAGGAAGTTATGCATCGATTGCTCCTCCTTTCTTTCACCTCACAATTCCGAGTAAAATATAGTCTGACTTTGTTTTTACTCGGAACACGATTCGGTTGCAATAGAAAAGTTCTCGTTCTGAGTTTATCCTGACACACTTCCATCCATTCAACAAGTCAAAGCAACTCACAGTCAACCAAGATGATTTTATAAACCATATGTTTCTTTTCTAGTAGCAACAAAAAAACGACTGCATTTGAGCAATCGTGTCTCAATGTGACTTATGCCTATTTTGATGTATTTTTGTGTTGCTATATGCGACCTATCCGTTGACATCGTGGAGGTCATAGGTTCGAGCCCTACTAATCCCATCAGAAGAATCCCTTGAAACGCAGTCGTTTCAAGGGATTTTTTTATTCAGTGTCGCAAAAACCGTTATCATACTCCAAAAATTGGAAGAAGCAAGACATGTGATTCGTTTATTTTCCAGAAGGGATTACAGAATTGCGCATTCCCTGCAAGCAACCAAAGTACTTGTGCTGATTGTTGACTAACCATCAAAATGATTGGAGGGACTTTGTATGAGAAAGTTTTTTATCTTGCTTTTTTTGCTTTTGGTGCTTCTTATTCCTGCTCTTGCAGAGGAAAGAATTGATTTGAGCACCCCCGATGCCGACGCGCTAACCCCTTATGCACTCCCGGATGGACATATTATTTTTGCGGGCAGCGCTGGCGAAAACGGAAATGATTCAAATCGAAAAGCAAGACTGGTATGTATGAATCCCGATGGAACGATTGCCTGGGATTATCTTCACCAGGCAAAAGGCCGCTGCAAATTCAGCAATATACAGCTGCTTCCGGATGGACAGCTTGGTGTGGTTTTTACAAACTCGCCGGATCAAACAACGATAGAGGCCTCCATTTTCAAATTCTCTTTGGAGGGCGAACTGCTTGCAGGACCGATCAGCATTTTCACCGAGCGTATGCTTTTGCTTGATTCTACGGATGCTTGCATTTCTTTTCTAGTGTCAACGCCGGAGGGACAAATCTCAAGTTACCGTTTTGTTGACTGGGAGGGAAAGCCTCTCTTCCAAATGCCGCCAGGGAGCATCATGGGCGGTGGATTTCAAGCTTTGCCTGCCGATAACGGTGTCCTACTGATGGGAAATGAAACCGGTTTTCCTGCGCTTGGAAAGCTGACCAAGCTGGATTTGGCCGGCAGCATTGTCTGGTCGCAACCCCTTGAACCCACATTGCCAAATGCTAATCACATGCTTTTCTCACCGGTCTCGCTTTTGTCAGACGGAGGGTTCGCCGTTGTGGTTTATGAAGAGGTTTGGGGAAATGATCCTTTCACTCCCTCTGCATCAGAGGGGTATCTGCTCCGGTTTGACAAAGAGGGTACCCTGCTCTGGAAAACTTCTTTTCAGCAGAGCGGTCTCCCTGAAATCGCACTGCAGGACAGTACAATTTATGGTAACTATCTGGTTGCCGCAGAAGAACCCATTCCGGGAGAAAAACGGATTTGGAAGTATCATTGGTTTGATCTGAATACTGGCTCCCTGATTGACTGCACCGAGGAAGCAATGCCTGATGGTGTTAACAATCAAAGGGGTGATTTCGTTATCCTGGACAGCGGCCTGTGGATCAACCGGAATCTTCGTCAAAACAAAAAGGATGATTCCTTGACGGTGCTGGACAGCAGGGATGAACTCCTGATGAAGGTACCGGAAAAATAGCAAATCGTTTTCCCCATTAAAGAGCAACTCTTGCATCGACGCAGGGGTTGCTTTTTTGCTGTTCAATAAACGGTGATATGCGCAGCTGCTCAATGCTGGAGATCAAGCCACCACGGCATTTTATGACACATGTTGTTTTTTCAGTCCAGAAATGGTACAATAACACAAATTACAGAACCATTGATCCCAAAACAATCAAACAACATATCACGTTCAGGAGGATATACTTATGAGCAAAAATCTCAACGCCATTTTGCCCGACGGCACTTCCTTTGCCTTTTGGGAGAAGGTATGCCATTGGCAGAAAACCCTGTATGTAGCCTGCAACGACCCTGCCGCCACCGACGAGGGCGAAGGCAGCGAAGCCGTCCCCTACAAGACCATCTCTGCTGCTGCCAAAGCAGCCACCCCCGGCACACGCATCCGCATCAAGGCCGGCCTGTACCGGGAATGCGTACAGCCTGCCATGGGCGGTACCGATCCGGAAAACATGATTTCCTACGAAGCCTTCGGCGACGGGGAGGTCATCATCCGTGCATCGGAACAGGTTTCGGACTTTTCCCCCAGCACCGGCTGGCTGCTCACCCGTGACCAGCCGCTGGATCTTGATCTGTCCGGCGTCAGCCTGTGGGAACACGAACTGGACCCGGACATGTTCCGGGGTTACAATCCCTTCTGCGCCAACAACCTCATCCACGACAGGCTGTTCATCGAATACGAAAAAACCGATATGCTGCCCTATCTCAACCGCCGTGGCTGCATCTTTGTGGACGGAAAGCCGCTGAAGCAGGTTGCCCTGTACAACCATATGTCCAGAGAGGAAAACACTTACTGGGTGGAGGCCAACGGGCAGAAGATCCACTTCCGGCTGAAGGACGGCGACCGACCCGAAAACCATCTGATCGAGATCACCGTGCGTGAGCAGTGCTTTGCCCCCAAAAAGCCATTTCTGAGCTATATCCGGGTCAAGGGGCTCATCTGCGAGCATGCGGCCACCGGTGCACCGGTACCCCAGCGGGGCGCCATATCCTGCAACCGTGGCCATCACTGGGTCATTGAGGATTGCCAGGTCAACTGGAGCAATACCCTTGCCATGGACGTGGGCAATGAATGCTGGCACCGGGAGGTATTGCCCGATCAGCAGATCGGCTATGCAGTCATCCGCCGCTGCACCATCCGGGATGCTGGTGTATGCGGCATCGCAGGGCTTTACGCCCGGGATGTGCTGGTGGAGGACTGCGAAATCGTGGGCACCGGCTGGCAGCACATGGAACTGAGCTGGGAAGCTGCCGGCATCAAGCTGCACGATACCGTAAACAGCCTTTTCCGGGGCAACTACATCCACCACACCTACTGGGCCGATCACCTGTGGCTGGACTGCAACAACGTGAACACCCGCATCACCGGCAATGTATTCGCCGACGGCGTGAACCAGCGGGAAGCCATCTTTATCGAATGCACCCGGGACGGCGTGAACCTTATTGACAACAACATCATCTGGGGCGTGGACGGACGCTTTGACCCCGCAAAAATCCCTGTGGAACCCGGCTCCACCGGCTGGTACAAGATGGTGGAAAACGATGCCGTCAACGGGTACGGAATCTACTGCGAAGGCACTGACAGGCTGCAGATTATGCATAACCTGATCGGCCAGTGCCGCTACGGCGGCTACTATGCCAAACCCGTAGGCTTCCGCATGGGCGCTCACGGCACCGACCGTGGCGGCACATCCCGCAAGGCCAATATCCGCAACAATATTTTCTATGCCTGCGGCGAATCTGCCGTTACCTTCCCCACCATGGACAACGAAGCGGAAGGCAATCTGTACGTTGGCGTTACCGGCGGTTATCTCAGGGTGATGTACCCTGCGCCGGAGGTCTGCCTGCACCTGGCAGCCTGGCAGGAATTCTGCGGCTTTGACCTGACTGGCCAGGCCGGCTGGTTCGATATCGTCATGGATGATGACAAAATCTCCTTCGGCCCTGCCAGCCGCAAGCAGCCCAAGCTGCCCGACGGCATGAAAACCCTGCCCTACCTTACCGATCCCGCCCAGATTGCTCAGGTAGAGCCCGTCGCTATGGCCAACACGGATTTCTACGGCAACGACCGCAGCGGCAAGCCCGTTTTGCCCGGTCCCTTTGTTTTGCTGGAGGATTGCCCCTGGAGATAATGGATTGCTTATACAGGCGATCCTCACAAAAGCCCCTCAGCAGTGAGGGTGCTGGAAAGGGTGGATTTATCCTTCAGGATGGCAGCAAGTGATACTGATTGTGTTGCTTGCTGTTTTCTTCTTTCTATGATAGTATGAGCATGAAAAGTTTGAATTTGTTGAACTCAGAAAACCCCAGCAGAACTTATGCTGACAGACAGGAGTATGTAAAAAATGAACGATGTTCAAGAGCCATTGATTATCAGAAAAGCCACGAGCGCAGATGCTGGGCAAATTGCAGAAATAGTAGTTGAAGATTGGAAAAATGCGTATAGGGGCATCATAGACGATGAATATCTGGATTCCATGAGCGTGGAACAACGATATCAGATAGAACTGCAAAGATATCAAAAATACATGGTTGCTGTGGATGAGAAGGAGGTACTGGGTTTTAGCTGGAATGAGATTGCCGACAACGAAGATTCAGATTGTGAAATCGTTGCTTTATACGTCAGATACGGAAAAAGAAAAAGCGGAATAGGAAGAGCACTGTTTCAAAATGCAATTGATTTCTTTGGGGCATTGGGTAAGAAGAAAATGATAATATGGTGCCTTAAAGAAAATGATGCCGCCAGAAAATTTTATGAGAAAATGGGCGGACAAGCGTACAAAACCAGTACTCATAAATGGGGAAACCGAGAGTACGATATGATATCTTATCTCTACCGTCTGGATATATAGTCGTTTGCAATTTTCAGTTTAACGGAGAGATAAATCCCAGTTTGTCGAGGAGAAGAAAAATTCATTTCCCAATTATATAGGGAGGGCCCAATTATATAGGGAGGGCGCAATTATACGCACCGTTCCGGTGCATTGCGTTTCCACGGTTCGCAAACCGAACAGATAAGCATGCCGATCCATAAGCAAGCGAGCATCCAAACACGGATGCTCCTTTGTTCGTTGCAGAATAAATTGTTCCTTAACAGTTCTCCCACCAGAAAACACCTTTCTGCTGAGGGGCTTTTCATTTTGTTTTTCAATCGTTCTTTACGAATTTCATGGGACTTATCTGCCTTTTCAGCGGAATGTCCGTAGGATCGTCATCAAATTCGTTCAGTTTCAGCCTCAAGAAGGAATTTCCGTCTTCGTCAATGCGAAGGTCGGAAGGAGCAACACTAAATGCACGGTGACGATTTTCATAATAGTATCTGACGCTCTCCCGTGAATAATCTACATATTTGTAGACCTTTCCGCCGCTGGGAAGAACGATCATTTCGGGGAGTTCGTTCATCAATACTTTAGAGTTGTATCTGTCGTAATCTTCCCGCTTCTGTTCCAGGCTGAGATCATCCTTGGGTGCGGAAAACATATACAAAACAGAATACAGCATGCCAACCGGCGTTGCAAAGAACATAAGGATATCTGCAAAGAAATTGACAAATCCGCCAATCAGGAAAATGTTCTCCACGAACATCAACAGACGGAACGCCACTGCCCAGGCAAGTTCTATACCAACAAACAGCATCAGCTGCCTCGGGGACGGTGCCAGGGAAAGAATCAGGCCGAAAAGGGTGCATACAACCAGCAGGATCAAAAATGCAGAAAAAGTAAAATGCCAGGTGCCAGGATCGCCAGGCGCAAATTCCATTCCTTTTTTGGCAAGGGTCACGAAAGCGTACACGTTCCCGCCGGTATGGATAGCTTCTTTATGCAGCATAAACAGAAAAGCCAGCGGCATGGACGAAGCCAGCGAATGGAATGATCTGCCAGAGGAAAGCTCATAGGACGAATCTGCCGTAATGGCCCAGAAAATGAGGCCCGCAGCCGCAGCCGCCACAATGACCCATACAATCACAGGCATGGAATAAAATAACCAATCCAGCCCCTTCAGCAGGTTTTCCACAAGAGAACCGATTACTTCCTTCATACGCACAACCTCCAGGAAATAACGTTTTTTGGCAACGGAACCTATGCTACCACAGATAAAGCAGAAAAGGCAAGTACATCAAATTCTGTTTATTCTTCAGTCAGTCTGTTGAGAATCGAATCATATACATCCCCGTAGGGCATATTCGCTTCTACGCAGCGTTCCAGAAAACGTTCCTCATACAGTTTTCGCCCCAGCGCCACTTCCCGGGGATACTCCTCCGCTATCTTTTTGAAAACCACGCTGTCCTCTCCGGCGTAGCGGCGATGCTCATGGTACGCTTGCTGCACAATCTGCACGCTGCCCATTTCGCCGTCTTCCAGCCAGACCTGCACCTGTTTGCTTTGCATGTAGGGATCGTAGTTCAGATAGTGCAGCGCACCGCAGTACTTGTCCTTTGCCGCAACGTGGATTTTGCGTATGCCACCCATGATAATCACGCCCATGCACATAGGGCAGGGTTCCATGGTGGTGTAAAGGTGATATTCCCTGAAATTAGGGTATTTGTGAATATCCAGATTCCGCACACACCAGGTTTCTGCGTGTGCAGTGCGATAATTGGGTATTTTGTTTTCGCTCATCTGGTTACGCCCTGTGATCAGTACATTTCCCGCTTCATCGGTAATCATTGCGCCGATGGGAATACTTCCGCTTTTGAACGCTTCCCAGGTCAGTTCAAAGGCCGTTTGCCATTCCCGGCTCAGATCCTTCCACATCAAATATCGCCTGCCTCCTTTTTTGTCTTCTGCCCTGATTATATCATCAAAACCCATTTTCATCCAGCAATTGACATAATTGTATCTAAATGTTATTATGTGGGTAATTTCCTCAAAAGGAGTGAAGAATAATGGCTAAGACTGCGCAGGATATCATTAAGCTCATCAAAGAGAATGATATCAAAATGGTTGACTTCAAAATGGTTGATATCAACGGCCAGTACCGTCATGTGACGATTCTTGCCGAGAACTTCTCCGAAGATACGATGAAAAACGGCATCGGCTTTGACGCCTCCAACTATGGCTACGCCGTGGTGGAAAAGAGCGACATGGTCTTTATCCCCGACCCCGATACCGCCGTGATCGATCCCTTCTGCGAGATCCCCACCCTGTCCATGACCGGCAATGCCATGATCATCGACAGTCCCGAAAACCGTCCCCTGGCCCAGTACCCCCGCAATATCGTGCTGGCTGCCGAGCAGTACATGAAGGATTGCGGTGTGGCCGACACCATGTACATCCTGCCCGAATTTGAGTTTTACCTCTTCGACGAGGTGGCCTGGGATGTGCAGGGCAACAGCATCGGCGTTTCTCTGGACACCAAGCAGTCCTACTGGAACAGCGGCGTGGAAGGCCGGGGCGTGGTTGTGCCCAAGCAGAAGAACTACCACATCGCCAAGCCCTTCGACGATACCTACGAGTGCCGCAGTGAAATGTGCATGCTCATGAAGGATGCCGGCATCGAGATCAACTACCATCACCCCGAAGTGGCTGCTTCCGGCCAGTTTGAGATCGAGCCCCAGCTGGGCGTGATGTCCAAGATGGCTGACGCCACCATGTGGATCAAGTACATCATCCACAACACCGCCCTGAAGCACGGCAAGAGCGCCACCTTCATGCCCAAGCCCGTGTACGGCGAAGCCGGCAACGGCATGCACGTCCACATGCTGCTGATGAAGGACGGCCAGCCCGTATTCTCCGATGACGAGGGCTACGCTCACCTGAGCAAGACCGCTCACTACTTCATGGGCGGCCTGCTGAAGCACATCAACTCCCTGTGCGCCCTCACCAACCCCTCCACCAACTCCTTCAAGCGTCTGGTGCCCGGCTTTGAGGCTCCCGTAACCGTTGGCTACGCTACCTCCAACCGCAGCGCCGTTATCCGCATTCCCGCCTACGCCAAGACCCCCAACAAGCGCCGGTTCGAGCTGCGCAACCCCGACGCCACCTGCAACCCCTACTTCTGCTATGCCGCCATCCTGATGGCTGGCCTGGACGGCGTAAAGAACCAGATCGATCCTCATGCCAACGGCTGGGGCCCCTACGATGTGAACCTGTACCACCTCAGCGACGAGGAAAAGGCCAAGCTGACCCACCTGCCCACCTCTCTGGACGAGGCCCTGGACGCTCTGGAAGCCGATCACGACTACCTCACTGCAGGCGGCGTGTTCCCCGAAGAGCTCATTAAGAACTTCATCAAAGGCAAGCGTGAGGAATGCCGCCAGTTGGCAGCCATCCCCCATCCCGCTGAGTTTGATAAGTACTACAACCTGTAATATATCTGAAAGGGTGACGTTATGTCACCCTTTCTTTTTTGTTGATTACATCAGGCGCAACAAATTCCGTCCTGTCCGTGTATTTACTTTTTCCACAATAAAGAGTATTATATGTTTATAAACAAATTGCGCAATCTTCTATTTTCTTTACTTTCAAACACGGAGGCTTGGATCAAAATGAAAAAATCAAAAAAATATCTTGCACTGATTCTGTGTGTTTCCATCATGCTCGGAGCGGCAGAATGCCTGGCGGCGGGCTCCTCGGGACAGGACTATATGCCCATTGATGGCGTGGAAGGCGCAAAACAGCTCATCCCAAGAAAAACCGAAGCCAATTCCTACATAGGCCCAGGTTCCAGCTATCAGCCTTCTTCTGCAACCGACGGCGAGGATGATACTTGCTGGCAATTCTCTATGCGCAGCGTAGGGAATAGAACTGCAACGCTGGTTCTTTTCTTCCAATCGGGAAGCACCCTGGATGAACTGTGGATCAAAAACGGTTACTGGAAGAACACCGGCGAATTAGATCAGTATATCCGCAACAGCCGCCCGAAAGAGATTGCCATCAGCTTCCTTTATGATGGACAGAGTACTTATCAGAACGAAGTCCTGGTAGAGCTGGCAGATGATACGGAACGGAAGGATTGGCAGATCGTTCCCCTTGGCCGCCAGGAAAACGTAAAAGCTGTAAGAATCCGCATCATCAGCATCTACGAAGGAACAATTTTTTCTGACAGTGTTGCCATTTCGGAAGTCATGTTTGTGGAGCGTGCAACCAGCAGACAGCTGCGCCTGGGAGATTCCGGGGTGGATGTACTGGAAATGAAACTGCGGCTGCAGGTATTGGGTTACTACCCAGCCGCCGCTGGATTAAGCAATAAATTCAACGAAACCTGCAAAGAGCGTGTAAAACAGTTTCAGAAAAACAACGGCCTTGCTGCAACCGGTGTGGCGGATCCTTATACGCTGACCGTCCTGTTTTCCCCTGAGGCAATCGGCGCTAACTAAACCGTTTCATTTCAGAACGCCCTGAAACAGTTCTTGCTTTCCTTTGCCCCAACCGGCTTCACTCCAAAGCCGGTTTTTTTCTATGGCTATTTTTTCCCGGCCCTGTACTTTTCCAGAAAAATCCAGTATAATCAGGGTAACGAAATGTGTGTTCATATTCCCGAAGGAGGGTTCTTGCTGTGAAGCTGGATCAGATCATCGCCAAACCTGTGGGTAAGACCGTATATCGGGATGGCGATGTGGTCATTAAGGTTTTTGATGAAAGCTATGACAAGGCGGATGTACTCAACGAAGCGCTCAATCAGGCCAGGGTGGAACGGTCTCAGCTGAATATCCCCCGTGTTCGGGGCGTGGAGCTGGTGGAGGGCAAATGGGCCGTCGTCAGCGACTTTATCGAAGGGGATACCCTGTACAAACTCATCTCTACCCTGCCGGAAAAACGGGGCGAGTTCATGAACCAGTTTGTTGAGCTGCAACGCCTTGTGCACAGCCAGACCTGCCCCATGCTGAATCGTTTCAAGGACAAGCTCAACACCAAAATCAGCCAGAGCGACCTGGATGTGCAGCTGCGCTACGCCCTGCATACAAGGCTGGAAAGCATGCCTACCCATTCCAAGCTGTGCCATGGTGACTTCAACCCCAAAAACATCATCATTTCCCGGGACGGCACGCCCTTCATCCTGGACTGGAGCCATGCCTCCGTGGGCAATGCCAGCGCCGACGTAGCCCAGACCTATCTGCAGTTTTCCATGGGAGAATACCGTGACGATGCCGAACGCTACCTGAACCTGTTCTGCAAAATGAACGATGTTACCAAACGCTACGTCACCAAATGGATCCCCATTGTGGCTGCAAGCCAGCTGATACGCTGCAAGCCAGCGGAAAAGCCCTTCCTGATGAAATGGGTGGAAAGCATCCGGGAAGACTGAATCGCTCCGACTCACCTTTAGCACGAACCAACTGCGGAAAGGAGATTGGTCGTCCATGAAAAAAACTCTGCACATTCTGTTGACTTCACTGACGATACTGTTTTTCCTGCTGGCTGCCTTCTGCCTTCTGCGGCTTGCCTCCGGCTCGCTGAAGATGTTCCCTTCCCCGGAGCAACAGCAAAAAGCACGCATCATCAGCGGAATCGGCATGGCGGTCGGTTTGATCGCCGGTACCGGATGTCTGATCGGCGCCAAAAGATGCGCCGGAAAATAAACTGCTTTGAATATACAAAAGATGCACCATGGAAGCGTTTATCCTGGTGCATCTTCTGTATTTATGGAACCGGCTCGTAATCCAGCAAAGCAATATAGTATCCCTGTGCCTCCGGGTAATACGTTACCGTCAGCAAATTGGAGTAGCCGTACTGTGTCGGGCGAAAGCCCCGCACCCACAGTTCCAGCTGCACATTATTCCAGACGGACCATGCCCGGAAGGTGCGTTCTTCCTGGCCAAATACCTGCATCAGTCGCTCCGTGCTCCATTGTCCGTCCTGAAACATAAAACGGCTATTTGGGGGAAGCCTTCCATCGCCCCCACAAACGAAAAAGCGATAATCCGGTTCTCCGTACTGCTGTGTCATCTGCCTGTCCAGCTCAACAAACATTTCCGCATCCCGAAGAGAGTATTCGTAAAAGTCTTTCTCATTGGCAAAGATTTCTTCAGCGTCCACCAGCAGGATCCTATCGATTGCATTCCTGCCTGGTGCAAAGTTCACAAAAAGCTCCATGGGATAACCATAATAATCCGTCACCATGCTTTCTTCCAAAAGGATGCCCTGTTGTTTCAACAGAAGCTCTGCCGTCTGGTCTTCTGATATATTTTCAAAAGGGATATCCAGATAAAGAAAGGGCTCGTTGTGGTTTTGAGCAAGAGCAACAGATACGGGCAGCAAAATGAGCAACAGCACGAAAAACGTCCGCCGAAGCAAACGCATATTCATTATATCCCCCCTCTGAATGTTGGTAATCGCACAGAATATCAAGCATTGACGCATTTCTTCGGAAAAGCATATACCGATCTTATCATATATTATCTTTCATTGCAAAAACCCCTGCGCCAGACAATCTGACGCAGAGGCAATCTTTTCCCTTACCACACCTGCTTCCCTGCATCCTCTGCAGAAGCAAAGGGGCCGGGGATGGTGCTGAGGCCACGCTTGCCTCCGAAATAATCCCGGTCGAAGGTGATGGCGCTGCCGTCGGGGCTTTCAAAACGCTGTTCAGGCTCAAAGGCGCAGCCCAGAATATCGCTGTTGATGATGCCGTTCTTCTTATCGCCAAGGAAATCGTAGAGGTTGGTTTTCAGAGTGTACTTGCCGTCCTGCTCCACCACTTCCAGCGCAACATTGGCTTCTTCATTTACAAGCGGATTCTTTTCGTGCTTCCAGGGCTTTGCACCGGCCAGATACACGTTGCCGTCTGCCCACACAGGCAGGTGGCTCATGTGGAACTTGCCCAGCTT
Organism: Clostridiales bacterium; assembly: GCA_015056145.1. Lineage (GTDB taxonomy): Bacteria > Bacillota > Clostridia > Christensenellales > Aristaeellaceae > Limiplasma. The sequence goes on from SVGY01000013.1 coordinate 12,039, forward strand.
GCCCATATCGGGGCGCTTCACGTCCAGGTCAAACCACTTAATCCACTCATCGTAGGTGGGATATTCGTCAAAGGCCCAGGTGCCTGCCACACGCTCGTTTTCTTCGCATCCACCGCTGCGGGGCGGCAGATGGGCGGGTCGGCCCTGCACGAAGATGTTGTTGTAGAAGCGGTCGTCACCATGGAGGATGGTCATGAAGCCGGCCACCTCGGTGCGGTGACGGATGTGGTAAGGCGTATAGCGGTCGCCAGTGCCGCCGCCCACAAAGGTCAGGGGGCCGTTCATCAGGTTGTGAACCAGCGCTACGCCCTCGGTAGCAATGCGCACAGAGCAATCCGAAAGCATGATGTTGTTATCGATAAGGGTAGGGCCGTGGCCTACCTCCACAAAGATATCCTGGCTGCCCATACCGCCCTCGGCCCAGGTGCAGCAATCGGGCCGCTCGTTGTGGTGCAGAAGGTTTTGGGTGATGCGGGTACCCTGGGGTTCCCAATCGCACCAGATGCCCATGGTGCAGTGGTGGATGTGGTTGCGGCGCATGGTCACGTCAATGGCGGCGTGCAGCTTGATGCCGGCGATTTCGGCGCCGCCCAGTTCCTGCATGTTGTTGATGTGGTGGATATGGTTGTCCTCAATGATGGAGAACACCGAGCCCATACGGCCCACAATGCCGGTCTGCTCGCAATGGTGGATATGGTTGCGCCGCACGATGTGGGAGCCCACCTTTTCCTTCAGCCAGCCGTGATACTGGCCCCGGCATACCGCATCCCGCTCCATCTGGGTGGGGCTCTTCAGATGCTTGGTGGTAAAGTAATGATCGTTTTCCGGATCGTAATACTTGCCGAGAGATATGCCGCAGCACTTGCTGTTGCTGATGTCGCAGTCCTCAATGATCCAGCCCTTGCTCCAGTGGGGGCCCACCATGCCATCCTGGAATGCAGCGGGAGGCGCCCAAGTGGTGGCGGCCTTCTCTACCTTAAAACCGCTGAAGGTGATATATCCCTTGCCGGTCTCTTCCGGGAAGAAGCAGCGGCGGCGCACGTTGATTTCAATCTTCTGCTCGTTGGGATCCACATCCTGGAAATTGGCATAAAATACGGTCTCGTCGCCTTCCTGCAGGGCGATCCACTTGTACACGCTGTACTCAGGCTCCCAAGAGGGAGTGTACACTTCTCCGGCGATGCATTCTTCCATGGTCTGGGCTTCATAGAGCATGCGATCGTTCATATACACTGCGCCGGTGTGCCGCACGGAGGGGGCAAAGTACCAGTCGCCATATGCCTCAACGATGTAGGGATTGTAACTTCCGAAAATGCCGTTATTGACACGGTTCGTCCACAGGCCATTATCCGTGCGCACCCAGCCGGTCAGTTCCTCAGCGCCGGTGATCACTGCGCCGAGAGGCTCCACGGAACGGTATACAATGCGGTTTTCCTCCGTGCCGCCGTTTTTGGGGCTGACGTTTTCCCGGTAAACGCCGGGATATACCAGCACTTCATCGCCGGGCACAGCAAGCTTTGCAGCATCGCTGATGAAGCGGAAGGGTCTGTCCTTGGAACCATTGCCCTCTCTTGGAGCGGACTTATTAACATAGTAAATCATCTTGAAAACCTCCAGAAAAAATAGTTCTTTTGTTGACCGGCAGGCAATGCGTGCCCTGCCCATGTTGGGAACATTATACAGGGAAAAGGCTGCCTTGTCCATGAATATGCCATAAATAACAAGCCGAAAATTTGCAAGCAAAAAGCGCACCCTTCCTTTCGGGAGGCGAATGCGCCTTTGCTTTTTCGGGAGGCTTCCTTTATTCTCCGCAGCCTTCCTCCCGGCAGACCACAGCGGAGTATATTTCTTCCATTTTCCGGTCCAGCCTTGCACTTTCCTCTGCGCACTCAAACAGGCCGGCGGCCACCTGATGTGTTATCTCCACATTCTTTTTGTAGCGGATTTTGTGTTCCAGGCTCGCCCACCAGTCCATGGAAATGGTGCGGAACTGTACCTCCACCTTCATAAGCCTCTTTTGCCGGTGCAGAAAAATAGGCACTTCCACGATCAAGTGCAGGCTACGGTAACCATTTTCCTTGGGATTGCTGATGTAGTCCTTGCGTCGTATAAGCCGGACATCATCCTGGTTCAGCAAGGCTTCTTCCAGCATATATATGTCCGAAGGGAACGAGCAGATCACCCGCACGCCGGCCACATCAAACAAATTGTTCTCTATGTTTTCCAGGGTGATGGCAAGCCCTTTCCGGTTAAGCTTATCGATGATGCTTTCCATGGTTTTGATGCGGGTTTTGATGGTTTCGATGGGGTTGCGGTCATATTGCAGGGAAAGCTCCTCGTTGAGCACGTTAAACTTGGTTTCCACTTCCATAGCGGCGCAGCGGTAACAGGACATCAGTTCCTTAAAGGGCTGGGCATAATGATGCAGCCACGCCTTGGTTTCCTGCCGGGACAAACCTGCCATCAGGCTTTGCTCCAGTTGCTGGCGTTCGTGTTCCATTGAGGGATCCTCTCCTTTCTTGCACCTGTATTGTAACATAAAAAACGAAACCGGAACAAAACAAAATGAGCCGGAGCAAAAACTCCGGCCCGGCAAAATCCTGTGCTGCTCAGGGCAGATCGCTTATATCAAATCCCCTTCGGACGCATTCCTCCAGCATGCACCTGGCCACACCCATAGAAACATAGGGCCGCTGCTGAAAGTGATGATCCCGCTGAAAAGCCTTCACTGCCTCGATGGTTATGTCGCCAAACTCACCGTCGATAACGCTGTGATAGTACCCCAGCTTGGAAAGGCATCGCTGCACCCATTCCGTGCCCCGGGTGTAGGTGCCGGTATCGTTGCGCACATAGCGCATGCTGCCGAAGGTGGTGCCTGAAGTGAGGGTATGCATTTTGTCATAATACCCGCCCGCATACACCGGCTGCAGGTTTCTGCCAAGGATGTGGGTAAGTACGCTCACCACCTGCTGATCCACATAGCCATCATGGCCGATATATCCCCTATCTGCCATCATTCGGGCAATTTCCTGCCGGGTATGGTCGCCAAGAACGCCGGTTTCGTCCCATTCTTCCCCCTGATAATACAGACCCGTGGCCTTCATCTGCAACTGAACCCAGAGCACATAAAGGTTGTGGCTGTTGGGGCCAAAACGGGTAGAACCCAGCTGAGGGACGCCGATATCGTATACACCTGCATCCACAGCGGGAGGGATGATGCTGGTTCTGGCGCAGCCGCAATTATAGCAGTAATTTCCAAAAACATACATGGCGCACTCCGGACAGAACCAGCGCCAGGCCGCAGCCGAAGACGCAAGGCCAAGCGAGGGTGCAAGGCAGATCAGGCAGATCGCCAGAGCAAGAAAGCTTTTCAGATGTTTTTTCATAACATTCCCTCCCATTTTTTAGCGGCACTTTTTTTGTTTTCCAACCATATAACGGGGCGAAAAACCCTTTCCTTGCCAAAAATGAAAAAAATGTAAAATGTTTCTTTTCGGTTTATGGATATGGGGTATTATTTGAAAAGCAGAAAGAAATATCATTTTCAGGGAGGCGGCAGAAGTGACCGAGCACAATGAATGCAGAAAAGGAATCTGGTTTACCCTGTTGATATCCAGCCTGTTGCTTTTATCCCTTTGCATTCTGATAATCACATGCGGGTCTCACCCCCCAAAAAAGGATGCGCTCTGCCCTTCCGGCGAAGACGCATTTCTGCAAACGCTTGTCCTGCGTACAGACACAACAGGCGAGGCTAGTTTGCCTTCGGTTTCCTCAGGCGGCGCCGAAGCCACATTTCCATCAAAGTTTGGCAGGATTCTTTTGCATATGGGAATCATTTTGCTTTTCAGGTAACGAAAAAGCACGGAGGTCGTCCGTGCTCTCAGGCTGTCAAAAAATGCGCAGGGTGCAGGGGAATCATCCCCCTGCCGGGTGTGGGCAGAGTTCACATTCCTTGTGCCGCAGCACTTTCAAGAAAGCACGGAGGTCGTCTGTGCACTTTTTTATTCCGTACCCACCGGCAGGGCAACAGTAAACACTGTTTCCTCTGGCGTGCTGTCCACCCGGATGTTGCCCCGATGCAGCTCCACCACTTTTTTCACAATGGACAGCCCCACGCCTGTACCCTGTGCTGCATGGGAAGTATCCCCCTGCCAGAACTTGTCAAAAAGACGTTTTTTCTGTTCCTCGTTAATCTGCGGGCCCTGATTGTGGATGGATACCCGTATCGTTTCTGCCTCCTGCCGGATCCGAACGGCAAGCCTCCCCTTCTTGGGTGAAAACTTTACTGCATTATCCAGCAGATTCAGCCATACCTGTTTGAGCAGTTCTTCATCGCCGGCGATCATGTATTCAGCAAAATCCGCCTCAATATCCAGTTCCTTGGAATCCCACTTCTTCTCCAGCAAAAGAAGGCATCTTCTCAGCTGTTCGGACAGGTTGAACCGCTCCCGTCTGGCAAGGATGCTCTGATTTTCTACCTTGGTCAGGTTGAGTACATTGGTGGCCATATTGGCAAGGCGGGTGGATTCGTCCACGATCACGTTCACATACTCCTGACGCTCTTTTTCCGTAAGGTCATCCCGCTGCAAAAGTTTGGCGAAGCCCCGTATGGAAACGATGGGCGTCTTGAATTCATGAGAAAAATTATTGACAAAATCCGAGCGGAGCAACTCCGTATTTTCCAGCTCGCCCGCCAGCATATTGAAGGTATCGGCCATTTCCTTCATGGTGGCCTCATCGCCCAGATCCAGCCGTTCGTCAAAGTGACCGTTTCTCAGCCGGGTCATGGCTGCCAGCAGTTTTTTCACCGGACGCATGGGCAGAGGCAGGGCCACATGGGTAATAAACAGGCCGATGATCAGCGATGTCACAGCACACACCACCACCGTGAGCCAGCGGCTGGAGCCCAAAAAACGCCGCACGCCGGTATATTCCACCAGCTGCACAAGCCCCTCAAACAGGCTGATATTCACCAGCAGAATGACAAACACACATATGGTAAGGCTGGTTCGCAGGGACTTTGCACTGGGCTCCCAGCGCCACTTTTTCTCCCGGTGCTTCATCCGTTTTTCACCGCCTTATAGCCAAGCCCCCGCACGGATACGATATCGAACTCCGGCCATCCCTCAAAGCGTTTGCGAAGCCTTCCGATATGCACCGTTACCGTTTCCCAACCCGTCTCGGACTCTGTACCCCAAATTTCATCCATCAGCTCGATGCGGGTAAAAATTTTCCCAGGATTACTCAACAGCTTGAAAAGCAGCTGAAACTCCTTCTGGGGCAGCGAATGGTTTTCCCCGCTGCGCTGCACGGTAAGGGAATCGTAATCCAGCACCACATCCCCGATGTGTATCTTTCTCTCGCTGGCAATCCGGGACATTCTCAGAAGGTTTTTCACCCTCAGCAGCAGCTCTTCCTCATCCACGGGCTTGGTCATAAAATCATTGGTGCCAAGACGGTAGCCCAGCTTGCGATCCTCCGGGAGCTGCTTGGCGGACACCATCAGAATGGGCAATTCGGAGTTGACGCTGCGCAACTCTTTGGTAAACTCGTAACCATCCATTTTGGGCATCATAATATCCAGCACCACAAGGTCGATGTGCTGTTTTTCCAGCATATCCAGCGCCGCTTCCCCATCCTCTGCCAGGAACACCGTGTAGTGGGCGGCTTCCAGAAAGGCCCGCATGAACAACCGAGTGTTTTTATCATCATCCACCACAAGAATACGAAACATAATTATCACCCCAAAAATATCATAGCTGCCCAGCATAAACTGAGGATAAACTGACGCCCCGGCGCATTTGCAGGCAGCCAGAAAAACTGCATGAGTTTCAGTTTAGTTTCAGTTTCGCCTGCTCCGCTATGCTTGTTTTGTAAAACCATCTATTGCAGCGAGGCGATGAACATGGCACCGAAACTTTTCTTCCTTGGCGAAGGGCCAAATATGAACAGCCTGCGTGCGCAACTGCCCCAGTCTTCAGAGGAAGGCGGCAGGGACTGTGCCGTACTGTTCGAGGTGCAGCGGGCGGCCTGCCCCTATGAGCTCATTTCCCTTCTGGGAGGCCTGGAAAACAAACGTCTGCTTCTGATCGCCGTCACGCCTCTGGCAGACAGCAGCGATTTTCACCGCCAGCTGGAAAGCCAGATTTTGCCATTTCTGCCGGACAGCTGTCAATATCTGGGATTGCAGCTGTGCCCGGGAGAGATGGAACCGGAAAGCCTGTTTTTCTTTACATCGTTTTTGCAAAAAACCGGTCATTCTGAAAGGCTGTATCGCTTCCGCAGGGCATATGCCGCCTCCCGCCGTCATCCTGACGGGCAGGATGCAGCAGCGCTCCAAAGCCTGCTGCAGCAAACCTTTCCCGCAGAAGTATGCCAGAAGTGAACCCATGTAAATCCGTCACCAGGCCAACAGACAAGCCGCCGGCATTCCACCGGCGGCCTTTTTTTATACAGAAATTGATTTGCCTTTCCTGGTAAAGCAATACAGCCAGCTTTCGTGATCCTCATGGGCCTGCGGCACAGGAATGCCTATATTCATCAGCGCTGCGCCGGTAGCCTCAATGCCATGCTCAGGGTCGGTATACACCGTTTCTTCCTCGAGCCCTGCAAGTTTTACCCGCCAGGTGGTGGGATTGGGCACTGTCCAGTCCTGATATACGCACAGGATCACCTGTTCCGCATCCCGGAACTGCCATGCAGAGCGGCCTTCTGCCTCAAAAGGATTCACAAGGCGGCTGTATTCACCCTGCTGCATGGTGCGGCGCAGCCTTTTCACCGTGCTGACTGCCTCCTTGGCGCAGGCAATATCCTCCGGGCTGAGGCTGGTCAGATCCAGCTCAAAACCGAAATTGCCGCCCATGGCCACGTTGCAGCGGGTGTGGAAAGGCGTACTGCGCCCGGTTTGGTGATTGGGCACTGCACTGACGTGAGCGCCCATGCTGCTGCAGGGATAAATCAACGATGTGCCGTACTGGATGCGGATCCGTTCTGCAGCATCCGTATCATCGCTGGTCCAGGTCTGGGGCATGTAGTGCAGAATGCCGCAGTCAAAGCGACCACCGCCGCCAGAGCAGCTTTCAAACAGCACATCCGGGAAGGCCGAAGTAATCTCCTCCAGCACGCGATACAGACCCAGCATATACCGGTGCTGGCTTTCCATGCGGCATTCGGCAGGCAGCACTGCGCTGAAGCCCTCTATCATGTTGCGGTTCATATCCCATTTCACATAGGAGATGGGCGCTGCACTCAGTACGCCGCCAACGCTTGCAATGATGTAATCCTGCACCTCTCTGCGGCCAAGGTCAAGGATCAGCTGGCTGCGTGCTTCGGTACGGGGGCGTCCCTCCACATGCAGGCACCAGTCAGGATGGGCCCGGTAAAGGTCACTGTCCGGGGATACCATTTCCGGCTCAAACCAAAGACCCATCTTCATGCCAAGGCCGTTGATCCTCTCTGCCAGTTCCTTCATGGTTCCGCCCAGTTTTTCCTCGTTCACCACCCAGTCACCAAGGGAACAGTTGTCAATATTGCGCTTGCCAAACCAGCCATCATCCAGCACAAACAGCTCACAGCCGATCTCGGCTCCCCGCTGGGCAATAGAAAAAAGCTTGTCTGCGGTAAAGTCGAAATAGGTGGCTTCCCAGTTGTTGATAAGAATGGGCCGGGGCTCATCCCGCCATTTTCCCCGGCAGATACGCTTGCGGATAAAGGGATGCATCCTGTGGGAAAGGCCGTTGAGACCATCAGGAGCATAGCAGAGAAGCGCCTCCGGGCACTGGAAGCTGCTGCCGGGCTCCATCTGCCAGCGGAACACATCCGGACAAAGGCCCATCATCATTTTGGGCGCAGGATCGATTCCCACATCCACCGCAGCATTGAAACTGCCGGAATATACATGGGTCATGGCGTATACATCGCCGCTGTGTTCCGTGGTTTTCGGGCTGACCAGAGCAAGGAAGGGGTTGTTTTCATGGCCGGATGCGCCTCTGCGGCTTGTAATGGAAAAAGTGCCCCGTGGCATGGGAATGCGCTGTGCCTGGCGTTCCCGTGCCCATGCGCCCTTGAGATGAATGATCTCGTATTCGTCGGCAGGAAGTGCCAGCGAGGTCTGAGCGCCCGTAAGGATCAGCGTATCGCCGCTTTCATTGAACACCTGCATGCTGCGGCTCAGCACGTCGCTATCCGCAAACACAGTGTAGCTCAGCGTTACAGATACGCCCAGGAATTCATCCTTCAGGTCGATCTCAAGGGTTTCTGCTTCCGACGCATCCTCCACATAGGAAGAAGGCAGGCCGACAAGCTGCTTCTTGCCTCCGATAATGCGATGGGCTGCATAGCGCAGAGCCAGCACATCGTCCCCCTTGGCATTGACGATGCTGAGCGCTTTCTGGCCATAATAACCCTTCTCCTGCGTGGGCACTTCCAGGGGATAGCGGCTGTAAGCGCTGTCAAAGGATGCACCCTCCCGTGGCAGCACAAACAGGCCCGTTTCCTCTGCCACAGGCAGTTTCTTGCCGTAATAGCGATTAAGCAGCACGCCGTCCTCCACTTTCATCAGGTAGCTGTAGGTTGGTCCCTGCAGGTGGAACAGTCGGGAGCCATCGTCATAATGAATCATTGCCATATACCTCCGGAAGGTTTTTTATTCTGTAAAGGACGGGAGCTCGTCCAAGGTGATGAAATATTCGCTGTTGTAAATCTGCCCCAGCGAATCCAGGGTGTTATTGTTGCTGTCGGTGAGGTAATCGGTATGCCACACCATGAACATGACCCAGGGTGCCTCTTCAGCCTGCATCTGCTCCTGAGTGGGGATGGTGCCGCATTCGTGGAACACAATGGGCATTCCCTCCGGCGCAACGGAAACCACTTCCTCATACAGATGGCCGTTAGCCCCGGGAGTATAGCTGTCTGCGCCGATTACGTCCACATAATCATCCCCGGGATACCAGGCGGCCATGTTGCCGCCGTTTCCGGAGTAGCCCAGCACCCAGATCAGGTTGTCCAGCCCCCAGTAATCGGTATAGCGGCTGTACATCATCTGCCAGAGCCTGACAAAATTCTCGCTGCCGCCCTTGGACCACCAGAACCAGCCGCCGTCCAGCTCGTGGAAAGGCCGCCAGAGAACGGGCACCCCTTCGTCCTCCAGCCTTTGCAGATAGGGCACCGCCCTGTCCATAGCGGCGATAAGCTTGAGATTGGAATCGGTGCCGGGGATAAACGCCTCGTCCCAGTTGAGGTTATGGTTCTTGCTTTCGTTGTAGCCGGAGGCAAAATCGCTGCCGGTATGCCAGCAGATATGAGGAATGCCGCCCATCTGCCACCACTGGATGGAGCGGTTCACAACGCCGCCAAAATCATTGTGCATAAAATCAAGGCCCCGGATAGCGGGCAGCTTTCCGGTATTGTTCTGGATGAACAGCATTTCGTAGTCCGGGGAACCCATCCAGGTGGATTCCATCTGGCCCGTGAGGCAGGCGCTGCCCCAGGTTTCCTGAAGGTATGCATACACCCTGCGGGCAGGCTCGATGGCATTCTCGTTGGAAAGATCGCCGTCATAGGTGTGGATGATCCTTTCCGTTTCCTCCACGGAGGCAAGATGGGCAGTCAGTTCCGCAGCAGCATCGCCGGTAAGAAAGTACAGGCCCGCAATGCGCCCGCCATTCCAAGCCCCGATGGAGAGTGTGGTCAGCTTGGCCGGGCTGTCCACGCCCGCTTGCTCCATCAGCTGCTGAACGGTAAACACCATCAGCCGCTCCTTTTCAGGCTGATCCGACACAGCGGCGATATCCAGCTGATTTCCGCCAACGGAAAGGCCCAGCACGCCCCAGCCGCCATGAGTGGGGTCATCGCAGGCATAGCGCAAGGCAAGAATATCCCCGGGCTGAGCTTCACTGAGCCAGGGAGTCGGACCGGGACGGTAGGTCACGTTGGTCATGCCGGAAAAAAGGAAGGTGCCTTTTTCAAGAATAAGGTCCTCCGCCTGCCGTTTTTCTTCATCGGTGAGGGTCTGTCGCACGGCGGGAGCCTCAGCCGGGGTCCAGTATTCCGCATCCTCTGCCAGGGCAGCGGATAAATTCATCACAAAAAGCATCAGGGCAAGCAACCATGCAATTCGTCTTCTCATACCATTTCCTCCTGTACATCAACGGTTATATACATTTTCTATCTTTAGGTGGCGGATATGCTTTGCGTCATTGAGCATTTCAATTCGGGGCGAAACCAATGCCCCTTCCTCGCCAGCCAGGCTCAGGATGGTAATGCCGGTGTAATCCGGCCCCATATGGGAGCACACAAAAGGAAAAGGCAAATTGAGCAGGTGGCTGAGGATGGCCGTGGATGCGCCGCCATGTCCAAAGGCTGCAACGGTATCCAAAGCAGGCTGCATTACCCGGTAGTAATGCCCCTCCCTGACATAGCCAAGGGTTTTGAGCCATTCGTCGGTGGCGCCGGCAATGTATTCCACACAGTCCACCACCGAATTGTGAAGGAAGGGCTCCTTTTCATGCCAATGTAAATCCACAAGGCTCTCATTCCGGGCAATCATCCGGTCAGCGGTGTCCCAGGGGTGGCCGTTATGAAACAGCTCCTGCCCGTCCTTGCTGCACCAGGATATCTCCCGCATAAAATCGCACCTGACAATCTCAAGCCCAGTCCTCTCAGAAAGATGGCCGGCGGTTTCCATGGCTCTGCCGCAGGTGGAGGAATAAATGCGCTGGATGTTTTCCTCCAAAAGCCGTTCTGCGGCCGCCTGCGCATGCTGATGCCCCAGCGGCGTAAGGCAGTCGTCAGCGTAATTGGGATGACCGTGCCGTACAAAAACAATTCTCATGAAGCGGCGCTCCTTTTGTGCTGATATGGTTCTTTTCCCTGCGAATATTGTATCATGCGCAAAGGGCTTGTCAATCATGGCAGAAAAAATAAAAGAAACTAATTTATCTCTCCGGCGAAAAAACGGTAAGAGCCGGAATTGAAAAACAAAAAATATATCCTTCCAGTTGTAAAATACTCAAAAAGTTGCTCGACATCCAACGGGTGTTGTGCTACACTTCTGTATAGTGATATACAGTTTTTCCCAGATTGGTTTTCAGCATAATCGGAAAGGACATGATCCCATGAAAAAACTTTTGGTTTTTTTGCTGATTGCATTGGTGCTGTGCCCTGCGGCGCTTCCTGCGCAGGCCCAGAGCCTCCCCGGTTCCGTAGAGCAACCTCTGACAACCTCTGATTTCTGGCAAAGATATCCATATTATCAGCCGATCACAGGAGACCTGTACACCAATTCCTCCTATACTCAGGGTTGGAGCATGGGCACCTATCTGAGCACAGCGGGCTGCGTGCCGGATTTCACTCCCGCCATAGCTCCGGTTTACTCCGAAGCTTCCACTGCTTCCCAGCTGCTTTTCTACCTGCCCGAGAACACCACCCTCAATGTACTGGGCGAATACGACGGCCGCCTGTACGATGGCAACAACGATATGTGGCTTCTGGCCTATATTCCCGATCATGACCGCTACGGCTGGATTCCCTTTGCGGCATTGGCGGCAAGCGGCCCCTGCATTGATTCGCCTCAGGAAGATGTTATCCTTTGGGGCTACACCATCCAGCGTCTTTCCACCCGTAGCGGCCCCGGCACCACCTACAGCGAAACCGGCAGCTACAACAGCACCAAGAACACCTGGGTGCAGGTACGTTCCCGGGCATGGGATGCCGTAAACGAAATCTGGTGGGTGGAAGTGCTCATTGGCGATCAGTGGCTCTGGACGGGCTACAAACGCTTTGACCCTGACAGCCTGCCTCTGGAATCCATCCCCCTTTCCACCACTTATTCCAACAGCGGAAGCAGCAGTTCTTCCGGCGGGTCCTACACTCCCCCGGCTTCCGTCAGTTCGGCCCTGTACGGCTACGCCATCCAGCGCCTTTCCACCCGCAGCGGCCCCGGCACCACCTACAGTGAAACCGGCAGCTACAACAGCACCAAGAACACCTGGGTGCAGGTACGCTCCCGGGCATGGGATGCCGTAAACGAAATCTGGTGGGTGGAAGTGCTCATTGGCGATCAGTGGCTCTGGACAGGCTACAAACGCTTTGACCCCGACAGCCTGCCTCTGGAATCCATCCCCATCTCCCGCAACTACTAATCCTTTCCATTCATTGAAAAGAGGCGTTATCTGTGAAAAAGCCCATTTCTGCTCTGCTGATTCTCACACTGGCCCTCAGCATGTTCATCACCCCCGCCTACGCAAGCGATCTGTTGGAAGGCCCTCTCAACAATTCCGTATCGCTGTTTCCCCAGGACGGGGACAGCTTCTCCGCACCTTCCTTCATCTTTTGGGAGTGCTATGGCACCGTAGCCAACAGCCCCGCCCAAAACATAGCCTCCCTGGGCACCAAAAGCAATTCCATCACAGGTGTTCGCCTTGAACTGTACACCGTTCCCAAGCCCGGTACGCTGGGCGGAAGCATCACCCATTACTGCACGCTTTTTTCTGCAACCTGCGCCAGCAAAACACGTTCCGTTACCCTCAGCGAAAGCGATACCATCTCTCTGCCTGCGGGGTACTACCGGCTTTCCCTCTACGCAGATTACAGGGGCTATACCTACGAAGACGATTATCTGATCGCCTCATCAGACTTTTCCGTATACGAGAATTCCTCTTCCTCCAGCCAGAACCAGCCCCCTGTCGCTCCGCCTCCTGCAGACACCACGCCTCAGACATCCACCATCACCATTTATTACGAGCTGATGGACGGAACCATTCTGGAGACGGAAGAACGTGTGTGCGAGGTAGGCTATCAGGACATCTACCCCGGCTGGAGCTACGCTTCCTACGAGCTCATCAGTGACAGCTACGTCACCATCAATATCAGCCCGTACGGGAATAACATCGCCCGCTTCATCTACCTGCCCTCCTGCGAATACAACACACCTCCCGAGGAAAGCTATTCCGGCATGTACGATATGGGCATTCCCCAGATCTATCCCTCCAGCTACGGAAACAGCAGCCAAAACATGTACGTCTACTGGGTGCAAATGCAGATGAAAGCCACCGGCCAGTATTACCAGGGCGGCGAATGGGATGAAACCGGCTATCTGGGTGACCACACCCAGTCCGAAATCAAGCGGATGATGCGCAACAACGGCTATTCCAATCACAGCGGATGTGTGGATCAGGATGTGGTCAACGTGCTGGCATCCATCCTGGGCGCACGCATCCAGCCCATATATGTAGGCGATTTCTACGACAGGATGCACATCCTCACCTCCGGCAGTACCTTCGGAAGCATGAAGCGGGTGCAGGATGTGAATGGCCAGTATACCGTCCAGGCAGAATGGGTACAGCGCTGCCTGAAGAAGCTGGGCTACTACACAGGCCCTATCGACGGCGAATTCGGCAATATGACCATCAGCGCCGTTAAGGCCTTCCAGCGGGATCACGGCTTCCAGCAGCGGCCCTATGTCACCCTTGGCGTTGCCCGTACCATGCTTGAAGAATGCTATTACCGGGGCTTTGATCTAAGTGACCTGCCATAAGCAGAAACCCGTGCGTCACATAGCGGCGCACGGGTTTTTATTTGCCTTATCCAGGTAAAAAACTCCTTGCATTCCTCCGGTGAAAATTTACGCACATTTTACAGCCGGATGATATTCCTTTGATTTGCGAATGCTATATTAGGCACGGAAAACAAAAGATACAGCATATCGAAGAATGCGAGGGGATACTCAATGGATTACACCAACATACTGTCGCTTGTGGGCGGCCTGTCCATTTTCCTTTACGGCATGAGCATGATGGGCAGCTCGCTGGAGCGCTTTGCAGGCAACCGTCTCAAAACCGTCCTCAGCAAGCTCACTTCCAGCCCCATAAGGGGTTTCCTGCTGGGGCTTGTGGTAACTGCCGTTATCCAGTCGTCCTCCGCCACCACGGTCATGGTGGTGGGCTTTGTAAACTCGGGCCTAATGACGCTGCTTAAGTCCGTGTACATCATCATGGGCGCAAACGTAGGCACTTCCGTTACTTCCTGGCTTTTGAGCCTTGCGGGCCTCGACGGCAAAGCATGGTACATAACCATGTTCAAACCCAGTACCTTTACCCCTGTGCTGGCTCTTATAGGCATTATCATTTTCATGGCCAGCAAAAAGCAGCGCAAAAAGGAATTGGCTTCCATCCTGCTGGGTTTCTCCATCCTCATGTTCGGCATGGAAATGATGTCCGATGCAGTGAAACCCCTGAAGGACATTCCCCAGTTCACAAGCCTGATGACCATGTTCACCAATCCTCTCATGGGCGTTATCGTGGGTGCGGTGTTGACTGCCATTATCCAGTCTTCCTCTGCATCTGTAGGTATCCTGCAGGCATTGTCCCTCACCGGTTCCGTAACATATTTGGCGGCCATTCCCATCATCATGGGGCAGAACATCGGCACCTGCATCACTGCGCTTCTGTCTTCCGTGGGCGCTACCAAGGATGCACGCCGGGCTTCTATGGTGCACCTTTGCTTCAACATCGTGGGGGTTGTGGTGTGGCTTGGCATTTTCACTCTGGCAAATGCCCTTTTCCCCATTCCCTTCCTGTCCCAGCCCATATCGCCTCTTGGCATTGCCATTGTTCACAGCGGCTTCAACGTTCTGGCCACATTGACCCTGATGCCCTTTGGCAGGCAACTGGCCTTGCTGGCCACCCGCCTCGTGCCCGAAGGAACCAGTTCCGAGGAGCTGCCCATGCTGGACGAGCGCCTTTTCGTAACGCCCTCCATTGCACTGGAACGGGCCCACACCGTGCTTCTGGACATGGCCAGGCTGAGCGTTACCTCTCTGACGGATTCGCTGGATCTGCTTGACTGCTATGACAGCGTCAAAGCTGAAAAAATCGCTGCGGATGAAAATCAGGTGGACTTTTACGAAGACAAACTGGGCACCTATCTGGTAAAGCTGACAGGCCAGCCCATGAGCGAAGAAGACAGCCGGGAAATGACCAAATACCTGCACATGATCGGCGATCTGGAGCGCATCAGCGATCATGCGGTGAACCTTGTGGAATCCGCCCAGGAGCTCAACGAAAAGAAGCTTCGCTTCTCACCGGAGGCCCAAAAAGAGATGTCTACCCTGACCCGGGCCATCCGGGAGATCCTGGCTGATTCACTCTGCGCTCTCGAAAAAGAGGAGCTGTCTGTGGCGGGGCGTGTGGAACCGCTGGAGCAGGTTATCGACAGCCTGACCAAATCCATCCGCAGCCACCATATCGAACGGCTTACCCGTGGCCTGTGCACACAGGAAATGGGCTTCATTCTGGGGGATATTCTCACCAATCTGGAACGTGTTTCCGACCACTGCTCCAATCTGGCGGTTGCCATCATCGAAATCGCTGCTGGCAGCTTTGACGTCCACGAATATCTCAACGCCGTCAAAAGCAGTCAGGGAGAATACAGGGAGCATTTTGAAAGCTACCTCCGTCGGTTTGCGCTGGAAAGGTAAGACCGCCGGCAGAGGCAAGATGTTTTCTCCTTTCCCTTTGATGCGGTTTATGGTATCATGAAGAAAAAGCCGGAAAGGATGCTGTACATGCGCAAGCTGATATCCCTGCTGCTGATACTGTTGCTGTTTCCCGCCACGGCCGGTGCAGGAAAATATACCATTACCGAAGAAGGACAGCCCAGGCCCTTTTATGAATACGCTTTTTCCGGCGAGGTGGTCGCCGGCTTTTCTTCCGACAGTCTCACCTGGCAGATTGAGCATTTCCAGCTGGAGGAGACGGAATGCTACCTGACCAAAATCTGGATGGCAGATCCGGGCAGGCAAATCGGCAAAGCCACCTCTGACTGGCAGCAGAACGTTATGGGCACAGCAGACATCGCCAGCCGGGCCCCGGAGGCATCCCTGCTCATCAACGCCAGCGGATATGTATCGCCCATATACAGCTGGATACCGGAAAACTACCCCGGCGACAACAGCGAGTATTACTTTACGCCACTGGGTTCTGTAACCGTCACAAACGGCGAAACCTTCCGCTGCCTGCAAGGCGTGCCCTACTACGGCCTCACCCTCAACACAGACGGCCTGCGGCTGCATGTTGGCGATGATCCTCTGGACGTGCTTTCCCAAAGCCCTTCCCAGACCTGGTCCTTTTATGTGGAATGTCCTGTCATCAGGAACTATCAGTCCATTCTCGACCCGGACTGGAACTTTACCACCCGGCCTGCCATGCGTACCATTATCGCCAAAATGGATGCAAACAATTACATTACCCTCACCGTGACCAGAAAAGGACAGCGTGGGCTTACCATGCAGCAGTGCGTGGATTTCCTTCTCAGGGAGCTGGGGCCGGAATGGGCCTACAATCTGGACGGGGGTCCTTCCAGCGCATTGATGTACCGCAATCCCAAGGGCCGCCTCATAGCGGTTTGGGAAAACGGGCAGGAAAATGTGGATATCATGACCTTTTCCCAGTTGCCGGAGGATAACTCCCTGCCGGAATACCATGAAAAATAAAGTTTCCCAAACCAACAACGCCGGAGAGTTCTCACTCTCCGGCGTACTTTTTTTCCACACATCTGTATACTTTTTCCGACCACTCCCAGATATCGGCGCAGTCGTTTTCAATGTACATCACCCGGCTGAGAAGGTTTGCCGGAATGCAGGGTTCCATCTCCCTGCGAAGCGATTTTGGGATGATGATGGCGCAGGCATAATCCGCAACCTTCACACCGTCCCGCACTTTCATGGGCAACACGCCGTCGAAGGTTGCGCCAGGATGCTTTGCCAGCGTCTCGTAGCGGAAATAGAAACGCACGCCCGGCTCAAAGCTGCCGGACAGTTCCTCCTCCGTAGGGAATCGTCCCAGCCGCCGCTCTGTCACCAGCCGGTCGCCGCCCTGACAATTACCCCATGTGAACATCACATAGTCAAAATAATCCGGTGGATCACAGGCTGCATTGCGGCTCTCCCGGGCCAGTTCCTGCCCGGAAAGGCCACGGGCCTTCACCGCAGAAAGCAGCTCGCCGCACTGAAGTATAGCCTTTGCGCTTTCCGGCGAAGTCGTGTGGCACACAAAGGCCGTCTCGCATCCTTTACGCACGGGGCAGGCGGTACATTCCGCAAGCAGAGCAGGCTTTGAGACATGCAGCCAGGGTTCCGGTTCTTCCATCGCACTGAGTATCCTTGCTTTCAGGATTTCATCATCGCAGTGAAGCGTACACTTTCGCCCGTTGCGGCGCTCGTATGCTGCAAATTCCGCCAGAGTGCGAAGTTCCCAGCTTGTGATATTGGGATAGTCCGACAGTTTTTTGTACAGAACGCCGTCCCAGACTTCGGTACAGTCCTCACTTCTGATGATGATATCCATTCAGGCTTCCATCCTTCCCCTTTTCAGTGGCAGTGATGCTCCCCGCCACAGCCATGATCGCCGCAGCTGTGTCCAGCGCCATGATGATGATCGTGATGGTCGCACTTTGCAGCAGGGTCGTAGTTCAACCGGCCCGCTGCAAGGGCCTGGGCAGCCTCGTCTGCACTGCCCTGCACACCGCCGTAAAGCTTGATACCCGCTTGCGCAAGAGCTGCCTGGGCGCCGCCGCCAATGCCGCCGCAGATCAAGGCGTCAACCTTCAGTGCGCTGAGCATCCCTGCCAGTGCGCCATGTCCGCTGCCGTTGGTGTCCACCACCACCGCAGAAAGAATCCGACCTTCCTCCACATCGTAAATTTTGAACTGCTCCGTATGGCCAAAATGCTGAAAAACCTGTCCGTTATCATAAGTAGCTGCAATCCGCATGATCTTATCTCCTTTCGGGATTTGGTATTGCTGACGAAGGCGGCGAATGGGGCACTCTCCGTTGGCGCAGGCGGCATTGCCGTTGCAGATATGGTAATCCCCGCCACGGATATGCAGCGGTCTGCCTTCCACCAGTGCAGCGGCCAGTTTTTTCCTGGCGTTCTCGTAGACCTTTTGCACCGTGGTACGGGCCACCTGCATAAAGCCGGCGCATTCCTCCTGAGAAAAACCCTGGTGATCCACCAGCCGGATGGTTTCGTATTCATCCACCGTCATCACAACAGGCCCTGCAGGGATTCCCTCCCCCACAGGCACAAATTCCAACGTTTCAGGAAAACCGCAAACCCTCCTGCATTTCGTGGGTCTTGCCAAGCGCATCCCTCCCTGAACAGCTTGATACAATTGTAGCAGTGTTTGTGACATATGTCAACAACCCCGCAACGAGGTTAGTAAACAACAATAAATAACGCTTGCATTTAACCCGTTAATGAGTATAATTACCTTTTGGACTTTGCCTATTACTACGCTCAGTCCAAAAAACGTATTTTTTTGAGGGCAACGTCATGAAGCAGACCAAAAACCTCAACATGACTCAGGGCAATCCTGCCATACTCCTTGCAGTGTTTGCACTGCCTATGCTGATCGGCAATATTTTTCAGCAGGCATACAATCTTGTGGACTCCATTGTGGTTGGCAAGTTCATCGGTTCAGATGCCCTTGCAGCCGTAGGTTCCACCGGCTCCATATCCTTTCTGTTTTTCTCCATCTGCAACGGTATCGGCTCCGGCAGCGGTATCGTCACTTCCCAATATTTTGGAGCAGGCGACCCCGTCCGTACCAAGCGTGCCATTGCAAACTCTGCCTATATCATGTTTGTGGCTGCACTGGTCATGGGTCTGGCAGCCTTTTTCGCCGCACCCAGCCTTCTTAAGCTGATGAAGACCCCTGACGTGCTTCTTCCCGATGCCACCACCTACATGCGCCTCAGCTGCCTTGGTGTGCCGCTGGTGGCTGTATACAACTATTCGTCCTCCATGCTCCGTGCGCTGGGCGATTCCAGAACGCCCCTGTACTTCCTTATTTTTTCCTGTTTTTTAAATATTGTACTGGATATTCTGTTTGTTTATGTTTTCGGCATGGGCGTATTCGGAGCTGCGCTGGCAACCATCATTGCCCAGCTGATTTCCGGCCTGGGCTGCCTTTTCTACGCCGTGAAAACCAATCCCTACTTTATGCTCAGCCGTCGGGATTTCCAGCCTGACAAGGAGGTTATGCGCCAGTCCGTCCGGCTGGGTCTCCCCCTGGCCATGCAGTGGTCCATGATCGCTGTTTCCTCCACTGCGCTGCAAAGCTTTGTTAACGGCTTCGGCCCCTCGGCCATGGCTGCTTTCACCGCCACCACCCGCATCGAACAGCTGGTGCACCAGCCCTACGGTTCCCTTGGCACTGCGATGGCCACCTATGCCGGCCAGAACTATGGCGCAAAACGGATGGACCGTGTCAAAATGGGCCTGAAACAGGGCATGCTGATGTCCGCTGCCTTTTCGCTGGTAATGCTGCTCATCCTCCAGTTTTTCAGCAAGGAAATCATTTCCATTTTTGTGGATAATGAAGACGTAATTACCATCGGCGCAAAGGCGCTGAAGCTGACCAGCTGGTTTTATATCTTCCTTGCCACCATCTACATGACCCGGGGCATCCTCAACGGTGTAGGCGACGCTCTGTTTGCCTTCATCAATGGCGTGGTGGAAATGGTGGGCCGCATCTTTATCCCCATGCTGATCGTGCTGATTCCTACTGTGGGCCTCTGGGGCATCTGGTGGACCACGGGCATCACATGGTTTATCAGTGCGGTTTTCTGCCTGCTGCGCTACATTTCCTGGCGCAGAAAAGCCAATGCCTGATTTTTTCGCTGCATCCAATTCCGCCCGAAAGGACATGCTGTCCTTCCGGGCTTTTTTGTGGTATATTGCATATATCCCGGATCAATTCGCAAAAAACCCGTCTTCCGGGAGCTTCAACCGTATACAAAGGGGAGCGCAATATGAAAATCGAAGCATACATCGCTGACTGGGCATTTGACCGTGACCTGACCCCTAAAGAGGCTTCCTGTCTCAGTCATGTCAACTATTCTTTCGGGCTCATCAAAGAGGGACGCATAAGCATTGCCCATCTCGGGCAGCTCGATCGTCTGCGCAGGCTACAGGCAGCTTACCCCTGGCTGAAGGTGAACCTGTCCATAGGCGGCTGGGGCGCCGGAGGCTTTTCCGAAGCTGTAGCCACGGAAGCCGCCCGGGAAAAACTTGCCCTTTCTGCTCTGGACGTCATCCGGGAGCTTCACCTGACGGGCATTGACTGGGACTGGGAATATCCCGGCGCAAACGACGCAGGCATTTCCGCCTCCCCGGACGATCCCCGGAATATGTCGGATTTTCTTGTGTTGATGAAGGGGAAGCTGAAGGAGCTCAGCAAGGAAACAGGCCATTATTACGAGCAATCCATTGCGGCAGGCGCAAGCCGGGTGCAGGATTACCACTGGCAAAAGGTGCTGCCCGTGCTGGATTCCGTCAATCTGATGACCTATGATATGGGCATGGACGGCTGTACAGGTCACATGACCAATCTGCGCAAGGCAGCCGGCGGCGCATACAGTGCAGAGCAATCCGCAGAAGCCTTCCTGCAGGCGGGCGTCCCCAAGGAGAAGCTGCTGATCGGTGCGGCCTTCTACTTTCACGTCTTTGAGGGGGTACGCTCCTCCGCCCCGCTGGCAGCTTCCTACACCAAAAAAGGCCGCAGCCTCCCCCACGACGCCCTGGAGGCCAGCTGGGAATACCACTGGGATCAGCAGGCTCAGGCCGCCTTTTATCTCAGGGATGGAGTATTGCTTTCCGGCGACGATGAGCATTCGCTGCGAAAAAAACGTGATTTTGTCCAGGCAGAAGGCCTGGGTGGCGTGATCATCTGGGAATTGAATCAGGACAGAAAGCATATCCTTCTCCCCTGCCTGGCAGGGAAAGAATAATGCAGAAAAGCCGGGAACACCCGCAATGAAGTGTTCCCGGCTTTTCATATAGTTCAGGCGAATTATTTAGCCAGACGAATTACATTCCAGCTCAGGGCAGGCAGACGGATCTCCAGTTTGCCGCCATCCAGCGTGCCGCCATTGCCTTGGGCGGGGCGGACGTTGTCGGGGTTTTCTTCGGTATTGATGGCCTTCACATCGTCATGGTGCAGAACGCTGTGTTCCACGATCCTGAGATCGCCAAAGGCACGGAGATCTGCATCCAGAAGAATGTCCTCAGAAAGGTCACGGTTTACAGCGAAGATCGTCACGGATCCGTCATCACCGAGGGTGGCGGTGGCATCCACCAGCGGCACGGCCTCATAGTCGCTGCAATCGTACACAGGGCTGGAAATCAGCGGTCTGAGAGCAGTGCCACGGCCATAGGCAGAAGCCTGCATCAACGGCCAGTAAATGGTCTGTGCCCACACTCCGCCGCCATTGCGGGTCATGATGGGGGCGATAACATTCACCAGCTGGGCAAGGCAGGCAACCTTAACACGATCTGCATGGCGCAGGAATGTGATCAGCATGGATCCCACCAGCAATGCATCCTCAAAGTTGTATACATCCTCCAGAAGGGGCAGTGCACGCCCCCACTTTCCACGCTTCCAGACTTCCTGATCCTGCTCGTTGGAATGATACCACACATTCCACTCATCAAAGCTCAGGTTCAGTTTGCGTTTCTGATGCTTCTTGGCAGCCACGGCATCGCAGATGGAGACAACCTCCATGATAATGTCGTCCAGATCCATGCTGCGGGCCAGGAAATCAGCGGTCTGATTGGTTTTGTTGTTGTAGTAACGGTGCAGGGAAACGTAATCCACATTCTCATAACACTGGGTCAGCATTTCATACTCCCAGCTGCCGTAGGTGGGCATTTCGTGAGAAGAACTGCCGCAGGCCACCACTTCGATGGAGGGATCCACCCACTTCATCATCTTGGCAGCCTCGTTGGCAACCCGGCCATATTCAAAGGCGGTTTTCTGGCACATCTGCCAGGGGCCGTCCATTTCGTTGCCCAGGCACCACAGCTTGATGCCAAAGGGATCGGCTGCACCGTTTTTGATACGCATATCGCTATAGTAGCTGCCGCCCTTATGGTTGGCATATTCTACCACATTGCGGGCATCGTCCGGGGTGCGGGAACCCAGATTGACTGCATACATCACTTCACTGCCGGCCTGCTTTGCCCAGTCCACAAACTCATGCAGACCCACCTCGTTGGTCTCGGTGGTGAACCAGGCCAGATCCAGCCGTTTCGGCCGCTGATCCCGGGGGCCTACGCTGTCCTCCCAATTAAAACCGGAAACAAAGTTGCCGCCGGGATAACGCACCACAGGCACGTTCAGCTTGCGCACCATATCAATCACATCACGGCGAAAGCCGTACTTGTCCGCAGTGGGATGATCCGGCTCGTAGATGCCGCCGTACACAGCCCGGCCCAGGTGCTCGATAAAAGAGCCGTAGATCCTGGGGTCAATACGGCCGATAGTGTAATCCTTGTCCATAATCATTGTTGCTTTTTTCATGGTAAACCTCCTCCGATAATTGAAATGCGTTATTTTCTAAAACATCTGTCTTCATACCGGCAGCCTTACAGAAGCCGGCTGATACCCTCCGCCACCTGCGCCGCAACTATTTCGTTGCCTTCATCATTCAGGTGGAGATGATCCCCGCTGTCATACAAAGCCATTTTGTCGTGCATGGTGGCAAAAAGATCGTCCACCGGGATGCTGTTTCGCTGCGCCACTTTGCGGATGATGTCGTTGTAGGCCTGAATGCCTGCGGTATCCGGGCTGGTGGTGGGCATGGTAGTGGCAAAGATGACCTTCACCCCGGGGAAAAGCTTGCGCAATACCAGCGCAGTGCGCTCCACGGCGCTTTCGTATTCCTCCGGCAGGGAGAAGGGGCGGCCGATGTTGTAATCGTCCCCCAGATCCCAAAGGCCGCAATTCCAGTGAACAACATCCGGCACAGGAAAATCGTCAAGCCAGAACCGGAGAGAATTGAGGGTGTATCCAGCCCAGCGGCCATTTTCCTTGGGGCCATAAACCTCAGCATGCCCTTCCAGAGCCTTGCGCACAAAGGGCTCGTAGCCCATGCGCCGGGAATCGCCCAGAAGAAGCACCTTTTTGCAGTCGGGCATATCAATAACTCCTTATAGAATAATCAGCTCAGTTTAATATCCAGCCATTTTCCCTGTTTGAGCCTGTTTGCCATCAGCCGGTCCCTTATGATGGAATCGATCAGGAAGGCAATCCAGGGAGACAGTACCGCTATATCCAGATAGGGCATCCAGGATGCTACGGGATAACAGAAAAACCAGGTCAGCGCAGGCCGCAGCACGGCTACACTGATGAGTGCGCACATAGCCACAAACTTGACATCGCCTGCACCACGCAGCGAGCCGGAAAGAATCACCCGGCCGTTCTGGGGCATCATGGCCAGGATCACCACATACAGCGATGCCGTTACGCCCCGGATGATCTCCTCATCCGCAGTGAACAGCAGGGCGATCTGACGGCTTGTGAGGAAGATTACCAGCATGAGGCCAAGGGAAACAAAGGTGCCGATACGATAGGCAACCCCGGCATGGGCCATGGCCAGATCCTTTCGTTTTGCGCCAAGGCTCTGCCCCACCAGCGATGTACCCGCCGTGCTGACGCCGTCGCCCAGCGTAAAGGACAGCGACGTAACCTGGGATACGATCTGGTATGCGGCAAAGGCGTTGGTACCAATACCCGCAATGAGCCGTGCCAGCACCAGAAAACCAATGCGCAGGCAAACTGCCTCCACCATGGAACTGGCGCCTACCTTCACAAGGCCGCTGACGGTGGTACGGTCGAACCTGGGCCTGGCAAGGTGGTATATGCCTCCGCCCCGGAGCACCACCACGATGCATATCGTGCTGGCAGCAACGGTGCCGGCGGCGGTGGCGATGGCAGCGCCCCTTACGCCCAGTGCCGGAAAACCGAATTTACCGTTGATAAGCACATAGTTGAGGCAAACGTTGATCAGATTGGCGGTAATATTTGTTACCATAGTGACACGGGTTTTTCCGATGGCACGCATGGCGGCGCATATGCAAAGCTGCCAGCAGGAAGGCAAAAAGGCAAGGCTGATGATACGGAAATAATCCACGCTGAGGGCAAGCGTATCCTCATTGGCTCCGCCAAGCTTCATCAGGGGTTCTGCTCCAAAATAGCCCAGCAGTGTCATCAGCAGGCCTATAACAGTAATAATAGAAAGGGACTGGTTTAGGCAGGCATTGGCCCCTGCATAGTCGTGAGCGCCCTTGCGGCGGGCACAAAGAGCTGTTGTGCCTACACACAGCGCCTGTGCCAAAAGCAGCAGAATCATTCGGGGCTGACCCGTAAGGCCCACAGCCGCAATGGCCGCCGCCCCCAGCGTGCCCACCATCATGGTATCCACGGAGCCGATAATGCTCATCAATGCACCTTCCACCGTGGAGGGCCATGCAATGGCAAGGGTCTTTTTATACAGCTCCTTCAACTGGGGCGTTTCAATACGGTTTCCCTCGTGATCCTTTACCCCAAAAATCCTTTGAAATATGTCCATAGCTTTCCCTCGGATATTCCTTCGTCATCCCGTGGCGAAATCGTTTTTTGTGTATAGAATAATTATACCATCCAAAGGGGCTTTGTCAATCGAGAGAAGGGTGAGGAGCTGCACAAAACCCTGCTTGTCTCCCTGGAACGCATGTATATTCCACATGTGGAATATTTTCTGCTTGACGTTCCCTGCCATGCATGGTACAATTCGCACAAAAGATTATTCTACTTGTAGAATATGAACGGAGGTCGTTATGCTCAAGCATGGCATTCTGGGGCTACTTTCCTACTACGACAGAACCGGTTACGAAATCATGGAAGTGTTCAATGATTCGCTCAGCTTTATGTGGAACGCCAACACCAGCCAGATTTATCGGGAGCTGCAAAGCCTAAAAGAAAAAGGGTTTGCCCATATGACTGAAGTTGCGCAAAACGGCAGGCCGGACAAAAAAGTGTACTCCATCACCCAAAGCGGCAGAGAAGAACTGATGCGCTGGCTGACGGACTTTGACACCGTCAAATTTCCCAATTTCCCGATTTTAATGAAGTTGTTTTTCGGTGGTATGCTGCCGCAGGAGCAGGCCATGGAGGCATTGAAAAAAGTCAGAGCCGCCAGTGCAAAACGCCTCAACGAGATGGAGGAAATGCTGCCCCGGCTAAACACCTACAAGCAGGATACCGCCAATGATGATTATGCTCTGTTCTGGGATATGTCCTTTGATTTTGGCAAAGGGTATTGCGCCTATATGGTGCGTTGGTGCGATGAATGCATCCGCAAGATCCGTCAGCGGATGCAGGAAAAGGAAAGCGAATAAGTTCAGCAGGAGGCAGAAATATGTGCACGGCATTTGTCAGAAACGGACATGACTATATCTGTGGTTTCAACATGGATATCAATCCGGAGGCCTTTGACTGGCAACTGATTATGGATGACAGCGTATTTGCGGTGGCTATGCCCATGGAGAAAAACCTGTCTTCCCTTTTGCCCGCTGGCTGCCCCGTTCCTCACGAATACACGGATTTTGAAAACGGAATGCTTTGTGTGCAGGGGGTGGGCAAAAACGGCCATTTCGGCAATCAGCTCAACAACCTCCGTTTTTCTAAGGCACGGTTTGAAATCAGCCTTGACTGCGTGCCTTTGTACTATCTGGTGGACAGCTTCATTCGTGGCAAAAGCAGCCTTCGTGATATAGAAACCCATGCCCGCAACAAAAGAGTGGTCAATCTGCCCACTGGCTCCATCGATATTCCCGACATGGGAATGCATTCCCTGCTGAGCGATGCGGAAGGCAATATTCTGATTGTGGAACCTGGAAACGGCATTGGCATCCCCTGTGAAAAATACGCCGTTATGAGCAATTTCCCGGTAATGGAACTGCCTGCGGATTTCACCCCAGAAAACTTCGGCTATTTCGGCAAAGACCGCTACGATATCGCCCTTGCCATGCTCCGAAACAGCGATGACGACTTTTCAGCAGCGGACGGCCTTGCCATTCTTGACGCAGTAAAGCAGACCGGCAGATGGGGCACACAGGTTTCCTTTGTGTATTCCCGGAACGAAAACGCAGTGTACTATACCACAGGCCACGATTTTGCGCACATACAGAAGCATTGCTTTGGCTGACCCTTTGGCCCTGCCAATGCACAAAACCACATAAAAAGGGATGCCCCCAAGCGACAAACATGCGCTGCAGGAGCATCCTTTTTTTCAGTTTATTAACCGATTACAGCTTGTTGCGCTGAATCTTGCCGGAGATGGTCTTGGGCAGCTCCGTACGGAATTCCACGATGCGGGGGTACTTGTAGGGAGCAGTGTGTTTTTTGACGTAGCTCTGGATCTCCTTCTTGAGCTCGTCGGTGCCTTCGGTATCCTTGGTCAGCACGATGCAGGCCTTGACCACCTGGCCACGCACATCATCCGGTGCGCCGGTGACGCCGCATTCCAGCACATAGGGCAGCTCCATGATGACGGACTCGATCTCGAAGGGTCCGATGCGGTAGCCGGAGGACTTGATCACATCATCCACACGGCTGACGTACCAGAAGAAGCCCTGTTCGTCCTTCCATGCCACGTCGCCGGTATGATACCAGCCGTCATGCAGCACGGCATCGGTCTTTTCCTGATCCCGATAGTAGCCAAGGAACAGGCCACAGGGAACCTTTTTGCTGGTACGGATGCAGATTTCGCCGTTCTGTCCGGTGGGCACAGGATTGCCGTCGGGATCAAGGAGGGCGATATCATACAGCGGGCTGGCCTTACCCATGGAGCCCACCTTGTGGGCATGGCCCACCAGATTGGCGATGGACAGGGTGGTTTCGGTCTGGCCGAAGCCTTCGATGAGCTGCAGGCCGGTGAGCTTTTCAAACTGGTAGTATACTTCGGGGTTCAGTGCCTCGCCGGCAGTGGTGGCACGCACCACGGAAGAGAAATCGTACTTGGTCAGATCCTGCTTGATCATCATGCGGTACATGGTGGGCGGTGCGCAGAAAGTGGTGATCTTGTACTGGCCGAACAGGGGCAGGATATCCGCAGCATCAAAGCGGTCAAAGTCGTAGGTGAAAACGCCGCCCTCGCAGAGCCACTGGCCGTAGAACTTGCCCCAGAGCGCCTTGCCCCAGCCCGTATCGGAAATGGTGAAATGCAGGCCGTTGCGGTGCACACAGTGCCAGTACTTGGCAGTGATGTAATGACCCAGGGGGTACTTGAAGCTATGGGTAGCGATCTTGGGATATCCGGTGGTGCCGGAGGTAAAGAACATCAGCATGGGATCGTTGCCGCAGGGGGTTTCCTCCGTGCGCAGATAGCGACGGCTGAACAGGCCGAATTCGCTGTCAAAGTCATGCCAGCCTTCCCTGCTTCCGCCCACAAGGATCTTGTTTTTCAGCGTGGGGCAGGTTTCCGCTGCCAACTCCACCTGATGGGCCACGTCGCCATCGGCGGTACACAGGATGGCGCTCACGCCGGCGGCCTGGAAGCGGTATTCAAAATCGTGGGCCAAAAGCTGGTTGGTGGCAGGAATGGCGATGGCGCCCAGCTTGCAAAGGGCCACCATGGCGGGCCAGAACTGCCAGTGGCGCTTCAAAACCAGCATGACACGGTCGCCTTTCTTTACCCCCAGAGAGGTGAAGTAGTTGGCGGCCTGGTTGGACAGGTCTTTGATATCCTTAAAGGTGAAGCGGCGTTCTTCCTTGGTGCGGCTCAGGTGCATCATGGCCAGCTTTTCGGGCTCCTTGCGGGCCACGGAATCCACGATATCAAAGCCGAAGTTGAACTGGTCTTCATTTTCAAAATCGATGGACACAAGCGTGCCGTTTTCGTCTTCCTCTGCCTTGATGAACTTGTTGCAGCACAGGCCCTCGTCATCCTCCACCACGGGCGCATGCCTTTCCTGAATTTCGCCCGTATCGGCGGATTTGCCGTGAAGAACCATGGCAAGGAACAGGCACTCCTCGTTTTCCACAGCGATCATGCCGTGGGGAGTGGCAGAGTCGTAGTAGATGCTGTCGCCCTCGTGGAGGATCTCGGTATGTTCACCGATCTGCACCTTCAGGGAGCCCTTGAGGATCAAGTCAAACTCCTGGCCGGAGTGAGTGGCCAGCTGGATAGGCTTATCCTGCTGCTCGGGCAGATAATCGTAGCGAACCCAGTACGGCTCGGCGATCTTCTGGCGGAACATGGGCGCAAGGTTCTGGATACGGATGCCCCGCTCCTTGGCGGTGGTCACGCCACGATCCTTCCGGGTAACGGTGTAGCTGGTCAAATGGGCGCTGTGGCCCTCCAGCAGATCCGTCAATTCAATGCCGAAAGCCAGTGCGCATTTATGGATAAAGGAAAAAGGAAGATCCACATTGCCGTTTTCGTATTCGATGTAGGTTTCCTCGCTCAGCTGAGTGCGAATAGCCATTTCCTCCGTAGAGAAGCTCATAATCTGCCGCATCTCACGAATACGAAGAGCGATTTCCTGAATCTGTTGTTTGGACTGGTTCACCGGGCATACCTCCTTTAGCAAATAAAAAACCGTCTCAAAGAATTTTTCTTTGAGACGGGTGTAAACACATCCGCGGTACCACTCAAATTGCAGCTTTCACTGCCCCTCAGCGGGTTCCATCAAACCCTGTGCATTTACGCAGCCTCACGGAAAACCTTACTACAGCTTCATCAGTTCAGGTTTTCAACTCAGAAGGGATAAGCGCTTGAAACTTCTGCTGCCGGTTTGCACCAACCACCGGCTCTCTGAAAGCGTCCGTTTCGGCCGTCTTCGTCATCGTCTTTACGGGTATTCAATTACAAGGAGAACAATACCACGCTTTTTGGGTGCTGTCAATCACTTTTTTCCAAAAAACAATGTTGATACATCAGGCAGTCACAATGGCATTGGCTTCCTGCAATTTCAGCAGTTCCACAGCCTCTTCCCGCATTTTGTACTTGAGGATCTTTCCGGCGGCGTTCATGGGGAAACTGTCCACAAACACCACATAGCGGGGTGTTTTGTGCTTGGCCATATGGCTCATGACGTATTCCTTCATTTCGGCCTCGGTGGAGGTCTCCCCTTCCCTGAGAATAACGCAGGCCATAATCTCCTCGCCGTACTGCTTGTCGGGCACACCGATGACCTGCACATCCTTCACCTTGGGATGGGTGTAGATGAAATCCTCGATTTCCTTGGGGTAGATATTTTCGCCGCCACGGATGATCATATCCTTAATGCGACCGGTAATCTTGTAGTTGCCGTTTTCGTCCCGGCGTGCCAGGTCGCCGGTATGGAGCCAACCCTGGCTGTCGATGGCGGCGGCGGTAGCCTCGGGCATCTTGTAGTAGCCTTTCATGATGTTGTAGCCACGGGCCACAAACTCGCCGTCCACGCCGTCGGGCACAGGTTCGTTGGTTTCCGGATCCACAATGCGGCATTCCACGCCGAAGATGGCGCTGCCCACGGTGTTCACACGCACATCGATGCTGTCGGTGGTCTTGGACATGGTGGTGGCGGGGCTGGCCTCGGTCTGTCCGTAGGTAATGCAGATCTCATCCATATGCATCTTCTTGATTACCTCTTCCATCACCTTGATGGGGCAGGGGCTGCCAGCCATAATGCCGGTACGCATATGGCTGAAATCCGTCTTGTCAAAGTCTTCGTGGCCCAGCATGGCGATAAACATGGTGGGCACGCCGTGGAAGCAGGTGATCTTTTCCTGATTGATGCACTTTAGGCCCTTTCTGGGCGAGAAAGCAGGAATGGGGCTCATGGTAACGCCGTGCGTCATGGAGGCAGTCATGGCCAGCACCATGCCGAAACAATGGAACATGGGTACCTGGATCATCATGCGGTCGGCGGTGGAAAGATCCATGCAGTCACCAATGGCCTTGCCGTTGTTGACCACGTTGTAGTGGGTCAGCATAACGCCCTTGGGGAAACCGGTAGTACCGGAGGTGTACTGCATGTTGCACACATCGTGCTTGTTGATGGCGTTGGCCCTGCGGATCACTTCGGAGGGATCCACACAGTCCGCCATGGACAGGGCATCCTCCCAGGTGAGGCAACCCTCCTGACGGCTTTCCACGGTGATGATATTGCGCAGGAAGGGGAACCTGCGGGTATGCAGGGGCTGGAAGGGATCGTGGCCCTGCAGTTCGGGGCACAGTTCACGGACGATGGCCACATAGTCGCTGTCCTTGTAGCCATCCACCATGATGAGGGTATGTGTGTCGCTCTGGCGCAGCAGATACTCTGCTTCGTGGATCTTGTAGGCGGTATTGACCGATACCAGCACTGCGCCGATCTTTGTGGTGGCCCAGAAGGCAATGTACCATGCGGGCACATTGGTAGCCCAGACAGCCACATGATCGCCGGGCTTCACGCCCATGGCAATCAGGCTGCGGGCAAACTGATCCACATCATCCCGGAACTGGCTGTAGGTACGGGTGTAATCCAGCTCGGTATAGCGGAATGCGTATTGCTCGGGGAATTCCTCCACCATACGGTCCAGCACCTGCGGGAAGGTCAGGTCGATCAGCTGATTCTTGGGCCAGATATACTTGCCGGTTTTGCGGGCGTTGTCCTGCAGGCGGTGGCTGGTAAGGTCGGCGCCCAGGAACTGCTCCATATAATTTGCGAAATGCGGGAACACAATACCTGCAGCCTGCAGCTCGGGGGCGGTATTCTTGACCCATTCCAGGCTGATGTAGCCTTCGTAGTTCACGGAACGCAAAGCACGGATCATGCTTTCGATGGGCATATCGCCTTCGCCCATGATCTTGTACTTCACCTTGCCATCGATCATGACAGAATCCTTGATGTGGATGTGCTTGATGTACACGCCCAGGTTCTGGATGGTGGTTTCGGGACTTTCTCCGGCAAAACGATAGGGATGATGCATGTCCCACAGAGCAGCCACATTATCGCTCTCCACCCGTACCAGCAGCTCCCGGAGGCGCTCGGTATCAGAGTAAACGCCGTTGGTTTCCACCAACAGGATCACGCCGTGCTTCTCGGCATAGGGCGTGATGTCCCTGAGGGCACGGAGCACCACTTCATCATCCACTTCGCCTTCGCTGGCGGCGTTACGGTCGCCCAAAAGGCGGATATACTTTGCGCCCAGCTTTTCTGCCAGACGGATGTATTCCTTGATTTCTTCCTTTGTTTCAGCCCAGCAGTGCTCGTCCTTGAGCACGCAGCCAGTGCTCAGGCAGGGGATCTCAAGATGCAGTCTTCTGAGGTTGGCGATGGTCTTGTCGATCTGGTCAGCACGGAAAGGCTGTGCACGCACGGAAAAAATATCGTTGCCAAGGCCCCGCATTTCAATGCCGTCAAACCCAAAGTCCTTGGCCATGGAATAAATATCGGACCAGGAAAAATCAGGACAACCCAGGGTGGAAAATGCCAGTTTCATGTAAGAAACCTCCTTCTTTTTGCGCCGGATAAAGAAAAATGCTTTCATCCCCGGCAGTAAACTGCAAGAGACGAAAGCATGAATAAACATATCTTCCGCGGTACCACTCTTGTTGACGGCCTTCGCCGCCCGCTCCGGCATCCTATGAATGCCTCTCCCTTTCACGGTGGAATCCGTCTGACTTTACTGGGTGCAATGCACCGTTGAGCCAGCCGCTCAGGGGCCAGTATCAGTCGTTATCCCCGTCTGCTTGCACCAACCGCAGACTCTCTGAGGGCGGACAGGCGACCGTTTCTCCCCGTCTTGGCGTTTATGTGGGGATTATAGCCGGGAACCAGCCCGCTGTCAAGGGAAAAGGTGTTTTTTTCATGTACTTGGAATTGTTGAAATTGATACAGAATCTCCGTTTTCTCTGTTCTTGGAGCCGTGATTTCCGTCTTTATCTCATCAAAAATATTTATTGTAAAAATGACCAAAAACCTCTTGACCATTCTCACCAACTCTGCTATACTTCAATTGTGGTCAAGAGTACCATAAATAGGAGGTGGCTCCCAATGCATTCCAGTCTTAAGCTGGATCAGCTGTATGTTACGGTAGATATTCTGATCCTGACAGAAAAAAACGGCGTACTGAATCTTCTCCTTTCAAAGCGCAGTCACCCTCCGGCGGAAAGCCGCTGGGCACTGCCCGGACGCTTCATCTCCCTCGGGGATTCTGCCGAAGATACCGTAAAGGACCTGCTGCGTGAAATGCTTCCCGTAAAACAGTACTACTTTGAGCAGCTTTATACCTTTACCCGGCCGGAGCGTGATCCACGAGGACGAGTTCTTTCCATCGCCTATCTGGCCATCATCCCCTGGCAACACCTGCAGCCCGTACTGAATCATTCGGATATTACGCTGAAATGTTTCTCAGTCTCAACCTCGGAAGCGACGCTTTCCCTCGTCGCTCCGGAAGGGAACCCCTTCCCCGAAAGCGAACTGGCCTTTGACCACGCCCACATCATCCGTACGGGTATCACACGCCTGCAGGGAAAAATTGAGTACACCGATATCGGCTTTCATTTCCTGAATACTCCGCAAGCCTTTTTCCTGAGCGAAATGCAGCGCATCTACGAAGCGGTGCTGGGCAGAGCGCAGGATGCCAGCAATTTCCGTCGCTTTCTGCGGAGCCGTTACGAAGACACCGGCAAGATCATCCCCTCGGAAATCACCGAAAAAAAAGGCAGAGGTCGTCCCGCCGTGCTCTACAGCTGGGATCCTCAATATTAGGGAGGAAACTACCATGACCGAAAAGAAAATCCTGATCGTAGTGGATATGCAGAACGATTTCATCAATGGTGCATTGGGAACCGCAGAAGCAAAAGGCATTCTTGAACCGGCACAGAAACGCATCGAAGCCTGCGCCAAGGAGGGTTACACGCTTTTTGCCACCCTTGATACACACTTTGACAACTACATGGACACCCCCGAGGGCAAAAAGCTGCCTGTCCCCCACTGCATCAAGGGCACAGACGGCTGGGCCATCCACCCGGAGATCAACGCCGTGCTTGGAAACTGCACGCTGGTGGAAAAAACCACCTTCGGCAGCACTGACCTGCCCCGCCTCATCGCCCGGGAGGCAGAAGGCGCTGACAAACTGACCATCGAACTTATCGGCCTGTGTACGGACATCTGCGTGGTGAGCAACGCCCTGATGCTCAAGGCTCACTTCCCCGATGCAGATATCGCCGTAAATGCTGCCTGCTGTGCCGGAGTAACCCCCGCAAAGCATCTCGCCGCCCTGGAAACCATGCGCAGCTGCCAGATTGATGTGATCTGATCCCATGAAGAGCGGCTGCAAGAAGTGCGAGCCAGAGGAAGAACAAGTCTGCTTTGACCCGTTCGGCTACGCTCTTTTTGGAGCAAACGGCTGCCAGCATAATACAAGGAGGAAAACCATCGTGAAGCTTGAACCCATCGTTCTTTCCCTTTTGGATACCGACCTGTACAAATTCAACATGGATCAGGTGATCTTCCACAAACATACGGATCTGTGCGGAGAATACTACTTCCGCTGCCGCAACGAGGGCGTGGTTTTCACACAGGAGATGTTTGAGGAGATCAATGCCCAGATCGACCATCTCTGCACCCTCACCTTCAAAAAGGAAGAGCTGGACTATCTGCGTTCCATCCGTTTCATCAAGGATGACTATGTGGAATTCCTCCGCCTGTGGCGGCCCATCCGGGATTATGTACAAACCGGTCTGACCGACGAAGGCAAACTGGAGATCGTTGTTCGGGGGCCCCTGTTTTCGGCCATGCAGTTTGAAATATTCCTGCTGGAAATCGTCAACGAAGTATATTTCCGCATGAAATACGATTACGCAACCCTCCGGGCTTCTGCCGAAGAGAGGCTGAACCAGAAGATCCTCGGTTTCAAGGAAGGCAAATACACCTTCAAATTTGCGGAATTCGGCTGCCGCCGCAGGCTCTCCCGGGAATGGCAGGATGAAGTGGTACGCCGCCTTGCCACGGAAGTCAGCAATTGTGTTGGCACTTCCAATGTGTACCTTGCCATGAAATACAATCTGACTCCCATCGGCACCTATGCCCACGAATATGTGCAGATGTACCAGGGCATTGATTCCATCCCTCTGGCATACACCAATCACTATGCCATGGAGGATTGGTACAACGAGTACAAGGGCGATAACGGTACCGCCCTGACGGATACCATCACTACGGAGCTGTTCCTTTTGGACTTCAACCGGGCCATGGTGAACAACTTTACCGGCGTGCGCCACGACAGCGGCGATCCCTTCGCATGGGGCGACAAGATGATCGAACACTACCAGAAATACGATGCCGATCCCAAAACCAAGCAGCTTCTCTTCAGCGACGGTCTGGACTTTGACAAAGCCCAGGCTCTGCAGGATTACTTTGAAGGCCGGGCAAAGGTATCCTTTGGCATCGGTACTTTCTGCTCCAACGACACCTGTGAAAAGGCGCTGAATATCGTCATCAAGCTGCAAACGGTAAACGGTCGTGCCGTTGCCAAGCTTTCCGACACTCCCGGAAAGGCAATGTGCCGGGATGATGAATACCTCAAGTATCTGAAGCAATCGGTAGCCTTCCGGCTGAACCGGGAAAAATAAGCTGCGCCGTTCTCAAGGCCACATACGCCGCAACATTTGTCCCTGATCTTTTTAAAAAAACAACAGTCAGTTTCCCTTTTGGTTTTGACAAAGTCCACTTTTCATAACCTGTGTTTGCCATACACAAAAACGATGTTTCCACGAACGATTCTTTCAATAACTTGTTCCACGACGAAGAAAAAAGGAGGCTTGACTATGGGACACGGACATTGGACAAGGGAAGACTTTCTTTATTACAGTGCAGCCAGAGGCAGAAACGTCAATGCAAGCGGCATGCTTGACAGCCGCCTGACAGACCGGGAACTGTTTATGCAGCGCAGGCTCCATCACAATTTGGATCCCCGGAACGTTATCAGGGAATGTTGCGATACCCAGGAACACCCTGAAAGCCTGCCTGTTATTCTGGCCCTTGACGTAACAGGGAGCATGGGCGCTGCAGCAGCAGAGGTGGCCAAAAAGCTCAACGGGGTTATGACCAGGCTCTACGATCAGGTAAGGGACGTGGAGTTCATGGTAATGGGTATCGGTGACCTGTTCTGTGATCAGGCACCTATACAGATTTCCCAGTTTGAATCGGATATCCGCATCGCCGAGCAGCTGGATCAGATTTTTCTGGAATATGGCGGTGGAGGCAATGGCTCCGAGTCCTATACCGCTGCCTGGTACATGGGTCTGAACCACACCCGGCTGGATTGCTGGAAGCGGGGCAAAAAAGGCCTCATCATCACAATGGGCGATGAACCTCTGAACCCTTGTCTGCCCCGCAGGCAACTCGCCGCCGTAACCGGCGATGACGTGGAAGGTGATGTGTTAACCGATTCGCTCTACGACCAGGTCACCCAGAAATTCGAGGTGTTCCATCTGCATGTGACTCACAGAGAGCCGGATATCTATCTGGAACGTGTGCTCAATTCCTTTGGAAAGCAGCTTCCGAAGGAACGGCTGAAATTTGTGGAGCCTGCCAGCATTTCCGATACCATCATCGACATCGTGAAAAACCACGCTCAGAAACAAAGCGCACATCCCACCGAGGCAGGTGGCAACGAAAAAGCTGACAGTTTGCTGAAGAAACTGATTTTCTGGTAAGAACAGGAGGTTTCACACTATGCGAAAGGCCGCCATTGTGATCGGCTGTAACTACGGCGACGAGGGAAAGGGAATGGCAGCCGTCCACGCCGCCGGCGATGCAGGTGAAAATTGCCTGAATGTGCTCATCAACGGCGGCGCCCAGCGTGGGCACACCGTGGAAGAGCCCGGAGGACGCAGGCATGTATTCCATCACTTCGGTTCGGCGGCCTGGAAGGGCGCCACCTCTTGTGCTGACGAGGACTTCATCGTGAATCCGCTTTTGTACTGCCACGAAAAAAACCTGCTTTCGGAGAACCTGGGCCTTCACCCCCGACTGTTGGTGGCGGCCGGATGCCGGGTGTCCACCCCCTGGGATATGATGCTCGGCCAGATCATTGAAGAAAACAGAGGCAACGGTCGCCATGGCTCCTGCGGCTGCGGCATACAGGAAACCCGACTGCGGTACCTGAACACGCCCTGGGCGCTCTCCTTTGAAGAAGTGAGCCACCTTTCTTTCAGCGGGTTTGAGGATTACTGCCGGCGCATCATCAGGGAATACATTCCTGCCCGGATGGATGAACTTCACATGGCCGTTCCCCCACAGTGGCGATCCATTCTTTCCGCCTCCGGGCTGATGGAAAACGCATGGCTGGATCTCATGGAAATGCGCCGCACCACGGAAACCTACAAAGATTGGGCCGCTATGGCTTCCGCCTGGCCCACCATCGTTTTTGAAGCAGGCCAGGGACTTGCGCTGGACGAGAACAATCACCGGGACTTTCCCCACCTCACCCCAAGCAGCACCACTTCCCTCGCCTCTGCCCGGCGCATCGCCGCACTGTCCGGAGAAACGGACACAACGCTGCTCTATGTGACCCGTTCCTATTTGACACGCCATGGCGCAGGGCCCTTCCCCACCGAGTGTCCAAAGGAATCCATCAACCCTCACATGGAAGACAGGACCAACGTGCCCAACCCTCACCAGCAATCTCTGCGTTACGGTCTTTTTGATGCGCAAGCCGTTCTGGAGAGAACCTCCGCCGACACAATGCGCAGCCGGCAGGTAATTCCCGCACTTCACACCACCATCCTTATCACCCATCTGAACGAGACCGCCGGGCAGCTTACCGGCTCCATGCCCTTGGGAGACTTCGTCCGTCACTTTGATCAGGCGTTGTATTCCTATGACCCCTACGGCGTAACGGGCAGATTGGATGGCACCGTACCGGACCTATAAACCTTCCGCTGATTATCAGCAGCAAAAAGTCCCGGAAGCTCTGTCATGCAGGGCTTTCGGGACTTTCTTTTCTGATTGGATCAATACAGCGGAAACTTTGCCTCACTTCAGCAATTCAGCATATTCATTGCACAGCGGCACCCTCACCGGTTCATCCTCCTCCACCGGCACGAAGCGGGGCCTTGCTTCCTCGAAGTAATTATCCGTATTGTCATCATTGATGGAGGATACTTCCCCCACGATCAGATCGCCGCAGCCGGGCTTGGGGGTAAAAAGATGATACAGCCCCGGGTAGATGGTCATGCTGTTGCCACGGGTGATCTCCACATCCGTCCCGGCGGGAACGGTGCTTTCGATGCCGTCCATGAGAATACGCACGTCGCCGGTTCTGTCCACGGTGCCGTCCGGCAGGGAGTTGTACACCTTAATCAGCAATACTCCACCGCCACGGTTGATGATATCCTCGGTCTTCTCGGCGTGGTAATGGTTGGGCAGAATCTGTCCTTCCTTCATCATGATCAGTTTTTCCGCATAGGGGCAGCCCGCAGAGCCATCCAGCAGGCCATTGCGGATGGTAAAAAGAACGGCGCCCATTTTTGTAAAATCATCATGGCCGAAAGTGGTCACATCCCAGCCCCGCATGGTTTTGATGATGGTATCCGCTTCCCGGCGGCGCAACTGCCATTCCTCCATGGTCCAGTGGGCAAACATGGGCAGCGCAAAACCCGTTTTTTCCAGCAGACTTTTGGCCCAGTCAATGGCAGACTGAATTTCAGAACGTTTCATTGGCAAATAAACCTCCGTTGCAAAATATTGAATTGAACAACAATTGTTACTGATATCATCATATTCTTGAAAAGCCGTATCTGTCAACCCAATTTTTTTCGATTTGGCCGTATTGACAAACAAATTCCGGACGGCTACACTGTTGGCAACAGCAATGGCGCATAATTCCACAAAGGAGGCTCCCCCTATGGAGAGAGGTATTTATTTTGATGGATGGATGAAACACAATCACTGTTACCATCCCAGCCTGCCCATCCGTTCCCTTACGATGCTGGAGGATCTGGAACGCTACCACGGCACGGTGCTTACCTGGGCCGGGCTTGGCGGCGGCAGCATTTCGCTCCCCTATCTGCACCACGAAGCCTTCGGCCCGGTGGATCCCCGGATGCAGATATATGGCTTCATGAACGACAGTGAATTCATCGCTGAGTGCAACAAGCGGGGCATCCGCCTGTTTGGTATCGTTTTTGAGGTACAGGGCTGGGAATATCCCGTTGTGATGAGCGAGGATGGCAAAATCATCCGTATGAACAAGCGTGCTGAGGAAGCGGAAAACCATGACTGGTACGGCCTTCGTGAATTCAGCCAGGACAAGTGGCCTCATGCCTTCCCCACCAGCCTCAAAGACTATTACCCCGACGGCATCCGGGACGAGGCCGGCAATCCGGTGACCGACCTGTGGGAATACTGCGCCACCCGGGATATGCACGGCAATCCCATCCACGCACAGTGGGTAGAGGTGAAGGATCACCAGGAAGCCTGTTACCAGATGTGCCGTAACAACCCCGTCTGGCGGGAATACCTCAAAAAGATCATCATGCTGATGATCGACGCAGGCGTGCCGGGCGTACAGCTGGACGAATGCGAGCTGCCCATGACCGCCATCAGTTCCGGCGGCTGCTTCTGCGACAGCTGCATGAAGTTTTTCAACGAATATCTGAAAGAGCGCAAATCCGCCGGCCTCCTGGGCCCGGAATGGGACGGTATCGACCTGGACACCTTCCACTATGGCGAGTACCTGAAGGCCACCGGCAGCTCCTATCCGGAAGGAGCGCCCTTCTACCGGGATTACTGGGAATTCCAGGTGCGCCATGTGCGCAGGTATTTTGGCGAACTGGCAGATTTCATCCGTCAGTACGGCATGGAAAAATATGGCCGCAAAATCGAAGTGTCCGGCAATTTCTACAACATGCAGCCCGCCTATTACCCCATCGAAAACAAGGTGGATATTGTGGTAACGGAAATGGATCACACCCTGTTCCGTCAGCCCTATTACTACCGTTTCTGCGCCGGTTTTGCCCCGGGCAAGCCTGTGATTATTGCCGAAAATCCTTATGGCGGCATCATCCCCAGGCTGCTTACCATGCTGGATGAAGGCAAAGGTTACGATCTTTACCGCATCTTCCTGCTGGAAGCCTCCGTATACGGCTGCAACATGTCCATCCCCTACGGCGGCTGGATGGGAAACACTATCAAAGATTCCTTCTGGGTTCCCAGAAAGCTGACCGCCGACGTGCAGGACTTCCTCTATGAAAACGAGCAACTCTATCCCCGCACCCGTTCCAAAGGCGCCGCAGTGCTGTACTCCTACGGCAGCTACTACTGGCGGGATTCCAACAAAGGCAGCGGTGCCAACGGCATGCAGGATTCCTATGACAACCTGATGGACGCAACCTCGGTGGCCTGGGTGGATCCGGACCTGAAACCCGTCCCCTTCTGGGATGTGATCCGCTCCATGAGCGACTGCAACGCACAGTATGACACCCTGATGCTGCCCGACGGCGATTTCCGCCCCGACGACTTCACTGCCGAGCGCCTTGCGGGATATCCCCTGGTGATCGTTCCCGATGATTATGTGCTGACGGAAAATCAGCAGAAGATCCTGCTGGATTACGCAAAGGACGGCGGTAAGGTGCTGGCGCTGGGCCGCCTTGCGGACGGCACGGGCCTGCTGAAGGACCTGCTGGCTACAGGCAACACGGTGCATGTGCCCATCGAGGATGCCGGCACCGGTTACATGGATGACTTCCTCAAGGCATTCCACGCCATGTATGATCCCATTGCGCCCGTCCTGTGCAATGATGGACGGATAGGCGTACAGCGTTTCGATGATGAAAACGGCGCCTGTGTGCATATCCTCAACTATCAGTACGATGCGGCTGCGGACTGCATCCAGCCCGTGGAGGAGCTGGAAATCCTCGTCAGAGATACCGCCGGCAAAAAACTCACCGTGGCAGTTCCCGGCTGGCAGACCGCACCCGAATATACTGAAGAACCGGTCGGTAACGATGTACGCATCACCCTGAAACAGGCCGGGCTGTATACAGTGCTTGTGTTTTCTTGATTTGCGTTGTGATACGCAAGAAGGTTTTATAACAAATTTAAAAAATGCTTGCAATTTTCTTCCGGGTGTGCTAATATACATATAAAGCTGGTTTTAATCCGGCAAAATAGAATACTTTCAAGGAGGAACCAAGAATGAAGAAAATCGTTGCTTTGGTTTTGGCTCTGGCTATGATGCTGAGCCTGACTTCCGTTTTCGCAGAAGACGAAGTCGTTACCCTGAAGGTTAGCTCCATCTGGTCCGCAGAGACCGAAGCTAACCGCGCTCCCTTCCTGAAGACCCTGGAAGAGTTTGAAGCTGCCTACCCCAACATCAAGCTGGAAGTTGAATGGTACGAAGCCAACGCTTGGAAAGAGACCGGCGAAACCCTGGCTCTGAGCGACAGCCTTCCCGATGTGTTCTACTGGAACGCCGGCGGCGTGCTGTGGAACCTGGTTGGTTCTGGCGACATCCTGCCCCTGAACGATTACCTGACCGAGGACATCATGGCCCGTATGGAGCCTGGTCTGCTGGTTGACATGACCTTCGATGGCCAGATCTATCAGCTGCCCTACACCAAGGCTGCCTCCATGCTGTACTGCAACACCGAGCTGTTCACCCAGTATGGCGTGAAGATCCCCGAGACCTGGGACGAGCTGCTCACCGCTGTAAAGACCTTCCGTGAAGCTGGCGTGACCCCCATGGCTCTGGGCGGTGCCGATCAGTGGCCCACCAACATGTACACCGACATCATCGCTCTGCGCTTTGCCGGTGACGAAGCCTGCCGTGCTGCTTACTACAAGGACGAAGGCGCTACCTTCATGACCCAGGATTGGGTTGATGGCATGGCCGCTTTCAAGCAGCTGATCGACCTGGGCGCTTTCCCCGAGGACGCTGCTTCCCTGACCCGTGACGAGTCTGAAGTTCCCTTCTTCAACGGCGAAATCCCCATGTACTATCATGGCCAGTGGTTTGCCGGCTCCCTGTCTCCCGAAATGCAGCAGAAGGTTGTTGCCATCAAGTTCCCCGCTGTGGGCCGTGGCTACGACAACCAGTACATGGGCGGCGCTGCTGAGGGCTTCTGCGTATCTTCCTACACCGAGCATCCCGACGAAGCTTTCATCGCTGCTCAGTTCTTCGCAGAGCACCAGTCCAAGAACGGCTACATCTCCGGCGCTGGCCTGCCCGCCTGGAAGTATGACTTCTCTGAGTACACCGAGCTGAACCCCGTTATGTCCCAGATCGTGGAAGCTACCTCCACTGCTGATTCCATGCTGCTGTGGGGCAACACCGCTCTGACTGGCGAAGACGCCACTCTGATCGGCACTACCGTCTACAGCGTACTGATGGGCGAACTGACTCCCGAAGAGTGGTGCGCAGAGATGGAGACCATCTTCGAATAATTGATTGACCCATTCCACCGGGGGTGGCGGTTATGCCGCCATCCCCTTTTCTGACTCATGATGCGTACAAGGAGGTCCGCTTATGAAACGAGTTTTGTCGAATAAGTGGAGCATTGCGGTCTTCGTCCTTCCGACCGTCCTGTTTTTCACCTATATTGTTATTATCCCTATTTTCAAAACCTTCTACTTCAGTTTTCTCAACGAGATTCCTGCTGCCGTAAAGAAAGGCGAAGAATCTGCCTATATTGGTCTTGGTAACTTTATCAAAATGTTTACTCCGGGCAAACGCAACGCTTTTTTCCCTGGCGCAGTGGTCAACTCGCTGGTCTATGCAGCGCTGTCTATTTTCGTGCAGCTCCCCTTCTCCCTGCTGATTGCCCTGATCCTGGCTCACGGCGTTAAGGGTGAAAGCTTGTACCGCAACACTTTCTTTATCCCTGTGGTTATCTCTTCTGTAGTTATCAGCCTTCTGTGGCACCGTATCTACAAAGACCTTATTCCTGCAATCTACGATTCCCTGGATCTGGCGTTGCCGAAAGGCGGCTTCCTGGCCAACAAAAGCACAAAGCATATGGCCGTCTATATTCCCAACCTGTGGCAGTTTGTCGGTTACCATATGCTGCTGATGTACGGTGCGCTGAAGTCCATTCCCTCGGATGTGATCGAAGCTGCCACCGTAGACGGCGCAAGCGCACCCCGCATGGCCCTGAGCATCCAGATCCCCATGATCAAGCCCATGCTGAAAGTATGCTTGTCCTTCTCGCTGATTGGTTCTTTCAAGCTCTTCGATACGCCCTGGATCCTGTTGGAACGTTCCAATATGGACCTTCCCGCACTGTCGATGTATGTGGAGATGTTCTCCAACCACAAATACAGTTACGCCAGTGCTCAGGCCATGTTCATTGTATTTGAGTGCCTGGCTTTCACCATGCTGCTCAACTACATATTCAAGGATCGTGACGATCGCAGCCTGAAACGTGGAAAGAGAGGTGCTGCAGCATGAAGAAAAAAGTCACTGTAGGCTCTGTTCTTTCTCAGATCTTCCTGGTTTTCTGGCTTCTGCTGTGCCTGTTCCCGCTGTATTGGTTGCTTTGCTTCTCTCTGAAAGACACCAATGAAATCCTTGGCGGAAACCTGATCGGTCTCCCTACCCAGTGGCTGTTCTCCAACTATGCCAGCGCCTGGGGCACCGGCGATACCATCAGCCTGTTCCTGTTCAACAGTGTGATTGATACCGCAACCACCCTGTTCCTTACCAGCCTGTTTGGTTTCATGTGCGCCTACGGCCTGCTGCGCATGCGCTGGAAGGGACAGAAGGCTGTGATGACCTATATCATGCTGGGCATGATGATCCCCATGCATGCAGCGCTGTATCCCCTGACACAGACCCTGCTGCCCCTGACAAAAACGCATTGGGCTCTGATCATCCCCTATACCGCCTTCAACATCCCGATTACCATCCTGATCCTCAGCGGTTTCATCACCAATATTCCCTATGAAATGGAAGAAGCCGCCTGTATAGATGGCAGCGGTATTTTCCGTACCGCATTCACTATCATCCTTCCCATGATGATCCCCGCCATCGCCACTGCAGCCATTTTCGTATTCCTGCAGGTATGGAACGAACTGCTGCTGGCCACCGTTCTGTCCAGCGGCAAGGTACGCACGCTGACTGTTGGTATCCAGCAGATGAGCGGCCAGTACCAGACGGACTACGGCTCCATGGGCGCAGCTCTGGTTATCGCCACGCTGCCCACGCTGGTGCTGTACATGTGCATGAGCAGTCAGGTGCAGAAGAGCTTGATTGCCGGCGCCGTGAAGGGCTGATCTTCAACACTTCTACCGGAGCTCCCTGTGGAGTTCCGGTTTTTTTAGTACAATTTTGGAATATGAAAAGAAGCTTGCTTGAATTGCAAATTCAAAGATGACAATACATAAAAAACGAACTGTTGCAAAACATTGGCAACAGTCTTTTTTGTTGAAAACGGCATCCCTCGTTTTTTTAATATTCGGTTAACACAACCCATGCACTGATGTAATCTTCCTGGACGATAATCCAATCATCACCTCAAGGAAAGGAAATGCAGGCATGAACGATACCATTCTCCGGGTAGAAAACTTGACCAAAACGTACGGCGATAAAACCGCTTTAAAGAATGTGAATTTCACTGTAAAAAGAGGCCGGATCTACGGCTTCATCGGCGAAAACGGCGCAGGCAAAACCACCGCCATCAGAGCCATTACAGGCCTCACCCATGCCACCAGCGGCAAGGTGGAGCTATTTGGCCAGCAAAGTCAGAAAGGGCTGGAGGCTGCCCGCAAAAAAACTGGCTGCCTGGTGGAGCGGCCCATTTTGTCGCTGAACAAAACCGCCTTTGAAAACTTGCAAATGCAGCAGCTTCTTTTCGGGCAGAACGATTCAGAACAAATACGGCAGCTTCTTTACCGGGTGGGCCTCGGCGATGTTATTAACAAAAAGGCAAGAGACTTTTCCCTGGGCATGAAGCAGCGCCTCGGTATTGCGCTGGCGCTGATCAACCGCCCGGAACTTTTGATCCTCGACGAGCCGGTAAACGGCCTGGACCCCATGGGCATGGTGGATATCCGCAATCTGCTTCGATCCCTGTGTGAAGACGACGGCATTACCATCCTGATCTCCAGCCACATCCTCACAGAGCTTTATCAGCTGGTCACCGATTACAT
This sequence comes from Clostridiales bacterium, assembly GCA_015056145.1. Classification (GTDB taxonomy): domain Bacteria; phylum Bacillota; class Clostridia; order Christensenellales; family Aristaeellaceae; genus Limiplasma. The sequence goes on from SVGY01000013.1 coordinate 55,986, forward strand.
CATCATCTCCCACGGACAGATCGTTGAATGCATTTCTAAAAAGGAGTTGCAGGATAAATGTTCCGCTTACGTTCTCCTGGAAACTCCCCAGGCAGACGAAGCCGCAAGGCTGCTGGAAGAAAAAGGCGTCACAGAAACGGAACGAGTCAACGGCCAAATAAAGGTGTTTGATGATATTCCGAAAGAGGATATCGCCAAATGGATGTATGAGGGCAAAATCCTTCTGACGCTGCTGTTGAAGCACGAGGAATCCCTTGAAAACTACTATATGCACCTGTTGGGGAGGGGAGAAAAATGAAAAATCTTTTGAAATGGGAACTGAAGCAAACCTTTTCCACCAAGCTTTTCTGGCTGACCGGAATGATACTTATGGCCGCCACATTATTGCTGATGCTTATCCCTCTTGCAGAAAGCGGCCGTACCGGCTTCGAGATTTTCCTTCATGGTTGCAACGATTTCAATTCCCTGCTGCTGCTTTTTATTGGCATCTTTGCAGGAAGTCATATAGCCGGCGCCTTTGAGCAGCGCAGGATTCAGGCTGCGGTGATGGCTGGCAACAGCCGTCTTAAGGTACTTTCCGCAAAGCTGATCTCCTTTTCCCTGTCCATTGCCCTGTTTTCTATTGCAACCCTGAGTGCAAGCGCCATACTGGCATTCTCCACAAAGGGTCTGAGCGGAATGGAAGGCAGTTTTTTCCGGGAAATAATTATTCGCATTGCAGCCTATACGCTTGTAGAAGTCTCCTTCGTCAGTGTTTGCTTCCTGCTTTCGACGCAGTTCAAAAGCCTGGGCAGTGCAATTACAGCAAATTTTGTGGGGCTGCTTCTCCTCAATACTCTGGCTCAGATGCTTATGGATAAAGAATGGGCCAGCATTTTCATGACACTTACGCCCGTGGGCCAGACCTTCCTTGTGCTTATTGATGCCAGCACAAAAAACATTTTGTTCTCTCTGCTGGCATCCGCTATGGGCCTCGTGTTTGTCCTGACATTCTCCTATATGCGCTTCAGAAAAGAAGAGCTGAAGTGACCTTCTGCACGAAGAATCGCTTTTCTTCTCCCGCCGGATGATGTATACTTATTTCAATGTATACATAAGCCGGGGTGATTGAATGCCAAATGTACTGATTGCCGATGACGAAAAAGAGATCGTCCGTCTTTTGAAAATATACCTCGAATCCGAACATTTCACCATTTTCGAGGCATACAACGGTGCTGATGCCTATGATATCCTTCAGAAAGAAAACATAGATCTTGCCATTGTGGATATTATGATGCCTCTGATAGACGGCTACGAGCTGATCCGGAAGATACGCAAGGGAAAGTACATCCCCATACTGGTCATCTCCGCAAAAACGCAGCTTTCAGACCGTATCCTGGGCATTGATCTGGGGGCGGATGATTACATCGTAAAGCCCTTTGAACCCCTTGAAGTAGCTGCAAAGGTAAAGGCCCACATGCGCCGTGTGACCGCACAGCGCCCGGCCTGTGACAACAGGCTGACCGCAGGCGGGCTTACGCTGGACCGCAACGCCTGCACCCTGATCAAGGACGGCAACCAGATTGACCTGACCAAAGCGGAGTTCAAGGTATTGGAGCTGCTCATGGAGCAGCCCGGCAGAGTCTTCACCAAGGAACAGATTTACGAGCACGCATGGTTTAACGAAGGCGCCGTGGATGACAACACCATCCGTGTGGTCATCAGCCGTCTGCGGGACAAAGCCGGCGCAGGATGCATCAAAACCATCCGGGGCCTCGGTTACAGATTGGAGAATCATGGATAAGTTAAAGAAAAAGATCATCAGGTATTTTCTGATATGCGCCCTGGCCATTCCCGTTTTGGACGCCCTGTCAAACGAATTTTTTGATTCCGTCATGGAGCGCACGCTTTCCTCCGGAGCGGCAGACGCCCCCCATATACCCTCTGTTGTTTTGATATTTGTCGCTACCATCCTGGTTTCACTACTCATCCTGGCCGCAAGCGCCACGGTTTTCTATTGCCTTGTGCGAAAAGCGGTAGAAGCGGAAAGCAAACGGCAAGCTGCAGAGCAGAATATGCTGTACTCCTGCATCGCCCACGACCTGAAAACGCCCATGACCTCCATCCAGGGCTTTGCCGCCGCCCTTCGTGACGGCAGAATAAAGGATGAGGAATTGGGCGAGGTATGCGATATCATCTGCCTGAAAACCCGGTACATGAATGAGCTGGTGGACACACTCTCCGCCTATTCAAAGCTCGGCACGGAAAACTATACCCTGAACCTGCAAGAAACAGACCTTTGCGTGCTTGTGCGGGATACGGCAGCGATGTACTATTCGGATTTTGAAAGCAAGGGGATTGAGATGATCGCAGACATTCCCGATGAACCGCTGCTCTGCCGCCTTGATAAAAAGGAATTCACCCGGGCCGTCGGCAATGTGATCATCAACGCATTCCGACACAATCCCAGCGGCTGCCGGGTACTGATCAAAGTACATTCCGTCAACGGTCAGCCGTCTATCACCATTGCGGACACGGGCGACAGAATTTCTCAGGAGCTTGTCCCCACCCTCTTTGAGCCTTTTGTCAGCGGCAATGCCTCCCGCACCAGCGGCACAGGAAGCGGTCTTGGCCTTGCGGTATCCAAAAGAATTGCTGAAAAACATGGCATGACCCTGTCCTATTCTACCGAGATTCCCGGTTACTCAAAGGGGTTTGTTTTTTTGACAGCCGCAAGGTAATCCCTGCTTCAGGCATTACCGCACCGAATATTTTTTCGGCCAGACGAGTCCGTGCTGTACGGGCTCGTTTTTTGCTTGTGCCCCTTTCACACATTCTTCATCCAAAACGGACAAATAGGCATTGAATCCTCCGCCGTTTTCCGTTATAATCAATACAACTTTTACGCACAAAACCACACCCGGCATCCGGTACAACCCACAAAAGGCGTATGTACCGGCCACACACAGAAAGGAACAGGAACATGGCAAAAATTCTGGTAATCTGCGGAGACATCTGGCATCCTGCGGAAGTGATCAAAGCAGGTTTTTCCTCCCTGACGGGCCTCGCCCATCAATTGACCTTTGTGGAGGATGCCAAGGATATGCTCACCGCCTCCGATCTGGCAGAGTATGATCTGGTGATCTGCTGCAAAGGCAACAACGTGACCAGTGGCAATCGCACGCCCTGGTTTGAAGAAGGCGTCAACGAATGCACACCCGGGGATTTTGAGGAATATGTGAAGAACGGCGGCGGCTTTCTGGCCCTCCACGCAGGCTGTTCCTTCTCGGAATCAAACCTGGCGGACAATTGTCTGAAGCCCTGCAAGGAGTACATTGACTTCGTAGGATGCCGCTTCTTGAACCATCCGCCCCGCTGCCCGGTTACCTATCAGATCCGGAACGGAGATCATCCCGTCACCGCAGGCGTTGAAGATTTCTGCGAGCGTGACGAACATTATCAAATCGAAATGACTGCGGATGATGCGCAGATCCTGATGGAATCCATCTCCGAGGATGCTTCCAGGATGCCCGCCGCCTATGTGCGGGAGATGGGCGAAGGCCGTCTCTGCGCCCTGATCCCCGGGCACATACTGGCAGTATGGCGCAACCCGGAATTCCAAAAGCTGCTTAAAAACGCAATGAACTGGTGCATGAAAATACAGGAGGCATAAATGGAACATGTTGTCATTACGGGCGCAGACAGAGGCATTGGCCTTGCGCTTACAGAAAACTTTTTAAGCAACGGCTACACCGTCTACGCCGGTCAGTTCATGCCGGACTGGCCTCAGCTGGGCGAACTGAAAAACCGTTATCCGGAACAGATGCACATTATCCCCCTCAACGTGGGCAATGACCAATCCGTCAAGGAAGCCGCCCAGTTCGTTGGCTCTCTGACCAACCGTGTGGATTATCTCATCAATTGTGCCGGCATTTTCCCCAAAACCGAAGATGCAGCCGGATTCAGCAGCGCCTTCCAGGTCAACTCTCTGGGCCCGCTGCGGATGGTGGAAGCCTTCCTTCCCCTGATGCAGGAAGGCAAAAAGAAGCTCTGCACTTTCTCCTCGGAAACGGGCGTCATTTCCCTGATGCAGCGTGTGAAGGATTTCCCCTACTGCGTTTCCAAGGCTGCGCTGAACATGGGTATGCACATGCTTTTCAAAAAGCTGCGTCCGGAGGGATACACCTTCCGGCTCTTCCATCCCGGCTGGGTGAAAACCTACATGTCCGGTAAAAAAAGCACCGTCGGCGACTTCGAGCCTGAAGAAGCCTCGCCGGTGGCCTATCGTTACTTTACCAGCGACGATGAAATCGACGATGTGCTGATCCTGCGGGATATTCAGGGTCAGTACTGGCCGTTCTAAGGAGTATGCCATGAAAGAGATCGTATTGATTGCAGGTACCCAATTTCAGCAGGCCGCCGAAACAGCGGACTGGTTCAGACAGCGTGGAGCCGTAGTATATGAGATGGCATCTGCCGCTTCCGAGGCAGAAAAAGCAAAGGCGCTTGAAGCAATCCAGGCCGAAGGAAAACTGGACTATCTTATCGTTCAGGCCACGGTCTGCGGCGAAAACGCAGCCGATTTTGGAAAACTGGATTATGATGACATCAGCAAAGCCTTCGACCAGGGCGTGAACGGTACCCACGATTTGGTGGAGTCCTTGCTCCCCTTCCTGCGGCAGGGCAAAAAGCGTCTTGGGCTGATCACCTCCTCCGCCACCAGCACCCGCGACCCCAAGGAAACCCAGGATTTTGCCTTTGCCATGACCCAGGCAGGGCTTCACATGCTGTGGAAGCTATACTTCAACAAGCTGCGGCCGGAGGGCTTTACCTTCCGGGTATTCTGCCCCACCGAGGACGGCAGCGGTCTGTGTGCGGGTAAGTATATGCAGATGGATTTCTGCTACGACGCCCGGGAAGAATACATTCACTCAGAAGAGAACCGCATTGTAATGCGGGATGGACTGATGAGAGAGATTGCGTGGTAAGGGGACTTTCGCAACGCCCCTTTCACGACGGTTCATTGGATATTCTGCGGAAATCAGGTACAAGAAAATACTGACAGAATATTGGGGCTCTGTATCGCCACAAGAAACCCGGCGATACAGAGCCTTTTACAACATATGCAGGAATGCTTCTTTGGCTGCCAGAAGTGTTCCGAATACCGGTGAAAAAAATTTTTTATTTTGCTTGTAAGTTTTTCCTCCGTTTGTCGTCTTGTTGAGTGTAAGGATCCTTAATTACCTGAAAGGAGGCTAACCGTGAAAGATTCCGAAATTATAGATTTCTACTGGAACAAAGATTCCAAAGCAATCTCCGCTTCTGTGGAGCAGTACGGAGCGTACTGTTTTTCCATAGCCAACGGCATACTGGATGACGCACGGGATTCCGAGGAGTGCGTAAACGATACATGGCTGAGGGCGTGGAATGCTATCCCTCCCACCAGGCCAACTGTACTGAAGGTGTTTTTTGCAAAGATCACCCGTCATCTGTCCTTTGACAGATACAAAGCCAGAAGGTCTTTGAAGCGTGGCGGGGGCGAAACTGTGCTTGTGCTTGAAGAACTGGCAGAATGCATCGCCGGCGAAACGGATGTGGAAGGTCAGGTCAATGCAAAAGAACTTGGCGAGGTTATCAATCAATTTGTTGCGTCCCTGTCGGAGCGTGAGAAGAACCTGTTTATCCGAAGATATTTCTTTTCTGAGCCGATAAAGGTGATCGCCGACCGCTACGACACGAGCGAAAATTATGTAAACGTAACGCTCAGCCGGGTACGCAGACGCTTACGAGGCCACCTTTCAAAGGAGGGTTATTTCGATGAATAGAAACGATTTGTTCCGTGCCATGGAATATATTGATGAAAAAACAATCGAGAACAGCGAGGTTAATAGGACCGTGAAATACCAAAAGAAATCCACCAAAAGAACTTTTCTTCTTGTGGCGATGCTGAGCCTGTTTTTTGCTTTTGCAACCGTAGCAGTTGCTGCGAGATTGTTCGGCATAAAAGACACGCTTGTTGATTCCAACGATCCCGAGATCAAAAGTGAGATGGTTCTTTCCGGCTTTACCGACAGCAATGAATATAAAGCAGCGGCCGAGTGGCTGGCCTTCGCAGAAAGCTATGATCCGGACGGCTCAATCCTTGCACAGGTCGATCCGGAAGGCCCCGACGACATCTCCCTTGACGAAAAGTATATGCATTACCCTGTATACACACAGGAAATGGCTGACAAAATCGAAGAGATCGCTGCAAAATACGGATTAACACTTTACGGCAGCGTAGTACCCGGAGACCTGAACCTGCTCGTCGCAAAGCTGATCGTAAACGACAATACAGAGTTTTCCGATGAGGCCTACAATACGATGACGGATGGATACATGTTTGAAGACGGCACCTTCAGTTTTGACGGCATCTTCAATGCGTCGTTCGGTCGTCTGTCGGTGGATTATCAGTTCAGACGTTCGGTCAAGGGTGTATTCGATCCTGTTTTCCTCAACATCGGAGACATTGAGGACTATCAGGAACAGCCGCTGACAACCGATTCCGGCGTACAGCTCGTGGCAGCCATATCAGAATACAAATCAGTGCTTATTACAGAATTCGACTCATGTTTTGTCAGCATCAATGTTATGGGCGGCACCGACATTGGAATCACATTTGACGATCTCAAAGATCTGGCGAACACCTTTGATTTTTCTGTGATTGAAAACAGGGTGGGCAAGTCTGCGCCGGATTCCCAGGAGCTTCCAAGCGCCAAGTCTGAACGGGAACAGAGCTATATTGAGTTCAGCCGTGAAGGCGTTGTAGATAAAATCCCCGTGGAGACCGTCAGCCTCGTCAACTCCTGCGCCACCATTGCCATGGCTCCCGAATACTTCTCCCACAATATCTGCGAAGGTATTGACACCTTCACCTACGATGCCTGGACGGGCGAACGCAAAGTTTACTATTCGGTTTACCCTATTGCGCAGAGCAGCCCGAACCAAATCTGCGAAGAACTTATGAAAAGCCATGCCGACAACTATGCCAGCAGCAATGTTTTTGCGGTCAAGGTCGGCAGCTACGACGCAACCACCGTGCAGTTTGACAGTGAAACCGACAGCCCCTCCAATCAGCTCCATTTCTTCATTATCCCAACCGATGGCGGCTGCATCGTAATTGAGGCACAGTTTGATTTTGAGATGTACGAAGGCCTTTACCGGATCATGCTTGCCCTTTTCGACACCTTGAAGATCGGCTGAAAACCAATGGCTTGATAGAGGTTTCAAATGCGCAAATATCTTTCGCTTACGGAATAACAGCAATATGTTATCTATTTGGGGAGAAGACCCTGCCGTTTCCGCAAGTCGCTCATCCCGCCGTCCCCCTCTGCTTCAGCGTTTTAGTTGATACAGAGAACAGAAATGACCATTTCATTATTCCTGAAACATCATTGCCAGGCACAAAAGTACCAACTACTGCGAAAGAGTCGCCGAGGGGGAAACCCGCAACTGCCAGGAACTGGCTGCTGCAGAAAACTATAAAGCCAAAATTGCCGGTTGTTTGATGATCGTGGGGATTTTGATGACAGCATCAAAACAGCATCAAATCCGCTTTAAAATGCCGCTTTTGCCCGTGTTTACTGGAAAAGTGAGGAGGATAGAATCTGCGTTAATTCCACCCACCCCGTATGGGGTGGGACACAACGAACCGGGAAACTGTTCTACGCAAGGTGCTATTTCAATCCACCCACCCCGTGTGAACTGCACCCCATTTGTTAGACAGTATGGTATACTGAATAACAAGTGGGGTGTTTGCTATGCCAAAAGGAGTACCAAATAAAAGGTATACGCCAGAATTCAAGGAACATGTAATCAAAACCATGCAGGAAGAGAAATTGAGCTATCGAGAGACCAGCAGACGGTTTGAGATCAACGATCACCATCAGATTCAAGCATGGGAGAGAATCTATCTGGAAGAAGGCCCAGAAGGTTTCCAGATCGAACGCCGTGGACGAAACAGCACCGGAAGACCACGCAAGCTGCCCAAAGAGGTGGAAGAGGATCTTCTGGCAGAGGTGCAACGGTTGCGAGCGGAGAATGAATACCTAAAAAATTGCAAGCCTTGGTTTTGGAAGAAGAGCGACGCCAGCACAAAAAACGCAGGTAGTTCAAGAACTAAGGCAACGGCTCAAATTGGAAATTCTGCTTTCAATCGCTCAATTAGCTCGTGCAACTTTCTACTACCATCTGAAGCGAATGAACAAAAATGATAAGTATGAAACGGCACGAGAAGAGATAACCTGATGCAACCAGCAGAACGTTTATGTGCCTTCTTCGAGCTGCCGCCCATCCGATTTTTGAGGCCTAAGCGGCGAAAGCGGCACGAGGCGACCATCGAGTACCGGGTGACGGCGGGAATCGACGTTTGATAGCTCCGAAACCATCATAACACACATTTTTTGTTGTGTCACCTGGGTTTGTTTCAATGGTGGGAAGATAGTCTCCAGGAGGTGATTTTGGGAAGATTTTCGTAACTTTGGCGACCTAAAATCTGTCAAATTCCCCGCATATGTGAAAGGAGATTTGCCAATGAAAACCTTTTTCGAAGAACTGGGCATTCAATACGAAGAACATGAAGACGGCCTGCTCTACCCCATTCTGAAGCTTCCCCAGGAAGACGAACCCCGATACAGCAAATATGGTCAGTTGCGGTTGCAATTTCTCCGAGAACACAAGGTAGAATTGTTGAATGATCTGATCGTCCACGGAAAGCTGAACGCCCATCTGAATCAGGTGGAAGACAGCTGCAAAGAGCGCTATGATGTTCTCTTTGAACGTATGAAACAATACTTCGATACCTCGGAAGAACTGAAAGCCAAAGACTGCATGCGCTGGTTCCACACCGTCTACAACATCCATGCCCATGTGGACGAATTTGTGATCAGGGAGTTGGTATACGAATGAGGCAAACTCTGCGAGCAAAGATCAAACTGCTAATGTTTCCCGTTGACATCGTAGCAAAACAAAGATACAATTTGACTATCAAAGGAGGTGTTCCCATGGACCTGATTCGTCCTTTTGCCGATCTGCGCAACCACTACAGCGAGATTTCAAAGCTTTGCCGAGAAAACCGCCAGCCTGTTTACATTACCGTCAATGGTCGCGGCGATACGGTGCTGATGGGGATGACTGACTTCCAGCAGATGCAGGCTGAACTGGAACTGCTCCGCACCCTCGCCGATGCCGAGGAGAATGTCCGTTCAGATCGTGTGGCTCCTATTGAGGATACCTTCAGTGATATCCGCAGCCGTCTGTTGGCAGGGAAAGCAAAATGAGCCACGCCATTTTGCGAACCGACAAAGCCAGCGACCAGTTATACGCCATTATTCAGTATATTGCGGAAAGCTCCGGCAGCATCGATGTGGTACTCAGCTATCTGGACACACTGGAAAGAGAGATTTCAAAGCTGGCTACTACACCCCACATGGGAAGCTATCCCCGGTACAACATCCTGCGAAAGCAGGGGTATCGGGTGCTGATCGTTGAAAGGCATCGGTTTTTCTACAAAGTGAATGAGGAAGCCCAACAAGTGATCGTGTATGCGGTCGTGGATGCACGGCAGCATTATCTGAAATTGATTTAGGTGGAATGTGCATAAGCCCCCGTTCTTCTGTTCTGAACCGCCCCAGAATATACGGACTGCACAAAAACCCCCTGAGTAGGGAAGGTGAATCAAGAGGAGTGGCGAAGCGAGAGCGGAGCCACTCCCGTTTTTGACTGAATGCGTTCATGGTTGTAGAAG
>SVGY01000014.1 GCA_015056145.1 Clostridiales bacterium
TGGCATCGCCCAGGGTGGAGAGGGTCATGGTGATGGCGGCAGTCAGGGTGGTCTTGCCGTGGTCAACGTGACCGATGGTGCCGATGTTTACGTGGGGCTTAGTACGTTCAAAATGCGCTTTAGCCATGGGAAACCGACCTCCTGTTCAATACAGTGTGTTTGCTTTATCCGGCTAGGTTTCTGCGGATGGAGCGGGTGATGGGAATCGAACCCACGTGGCCAGCTTGGGAAGCTGGAGCTCTACCATTGAGCTACACCCGCAAGCCCGCATTGGCCCAATTACCAGACATAGGATATAATAACGGTTTTCTGAAAGAATGTCAACCGCTATTTTGTTTTATTGTACTTTGTTTGTTTTTGCATGAAAATATACATTGACAGGCGAGGTATATCACGCTATCATAAATCCGGAGGTGATACCATGGCAATATCGGCAGATATTCTGCGTGGATACACGGATACCATCATCCTGACCCAGCTTTCCCAGGGGGACAGCTACGGCTATCGCATCAGCCGGGAGGCCGCTCAAATGACGCAGGGCGGGCTGGAAATGAAGGAGGCCACTTTGTACACCGCCTTCCGCAGGCTGGAGGGCAGCGGCATGATCACATCCTACTGGGGAGACGAGCAAAGCGGCGCAAGAAGAAGATATTACACCATTACCCCGCTGGGCCTGGAAAAACTGCATCAGGACCGGCTTGTGTGGCAGGAAACCCGGCAGATGCTGGATATGCTGATTGGAGGAGAATAAAATGAACGAAACCATCGCAAAGATTGTAAATATTTTGTTCGATGATGTGGCGGAAACGGAAGAGACCCTTGCCATGCGGGAGGAGATCCTCAATAACTGCCAGGAACGCTATCAGGATCTGGTCGGCGGCGGCGTGGACCCGGACACTGCCACCTCTGCCATTGTGGAAAGCCTGCGGGGCATGGAAGATGTGCTGAGCCAGTACCCCAGAAAGGGCGAAGTGAATATGCCCGCAGACGAACAGGCTTTCCGGGAAGTGGGGTTTGAGGCTGCTGCGGAGAGCGTCCCCCTGGAAAGTGAAAGCATGGAAGAATACGCATTCCGTGCGGGAGAAATAAGCAGTATTTCCTGCGCACTGATCAATGACGACCTGAGCATCGGCGTTTCCGACGATGGCGGGGTACATGTTCTCTGTGATGACGACCTGAACAAACTGGCCGTCCGTCTGGCAGACGGCTGCCTGAAGATTGAGCGGAAAGCCCAGGAAGAGGAAGAAAACGAGGAACACGGCTTCCATATGGAAGTGGAGGCGGCCAATCTGGGCGACTTTGTCCGGAAGATTTTTTCGGAGTTCTCCCTGAAAAAGATCATAAGCGGCGTCCGGCGTCTGAATGAATCCATGGAAATTACTCTGCTGCTGCCCGAAGGGAGCAATATCGACCTGAACATCACCAGCACCAGCGGCGATGTGTGCGCTGAAGACGTGCAAATGCGTTCCCTGCGCATGACGTCCACCAGCGGCGATGTGGATATGCAGGATGTTGTACTGGACAGCCTTTGCATTACCACCACCAGCGGCGATGCGGATATGAGCAATGTACAGGTGTATGGCCAGATGCAATTGCACACCACCAGCGGGGATATCGATTTTGAGGGAAGCGGTAAGGATTTGGATATCAACACAGTCAGCGGGGACGTGGATATGAACGGCTCCATGGAAACCGCCCAGATCCGAACGGTAAGCGGCGATGTGGATGTAACGGTGGAAAACCAGAGTATCCGCAGGTTTGCTGCAAAATCAACCAGCGGTGAGCTGAGCCTGACTTTGCCGGAGGATGTACAGGCAGATATGAACTGCAGAAGTGTCTCTGGCTACGTCAACCAAAGCCACCGTAGCTATCCCGGCGCACCCGTGGTCTCTGTGCATATGCAGACGGTATCTGGCGGCATCTGCGTGTACTGAGCTTGCGCCGCCCGGTTTTCCTGTGCTATAATAGCTTCAGTATGAAAACAGGGGTGACGTTTCATGGCATTTCTCTGCAAAATTTTCGGCCATCGCTGGAATGGCTGCCGGTGCGCTCGCTGTGGTGCACAGCGGGATACCGATCACGCCTTTGAACGGGCAGAGGGCAAATGCCTGAACGTGTGCACCCTCTGCGGCAAAGAGGAAGAAGCCGAACACCTGTGGCACCACTGCTCCTGCACCCATTGCGGCCAAACCCGTGACGAAGACCACGACTGGTTTGCCACCTCCGAATGCGAGGAAGTATGCCACCTCTGCGGCAAGGAGCGCTCCAGCCATGCCTATGTGCCCCATGAGCGGGGTGTGGACAAGTGCCGCTACTGTGGCAAAATCCATCATCTCAGTGCTGAGGAGATCGCCCAGCGGGATGAGGAATGGGAAGAAAATGGTATAGGGTGCTGAAAAAAGAAATATGAATTGAGAACCCCCGCAATCTCTGCGGCTTTTTAAGCAGAGATTGCGGGGGCTTTTGCTGGGGTTACGGAGTCAGAAGCCAGCCCTTTACATACAGTTGGCTGGGTTCGCCACCATAGGAGACCAGCCTCAGCTGGGAGATGCGGAATATCTTGCCATCCTCCAGCGGAATATCGGAACGGAGAAGGGTTTCGGTATCCCAGTCAACGCTTGCCAGTGCATCTTCCAGCACGAAGAAGGATTTGGCGCTGGTATCGGAAAGGGACATCGTTTTATAGCGATAGGTAAAATTGAACCATTGGGCATGGCTGAAACCGGCAACCTCCACCGAGTAGTGATCGCAGGGACCGGTAATTACGGTTTCTGCTTTTCTGTTTTCGGAAATGGAGTTGTAGCTGAATCCAAACACCAGCTCATAACCGTCGACGATGCCGCTGGAGGGAAACTGTGCCAGGAATTTTTCGGTAAAGGAGCCCTTGGGCGGATCATCCACATGATACCCCAGATATTCGGCGGAGGAAAGAATGACTCGTTTATGCTGATCGTCCGCATCGGGATTGGGAACGATTCTGCCGCCTATTTCCAGCATGCCGCACTCCGTCAGGGCGGTTTTCAGCCGGGCTTCCTGACTCCAGCGGGAGACATTGGCCGCATTCAGAGGCGTGAGGGTCAAAAGCAGGGTGAGGGCGGCTGCAACAGCAAAAAACCAGCGGGTGGTCTTACCAAAGAAGGAAAGCACCACAACGGCAATCAGCAGAAGGGTGATTGCCAGTCCGATATACCGTGCAGGGGTAAGTCCATAGGCATCGATGCGGATCCATACACCTACCTGCTGTGCGATGATCACCGGTGGCAAAAGCAAAGCTCCCCAGCGGCAGAACCAGCGGCTGAGGGGGGATTCCTCTCCGGTAAGGGTCAGGCGCAAAAGGGTGAAAAAGCTGAGAGCAGCCAAAGCAAACCAATTCATCTGTCCTACGGGCATTTCCCATTTGATGATGATGGTGGCGATGTAGATCAGCAGAATGCCCGTGAGCAAAAGGAAGGCGGGCAGGAGCAAATTGGCGGTGAATTTGCGGAAGGCGCTGCGTTTTTCCGGGGGAGTGGATTCATCAGGCATGCGGCCCAAAAAGAGGAGGGGCGCAACAAGAAACATGGAAAAATAAAAGGCGGAGGAGTTGAGCTTGCTTTGAAGCCGTGCGGCGTTACGGAAAAACAGCAGCGAAAAGGCAGAGGAGCAGAATACCAGCAGTATGAAAAGGCAGAGTGCCAGACCGCCGCTGCTGAAGAAGGCACCGGCAATCTGCCCGAAACGTTCTTCCCGGTGTGTTTTTCCCACGGCCAGATGGACGCACAGGAAGGCTGCTGCAAGGCACATTCCGGTGTACGCCGAATGCAAATCCCGCAGCAGATAACCAAGCAGACATCCCGCGGCGGCTGTCGCCCAGGGAAGCCAGCCGTGCCGGGAGCATTTTTTCGTGATCAGGCTGCCCAGCACAGCAAAGAGGATTCCCGGAAAAAAGGCGGCGAGGACATTTGAAAATATAGCGTCAAGAGTGACGCTGCTTGTGGCGGCGGTCATGCCGAGAAACAGCGTAAAGCAAAGAATGCACGCCGAGGGAAACGTGCAGAAAAGGTTTTTCAGGAAAGCGGGGATTGAGGTGTGCGTTTTCACAGAACGCTCATTCACAAGGATCATCTCCGTTTCTTTTGTATGGAATGATAAGATTATATCATAGAAACAGCATCACAAAAGTAACGATTTTCCGTATGCTTGGTTTCACATAACAAAGATGTTATCGCCGAAAAAAGATGTTTTTCTTTTGGTTCTTTTCTTTTCTCAGAAAAGAAAAGAACGCCCCCGGCAGGGCTGCCGGAGGCATCCTTGTTATCCCTTCACCGCACCGGCCATTACCCCGGAAACGATGTACCGCTGGCAGAACAGGTACATGAGTACAATGGGCAGAATGGCCAGCGTCAGTATCGCCATCATGGCACCCATATCCACGGAACCATAACCGCCCTTCAGGTATTGCACTGCGATGGGGATGGTTTTGAAACGCTTCATATCCAGCACCAGATAGGGCAGCAGGTAGTCGTTCCAGATCCACATGGCTTGCAATATGCCTGTGGAAACGTATACCGGCTGTAGAATGGGCAGTACCACATGGAAGAAGATGGACGGAGGTGCACAGCCATCGATCATGGCGGCTTCCTCCACGGCAAGGGGCACCGAGCGCATGGAACCGGTAAAGAGGAATACCGCAAGCCCTGCGCCAAAGCCCAGATACACGATGGGAATGGTCCATGGTGTGTTCAGGGAAAGCAGATTTGCCACCTTGCTCAGGGTGAACATCACCATCTGGAAGGGCACCACCATGGAAAAGATGAAAGCAAGGTAGATCAGCCGTGTTGCCGGATTGCTTACCCGGCTGATGTACCATGCGCACATGGAGGTGCACAGGAGGATCAGCCCCACGGAAAGCAGGGTGATGACCAGGCTCCAGCCGAAGGAGGAAAGGAAGTCCGTCCTTTCGATGCCCTGGCGGTAGTTGCTCAGGCCCGCAAACATCTGGCTGTCCCGGGGCAGCATGAAGGGAGCCCGGCTGATGAAGGCCTTGCGCTTGAAGCTGTTCATCACCATCACAAAAAGGGGAAAAAGGTAGACAGCTGAAATCACGGAGAAGACCAGCGTCAGCAGATGATCGGAAAACCGCCGCTTTCTGGCGGTTTTTTGCTTTGCCATGTTATTGCTGCACCTCCTTTGTGCGGGTCAACCGCAGCTGCAACAGGGCGATGCCTGTAACGATCAGAGCAAAAACCACCGCCTTGGCCTGCCCTGCACCTTCCCAGCCGCTGCGGCCGTAAAAGGTGTTGAAGATGTTCAGCGCCAGCAGCTCCGATCGGGAGGAGGGAGCACCGTTGGTCAGGGCCAGGTTCTGGTCGAAAAGCTTGAATCCGCCGGTGAGGGTCAGAAAGGTGCAGATGGTAATGGAGGGCATCAGCATGGGCAGCTTTACCCGGAGAAAGGTCTGCCAGCCGGAGGCACCGTCGATGGAGGCGGCTTCTGTCAGCTCCTCGGGTATGGCATTGAGACCGGAAATGTAGATGATCATCATGTAGCCTGCCTGCTGCCACAGCATCAGGATCAGCAGCCCGGCAAACCCGTACCATTCATTGGTCACAAGGGTTTTGCCGTAGCGCATCAGGGCTCCGTTGAGGATCACCTGCCACAGCCAGCCCAGCACGATGCCGCCGATGAGGTTGGGCATGAAAAACACGGTGCGGAACAGATTGGAGCCCCGGATGCCCCGCACCAGGCACACCGCTAGGGTCAGACCCACCAGATTGATAATAACGGTGGACACCAGGGCAAACAGAGCAGTGTAGCCCATGGAGTGCAGAAAATTGCTGCCGGGGTCTGAAAAGGCACGGATGTAGTTTTCAAAGCCTGTAAAGGTGGCATCCGATACTGTGGTAAAGCGGCAAAAGGACAGATACAGGCCCATGCCGAAGGGTAAAAGAAAGCCTACGATAAAGGCCAGCACAGTCGGCAGCACAAACAGCGGCCAATATCGTTTAATGGCGTGCTCCACTTTTTCATCTCCCTGTCCGACTTATGCGGTATGATTTACGGGTTTGCGGCTCCGTATTCCCTGGCCCAGCCATCCACAAAGACAGTGCGGACGTTTTCCCAGCTGCCGGTACCCTGAGCATATTCCAGCAGGGCTGCGCCCACGCCATCCTTCCAGGTATCGGAGGGCATGGTGGGAAAATTCCAGCTGACGGATTCCTTCCCTTCGGCAATATACCTGGCGGCATCGTCCAGAAGGGCGTTGGAGGCGGTGTAGCCAGCGTCGAAGGTTTTGAAAGGGGTCACGAATCCCATTTGGTTAGCCAGCATATCCCGGCCTGTATCGCTGGTGATGACCCATTCAAGAAAGGCTTTTGTGGCCTCGATGTTTTCGGCGGAGGCACGTTTGTTGATGCACCAGTAGTTTTCCGAACCGGTGCACAGGCCCTGGTTTTCCTCGCCCTCTGCGCCGATGTAGATGGGCAGCATGCCCAGCTGCTCATCCCGCATTCCGCCGCTGATGAGCTCGTCATAGGCCCAGGTGCCGTTCTGGTAAAACACGGCCTCGCCAAGGATGAACTCGCTGGAAGCATCGTCGCCGGTTTTTGCGCCAATGAGGGAGGGCGGACAGGTGGCGTTGTTGATGTACAGATCCCAGATGGCCTTGTAGCGGTCCAGATAGGTGCCTTTGATGGCCTCGGTCATGCCGATGCCGTCCTGTTTGTATTCGTAGTAAACGGGCAGGTTTGCCAGATGAGTCTTGAAGCGCCAGTCGGAGCTGGAATCCATGCCGGCTGAAGTGAAGGCGCCCAGCACCCCCAGTTCTTCCCGGCGTGCCTGGATATCCTCCGCAATCCGTTTGAGGCTGTCAAAGTCCGTAATATCAGCGGCAGTGTAGCCCGCTTTGTGCAAAAGCTCCTTGTTATAAATGAGGCCGTAGGTCTCGATAACGTATGCCACCGCCAATACCTGACCATCCTCCTTCAGGGCGAAGTCGTCGCTTTTCAGGTTGGCATAGATGGCGGTGTCCGTCAGATCCAGGCAGAAACCTTTCCACGTTTTCAACCCCACAGGCCCGTTGACCTGAAACAGCGTGGGAGCATCCGGCTTTTCTATTTCAGAACGCAGGGTATCCTCGTAGGTGCCGGAGGCGGCGGTGCGCACAGTAACGGGCACACCGGTTTCGGCGGTGTAGATACGGGCCAGCTCCTCCCACTGCCGGGCCTGTTCGGGCTTGAAGTTGAGGTAGTAAACCGTTCCAGCGCCTTGCGGCTTGCTGCCGGGAGTGGAGTTTTCGTTAGTGGTGGCGGGCGGCGTGGGCGCTTTTTCCTCTCTTGCAGCAAAGATGGCAATAACGCCCAGAATCAGCGCCAGCGCAGCCGCAACGGCCAGTATTTTCTTCATGTTGCTCTCTCCTTGTTTCGCCTGGGCATTTTAGTAATGCCGCTTGATTCGTTACGTTTTCAGTTTGGCAGAGTTTCGGGAAAATACACCTGCGGTTTTCAGGATTTTTTTGGCGAAGGGGAGCATGACCGGGCTGTGCACGGCGAGGAGTGCCTTTGCTCTTTTGAAGTTTTCTTTGGTTGCGGATTTGACGGAGGTGCTCCCCCACAAAAAATAAAAAAACCTGCTGCATTGCTATGCAGCAGGTTACTGGCTGTCAAAAAATGCGCAGGGTGCAGGGGGATCATCCCCCTGCCGGGTGTGGGCAGAGCCCACATTCCTTGTGCCGCAGCGCTTTCAAGAAAGCACAGCGAGCACCGAAGGTGCAAGATTTGCGGCTTTGACTGACAAGAATGAGGTTTTTCCACAAGCTGAAACCTGCTGCATTGCTATGCAGCAGGTTAAAAACAAACAATAATCGATGATCCTTACCCCCGGCCCAGGACCCTCTTGCGGCCGTCGTCCAGATAACGTCCCAGGTCGGACATGTTTTCCAGGGCTCGTCCGCAGCCGACCACCACATTGTACTGGGGATCGTCGGCTATGGTGCAGGGTACCTTCAGCGCATCGGCAATGGCTTCGCAAAGACCGAAAAGCTTTGCACCGCCGCCGGAAAGAAGGATGCCGTATTCAAAAATGTCGGCAGCCAGTTCCGCAGGGGTGTTTTCCAGAACGCCGTGAATGCCCTCGATGAGCTGCTGGAGCGGATCGTCCAGGGCCTCGGTGATGTCGTCGCTGGAAATGCGCATGGTCTTGGGCAGGCCGGTGATCAGATTGCGTCCCGTCACTTCCCGGTAGGTCTGCACGGAGCGGGGAATGGCGGAACCGATATCGATCTTCAGTGCCTCGGCGGTACGCTCGCCGATGAAAAGGTTGTGCTTGCGGCGCAGGTGGCGGATAATGGCATCGTCAAAACGGTCGCCGCCTACATTGATGCAGCTGTTTACCAGCACCTTGCCGTAGGAAAGCACGGCGATATCGGTAACGCCTGCGCTCACATCCACGATCATGGTGCCGTAGCCTTCGTCGATATCAAGCCCGGCGCCAAGCGCAGCAGCCAGGGAACGGTTCAGAAGCTGGGTGCGGCGCATGCCTGCATCAAACATGGTGGAGATCAGGGAACGGCGCTCTACCTCGTTTACGTTGGTGGGCACGGACAGAATGGCCCGGGGACGGGCAAACATGTGCTTGCCAATGGTCTTGGACAAAAAGCCTTTGAGCATAAAGCTGACCAGCTCGAAGTCGGAAATGGCGCCTTCCCTGAGGGGATGGATGGCCAGGATGTTGCTGGGCGTGCGGCCGACCATGCGGGCAGCTTCGTCGCCGATGGCCAGGATGTTCTGGGTATCCCGGTTTACCACCACAACAGCGGCTTCGTTGAGCACAATGCCCTTTTCCTTCATATAGATCAGTACCCGGGACGAGCCCAGATCGATGCCGATATCATTGACGCTTGCCATTGAATGCCTACCTTCCTCAAAAGTACTCCTTGGCTTTGGGAAAAAAGCCCAATATTAGAAAATTCGCTGTAAAAAGCGTAAATCCTTCTTTGAACGGCAAAGGCCTATTCTGCAACGGACCGGCGGAACTTGCGCCGGGTGGCCTCGCCTCCTCGGATGTGCCGGACGGATTTGTTGTACATCAGCCGTTCCTTCACCTGCCGGTACAGCGTTGGATTCATGTGGGGCAGACGCTGATCCAGATCCTTGTGTACCGAGGATTTGCTCAGGCCGAAGTGACTGGCTGCCATGCGCACCGTATGCCCCGTATCAGCAATGTATTGACCGATTTTGATGCAACGCTCCCTGATATCTTCCCGCACGCTCTATCCCTCCACCGGTTTTGGAAAGGATATGCAGCGCAGGGGGAAATGCTTCCCGCAGAATGTGGAAAATGAAAATCAGGCGAGGGTTTTTCCGGCAAGGAGGCCTGATGCAAAGGCAAACAGCAGGTTGTGACCGCCGCAGTCTCCATCCACGTTGAGGATTTCGCCGGTGAAACGAAGGCCGGGGATCCGCTTGCTTTCCATGGTTTCCGGGGATATTTCGCCGGCGCAGATGCCTCCGGCAGTGACCTGTGCCGCCTCAAAACCCTTGACACCGGTAACGGTGAGACGGAAGGATTCGATGGCGTTGGCCAGCTGCTGCCGCTGGTCCGGGCTCAGAGCGGAGGCGTAACTGTCAAAGCCGCTCAGGCCGGCCTGAAGGAGAACGGCGTTTTGCAGGGCGGGCACCGCCGTTCCCTGAAGGAAGCGGGAAAGCGGCGAATTCCCCCGCTGCTGGATACGCTGGGCGATCCACTGGGACAGCGGCGTTTTCGGATGGCCGGTAAGGCTTTCCGTCAGATTGATAAAGAGAGTGCAGCCCTCATGGGCAAAACGGGCCAGCTGCATGGCGGCAATGCCGCTGACACCCTCGGCGGTGAAAAGGGCTTCTCCGCTGGATTGGTGCAGGGTCTCGCCGCTTTTGGAAGCAAGGCGCAGCCCGGCTTTGACCCGAATGCCATCCAGCCCTTGAATGGGCTTTGCTTCTGTAAGCAGCGGGCAGAGGGCGGGCCGGGGCGTGATCAGGCTGTGGCCAAGAGCTTCGGCCAGGGCGTAAGCGCTGCCGTCGGTACCGTGGGCCGGAGCAGCTTTGCCGCCCGCTGCAAGGATCACACGCTCTGCGGTAAACTGTACCTCCCGCTTGGACAACAATTCGCCCTTTTTTTCCTTTCCGCTTTTTTTTCGGGCGGAAGGGGCGTAGAGGCTTTCTGTGGCTTTTACGCAAAACACGCCGTTTTTAGGCTGGATGGAAGTAACTTCCATATTCTGGAGTATATCCACCTTCAGCTCCTTCATGCGGCTGAGAAATGCATCCACCGCCACGGATGCCATATAGCTGGAGGGATAGACCCGTCCTTCTCCGTCGCTGGTAAGGCTGAGGCCAAGGCCTGTCAGGAATTCTTTCACCGAGGCGGGCGGCATGAGGGAAAGCACTTCATGGGCAAAGGAACGGTCGCCGAAAAAAACCGGCTCACCCAAATTCATCAGGTTTCCACGACCATTGCCGGTTACGCCCAGTTTTTTCAGAGGCTTTCGGTTTTTATCCAGCACCGTGACGCTGTGCCCTGCCTCTGCTGCGGCGATGGCGGCGGCAGCGCCGGAGGCTCCGCAGCCGATAATGAGTACCTGCATCAGAATTTCCTCATTTCGTCGATGAGATCCTGTTCGTTGTAAAGGGCTTCCAGCATGTCGTCATTCTGCACCAGCCGCTCGCCAACGCTGCACACAGCTTCTACAAAATCCCGGTCCATGGCGCTGAGGCCGCCCTCGTCGGGAAGGGGACAGCAGGCCCAGCTGCGGGGATCGATTTCCGGGATGATCTCCATATGCTGACCATCTTCCAGCATATTGAGCCGGATGCGCAGGGGAAACAGACGGCAGGCCAGCGGACGGTGCTCCCGCAGGCAGCTGCCCTTGCACACCAGCCGCTTGCCGCCCTTGAAGAGAGAATCGTCGGGCACGAGGTGAAAATCGAAGCCCGGGATCGGTTTTTTGTAGAACCATTCCTCGTAGGGGAAAAGCAGCATGCCGTTTTCGCCGCTTTCATCGCTCTGGCAGCAGGCTGCGCCGCAGCATTCGCCGCAGTTTGTTTTGAGGGGGGTGAGGTCACCGAGGATTTCATAGGCATCCCGCAGGGCACGCAGGGCTGCAGGGCGGGAGAATAAAGGCATGAAAAAGGACATAAGAACGCCTCCATAACAGGATGAAACTATCTTATCAGGAAAAGCGGCGGTTGGCAAGGCGGCAAAGGCATGCTATACTTGCAAAAAAGGAGGGATGCATGTGCCGGAATTGATTTGGACGGTACCGGCGGATATAGACGGAAAACTGGTGCGTCAGGCGGCTATGGGCGGCATGGGTCTTTCCTATGGCCTGTTTAAGCGGGCCAAATTCCACGGCTTGATAGAGCTGGACGGGCAAACCGTCCGTGCGGATGAAAAGGTGCACGCTGGTCAGAGGCTGCGCATAGTCATCCCCGAAAAGGAAAACACCCTGCCGGAAAAAATCTCTCTGCCCCTGAAGGTCGCTTATGAGGACGAACATTTGCTGATGGTGGACAAACCTGCACCCCTTCCTTCGGCTTCTTCCCCCAGAAAGGAACAGCCCACTCTGGAAAATGCGGTGTTCGTTTATCTGGGCTGCCCCGGGGACTTCGTCTACCGGCCCGTGAACCGGCTGGATAAGGGCACCAGCGGGCTGATGATGGTGGCTAAAACCGCTTACGGGCAGCACCTGATGCAAAAACTGCTGCACACGGATTTTTTCATCCGTGAATACCTTGCCGTAACGGAAGGCACTTTGCCCGAAACGGAAGGGGTCATTGATCTGCCCATTGCCAAGGTGGAAGGCGCAACTGTGAAAAGAACCGTTTCCCCGGAAGGAAAGGTGGCCCGGACGCATTTCCGGGTGCTGGAGGAAAGCCGGGGGCGCAGCATTATCCGCCTCAGGCTGGAAACCGGGCGCACGCATCAGATTCGGGTGCACCTGAGCGCCTCAGGGTGCCCCATATGCGGCGACTTTCTCTACGGTACAGAACTTGCGCAGCTGCAGGGCCGTTTTGCGCTGCACAGCACGCTGTGCCGGTTCCGTCATCCTGTGAGCGGCCAGTGGGTAGAGAGGGAAAGCCCGCTGCCGGAAGAGCTTTTGGCACTTGTAAAATAACTGGAAACATTTTTGAGGAAAGCCTATTTCCGTCTTGACAGCCAATGACGGCTTTGTTATTCTTGCATAGAATCCTGATGAATTGGGAAAGTTTGGAAACAAAAAACGGTTTTGTTTCATTCGGTGAATGAAATGACCGGGATGAAACGTCTATCATTATGAAGCGCCGGAGGCAGAACCTGCCCATGGCGGCTGAAGATGAAACAACGGAAAGTAACGGAGGAACAGCGATGAAAAAGTACGTCCGATGCCTTGCGGCAATCCTATGTGCAGTGATGTGCATTGTTGCTTCGCCCCGGACGGCCATGGGAAAAACCGTTGCGGAATGGCTGGAAGGCTATGATACGGGAGCTATCTGGTTCGGCGAGGATTTTGCCTATGATATCACTGATGAGGAAGCCTGCTGGGAGCTCCTGATGAGGCCTATCGTGGTGCTGGATGCCGGCCAGACGGAGGCCATTGCCCCCCGCAAGACACCCGGCGGCGAAAAGGTGAACACGGACAAGCTGGGCGGTACCATCAACGGTGCATCCGCCGCAGTGCATGTGCTGGGCGAGGATGAGGACGGCTGGACGCTGATTGAAGGCGTGGACTACTACAACCGCATCATTCGGGGCTATGTGAAGACCAGCCTGCTTAAAACCGTGACCCCCAGCAACGAGATGGGCATTATCATCGACAAACTGACCCAGCAAATGTATGTATTTGTGGATGGCAAGCTTTTTTCCAGCTGCGCCGTATCCACCGGCCTTGCCAACGACGAGCAACCCTACAACGAAACGGCAGCAGGCGAATACCTGATGGTCAGCCGTGTGGGCGATTTTGACAGCGAGGGCATGATTTGCGCCCGGGCCATCCGTTTCAATGGCGGCGATATGATCCACGAGGTGCCCTACACTGTCCTGGCAGATGGTACCAAGCGCTACAGCAAATGGGAAGCCCTGCTGGGCAGCAAGGCCAGCCACGGCTGTATCCGCACCGCCCGCATTGCCAATGAGGACGGCCTGAATGAAAAATGGGTATGGGATCATTACAAGTACGGCACCAAAGTGGTCATCTGGGATGATTACGGCCGCAGCATGCCCTACCCCGAAGACAGCCTGAAACTGTACTACAACCCCAATGGCGGAAGCTACTACCATGCCATAGAGGATTGTACCTCTGTGCGGGAGCGTTACCTGCCTCTGACCGCCTTTACCTACGGCGAGCTGGACACCGCTCCCTTCAGCAAGCTGGAAAGCTGCTCCGCCTGTTCGCCGGTAAAACGCAAAGCGGTGATTGATGAAGAGAACGCCGCACGAGGCGTGGAGACGCCCAACAAGCCTGAAGGGACGACCGTTCCCACCGAAACCCCTGCGTCCGATTCCAATGGAGAAGGCGGAGAGACAGAAGTGACGATTACCTTTATTGATTGAGCTGTCCTCAATTCTGAAAAATGAAAAAACCGATTTCTTCCCAAAGTTGTGGAGGAAATCGGTTTTTTTGTCAGTGGAAAAAGGCGCAGAATTGCAGGTTGTTGCCCTTGTACAGCTTCAGATCAATCCATCTGCGTATGAGGATACTCCTGAGAATGACGGACATGCCGGTATAGTAATCCAGATCCTCTTTCAGCCATGGATTGAAGTAGGAAGCAAGGATTTTTCTGGCTTGATGGATGTATTTTCCAACGGCTTCCTTCAGGGTGGCATATTCTAAAGAAGATTTGATTTTTTCGTCCAGAGATTCACGGCTGTTTTCAGGAAAACGGATGGCGTTTACTGCGTAGCTGCCATCGTTACGCTCAATAACAAACCGCCTGCTCAGGAGAACAGAAAGATCGTCGTTACCATTTGCTGTGGGATGAATGTCACTTCCTTCTGCCACGCTTTGGAGGGTGCTGTGGAGGTAGCCGTCCGGCACATCCGTGGAATGGCGGGATACGGTCAGCGGATTTTCATCCGAAGGAAAGGATTGAAAGCCTTCCCAACGCAATCCCCGCCAATTGGAACAATTGTTGCTCAGCGGAATGGGGATGACGGGATAACGGGCACCGTGTTCGTGCCCCATGAATCCCCAGTTTCCACCGTCTGCACGGCGGAACTTGATGAAAACCTCCGGAGGCAGACAGGCGTTTTCCAGCTGCTGGGAAAAATACAGAGCAAAGAACATTTGGGCATCGCTGTTGGAATAAGCGCTGGTATCGATTCCGCATTCCGGCGAAAGGTTCAGGGCCATTTTGCCAAGATGCCAGAATTCCTGGACATATCTGTCGGCGATATTGCATTTTAGCCTTGCAATTTCGTCCTGACATTGCTTGGGGGAGATGAAAAAACCGGGGATATACCTGCCGTTGTCCAGCTTTTTCAACAGCTCGCTTTTGAGAAGAATACTTACTTCTTCTTCCATATAGGGCATGGCCACGCCCAGTTCCAAAGCCAGCTCTTCCAGGGTGCAGGGATTATTGCTGGCATGCAACAGGATGTTTACGGGAATCTTGCGCTGTACGGCACTGAAAGGTAAGCCGCTGGGCTGATAGCCGGAAGAAGAAAAACCGAACGCTTCCGGTTGATAACTGCGTCTGCCGAATTCACGGGCCATTTCCATACCTTCTTTCAATTGTTTTCTGGCTCTGTGGAGCTTTGTCATGACTGTGCCGGGCGGAAGGGACAACTGGTCGGCAATATCTTTTATCCGTTTCTTTTCCAGATAATAGGCAGCAAGAACGCTGCGGTAATCCGATGAGATAAAGGCCAGCTCCCGACGCATCAGAGCCGCCTGTTCCCTGTGGAGGTGACTTGCCTCTGTATCTGCGGCAGGATCCGGGATGTCCAGCTGAGCAAGATCTCCGCTGCTCAGAATGGTACGCCGGTGTTTTTGCTGCGCCCATGCGCAATAACGGTTATGGGCTATTTTCCATACCCAGGCTGAAAAGTGTGAGGGACGGGTTCCCTTGTTAAGCGACAGGAGGACATTCAGCGAAATATCCGAGGACAGTTCTTCTGCTTCCTGTGGATTTCCCGTTTTTTTCAGGCAGAAATAGAATACTTTTTCCATGTATTCAGTGGCATAGAGATGGAACAGACGGTTTTCCGGGGACGGGCATTCTGCCATGGCTGTCAACTCCTTTCACCAAGATAGTACAGGAAAATCTGTTTTGATTTCATCACAATAAGAAAAAAAGCATGCTCAATCGAGAATGCTTTTTTGGATTATTCCACAGTTTCTAAAATAGTCAGGATCTCTTTCACCAGCAGATCCGGTGTTTTGCCATCGGTGCGGATCACATGATCCCCTGTCACCGGCGGTTGATGAAGCCAGAAAAAAGAACATTCGCCGGGATCGCCCCTCTTTTTGTGGCGGGCAGCAAGGGTTTCCTCGGAACAGGTCAGCGTGATGCCGACGATAGAATAATCCTTTGCAGTGATATCCCGAAGGATATTTTTGCGGATTTGCTCGTCCCCTGCCACCACGGAGGCAAAGATGACATACTCAAAACCGCAGTTCAGATAATTGCTCAGGGCAAAGGACATGGTTTTGTCGCCGCAGCGGAGCCGGGGATCCTGCAGGGAAAAAGGATTGACGCACCATGCCCCGTCGCCGTCGAAATAGGCGCTGTTGGTACAGGCGTCGAACAGGGCGTTGCCCACGGTGGTTTTGCCCACACAGGGAGAACCGGAAAGAATGATCAGCTTTTGTTTTTTCATGGATTACCTCTCAGGGGGATCAGGGAAAGACGGCAGTATCGATCATTTCCATATACCCGGCAAAATTTTTGCCAGCCACTTTTTCAATAAGAACCTGCGAAAAACCCCGAGCAGCCATGCGGTCAAAGAGATCCGGCAGCTGGCCGGCGTGGCGCATTCCGTCCGGGTAGAGCTCGATGCCGTCAAAGTCGCTGCCCAGGCCCACGATGTTTTCGCCGCCAAGATCGCAGATGTATGCGATGTGGTCGATGATGTGCTCCAGCGTTGCCTTGCCGGAGGGATGCAAAAAAACGGGGTAGAAATTCACGCCCACGAAGCTGTTCAGGGAAATCAGCCTGCGCAATTGGTGATCGCTCAGGTTGCGGAAGTGGTCGCAGAGCCGGCGGGCACAGCTGTGGGATGCCATGGGAGGGACGGGGGAATCCATCAGCTCCTCTGCGCCCCGTTCGTTGAGGTGGGAAATATCAAGGGCCACCTTGCGCCTTTGCAAGCGCCGGGCCATGGCTTTGCCCAGGGGAGTCAGGCCTTCTTTGGATCCGCTTTTGGCAGGGTGAGCCAGCAGGTTTTCATTGTTCCATACAGGGGCAGCAATCCGCACGCCCATATCCGCAAAGGTGTCCACGCTGGCAGGGTCGCTGCCGAAAGCCTCGCCGCCTTCGATGGTGAGCAGAGCGTTGGCTACATCCGGCAGAGCTTCGCCGAGGCTGCGGATCTGGTGCCAACCCTGCTGGAGCAGCGCCTGAAAATGCTCAAGCTCACGCTGTATCAGGCCGGCGTCCTTGCCCCGAAGGCCGTTTCCGCCAACAAAAAGCGCAAGTGCCTGGACACGGGTGTGGCCAGGCAGCAGGAGACGTTCGGCGGTTACGTCCAGTTCTTTTTTGTGAGGCATGGCAAAAAGAGTGTCCGCATGGGTGTCGCAAATCAGCATGTGCATTCCTCCCTGCCAAGAATATGCTTTTGTTTATGGGTTATTCCATTTCTCCGTTGCTTTTGGAGGGGGTCAGATCGTATACCACACGGGATACACTGTGAATTTCGCCTAAAATGCGCTCGGTAACACGCTCCAGCAGGTCAAAGGGCAACCGGGCGGCAACGTTGGTGCGGCCTGCCTGAAGGGCACGGAGGGAAATGCTGTATGCGTCCGGAGCTTCCGGGCTTCTCAGAAGGACGGCGTAGAACTTGCGCAGGCGGCGGTCAAAGCCGTTTTCGATGATCTCGTCGGTGAAGCATACTTCTGCCTGCCTGAGCACCGCAAGGCGTTCCTCGGTTACCTCTCCAAAAATACGGGAGGCCAGGCCGGCGGCGGGGAAGGACTGGCGGCCGGAAAAACTGACGGGCAGCTGCAGATCCTGCGCAAGGCTCCGCACCTCGTCCTTGAAAAGTTTCTTCAGGGGTTCCACCACCGGGTAGGGCAATGGCCGGGCTTCCCCGCCCTCTACGGCGGAGGCGTAGCCGTCCAGCATTTCGCTGAAGTTGGTGCCCAGCACCACGGCGGTCCGTTGGCCCAGGGAGGCGAGCACGTCCAGGATGATTTCCCGAATAAGAGCGGATACAGCCTGATCTTTTTCCGCATCGCCGCAGATGCCTGCAAGGGCGTTGAGGAAACGTTCCCTTGCATCGATATGCACCACGTCAATGCCCATGTATTCACGGAAATCAGAGATGATGGTTTCCGGCTCGTCCTGATGGAAAAAGCCAGTGTCGATGAAAATGCAGTACAGCCGGTTGCCGGCGGCAAGGCTGGTAAGCCGTGCGCATACGGCGCTGTCTACGCCTCCGGAAACAGCACAGACCACTTTTTCGCAGCCTTCGGTCTTTTTGCGGATTTCATCCAGTGAGTCGTCGATGAAGGCATCGGAGTCCCAGTTGGCACGGCAATTGCAAAGCTGCTGAGCAAAATTGCTCAAAAGCTGGGCTCCGTCCGGATCGTGCCGCTCGATGGGGTATTGCACGCCGTAATGGCTTTTATCCCGGAGCCGGAAGGCGATGCAGTCCTCATTGGCAAACATGACGGGCTCGGCATTTTCCGGCAGCGTCATGGGGGAATAACCCTTCAAACGACGCTCGCCGCTGGTGATGGAGTCAAACAGAATATCATCATGGTGGGTCAGTTGTACGGTTTCGGAAACGGAGACGGCATTGCCGGTTTCGCCTCCGCAGCGCAGGCAAAGCTCTGCCGCAGCCTCTCCAAGGGCAAGCAGTGGGATATCCGATTCAAAAAAGGCGGGATCCAGCTGGTTCATGGTTTCGCGGCCCACCAGAACAAAGCCTCTGGGATTGCATTCCATGGCCTGGGCGTAGCTAATGGAGGCGGGCTGAATGGTGCTGTACAGTTGCCGCCAGCGGAAGGTGTGGGCAACCAGCGCTGCCGCAGAGGGTTCCTGACTCAGAATAAGGATTGTATCCTGCATGATGTTGCGCCTCCGGAATGGCAAAATGGGGTAATAAGTGTTACATTCGTCAGGCAAGGCCCTGTTTCCTGCTTTTTTTCTGACTTTGCCCGCAGGAGGGAGAAATAAATTCGGTCTTGTGGTCTTTTGAGATTGTTGGTATAATGTATTTTGGTATATGCATGCGAATGTAAGACCATCCTACCTATGAATAACCGTTGCAGGCCGCCGGATGCGGCGCACCTGCCTGTGAAATGAGCAACCAAGGATAAGGAGTGCGGAAACTTGAACGATTTCTATCGGAATCAGCCCGATCCCAACGAGTTCTACGGCGCACAGGACGATTACGCCCAGCAGGATCAGTGGAACCCTTCCGGATATCCGGAAGAATACGTTCCCGGCGGCTTTGCAGGCACCGGCCCCGTGGAGGAAGATCCCTTCTCTGCATGGCGCAGGCCTGCAGATACCGGCATTGACGGCGGATATCTGGGCGAGGAATCCCTGATGATGGGCGCAGAGATGCACAGTGCTGCCCAGCCCTTTTATCAGGCAGAGGCTGCCGCAGATTTTCGCAGCCAGGGCGATGCGCCCACCCGTGTGAGTCAGCCTGTACAGATGGTATCCAAGCGGGTATCTCAGCAGGCGGAACCCCAGGTATCTTATGCACAGCCCGTTCAGGAGCAGCCTTATGCCGCTGCCCCCGCCGCCGCTGCACCGGCAGAGACCGCTCCGCAGGAGGCAGCAGCTCCCCGTCGCCGCAGCCGTCGTATGGAACGCCGGGAAGCTGCGGATGTGCCTCAGGCCGCACCTGTCAGCAATCAACCGGAGATGGGCTATGATCCTTATCAGGCTCCCCGTGAGCAGGCAGCGCCTGTTCAGCAGCCTGTCCGCCAGGAATATCCCCGCAGAAGCGCCCCTGCAAGCAGCCAGCCGGAGATGGGCTATGATCCCTATCAGGCATCCCGTGAGCAGGCTGCGCCCGTTCAGCGTCCCGCTGCCAGAGAGTATCCCCGCCGCAGCGCCCCCGTAAACGCTCAGCCAGAAAGGGACTACGATTCCTACCAGGCTCCCCGTGAGCAGGCCATGCCCGTACCCCAGCCCGCTCATCAGGAGTATCCCCGCAGAAATATGGCCGTAAGCCGCATGCCCGAAAACGAGTACGACGGTTACGACGCATATGATGCACCTGTGGCAGATCCCCGTTACGAAACCCCCGTGGAGGAGCCCCGTCAGGCGCCCCGCAGGGAATACCGTCAGGCTGCCCCCGGAGACAATTATTCCGGCCCCCGCACCGCTATGCCCACGCAGAACCGTGGCTCTGTTGCAGACCGTGCCCGGGAAGTGCGTGACGAAGTAAGGAACGCTCCCCAGGAAGAGATGAACGCTGCTCAGCGCAGACCCATGCCCCCTCAGGGCGGCGAAGCGCCTCAGCGTCGGCCCATGCCTCAGCGGCCTGTGCCTCAGGGTCAGGCTCTTCAGGGCGGCATGCCTCAGCGCCGGCCCGTGCCTCAGGGTGAAATGCCCTACGGCCAGGAAGAACAGCAGGGTTACGGTCAGGAGCAATACGGCTATGGTCGTCGTCCCAGCCCCTATAACCGTGGCGAAAACGACCGCAGCGCATCCGTAAACCGCAAACCCTACGATTTTGAAAACGACGATCAGGATGAGGAACCCCGCCGCGGCAGCGTATTGCTGGCTATCGTCATTGTACTGCTGGTCATCGGCGGCCTTCTGGCCGGTCTCTGCCTGCCTGACTGGGCAAGCATCGGCGGCCCCGTGGGCAATACCCTTGCCCCTGCCAAGGAGGCTGTGGTGAATACCTTCACTACCCTCAAAAATAAGATCAAGCCCGAAGAAGAGATGATCCGCAGCTTCACTGCCAACTGCTCCGATGCAGAGGCGCCCGCCACGGTGAAGTTTTCCGTGCAGACGGCCAAGAATGTTGCCGGTATCCGCATTGTGGATGATAATAACAATGAGCTCTATTCCGCCCTCTACACCGACGAGATGGCCCTTTCCGGCGATGTGATGGTAAACAGCAACGCCCTTATCTGGATGCCCTCCTGCGTGATTGAGGAAGAATACACCGGTGGTTTCACCGTTTACGCCATTCGCAAGGACGGCAGCACCGACGAGGGCACCCCCACTGCCGAGCAGGTGACCATCGCCCCCAAGGCAGAGGAAGCACTGCCCATGCAGGGCTTTACAACCAGCGCCGAAAGCGGCGAGATTCCTGCAGAAATCACCTTTACCGTGACCACCTCCGCTGACGTTTCCGCTGTGCGGGTGGTGGATCAGTACGAATCCCCTGTGGCTACCAGCAACATCGATGCAGCCACCCTGGACGGCACCATGACCCAGGACGGCGACAAGCGCATCTGGACGCTCCGTGTTACGGTGGATAACATCTACAGCGGTACCTACCGTGCCCAGTATCAGGCTGCGGATGATCTCAATTTTGTCAGCAGCGAATACACGGTTCCCGCTTCCTTTATGCCCCCCGTTGCCACGGAAGTGCCGCCGGAGGAGACCCCCGTGCCCCTGAACGAGGGTGAAGAGGACCCCGTCGCCACCGAAGAGCCCGAGGAAACCGCAACTCCCGAGCCTACGGCGACCCCCACCCCCGAACCTACCGCCACCCCGGAACCCACCCCCACGCCCACTCCGGCCCCTGATGCTACCGCAATGCCGGAAGTGGATGCCGCAGCCGCCGGCAGCGCAGATCCTGCTGCGCTGAACCTGAAAACCGTTACCAACAATAACGGCAAGAGCGCCAGCAACTTCAGCCGCAGTGGCGAAAAAGCCATTTCTATGGTGACTCCCTTCACCAGTAAGACATCCAGCGACAACTATGCTGTGTGGAAGCAGGCTGGTGTGCTTACCTTCCGCAGCGGCCCCATGCGTCAGAATGCTTCCTTCGGCACTGTTGAGGTGGAGGAAGGCAAGCTGAGCGTTCTGTGGAGCCAGCCCGTTGGTTCCATGAAGGCCAAGGAGAGTACCCTCTATGGTGTGGTGGCTCCCGGTCAGCCCCTGATCATCAAATGGCCTACCGAAATGCGTACCGACTATCTGGGCCTGAAGGATGAAGCCCGCCAGGTTACTGCCCTGAAGGAAGTAATCATCTCCGGTCAGGACGGCAAGATTTATTTCTACAACCTGCTGGACGGCACTATGACCCGTGAACCCATTGATATCGGCGCTCCCAGCGCAGGCGGTCTTTCCCTTGCCACCAATGGCACCCCGGTGCTGGGCGTGGGCCAGAGCCATGCCATGCTGGCAAAGAAGACCGTTAATTGCGGCTATCATCTGATCAACCTTGTAACCAACGAAGAGATTATGCTGGTACGCACCGACAACGACAAGGAACGTAACAGCAGCTATTCCGGCGTGCTGGGTTCCGCATTGTTCGATTCCAAAACCGGCACCATGATCTTCGGTTCCCAGGGCGGCACCCTGTATACCGTGGAGCTGGGCAAGCGGGAGGATTCCTTCAATACCAACTCCAGCCAAGTTTCCGTCAGCTCCTCCTATCAGACCTACCGCAGCCTTGCCGGCGACCAGAAAAAGAAGTACGCAAACATCGACGGCAGCGTTGCCATGTACGATAACTACGTTTTCTACGCAGACCGCTACGGCATTCTGCAGTGCGTGGATATCAACACCATGTCCTCCGTATGGGCCATTGACACCGGCGACAAGACCGATGCCACCCCTGCCCTCGACATGGAAGAAAGCGGCCTGCTGGCCCTTTACACCGGCAACACCTATTACCGCCGCTATAAGTCCAGCGTGTGCAACCTGCGCAAGGTGGACGGCCTCACCGGCGAAGTGCTGTGGACCTACGATGTACCGGATCTGACCTACAACGCCGATTATGACGTAGGCCTTGTGGCCAGCCCGGTGGTGGGCCAGGAATCCATTTCCGACATGGTTATCTTCACCGCCACCAACGGCAAGCATGGATGCAGCGTTCTGGCCCTGAACAAGAAGGACGGTTCGCTGATCTGGCGCAAGGATTTTGAGGGTCAGGGTCATTCCAGCCCCGTGGCTGTGTATAATGAAAACGGAGATGCCTGGATCCTGCAGGCCCTTGGCAACGGCAACATTGTACTTATGAAGGCAGATAACGGCGAAGTGCTGGATACCCTCGCACTGGAAGGTGCGGAAATCACCGCCTCACCCGCCGTGTACGGCAACCTGCTGGTTATCGGCACCACCGGCAAAACCAACAGCGCTGTGTACTGCATCAAAATCCATTGACAAATGAAGAAGGAATTTTCATGAAAATCTATCTGGATGCCATGGGGGGCGATTTCGCCCCCAAGGCTCCCGTGGAGGGAGCGCTGGAAGCCCTTACCAACTACAGCGACCTCATCATTGAGCTGGCTGGCCCCCTTGCAGAGGTTCAGCCCGTGGTGGAGGAAGTGTTTCAGGGTAACGAGGCACTGAAGGAACGCCTTGTCTTGACAGACTGTCCGGAAGTGATCACCAACTGCGAATCTCCGGTGATGGCTGTGCGCCATAAGAAGCAGAGCGCCATTGTGGATGGCATGCTCAAGCTGCGGGATGGTCAGGTGGATGCATTCGTATCCGCTGGAAGTACCGGCGCTGTGCTGGCAGGCGGCATGTTCCGCCTGGGCCGCATCCCCGGCATCGACCGCCCTGCTCTGGCTCCCCTTCTGCCCAATGGCAAGGATTTCTTCCTGCTCATCGACTGTGGCGCAAATGTGGATTGCAAGCCTGAATATCTGCATCAGTTTGCCCAGATGGGCAACGCTTACATGCAGACCATGCGCAATATCGCCACTCCCCGCATCGGCCTTGTGAATAACGGCGCAGAGGCGGAAAAAGGCTGCACGCTCACCAAGGAAACTTTCCAACTGCTTCAGGCTGATGGCAAGCTGAACTTTGTGGGTAACGTGGAAGCCCGGGAGATCACCCATGATGTGGCAGATGTGATCGTCTGCGACGGTTTTGTGGGCAATGTCATCCTGAAGTTCATGGAAGGCGTTGTGGAAACCCTGATGGATATGATCAAGGGCGAGATCTACGCCGATACCCGCAGCAAGATCGGCGGCCTGCTGGCCAAGCCTGCCTTCAAACGGGTCAAGAAAAAGACGGATTATACCGAAGTTGGCGGCGCTCCGCTGCTGGGCGTGAGGGGCAATGTGGTCAAGGCCCACGGCTCTTCCAACGGTCATGCACTGGCCTGC
This sequence comes from Clostridiales bacterium, assembly GCA_015056145.1. Lineage (GTDB taxonomy): Bacteria > Bacillota > Clostridia > Christensenellales > Aristaeellaceae > Limiplasma. The sequence continues at coordinate 23,414 of SVGY01000014.1, forward strand.
GCCATTCGTCAGGCCATCCAGATGACCGAAGGCGAACTGGTGCGCAAGATTGAAAATCAGCTGGTCTCTGCGGAAACGGAAACGGTTTCCGAGCAGATATAATGCAATCATTCATTGGTTAATAAGGAGGAAACAACAATGGTATTTGAAAAAGTTCGTGATATGATCGCCGAGCAGCTGCGTGTGGATGCAGCCACCATCACCCCAGAAACCCTGCTGGTGGAAGACCTGAAGGCAGACAGCGCCAACGTCATGGTTATGATCCTGGAGCTGGAATCCGAATTCGGCATTGAGGTTGAGGACGAAGTAATCCTGCAGCTCAAGACCGTGGGCGACGTGGTCGCTTACATTGAAAAGAACCAGTAACGGTTTCTTTTGACGGATTTGTAAGGGATGGGGCGTTCTGCAAAGGTCAGGCGAAAAGCAGCCGTGCTTTGCAGTGCGCCCTTGCCCGTTTGATTGGAAAGGAAAACAGATGATCAAAGCTTTGCAAAAGGCGCTGGGATATCAGTTCCAAAACCCTGCGCTGCTTACCATGGCGTTGACGCATCCCTCCACGAAGCTGCCGGATAATCAGCGGCTGGAATTTCTTGGCGACGCCATTTTGGAGTTTTGCGTCAGCGACATGCTCTATCGGAAATATCCACAATATCATGAAGGACAGATGACGGCCCGGCGTGCTGCGCTGGTGTGCGAACGTACCCTGTGTGTGCTGGCACGGCAGATGGGCCTCGGGCCTTGTCTGCTTATGGGCAACGGCGAGGAAATGACCGGCGGCCGGGAAAAACCCAGCATCCTGGCGGACGCTATGGAAGCCGTGTTTGCGGCCATCTACATGGACGGCGGCTATGAAGCAGCAAAGGCAATTATTCTCAGGCTGTATCAGGATGAGGAGCATCTTGTGGCCCCCAAGGTCAAGGATGACAAAGGTGCGTTGCAGGAGTTTACCCAGGCACATGAGCTGGGTCTGCCCGTTTATCAGATCATTGCCGAGGAAGGCCCGCCCCACGACCGCCACTTTGTGGCACAGGTCAGCGTGCAGGGACAGGCGCTGGCAAAGGGCAGCGGCAACAGCAAAAAGGGCGCAGAAATGGCAGCTGCCAGGCAGGCCCTTGCATTGCTTGGAAACAAGCAAAATTCTTAAGGAAACAGGAGGGTGCGGATGCGCCTTACCAAGTTGGAAATATACGGTTTCAAGTCCTTCGCCCGCCGGACGGAGATCATTTTTCCCCAGAATGTGACGGGCATCGTCGGCCCCAACGGCAGCGGCAAGAGCAATATCAGCGATGCCGTGCGTTGGGTGCTGGGCGAACAGAGTGCAAAAAACCTTCGGGGCAACAGTATGGCGGACGTTATCTTCAACGGCACCGAACAGAAAAAGCCCATGAATTACTGCGAAGTAACCCTTACTTTTGATAATGGCGACAAGCAGCTTCCGGTGGATTTTGGCGAGGTGAGCATCACCCGCCGTGTATACCGCAGCGGCGACAGCGAATATCTGATGAACGGCGCAGCCTGCCGCCTGAAGGATATCGTGGAGCTGTTCCGGGATACGGGCGTGGGCAAGGAAGGATATTCCATCATCGGCCAGGGCCGCATTGATGAAATCCTCAGCCAGCGCAGCGAAGATCGCCGTGCAGTATTTGAGGAGGCCGCCGGCATCAGCCGTTTTCGTACCCGCAAGGAGGAAGCAGAAGCACGCATGAAGCGTGCGGACGAAAACCTTGTGCGTGTAAATGATATTCTGGAAGAGCTGGAGCAGCGCATCAAGCCCCTCAAGCGTCAGGCCGAAACCGCAAGGATGTACCTCAGCCTCAGCGAACAATTGAAGGAACTGGATGTTAAGCTGTTTCTGCACCGCTATGACCGCCTGAAGGAAAAGGATCTTGCGGCAGAACAGAATCTGCTCAAAGCAAGGGATATTCTGAAAGAGGCCGAAGAAACCCTGTCCGCACAGCAGCACCGGCGTACCCTTGGCGAAGCGGAGCTGGAAGAGCTTGGAATGGCGCTGAATCAGGCCCACGATGAATTGCTGGGCGCCAACGATCGTCTCCATGTGCTGCGTGAAAATGCCATGACCATTCACAGCCGCATAGAGTCGGGACGGGAAACGGTGGAACGCCTTAAGGGCGAAATGGATACCGCTGCCGACAGGCTCAGGCTGATCGAAGCCACCATGAGTCAGTCCGACGGAGGTATGAGCGAAGCCGAGGCTCTGCTTCAAAAAGCCCAGGAGGCTTTGGACAGGCGCAAGGCTGCCCAGGCTGCCGCATCAGAAAAGGCAGAAGCTCTGGAAACCGAGCTGACGGAACACAAAAACCAGTTAATGGAACGCATGAACCGCATGCAGACCATGAAGACCAATCAGGCACGGCAGGCCGCCATGCAGCAGCAACGAAAAGCCCGCCGGGAGGAACTGGCCCAGCAGCTGGATGCGGAAATGGAGCGGGAAAAGGAAGTGACCACCGCTGCCGAAGCCGCAGCAGAAAGCCTTCGCCAGGAAGAAAGCCGGCTGGAAGAACTCCGGGGCGATGCAACCCGGCTGGAAGAAAGCTCCCGGCAACTTTTGCAGGATATCCTTCAAAAGCAAAAGGAGTTGCAGGAGGATGCCCAGAATTACCGTGCGGCGGATACCCGCTTGCGTACTCTCAGGGAACTGCAGGACGGCTACGAGGGTTATCAGTACGCCGTAAAGAATGCCCTCAGCCATGCCAAAAAGGAAAATATGACCGGTGTGCGCAATGTCGTGGCCATGCTGATGCGTGTGCCCAGGGAATACGAAACGGCGCTGGATATGGCCCTTGGCGGCTCCATGCAGGATATCGTTACGGAAACCGAACAGGATGCCAAGCAGCTTATCGAGTACCTGCGCAGGAATAAACTTGGCCGTGCTACTTTCCTGCCTATGACCACCGTGCGCAGCCGTACCCTGAACCAGAACGAGCGGAAAGTACTTTCCATGGATGGCTGCATTGGCGTGGCCAGCGAACTGGTGCAATATTCCCAGGAATACAGGAATATTATGGAAAACCTGCTGGGCCGCATTGTGATAGCAAGAGACCTGGACAGCGGCATTGCCATTATGAAGGCGGGAAATCACGCCTTCCGGCTGGTGACACTGCAGGGCGATGTGATGCATGCTGGCGGCAGCATCACCGGTGGCAGTATTCAGCAGAAGGCCCAGAACCTGCTGGGCCGGGACCGTGAGATCCGTGAATTGCAGGCATCCCTGAAAGAGCTTGCACAGCGGATGGAGGAAGGCAAAACACAGCTTGCCGCCATGGAGGAAAAGCGTGCGGGCGAAAAGGAAAAAAGGGAAGCCGCACAGGAAGCTCAGCACCAGCAGGAGATCGCCGTGGTGCGTGATACGGAGCATTTGAAGAGCGCCAACCGCAACCTGGAAACCCATCAGCAGATGGTGCAGCAGTTGGAGGGCGCAATTTCCCAGCTGGACGAAATTCTGGAAGAAACCGAAGCAGAACTGCACCGAATGGAAGAGCTTTCCAGCCAGCAGGATGGCAGCATGGAGGAAATGAACGCCCGCAGCGGCGAGCTTGCCGTGCTTCTGGACAAAGCCCGCCGGGAGCGGGAGGCAGCCCAGGAGGCCCTGACGGATGCCATGCTGACGCTGCAGAATGCAGAGCATGATTGCGACCGTATCCGGCGGGATCAGCAGCGCCTTCTGGGGGACAGCGAAAGCTGCCGCAAGGAAATACAGCGGCTGGAAAACCTGCGCTGCAAAACCCTGGAGGATATGAAAAAGGCCGGGGAGGAACAGGCCTCTGCGGAAGCTTCGGTGGAATCCGCTGAGGAACAGGTGACTCAGGCCCGGAATCAGGTGGAGGACCTACAGCTCCGTCAGACAGAAAAACAACGATTGCAGCGTGAACTACAGGATGACATCGACGCATCCCAGCAACAGCTGAACCATGAGCGGGAAAGGCTCCATCGCCAGGAATTGACCCAGAGCCGCATCCGCAGCGACTTGAGCCAGCTGGCAGAAAGGCTCTGGGATACCTACGAGCTGACCTACGCCAATGCTCAGGAACTTTCGGAGCGATTCCCGGTCAGGGAAGGCCCCTTCAAGGAGACCGAAGCCGACGAGCAGGCAAGGTTCATCCGGGATGAAATCCGTCTGCTGGGCCCTGTCAATGTGGAGGCCATCGACGAGTATGCCGCCACGCAGGAACGCTACTCCCAGCTCAGCGACCAGCGCAATGATATCGAAAAGGCCAAGCAGGATCTGCAAACCCTCATCGCCCAACTGCTGGAGCAGATGGAAACCGTATTTGTGAGCCAGTTTGGCCTGATGCAGGAGTATTTCTCCGAAACTTTCCGCCGGCTCTTTGGCGGTGGCAATGGCGATATCAGCCTTTCCAACCCTGAGGATCCGCTGAATTGCGGCATCGAGATCATCGTGCAGCCTCCGGGAAAGAAACGCCAGCTTCTGAGCCTGTTCAGCGGAGGCGAGCGTGCCCTGACAGCCATCGCCATCCTCTTTGCCATGCTCAAGCTCAAGCCCACCCCCTTCTGTATTCTGGATGAGATTGAGGCTGCGCTGGATGATGCGAACATCAGCTATTTTGCCGATTACCTCAAGGAATTCAGCGAGGATACACAGTTTGTGGTGGTCACGCACCGCAAGGGCACCATGGAGCGCTGCGATACCCTCTTTGGCGTTGCCATGGAGGAGCGGGGTGTCAGCAGCCTTGTCAGCGTGAACCTGATGGACTACGAATAAGCAAATCCCCATAAGGAGGAAAACAAAAATGTCGGAAAAGATGAGCCTTTTTGCCCGGCTTCGTCAGGGCATGAGCCGGAGCCGTCAGCAGATGGCCCAGGTAATGGAGATGGAGGGAGACGATAACACCCCCCTCAGCGAAGATTATTTTGATTCCCTTCTGGATGCCATGATCCTGTCGGATATGGGCGCAGTATGCGCCGAGGAGGCCATGGACAAGCTGCGCATGGTCGTGAAGGAAAAGAAACTGCGCACCAACGGCGAGGCCAAGGCGGCCCTGAAGGAAATCCTGGTGGGATTCCTGCAGGTGGAGAAACCCAGCCTGAAGTGGCCCATGGTGATCCTCACCGTGGGCGTGAACGGCGTGGGCAAAACCACAACCATCGGTAAGCTGGCACTGCGTTTCCAGGGTCTGGGACGTACCATCGTGCTCTGTGCTGCGGATACCTTCCGTGCTGCCGCTGCTGACCAGCTGCAGGTATGGGCGGAGCGTGCACGCTGCCCGATCGTGCGTCACAAGGAAGGCGCAGACCCCGCAGGCGTAGTGTTTGATGGTGTACAGTCTGCCAAGGCACAGAAGGCGGATTTGCTCATCGTGGATACCGCAGGCCGTCTGCATAACAAGAAAAACCTGATGGATGAAATGGAAAAGATGCGTCGGGTCATCGACCGGGAATACCCTGAGGCTACCGTGCGCTGCCTGCTGGTGGTGGATGCCACCACTGGCCAGAACGGCCTGCAGCAGGCCCGTGCTTTCCGGGAAGCCGCCGGCATCAATGGCATTGTGCTTACCAAGCTGGACGGCACTGCCAAGGGCGGCATTGCCTTCGGCATTGTGAGGGAACTGCAGGTGCCGGTGATGTATGTGGGCGTGGGCGAAGGCATTGAAGACATGCAGGCCTTTGACGCAAAGGAATTTGTGGACGCTCTGTTTGACTGATTTGTAAACAACTCGGAGGATTGCAATGTTTGGTATCGGATCCTTTTATTTCAAAATGAAAGCCAAGGCTGCCCTGAAGGGCAACTGGCAGACCGCTATGCTGGTGACCTTCTTCTCCGGTGTATTCACCGTGGCGCTGCAGGTTTTCCAGAGCCGGTTCTTGCAGCTGGACGTTCAGCAGATCGAAGGTTTGATGATGGTCAGAAACTATGAAGAACTCTGGCCTCTTTTCGGCCTCAACAGGAAGATCATATACGGTTTTCTTGGGTTGTCCCTGCTTTCCCTGCTGATGAGCCCGGCCCTGACGCTTGGATGCAATCATTATTTCATTCAGCGCCTGCGCAAGGAGGAGCTGGGTTTCGGCGGTCTGTTCAGCCGTTTTTGCATTTTCTTCAAAGCCCTGTGGCTGAATATCCTCATTGCGGTAAAAACCCTGCTTTGGGGCCTTGTGGTGATGGGGCCGTTCCTTGCGCTGCTGTTTCTGGTGCCGCAGGTATCGGTTTTTCTGCTGAAAAATCCCTTCCTTGTTACGGTGGTGAGCGTTGTTGCCTCCATACCGCCCATTCTGGCAGCCCTGCGCTATGCCATGGCGACCTTTATCGTGGCGGATAAGCCGGATGTGGGCGCATGGAAGGCCATAGAGCAGAGCAAGCAGATGATGAAGACCATGAAGATGAACTATCTGGCCCTTAACATCAGCTTTGTGGGCTGGCTGCTGCTTTCCTCGCTGCTGGGCGTGCTGCTGGGGCCCGTGGTGGGCATGATTGCACAGTTGTTTATGGAAACCTGGGTCGGAGCCTATATGAACGGCGCATTCGCCAGCTTCTATCAGGTGGTGGCCGATGAGGACGGACTGATGAACGCTGCACGGGATCTTCACAAAATGATGCAGAATGCAGGCGTGAATTTTCCGGATGCAGAAGCCTTTGCTCATCCCGAAGAGGTGGAGGAACTTCAGCCTGAGGAATCAGGCGAAGCAGAGGAAACGGTGGAATCTGCCCCGGATGAGGACAGGATGAACTGACACTTTACATAAAGGAGGGGGAGCCATGCCGCCCCTGAAACCATACAGTCAGGAATTGACATACAGCTACGCACCGGGGCTGTTTCCCTCGCTGGAACTGATGAGGGTAAACCCCGGGCGGGCACAGCGGCTGCTTTTGAGCGAGAAGGCCCATGGCGAGGGCGTGGAGAAGCTCAGGCAGATTTGCCGGGAACACGGCGTGCGGGAAGAAATCGCAGACAAGGCCCTGCGGCGTATCAGCGGCAAGGACAACTGCTTTGCCGCAGTGGTATTTTCCAAATGGCAGGCGGATCTTCAGCCGGACAGGCCCCATGTGGTGCTGCATCATCCCATGGATGAGGGAAATCTGGGCACCATCCAGCGTACCTTGCTGGGCCTTGGCCTTAAGGACATCGCTGTGATTACTCCCGCTGCGGACGTGTTTGAACCCCATGTGGTGCGGGCAACCATGGGTGCCGTGTTTTCCCTGCGGGTGAAACAGTATGCAGATTTTGAGGAATATCGGAAGGAATTTCCCACTCACGCACTGTACCCCTTTATGCTGGATGGTTCCAAGCTGCTGCCGGAAGTGCTGGACGATATCAAAATGCCTTATTCCCTGGTTTTCGGAAACGAGGGCAGCGGACTCCCACCGGAATTTGCCCGGATGGGCCAGGCAGTCAGGATCCCCCACAGTAATGAGATCGACTCGCTGAATTTGTCCATTGCGGTGGGCATCGGCGCATATGCCTTTGTACAGGCAGGAGAAGGAGCAAAGTAATATGTACGAGAATATCCGGAATGAAGTGAAGGAAGTTGTGGACTTCCTGTATGAAAACGCCCACCTGAAACCCGGCGCAGTGGTGGTTTTCGGCTGCAGCACCAGCGAGGTTGCCGGCGGGCGCATCGGCAAAAACAGCGTGCCGGAGCTGGGCGATGCTCTGGCCTCCGCTATGATGGATGCATGCAGGGAAAAGGGACTGCATCCGGTGTTTCAGTGCTGCGAGCATCTGAACCGTGCACTGGTGATGGAGCAGGAACTTCTGGACAGGCTGCACCTTGTGCAGGTGAACGCCATGCCCGTGCCCAAGGCCGGCGGCAGCACCGGCGCAGCGGCTTATCAGCGGTTTAATAATCCGGCCCTTGCCATGGCCATTCAGGCTGATGCGGCGGTGGATATTGGCGACACACTGGTGGGCATGCATATCCGCCCGGTGGCGGTGCCCCTGCGCATGGAGGGAAAACAGGCCAAAATTGGTCAGGCTCATGTGGTGATGGCGTATTCCCGCCTGCCTTTCATTGGCGGCGAAAGGGCGCAGTATCCGGGAAAATAATACAAAAAACGAGACGGTGACTATGTGTTGCCGCCTCTTTTCCATTCAAGGGAGTTGGCAATATGTTTTTCTCAAAACCCGAAACCCTGGAACTATATCTCCCCCTGCGCCTGGACAGGCTCAAAGAGGATGAGGACAACGGTATCATCAGCCTTGAGGCATGGGGCGAAGTAATGGGCAAGCGTCAGTACCTGAGCAGCAGTTACTCCCTGAAAGAACCGGCTATGTACGGCGACGGGCGATACGAAAAAATGCTGGAGGAGCTGGATCGCCTCAGCGAAGGCGCAGAGGATGAAAGCGATATTCCCCGGAACAAGAAGGTGAAGGTTGTCCTGACCATCAAAAAAGGGAAGGTGAAAAAAGGCCTTATTGATCTGGAAAGTTTGGCGGAGATTACCGGCGATATGGGCTTTCTTGCCATGGAATTGCTGGGGTGGGGAATCGGCGAAAAAAGCTGCATCAACAAATAAGAATAACAAAACCCGTGCAGAAAGATCATTCCGCACGGGTTTGCTATATGCGTAAGGGTGTAGGAGTCTCCGTCTTTTCCTGCGGGACGGTTCCGCAAAGAAAATGGTATCAGCCCAATCAGAAAATATAAAATTCACATTCCAGCCGCCCGTTGTACAGCCGGCGTTTCTGGGTGGCACGCTTGCCGAAGCAGCGCTCGAAGGCGAAGTCGGAGGTGATCACCGCCATGCGCCAGCCGGGATGCCGCTTGAGCAAAAGCCCCATTTCTTTGTACAGAGCCTGTGCGGCTTTCCTGTCGCCCAGCCGTTCGCCGTAGGGAGGATTGCACAGGAACACGCCGGGTTCGCCAGGTACGTTCAGGGTGCGCAGGTCTTGCTGGTGTACCTGGATCTGCTTCTGGAAACCGGCTTGCCGGATGTGCTTTCGGGCAAGGGAAAGGGCGCTTTCGTCGATATCGCTGCCGGAGATTTGCAGCTCCGGCACGGCATCCAGTTTGTCCCGTTCCGCTTCCCGGATGGCATTGAGTTCCATTTTGTCCATGAAGAAGAAATCCTCACAGATGAAGGAGCGATTTATCCCCGCCGGTCTGCCGCAGGCCTTGATGGCTGCCTCCACCAAAAGAGTGCCGGTGCCGCAGCAGGGGTCGTAGAGAGGCATGCGGCTGCGCCAGGGGCTCAGGTCCACCAGGGCCGCAGCGAGGGTCTCCCGGATGGGCGCCTCGCCGTTCCAGGTGCGGTAACCACGCTTGTTCAGGGCATCGCCGCTCATATCCAGCGTCAGACGGGCCTTGTCCTTGTAGATGGATACATCCACCGGATAGCGTGCGCCCTTCTCCGGCAGGCGTTCCACATGGAGCTTTTTCATCAGCCGGTTTACAATGGCCTTTTTGGTAATGGACTGGCAGTCACGGACGCTCATCAGCTGGCTGCGCACGCATTTGCCGGTAACGTGGATCATACCGTCACGGGAGATGTAATGCTCCCAGGGAATGGCGGAAGCGAAGGTGAAAAGCTCCTCGAAGGTGTACACCTCCCGCTCGTCCAGAAGGAGAAGCACTCTGTCAGCGGTGCGCAGGCAAAGCTGGGCACGGAAGGCATCGGTCATCTCGCCGGAGAAACGGGCGCAGCCCTGTTCTGCCTTCGCATCGAAGCCAAGGCGACGCAGTTCGTTGGCTACCACGCCCTCCAGACCGAAGGCGGCAGTGGCAAGAAAAGTATGTTTCATAGGATACACTCCTGATCTCAGCAATGGAAAATACCGCAGAACATCATAGCATTTTTGTTGCAAAATGGAAAGGGGTATGATAAGATATCAAAGTCGTGAGCCAAGCTCATACCCAAAGGAATGCACGCCCGGCCCCGCCAAAGAGAACCATCCCTCCGGCTGAAAGGATGGTGCGGAAGGCAAAGCGCAGCTCCCGCCTTTGCGAAAATCGGCCAATCCCCGACGGTTTGCCGCCGTTATCCGGCATGGAAAGGTGCAGGCAGAAAATGCCTGAAACTGGGTGGTACCGCGAAGGCTCCCTTCGTCCCATGTGCAGCATGGCTGCAGTGGGAGCGGAAAGCCTTTTTTTCATAGCCAAAACAGGAAAAGGAGAGATGCAAAATGGCAAAGCAGGAAAAAAAGCAGGGGTTTGTAGAGCATATCACACCCCGTGACGTGGACTTTTCTCAGTGGTATACCGACGTAATTCTCCAGAGCCAGCTGGTGGACTATGCTCCCGTGCGTGGCTGCATGATTATCCGTCCCTACGGCTTCGCCCTGTGGGAGCGCATTAAGGAAGTGCTGGACAAGCGCTTCAAGGCCACCGGCCATGAAAACGTATATATGCCCATGCTGATCCCGGAAAGCCTTCTTTTGAAGGAAGCGGAGCATGTGGAAGGCTTCGCCCCCGAAGTGGCCTGGGTTACCCATGGCGGCAGCGAAAAGCTGCAGGAACGCCTTGCAGTGCGGCCCACCAGCGAGACCATTTTCTGCGCCATGTACTCCAAGTGGGTGGAGTCTTGGCGTGACCTGCCCATGAAGTACAACCAGTGGTGCAGCGTTATGCGCTGGGAAAAGAGCACCCGCCCCTTCCTGCGCACCAGCGAGTTCCTCTGGCAGGAAGGCCATACCATTCATGCCACTGCTGAAGAGGCTCAGGAAGAAACCATGCAGATGCTGGAAGTGTACCGTGACGTGGCTGAAAACGAGCTGGCCATGCCTGTGCTGGTGGGCAAGAAGAGCGACAAGGAAAAGTTTGCCGGCGCACGGGCTACCTACTCCATGGAAGCCATGATGCAGGACGGTAAGGCTCTGCAGGCCGGTACCAGCCACAACTTCGGCACCAATTTTGCTGAAGCCTACGATATCCAGTACCTCAACAAGGAAGGCAAGCTGACTTACGTTCACGAAACCAGCTGGGGCGTATCCACCCGTTTGATCGGCGCCATCATCATGACCCACGGCGACGAGCGTGGCCTGAAACTGCCGCCCCATGTGGCACCCATTCAGGCTGTTATCGTTCCCGTTGCTGCCCATAAGGGCGGAGTCATGGAAAAGGCCGAGGAGATCCGTGCTCAGCTGGAAGCCGCCGGTATCCGTGTAAAGCTGGATGACCGTGATACCCTGAGCCCCGGCTTCAAGTTCAATGACTGGGAACTGAAGGGCGTGCCCGTCCGTATTGAGATCGGCCCCCGTGATGTGGAAAACGGCAAGTGCGTTGTATTCCGCCGTGACACTTATGAAAAGCAGGATGTGGCCCTGACTGATCTGGCCGCTGCTATCCCCGAGCTGCTTGAAAATATCCAGCAGACCATGTACAAACTGGCTGCGGACTTCCGTCAGGAACGCATCAGCGATGTAAACAACATGGAAGAACTGGCCAAGGTGGTGGACGGTGGCTTTGCCCGTGCAATGTGGTGCGGCGACCGTGCCTGCGAGGACAAGATCAAGGAAATGACCGGCGCAACCAGTCGCAACATGCCCTTTGACCAGACCGCTATCGGAGATACCTGCGTATGCTGCGGCAAGAAGGCTGATAAGCTGATCTACTTTGCCAAGGCCTATTGATGATGAAGATCCGGCAGATTTTCTGGGACTGGAACGGCACGCTGCTGGATGACCTGTGGTATGCCATCGGGGTGAGGAACCGCACGTTCCCTCTCTTTGGCCTGCCTGTCATTGAAAACCTTGAAGAATACTTCAGTCAGTTCACCTTTCCGGTTCGTGAGTATTACTACCGTGCTGGAGTCACTGAGGAAAATTTCAACGAAGTGGCGCATGCCTGGATGAATGAATACGTCCGGGGCCAGGAAAGCATTCCCCTGCATAGCGATGCACTGGAAACAATTGCAAGCCTTCGCAAGGGCGGGCTTTCCCAGGTGGTGCTCAGCGCCAGTCAGATTGAGATCCTCAAGGGGCAACTGGCCCTGTATGGTCTGGAAAACACCTTTGATGACGTGCTGGGCCATGACAATATCTATGCCGACAGCAAGGAAATGATCGGCGTGCGCTATATGCAGAAAACCGGATTGACCCCGGAGGAGTGCATGATGATCGGCGATACCCTCCACGATGCGGATGTGGCCCGTGGCATGGGGATCCGCTGCATATTGGTGGCCAGAGGCCATCAGAGCCGGGAAACGCTGGAAACTGCCGGGGTACCGGTGCTGGGCAGCCTTCTGGAAGCTGCGGAACTGATATTGAAAACGGAATAAAAAGCAAAAGACCATGGCAGAAAAAAGTCTGTCATGGTCTCAGCTTGTCGAAAAACCTCATTCTTGTCAGTCAAAGCCGCAAATCTTGCACCTTCGGTGCTCGCTGTGCTTTCTTGAAAGTGCTGCGGCACAAGGAATGTGGGCTCTGCCCACACCCGGCAGGGGGATGATCCCCCTGCACCCTGCGCATTTTTTGACAGCCAGAGACCATGGCAGAAAAAAGTCTGTCATGGTCTCTTTTTGCAGAAAAACCTATTTTTGATGGAAGCCGTACAGCCTGCCCTTGCGGCGCTGGCTGAGGATTGCTGCGGCGTAAAGGCTTGTGAGCTGGGTCTGCGCCCGGCAAGGAGATGATTTTCCGCATCTACCCCTTTTTGACAATTGGGTATTCAGGAAAAATCACCAATTTCTCCAAGAAGCCGGCCGATGCTGTGATACTTGCCGGAGTAGATCACCGGGTCCAGCTTCGTGAGGTCAACATCGAAGGCGTCGGCACATTGGAGGCCTTCCTCCATCTGCACATTTCTGATTTTGCAGAAGAAGGTGGTGGATTGGCCTGTTGATACGGATTGCACTACCTCACATTCATATACCCAGCGGCTCATGTCCAGAACGGGTACATCCACTGCTTTACCTCTGGAAACGGAGTAATCCACCTCATCCTTGTGCCCCGATGCGGCATGATGGGAGCCGAAGTAGTCCATCAGTGGAAGCATATCGGTGCTCACCAGATTGACGCTGAGCTGCCCGGTGAGAATCACATTCTGCTTGGTGTTTTTTTCGCCAAACATGCTGATCACCAGCAAATAGTCGTCATCCTTTTCACAGGTGGCGCTGACCCATGTAATGGGAGCGAAATTGTGGCTGCCGTCCGGGTTGTTGGTGCCGATGATAAAGGCTGGCTGAACGCACATGGAAAAACAGGGTTTTACGGATTTGCGTCTGACAGAATTCATGGAAAATCACCTCTGCAAAATGAAATGATTCATTTGTTGAGCGCAAAGCTCCAGGCCGCATCCAGCCATTCCCATAATTGCTGATCCAACTCCTCCGGATGGGCAACGGGAATGTGATGCGTCCAGCGGCCGGGCCTTAGCTGAACAGATTGAGCTACACGGGAAGAAGCAAGCTGCGTGCCAAGGCCGAGGGTGAGGCGGAGACCGGGTTCCCCCTTGCGTCGGGGCAGGGACACGGCTGCGAAGATAAAGCGGTTTTTCAGAGAAATCTGGGTTTTTCCTGCCTGAAAAAGCATGCAGGGGTATCGGGACAATAAGCCCTTTTTCAGCTGCTCATAAAGCATCAGGCGCTGAGAATTTTTTTGGAAAAACAACAGTTCGTCCTGAGTCAGCATCACGTCATCTCCCTGAGCCAGTCAACAGAACGGCGTAGCCCGGTAATGGTCTTGGTTTCCAGCACTACGGTAGATTCTGTTTCCCGAGCCAGTTCCAGCAGGGCGATTTTATCCACAAGGCCTTCCCCCAGCGGCAGGTGACAGCCCTTTGGGGAGGCATCGTGAAGATGCATGTGAACAAGCCGGTCTTTTCGGGACAGAAGAAAGTCCCTGTCTGTATGTCCTGCCTCGAAATCGTGACCTGTATCATAGGTCAGGCAGAAAATAGGGCTTTGGAGCAGAAGGCGCAGCCCTTCCAGCTGGAAAGGCAGAAACCCGTTGGTGTTTTCGATGGCAATCTTGATTTTTCCAGAGGCGGGGGATTTTTCACAAAGGGCAATCACCCGTTCAAGACTGCGCAAATATACCGCCCGGTACCGCTCGTACAGAAATTCTCTCTTTCCGGGCAGAGTGAAATAAACGCCACGGCTCAGGTGGAGATTGATCAGCGGACATTCCAGTTCCTGGGCCAGCTGAAGCGTTTCCTCCAGCGTGCGCAGCCAGGCGTCGGCGATGTGTGGGTTAAAATCGCAGGGGTTGAAGTTTTCATCCAGATGAAGAGTGAAAAAGAGGCCCTGATCCCGGGTAAGCTTTTTCAGCGCAGAGAGGGGAAAAGTTTGGGGCTGGTAGTGGGGCAGATTCATGTTCAGCTCCACGAAGCTGAGGCCAAGCTCCTTGCAGAGTAAGGCGGATTCCTCCGGGGAAGGGGCTTCTATCAGGGTGGGCATGCCGAAGACGGGCATGGGTCTGCCTCCTTTGTGGGGTTATTCCGCAATGGCAACGGCGGCGGCCATGCCATTTTCGTGGGTCAGGCTCAGGTGGACGGTTTGTCCGCCCATTTGGTGCAGCCTTTCGCAGGCGGCCCCGGTAAGGTGATACCGGGGAGCTCCGCCGGGGTCATGAAGGATCTCGATCTCCTGCAGGGTGATGCCTCCGCCAATGCCTGCGCTCACTGCTTTTAGAAAAGCCTCTTTGGCGGCAAACATGGCCGCTGCGCTCTGGGCGCCCATTTTGCCCCGGGAGGCAATGTAACTTTGTTCCTCCGGGGTATAGTACCGCTGGAGAAAAGCGGGGGAGGAAATGGCAGTTTCGATGCGTGCCACTTCACACAGATCAAGCCCTATGCCGATCATGGATGATCCACCGCCCATACTGCGTTCTGGATGGCACGGGCCGTGACCTCCGCAGCGGCAGCGCAAAGCTGGATGGGATTCACATCGGCATCCACCCGGCAGGTTGCAAGGCCGAAAATGGTGTCACCGTCCATCTGGGTATGCACGGGGCGAATGGTACGGGCAAAGCCGTCGTGGGCGCAGGTGGCAAGCCGCTGGGCCTGTGCTTTGGTAAGAATGGCATCGGTGGCGACAACGGCAATGGTGGTGTTCTGGCCGCTGATTCTGGGGGCATCGGCCGCAGGGGCGCTGCCATAAAGCAGACTGTCGCAGAGGATGGGTTTGCCGTCGGGCAGGCGGCCGGAGGCCAGAGGACGGTCGGAGTTGGCTTCGTACACATCGCCGCAGGCGTTTACGGCAACAATGGCCCCCACGGTTACGCCGCAGGGCAGCGTGAGGCTGGCGGTACCGATGCCGCTCTGGCTGGGAATGGCTCCGGGCAGAAGTTTTCCGACCGTGGCTCCGCAGCCGGCGCCAACGGTGCCCTGGGCAACTTCTTTTCCGGCGGCCAGGCAGGCTGCATATCCCATTTCCTTGTCGGGACGGACAAGACCATCGCCATTTTTCAGATCAAAAATAACGGCGGCAGGCACAATGGGTACATGGCACACGCCCATATCCACACCCAGGCCCTGTTCTTCACAAAACTGCATGACGCCGGCAGCGGCATCAAGTCCGAAGGCGCTTCCGCCGGAAAGGAGTACGGCGTTGGCACGTTCCACCGTGTTTTCCGGGCGGCACAGGTCGGTTTCCCGGGTGCCGGGGGCTGCGCCCCGTACATCGGCGCCCACCACGGCACCTTCGTGGCTGCAAAGCACAACGGTGCAGCCGGTTTTGGCGGCTTCATTCTGTGCGTGGCCCACACGGATGCCATGCACACGGGTAATGCTTCCATCAAAAAGCTGTTTCATAC
Source organism: Clostridiales bacterium (assembly GCA_015056145.1). Taxonomy (GTDB): domain Bacteria; phylum Bacillota; class Clostridia; order Christensenellales; family Aristaeellaceae; genus Limiplasma. Next base: position 39,076 of record SVGY01000014.1, read on the forward strand.
TGTAACCTCCTTACAGGGTTGAAAGTGAGTGCTAGTCAGATATAGCCCATCAGGCCCCGGACGGATACATCGCCGCTGAGCACCCGGCGAAGGGAGCCGCTTTCATCACGGACCAGCAATGCGCCGGTTTCGTCCATGGCCTCGGCAGTGCCGGTGAAATTTTCTTCCCGGCCAATGACGTTTACACGCCGTTTGAGCGTGGCAGAGCGTTCTGCACAGGCGGCAAGGAGCAGGGCAGGATCACGGGAAAGCATATCCATGCTGGCTTCCATGCTTTCGAGGAAGGCGGCAAGGAGAGGAAGGGGAGAAGGCGTGATAGCGCTGCCGGATTCCGGCATCGCCATAACAAGAGATGTGGCAGTTCTGGCGATTTCTTCGGGGAAAGAATGCTGCGCCACGTTGATGCCAACGCCCATTACCACGCAGGGATTGCCCGCAGGGTCGTATACAAGCTCGCTGAGGATGCCGGTGCACTTTTTGCCTTCAAGGACGATGTCGTTGGGCCATTTGATCAGCGGTTCCAGCGGCGGACAGAGCTGCCGTACGGCGTCGCATACCGCAAGGGCAGCGGCAAAGGTGCAGAGGGGAAAATGCTCCGGAGCGATAGAAGGCTTCAGCAGCAAGGAGAAGGTCAGCGTTTCGCCAGCGGCGGAGAGCCAGCTGCGCTGAAGCCGTCCCCGCCCTGCGGTTTGGCTGTGGCAGATGCAGAGACTGCCTTCGGGCGCACCCTGCTTCGCCAGTTCTTTCAGGCGGCTGTTGGTGGAGGGAAGCTGTTCGTGGTAATCCAACAGACCCTTTCCGGCCCAGCCTGTGGGAAGACCGCAGGCCCACTGTTCCGGAGTGATACGGTCAAACAGGCTCATGAATTGGCCTCCGTGCATTTTTTTGCTTTTTTGCGTTTGCGGTAGCGGTCTTCTTCGCTGAAAACGCATCCGCAGTATTTCTGCATATACATTTCAAGCTCCCGGGCCTTTTGCTGGCCTTCCCGGAAATAAGGCCGGAAGTCCCGGTAGAGAAGCTCCACGCCGTGGGCTTTGGCACGTTCCTCTGCCACCTGCCTGAGCAGCTCGTGGTTTTGATAGGGACTGATAAACAGCGTGGTGCAGATATGGGTGAAGCCGTTGGCGGCGGCGTACTCTGCCGCTGCATCCATGCGGTGCCAATAGCATTTTACGCAGCGTCCGTCAATGTCCTCAGCCACCGCCTGTACAAAGGGCCTGAGGCCGTATTCGCCGTGATCCACCAGCGCAAGGCCGATGCTCTTGGCATAGTCCACAAGGCAGTTTTTCCGGCTGCGATACTCAGTATAGGGATGGATATTCAGGTTGTCCCAGAAACCTACCGGTTCAATGCCCTCTCCCCTCAGGGTTTCGATGCACATAACGGAGCAGGGAGCACAGCAGATATGCAAAAGAAGCTTCATGGCCTGACCTCCAAAGTGTTTGTGTATACATCATATCACATTCCTCTGCTACATAGAAAGAAGAATTTGTTTTCATTACGGAAAGAATGTGGTATAATCAAATTCAGGAATATTTTCCTGAATGATGCAAAAAGAAGATACCTTCCCCTCCGATGCATGGAATACATATCTGACAGGGAAAAGTATCTGAGGAACGTCTATATTACCAACAAGGAGGAAACAAATTATGAAACCTTTGAAGGGAACCAAAACGGAAGCCAACCTGATGTCCGCCTTTGCCGGTGAGAGCCAGGCACGCAACAAGTACACCTACTACGCCTCCAAAGCCCGCAAGGAAGGGTATGTGCAGATTGCCAACCTGTTTGAGGAAACCGCCAACAACGAAAAAGAGCACGCCAAAATCTGGTTCAAGCTGCTCCATGACGGCGATATCCCCACCACCGCCGTGAACCTTGAGGATGCTGCCGACGGCGAAAACTACGAGTGGACCGATATGTACGCCGGCATGGCCAAGGATGCCTGGGAAGAGGGCTTTGACGAGATCGCCGCTCTGTTTGAGGCTGTGGCAAAGATCGAAAAGAACCACGAAGAGCGCTACCGCAAGCTGCTCAAAAATGTGCAGGAAGGCATCGTGTTCAGCCGTGATGGCGACATGATCTGGGAATGCTCCAACTGCGGCCACATCGTGATTGGCAAGAAAGCCCCCATGCTGTGCCCTGTGTGCAAGCATCCGCAGGCATACTTCATGATTAAGGCCCAGAACTATTGATCTGATGAAATCGGCCGTCGGGGCAGCAGGGGGATAACAGGCCCCTGCCATGCCCCGGCGGCTGTTGCATATCGTGGAAATGCGGAGGATGAAAAGGTGCGGGTTGCGCTTATCAATGTAACGGCTTCCGGTGGAACGGGCAAATTCTGCGTGGAGCTGAGCAGGCAGACCATGGAAAGGGGCCATACGGTCCTGTTTTGTCATGCCCGAAGCCACTGCCCGGGGGATGTGCCGTCCTGCCGGGTGTGCTGGTACAGCGGCGCTTTTGCATTTGTGAAAAGGATTCTCGGCAGCGGATGGAAGTATATTTCCCGTTTTTTTGGCAGCCTGTGGCGCTATGCCGGGCTGAAATTCGGAAAAACCGGCAGAAAAAAAGCTGCGGAGAAAGGCGAGGCGGATCTGAAAAACGCCGTTCTTCCCCGCACAGAAGCCCTCCGCAGTGATCTCCCATCCCGGAAACGTCGTGGACGATCGGGCAGGCTGCCTGGCGGCCTGCGGGTACGGAGCCGTCACAAGCCGGATATAAGAACCCGGATCCAGGACGCAAAAAGAGGGATGGACAAAGGAAAAGTGAAGATGAAGCGGGCCATCCATCCCCGGACGGAGTTTTTCCGCAGCAATATTAACACTTACACTCATGGGGTCAGGGCAAGGCTTACGGACAGGCAGGGTTTTTTCAGCAAGCAGGCCACCCGGCGGCTGGTGGAACAGCTCAGAAGTTTTCAGCCCGATGTGATTCATCTGAATAATCTTCACGGATATTATCTGCATATGCCTACACTTTTTTTGTACCTGCGGGAGGAACAGATACCCGTGGTGTGGACGTTGCATGACCTGTGGGCGGTGACCGGGCACTGCGCCTTCCCCTCTACTGCTGTGGAACCCTTCCTGACGGATGCCCAGGAGCAGATGTACCTCAGCTGCGCCGGCGACGCCGCCCGGGAGGCCGAGGTGGATAAGCAGATTTGCCGGGAAGGTTGCCTGCGCTGGCAAACCGGCTGCGGGCACTGCGTCATGAAAGGGGAATATCCCAGAAGCTGGTTCCGGGATCAGAGCGCACGGAACTGGCGTGAAAAGCGGGCGCTGTTTTCCGGGCATCCCTATATGGTGCTTACGGTTCCCTCCCGGTGGATGGAGCAGCAGGTAAGGAAATCTTTTCTTTCCGGATATCCGCTGCACTATATGCCCCACGGGCTGGATATGAACGCCTACCGGCCCTGCGTGAATGTGGACGAACGCATTGCGCTTCTCAAACGGCTGAAATTGTGGGAAATGCGCTCCAAATATCTGCTGGTGAGCGTGGCCAGCCTCTGGGAAAGCAGGAAGGGGCTGGAGGATCTGATGGATCTGAAGGAACTCCTGGGAGAAGATTACTGCGTGGTGGCTGTCGGCCTTGACGAGGATCAGCGGGCAGCCATTCCGGACGGCTCCGTCATTGCCCTGGAGGAAATGGGCAACAGGGCGGACCTGTGCGCCCTGTACACGGCGGCGGACCTGTTTGTGAGCCTGAGCCGGGCGGAAAGCATGGGTATGCGGCCGCTTCAGGCCATGGCCTGCGGCACGCAGGTGCTCTGCTGGGATGCGACCGCCATGCCGGAGCTGATTACCAATGACGTTGGCCTGACGGCGGAGCTGGGCAACCTGCAGGACGCTGCGGACAAGGTGCGCTGGTTGTGCGAAAACCCGGCTTCTCCGGAAGATTGCCGCAGAAGGGCCATGGAATATGAAGCCGGACACAGAAACCGGCAGTTTGTGTACCTTTACGAGGGGATGCATGAAAACGGCCCTGCCGCATCCTGATTGGGCCATCAGGAAATATGTTTTGGAAAGGAGAGCGCATTTCATGAAAAAACTGAAATGGCTTTGCCTCATTCTGGCGCTGATGATGTGCCTTTCCGGCTGTGAGAAACTGAACATTCAGGGGCAGCAGACCGCTACGGCACCCTCGCTGCAGCTTCTGAACATGCCGCCCTATGAGGATGAGGAGGCAGCCTCTGTGGGCTCTGCCGACGAAGAGGGCAATATGCTGGTGGATCTCTGGATGGATGGCTCGCAGCTTATGGGCGGCATCAACGAGGATCCCACCAGCCTCTATCCCCAGACAGGACTTCGTTACCGTCAGGGCGGTTTTCATTACCGGCTTGGCGGAGAGGTGGGCTGGTATGAGGATGTGCTGGGCTGCTTTTTGGAAGCGGCGGGCGATTCCCGTGTGCGGGTGCTGCGTACCGGCAACGAGCGCATCCCGGACAGTCTGATCACCAGCTATGGCTTCACTGGCACCGAGGAGGAAATGCGCTCCTATCGGCGGGATCTGATGACCTATGCCATCGATCCCATGCCCAGCATATTTTCCGGGTTTTCTTCGGAAAGTATGGAAAACAGCTTTTATTCCCTGGGCACGCCCCAGATGAACCAGATGGCCCGCTTTATGGGAAATGGCGGCGCAGATTTGGAAAACCCCGGTAGAACAGAAGAAATGAACGCCCTGCTTACGGAGTTTGTGGAGGGCTTCCATCAGAAGAACGTACCGCCCCCTGCACAATGGCATGCGGTGGGCAACGACCAGGACAGCCCGCTTTTGTACGCCCTCAGGAATCTGGATGTTACAAGGCTTTCTGTTGTTACCTGCGACCCTGCCACCCTCCGCAGGCTTCAGGGCACCCGGGTGGATGGTTCGCCGGTATACTATGTGGAAGAAATCCTGCGGGAAAGAAAGGCCTTTGATAACGGCATGAGCGTGGGGTTGTATGCTATGCAGCTGGACTATATGGGTCATATGGTCAGTTTCGGTCCGGCGGATTTTTCGGATTCCCTGATCTGGGGCAAACCGGACTATAACAGCAACACACGGAAAATCAACGGCGTTTTGCCGATGCCCCGGACACTGCTGGTGCTTGTTATCGGCAGGCCGGAGCAGGTGGAAAGTTATACCGCCGCCCTGAACGCCCAGCTGAATGGAAACCGCAGCCTTTCACAGATGCGTGGCCCGGACGACGGCCAGCTCACCTATACTGCCAACAGCCAGACGGTGGTGCAGCAGCCCTTCTATTTTGAATATGAATATACCGGGGTAAAACGCCCGTCGCTGGGATACTACACCCATCATACCGCTGGCGCAAAGCTGGAAACCCGCAGCGGCCTTGCCTCCCAGCAGAAGGATGGCCTTGAAATGCTTACCCTTGGCGGAAATGTGGACGAAACGCTGGTCTATTCCTGGCCTGCAGAGCAGCTTCCGGACGGCCTGCAGCTGGATCTTTCCACCCTGTCCGGCGCAAGGGTTGAGGTGATTGATTCCCTGCTGCTTACGCAGATCGTGCCCAACGGCCCGGAAGCCGCTATGGGGGAAAACACGCAGGTGCTCACCCTGCGGGATAAACTGTATTGCTTTGAAAGGGTGGAATCACCTTTTGAGGGCAAAGAGAAGCAATGCCCCTTTCAACTGGAATCCATCGCCTGGAGCGAGGATGGTTCCCGGCTGGAGGTTCGGGTGAAGGTGGATCACACCCTGCTGAAAAGCGGGTATTACCGGCTTAAACTGGTGGCGGACGTGACCGGCGAACAGCTGGAATGGCCACTGGTCAGCTGGGCGCAGGACGGTACCGGCCTCAGTGTGGAAATATCCAACAGCGAGGTCATTGCATGGGAAAACCTGATGCAGACCCTGACCCGTTACGGTCGTTCCCGCAACTCTATCCCCACTACTTTCCGGCATGCCTGGGGCAGCTATACGGGCAAGGATTATCAGGGCGTGGAAGTGCCCGATTTTCCGCAGGTGTACAAGGCCCCTGGACTTCAGCGGCTTTTGGAGCAGATCCGCTCGGCAGCCAACCTGGAAACCGCCCCGCTGATCCGTTGTACCTTTGATGTATTTGTGCCGGAGATCATTGCGCCCTGACGAAACCGCCAAGGAGATGAAAGGATGCAGACCGCTGTAATCACCCCCACGAAGAAGAAAAAGCGTACCCGCATGAGGTACTCCAACCGCTTCAAGGTGCTTTTGTGCTACCTGGTCAGCTTTGCGTTGCCGCCCCTCTGGCAGTTGGGCAGCCTTTTGCTGATCTATCCCTACCAGCTGAAAAACAGCGCACCGCTGATCGCAGAAAATCTGTCTGGCGTTTTTCCTTTTCTGAAAAATATGCTGGAACCATATGTACAGCGGGCTGCTGAACCGGCTGGCGGCCAGTTTTCCGCAGAAATGTGGAACCAGGTGCAGCAAAGCAGGGAGAAACAATGGATGCTGTTTTTGCTGGTTCTTTTTGCAGCAGGCTTTGTGCTTACGCTGCTTTTGCAGCTGATATGGCGCTGGAGTCATACCCGGGGACTGCAGGGCGCAAAGGCAGTAAATCGTGCCGTGGCCCATTACCGGCTGAGCATGCTGGTGATCCTCCTCATCAACGCTGCGCTGGCGGTGGCGGTGTGGCTTTTGGGCGTGCAGTTCATTGCTGGCCGGGGGCTTTGGGATTATCTGACCTATTTCGGCGCTTATGGGCTCAATGTTATCGCTGCATTTGTCTGCTTCCGGCTGGCAGCTCCGCCGGCGATCAGCGGCAAAAAGGCGTTCTTTAAACGATTGTAAGAAGGGAGGGCTTCCATGAGCTGCTATGTTCTGGCCGTGGGCGGAACCGGCAATAAAATACTGGAAAGCCTTGTCTATTGTGCCGCCATTGACGGTTTTTACACGGTGGATGAGGAAGGGGCCCGCAGCCCCATCCCCGAGATCCGCATGCTTTCCGTCGATGTGGACAGCGCTTGCGGCAACACAACCCGTGCCAAGCGTGCGGCGGAATATTATGAGGATATCCGGCAGGCCTACGAGAAGTATCCTGCCCGTCATCCGGGATTCCATACGGCGGTGCTGGCCAGCCGCTGGAATATGAACCTGTCCAAAAGGGCCATGTCTGTGGACAAAATGGTGGAAGGCCATCGCAGGGATAAATTGCTCAGCCGAACCATTTTCAGCCGGACGGAATCCTCCCTTGAGTACAGCGAGGGCTTCCGGGGTCATCCCGACCTTGGTGTACTGTTTTTTTCCGATGTGCTCAATTCTCTGGAACGGCTTCGGGCAGAGGGCCAGCCTGACGAAATGAACGACCTGCTGGACCGCATCACCGATGAAATGAAGCGGGGAGAAAAAGTGAAGCTGATCCTTTGCGGCAGCATCTTCGGCGGTACAGGCGCATCGGGCATTCCCGCCATCGCCAGGTTTCTCAGGGAGTATTTCAGGGACAACAGCCCCCTGTTTGAAATGGCAGCCATGCTGATGCTGCCTTACTACAAGGTTCCGCCATCCTCCCAGAATGAAGAGATGGAGATCGTGGTGAAGAGCTCCACCTTCCTGGACAAGGCACGCACGGCCCTGCAGTATTACGGTATGGAGGGCATGATACGCTCCGGCGAAAACGACGAAAAGGGCATCTTTGATGCGCTGTACATGCTGGGCCTGCCTACGGAGGCATTCATCACTACCCGCATCTATTCCACCGGTTCCCAGAGCCAGGAAAACGACGCACATATGCTGGAATGGCTGGCTACCAGGTGTATATCCCATTTCTTCCGCACCGGCTTCCGGGGCAAGGATGCCCACCACATCGACTGCTACTATTACCAGTGGCACACGCCTCAGCTGTGCTGGCAGAGCTTTGATCAGGAGGAGGAACTGTACCGCAATGGCTATACCAGCCTCCTGAAGGCGGCGGCGCTGTTTTTTGCGGAGCTGTACCCCTCTTTGCTGGGCTGTGCCAACGGACACAGAAAGAGCTGTACCCGCATCGGTTACTGCGCACCTTTCTTTTCCACATTCCATAAAAAAACCAGCGCGGAGCAGGCAGAACTGGAGAATCTGCTCCAATCGCTGTATCATTTCCTGAATTTCTATTCCAACTGGATGATTCAAGTGGTGCGCACCATTCCCCCCACCATGAGGGAAAAGCGCATCAGCGAAAACTTGCGCACGGAGGCCGCAGAGAATTATGACCAGCTGGTAAAACGCCGGGCGCTGCTTACCCAGCGGGAGGAACACAAAGAAGAATCCCGGGCCTGGCAGGAAGAAACCAAGACCTTGCGCAAGGAATACGAGGATATGCAGCAGACCCGCAGCCAGCTTGCAAAGAAAATCGGCGGATATGCATGGCTGTCTGTGCTGAAGGACGCACAGGACAGCGCCCGGGAAAAGCTGTACCGTCAGGAAGAAAGCATTGCAGAGGCAGAAGCCTCCCTGGAACGCATGAACGGCGAAGATGCAGGGCTGGTGGATGCCCAGATGATACGCCAGCAGACGGAACGGCTGGAAACCATGCGCCGTGCGGCTGTCACCATGGAACTGTGCCGGGAGCAGATCAGCCTGGATATTGAAGCTGCTATCCGGGAAAACGTGGTGCAGCGGGCTCCGGAACAGGCGGCACAGGATGAGGATGCATTGTCCCGCAACGGCCTGATGGACGCAGCTTTGCTGGAAAAACTCTATCTGTTGCTGAATCAGTACGGCCTGAAACCGGCCCAGCGCAGCAGCCAGGTTTTTGACGCTGCTGCCATAGAGCTGCAAAAAGGCCTGAACAAAATGAGCATTCAGCGTGTTCCCGACAGGATGGATACCACCCGGGTTATTGCGGGCCTTGGCGGAGGAACCCTTCGTGGCAGCGGCGCAGAAGGAGCTCTTTGCTCCTTCCTGACAACACTGCTCAGAGCCGTAGGAGAGGAGGAAGGCCAGTGAAGGAACCGAAAAACAAGCGCCGTATTACCGAGGCAGATAAGGAAATGCTGGATAAGGAAACCCCGTATCTGACCCTGCTGCCTGATATGGACGAGGGCCTGAACATCGGCTACAAGCCTACTCCCGGTATTCAGAGCGACGGCAACCAGAAGCCCATGGAGTGGCTGGATCAGTTTGCCAAATTCATCAAAACCCAAGGCGAGGACGTGGGATATTCCATTCCCGATGTGCTGGCCAGCGAACAGCAGCTGCGCCGTCTGGCCCGGCTTCCGGGAGATATTGCCCTGCGCCATCAGGAAATGGTGGATTACAGGGCGGTGCTTGCTCTGCTCCTTTTGTGGGAAAGCATAGCCGCTGACCCTTCCTGTGCCACGCTGACCATAGAGCCCATGCTGGAAATGGCGGACGAGGGCAGCTTTATTCACGCCGTTAGCGGCGCACTGCCTGAAAGCCGTGTGCGGGAAGGGTTGTATGTGTTTGCACTTTCCCGCCCCAAATCTGAAACCCCTGAAAAAACGCCCATCTGCCTGCTTTCCCGCAGTATGGTGCTGATGCCTGCGGCCAACTTGGGGGATCTGAGCAACCTTCTGCCGCCCTCTGTGGGCTGGTATGACCGCAACCGCAAGCGTTTTACCGACCCCTGCCCCTGGCTGGACGAGGAAATGTGCGCAGTGCTTATCCCCCGGCTGAGGCTGCTGAAAAGCCTCAACGAAGAGATTGCCTCCAGCTACATCTATTCTCAGGAGGCACAGCTGTGCTCGCTTATCGACCGCTTTATCCGGGATATTCTTGCGGGAAGGGAAACCTGGCGGCAAGCCGTCAGAACCGGTGATGAAGAGGCTGCACGGGAACTGCGCACCCGCATTCTGACCATATACGGCCTGGCAGAGCGGGATCAGCGGTTGCAACTGAATATGTACACCTATCCTGCGGATGCATCCGATGCAGGCAGTAATGTGCTCATGGGTCAATTGATCCATCCGGAGGAGCCTGCGCCGAAACTGGATGCAGGTGAGGATACGGTGCTCTACACAATGGATGGCGTACCCTTCGCCCGGTTCTCTGCATCTTTCCTGATGGAGCCTTCCCGTGCCTTTGGCGAGAAGGAGGCGCTTCGCCGTGCAGAGGAAGAGATTGCCCTGCTGGATCAGTATGATGAAGACTGGCGGGCCAATATGGCCAGCACATTGCTGGAACTGTACCAGGACACCCAGGGCAGAACCGGTGTGGATCCGGCGGTTCCGGAGCTCTTGCTGGCGTGGAGCCGGGAATATGCGGCTGCCCCCCGTTATGGCGACAGCGATATTTTGCTGCGTTATCCGGAGGAAACTTCATCACGCACTCTGTCCCCCTTGCTGGAAAAGCTGTTTGGCCAGGGGGCCGAGGATTGCATCCGGGAGCCCTTTTCCGATTGCCTCCTGATGGTGGAAAATGCGGAAACCTGCCCGCTTCCCGGGTGGATGGAGCCTTATTGCAGGCTCCGGGATGTGCCCGGAGACCACAGGGTGTATTTTGTGCCGCCCATTTCCAGAGGAATGGCCGCATGGCTTGCCCGCAATGGCGAAAGTAACGATCCTTCCCTGCCCAGACTGCTGCCGGAAAGCCTGTCCTGCAGGCTTCTGGCAGATCAGCAGCACATTGAAGCAAGCTTTTCCGTTGGTACCCGCAGCGCCAATCAGCAGGGCGTGCTGGGAAAAGTGAGCTTTGTTCGTACCTACGACCTGCGGGCTCTGCCGGAGGTGGGCGCAGCGGTGACTCTTGCTGCATCTGCTCTGCCCTCGGTTACGGTATGGCCCAACATCCGTCTTTCTTCCCAACAGTGGAAGCAGTATTTTGTGCACACCCACGGTGCACATACGCTGGAAGCCTTCACTCTGGACGGTGATCAGTGGAAGCGGGGCATTATGCGTTCGGCTCAGGGCTATGACCGGGAGGAAATGAGCCGCCGCAGCTGGCATACTGCCAGAACCACCACCTTCCCGGCCTATGTGGCCCTGTGCCGTGGTTCGCTGTGCTTTGGTATGCTGGTGAATGATCTTTCCTGCACACAGCTGCGCTATGAGCAGCCCGCCATCATCAGTGTGGACTTTGGCTCCATTGCCACCACCGTGATGATGCGCCAGGGCGACAAGGTTCAGCCGGCCTCCCTGCCAGCCAGCCTGCACGGTGTGCTTCTTTCGGCCACGGAGGGGCTGGAGGATATCCTCATGGAGGAATTCATCCCCCGCAACGCCCTCACCCCCGGCAGCCCCAGCGAAAGCACCTACTACAGCGTGGTGGACCTTTTCGGAGAAGGCCCGGCGGATTGGAAAAACGTGCTGGAGGATGGCCATATTTTCTATCCGGAAAGCATGACGGCCTTGATGCGCAAGGATTCCAACACCCTTTACTACGACCTGAAGTGGAGCGATGAGGAATATGTGCTCAGGTGCCTGAGGCTGTTCCTGAAGCAGATGATGCTGCAGGCATCGCTGGCAGCACGGCTCTGGGGGTCCGAAAGCCTCAGCTGGCGTGTAAGCGTGCCCGGTGCCCTGCCGCCCCACCGGCAGGAGGCTTATCTGGACATGATGCGTGGCCTTGCCAAGGAAGTGGCCAAGGAAACGGGCATGCCCCTCAGCAGCGGCTGCCCTGCGGTACTCTATGCGCTGGAAAATCAGGCGGACGGCCTGTACTTCCGTCACCGCAACGAGGTGAACGCAGGCAGCGGATACCTGAATCTGGACGTGGGCGGCAGTACCGCCGACCTGAGCCTGTGGCTCCGGGGAGGCAGTCACGCCACGGCGGAATGTTCACTGCTGCTGGGTTGCAGGCGGATTCTGTATGCATCCGTGTCCGAAGGGCATATAGAAGATTTTCACCGGGATTTCCTCCGGGGCGACAGCGCTATGGTCGGCGCCGCAGCGGGTCTGGTGGAGGAAATGCGCAGCGCAGGCAGCGCCACCCGGGCGCAACAGAAATGCATGCTCCTCATGGACGATTTCTTTGCCAGCTACGCAAAACCCATCCGCAAATGCCTTGCGGAATTCCGCTCCCAGGGCCAGATTACCTATACGGAATCGTTGCTGCTGTTCAACTTCGGCTTCCTGTTCCGGCTTTGCGGCCTGATGCTGCAGCGTTCCTATGAGGATAAGGAACTGCGGGCAAAGCTGCCTCAGCGGGTGGAATTGTGCATTGCCGGCAATGGCGGTCAGCTTCTGAAAATGTTCTCCCGGGAGCAGATGGAGCGGCTGTGTGGCCTTGCCCTGACCCTTCTGTGCAACCAGCATCCCGTAACGGTGCTGATGCCGGTGCAGAGCGTTGATCCCAAGCAGGAGGTGGCCCTTGGCCTGCTTCACAGCGAGGGCGATCTGCAAAGTACCCTGCACAGCGTGGAGCGCTGGAATGGTACCCTTCTTAGCGAAGACGGCAGAAGCCTCCACGGAGAGGATTCCTTTATGGCGGATTTCCTCCGGGAGTTTGTGCAGGCGTTCCCCCAGGCGGCCAACCGCATCCTTGGCAACGCCCTGGAAATGGATGACCTTGGGGAAGTGCATCTTGCAGAAGGAGCGCTGATGGAGCTGGAAAACATTCTGGCCAACGAAAACGCAAAAACGCCCGAAGACAATTTTGGTACCTACATCCGCTGCTTTGCTGCCATGAAGCGGCTTTGGAGGGTGTAAGGCCTGCTGGACAGAAAAGGACTGTTGCGAAGATTTGCTTTGCAACAGTCCTGTTTTTATGCACTCTGTGATTTTATTCCATCCACGGATGTCCTGCGGGACATAGTTTCTTCAGTTGAAGCTGAAACCATTGCTTTTGCGAAGGAGAAAGTCGGGGATAGACGGCTTGATAATCGCTGGCGGCGGGACCTTCATCGGGACGCAGCGCTTTATACAGCAAAGCCAGCTCGGGAGCCAGGAAGGGGAAACCTTCGGTTCCCCGGAGCAAAGCCTTTTCTGCGGGCAGGGAAACGGGCGGATTGGCGCTGAAAAGATAGGTATTCGGGGCTGCGGAGGGGGTAAAAAGAAACTCCAGATAATTCAGTTCCTTCAGCCCTGTATGATAAAACTGATGGTACAGCAGGCCCTCTTCCTCGCTGGGAAAGAACTCCACCAGAGAGCAACCCGGCAGAACACACATCAGGTTACGCCCCGGGTCGCTGGCATCGCCCGGCTCCAGCAGGCGAACCTTGCCCTGCCCACGGAACTCGTATACCTGCCAGCCGGATTTTTGCATAAAGGCGGGTATTTTGCTCCGGTCGGCTTCAAAGGCACAGAGATCGATATCTCCGTGGGGGCGCAGTTCCCTGCCAAGAAAGAGCTCCAAAGCAAAGCCGCCGCAGACGGCCCATGAGAAATCGGCAGCAGACAACAGCTTCGCCGCCTGCATAAGCAGAGGATTCATCGTGGTGAACACATCCCTTCATTCATTGCGGAAAATAGGATAAAAGAGAAACACGCAGCCTGTGAATGTGGCAGCGTGTTTTGCTATCAATATATGATGCTCGATGATTTTGCCAGGCATTTGTCCCGGGCGGCATCCATCAGCAGGAAGAATGCCTGTGCCTCCACGGAATAACCGGGCTTGTTGAAGAATGGAGCGCCACATACCGGGGAAATACGTCCATGATCGTCCATGGCGTTTACCACCGAATTAAAGAGGAACTCGGCCTTGGGCAGCCAGTCCTTTTCCAGCCAGCCGTCGGCCATGCCACGGTACATGGCGTAGGCAACCATTTGGCTCAGGTTCCATTCCTTGAAACTTTCAGGTTTATCCATGATGTCATGGTAGCTACCGTCTTCGTTCTGCCAGCGGATCACATCGGCAAGAAGCGCTTTGTTCATGGAAATGAGTTTTTGCCGGTCGCTTTCTTTTTCCGGGGGCAGCATTGCAATGACCCGGGCGATACCCGCAAGAGCCCAACCGTTGCCGCTGCCCCAGAAGGCTCCATCGGCAAATTCTTGCCTGCCTTCATCCCAGATGTGACGGAGGAGGCCGGTTTCCGGATCCCGTAGCGCATCGAAGAGGCCGTAGAGCTGATGAAGAGCTTCGTCGTACTTGCCAGCGGCGCACAGGAAAGGAGGCAGCATGTACAGGGAATCATTCCAGAACTGCACGCCATCGCCAAGGTGAAAGAGAATTCCCTTTTCACTGCGGGGCGCCAGTTCCAGCGACCAGCTCAAAAGTTTTTCAACATTGGTTTTCAGGTGTTCGTGACCGGGCATGGCCGAAGCAACAATCATTCCTTCGCCACAGGCGCAGGGATCATTCACGGCCGTTTCGCTGCCCATCATGGCAACACGTCCGTCTTCAAGGCTGCGGTAGGCGGCTTCCTCGGCCATCATGGCCATGGCTTCCAGATCGCCACATTCCAGCAGGGCTTGCATGGCGGTACCCTGCTCCCAGGAAAAACGCTGCATGCAAAGCATGGCCAGCTTGGCTTTGTCAGCAATGGGGTGCATATGTCCTCCTTGCCCGGCGGGCGGGTTTATTCTTCAGGTTCCTCCACGGGGATGGCGTTATCGCTGACGCCGACGCCAATAAGGGAGGTAACGGTACGCACGAAGGTCTTATCCTTCCACTTGGCCAGGTTGTTCAGCATCCGTCCACGGAAGATCAGCGCCATGGTATTGCCGCCATCCAGGTTGAAGCCTTCCACCACGCCTCTCTCCAGCATCAGCTGGGTAGGGAAACGCAGACCGGTGCCTTCGGAATTCTTGGTGCGGCCCTGAACAGAAACCAGCAGGTAATGGTTGGGTTCGATCATGCCAAGAAGCTGGCGGGGGGATTTGGTGTCATAATAGCCGGCAGGGATGTATTCGTCGATCTGGCCTTCGGAAATGACCACGGGCCCGAAACAGAATACATTCACGGCGCCCAGCGCCAGCAACTCTTCAGAGGTGATGGTGCTGCTGCGGTAGCATTTGAGCGTGCCATCGGGGAACTGGGCCATCATGTCCAGATTGGGCAGGTTGTGGAGACGCTTGCGGTAGTCGTCATCGCAGATGATCTCGCCATTGCGGATGACGATGCCTTCCTGCTCCTTGCGGTTGATGCGGTGGCCGTAGAAGTCGTCGGTAAAGCCGAGGACGTATTTGTTGTTGGTTGCGATATCGAAGGGGTAGGAAAAACGGGTGCCGGGACGGTCGGGGTTGGTTTCCGTGGTGAGGAACTGCTGTCCGTTGCGCATGAAGATTTCCGTTTCAAACCACACCAGCGGCACGGAAGGACGCTCGTAGCGGTTGATAAGGATTTGCAGATCGCCGGAAAGATAGCACCACTGACCGCCTTCGTCATTTTCATAAAAATACTCGGAACCGTCGGCAGTATAGCCGGCTTCGTCCAGCTCGGGCACATCGTCCGCCATCAGGGGGCGGGGAGTGGGCAGGGGTTCCGGCGTGGGTTCAGGGGTGGGGGTGGGCTCCACATAGGGCTGAGCCTGGTCGGAAAAGAGGAAGTCTTTGTCCGCTACGGTAATCACGCCGGTCACTTCCAGACCATTCTGCTCCTGAAAGGTTTTGACGGTGCGGGTCATGGCGGAGTTGAATTCCCGGTTGAGATTGGTGGTGTTGTAGTAGCCCAGCTCGTAAAGACGCTGCTTGATCTCTTTGATTTCGGCGTTTTTGTCGCCCTGTTTGTAGAGCACCTTATCGGGCGCAGGGGTCTCTTCAGCTTCCGCACAGGCGGCGCCCACGCAGGCAAGCAGGGAAAGAATCAGCACGAGAAGGGCAATCAGACGGAATTTTTTCATTTGTTAAATCTCCATAATGATAGGAAGAATCATGGGGTTGCGTTTGATCTTTTCAAAGATGTAGCGGTGCAGTTCATCCTTGACGCGGTTTTTCAGATTCTGCCACTCGCTGCCGTCCAGACGGCCGTATTCGGCCAGAATGGCACGGGTGAGCTCTCTGCTGGACTCGATGATGTCTTCGTTTTCACGCACATACACAAAGCCACGGCTGATGAGATCCGGGCCGGAAACCAGCACGCCGCTGTCCCGTTCGATGGCCATGACCACGATGATAAGGCCGTCCTGGCTCAGATGCTTGCGGTCCCGGAGAACCACGTTTCCAACATCGCCGATACCAAGACCGTCCACCAGCACGCCGCCGGTGGGCACAACGCCGGCGATGCTCAGACTGTTCTGGGACATTTCGATGACGTTGCCGATTTCGGGGATGATGATATTGTTGCTGGCAACGCCCAGCTGCTCGGCCAGCTCCGCATGCTGCCACAGCTTGGCATATTCGCCGTGGATGGGGATGAAGTACTTTTCCTTGCACAGGGCGTGCAGCAGCTTGATTTCCTCCTGGCAGGCGTGGCCGGAAACGTGCACCTCACCCAGCTGGCCGTAGATCACGTTGACGCCGCAGCGGTACAGCTGGTTGATAACACGGGAAACAGGCTTTTCGTTGCCGGGAATGGGGGAGGCGGAGATGATGACGGTATCGGTGGGGCGGATCTGCAGCTTGCGGTGTTCGCCGTAGGCCATACGGGTCAGACCGGCCATGGCTTCGCCCTGGCTTCCGGTGGTCACCACCAGCACCTCGTCATCGGGGTAGTTGTCCAGATCGTCCACGTCGATGATGTTTTCATCGGGGATGCACAATTCGCCGATGGTCATGGCCACCCGGGTGACGTTGACCATGCTGCGGCCGATAAAGCAAACCTTGCGTCCGTACATGGCAGCGGAATCCACCACCATCTGTACACGGTGGATGTTGGAGGCGAACATGGCCACGATCACACGGCCCTTGGCCTGCTGGAACATATCGATGAAGGTCTGGCCGATTTTGGTTTCGCTCATGGTGTGGCCTTTGCGCTCGATGTTGGTGGACTCGCAAAGGAAAGCCAGTACGCCCTCATTGCCAAGCATGGCAAAGCTGGCCAGGTCGGTTACCTCGCCGTCGATGGGGGTGTAGTCCACCTTGAAGTCGCCGCTGAAGACGATGGTGCCCGCAGGGCAGGTGATGGCGATGGCCACGGCGCCGGCGATGGAGTGATTGACATGGATGAACTTGATGTGGAAGCAGCCCAGGTTGATTTCATCCCGGGGATGGATCACATTGAGGGGGATGCCGGCGATGCGGTGCTCCTTCAGCTTCAGGTCCACCAGCGCCAGGGTCAGCTTGGTGCCGTAAAGGGGCATGGGTACCTGGCGCAGCACATAGGGCGTTGCGCCGATATGGTCCTCATGGCCGTGGGTAAGCAGCATACCACGCAGCTTTTCTCTGTTTTTAATAAGATATGTTACATCCGGGATGACCAGGTCCACGCCCAGCATGTCTTCCTTGGGGAAGATGGAACCGCAGTCCACCACCAGAATATCATCGCCGTATTCCACGACGGTGATGTTTTTGCCAAATTCGTCTACGCCGCCCAGCGGGATGATGCGGAGTTTGGGTTCGTTGTTTTGCACCATGGCGACCTCCTTATGGGGGATATAAGATTCTGTAGCAGCCCTCACCACTGCAAAGCAGTAATAAGCGACTGAAGGAACTCGGTAATCAATGGCCTGCACAAAAGATAAAGTAAACATGCAGTACAGCAAAAGCTGTACGCAAAAGAACTTTGAATGGATTTGTACGTCTGGCATAAAGCCAACGGCCCAAAGATACTACAATAGTATAGCACAAAAGGCATCCTTTGAACAGTATTTTCCTGTTTTTTTTCTATTATTTTGAAAAGATTTTCCGGGTCTCCGGCTCAGAAGCCGCCCTGCCCGCTGCAGCCCATCTGAGAGGGGTCGGGGCATTGGTCATAGACCGCAGAAATATGAGGAGTCCATTCCGGTTTGCCGGAAATGGATTTATTGATGAAGAAAACAGCCACGCCGCCCAGGCCGAGGCCAAGGAAAGCAAAGAGGATGGTCATGCCGTCGGTGCCAAATACAAAGTGGCCCAGCAGGAAGCCCGCCAGGAAGCACAGGAGGGGTACCATGTAGGCTAAAAAGGTGGCGGAGAGGAACCGTCCGTCAGGCAGTTCCACCCGGACCCAGCTGTCCACAGGCGCATCGGTTTTCAGCTGGATGCTTTCCTCACGGCCGGTGGAGCAGGCGCCGCACTTTTCGCAGGCCTCGGGCCGTGCGTAGCGGATGGTGGCCACTCCTGTATTTTTATTGTATGCGATTACCTGACCATATTTCGTCATAAAAAACGTGCTCCTTTCCCGGCGGCGGGGGTCTGCTGGAAAAATTGATAAAAATAAAAGAGAATTTCCATGTATGTATTGACATGGAAAGGAACAGGGGCTATAATATAAAATTGCATCAGTATCGGAACTGTGCGCATTTTAGCCAAAAGCCTGAGGGTATTGTACATGCCCCGGCAAAAAAAAGCAACAGAAAAATGTTGCAGGGCTGAAGTGCTTGTAAAATAAGGATCCGACGCATGCGAGAACATAAGGGGTGATGGCATTTATGGTGCACGAGGTTCAAATGGGGAAGCTGAGAAAGCGCATGAGTTTTTCCCACATCAAAGAGATCCGGGATATGCCCGATCTTATTGAAGTGCAGAAAAATTCCTACAAGCGCTTCCTGGAGGTAGACCTCAAGGAAGTACTGGACGACGTTTCGCCGATCATGGACTTCACGGAAAACCTTTCGCTGGAGTTTGTGGACTATACCCTGGACGAGCCCAAAAACTCCATGGAGCGCTGCAAGGAACGGGATATGACCTATGCTGCGCCTCTTCGGGTTTTCGTTCGTCTGCAGAACCGGGAAACCGGCGAAATCAAGGAATCTGACGTTTTCATGGGCGATTTTCCCATCATGACCGAGCACGGTACCTTTATCATCAATGGTGCGGAACGTGTTATCGTCAGTCAGCTGGTTCGTTCGCCCGGCGTTTATTACGAAGATCAGATCGACAAGGCCGGCAAGCACCTTTTCTCCACCACTGTGATTCCCAACCGGGGCGCATGGCTGGAGTACGAGACCGACTCCAACGGCGTGCTCTGGGTGCGTATCGACCGTGCCCGCAAGCTGCCCCTGACCCTGATCCTGCGTGCGCTGGGCTATGGCACTGACGCCGAGATTCTGGATCTGCTGGGCGAGGACGAGCGCCTCATGGCCACCCTGCAGCGTGGCGACGGCGCAGCCAGCCGTGACGAAGGTCTGATCGAAATCTACAAAAAGCAGAAGCCCGGCGAGCCCCCCACAAGGGAGAGCGCCCAGAATCTGTTCAACTCCCTGTTCTTCGATCCCAAGCGCTACGACCTGATGCGCGTGGGCCGCTATAAGTTCAACAAGAAGCTGTCCCTGGCCACCCGTATTCAGGACCAGGTGGCAGGCCAGGATGTGATCAACCCCTCCACCGGCGAAGTGATGGTGGCAAAGGGCGACGTGATCGAAAAGAAAGTGGCCCGGGATATTCAGGACAGTGGCATCAACGAAGTGCTGGTTCAGGTGGAGGATCACCTGCACAAGGTCGTGGGCAACCGCTTTGTGGATGCTTCCCGCTACCTGAGCTTCGACCCTGCGGAAGTGGGCATTCAGGAGAATGTGTACTATCCCCTGTTCAAGGAAATCCTGGACGGCAATCAGGAAGAAGCCAACCTGCGGGATGCCTTGCGCACCCATGCTGCTGACCTGTGCCCCAAGCACATCATCACCGATGATATCGTGGCTTCCGTCAGCTACCTGCTGGGCCTGCCCTACGGCATCGGCTACACCGACGATATCGACCATCTGGGCAACCGCCGTCTCCGCTCCGTGGGCGAGCTTCTCCAGAACCAGATCCGCATCGGTCTGGCCCGTCTGGAGCGTGTTGTCCGTGAGCGCATGGCCACCCAGAACGCTGATGAAGTCCGCCCCGGCGAACTGATCAACATCCGTCCTGTGACCGCTGCCATCAAGGAGTTCTTCGGTTCCTCCCAGCTGTCCCAGTTCATGGATCAGCCCAACCCTCTGGCTGAGCTGACCCACAAGCGCCGTCTGTCTGCACTGGGCCCCGGTGGTCTGAACCGTGACCGTGCCTCCTTCGAGGTTCGAGACGTACACTACAGTCATTATGCCCGTATTTGCCCCATTGAGACCCCTGAAGGCCCCAACATCGGTCTGATCGGTTCTCTGGCTACCTACGCCCGGGTGAACGAATACGGCTTCATCGAAGCTCCCTATCGCTGGGTGGATAAGGAAACCGGGCGGGCAACCGACGAGGTTACCTACATGACCGCCGACGAAGAAGACTTCTACCTGGTGGCCCAGGCCAACGAGCCTCTGGATGAAAACGGCTGCTTCGTGAACGACCACGTTGCCGTTCGTGACAAGGCCGAGATCGTATCCGTGCCCCGTGACCGGGTGGATCTCATCGACGTGAGCCCCCGTCAGGTGGTTTCCGTTGCCACCGCTATGATTCCCTTCCTTGAGAACGATGACGCTACCCGTGCACTGATGGGTTCCAACATGCAGCGTCAGGCCGTGCCGCTTCTGGTGGCCGAGGCTCCCTTCGTTGGTACCGGCATGGAATACAAGGCCGCCCACGACAGCGGCGTGTGCCTCCTGAGCAAGGAAAGCGGCGTTGTGGAGAAGGTCTCCGGCAGCGAGATCATCGTAAAGGACGAGCTGGGCGAGCGTCATACCTACCGCCTGAGCAAGTTCGCCCGCTCCAACCAGGGCACCTGCATTAACCAGCATCCCCGTGTGAAGGCCGGCCAGATCATCGAAAAGGGCGACCTGCTGGCAGACGGCCCCTCCACCGAAAACGGTGAAATCGGTCTGGGCCGCAACGTGCTCATCGGCTTCATGACCTGGGAAGGCTACAACTACGAAGACGCCGTCCTCATCAGCGAAAAGCTGGTCAAGGAAGACGTTTACACCTCCATCCACATCGAGGAGTTTGAATCCGAAGCCCGTGAAACCAAGCTGGGACCGGAAGAAATCACCCGTGACATCCCCAACATCGGCGACGATGCTGTGAAGGATCTGGATGAAGAAGGCATCATCCGCATTGGTGCAGAGGTTCACAGCGGCGATATCCTGGTGGGCAAGGTGACCCCCAAGGGCGAAACCGACCTGACCGCCGAAGAGCGCCTGCTGCGTGCCATCTTCGGTGAAAAGGCCCGTGAAGTCCGTGATACCTCCCTGCGTGTGCCTCACGGCGAGGGCGGCATCGTTGTGGACGTGAAGATCTTTACCCGGGAAAACAAGGACGAACTCAGCCCCGGCGTAAACAAGATGGTTCGTGTATACATCGCTCAGAAGCGTAAGATCAGCGTGGGCGACAAGATGGCAGGCCGTCACGGCAACAAGGGTGTTGTCAGCCGCATTCTCCGTGAAGAGGATATGCCCTTCCTGCCCGATGGTACCCCCCTGCAGATCGTGCTGAACCCCCTGGGCGTTCCCAGCCGTATGAACATCGGTCAGGTGCTGGAAGTGCACCTGGGTATGGCCGCCAAGGCTCTTGGCTGGCATGTGGCCACCCCCGTATTTGACGGCGCAACCATGGACGATATCGAAAAGCTGCTGGAAAAGGCCAGCGAACAGCCCGGTTACGGCTTCCTGCGCCCTGTGGACGGCTCCAAGCCCAACGGCAAAATCCAGCTTTACGACGGCCGTACCGGCGATCCCTTTGAAAACCCGGTCACCGTTGGCTATATGTACTTCCTCAAGCTGCACCATCTGGTAGATGACAAGATGCACGCCCGCTCCGTGGGTCCCTACTCTCTGGTTACCCAGCAGCCTCTGGGCGGCAAGGCCCAGTTCGGCGGCCAGCGCTTCGGCGAGATGGAAGTGTGGGCTCTGGAAGCCTACGGCGCAGCCAATGCCCTGCAGGAAATCCTCACCGTGAAGAGCGACGACATTGTGGGCCGTGTAAAGACCTACGAAGCCATCGTAAAGGGTACCAACATCCCTGCTCCCGGCGTGCCGGAAAGCTTCAAGGTGCTCATTAAGGAACTGCAGTCCCTGGCGCTGGATATCCGCGTACTGGATGCCAACAAGGAGGAAATCATCATCCGTGAACTGGACGATGAGGATATGGATGCCCCCACCGATTCCCGCTATGCCGAGGAAGAGGAAGAGAGCACAGAAGAACCCTCCATGGAGGAAGCCGTGATCGACGAGGATGTGGAAGTGGACTTCAGTCTGGATGATGATCTGGACGAGTTCGACCTGGGCCTCGGCGACGATCTGTCCGGCGATGACCTGGACATGACCGACACTGACTTCGATAACGAATAACCCTTAGCTCATTGACCGAAAGGGAGTGCCGTGTTTTGTTTGAATTGACCAATCTGGATTCCATCCAAATCGGAATGGCGTCGCCTGAGCAGATTTTAGCATGGAGCTTTGGCGAGGTTTCCAAGCCTGAAACCATCAACTACCGTACCCTCAAACCGGAACGGGATGGTCTTTTCTGCGAGCGCATCTTTGGACCCACCAAGGACTGGGAATGCGGCTGCGGAAAGTACAAGCGTGTTAAGTATAAAGACAAGAACAAGATCTGCGACAAGTGCGGCGTTCAGGTCACCAAGGCCAAGGTTCGCCGTGAGCGCATGGGCCACATTCAGCTGGCTGCCCCTGTAAGCCATATCTGGTATTTCAAGGGCATCCCCAGCCGGATGGGCATGCTGCTGGATATCAGCCCCAAGTCCCTGGAAAAGGTGCTGTATTTTGCCAGCTTTATCGTGCTTGATCCCGGCGACAGCGCCGAGACCGGCCTGAAGAAGTATCAGCTCATCAACGATGCCCAGTACCGTGAGGTGGAAGCCAAGTGCGGCAAGGGAAGCTTCCGTGCTGGCATGGGCGCCGAAGCCGTGAAGGAACTGCTCATGGAGCTGGACCTGGAGTCCCTCAGCGAAAAGCTGAAGAAGGAAGTTGCCGAGCTGACCGAAAAGGAACGGGATCGTGAGACCGAAGGTCAGAAGCGTGCCCGTACCGTGAAGCGCCTGGAAGTGGTGGAAGCATTCCGCCAGAGCAATAACAAGCCCGAGTGGATGATCCTGGACGTTGTGCCCGTCATCCCCCCGGATCTGCGCCCCATGGTGCAGCTGGACGGCGGCCGCTTTGCCACCAGCGACCTCAACGACCTTTACCGTCGTGTTATCAACCGTAACAACCGTCTGAAGAGACTTCTTGAGCTGGGTGCGCCGGATATCATCGTCCGCAACGAAAAGCGCATGCTGCAGGAAGCCGTGGACGCCCTCATCGACAACGGCCGTCGTGGCCGTGCCGTGACCGGCCCCGGTAACCGTGCCCTCAAGAGCCTGTCCGACCTGCTGCGTGGTAAGCAGGGCCGCTTCCGTCAGAACCTGCTGGGTAAGCGTGTTGACTACTCCGGCCGTTCCGTTATCGTTGTGGGCCCCGAACTGAAGCTGTATCAGTGCGGCGTGCCCAAGGAAATGGCCCTGGAGCTGTTCAAGCCCTTTGTAATCGAACGGCTGGTCACCCTGAAGAAGGCCGTCCACGGCAAGAACGCCAAGCGTATGGTGGACAAGGGCCGCCCCGAAGTGTGGGATATTCTGGAAGAGGTTATCAAGGAACACCCCGTGCTGCTGAACCGTGCTCCCACCCTGCACCGTCTGGGTATCCAGGCCTTCGAGCCCATGCTGGTGGAAGGCAAGGCCCTGAAGCTGCATCCTCTGGTATGTACTGCTTACAACGCCGACTTTGACGGCGACCAGATGGCCATTCACGTTCCCCTGAGCATGGAAGCTCAGGCAGAAGCCCGCTTCCTGATGCTGGCCCATAACAACATCCTGAAGCCTCAGGATGGTAAGCCCGTTATGAGCCCCTCTCAGGACATGGTTATCGGCTGCTACTACCTGACCATCGACCGTGAAGACGGCCTTGGCGCAGGACGCTATTTCATCAGCCCCGACGAAGCCATGATGGCCTACCAGACCGGCCAGCTGAGCCTGCAGGCTCCCATCCACGTCCGTGTGGAGCGTGAGTTCAACGGCGAAAAGGGCAGCAAGGTTATCGAGTGCACCCTGGGACGGCTCCTCTTCAACGAGGTCATTCCCCAGGATATTGGCCGCAAGCCCCGTACCTGCCTGGAGGAAATGTTCCCCCTGGAGATCGACTGCCTCTGCGGCAAGAAGGAACTTGGCAAGATCGTAGACGAAGTGTATCAGAAGCACGGCATCCACGAGACCGCTCAGGTGCTGGACAATATCAAGAACCTTGGCTTCAAGTACTCCACCCGTGGCGCTGTAACCGTATCTGTATCCGATATCATCGTGCCCAAGCAGAAGGCTGAGATCATGAAGAAGGCTGACGAAGAAGTGACCATGATCAACAATCAGTACCTCATGGGCTTCATGAGCGAGGACGAGCGTTACACCACCGTTGTGGATATCTGGAACAAGACCACCGCCACTCTCCGTGGCATGATTCTGCCCGGTCTGGATAAGTTCAACCCCATCCGAATGATGACTGACTCCGGTGCCCGTGGTAGCGCCGCTCAGGTTTCCCAGCTGGCTGGTATGCGTGGCTTGATGGCCTCTCCCTCCGGACGTACGCTGGAACTGCCCATTCGTGCAAACTTCCGTGAAGGTCTGAAAGTGCTTGAGTTCTTCCTGTCCTCTCACGGTAGCCGTAAGTCTCTGGCTGATACCGCTCTGCGTACCGCTGACTCTGGTTACCTGACCCGCCGTCTGGTGGACGTTTCTCAGGAAGTCATCGTCCGGGAGCAGGATTGCTTCGAGACCCGTGGCGAGCGCGTGCGTGGCATCACCATTCAGGAAATTTCCATTAACAATCAGGTCATCGAGAGCCTGGAAGATCGTCTGGTGGGCCGTGTGGCTGCCGAGGACGTGTTCCATCCCGAAACCGGCGAACTGCTGGTGGCCCTCAACGAGACCATTTCCAACGCCAAGGCCAAACTGGTGGTCAAGGCCGGCATTACCAAGGTGCAGGTGCGCAGCGTGCTTACCTGCCGCAACGAAACCGGCGTATGCGCTCGCTGCTACGGCATGAACCTTGCCACCGGCGGCGCTGTGGACGTGGGTGAAGCTGTTGGTATCATCGCTGCACAGGCTATCGGTGAACCCGGTACCCAGCTGACCATGCGTACCTTCCATACCGGCGGTATCGCCAGCGGCGAGGACATCACTCAGGGTCTTCCCCGTGTTGAGGAACTCTTCGAGGCCCGCAAGCCCAAGCGTGACGCTATCCTCAGTGAGATCAGCGGCCGTGTAAGCTTCGGCGAAAACAAGAAGAAGCGTGAAGTGATCGTTACCAGCACCGAGGATGCCAGCGAGCAGAAGACCTACGCTATCAACTATGGCAGCCGCCTGAAGGTTCAGGAAGGCCAGATCATCAAGGCCGGCGACGAGCTTATCGAAGGCTCCGTCAACCCCCACGATCTGCTGCGCATTCTGGGCGTGAAGGCCGTGCAGGATTATCTGCTCCGTGAAGTTCTCAGCGTGTACCGTCAGCAGGGCGTTAACATCAGCGACAAGCATATCGAAGTTATCGTCAAGCAGATGCTGCGCAAGGTCCGCATTGAGGATAGTGGCGATACCAACCTGCTGCCCGGTTCCCTGGTGGATATTTATCGCTTTGAAGAAGCCAACCGCATTGCCATCGAAGCTGACGGTCGTCCCGCTATCGCAAAGCGTGTGCTGCTGGGCATCACCAAGGCCTCTCTGGCCACGGAAAGCTTCCTCTCCGCCGCCTCCTTCCAGGAGACCACCCGTGTGCTCACCGATGCCGCCATCAAGGGCAAGGTTGACCCGCTGCTGGGCCTGAAGGAGAACGTCATCATCGGTAAGCTGATTCCTGCCGGTACCGGCATGAAGCGCTACAGCGATATCGATCTGGTGGAAAACTTCTAAGCAATACAACTTACCCCGTCGCCTGAAAATGAACCGAACCAGAAAAAACGGACAATAGACAGAATCCCCCTGATGTAGGTATAATAACCACAATAGGGGGATTCACTATGGAAAAACGTAAGTACAGAAAGATTCAAGAACTGTTGCCAATCAT
>SVGY01000003.1 GCA_015056145.1 Clostridiales bacterium
GGGCAACGCCAACTACCTGTGGATCTCCTATTTCTACGCCTACCTGAACGAAACAGGCCGGGCGGGTTTTGTGATGGCATCCTCCGCCACGGACAGCCAGGGCAAGGATAAGGACATCCGTGAAAAGTTGATCCGCACCGGGCATGTGGACTGCATGGTCTCCGTGGGCAACAACTTTTTCTACACCAAGTCCCTGCCCTGCTCCCTGTGGTTCTTTGACAAGGGGAAGGCGGAAGCCATCCGTGACCGGGTGCTGTTTATCGATGCCCGCAACTACTATACCGTGGTGGATCGCACCCTGAACGAGTGGAGCGACTGGCAGCTGAAGAACCTGAACGCCATTGTGTGGCTGTACCGGGGCGAGGTGGACAAGTACCGGGAGCTGATTGAGGAATACAAACATGCTATTTGCAACGAAATGAAGATGGCTGCATCATCACTTCAATCCGTTGCAGGTAGTTTCGTTATCAAATACCGTCAGAGCCTGCTTGATGCTGCCAAGAGATTGACTGAAATCAGCACAGAATATTCATCTTCCTTCAAGGAGGAACTCCGTCTCGCCACGAAACTGCTTCGAGATACCTGCAAAGCGTATTTTGATGAATATTCCAAGGGCAATAGAATTGTTACGGATGAAGTGCTTTCCAATGGTACCTCCAAAAAAGCCATTGCTCTGGATGTTGACGAAACTGCGGCGGTGTTGGAATGCGCCAGTTTGATTGTTTCTGAATACGAGTGGCTGACTGACAAGTTTGGCGATGGCGAATATGCGGATGTGCCCGGTCTGTGCAAGGTAGCCACGCTGGAAGACATTGAGCAGAAGGGCTGGTCGCTGACTCCGGGCGCATACGTGGGCATAGCCCCTGTAGAGGATGACGGCGTGGACTTTGCACAGCGCATGAAGGAGATCCATCAGGAGCTGCTGATGCTACAGGAGGAGTCGAATCGGTTGATGGACACCATCTCTAAGAATATGGAGGAGATGGGGGTATGAAGTGGGAAAAGGCTATCCTTGGTGATGTCACAGATTCATGTTTAGGAAAAATGCTGGACCAAGAAAAAAACCGAGGTGAGTACCAACCTTATTTGGCAAACATCGATGTCCGCTGGGGTAGTTTTAATCTCGACAATCTGTCGGAAATGCGCTTTGAAGACGATGAAGATGAGCGATATGGTCTGAAATATGGCGATCTTGTTATTTGTGAGGGTGGAGAACCGGGACGATGCGCAATCTGGAAAGATCAGATTCCAAACATGAAAATTCAAAAAGCCTTGCATAGAGTCCGTGTACACAAAGAACTTGATTATCGCTACTTGTTCTATTGGTTTTTATTTGCAGGAAAAACAGGAGCACTCGAGCAATATTTTACCGGTGCCACCATAAAGCATATGCCCGGTCAAAAGCTAAAAAGTGTTATTATCGACAAACCACCAATTGAAGTCCAGTGCCGCATTGCTGACATTCTCTCCGCATACGACGATCTGATCGAGAACAACCAAAAGCAGATCAAGTTGCTGGAGGAGGCCGCCCAACGCCTGTACAAAGAATGGTTTGTAGACCTGCGCTTCCCCGGCCACGAAACCACGTCCATTGTAGGCGGCATCCCCAAAGGATGGTTTATGACAACTGTAGGAGATATAGGTTGTCAGATTGAGTCTGGTTCTCGACCAAAAGGTGGCATAGATTTGTCTTTGCGAGATGGCATTCCCAGCATTGGCGCAGAAAATGTTATTGGATTAGGAAAATATAATTTTTCTGCAGACAAACTTGTCTCGTTTGAGTTTTACAACTCAATGAAAAGAGGAAAACTCAAGGATCGTGATATTCTGATATATAAGGATGGAGCATACATAGGACGAACAAGTTTGTTTCAAGACGGTTTTCCACACGAAAAGGCCGCAGTAAATGAACACGTATTTTTGTTGCATACAGAAAACAAAAGTCTGCAATACTTCCTCTTTTTTACGCTATACCAGTATGAATACTTTGTAAAAATGCAGAAGCTAAACAAAAATGCAGCACAGCCAGGAATTAGTGCACAAGCAATGCTGTCTTTGGACATTTTATTACCTCCATTTCATGTGGTTCATGCGTTCGATGAATTTGTTTCACCAATTATGAAAAACATTTTTGCAAAAGCAAAGCTGAATCGTGAACTGGCTGAAGCTCGTAATCGTCTCCTTCCAAAGCTAATGAGCGGAGAAATCGAGGTGTGATTATGGAAAATATCTCTGAATTGGAACGGTTGATTTCCATTCGTATTATGCAGGAAGATGCTGAAGCGATTTTCTCTTTGCTTTCAACTGAAAGAGATAGTGTCTTTGCAATGGAAATTATTCCATATTACGCTTTGTTTGTACAATCGTGTCAAGAGTATATAGGTGAAAACTTTCTTCCAGAAGAAATTACACTGAGTATTAAAGATATCCGTAACCATATCAAGTCTTATTCGGACTCTTTTGGAAAGTCCAAAAGGAAAGTTGCATCAATAGATCAAGAACAGGATACAAGTTTCAAATCACAATTGAGATTCAATTTCCTCAAAAACTGGAATATTCATTTGAATCTCGGCACTTATTGGACAGAAGATCATCACATCATAGGCAACACGCAACAGTTGGCAGCGTTTATTGATGTGAAAGATTTCTCAACTCCTGAAGCAGGAAAGAAAGCGTATGAGTTAGGGTATCAGATTGCTTCATTCGTTTCCTCTGTGCGTAGTGGTTTTTCTGACTCTTTAGGACAACTAATAATTGATAGACCCATCACTGCAATCGGAATAAAAAAATTTTTTGATATCAACACAAACAGGCACAACACAATTTTCGTAAATCACGCATCCAAAGAGCTGAATCTTTTCTATTTACATCTCTTGTGCAACATGAATTTTGTTAAACACATTTTAAGACCGTTGTTACCCGAAGGAAATACATGGGCCTTTCGAGTGGAATACATAGTTACTTACTATACATTCCGAGCTTTGCAACGGTTGAAGAATTATTGCGAGAACAACGACGATGTTGTAGCAGATACACAAGGGATTGGCGAAATTGAAGATGCTGCAAGCGGATTATTTCTTTCAAAATTCCGCAACTGCATGATGCACTATAATCTTGAAAACCAAGGTGTTCTTTCACTTGAACATATTGAACAGCCATTCTATGGTATTATAGAAAATTGCTTTGAAAGCAAGGTATACCAAACCTATTTGGCTTCGATTCACGATCTATCTGAACGGATAATCCGTTATTTGGAAAAACACTTTAATTGTGCTGACATTGAGTTGAAACAGCTATAAGGAGATGCCATCATGAGCTACGAGTACTCCGAAAACATCCTCGTGCAGGAAAGCGCAGGCCACCTGCTCCAGCAGGAGCTGGGGTGGGAGGTGGCGTTTGCCTATAACACCGAGAAGCTGGGCAAGGATGGCACCTTTGGCCGCAGCAGCTACCGGGAGATTTTGCTCAGCCGGTATTTTCGTGGTGCGCTCAAACAGCTTAACCCATGGATCACCGATGCGCAGGTGGACGAAGCCCAGAAAAAGCTGGAGGGGCATCTTTCCACCGCTTCGCTGATGCAGATCAACGAGGAAAACTACTTCCTCATCCGGGACGGCATCCCGGTTACGGTGCGCAAGCCCAACGGTCAGACCGAGACCCGGCATGCCATGGTCATCGACTTCCATCACCCCGAGAACAATCACTTTCTCGCCATTAAGGAGCTGAAGATTCACGGCGATCTCTACCGCAGGCGCACAGACATCGTGGGCTTTGTCAACGGCATCCCCCTGCTGTTTGTGGAGCTGAAAAAGAACACCGTGGATGTACAGGCCGCCTACGACGGCAACTATACCGACTATCTGGATACCATCCCCCACCTGTTCCACTACAATGCCTTTCTGATCCTTTCCAACGGCAGGGAGGCCAAGGTGGGCACGCTGGGCAGCAAGTACGAGTTCTTCCACGAATGGAAACGCCTCTCCGAAGGCGATGCGGGCAGCGTTGCGCTGGAAACCATGCTGCGGGGCATCTGCCGCAAGGAAACCTTCCTCGATCTATTGGAAAACTTCATCCTCTACGACCACAGCGGCGGCAGAACGGTCAAGATCCTTGCCCGCAACCATCAGTATCTGGGTGTGAACGAAGCGGTCAAAGCCTATGAAGCCCGCAAGCTCAACAACGGTAAGCTGGGCGTGTTCTGGCATACGCAGGGTTCGGGCAAGAGCTACTCCATGGTATTCCTCGCCCAGAAGATCCGCAGGCAGTTTGAGGGCAGCCCCACCATTGTCATCCTTACCGACCGGGAGGAGCTGAACCGTCAGATCAGCGATACATTTGAAAACTGCCATCTGCTCGGGGCAAAGGCGGCGCAGTTCATCGCCACCAGCGGCACCGATCTGATCAACAAGCTGAAGGGCAACCCCAGCTTTGTCTTCACCCTGATCCAAAAATTCAACATGACCGATGTGGATCCCATCTATCCGGATCACGACATCATTATCATGTCCGACGAGGCACACCGCAGCCAGTACGGCGTGTTTGCCGATAATATGATGACGCTGCTGCCCACGGCATCCCGCATCGGCTTTACCGGCACGCCGCTGCTGTCCGGCGACAACATCACTGAGCGCACCTTCGGCGGCTATATCTCCGTGTACGATTTCAAACGGGCGGTGGAGGACGGCGCAACCGTGCCCCTGTATTATGAGAACCGGGGTGAAAAACTACAGGAGATCCGCAATCCGGAGATCAACGAACGGATTCTGGATGCCATCGAGTCTGCCGATCTGGATGTGAACCAGCAGGAAAAGCTGGAACGGGAGTTTGCCAAAGAGATCCATCTGCTTACCGCCGAAGCCCGTCTGGATGCTATCGCCAAAGATTTTGTGAGCCACTATACCGATCTGTGGAACAGCGGTAAAGCCATGTTCGTCTGCCTGAACAAGGTTACCTGCGTGCGT
Organism: Clostridiales bacterium; assembly: GCA_015056145.1. Classification (GTDB taxonomy): domain Bacteria; phylum Bacillota; class Clostridia; order Christensenellales; family Aristaeellaceae; genus Limiplasma. Next base: position 4,962 of record SVGY01000003.1, read on the forward strand.
ATGTACAACCTTGTGCAGAAACACTGGCAAACCGCCACCGAGGAACTGCGGCAGCGTATCCGTCATGCGACCCAGCAGGAAGCTCAAGAGCTGACCCGCAAGCTGGAATGGATGGAGCAGACCGAAATGGCGGTGGTCATCAGTCAGGAGCAGAACGAAATTAAGACCTTCCAAAAATGGGGGCTGGATATTCTGCCCCACCGTACCAAAATGGAAAAGCGGGAATTGGACAAGGACTTCAAAAACGCCGAGCATCCCTTCCGGGTGGTGTTCGTGTGCGCCATGTGGCTGACCGGCTTCGATGTAAAGAGCCTGTCCTGTCTGTATCTGGACAAGCCCCTGAAAGCCCATACCCTGATGCAGACCATCGCCCGTGCCAACCGTGTTTCGGTGGGCAAAAGCAACGGTTTGATCATCGACTACATCGGAATCGTCAAGGCGCTGCGAAAGGCATTGGCGGACTATACCGCCAACCTTGAGGGCGGCAGTCAGGATCCCACCATCGACAAAGAACAGTTGGTCAATCGGGTACACGAATTGATCAGCACGGCTACCGACTATCTGGCAGAGTTTAATTTTTCTGTTGAAGCGCTGGTGAATGCACAGCACTTCGCCAAGCTGGAGCTGTTGGAGGTGGCAGCCAATGCGCTTTGCGAAACCAGAGAGATCAAGAAAACCTACTGCACCTATCTTTCTGAGCTGACCCGTCTGCTCAAATACTGTGACCGTGATGATGTGGATACCGCCACCCGGCGCACCAAAGATGCGCTGGTAGCGATCTACGACGAGTTGCAGAAAAGGCGTATGCATTCCGACAATACGGACTTAATGGTGCAGATCAATGCTATCGTGAATGAGTATGTACAGGTAGGTGAAGAACCAGCGTCCTCTCAGGAGAACAAGCGGTTCGACATCAGCCAGATCAACTTCGACCTGTTGCGCCGTGAGTTTGCCAAGGCCGCCAAAAAGAATCTGATCCTGAAGGATTTGGATGATCTGGTACAGCAGCGGCTGGATCAGATGCTGCGGGAGAATCCCTGCCGCATCGACTATTACGAGCGGTATCAGGAGATCATTACTGCCTACAACGCCGAACAGGATCGTGCCTCTATCGAAAAGACTTTCATGGAGTTGATGGAGCTTGCCAATTCCATGGATACCGAGCAGCAGCGTTATGTGCGTGAGGGTTTCTCTTCCGACGAGGAGCTTTCCATGTACGATCTTCTGTTTACCGATAATCTGAGCAAGCAGGATATTCAGGCCATCAAGAAAGTGGCGGTGGATCTGCTGGCGAAGATCAAACAAAAGATCGCCGAGTTGGATCACTGGACAGATAAGCAAGAGACCAAGGCTATGATCGACAATTTGATCCGTGACACTCTGTGGGCTCAGCTGCCGGAGTGTTATGATGAGATCAGTATTTCCGGATATCGACAGAAGATCTATGAGTATGTGTATACAAGGTATCGTGGGGTGGCGTGAGAACGGCCTGCTGTTATCTATCAAAGCCATTTATTCGAGTTTGGCGGTATACAGTTCGCACATAATTTCGAATCTGATCCGCTATAACAACACTCATTGGGTTCGAATAACAGTCTGAAACACACCGTTCCTTTCAAATGCCATTTCCTACTCAACCCCAAAATCATGTGATCCTTACCAAGGATTCACAGTACCTGCCGAGCTAAACATGCCATCCACATCCGCTGATATTCAAAACTAAAACCTTCTTTGCCGATTCAAAACCCACCCCAACCTCAGCGATGTTACATCGCGTAGCCGCACACCCTGTGTGCGTTCTAAGGGGCTTGGGGAGTTGTATTCCCCAACAAGCTGAGGTGCATTGTGGGTACGCTAAATTGCCCGAAAGAGCATTATGGGGCACCACATGCCTTGCTTGCTACTTTTGTCATCCCTAAAAAATCATTCATCAAGTTGCAGTTCTCTATCATCCCCGAACTTCATAAAAACGGTCCTCAGTTTTTCAAGAACCTTGCATCCCATTCTGTGTTTGCGATTACCCGGCCACCAAGAACAATCATTCGCTATCAAAGATTCTTTGTTCGTCTTCACATCCTCTTGCATCTGTACTACACTGCATCCGGATGCTGAAAGAACAGTCCGGCATCCCCGAAAGACCAAAACCGCATACGATCCACAGAGCTGTTTGACGGCCCGGATCAATGTCACCCTGATATCAGGTTGGTGTTGAACGGGTCGTCTTTTTTTCCGGATCGTAGCTGTCCAAACCGTCATCCGCACGCAGAGCCCGACGCGGAATCTGCTGTGTATGAATAGATGTGCGCGCATCAATAACCAACAAGGAGGTACCTGTTCATCACGATTTACCAACACATCAAGGAACGCATCCCTGTACCCCGGGCCGCCGAGCATTACGGCATGAAGATCACCCATAACGGTATGACCACCTGCCCCTTTCACGAGGACAGAGACCCCAGCATGAAGCTGAACGAGCGGTACTACTACTGCTTCGGATGTCTGGTGTCGGGAGATGTGATCGATCTCACGGCGCAGCTGCTTCAGCTGAGCAAACGGCAGGCAGCGGATCGGCTGGCGGCAGATTTTCATCTGACGGACAGCCCATCGGCGGTGCAAACCACACCCGCAAAGACCACTTGCTCCGTACAAAGCAGACTCAGCGAACTGCGCAGCGTGCTGCTTGCATACGAGGCCACCCTGAAAAAACGGAAAGCCATTTTTGCGCCGGCAGCGCCCGAAGATGAAATCGACCAGCGGTACATTGCCACCTGCAACCTGCTGGAAGGCATCCGCTATCTGATCGATTCGCTGATCTTCGGCACCGCAGAAGAAAAAGAAATGACGCTGGCAGCTTTCCATCAGGATGGGCTGAAGGAGCAGCTGGAAGAGTACATTCAAACATTGATACAGGAGGAACAGCATGCAATCGGCGAGCAACTATTTTCGTGAAACCATCCCCGCTCCCCTCTGGCTGGACTACAAAGGACGGGTCAACGAGGCGACCTTTGCCACGGACTTTCTGCGAACCCACCCCATGATCTGCCTTCAAGGCAAGCTGTTTACGGTGGATGGACTGATTGAGGACGAAGCCGCTTTGCTCCGGGAGATCTTCGAGATGATCAGCGGGCACGTGACCACCAATCTGGCGAAGAAGTCCAAGCAGCTGCTGGAAGCCATCAAGCTGGCGTGTCACTCTGCGCCGCTGCCGGTGCAGTCGGACCGCATCCACATGGCCAACGGAACCTACTTTCTTGACGGCCGGTTCGACACCGCCAAGGATTTCTGCCTGAACCGTCTGCCGGTTCGTTACGATCCATCCGCAGCGGTGCCGGAGCGTTGGCTGCAGTTTGTGGATGAGCTGCTGATGCCGGAGGACATCCCTGCCCTGCAGGAGTTTTTCGGGTACGCGCTGCTGCCTGTTACCAAGGCACAGAAAATGCTGTTGCTTGTAGGCAAGGGCGGCGAGGGCAAGTCCCGGATCGGGCTGGTGCTGCGCTCGCTGTTGGGAGCCAACATGAACACCGGCAGTCTGCAAAAGGTGGAGACGGATCGTTTCGCCCGGGCAGATCTGGAATACAAGCTGCTGATGGTGGACGATGACATGCGCATGGAAGCCCTCACCGAAACCCATCATCTGAAATCCATGGTGACGCTGGAGGATCGCATCGACATTGAGCGCAAGGGTGTACAGAGCACTCAAGGCGTGCTGTATGTGCGCTTCGCCGCCTTCGGCAATGGTGGTCTGCATGCGCTGTACGACCGCTCCAACGGATTCTATCGGCGGCAGCTGCTGCTCACCACCAAGGATCCTGCGCCTGGTCGGGTGGATGATCCGTACCTGATCGAGAAGCTGCGTTCTGAGAAAGAGGGTATCCTACTCTGGGCATTGGAGGGGCTGCACCGGCTCATCGACAACCAGTATCACTTCACCATCAGCCCCCGGATGGAGGAAAACCTCCGGGAAGCGGTGGCAGAGAGCAACAATCTGGTGCAGTTCATGGAGTCCTCCGGATACATCATTCTGGAGAAAGGCTCCGTTGCCCGGTCCACCAGTCTGTACACCGCCTACGAGCGCTGGTGCACCGACAATCTTGAAAAGCCGCTGTCCCAGAAGACCTTCGTACAGTTCCTTAGGCAGAACGAAGTCACCTACGGCATCTCCTATTCCAAGCATGCGGTGGGTGATCAGCGCGGGTTCCACGGCATTCAGGTGAAGTACGTGAACTGATGCAAAAGAACCCGCCCCAGCCGCCCGGTGCGCCCATGACGGGCAGTTTGGGCGGCTGGGGCGGGTGAAATGGAGTTTGTTTTCATGGATAAGCGAACGGCAATTTGCCAAAACTTAACAATGTTAAGGAGGATATTGCAATTGGAGATCAACGTAAATGACGAGATGAAGATGGTGGATATCTGGCTGACCAATGCAGAGAAGAATGATCCCGCCGTGAAGGCGCAACTGGATCAGGTGTATGCCCAGTACAAAAAAAAGAAGTACATGGTGGCTACATTTCTGTCGGGGAACCAGCCGCTGCAGCCCAGCATTTCGGATCTGCTGAAGTACAACCGGCGCAAGAGTGCGGAGGTTGCTGTGCAGAAGGCGAAGGGCGCTGGGAGACCGGTGGGGAGGGATCGGTGAAAGTTTTGCCCCATCAGTTTGTGTTGCTGATGGGGTTTAGTATTTTCCCGAACACTCACCTGATAGTTTACTCTGCTTGATTCTCAATGAGATTAATGATAAGATAATTATAGATGCTATGGCGTTCTACGAAGTAAAGTTTCGTAGCTCAAAATAAACATCTATCCTCTTTGAGTTGTTGTCATGTTGCTTAATCATAGTTCTTAAGTTGCTTCGAAGATATTTTGAAAGCAAATGTTCACATCCCAACAAGAAAAACAACTCATTTGGGGCATTATACTAAAGAAGGGTTGGTATCATGAATAGTATTGAACTAAAAACCATAAACGAACTATCTATATACTCTTTTTTCATTCCTGCTTATCAACGAGGTTATCGTTGGACCCCACAGGAAGTTACCGATTTATTGATGGATATTGATGAATTTATCCCACGCGAACTCGGAGATGGAGAAAAAAAGACTTGGTATTGCCTCCAACCGATTGTTGTAAAAAATCGTAACGAAGGCTTATTTGAAGTGATTGATGGACAACAACGATTAACAACTATATATTTGATTTTGCATTATCTGAATCAAGATTATGTTGAGAAAAAGCGTGACAAGTTGTTTTCTATTGATTATGAAACGAGAAAAGATTCCAAAGAATTCCTAAGTAATCCGGAGTTAGAGAACGAAGAATGTATAGACTATTATTTCATTCACAATGCATACTCAACAATTGAAAAATGGTTTGATAAGCGTGAAGAGGATTCCTCGTTCGATAAAAACGAATTTAGATCAAAGCTTAAATTCCATACAAAAGTCATATGGTACGAAACGACAGAAGACAATGCCATTACTGTCTTTACCAGATTGAATATTGGAAAAATCAGTTTGACTAACGCCGAACTGATCAAAGCTTTGTTTTTGAACAGTTCCAATTTTAGAGCGGGCAACGAGGATCGAGTTAGACTGCGGCAGATTGAAATAGCAAACGAGTGGGACAGCATCGAAACAGCCTTGCAAAACAATAAGTTGTGGTATTTCTTGAGTGACGAACAAAAAGAAGATAATCGTATAGAATACATTTTTAATCTCATGAATGATTCAGGAGAAACAGACCAATATTCTACTTTCCGCTTTTTCTATTCTTGTCTGGCTGGAAAAAGCGAAGAAGTGATGAGCAGTTACTGGGAAAAAATCCAAGCGCATTATCAGCGTTTTAATGAGTGGTTCAGCGAACGGGAACTGTATCATAAAATTGGGTTTTTGCTTGCTTCAAAAATAGCGAAAATCAAAGATCTGTACAACTGCTCAACATCACTAAAGAAAAGAGAATTTGTTCAACATATTGACATGCTGATAAAAAATCATTTCAAACATCAAAATTTGTTTGAATTAGATTATGAGAATAAAAACACACAAAATGTTCTTTTGCTATATAATATTTTGACTATGCTACAGAACGAACATGATTCATCCTATTTTCCCTTTGATGAATACAAGCAAAACAGATGGAATAAAGAACATATTACTTCTCGCAAAGATGTGACCTCTATTCCTGTAATTAATAGGCGTGATTGGCTAAGCGATGTAATAAGTTACATTGATATTTCTCAAGAAGATGCAAAAGATTTGCCATCATCAATTAACCTTATGCTTACAAATGAAACATATACCGATGATGATTTGTTCACAACATTGTTTGAGAAGATTACTTCGCATTTTAATCAATTCATAAACAGCACAGAAGACATTGATGGAATATCGAATTTAGCTTTGTTAGATGAGAAAACGAACAAAGGATATAAAAACGCAGTATTCCCACTCAAACGGAAATACATCATCGAATTAGACAAAACCGGTGGCTTTGTTCCTGTTTGCACAAAGAACGTATTTCTTAAATACTTCAGCGATTATCCTCCAAAGATTTCATTCTGGACACAGGATGATCGCGAAAAATACGAACAAGATTTAATTCGAGTCTTGTGCAACTATCTGGAGGTGACAAAACAATGAATAAAGATATACTCTCCTTTTTTGAGTTAGTCAGCGAATACTCTGTACAAATTCCAATCATTCAAAGAGATTATGCTCAAGGTAGAGAACGCAACTCGACAATTTGCGAGAATTTCTTAACAGCAATAAAGAACAGTCTTATTAACAACAACGCAATAAATCTTGATTTTATTTATGGAAACTTGATTAATGAATGCTTTCTTCCGTTGGATGGGCAACAACGGTTAACAACGTTGTTTTTGTTACACTGGTACGCTTTTTGTAAGGAACAAAGCAACGACGAATCCATTCGCTCAATTCTAAAAAAGTTTTCGTATGAAACGAGATTATCTTCTCGAAGATTTTGTGAAGCATTGGTTAATAGCGACATAGTAATCGACAGCAATGCGGATAAGCTCAGCGAACAAATACATGATTCAAGATGGTTCTTTATTTCTTGGAAGAATGATTCGACAATAAGAGCTATGCTGCGCACAATCGATTGTATACATGCTAACTTTAAAAATGTTGAAAATATATGGGATTCATTGGTTGTGAAACGAAATGTCGTTTTCCACTTGCTTATCCTTGAGGACTTTGGTCTTTCGGATGACCTATACATAAAGATGAATGCACGTGGTCGTCTGCTCACTCCATTTGAAAACCTGAAAGCAGAAATAGAAGACAAAGTAGAAAGAAACCATTGGGAGGATAGCAAGAACGAATTTGACAAGTTTTCACACAAAATCGATGGGTGTTGGACTCATTATCTATGGAAAAACTATCGAAAAAACAATTCTGTAGACAATGCACACATGAATTTTATATCAACGCTGCTTATGACAAAATTGTCGACTGGACAAATCGTTAAGGGCTTGGAACGCATTCAGCTCATCCAAAAGTTGAACGATGATAATACGTGCAGAGAAATAATTGAGTATATTGACAAGGATACTTTTGATTACATATGTTCCTCTTATGAGCTGTATTGTAGACTATTAGAAACAAATGCAATTCCTCAGTTGACATTTAGCATGTGGAGACATAGTCCAGAAAAAAATCTGCTACACCAGATCATGATCGGCTCTAACACTTCATACTCTCACAAAGTCTTGTTCTTTGCACAAACAGAATATCTACATAGAAACCCTACCATTGATCAAGAAAAATTCTGTGATTGGATGCGTGTAGTTCGCAATATCGTTTCTCGAGCTGACCTTACTCCTGAAGGTAAACGAGCTGATATTGTTCGAAGGCCTGAATCCTTCAATGGTGCCATTAACCTGGTATATGAATTAGCAGCGGGTTGCGATGATATCTATAACTATCTGAGAAACAATGCTGTATCTTCTGCCTTTACCCGTGACCAAATGAAGGAAGAAAGAATAAAAGCAAAGATCATTGTCGATACACCTCAATATAAGGAATTAATACATAAGGTAGAGGACAATGAGCTATTAAGAGGACATGTAATTTTTGCATTAGAATGTGCGAATTATCGAAACAGTGTTAGTGACATCGATTTTGAACTTCTCGAAAAAATCCAGAACGTATTCAACACGTATTTCAATAAAGAATTAGATAATTCAAACGTGGAATTTGATAAATTACGTAGAGCGTTGCTCACGATCGAAGTTGACGGAAAATATCAGTTCTATAATTATTGGTGGTCTTACTGGTATGCAGGAAATGCAGAAAAAAGGAAACTTCTTTCTGTATATAGAGAAATCGAATATATAATCGGAAAAGCAGACTCATGTAAGTATTTCCGAAAGTTAGTTCTACTTCTTGTTGAACAAAGCTATGATGATATACTCAATGGATTTGTTAAGCCAGACAATATGGAAAACTGGCAGTATCGTCTAATAAAAGAGGAACGGTTGCTCTTTGGTTGCGACAAAAAATACATTGCAATACCAGACGATCGCTCATATTGCTATTTGTTGAAAGGAATACGTCCTGCTACCATTGAGGGTTCCGTGAAAATTTCTTGAGATAATCACAGATGGTGAATTATCCTGAAGCCGAGGATGCGTAATGCAATTGCGTATTCTCGGCTTTCAGCATGCTGATGGTTATGCTTCATCAATATATCATACCCACTTGCAAGATCGAAACAAATGATATACAATATCATCTGCAATAAACGCATCCGCCGCAAACAAAGTTGAACCCTGTCGAACCCCCACACCCCCACACCCCCCAAGGAGGTCCCCCCATCATGCCCGAACACTTCGACATCGCCGGCTACTGCCGAATCTCCGTAGACGACGAACTGGACCGCGATAACGTCTCCATCGAGAACCAGCGTGCCATCATAGCCGACTTCGTCAAAACCCGCTTCCCCGGCAGCACCCTCACCTTTTACGAGGATCGGGATCGCTCCGGCTACACCTTTGAGCAGCGGGAAGGATACCAGCAGATGCGCAAGGGCTTGATGAGCCACCAGTACGATATCCTGATCGTGAAGGACTTCTCCCGTTTTTCCCGCCGTAACAGCCGGGGTCTGGTGGAGCTGGAAGACCTTCGGGATGCAGGTGCCCGGATCATCTCCATCGGGGACGGCATCGACTTTCCCAACGATGACGACTGGCTGAAAATCCAGTTCCAGTTTCTGATCAACGAAATGCCGGTCACCGATACCTCCAAGAAGGTGCGTAACGTGATCCGCCGCCGCCAGCAGGACGGGCAGTGGCTCTGCGCCGCCCCTTACGGCTACATTATCAACAAGCGCAAAGAATTCGAGATCGTGCCCACGGAGGCTGAAATCGTGCGGCTGATCTTTAAACTGTACGACGAAAGCGGCTGGGGTTATAAGAAGATCGCCAACCATCTGACGGAGCAGGGCATCCCCACGCCCCGGATGAGCGAGCAGATGCGCAAGGAGGCCGAGGGCGGTGAAAGCAACCGGCAGATCAAGCACGCATGGGCCATTGTGACGGTTCAGGGCATTCTGGATAACGACTTCTACATCGGCACCTTCCGGCAGGGCAAGTACACCCGTGCCAAGATCAATGGCAAGGATGTGAAGCGGGACGAGGGCGAGCACATCGTCATCGAGAACCACCATCAGGCTATTATCGACTACCGCACCTTTGCTACTACCAAGGCACTGCGGGAGAACCGTAGCCGTGCCAACTATCGTGGTGTCAAGAAGAACGACAATGTGTACTCCGGCTTCCTTGCCTGCGGCGACTGCGGCAGCCCCATGTTCGCCATGAGCCGCAGCGATTTGCAGCCCGCCTACACCTGCGGCACCTATCACCGCCGGGGCAGGGCAGGCTGCACCAGCCATCACATCCGGGTGGATAAGCTGGACGAGCTTCTGAAGATTTACGTCCGCAAGCTGATGCACGCCTCCGCCGGAATGATCGACAAACTGAACGCCGACCTTGCAGACGAGAACGACAGCATCACTGAAACGGAACAATCCGCCGACCATCTGGCGGAGGTACTGGAAGAACTGCAAGAGGAACTGAAGATCACCAAACGGCAGCGCATCCGGGACTTGCTCAAGCACCCGGATCAGGAAAAGCTGCTGGAGGAAACCTACGACGAGCTGGAAAGCGACCTGCAACAGAAGATCGCCGGTCTCACCAACCAGATCCAGCTGCTGTCTGACAAGCGCAACACCATCATTCAGGTGAACCGGGTGGCCAAGACCGCCATGGACGTATTCCAAGACATTCTCGAAAAAGCCAAGCTGGATCGTACCGATCTGGAACTCATCATCCGGCAGATCAAGGTCTACGAAGACCATCTGGAAATCCAGCTGCAGGCCGACATCGACACCCTCATCCGCACGGAAGCCATGGAGGACACCGTAAATTTTAATCAGGGCATCGAAAACTTGAGCTGCCGGATTGTCCAAACGGCCAGAAACCAGAAGGACAAGGTTTTCGATGTCCGTGTTATCAGTGACGGCGACCCGTTGGAAATCTACACCGACAGGGATGGCGAAGTGATCCTGAAAAAATATTCTCCCATTGGGGAAATGTCTTCCTTTGCCAAGGATTATACGGAATCCATCTTCCGGGCCATGGGGCATATCGCCTGCATTGTGGACAGGGATCAGGTGGTGGCTGCCAGCGGTGTCAGCAAAAAGGAACTCAATGACAAACCCATCAGCCCCGAAATGGAAACCGCTATTGCCAACCGGCAGACGGTGGCCATCAACCGTGCCGGCGGTGGTCGGATTGTGGCGGTAACCAGCGAGGAGGATATTAACGGATATACGGCTCAGGTGGTATCGCCCATCATTGCAGATGGCGAGGCCATTGGCGCAGTGCTTCTTCTGTCCAAGGAGCAGGGGGCGCACATGGGCGATGCGGAACTGAAGGTGGCGGAAACTGCTGCCGGTATTGTGGGCCGCCAGATGGAACAATAAATGCACAAAAATTGCATAAAATGCAGAAAAATAATCCTGGCTTGATAAAATGTGGCAATGTGCTTATAATAATGAAGCACGCCGCATTTTTTTGTTTTTTTGCCTTGAGCGAAACATGGCGGCAGATGGCGACAAACCAAAGAACGGCTCAGGCTGTGACGGAGGAAGAACATTGAGTAAAACGGCGAAATCCATTCTGGGCGGCATGACCATCCTCAGTGTGGTTGGTATTATCAGCAAGATCATTGGCGCATTGCATCGTGTGCCGCTGGCGTGGCTCATCGGCGATACGGGCATGGGTATCTATCAGCTGATTTTCCCGACGTATAATATGCTTCTGGCTATATCATCGGCAGGCCTGCCTGTGGCCATCAGCCGCATGGTCAGCTATTCTCTTGCCCAGGACGATCCCGGAAATGCAAAAAAGATCCTGCGTATTGCCCTGTGCTTCCTTACGGCGCTGGGTTTTATTGCCATGATGCTGATGATCGTCTTCAGCCCGCAGCTGGCCGCAAGATCTCAGGATCCCCGGACGGAGCTGGGCTTTGTGGCCATTGCTCCGGCGCTTTTGCTGGTGTGCACCATGTCCGCACTTCGGGGTTTCATGCAGGGCCAGCAGAACATGGTTCCCACGGCCATTTCTCAGTTTATCGAGCAGGTGGCCAAGGTGTTCATCGCTTTGCCGCTGGCATATTTTGGCTCCAAAATCAGTATGGCGCATGCGGTGGCAGGCGTGCTGCTGGGAACCTCCCTGGCGGAGGGGCTGGCGCTGCTGTTTATGTATGTGGTCTATCTGAAAAATAAGAAGACTTTCGCAGCCATTGCCCAGGATGCGGATAAACCTGCACAAGGAACGCTCTCCATCCTCAAAAAGCTGATTGTTTTCAGTATTCCCGTTACCATCAGCGCCTGCATTGTGCCCATGTCCGCCTTTATCGACAGCGGGCTTCTGTTGGGAAGGCTGATCCTTTCCGGTATAGAGCAGACCGAGGCCACCGCCCTCTACGGACGCTATTCCGGCTATGTGCTCACCATTATTAACGTGCCCTCCGCCATTGCAGCGGCAATCTCCATGAGCCTGGTTCCCTCCATCTCGGCAGCTGTGGCCCGGGGAGATGGCCCTTTCATGCGCAAGCAGAGCGCACTGGGCCTGCGGCTTTCTTTTACCGTGGGCATGCCCTGCACGGTGGCGCTGTTCGTCATCAGTCAGAGGGTGCTCAGCCTGATGTTTAACATTGCGCCGGAGAACCTGCAAAAAACCGGCATGATGCTGAGCCTTTCCGCTATTACCATTGTGCTCTTTACGGTGGTGCAGTCCACCAGCGGTATCCTCCAGGGATTGAAAAAACAGTGGATTCCTATGTATACGCTTCTGGCCGGCGTTGTGGTGAAAGTTATTCTGAACTACACCCTCATCGCCATTCCGGAGATCAATATTTTCGGTGCATCCATCGCTTCCATTACCTGCTATACCATCAGCATGCTGCCCAATCTGTTCTTCGTACACAAGTACACCGGGCTGAAGGTGCAATTGGTGGATATTTTCTTAAAGCCGCTGGCAGCCTCCCTTTTGATGGGCGCCCTGGTGTACGCCTTGGGCCGCTGGCTGCCTGACGGACGGCTCTGGACGACGTTCATCGTGCTGGTGGGCATTGCCAGCTATGCCGGTTTTGCACTTTTGACCGGCGCACTGAAGAAGAGCGACCTTGCGCCTTTCCTGCGCAGGGGTAAGAAACAGGAGGCATAAGATTATGGCAACGTTGACCATCGTTTCTCTGGGAACCGGGGGAGAGGAATTCCTCACCAAGGGCACGGATCGCCTTCTGCACAGGGGCGGGCAGCTGGTGCTGCGTACAGAGCGGCACCCCATCGCCGGTTATCTGCGCCAGGAGGGAATTGCTTTTACCACGCTGGATGCCCTTTATGACAGCTGCGAGGATTTTGATATGTTCAATAAGGCGGCGGCGGTGCAGTTGCTGACGCTGCTCAAAAACGGCGATCTTTGCTATGCTGTGAGCGATGCCAGTTTTGATAACACCGTCCTCACCCTTCAGCAGCTCAAGCCCCGGGAGACGGACGTGCGCATCCTGCCGGGCGTAAGCATTGCGGAGCGCTGCCTTGCGCTGGTGGATCGGGAAAGCTGCGCCGTGCGCATTATGACCGCCAGCGAATTTGGCACCTATCGCCTTTCTCCGGAAGAACCCCTGCTGCTTTGCGAAATGTACAGCCGCGAATGCGCTGGCGACTGCAAGCTGAAGCTTATGCAATTGATGCCCGAGGAAATGACCGTGAGCCTGATCACCGGCGAGGAATCTACGGGCGACCTGACCCGGCAGGATATTCCCCTGACGGAGCTGGACCGGCAGGGGCACTACGACCATCTGACGGCAGTATATGTGCCCGGGGTGGATATGCTCAGCCGCAGCCGTTTTGATATGGATGACCTGATCCGGGTGATGAAGAAGCTCCGTGCACCGGACGGTTGTCCCTGGGATCGGGAGCAGACCTACGAAAGCCTTCTGCCCAGCCTGCTGGAGGAAAGCTACGAGTACATTCAGGCCGTAAAGGATGAAGATATCGACCATATGTACGACGAGCTGGGCGATGTGCTTCTGCAGGTGGTATTCCATGCGGAAGTGGCCCGCCAGCACGGTGATTTCGATATTCTGGATGTGACCACTGCCATCTGCCAGAAGATGATCGAGCGGCATACTCACATTTTCGGTACCGCTGTGGCCAACACCGCCGAGGATGTGCTGGTGAACTGGGAGGCCATTAAGCGCAAACAGCGGGGCATCACTTCCATTGCCCAGGCCATGGAGGATGTGTCCACCGGGCTTTCGCCCCTGCTTCGTGCAAGCAAGGTGCAGAACAAAGCCGCCAAGGTCGGCTTCGACTTTGCGGATGCCAAAGAAGCGCTCAGCAAGGTTTACGAAGAAGCCGATGAGGTTGCCCAGTGCATCGATGAAAAAATCGATACCGAGGAAGAACTTGGCGATCTTTTATTTTCAGTTGTTAACGTGCTTCGCCTGTGCGGCAAAAATGGCGATATTGCTTTGTATGGAGCCATTTCCAAGTTTATTTCCCGCTTTTCCGGCATGGAAAAATCGATAAAAAATGCAGGAAAACGAATTGAGGACTTGACTTTATCAGAAATGGATGTATACTGGAATACGGAAAAGCAAGAAAATAAATGATTTCGTTTCGGAAGTCAGCATTTTCAAACTTTTCGTTACATCAGTAAACACTGTGCCCCGCAAGGGCACGGCAAAACAAAAGGAGGACAATCATTATGAACAAAGCTGAATTGACTGCTGCCATCGTTAAGAAGACCGGTTTCACCAAGAAGGACGCCGAAAAGGCTCTGGGCGCTGTGACCGAAGTGATCACCGAAGCTCTGGCTAACGGCGAAAAGGTTCAGGTTGTTGGCTTCGGTTCCTTCGAAGTTCGCAATCGTCCCGCCCGCATGGCCCGCAACCCCCGCACCGGCGAGCAGATCCAGATCGCTGCTTCCAAGGCTCCCGTATTCAAGGCCGGCAAGGCTCTGAAGGACAGCGTGAACAAGTAATTTTGTTCTGAAACTGCCGTCACCGATGGCAGACGGCGCCCGTATACCGGGCGCTTTTTTTGTTGCAGAAAAACGCCGTGTTCGCAGGATGTTTTTTTGCAGAGCTTTTTTGCGGCAGATATTGAATCGGAACGCCATTTCGGTTTAGTATACTTTTTGTGGTTCAGCGTCGGAACCAGTTTTTTCCGGAAAGGAATCGACGCTATGCTTTTTGTGACAGGAAGTATTTCAGAAAGAAGGGAATTTGTTTTGCTGGAAGCGCTGGGAAGCTTATCATTTGGGTATTTGCTTGGAAACTTTAATCCTGCTGCAGTTATCGCTGCACTGAAAAAAACCAATCTCCGTGAACAAGGCACCAAAAATCTTGGCGCCACAAACGTTACCCTTGCCTTTGGTTTCAGGCGGGGCCTTCTGGTTATGCTGGTGGATATTTTGAAAGGTTTTTTGTCAGTAAAAGTGGCGAAGATGCTGTTTCCCCGCCTGGTTGCCGCAGGTGCGCTGGCGGGTTGCGGCAGTGTACTGGGTCATGTTTATCCTGTTTTTTTGCGGTTTCGTGGCGGAAAAGGGCTTGCCGCCTTTGGCGGAATGATTCTTGCCCTTGATCCCTTGCTGTTTTTGATTTTGCTCATGCTGGGCATCGGAGTGATCCTGGTTACGGATTATCCGGTGATTCTTACTTTTTTTGTGGCTGTTGCGGCTCCCTGGCTGATTCTCTGGCGTTTTGGCAATGGATGGATGTTCTGCGCAGTGCTTTTGGCAAGCGGCCTGCTTCTCTTCAAGCATCGTGAAAATATTATGAACCTGAAAAACGGAACCGAAGGAAGGCTGAGCGCTTATATTCAGAAACGGAAAAACAGTCCCGAAAATTAAAATCCTGAGGAAGTGCAAGCATAGATGAAGACCGGCGTTATCGATGCTGGCGGAGGAATGCGGGGCGTATATGCCGCCGGCGTTCTGGAATACTGCCTTGAAAAGAATATCCATTTTGATTGCTGCATTGGCGTTTCTGCGGGCAGTGCAAACCTGACCACCTATCAGGCCGGTCAGAAAAACCGGAACATACAGTTTTATCTCGAATATGCTTTCCGCAAGGAGTATATGGGAATTGGACATTTGCTGCGTACCGGTTCTTATCTCAATCTGCATTACATGTACGGGGTCCTTGCCAATTCCGATGGCGAAAATCCGTTGGATTATGTAGCCTTCAAAAATAATCCGTCCGATTTTTTTGTGGTTACCCAGGAGGCGCTTACGGGGGATACGAAATATTTTACAAAGGCGGATGTGAAGAAGGATGACAGCAGCGTGCTGATGGCTTCCTGCAACATTCCAGGCATAAATCGCCCCTTTGAAATCGATGGTACGCTGTATTTTGACGGTGCACTGGGCGACCCTGTGCCTGTGCAGAAAGCATTTGACGAAGGCTGCGACAAAGTGGTTCTTATTCTGACCAAGCCGGTGGATATTCCACGCAGCGCAGGGCAGGATGAGTATATTGCAAAACTGATCCGGAAAAAATATCCGGAATCCGCAAAGAATCTGTGCCAGCGGGCTGAGAAGTACAATCGCTCTGTGGAACTGGCCAGGCAGTACCAGCAGCAGGGAAAACTTCTGATCGTTGCGCCTTCCGACACCTGCGGCGTATCCACCCTTTCCAGAAAGAAAGAGGCCATGGCCGCACTTTACCGCAAGGGAATGGCCGACGGGGAGAAGATATCCGGTTTTCTTGGTTTGACGGACTGCTGAAACCGTGGTGGAAATGAAACGTAATCCTTGGAAGGTTTTGTATGCGTATTGTTCAGCTGCTGCGGGCAGAATGGATTGTGCGGGGAGGAAAAAAGCTTCCACAAAAAAGGAAAAAAGCCCTGTTTTCCTGTCTTGACAATCAGCCTGGAGTAATTTATAATCATCTACAGAGCCGCCTGAGGTGTGCGCCAGTGCCTTATTTTTACCCACATTTCACAAAACGGAGCTCGGGTCCGTCGTGGATGTCATGCCCCCGTGATTTATCACGCCAGGGGAAGGCAGTAAATTGACGGTAGAGCACCGACCTGCTTAACATAGCGGGTGAAAAAATAGGGTACAGCGGCATTTTGGGTCTCCGTGAAGCCTTCCTTCGGGAAGGTTTTTTATTTTTATTGATTTTGCGTAACAAAAAACGAGCGGCCTGTTGAATGGCCGCCCAAACCATGGGTCTGGTTAGTTCTTTTCTGCAAAGGAGAAGTAGTTTTTGGCATTCTGGTAGCTGATGCCCCTGACGATTTCCATAAGGCGTTCTTCATCCTCGGGGAAGAAGCCATCCTCCACCCACTGGCCCAGGAGACGGCAGAGAATGCGGCGGAAGTATTCGTGGCGGGGGTAGCTAAGGAAACTGCGGCTGTCGGTGAGCATACCCACGAAGCCCGCCAGGTAGCCGAGGCTGGCAAGGCTGGAAAGCTGGTCTGTCATTCCCTGGAAATGGTCGTTGAACCACCAGGCGGAGCCGTGCTGGATCTTGCTGACGGCTTCGGAATTCTGGAAACAGCCGCACATTACATCTATGACCTGGTTTTCGTGGGGATTCAGACTGTAGATGATAGTCTTGGGCAGGGCGTCCTTTTGCTCAAGCGCACCCATGAAACCGGACAACTGAGCAGCGGAGTCAAAATCGCCCATAGCGTCAAAGCCGGTATCCACGCCGATTTTTTCAAACATGCGGGGGTTGTTGTCCCTGAGGCAGCCGTAGTGCAGCTGCATCACCCAACCCAGCTCGCGATAGCATTCAGCACAGAAGAGCAGGAAGGCCGTCTGGAACATGGCCTGCTCGCCGGGGCTGGCCTGCTGGCCCTTCAGGCGGTTCTGAAGGATCTCGTTGATGGTTTCATCATCGGCGGGAGCAAAATGGAAGCGCACAGGGCCATGGTCGCTGAGGCAGCAGCCGTTTTGAGCAAAGTATTCCATCCGGGTTTTCAGGGCCTGCTTCAGTTCCGGCCAGCCAGTGATCTCCACCCCGGAAACCTCGGACAGCTTTGCGATGTAGTCCACATAGTCGGGCTTATAGAGCATCATGGCTTTATCCGGACGCCAGGCGGGCAGCACGGCGGTTTTGAAGCTGCTGTCCTTGGCCAGCTTCTGGTGCCATTCCAGAGTGTCGATGGGGTCGTCGGTGGTGCAGATGGTTTCCACATTGCTCTGGCGGATCAGTCCCCGGACGCTCATGTTTTCCTCCTGCAGCTTTGCGTTGCAGAGGTTCCATACTTCCTCGGCGGTGTCCTTGTTGAGGATGCCCTCGTAGCCGAAATAGCGGCGCAGTTCCAGATGGCTCCAGTGGTGCAGCGGATTGCCGATGGCCTTGCCCACCACGGTGGCATATGCGATGAACTTGTCGTGATCGCTGGCATCGCCGGTGATGTATTTTTCGTCGATTCCGGCGCAGCGCATAAAGCGCCATTTGTAGTGATCGCCGCCCAGCCATACCTGGGTGATGTTTTCGTAGCGCAGATTTTCAAAAATCTGCTGGGGGCTGATGTGGCAGTGATAATCGATGATGGGGCAGCTTTCGGCGGCTTCGTGATACAGCTTTACCGCCATGGGCGTATTGAGAAGGAAATCTTTGTCAAGAAAAGCTTTCATTGGGAATGCATCTCCTTGTATATAGATGTGGGCCGGGTTGGTTTCCCTGTAAGTATAGCGGTTCCCATTGGGTTTTGCAATTGTATTTCAGGAAAAAAGAAGGGGCAAAACGAAAAATTCCGAAAATAAAAAAAGAAGCAGGAAAAGTACAATCCTGTGAAGAACTAACCGAAGTAAGGAAAATTTTGTTGGGATAATGATAGGCAACAGGGCTGCAAATGCAGGGGAAACCTTGCCTGCATCCGGAAGTTTTATCTTGTCCCGATAACCATGCATATCAGGAAGGATGAAGGAACCATGGAAATGATCGAAAAACTGTCCCTTGCCGGTCTTGTTCCGGTCATCAAGGTTGAAAATGCAGAGGATGCCGTGCCGCTTTGCAAAGCGCTTGCTGATGGCGGTCTGCCTGTTGCGGAGATCACCTTCCGCAGCGATGCTGCTGAGGAAGCCATCCGCCGTGTACACGAGGCCCTGCCGGAGGTTATTCTGGGCGCAGGCACCGTGCTGACCAAGGATCAAGTGGACCGTGCTGTGGCAGCAGGCGCTACCTATATTGTTTCCCCGGGCCTGAACCGGGAGATTGTCCGTTACTGCCGGGAAAAAGGCGTTGTGATTGTGCCTGGTTGCGCCAACCCCAGCGATATCGAGGTTGCGCTGGAAGAGGGCCTTAAAACCGTGAAGTTCTTCCCTGCAGAAGCACTGGGCGGACTCAACCTCATCAAGGCCATGGCTGCTCCCTATGGCAGCGTTACCTTCCTGCCCACCGGCGGCATCAATGAGAAGAACCTCAACGATTATCTGGCCTTCCCCAAGATCGTGGCCTGCGGCGGAAGCTGGATGGTTCCCGCTGATGCTGTGGCCAACAAGGACTGGAGGCGCATCGAGGAGCTGACCCGCAGTGCAGTGAACGCCATGCTGGGCCTTGAGCTGCGTCATGTGGGCATCAACAGCGGCGACCCCGAAACCGCCCGGAAGGATGCGGAGCAGATCGCCAAACTGCTGGGCTGGCCCCTGGACGACCACAAGAACGCCACCTTTGTAAAGGATGCCTTTGAGGTAATGAAGGTTCCCTTCCGGGGCAAGAACGGCCACATCGCCATCGCCTGCAACAACATCAAGCGGGCACGCTGGCACCTGGAACGCCGGGGCTTTGTGTTTGATGACGACAGCGCCATCATGAAGGAAGGCAAGCTGCGTGCCATCTACCTCAAGGACGATATCGCCGGCTTTGCTTTCCATTTGCTGCAGAAATAATTACCCCACATACGAATATCGACAGAACAGGAGTGTAGTCCCATGAAAGTTGTAACCTTTGGCGAAATTATGCTGCGCCTGAAGAGCCCTGGATACGAGCGTTTCTTCCAGTCTCCCGTGCTGGAAGCCACCTTTGGCGGCGGTGAAGCCAACGTCAGTGTTTCTCTGGCAAACTACGGCATGGAAACCGCTTTTGTGACCGTACTGCCCAAGAATGATGTGGGCGAGGCCTGCCTGCGGGAACTGCGGGGCTTTGGCGTGGATGTGAGCAACATCGTGCGCAAGGATGGCCGGATGGGCATTTACTATCTGGAAACCGGTTCCGTGCAGCGCCCCAGCAAGGTCATTTACGACCGTGCCGGCTCTGCCATTTGCGAAGCCAAGCCCGGCGATATCGACTGGAAGAAGGCCTTTGAAGGCGCTGGCTGGTTCCATATCACCGGCATTACTCCCGCCATCAGCGAAGGTGCTGCGGAGCTTTCTCTGGAAGCTGTGAAGGCCGCCAAGGAGCTGGGCCTCCATGTGAGCTGCGACCTCAACTACCGCAAGAACCTGTGGAAGTATGGCAAGACCGCCGACCAGGTGATGACTGAGCTGGTGAAGTATGTGGATACCGTCATCGCCAATGAGGAGGACTTCCAGAAGTCCCTGCTTCTGAAGGCCGAAAGCGCCGGAGCAGTGGAAGAGGGCGAACTGAACATCGAGCAATACAAAGCCATCGCCCGTCTGGCCATGGATACCTATCCCAACATTAAGCGGGTAGCCATTACCCTGCGTGAGTCCAAGAGCGCCAACCACAACGACTGGAGCGCCTGTCTCTACAACGGCAAGGATTTCTTCCTCTCCCGCAAGTACCGCATCACCGATATCGTGGACCGTGTGGGCGGCGGTGACAGCTTTGGTGGCGGCCTGATCTACGGCCTGACCCACTACGACGAGCAGACTGCTCTGGAATACGCCGTGGCAGCCAGCTGCCTCAAGCATACGATCTCCGGCGACTTTAACCGTGTGAGCGTTTCTGAGGTAGAAAGCCTCATGAAGGGCAGCGGCAGCGGCCGTGTACAGCGGTAAAATTCTGAAATAACCATATACTATCAGGCCCGGAAAGGAAAATGTTCCTTCCCGGGCCTTTTGCTATACGAGCCCCAGTAGCCGGATTAGGGCAGTAAACCCAATGCAAAAAATGATTCCGATGATGGTGGGCAGGACGAAGGCCAGCGCCGTCCATTTGAGGCTTCCCGTTTCCTTGCGAATGGTAAGCAGCGTGGTGGAACAGGGCCAATGGAACAGTGTGAACAGCAGTACGTTTGCAGCGGTGAGCCATGTCCAACCATGGGAAAGGAGCACTTGCCGCATTTCGTTAAGAGCCCCGGTTTCCATCAGCATGCCGGTGGAAAGATAGGCCATCATCACGATGGGAAGCACGATTTCGCTGGCGGGAAAGCCCAGCAGAAAGGCTACAAGAATGGCGCCGTCCATGCCCATCAGCTGGCCTGCATCCTCAAAAAATCTGCAGCAGTGGGAAAGAAGGCTGCTCCCTTGTACATCCATATTGGCGCAAAGCCAGAGTACAAGCCCTGCCGGTGCAGCTACTGCCACTGCCCGGCCCAGCACAAACAGCACCCGGTCATATACTGAGCGGACGATGACCTTACCCAGCTGCGGTTTGCGGTAGGGCGGCATCTCCAGTGTAAAGGAGGAAGGAACCCCCTTCAGCAGCGTTTTTGAGAGCAGCCGGGATACGAGAAAAGTCATTGCGATAGAGAGCACCAGCAGTCCCGTGAGAATCAGCGCACTGATAAAGCTATGGAGAAGCCCCCCTTCCGTGCCGACAAAAAACATGGAAAGGATGGAAAGCAAAATGGGCAGGCGACCGTTGCAGGGAATGAAGGTGTTGGTGAGAATGGCAATGAGCCTTTCCCTGGGGGAATCAATGATGCGGCAACCCACCACCCCGGCAGCATTGCAGCCAAGCCCCATGGCCATGCACAGGGACTGCTTTCCGCAGGCACAGCATTTTTCAAAGGGGCGATCCAGATTATAAGCGATCCGGGGCAGATAGCCTGAATCTTCCAGAAGGGTAAACAGGGGGAAGAAAATGGCCATGGGAGGCAACATCACGGAAACCACCCAGGCGAGGGTACGGTATATGCCCAGCACGCAGGCGTCATGGAGCCATCCTGGGGCGTGGAAATGCTCAAAGAGCAGGCTCAGAAGATCCTGTCCCCTGAGCAAAAGGCCGGAGAGACTATCGGAAATGAGATTGGCCCCGGATATGGTGATCCAGAAAAGCAGAGCCAGCAGCAGAAGCATAATGGGAAAGGCGGTTCTCCTGCCGGTAAAGAATTGATCCAGCTTTCGGTCCCGGCGGGAATATCCGCCTTCTCCCTGCTGATGTATGCAGCCTTGCGTAAGTTTCTTTGCCTTTTCGTGTACCACTGCAACCATGGAATCTGAAATGCTGTTTTGAGAAATTCCTTCTCTGGCCAATTGTTCCTTTGCGGTGGCAATGCTGGATTTTGCTTGCTGTATTTCCGCTTCGCTCCATCCACAGGCTTCTGCGGTTTGCCTGACAAGCGAAGCCTCTCCTTCCAAAAAACGCAGGCAAAGCCATTCCCTGCACAGAGGAAGAGCATTTGTTGGAGGCAGCGCTTTTTCCAGCCAGGCTGCTGCGGTTTTCAAAGCATTGGGGCAGGGGAGAGGGGAGCAGACACTGCGGGGATGATCTGCGGCTGCATCCATGAGCGCTGTCAGCCTTTTGAGACTTTGTTTCTTTCGGGCTACTGTGCCCACCACCGGCACGCCCAGCCTTTTTTCCAGCAATTCCAGATCGACCCTGACGCCCCTCAGTTCCGCTTCGTCAAGCAGATTCACACAGACGATCACGTTGGGGACGATCTCCAAAATTTGCAGGGTGAGGTTCATGCTGCGCTGGAGGCACCCTGCATCGCAGATGACGATGCACAGCGCAGGCCGCTGGAAACACAGGAAATCTCTGGCAACCTCCTCCTCTTGCGAATGGGCCAGGAGGGAGTAGGCTCCAGGAATATCCACCATTACATAAGAGTGTTTTTTTGTTCTGAAATAACCCTGGGCATTGGAAACGGTTTTGCCGGGCCAGTTTCCCGTATGTTGATGCATACCGGTGAGGGCGTTGAATATGGTGCTTTTGCCAACGTTGGGATTGCCAGCCACCGCAACCACAACATCCTCCGGGCTTCTTTTGTGGATGTGAAGACCGTTGTCCACTGCGTTTTTTCCCGTGGATCCATGAGTCAGTCCCATGAGCAAATCTCCTCCTTTACGGGCTGTACGAAGATTTTGTCTCCATCGGATTTGCGAATGGCGATCAGAGCTTCGGAAATCAAATAGGCAGAGGGACTGCCGAAAGGGCTTATACCGGCGCATTCCACCTGCGAACCCTCCGTCAGCCCGATATCTAAAAGGCGTCTGCGAATGCTGCCGCTAAGGGAAATGTGCTTTACCTGCGCTTTTTCGCCGGGCAGAAGCTGCGCCAGAGTGATGGCTGAGGGCATCGTTGCATCCTCCTGAAAAAAAGATTGGGCTTGATATATCCCATGATCAGCATATGCAGGGATGAAAACTGGGTGAGGGAACGGCGTAAAGAAAAGGAAAAAGCCATTGACGAAAGTTTCTGAATTGTGTAAAATATATACATTATTGGGGAGGTGTAACTATGCTTCACGAAAACAGGATTTGGGTCGGCACCGACACAAATCAAAAACCGGTATACCTTCTGCCCCATATGTCCAACCGTCACGGTCTCATCGCAGGCGCAACCGGTACCGGCAAAACCGTTACCCTGAAGCTGATCGCCGAGGGTTTTTCCCAGATGGGCGTACCTGTATTCCTCAGCGATATCAAGGGTGACCTCAGCGGTATGGTGCGGGATGGCGTCAGCAATGCCAAAATAGAAAAACGCCTTGCAGAAGCTGGTGTTCAGGGCTTTGAACATACTCATTTTCCTTCCATTTTCTGGGATGTGTACGGCGAGCAGGGTCATCCTGTCCGGGCCACCATCAAGGAAATGGGCCCCATGCTTCTGGCCCGTATGCTGGATTTGAACGATACCCAGACGGGTGTTCTGAACATCCTGTTCCGGGTAGCGGAAGAAGAAAACATGCTGCTTCTGGACCTGAAGGATGTTAAGGCCATGCTGGCATATCTGGGCGAAAATGCTGCCCGCTATACAGTCAGCTACGGCAACGTTTCCAAGGCCAGCGTTGGCGCTATTCAGCGTGCTATGGCTGTTTTGGAAGATCAGGGCGGCAACCTCTTCTTTGGCGAGCCTTCTCTGAAGATCACCGACTGGATGAAGACCGACGAAAACGGCAGGGGTTATATCAATATCCTCAGCTGTGACAAGCTGTTCCTGCATCCCCTGATGTACTCTTCCTTCCTTTTGTGGATGCTGACCGAGCTCTACGAGGCGCTGCCCGAACTGGGCGACCCTGACAAGCCCAAGATGGTGTTTTTCTTTGATGAAGCTCATCTGGTGTTCAATGACTGCTCCAAGCAGCTGCTCAACAAGGTGGAGCAGGTGGTGCGTCTGATCCGTTCCAAGGGTGTGGGCGTTTATTTCATCACCCAGAACCCCTCGGATATCCCCATGACCATTCTTGGCCAGCTGGGCAACCGTGTGCAGCATGCACTGCGTGCTTTTACCCCTCTGGATCAGAAGGCGGTCAAAGTTGCCGCACAGACCTTCCGTGCCAATCCCCGCTTCAATACGGAGGATGCTATTTCCCAGCTGAAAACCGGTGAGGCTCTTCTTTCCTTCCTGGATGAAAACGGCGCTCCCACCATTGTGCAGCGTGCTACTATCCTTCCTCCTCAGAGCTTTATGGGCCCCATTACTGAGGAAGAGCGCAACCAGTGCATTCAGTCCAGCCCCTTTGCCGGCGTTTATGACAATGCGGTGGATCGGGAAAGCGCTTATGAAAAGCTTACCAAGTCTGACGAGCCTTCTGAAGAAGCTGCTTCTCAGGAGCAGCCTCAGCAGCCTGCAGGCCCCATCTTTGTGGATGATATCAATGCTTACTACGCCTCCTTTAATGGCGGTGTGTATCAGCAGCCCGGAGCGATGCAGAATCAGCCTGTGATGAATGCCGTTCCCGGTCAGCAGCCCTTGGGCATGATGCCCGGACAGCAGGCATATGGTATGATACCTCCCCAGCAGGCACAGGTACCGTACACGCCCAGTCTGACCCTGCCCATGCAGTCTGCCCCCGTACAGGATGTACCCCTGACCGGCGCACCTGTGCTTACCTTGCCGGAACAGTCCGTAAATTACGAAACACCGGCTGAGCCGCAAACGCCCGTGCTGACGCTGCCGGAGTCTCCCTATCTGGAGCAGGTGGCCCAGGAGGCGTCCCAAATCGCTGCCAAATCCCAGGTTATTCAACCTCAAGGATTTATGGTATTTGATCCGTCGACCGGACAATATATACAGAAGGAGCTGGAAACAATGGATAACAACATTCCTCAGGTCCCCGTACAGCAGGCTGACGCTACCCAGCAGCCCATGATGCAGCAGATGCCCATGCAGGGCATGTATCAGATGCCTCAGCAGGGCATGATGATGCAGCCTGGCATGATGCCCCAGCAGGGCATGATGATGCAGCCCGGCATGATGCAGCAGCCCATGATGATGCAGCAGGCTGGCGATCAGCCCCAGACCATCACTCAGAACGTGCTGATGCTGGATCCCGCTACTGGTGCTTATGTCCAGAAGCAGGTGACCATGGCTTACAACCCCGCCACCGGCCAGTATGTGCCCGTTCAGACTGAAGCTGAAGCCAAGGCTGCTGCCAAGGCCGCCAAGGAAGCCGTTGCCGCACAGGAAAAGGCTGCCAAGGAAGCCGCTCGTGCTGCTAAGGAAGAAGAAGCTGCCGCCCGCCGTGCTCGCAACGACGAACTGCGTGAAGAGCGTGCAGAGCGTGCCCGCGCCAACAACAGCGTGCTGGGCCGCATCAAGAACACCGCTATTTCTAGCGCCACCCGTACCGTGACCACCAAGCTGACCAACAGCCTGCTGGGCGCCATTACCGGCAAGAAAAAGCGCTGATCTACATCCGAACAAACCGGCAGGCAGCAATGCCTGCCGGTTTTCCGATATGGAGTGTTTTTTCAGAAAACAGTCAAAATGTGAAAAAATATGCTTGACAAAAAAGGGGACTATGAGTATAATAATTTTCGTTGACCATGGAGAGTTGGCTGAGTGGTCGAAGGCGCACGACTGGAAATCGTGTTTACGTTGATAGCGTAACTAGGGTTCAAATCCCTAACTCTCCGCCAAAGGGCACGCAGATTATGAAATAGTCTGTGTGTTCTTTTTTTGCAGAATTCAGATGTGGCAGATTGCACTTGGCAGTTGCATAGATTTAGAAGCCCGTGAAACACAGCGGTTTCACGGGCTTTTTGCTTTTGTGAAATTAGGATACAATTCGGTCCTTAGCCATATACGTTAGCTGAGCTGCAGAATAACAAGATGGGCTGAAACGGGCTGCGCTCCGCCCGCAAGGGGGGTAATGGTGAGGGCGGCGGGATTGCTAGCAGGATTCCGGACAGTAAGAATGCTGTCCACGGCAGTGGTGGCAACGATTGCCATTCCGACAATCTGGGACACACCGGTTGCACGGCCTACTACGGTATAGTCAAGGTCTTCGCCATTCAGTGTCAGCATCAGCTGTCCTGCCTCGGTTACACTCACCTGAAACAGAACCTGATATACGCCGATGTCAGCCAGCCTGAAGGAGGAAGGCCCTTCCCTGACGATACCCGTTCCGCCTGCCGGGCCGTCCTGAGGGAAGGAAACATCCGTACCCGGAGCAACCGTTGCGGAGTTGTCAGGAGGCATCAAGGCAAAGAAATCTGCATAATTCAGAATTCCGCCAGCGGGGCCTTGGGGGCCAACCGGGCCAGTTTCACCAATGGGGCCTTGGGGGCCGACAGGGCCAGTTTCGCCAATGGGGCCTTGGGGGCCGATGGGGCCAGTTTCACCAACGGGGCCTTGAGGGCCGACAGGGCCGGTTTCACCAGCGGGGCCTTGGGGGCCGATGGGGCCAGTTTCACCAATGGGGCCTTGGGGTCCTTGGGGGCCAACAGGGCCACTTTCACCAATGGGGCCTTGAGGGCCAACCGGGCCAGTTTCACCAACGGGGCCTTGGGGGCCGATGGGGCCAGTTTCGCCAATGGGGCCTTGGGGGCCAACCGGGCCAGTTTCACCAACGGGGCCTTGGGGGCCGATGGGGCCAGTTTCACCAGCGGGTCCTTGAGGGCCAACCGGGCCAGTTTCGCCAATGGGTCCTTGAGGGCCGATGGGGCCAGTTTCACCAGCGGGTCCTTGAGGGCCAACGGGGCCAATAAAACCACGTTCGCCTGCGGCACCACGAGGGCCGATGGGGCCAGGAACGCCAGAAAGTCCACGAGGGCCCGTGGGGCCGACAGCACCAGCAGGGCCTTGAGGGCCTCTGGGGCCGGGTACACCGGGAAAGCCACGAGGGCCCATAGGGCCGGGTTCTCCGACGGGGCCACGGGGGCCCATGGGGCCAGGTTCACCTTTGGGCCCACGCTGGCCTTGGCAACAGCCGCATTCATCGTCGAAATTGGTTTGGCAGGGCCGCCTTCTTTCTGCCTGGGTTGGTCTGCTTTGAGGGCATTCCTGCTGTCTCTGGCCGCAAGGCTGCTCAGTACAGCTGCGGCAGGCACGGGAGGACGGATTCATCCACCCGAGGTCATTATCAAAATAATCCATTGTTTCACCTCCGGCGCAGTCTTTTTGAGACCGCATTACAGCATATGCAAAAACACCATTCCGGGTTTGCGGTTTTGTTAATGATTTGTTGAGGCCCCCTTTGAAGCAGCGGCGATTGACGACGCAGCGCCGTGAGTGTATACTTGCATCATCGTAAGATTGTCCCACGGGGGGCGATAACTGCCGTTTCCGGTGGATACGGTGCGGAAATACAGAAATATCAACCGGCGGCTTAATGCAGATTATGCTTTTGTCGGTATCTTTTTTGGGGGAGTATCGGATCATGAAGAAAAAACGTCTGGACAGGAACCTGAAATGGGGTTTCCAGTTTTTTCCCTATTATCAGATGCGGGTGGATATGGAAGAGTTTCATGGCCTGGCATGCCTGATCAGGATGACCGATGGCGATATCATCCATTGGACGCTGCCCAGGGCTGGAAGGGTACCGGTGGCGGGAAGCGGCATGGTCTGGCTTGAATTGATCCCTGATGGACAACATCGCATGATTACCGCCAAATATCTGCCGGAGAAACGGGTTTCCCTGTGGTATGTGGACGTGATGGAGTCTTTTGAGTTTGATAGTGATGGCGTAGCGGTGTACGAAGACAAGTATCTTGATGTATACTTTACTCCGCAGGGGGATGTGGTGACGGATGACCGGGATGAGTTGGACGCTGCCTTCCGATCAGGCGAGCTTACCAGAGCGCAGTACGAAGCGGCGCTGGAAGAGGGTGAAGCGATTCTGAAGGAACTGTGTACCGATATCAGCGCCACAGAGGCTTGGTGTGGAAGAATATTGGCCTGTGTGGAAGAAAGAATTGCAGGCGGACTTCTCCCCATGGAAAAGGATCCTGCGGTACTGGGTATGCACAGATAGCAAAAATACTCACATATTGCATGGGAGGCGGGATGTCCGGTGCGAATCATTACACGAGAAAGGGAGTATTACAGCAGCCTTGTGAGCCTGGCGGTGCCGGTTGCCCTTCAGGGGCTGATCGCCTTTCTTGTGACCTTTGCAGATAACCTGATGGTTAATTCCCTTGGGGATGCGGCGGTTTCCGGCGTGTATATGGGCAGCCAGATACAGACCCTGCTGCAGATGCTGACCGGAGGAATCGGCAGTACGATCGTAATCATTTCGGCTCAATACTGGGGTAAAAAAGATGTTCAGCGTATGCGGGTTATCACTGCCACAGGCCTGCGTACGGCATTGGCAGCAGGTATCGTTTTTATGGCGGCTGGCCTGATTTTTCCCCGGGAGATCATCCGCATTTTTACGGCGGATGAAACGGTGATTGCCGAAGGTGCGATTTATCTGCGCTGGGTCAGCCTTTCGTATTTGTTTTTCTGCGTAACCCAGACACTGATTGCTTCCATGCGGTCGGTGGAAGTGACGAAAATCGGCATGTGGGTTTCGCTTGCGTCACTGGTGGTGAACATTTTTTTAAATTATGTGCTGATTTTTGGTAAAATGGGCTTTCCTGCGCTGGGGGTGAAGGGCGCAGCCATTGCTACCACAGCATCCCGCATTGCAGAAACGGCGGTTGTTGCTGCATACGTTTTTGTAAAGGACAAACGGCTTGGCCTCCGGCTGGCAGACGTTTTTCTCCGGGAGAAGCCCCTGATCCGGGATTTTTTCCGCTATGGCCTGCCTCTGGTGGCCGGGGAGCTCGTCTGGGCTGTGAATATGATGTGCAATTCCAAGATCATGGGCAGCTATGATGCTGCGGTCATTACGGCGGTCAGCGTCGCCAATACCCTCAATTCCCTTGCATATATCACTATCAACGGCCTTGCTTCTGCTGTGGGGCTGATTACGGGCAAAACCGTTGGCGCAGGCAAGGTGGAACTGATGAAGGAATACGCCCGCACTACGCAGATCCTTTTTCTGGGCGTGGGCCTGATTACGGGTGCGGCGGTGTATATCATCGGCAGGCCTTTTGTTGGGCTGTACGGCGGCATTTCCGGCCAGGCTGCCGCCCATGCGCTCACCTTTGCAAGGGTGCTTTGCATCACGCTGGTAGGTACCTGCTATCAGATGCCGTGCCTTTTTGGATTGGTGAAATCCGGCGGAGATATATCCTTTGTTTTTCGGAATGATTCGATCTTTGTGTTTCTGGTGGTTTTGCCTTCAGCCTTTCTGGCGGCATGGCTGGGCGCCCCTGCGTGGGTCACCTTTACCTGCCTGAAATGCGATCAGATCCTCAAGTGCTTTGTGGCGGTGGTGAAGGTGAACCGCTTTGACTGGATGAAAAAACTGACGAGATGAAGAAATTCCCCCGTCCCCGCGGCTCAAAGGCAGCAGGGGCGGGGGAAGATTTTTTCCTTTCAGTCTTCACCAAGACCGGCGTAGGGAATGTTTTCAATGAGGCAGCGGGCCGCGTTGCCGATATCTTCTTCATCGGGCAGCTCGTTTTCCCGGGCGCAGCATTCAAATTCATCCACGATGTTTTCTATTAGAACCATGTCGATGAACAGGGGCAGCCGGCAAAGCATTTCGTCGGAAAGTTCGGTTTCGCTTCTGTAACCTTCCAGAATGCGGGAAAAATAATGCTCCATGTACTTCATTCGCGCTGCACCGTCCGGCAGGAAACGGCACCAGCCTTCGCCGTGAGTCCACAGGTTGGCCAGGTCGAACATATACCAGCAATACATACAGTTGTCAAAATCGAAAACCGTTATTTGTCCGTTGCTCATGTCGATGTGGAAATTGCCATCGCTGAAATCGAAATGAATAAGGCCGTAGCTCTCCGGTGTAACGGGCAGGGCGCGGAAAGCATCCAGCCGCTTTGAAATGGCGGCTTTCAGCACGGCGTATTCATCGGGAATGAGACGGTTGAGATTGTCCATGTTGTATTTGTCGAAATAATCGCTTCTGCGGTGCGTGGGCGCATAGGTTTTGGAAAGACGGTGGATGTGGCCCAAAGTCTTGCCGGTGTTGTAGAAATACTCTTCCAAAGGCGCGTTATCCCGGTAGCGGTAGCCGTTGTGGGCCAGAAGCATACCTTTGGCACAGGCAAAAAGGCTCAGGTAGATGGGATTTCCCTCGTGGGTCATTTTTTCCACCAGTTTGCCGTTTACGGAAGGAAGCACATCCGCCACCGGTGCGCCGTTTTGGCTGAGGTAGCGGACAAACTCCGTTTCTGCCAGATAGTCTGCTTCCCGGCGGTCGGGCAGGGGAGACACACGGAGAACAGCCTGATTTTCGCTGTTCAGGCGGCAGAGGAAAAGGAGGTTTCTTCCGCCTTCATGACCGGGCACAGGAAAAAGCTCATATTTTTCCAAGGCAAACAAAGCCTTTGCGGCATCGATGATTTGATTCATTTTTTTCTCCTTTATTTGCAGAGGGATTTGTGAAAAGCCTTACAGAATCGTGACCAGTTCTTCCATGGCCTTGCGCTTTTTCTGGCGCAGGGGGTCGCCCTCGGTGGCGTAGCCAAGGGTGATGACCAGGCGCACGGGCTGGTCAAGGCCGATGATACTGCGGATTTTCTTGTCGTCCAGCCAGCCGATGATGCAGCTGCCAAGCCCCTGTGCGGCGGCTTCGGCGGTGATATAGGCGGTTACGATGCCGATATCGTAAGGCAGGCAGTCGTTGCCTTTCACCTTGGCGGCCAGGGCGACGGTTTTTGCCCGGGGCATTTCGGAAATAACGATTTGAATGGGCGCAGAGGGAGCGAATTTATTCATGCCCATGCCGGTGGTGGCCTTGGCTACCTCCCTGGCTTTTTCTCCACGGCACACCGTCAGGTGGTAAGGCTGGGCGTTGCAGGCGGAGGGGGCAAGACGGGCGGCTTCCAGGATAGCCTGAAGCTTTTCAGCCTCTACGGGACGGTTTTCGTCGTAGCTGCGGCAGGATTGACGGTTATTGGCGATTTCGGTAAAATTCATGAAAAAACCTCCTTATTTCAGCCTGAAAACAGGGCGCACGAAGGGTGCGTTTTTTCAGAGTATAGCA
The DNA here is from genome assembly GCA_015056145.1 of Clostridiales bacterium. Classification (GTDB taxonomy): domain Bacteria; phylum Bacillota; class Clostridia; order Christensenellales; family Aristaeellaceae; genus Limiplasma. The sequence goes on from SVGY01000003.1 coordinate 36,132, forward strand.
CAGATCATATGAAAATAAAACAGATGTTTTTTATTGCGTGGAATAAGGTACATCATCCGTTTTTTGCATTGGCACGCATTTCTGCACTTTCCTCAAGCAGTTCCTCCAGCGGGCGGTGTTGGCCGCCCCAGTACTCAAACACATGCATGCCGTCATTTTCCATCACCGGGCCGCTCAGATGCAGCTCCATCCCCATCTGGCGGTAGATGGATTCGTAATCAGGATGTGCAGGCGTAAAGGGCAGGAGCAGCGCAAAGGATTGATAAGATACGCCGTAAACGATGTCCCTGATGCCCAGGGAGGCGATGGCGGCAAGGCAGCGTTCGCAGGGAGCGCAGCTGGTGTACAGCGTGGCGTTTTTCAGAAGTCTGTCCGGATAGCGGTTGGCGCATTTGCTGACCAGATTGAACTCTGCATGGCCAAAGAGGCCCTTTTCATAATCGGCGGTGTTTTCTGCTTCTTCGAGGATTTTTCCGTCGGCAACCAGCAACGCCCCAAAGGTGTCATAGCCCTTTTTGCCTGCATTTATCGCCAGCTCATAACAGCGGCGAATGAATGGCTCGTGTTTTTGCATTGTAATCATCCTTATTTTTGTGATTGCAACCCCGGGAAAAAGTATAGCATTTCCTTGTACAAAACTCAACAAACCCATTGCAAAATGGCGGCAGTTGTGATACTCTGCAAAAAAATGACAAAAAGGAGCTGTTATTTATATGAAGGCATTTATTACCGGCGGCACTGGAAACATTGGACAGTATGTAACAAAAGCCTTTTTGGACGCCGGGCACAGCGTTGTGCTGCTTACCCGTACACCCGACAGGATTCCCGCCTACAAAACCATGGAAAACGTGGAAGTGGTAAAGGGAAACATTCTGGAGCTGGACGTGATGGGCAAAGCCTTGCAGGGCTGCGACGTTGTGGTGCACATTGCCCTTGGCTGGGGTAACGATCCTCTGGAAATGCTGGATCACGATACCCGGGTGACCGCCTACCTGCTGGATGCTGCGGAAAAAGCCGGTGTGAAGAATTTTGTCTACACCAGCTCCACTGCTGCTGCAGGCCCGCTGCGCCCCGATATGGACGAGACCAAGTGCTGCCTGCCTGAGAACCTCTACGGCGCTACCAAGGCAGCTTCCGAGGCCTATGTGCTGGGCTTCCGGCATTATTACGGTTCCCAGGGCAACGGCAGCACACAGGTGAAAATGCGCCGCAACATTATCCGTCCTGGATACACCTACTCCAACCCTGCGGTGGAAGGAGGCGCTTCCCAGTCCGACACCCGCTTCAAGAAGATTGCTGAGGATATCGTAGCCGGCCGGGATATTGACTGGTCCATCAACGACGGCACCCAGTTCCTTTCCGGACAGCAGATTGCAAAGTTGTACCTGAAGCTGGCGGAAAGCGATCTCAATGAGCAGATTTTCTTTGCACTGAGCCACAACTATGTTTCCTGGTACGATATTGCCAAGGTGGCCAAGGAAATGGTGCCTGAATCGCCCAGCAAGATCACCACGCCCGACGAGGAGGGACAGCACACTCTGTACGGCGTAAAGAAAATGGAAGAGGTCTTTGGGCTTAAATTCGATGCCTGGGAAGATCTGCGGGAACATATCGCCTGGAATATCGAACGGGCCAAGGCAGAGGCTGCCGGAGAAAAGGTACACAACGTGCTGCATGTTTGGTAACTCTCCAAAAAAACAATGAAGCGGGGTGAAGAGCCGTGGACAGTTCCCTCGGAAGCCTGCGCCAGCTGGAACACCACACCGGGGAAAGGGTGCGGCTCTATTCCAACCGGCAAAGCGACGATTATCCCCAGCACTGGCATACCTCCTTTGAGATTATCCAGCCGGTGGAAAACGAATATGTGGTTTTGGTGGGGGAGGAGCGTCATCTGCTGCGGCCCGGGGATATCCTGCTGATTCCCTCCGGCATGGTGCACGAAATATTCGCCCCGGAAACGGGCCTGAGATACATATTCATGGTGGAGCGGGAGGAAGTATGCCGCCTCAAGGGTATGAGCGCCATTCTGGGCAGCTTTTACCCGAGCCTGCTTCTGACCCCTGAAAAGGACGGCTGGCTGCATCAGGCAGCCTCCGGGCTGATGAAACGTGCGGCGGAGGAATACGGGCAGGGCGATTGCTTTGCTGGGGAAATGATGCGCCTGATCATGGAGGAAATGCTTTTGCTGATTGGCAGGCGACTTGTGGAGCAAAAAAGCGGAAGCAGCGCAGTCAGAGACCCGGAGCAGGATCGAATGGCCCGTTTTCTGGATGTGTGCGGCTTCATTGGCGATCATTGCCATGAAAAACTGAGCCTTGAGGATGCAGCCCGTTATGCCGGATACAGCAAGAACCACTTTGCAAGGTTTTTCAAGGAATTATCAGGAAAAAGTTTTTACGAATACTGCCTTGAGCAGCGCATGCTGCTGTGCGAGCAGCTTTTGGCAGACCCTGCACTGCCGGTAACGGAGGCTGCGCTTCGGGCAGGATTTGGCAGCATTGCCACCTTCAACCGCATCTTCAGGGAGCGCAAGGGTATGTCGCCCACGCAGTACCGCAGGATACAGCTGGGTAACGAAAATCAATAAGATACACTGTAAGGGAGCGCATTAGGATGGAAAACCTTTTTGTGAAATATGGCATTCCCGCCTTGGAAGTACAGAAGAAAATCCGGGAAACATTTGACACCATCTTTTTTGATGAAAACGAGAAGTTTTATTTTGAACTGGATCAAGACAGCGCCTTTATGATGGACACCGGCAACGTGGATGCCCGCACCGAGGGCATGAGCTATGGCATGATGATGGCTGTGCAGATGGACCGTCAAGATATTTTTGACAAGCTGTGGATGTTTTCCAAGCGATACATGTGGCATGAAGATGGCAAGTATCAGGGCTATTTCGCCTGGTCGGTGAATCCTGAGGGACGGCGCAATGCCCAGGGCCCTGCTCCCGACGGCGAAGAGTACTACGCCATGGCGCTGTTTTTTGCCTCCAAACGCTGGGGAGACAAGGAAGCGCCTTATGACTATTCCGTACAGGCAAGGGACATCCTGCGGCACTGTGTGCACCAGCATGAACTGGTGGAGGATGGCCGGGCTATGTGGGCACCGGAAAACAAGCTGATCCGTTTTGTGCCCGAGGCTGATTTTTCTGATCCGTCTTACCATCTGCCGCATTTTTACAGCCTTTTTGCCCGTTGGGCCGATGAAGAAGATCGTGCGTTCTGGCAGCAGGTCGCTGACAACAGCCGGCAATATCTGTTGAAATCCAGCCATCCGGTTACGGGCATGGCTGCTGAGTATGCGGAGTATGACGGAACGCCCAGGCATATGTTCCGCAAGGATTTTGATTTCTACAGCGATGCCTATCGTGTTGCCATGAATATTGGTCTGGACAGCGCCTGGTTTGGCAAACGGCCTGAATATGCGGAGATCATTGACCATCTGCAGCAATTCCTCTGGGGTCGTGAGCCTTACAAGGCCTACATGCTGGACGGCCGTGAAACCAGTGAACCCGCCATGCATCCCGTGGCGGTGATCGCCACCACAGCGGCCGGTTCTCTGGCAACCGACAACCCGAGGCAGGAGCGCTGGGTAAAGTTCTTCTGGGAAACGCCTCTGCGCACCGGCGGACGTCGTTATTACGACAACTGTCTGTATTTCTTCTGCCTTTTGATGATGGCCGGGGAATACCGGATTTTTGAATAAGATGGATACGATTATCCTTCGCCCTATGGAAGATACAAACGCCGATTACACTGCTCTGCAGTCCTGGTTTCACGAACCGGAACTGCAGCAGTGGGTCTGGTGCGATAAAAGGGGCGAACCGCCGGTTTCACTGGAACGTGTGATTGAGAAATACGGTGCACGAATCAAGAACCCTGTGGATGTGTTTCCGTATTTTATTCTGCGCAAGGGTGAGCCCATCGGTTTCATTCAGTATTATCTGGCAGATGATCACAGAATCGGGCTGGACATGTGGATTGGAACAGCAGCAGAGCGTAACCGTGGTTTTGGCTCGGAAGCATTAAGGCAGATGACGGCAATCATCCTCCAGAAACATCCCGAAACCAAGGAACTTTTTATCGACCCGGAAAAGGCCAATATCCGGGCTGTGAAATGCTACCGGAAGGCGGGATTTCAGGAAGAATACGAGTACACGGATGAAGAGGGTGCGCTTTGTCTGATGATGAAGATGTGCTTTGAAAAGTAGTTTTGTGCCTCCGGCGGCCCTGCCGGGGGCCTTCTTTTCTTCTGGGAAGAAAAGATGCAAAAGAAGCGCAATGGGAAAGCGAGAGGGGAGTGCGGGAGAGCATTCTTCTGCCGATGCGGGCGGAGCCTGCAAACTGTGCGCAGAGAAGGAGTGTGCCTCCGGCGGCCCTGCCGGGGGCCATCTTTTCTTCTGGGAAGAAAAGATGCAAAAGAAGCGCAATGGGAAAGCGAGAGGGGAGTGCGGGAGAGCATTCTTCTGCCGATGCGGGCGGAGCCTGCAAACTGTGCGCAGAAAAGGAGTGTGCCTCCGGCGGCCCTGCCGGGGGCCATCTTTTCTTCTGGGAAGAAAAGATGCAAAAGAAGCGCAATGGGTGGGATTGTGCCTGCAAAAAAATCCCTGCACCATGAAAACGGTGCAGGGAGCAGTGTGCATAGGTGGTTTATTTCTTTTTACGGATTTTGTTCAGCTTGGCGTTCAGGTCAAGGAGTTCTTCCTTGGTGAACTTCGCGTTGGCAAAGCCGCCCATCATGGTAAGCAGGCGCAGCACGGTAAAGCCGCCCATCATGCTCATCATTTCGGGGGTGGCCTTCAGGTCGAAACCTGCGGCCTTCACACGGCCTTTTTCGCCCTTCTTCTTACCGCCGCTGAGCACCTTCTTGGCCAGTTTGGCAAAGAGGAGCTTACCACGCAGAGGCTTGAGAACTTCGCTCATCTTATCGTTGAGGCACAGGTAGCCTTCCCGGGTGGTGATATCGAACCAGTTGAGGATAGCGCCCTCTTCCTTGAGGCGATATTCCTCATTGAAGGTATCCACCTTGCGGATGATGCTTTCGTCACGCAGATCCCCCGCAACGGCTTCCAGCTTGGTTTCGCCGGCGTTTGGCACGTCAAACTTGAAGAAGTGATCCTCAGCGGTTTTCTTGCCAAGGGATACGCCGTTGGCGAAAAGTTCCACCTCGGGCTGATTGGAGTACACGGTTACCTTGGTTACATCTTCCACACGGTCGATGTAACGCTTGGAGCACAGGTGCACGAAAGGATCATCGCTGAGCCATGCCTTGTAGGCATAGAAGGAGTCCTTCTTGTACTTGCGATCCATGGTGACAAGACCCTTGTGGTTCTGGCCGTTTTCGCCGCCTTCGCTGCGTGCGTCTGCGCCGAAGTCGAACATATTCCATACATGGGTAGCCCACATATACTTGCGGGTGAACAGCTGCTTGATAAGCTCTTCGTGGTAATAGGACTGGTATTCCTCGGTATAGTCACCCTGAATGGGATCGGAGGTATGCCAGTTCAGCGCCTCGCAGCCATACTCGGAGCAGCCGATGGGGATATTGGGATGGGTGGCGTGGAACTTATCAAACCAGGGGCCGTTCATGGAAGTTTCGCCGCCGTACCAGCCAAAGTAGTGGTTATAGGAGACTACATCGGGAATCAGCAGGTAGGGATCATCCATCTTGCACATGGACACGGCTGCAATGGTGGTCAGGCGGGTTTTGTCCATTTCATGGCAGAGATCATTGAGGATGCGGTGGTTTTCCAGCAGATCTTCGTCGGCACCGCCGATGCTGATTTCGTTGGAAAGGCCCCATACCACAATGGAGGCGTGATGATAATTCTGGGTGACCAGTTCCTTCATCTGGGAAATGGTGTTTGCCCGGCCGGTGGGCATATGCTTGGAGATGTAGGGGATCTCCGCCCAGATGACCAGACCCTTTTCATCGCACAGATCATAGAAGTACTGATCGTGCTGGTAGTGGGCCAGACGGATGGTGGTTGCGCCCACTTCCATGATGAGGTCGATGTCCTCTTCGTGATGGCAGGGCAAAAGGGCATTGCCCACACCCCAGCGGTCCTGGTGGCGGCTTACGCCACGAAGGGGATATTCCTCGCCATTGAGGATGAATCCGTTTTCGGGATCGATCTTGAAGGTGCGGCAGCCGAAGCGCAGGGCTACGGTATCCACCACTTCGCCGTTCACCACGATGGAGGCTTCGGCTTTGTAGAGGTAAGGATCCTTGCGGCCGTTCCAGAGATGCACACCGGCGATATCCAGCACGGCTTTGGTTTCGGTGGTTTCGGCCTCTGCTACGGTATTGCCTTCCTTATCCAGCACAGTAAAGCGCAGGGTCTGACCCTCGGCGGGATTGGTCACATAGGCTTCCAGCTCCACTTTGGCATCCGTTCCAGTCACTTCGGGGGTCACCTTAAGGCCGGGGCCGCCAAAGTAGTCCAGATCGAAATGGGTCTTGTTGACGCAGACCAGGTTTACATCACGGTACAGGCCGCCGTAGAAGGTGAAATCTGCCATCTGGGGATAGACTGTCTCGTTGGGTGCGTTATCCACAAGAATGTTGATTTCATTTTCGTCGGCCAGAGCTTCGGTGATATCCACACGCCAAGTGGAATAACCGCCGTCATGGTGGGCCAGCTGCTTGCCGTTGACGGAAACGTCCGCAGAGGAGTTTGCGCCACGGATTTCCAGATAGTACTGGTCAGCCTCGGGCAAGTCAGCCTTGTTCAGTTTTTTCTGGTACAGGCAGGAACCACGGAAATAGTCGTTGCCGCCATCCTGGCCGTCTACGGCATTCCAGCTGTGGGGCAGGTTGACGGTTTCGGGGGAGGCAAAGGCGGTCACGCCTTTTTCAAAAAGCCAGCCCTCGTTGAGGTTGATAATGGTGCGCATTGGTTTGATTACCTCCTGAGATATGGTGAATTATTCGGCGGGAGCTGCTTCGATGGCGACAGTCTCGGCATCTTTGGGTTCTTCGCTCTCACGGCCCAGATCAGCGTTCATTTTGGCCAGGGTCTTCTTGTCCAGATTGTACACAACGGCAAGGCCGATAAACTGCACAACGGCGCTGAACAGATACAGACCGGCAACCAGCCAGCACATGTTTTTGGCGGTTGCAGGGCTCTGGCCAATGGTGCCGAATTTGGCCTCGTAACCCAGCACACCCATGATCAGCAGCACGATGGAGGGGCCAATGCCCTGAGCCAGCTTGCGGAAGAAGGAATGCAGCGCATAAACGGTGCCTTCTTCACGGGTGCCGTATTTCCATTCGTTGTAGTCGATAGCATCTGCCATCATGGCCCAGGATACGCAGGTGTACACGCCCATACCCACGCCAAATACGCACAGGCCCAGCAGATATACGATCAGAGCAATGTTCACATTGCTGATGAGGGGGAAGACGAGCATAATCACGCCGCCCACCAGAGAAACGACGGTGCCAAACACGGAAGCTTCCTTTTTGCCGTATTTCTTAACGATCTTGGTAATGAAGGGCATGAAGATGAACATGGGCAGGAAGCCGATCATCTGCACAAGGCCGGACAAGGAGGCCATGTTGAAATAAGTGGCAAACATGATGGTATTGGCAGTGGTGGCAGCGTTCATGCCAAGGAACATACCCATGGCAGCCAGCGTGGCGCCCACGGCGGGACGGTTCTTGATAAACTTGACGAAAGCCTGGAAAATGTTGAATTTTTCGGTGTACTCGTTGGCTTTTACGGTGTTTTCGTCCACACGGATGGTGATGGTTTTCAGCATGAACATGAAGGCAATGAAGCCCAGAATGCCCATGATGAGGGCTGCCCAGAACACACGCTCGCCCAGCAGGATCTCCACCTGCTTGCCGGTGGTGGGACTGAGAACTGCGTCGCCGATCTCATAAGGAGCTTTGGTTTCGGGGTTGATCAGGAACAAAGCCTTGTCAACGCCTTCAGGAATTTCGATCTTGCTGAGGAAACTGTCGGTGCCGTCATAGGTGACTTTCTGCCAGATCAGCATGGGCAGGATCACCATGGGAAGGATGTTGCCGATCATGGAGCCGATGGAGCGCCAGGTGGACAACTGAGCACGCTCGCCCACGTCCTCGGTTACCAGGGACAGCATAGAGCCGTAGGGGACGTTTGCGATGGTGTAGAAGGCATCCCAGATTACATAGCCCAGGATGAACAGCACAGCCTTCACAACCACGCTGGCATTGGGGAAGGGCATGAACACCGCTGCGCCGCCAATGAGCAGGCCGCATGCACCGATGAAAATGTACTGCTTATACTTTCCATGCTTATAGTTGCGGTGATCGTTGTCGATGAGGGTACCGATCATGGGATCGTTTACGGCATCCCAGATCTGCACCAACAGCAACAGCAGGGACAGCAGGCCGGTTTCCATCATCATGTAAACCAGCCAGAAGGTTTGCACGGTGCCTTTCAGGGCAAAGCTCATGTTGCAGCCAAGATCGCCGGCGGCATAGGCCAGACAATCCCGTATGCCGAATTTGCGTTGTTTCTTTTCAGGGGTGGGGGCAGTACTCTGGTTCTGTTCCATGGATTCTCCCTCTTTCTGATGATTTCGCATAACATCTTACGCACACAAAAAACAGGAACACACCGGAAAAGAGGAGTGAGGCTCTTTGGCAATGTGCTTTGTCTTTTGGGACGTATCCTTTGTTATGATTATAACATATGTAAATTGTTTTTCAAGTGTATTTTTTTGGATGGGAAGAATATGCGCAAAGAATGGATTTACTTCAACAAAAAACCGCCCCAAATGGGCGGAATTGATTTATTCGTAATAAACCTCTGTTAGCTCCAGCCCGCATGCGGGGGCCGTAATGCCCAGCGCCAGGCGGTCGCCGGTTACAATGGCACGGGCGAAAGCGTCTTCCGGCAGGCGGCCCATACCGATATCCAGCATGGTTCCAGCGATGATGCGCACCATGTTGTACAAAAAGGCGTTGCCACGAATGGTCAGGGTGAGGTCGCAGCCGGATTTGTCAAGAGCCACGTCGTGAATGGTACGAACGGTGGTTTTGGCTGTGCCGCCTGCTGCCTGAAAAGCTGCAAAATCATGGGTGCCGATCAAGTCATTCAGGCTTTTTTTCATAAGATCAAAGTTCAGCTTCTGAGGCACATGGGCGCAGAGATTGCGGTAAAGGGCGCTGGCATGGGGAGCGTTGTGAATACGATAGGTGTATTTTTTCCCCTTGGCGTCAAAGCGGGCATGGAAAGAGGGAGCGACGTCCCTCCCCTGCAGGGCCCGGATATCCGCAGGCAGACAGGTATTCAGTGCAAAGGGATACTTGTCCGCCGGAATGCGGCTGGCGGTATCGAAATGCACCATTTGCCCAAGGGCGTGCACCCCTGCATCGGTGCGGCTGGAGCCGGTCACGGTGATGCTTTCGCCGGTGAGGGAAGACAGCGCTTCCTCCACTACCTGCTGCACCGCAAGGGCGTTCTGCTGCCGCTGCCATCCGGCGTAGGCGGTACCGTCGTAGCTGACGGTGATCAGCACCCGGTGTTTGCCCTCCGGGCTGGAATCCTTGATGAGGGGAGGTAAATCTGTCATAGCTGAATCAACTTTCCGCAAAGAATGGTAACGGCCAGGAAGGCAATACTCACAAGCGCTGCCCACAGGTCGTTTTTCTGGTACTTCAGCACCCGGAGGCGTGTACGGCCTTCGCCGCCGTGATAGCAGCGGCTTTCCATGGCCATAGCCAGGTCGCCCGCCCGGCGGAAGGCGCTGACGAACAGCGGCACCAGCAGGGGGATCATCGCCTTGGCACGCTTGATGAGATTTCCGCTTTCAAAATCTGCGCCACGGGCCATCTGTGCCTTCTGGATTTTGTCCGCTTCCTCGGTAAGGGTGGGAATGAAGCGCAGGGCGATGGACATCATCATAGCCAGCTCGTGAGAAGGGAAACCGATTTTGGAAAGTGGTTTCAGCAGGCTCTCGATGCCGTCGCACAGGGCGATGGGGGAGGTGGTCAGGGTGAGCACGGCGGTGCCGGTCACAAGGAAGATCAGCCTCATGCAGAAGTGGATGGCCGTCATCAGGCCTTCTTTGCTGATGCGCAGAAAACGCCACTGAAAGAGCGTAGTACTGCCGCTGGAGAAGAACAGATTGAGGATAAAGGTAAGGATCAGCAGGAATCGCAGCGGTTTTACGCTGGACAGAAGCTGCCTTGCCCTGATGCCGGAAAGCTTTGCGCACAGCAGGATGTAGATCAGCGGAAAAATGTACCACACCGGGCTGGAAACAAAGAACACCATTACAATATAGAGAAGGGTAAGCAATATTTTGGTTCGGGGATCCAGCCTGTGAATGGCGGAATTGCCGGGCATGTACTGGCCCAGGGTGATATCTTTCAGCATGCGCCCGCCTCCTTTCCACGGAGGGACAGAATGGCTTCAATAAGTTCCTCCTGGGTATAGAGGCCCCTGGGAAGATCGTAGCCTTCGGCGATAAGCTGATCCGCCAGCTGAGCAGCCTGAGGTACGCCCAGCCCCACAGAGGTGAGCAGATCAGCCTGCTGGAATACTTCCCGGGGCGTGCCGGTAAGCACCATGCGGCCCCGGCTCATTACAACAAGGCGGGTGGCCAGGGTAGAAATATCATCCATGTTGTGGCTTACCATAATGATGGTGATGCCCCCGGATTGATGCAGTTCCCGGATCATGCCGAGAATGCTGTGGCGGCCTGCGGGATCAAGGCCTGCGGTGGGCTCGTCCAGAATGAGTACCGTAGGTTCCATGGCAAGCACGCCGGCAATGGCCACACGGCGCATCTGACCGCCGCTGAGCTCAAAGGGAGATCTGTCGGCCACGTCGTCATAATCAAGGCCGACCAGTTCCAGTGCGTGGCGTACCCGGCGGTCGATCTCCTCCTGGGCAAGGCCGATGTTTTTAGGGCCAAAGGCCACGTCCTTGGCTACTGTTTCTTCAAAGAGCTGATATTCGGGGTACTGGAAAACCAGACCGATCTTTTTGCGTACTTCGATCAGGCTGACACCTTTTTCGGTGATGTCCAGCCCATCCACCACGATCCGTCCGGAGGTGGGCTTCAGGAGGCCGTTCAGGTGCTGCACCAGCGTGGTTTTGCCGGAACCGGTATGGCCCAGAAGGCCGATGAACTCGCCATCCTCGATGGTGAGGTTCACATCCTCCAGGGCAATGGCGGTAAAGGGGCTGTCCGGCATATAGGCATGGGTCAGATGCTCGATTTGGATGGGCATAGCGTTTCTTTCAGCTCCTTTAGCATATCGCTGACGTTGAGAATATCGTTGGAGAGGGGCAGGCCCTGCTTGCGAAGTTCCATGGCCATTTCCGACATGGGGGTCACATCCAGCCCCAGCGCCTTCATTTTTTCCACCTGGGAAAACACTTCCCGGGGCGTGCCGTCCATGGCGATGGAGCCTTTGTCCATGACCACGATGCGGTCGGCGGTGGCAGCTTCCTCCATAAAGTGGGTGATCCATACCACGGTGATGCCCTTTTCCCGGTTGAGCAGGTGTACGGTTTGCAGCACATCCTCCCGGCCGGCAGGGTCCAGCATGGCGGTGGATTCGTCCATGATGAGCACATCCGGCTCCATGGCCAGCACGCCTGCAATGGCTACCCGCTGCTTCTGGCCGCCGCTGAGCAGGTGGGGCGCACGCTCTGCAAAGGCGGACATCCGCACGGCGCCCAGGGCCGCTTCGATCCGCTCGATCATTTCATCCTGAGGAACGCCAAGGTTTTCAAGGCCGAAGGCAACGTCTTCCCGTACCACATTGGCAACGATCTGGTTGTCCGGGTTCTGGAAAACCATGCCTGCATGGCGGCGGATGTTCCATACCTTTTCCTCGGCGGCGGTGTCCATACCGCAGACAAGCACCTGGCCTTCCGTGGGAAGGAAAAGGGCGTTCATCAGTTTGGCCAGCGTGCTTTTGCCGCAGCCGTTGTGGCCGAGCACCGCCACGAAGCTGCCGGGCTCGATATCAAGGGAAACATGGCTTACCGCCGGTTCTGCCTCCGGCTCATAGCAGTAGGAAACGTCCTTCAGCTGGATGGGAAGGATGTTTTTTTCCATGAGGGAATCCACTCCTTTAAAAATGCGGGGGATGAGTCAACGCTGCCGATATGCCCCGGGAATAAGCTCCGGGCAGTGTTCGCCGGCGTAAACAAGGGCGCTTTCCCGGTCTGCGTCAAGCTGACTGCGCAGGGCTTCGAGGCTGGGAAAAGCTTGTTCGGGACGAAGAAAATGCCGGTATTCAAGGCATAGTTCTTCGCCGTAAAGGGGCTGCCATGGAAGACCGATGAGATGTGCCTCCACCGTGGGCATGCCTTCCGGCAAGGTGGGATGATAGCCCTGATTGAGGATGGCGAGGTAGTTTTCGCCCTTCAGGCGGGCTACTGCCACATATACGCCGTTTTCGGGGAAACCTTGTCCCTCCGGCCTGTAGGCAATGTTGGCAGTGGGAAAACCAAGCTGGCTGCCCAGGGCCTTTCCCTGCTGCACCGTACCTGTCAGCAAAAAGGGCAGGGAAGGCCGGAAATGATCGCCTTTCATGGGGATTCCCTCCTCTCCTTCCAGGGATGAACACAAATAGATATTATATCGCAGATAGCACCGACGGTCAAACGGGAAAAGGAGAATTTCTCTGCTTTGCAGATATTTTCTGCAGAGAAGACAGTGTTTTTTATATGTTTTTCAGGATGGGGAATCGTTTTTCTTTTTCTGTAGCATTGGAGTTAAGCAAATCCGGGAAAAACAGAGCAGGCTGGTTTTGCCAACGATGCACAGGATGCGCAAATCCAGTCCGCAGTTGCAAAAAAGTTCAAACCATACAGAAATTGATTTGTTTTTGTAAAATCCTGGTCAATCTCTTTTCAATTGTAAAAGTTTGGTGTACAATAATCATGAATAGTAACAAGAAGGGGGTTCTTTCGTGACGGAGAACGGAACTGCCAAATTTACGCCCGTTGTGGAAGGCGCCGCAAGGGATGCGGGAGATATTCTGAACCATGTATACCGTGCACTGCAATCCAAGGGCTACGACCCTGTGACCCAGATTGTGGGATATCTGATTTCCGGCGATCCTACCTATATTACCAGCTACGGTCAGGCCCGGAGCATGATCTGCCGTCTGGAACGGGACGAGATCATGGAGGAGCTTGTGCGGGTATATCTGCAGGGGCTGGATAAATAATGGCGAGGATTATTGCTCTGGATGTGGGGGACGTGCGCATCGGCGTTGCGGTTTCTGACCCCACAGGGACCATCGCTCAGCCGCTGGAGGTATACAAGCGGGTGGGCTGGGGCCCGGACAGCCGCTATGTACAGGAACTTTGCAGCCGTTATGAAACCGATCAGGTACTGTTGGGGCTGCCCCTTAACATGGACGGCACCCGGGGGTTTCAGGTTGAAAAGGCCATGGCTTTTGGTCAGGTACTGGAAAAAGCAGGACTGACCGTATTTTATCAGGATGAAAGAATGACCACCGTTACCGCAGAACGGGTGCTTATCGGCGGCAGTGTGCGCCGGGAAGATCGCAGGCAGTATGTGGACAAGCTGGCGGCGGCGGTGATTCTGGAACAATATCTTGCATCCCGGTGATGCAAAGGAAAGAGGCATACAATGAGCGAACATAACGAACACATGGTGCAGCTTCAGGACGAAAACGGCAATGACGTGAATTTTGAACATCTGATGACCGTGGAACACAACGGCGAATATTATGTGCTGCTGGAGGCCACCGAGGATACCGACGACTGCAAGGAAGGCGAAGCCATCATCCTGAAGATCGTCCGGGACGAAGAAACCGATGAGGACGTGTACGCCACCATCGAGGATGAGGACGAATTCGAGCAGGTATTTGAAAAGTGTATGGCCGCCATGGAAGAAGAGGACATGATGGCTGCCGGTATGACCATGGAAGCCCTGCTGGACGACGAAGAAGAGGACGAGGAGTAACAGATGCCTCATCTTATTGGTGAAAGGATCATGCTGCGGGAATACCGCAGCAGCGATTATGAATCCATCCGTGCCTGGGTAAACGACAGGGAGACCATAAAACACCTTTCCACAAGGTTCTGGCCTCCGCAAACCTCCGTGGATACGGAAGAATTCCTGCACCGCATGCTGCAATCCAGCCACAATGCCTACAACTTCGTCATCGCAGACAAGGCGGACGAAAGCTACATCGGTCAACTGGATATATTCCGGGTGGACTGGCGGCTGCGGCAGGGCGAGATCGGCCTGGTTATCGGCCGCAAGGAAGTCCGGGGCAGGGGCTATGCAGTGGAGGCCCTGAAACTGCTTCAGGAATTTGCTTTTATGACACTCGGCCTGGAAAGGCTGGAGCTGGAAGTGCACATGGAAAACAAATCTGCCCTTAAATGCTATGACAAGGCAGGGTTTGTCCTGGAAGGCATCAAACGCCATGCATTTTATTCGGAAGGACGTTTCTGCGATCTGGGCATGATGAGCATCCTGCGCAGCGAGTGGGAACAAAGCCGCTGAACCCTTACACCACGGCCCTTTTGTTGCATAAACTGTACCATCCCTTTTCCGGGGATGGTTTTCTTTTGCCTGGATTTTATGACCGGGGTTGACTTTTTTGCCATAAATGGGATAAAATATCACTTTGTGGGGACATGAGTCCCGCACGCTCTGGAAGGAGAGTACTTATGGGCAAGATTGTTGTGAAATTTGGCGGAAGCTCGCTTTCGGAAGCAAAGCAGTTTCAGAAAGTTCGTGCCATTGTTGAAATGAATCCCGACCGTTGCTATGTGGTGCCCAGCGCCCCTGGCAAACGTTTTTCCGAGGATGAAAAGGTGACGGACCTGCTCTATAAAACCTTCCGGGCCGCACAGGCCGGTGAGGATTTCCGTGTCGTTTTTTCAAAGATTCGTGAACGCTACATGGAGATCAAATCCCAGCTGAACCTTTCTGTGGAGATTGAAAAATATCTGGACGAAATCGAAGCAGAAGTGGAAAAAGGCGTTACTGAGGATTACATTGCCAGCCGGGGCGAATACCTGAACGGTCTGCTTCTGGCAGATTATTTGGGATACGCATTTCTGGATCCCAAGGACATGATTTTCTTTGCCGATAACGGTACCTTTGACAGCGAACGCACCAATACTGTGATGTCCGCCAAGCTGGCTCAGGTTCCCCGGGCGGTGATTCCCGGCTTTTACGGCAGCATCCGGAATGGAGAGATCCACACTTTCTCCCGTGGCGGCAGCGATATCTCCGGCGCTATCGTGGCCCGTGCCTGCGGTGCGGATATCTATGAAAACTGGACTGACGTAAACGGTTTCCTGATGACCGACCCCCGCATCGTGCCCGGTGCAAAGCCCATCCGCCACATCACCTATCGTGAGCTGCGGGAGCTTTCTTACATGGGCGCCGCCGTGCTTCACGAGGACAGCGTTTTCCCGGTGCACCGTGCCGGTATTCCTACCAATATCCGTAATACCAACGAGCCCGAAAACGATGGCACCATCATTATGCACGGCGTTACCGACGAACCCAACCCCTATGTTATTACCGGCGTGGCTGGCAAGAAGGGATTCAGCATCGTTTCTGTGGAAAAGGCCATGATGAACAGCGAGGTTGGTTTTGGCCGCAAAGTACTGCAGGCCATCGAAGAACTGGGCCTTTCCTTCGAGCATCTGCCTACCGGCATTGATACCATGTGCGTGGTGGTATCCACCGCCCAGCTGACCCCCGTCAAGGAGAAGCTGGTAAAGCGCATTATGGATCTTACTTCCCCCGACACCCTCACCATTCACGACAATATGAGCATCATTGCCACTGTAGGCCGTGGTATGGTGCACAATCCTGGTACCGCCGCCCGCCTTTTCACTGCGCTGAGCCGTGCTCATGTGAACGTGCGTATGATCGACCAGGGCAGCAGCGAGCTGAGCATCCTGGTGGGTGTGGACGACAACGACCTGGAAGCAGCTATCCGTGGCATTTACGAGGAGTTTGTGAGGGAATAAGTTAAATATCGGTTAGTGGAAACAGCATGGTGAATATCGTGCTGTTTCTTTTTTTCAGTGATAAAAGTGGAAGAAAAGGCCTTGCGCAACAAAACAATCCATGTTATACTATCAAATGGTGCATTTTGATAAATATGGCAGAGAACCATCTGCTCAGGAGGAAGACAAATGGAACATTCGGTAGAAAAACTCACCGGCAACAAAGTCAAAATTTCCTTCAAGGCCACTGCGGCTGAATTTGAAGAAGCTATCCAGAAGGCCTATTTGAAGCTTCGTGGGCAGATCAACGTACCCGGCTTCCGCAAGGGTAAGGCTCCCCGCAAAATGATCGAGAACATGTTCGGCAAGGGCGTTTTCTTCGAGGATGCTCTGGAAGAAATGTTCCCCGCTGCCTACATGAAGGCCGTGGAAGAAAACGACCTCAAGCCCGTCAGCCGTCCCGAGCTGGACGTGCAGGTAATGGAAGCTGGCAAGGATCTGGAATTCAGCGCCGAAGTATTTGTTATGCCCGAAGTGAAGCTGGGCGATTACAAGGGCGTGGAAGTGACCCGCAACGTCCGCAAAGTGACTGAAGAAGAAGTGAACGCCCGCCTGGAGCAGGAGCGCAAGCGTGTTGCCCGCAGCGTGGAGATCACTGACCGTGCTCTTGAAAACGGCGACATGGCTGAGCTGGACTATTCCGGCAGCGTGGACGGTGTGAAGTTTGACGGCGGCACCGCCGAGCATCAGACCCTGCTCATCGGCTCCGGTTCTTTCATCCCCGGCTTTGAAGAGCAGATGGTGGGTATGCAGGTTGGCGAAGAGAAGGATCTCAACGTCAAGTTCCCCGAGCAGTATCATGCTGAAAACCTCAAGGGCAAGGACGCCGTGTTCCATGTGAAGCTGCACGCCATCACCAAGGAAGAACTGCCCGAGCTGGATGACGATTTCGCTGCCGAAGTAAGCGATTTCGATACCCTGGCCGAATTCCGTGCTGATATCGAAAAGAAGCTGCAGGAAACCGCCAATGCTCAGGCTGAAGAAATGACCAAGTCCGCCCTGATCGAGAAGGTTGTTGCCAATGCTGAGATCGACCTGCCCGCCCCCATGGTGGAAGATAAGCTGGACGATATGATGCAGCAGATGGCCTGGCGTATGCAGCAGCAGGGCTTCTCCATGCAGCAGTATATGCAGATCCTGGGCCAGAGCGAAGCTCAGATGCGTGATATGTACCGTGCCGAGGCCGAGAGCAATGTACGCTCCGAGCTGGTTGTGGACGAGATCATCAAGGCCGAAAACATCGAGGCTGACGATGCCGATGTGGACGCTCTGCTGGGCGAATACACCGCCGCTATGGGCCAGAATGTGGAAGAGCTGAAGAAGAACTTCAGCGCCGAACAGCTGGATTACTTCAAGCATCGTGCTCAGGTCAACAAGGCTATCGAGCTGATGTGGTCCACCGCCAAGGTGACTGACGAAGAAGTAAAGCCCGAAGGCGAAGAGGAAAAGAAGCCCGCCAAGAAGACCACCACCCGCAAGAAGGCCGCCCCCAAGGCTGAAGAGGCTGAGAGCGAAGCCGAGAAGGCCGAAGAAACCGCCGAAGCCAAGCCCAAGACCACCCGCAAGAAGGCTGCCCCCAAGGCTGAGGCCGCTGAAGGTGAAGAGGCCGAGAAGAAGCCCACCACCCGCCGCCGCACCACCAAGAAGGCTGCCGAAACCGAAACCGGCGCTGAAGCCTGATAAGTAATGTATAAGCTGCGCATCGCTTGCATATGCTGTAAGAGTATATCTTGCGGTGCGCTTTTTCCAAAGCGTATTCCAAGGAGGGAAACGGAAATGAGTTTGATCCCAATGGTTATTGAGCAGACCAATCGTGGCGAGCGTTCCTTTGATATTTATTCCCGCCTCTTGAAAGACAGGATTGTATTTCTTGGCGGAGAGATCAATGACGACGTGGCCAATGTTGTGGTTGCGCAGCTGCTGTTTCTGGAAATGGAAAACCCGGACAGCGATATTTCCCTGTATATCAACAGCCCCGGCGGCAGCGTGACTGCGGGCATGGCTATTTTCGATACCATGAACTACATCAAGCCTGACGTGCGCACCGTGTGCATCGGCATGGCTGCCAGCATGGGCGCTTTCCTGATGATGGCAGGCACCAAGGGCAAACGTCTGGCTCTGCCCAACAGCGAGATCATGATCCATCAGCCCCTGGGCGGCGCAAGCGGTCAGGCCACCGATGTGGCTATCCGTGCGGAATGGCTTATGAAAACCAAGGAAAAAATGACCCGGATGATGGCCGATATGACCGGTCAGGATCTGGAAAAGGTGAAGCAGGACGTGGAGCGTGATTATTTCATGAGCGCCGAGGAAGCCCTGAAGTACGGCATCATCGACGAAATTTATCAGCCCCGTAATGCACAGAAATAAGAGGTGACATCATGCCAGGTGATGAAGGCAAGTCCCGGATGAAGCACTGCAGCTTCTGCGGAAAATCTAGCGACCAGGTGCATCGCATGGTTGCTGGGCCCAATGTACAGATTTGCAACGAATGTATCCTGCTGTGCCAGGAGATCATCAGCGACGATATGCTGGCCAGCCCCGCCGCCGCTTTCGATGGCGAGATCCCCACTCCCCATGAGATCAAGGAAACGCTGGATCAGTACGTCATCGGTCAGGAGGCCGCCAAGCGCGCGCTGGCCGTAACGGTTTACAATCACTACAAGCGCATCTCCGCTTCCGCCAAGCAGGACGAGGTGGAGCTGCAAAAGAGCAATATCCTCATGATCGGCCCCACCGGCTGCGGCAAGACCTACCTTGCCCAGACGCTGGCCAAGCTGCTGAAGGTGCCATTTGCCATCGCCGATGCCACCAGCCTTACCGAGGCCGGCTATGTGGGCGAGGATGTGGAGAATATCCTGCTGAGGCTCATTCAGGCAGCTGATTATGATATTGAGCAGGCACAGCGTGGCATCGTCTATATCGACGAGATTGACAAGATCGCCCGCAAGAGCGAAAATCCCTCCATTACCCGTGATGTCAGCGGCGAAGGCGTGCAGCAGACCCTGCTCAAGATCCTGGAAGGCACCGTGGCCAACGTACCCCCTCAGGGTGGCCGCAAGCATCCTCATCAGGAGTTCATCCAGATTGATACCAGTAACATCCTCTTCATTTGCGGCGGCGCTTTCGACGGCCTCGCACCCATTATCGAGCAGCGTGTGGGCAAGAAGTCCCTGGGCTTTGGCGCTGAGCTGAAATCCCAGACCGAAAGCAACCTGACGGAAGTGTTCAAACAGGTGCGCCCGGAAGACCTGATCAAGTTCGGCCTCATTCCCGAATTTGTGGGCCGTCTGCCCATTATGGTCAGCCTGGAGCAGCTGGACGAAAACCAGCTGGTACGCATATTGACCGAGCCTAAGAATGCTCTGGTTCGCCAGTATGGCTATCTGCTGGATCTGGACCATGTGGAGCTGCTCTTTGAGCCTGCCGCCCTCAAGCAGATCGCCCATCTTGCCATCGAGCGCAAGAGCGGTGCACGAGGCCTGCGTGCCATTGTGGAGGAAGTGCTCATGGATACCATGTTTGACCTGCCCTCCCGCAAGGATGTTAAGCAGGTAGTGGTAACGGAGAAGAGCGTTAAGGGCAAGGATAAGCCCAAGCTGATTCTGGAGGGCCAGGAGCCAGCCAAGCCCCGCAAGACAAAATCTGCTCCCAAAACCAAGAAAGAAGCCTGATGGCCTTTGGCAACAGTAAAACCTTCCCATGAGCTGCTTATGGGAAGGTTTTTTGCTGGATGAAAGAATTGGCACAGTAGTGCAGCATAAGGATTTTGTTCCGTTCCGCAATGGAGAAAACCATCTGAAAAGTATTTGCAAAAACTAAAAATAACTATTGCAATTTGCCCTCCGTGCGAGTAAACTACCCGTGGTAAGCAAGCTAAAACGTTTTCGGCACACTTTATACGGCGTTTGGAAAGGGCAGGATGCATATGGCCAAGACACGGGATATGACGCATGGGTCGCCTACGAAGTTGATACTGGGCTTCTTTTTTCCCATTTTGTTTGGCAGCATTTTTCAGCAGGTTTACAACATGGTGGACACCATTGTGGTGGGCCGCTTTCTTGGCGTAGATGCGCTGGCAGGCGTGGGTTCTACAGGCCCGCTGAATTTTTTGGTACTGGGTTTCTGCATGGGCGTATGTACCGGTTTTGCCATACCCGTTGCGCAGAAATTTGGCGAAGGCGATTATGCCGGGATGAAACGCTTCGTGGTGAATGCCATATTACTGGCGGGAATTTTTGCAGTGGTCATTACGCTGGTGGTGAGCCTTTTGTGCCGCAACATCCTTCAGTGGATGAACACCCCCGACGAGATCATGAAATATGCTTATAACTACATGATCGTTATTTTCCTGGGGATTCCGGTCGTGTTTATGTACAATATTCTTTTCGGCATCATCCGCTCGCTGGGTGACTCCCGCACGCCGGTTTATTATCTGGTGATCTCCTCTTTCCTGAATATCGGGCTGGATCTGTTGTTTATCCTTGTGTTCCATACGGGCGTGGAAGGAGCAGCGCTGGCGACGGTTATTTCCCAGCTGGCAGCGGCGCTGATGTGCGTGTGGTACATCCGCCGCAGCAATGTTCTCATCTTTGAAAAGAAGGACTGGTATCTGGAAAAGGAATATGTGGGACGGCTTATGAACATGGGTTTGCCGACGGGCATGCAGTACTCCATCACCGCTGTGGGCAGCATTATCCTTCAAACCGGTGTAAATGGCCTGGGCCCTGCGACGGTGGCAGCCGTATCCACCGGCAACAAGCTGTTGCAGCTGATGGGATGTCCCTTTGAGGCGCTGGGCAGCACCATGGGCACTTTTGCAGGCCAGAATGTGGGCGCACGCAAGCTCAAGCGTATTCACAAGGGTCTTGTGCGCAGCAGTCTTCTTGGTATCTGCTACTCCCTTCTGGCGCTGCTGTTGGTGATTCTTTTTGCAAACCCCATGCTCAAGCTGTTTATCGGTGAGAACGATACGTCCATTCTGAAGGACGCAAGGCAGTTCGTCATTACCAATGTGTGCTTCTACACATCGCTGGTTTTTGTGCAGACGGTGCGTTTCTCCATTCAGGGAGTGGGCTTTTCCAAACATGCCATATTCGCAGGTGTGTTTGAACTTGTGGCCCGAACCGTGGCCGGTATTGTGCTGATTCCTGCCTTTGGTTTTGCGGCCGTGGGCTATGCCAGCCCCCTTGCGTGGATTGCCGCAGATTTGTTCCTGTTCCCGGCATATTTCTGGGTGATGGGACGGCTGAAAAAGCGGATGATCGCCGATGGGCTGCCTTTTGACCAGGAATAAGATAAAAATATAAAACCCCGTTTTTCCGGTGCAATGTTGCATTTGGAAGAAACGGGGTTTTTTGAATGGAAGGATCATTCAAGGGCAAAGCCGTATTCGTAGAGCCTGCTGAGATCCGTCCAGGCTGCATTGCGGCTGGGGGCGCCCAGAATGACGGCGATCAGCGTTCGGCCCTCCCATTGGGCAGCGCCCACAAAGCAGAAACCTGCAATGGAGGTGAAGCCGCTTTTCACCCCGGCGGCATAGGGAATATAGAAGGGGGAAGCGGAGTCGAAGATTTCGTAAGTGTTGTAGATGGTGAGGGAATCACGCTTCCGGGTGGCGGGCAGGGTGTATTCCAGGCAGGTGACGATCTGGCAGAACTGTGGATCCGTAAGCCCGGCCCGGGCTGCCAGGGACAGGTCGTAGGCGGTGGTATAATGGTTTTCGTCGTGATAGCCATGAGGGTTGACGAAGCTGGATTCATACATGCCAAGCTCCCGGGCTTTTTCGTTCATGCGGATCATAAAAGCGTCAACACTGCCTGCATCTATGACGGCCAAAGCGTTGGCGGCGTCGTTGCCGGAGCGGATCATGAGGCCGTAGAGCAGGTCGATCTTCCGCATTTTTTCGCCGGGATAAACGGGCACCAGCGAGCTGTCCTGAGGTACCTCGGAGGCCGCATCGGGTATGGTGTACTTCTCTTCGAGATTGCCGTATTCCAGAGAGGTGAGCAGCGTGAGCACCTTGGTGGTGCTGGCGGGGTACATGGGTGTATGAGCGTTCATCTCAAAGAGGATCTCGCCGGTAGGCCCGTCGATGAGAATGCAGCTTTTGCAGTAAAGATGCTCCGGGCTGAGGCTCAGCGGCCTGGATTCATCGAAGTAGACCGGGGCCTTGAAACCGTATACGCTCAGGTCGGAGTTGATGAGCTCCAGGGTATAGGGGTCTGCATTGCCGGTAACGGGCAGGGTGGTCAGCTCCAGCTCGGTGGCGTATACCTGGAATTCCATCACCGCAGCCTGGGTGGCGCTGCCATAAGCGCCGTCCGCATATCCGCTGAGCATGCCCAGGTCGATAAGGCGGTTTTGAAGCGCTTTTACCCTTTCGCCACGGCTGCCGGGGCAAAGAGTGAAGAGGATGGCCTCCACCGTTTCATCTTCGGAATGGATCAAAGAAAGGGTCAATTCGTCTGCCCGGCCAATTTCGGGAAAGCTGTACCCGCCAAGCTCTGTAAGCAGTCGCTGGGCTTCGCCCACCCAGGAGGCAGTCTGCTGGCCGTACACGCCGTCCGCCTGTCCGGAAAAAAGACCGAAATATTGAAGCCTTTGCTGCAATTGCTTCACACTTGGGCCCTGATCTCCCATTTGCAGGGATACAGCTTCAGCATGCGCATACAGAGGCAAAAAAATGGCGCAAAGAAGAAAGTAAAGCAGTTTTCGGGCATTGGTACGCATCTTTTGCATGGACTCCTTTCGTAAGGAATAAATGTATTCTACCATATAAGACGGATTTGAAGGGTAAATTATTGCTTCCTGGGTCTGTTTTTTTCCTGTGCGGCATACCATTTGCCGGAGGGATGCCAAATGAAAAGAGATTACCCGCCCTTGTGGATCGGGGCTTTGCTGGTTTTTCTGGCAGTGGTGTGGAGGATGATGGGGGCGCCCCTGACCGGTGCGGAGTGGGCAGACGTTAAAACGCCGCTTTGGCAGGCAAGGGTGCTGACTCCATCCAGAATGGAAAGGATTTTTCTTTTGTGGATGCCCGGGGAGAGGGCTGTGGGCGCAGACACCCTCATGGAAGGGGACGACCCTGACGGAGCAGAACTGGTCAGGCGCAACAGTACCGATCAGATTAAGCTGAAGGTGCATACTGCAGGGGGGATTGCAACTATGCCGCTGGAAAGCTATGTATGCGGCGTGGTGGCAGCGGAAATGCCAGCCAGCTATCACCTGGAAGCATTAAAGGCTCAGGCGGTGGCCGCACGCACACGGGCAGTGTGCCAGAAGGAATCCGGCGGATGCAGAAGTTATCCCGGGGCAGATATCTGTGATGACAGTGGCTGCTGCCAGGGCTATGCTTCCATGACGGAATGCAGGGAAAAATGGGGTGACGAAACGGAATTCTACCGCCAGCGCATCATCGGCGCAGTGGAAGAAACCATGGGCTGGATCATGACCTATGAGGGGGAGCCTATTACCGTGATGTATCACGCCATGAGCGGAGGAAAAACCGAGGATGCGGCTGCGGTATTTTCGCAGCCGCTGCCATATCTTGTAAGCGTGGAAAGCCGTGGCGAGGAGGGCGCACGGGGTTTTTTTACGGAAACCACCTTTACCTATGAACAAATGGCGGCAGCGGTAAACGGCAGCATACCCGGGATGGATGTTTCTGCGGATGAGCTTAGGCGCAGTTTTTCCATTACGGAATATACGGACAGCGGTCGGGTCAGGCAGGTTTCAATGGGGGATGCACTGGTGGAAGCCTCCTCCTTGCGCAAGGCGCTGGGGTTAAGGAGTACCTGGTTTTCCATTGCATCCGATGGTGAGGGCGTCACTTTTCAGCAACGGGGTTACGGTCACGGCGTGGGGATGAGCCAGGTGGGGGCAAACAGCATGGCGGCAAGCGGCTCCACTTGCGGGCAGATTTTGCTGCATTATTATCCCGGGGTTAAGATCGGACTGCGGGAATAGGTTGTAATCATCGGGGGAATCCTTGAAAATGGAGGGATGAACCGATGGAAAATCAAAACAGATTTGTAAAAAGCCTGAGAAAGGCCTATCTCTGGTATGACCGGATGATGGAAAAACAGGGATTTTATGTGGTGCTGGCGGTGTGCGTATTGGTGATTGTAATCAGCGCCGTATACACCTTCCGCCTTCGGGAAGAGGAAAGCCGCATCGTGACCGCAAAACAGGCGGAAACCGCCGGTGGAAACCAGAATGCGGAAACCCTGGAAGAAGCCCGGGAGTTGATCGCAAGCCAGAATGCACCGGAAATGCTTGAACCTGTGCCCACGGAATCGCCCCTGAAGCTGCAGCAACCTGTCCCGGGCTTTGTGGACAGGGAATTCAGCCTTGAGGAACCACAGTTTTTTGCTGCCTCCGGCATGTGGCAGATTCATGCCGGCATCGATCTCACAGCCGAATACGGCACTCCAGTGCAGTGCTGCCTCTCCGGCAGGGTGAGCAGGGTGTGGAAGGATAATGAAAAGGGCCTGACGGTGATGATCAGTCACGAGGGTGGATATCAATCCGTCTACGCAGGGCTCAGCAGCGCCGATTATGTCCGCCAGGGGGATGAGGTGGTAAAAGGCCAGACCATTGGTCATGTGGGCAATGGGGTGCTGGCGGAAAGCGATGCACAGCCCCATCTTCATTTTGAAATCCACCGGGAGGGAAAGCCCGTGGATCCGTTGGCGGTGTTTCTGGGTATTGACAAGTGAGGAATGACATGATACATTATAATACGTTTATCACATCCCTAAGGAGGCAACCGTTTTATGTGCGGAATTGTTGGATATATTGGAAACCAGGAATCCTCTCCCATTTTGATGGAGGGTTTGGAGCGGCTTTCCTACCGTGGTTATGACAGCGCCGGCGTGGCCGTTATCGGCAGCGATGGAAAGATCAACGTTCGCAAGGCCAAGGGCCGCCTGGAAAACCTGGAAAACCTTCTGAAGGAAAAGACGGTTTACGGAACCGTGGGCATCGGCCACACCCGTTGGGCCACCCATGGCGAACCCAGCGACCTCAACGCCCATCCTCACACTGACGTGAAGGGCGATATCGCCGTTGTGCATAACGGTATTATCGAAAACCATGTTTCCCTGCGCAAACAGCTGGAAATGAACGGTGCACAGTTTGTAAGCCAGACCGATACCGAAGTGGTGGCGCACCTGCTCAACCAGCTCTATGAAGGCGACATGAAGGCCGCTTTGCTCAAGGCTATGACCATGCTGGAGGGCAGCTACGCCCTGGGCGTGATCTGCACCCGGGAACCTGATGTGGTGTACTGTGCCCGCAACGACAGCCCGCTGGTGATCGGCTTCAAGGATGGCGAAGGCTTTATTGCTTCGGATATTCCCGCATTGCTCAGCCATACCCGTGACGTGATCTTCCTCAAGGACAAGGAAATCGGCGTTCTGGACCGCAGCGGCGTGAAAGTATTCGACATTTACGGCAACGAGCAGCACCACGAGCCTTATCATGTGGAGTGGGATCTCAGCAGCGCTGAAAAAGGCGGCTATGCTCACTACATGCTCAAGGAGATTCATGAGCAGCCCGAAGCCATCAAGAAGACCTTCGAGCCCCGCTACTCCGGCACGCCCGGCGACTACAGCTGGCTGCCCCTGACCGTGGAGGAAGTAAAGAACCTGCGAAAGATCAGCATTGTGGCCTGCGGCACTGCTTACCATGCAGGCGTTGCCGGACGTTATGCCATCGAGAAACTGGCCCGCATTCCCGTGGAAGCTGCCATCGCCAGCGAATACCGCTACCGTGACCCCATCATCGGCGAAAACGAACTGTTCATCGCCGTGAGCCAGAGCGGCGAAACCGCCGACACCCTCGCAGCACTCCGTGAAGCCAAGCGCCGTGGCGCAAAGGTCATGGCTGTGTGCAATGTGGTGGGTTCCACCATCGCCCGTGAAGTGGGCGACGAAAATACCCTGTACACCTACGCAGGTCCGGAAATCGCCGTTGCCAGCACCAAGGCATATACTACCCAGGTGGAGCTGATGATGCTCATCGCCGTGGCTCTTGGACAAATGAAGGGCGAACTTGCTTCTGAAAAGGCACAGGAACTGCTTGATCAGATGCACCAGATGCCCGCACTGGTGGAAAAAGCTCTGGGCACTGAAGAACAACTGCAGAAGTTTACCAGCATCGCCAGCCACAAAAAGCATGTGTTCTTTGTGGGCCGTGGCCTGGACTATGCTCTGTCCCTGGAAGCTGCCCTGAAGCTGAAGGAAGTCAGCTATATTTTCAGCGAAGCCTACGCCGCCGGCGAATTGAAGCACGGCCCCATCGCCCTTTTGCAGGAAGGCCGCCTTGTGGTAGCTACCATCACCCAGACCGCTCTTCTGGACAAGACCCTGAGCAATCTGCGGGAAATCAAGGCCCGTGGCGCATGGGTGGTTGCCGTCTGCCGGGAAAGCCTGAAGGAAAAGGTAACTCCCGAAGCCGACGAGCTGATCCTCATCCCTGATACCGACGACCTGCTGATGCCCCTGCTGGCGGTCATCCCGCTGCAGATGTTTGCCTACTGCATGGCCGTGGCCCGTGGCTGCGATGTGGATAAGCCCCGCAACCTTGCCAAGAGCGTTACGGTGGAATAAAACTGAATCATTGCATTGCCCCCTTCCGATAACGATGCCGGAAGGGGGCTTTCTGGTGCCCGATTATCCCCGGATGGGAAACACGCCTTCGTGGATTTTGCCATCATCCCGAAGAACAATGCAGCCTTCCTTGAGCCGCTCGCCATCAGCCATGGGGAAGGGGCAGTCTCTGCGGCCGTGAAGATGATAGGTGGCGCTGCCAAAACGGTAGGTGATGCGCACCCAGTCCCAGCCCGCAGGAAGTACCGGTCGGAAACGCAAAATATTGCCGACTTTTCGGAAGCCCAGCAGTTCGCTGAGCATGAGGTACTGATACCATGCTGCGCTGCCGGTGTACCATGTCCAGCCGCCTCTGCCACGATGACGGGGAGTTGCATAAATATCCCCGGCCATCACATAGGGTTCCACCCGATACCTTGCTGCGGTCTGGCGGGTGAGGGCGTGATTTTGCGGAAGAAGCGCAAGGGCGAGCTCCCAGGCCTGGTCGTATTTGCCCAGCTGGTAAAAGGCGGCCATTGCCCACACGGCGGCATGGGTATATTGCCCTCCATTTTCCCTGACGCCGGGCACATAGGCAGAGATATAGCCCGGTTCTTCTGCACCGTTGAAGGGCGGAGTGAAGAGCTTGAGAATACCGATATCCGGCTCCCAGAGATATTCACGCACATTGTCCATGGCGGTGGCACAGCGTTCCCGGCTGAGGCCGGAAAACACAGCCCAGCACTGGGGCAGAAGGGTCAGCATGCACTCGGTGGAATCTGCCGAGCCAAGAGGATCGCCCATGGAATACCAGCCCCGCAGATACCAGCTGCCGTCCCAGCCCGTCTGGTCAAGGGCCTGCATCAGCCGGATGCGCAGCGTGGCAAAACGGTTGGCTGTGGCGGGGTCCAGATAGGGCGACAGGCGGCGCAGCACTTCGCACAGGAACATGCCAAGCCAAACACTTTCGCCTTTCTCGCCGCCGACACGGTTCATGCCGTCGTTCCAGTCGCCGCTGCCCATGAGGGGCAGGCCGTGGGGGCCGAAGGATACACGGTCGATGGCCCTCAGACAATGCTGCTGAAAGGATTCGATAATGCCGGAGAGAGGGGCTTTTTCCACACGGTCCCTTTCCTCCGGGGCCAGGGGCGGGGATTGCAGATAGGGCACCGGCTCCGCCAGAAGGCTTTTGTCGCCGGTGATATTGAGATAGATGGCAGCAATATATGGCAAAAACAGCATGTCATCGCTGATGCGGGTGCGGATGCCCACGGTTTCTTCATGCCACCAGTGCTGTACATCGCCTTCTTCGTACTGCCGGGATGCACACAGCAGCAAATGGGCCCTCACAGCAGCGGGGTCGGTATGCACAAGGGCAAGCATATCCTGAAGCTGATCACGGAAGCCCCGTGCGCCGCCGGGCTGATAGAATCCGCTGCGCATCATCAGCCTGGATGCAAGGGTCTGGTAAGGCAGCCAGCGGTTCAGCATCAGGCTCAGCAGAGGATCCGGCAGGTCAAACTGGAGGGAGGAAAGCTGCTGTTCCCAGCTTTGCTTTACACGGTGCAGCCGAAGGGTAGCACCATCGCCGGAAAGAGCCTGCAATGCACGTTCCAGGCGGGCCTTGCTGACTGCATAACCCACCACTGCAACCACGGTTTTGCTTTCGCCCGGTTTCATCTGCAAGGTATAGCAGTTGAGGGCGGTATTGCCGCCGTCGCTGTGGGGAGTGTCGGAAACGGCAATGGCATAGGGCACCGGGCCGGACAGGCCGTAAAATGCGCCACTGGAAATGGCTGCGCAACAGGTGGGGGCGGGATCCACGCCTGCAAGGCAAATGGCACCGTCCAGCGGGGGGCATGCGGCGATAATGCCCTTTTCCGTGCGCTCCATAGAGGAAAGCTGTGCGCCTCCCGGAAGCGTACCGGGCTGAAAGGTGCAGCTGTGGCAAAGCGTCAGGGAACGCTCGGCCTGATCTTCGTTTTTGATTTGGATGACCCGCACGCCAAGGGTGGATTCCATGTCAGTAAAGCAAGTCATGCGGCTGTATATGCCGTAGCCGGAACATTCGTACACAGCTTCGCCGGGGGCGTAGGTGATGCGGCAGGGAAGCCCGTGGGCCAGCGGAAAGCGTGTCAGCGACCAGATCAGCTTGTGTTGACCATCTTTCAGGAAGAAATTTTCATCCGTGCGTGGAGACACTGCGTCGTTAGGCCAGTGGGTAAGCCGTCCCAGCTGGCTGTTGCCCGTGTAGGTGAAAACAAGGCCGCTTTCTGCCGCCAGGGTGCCTAAGGAATCAGAGCAAAGCGGATTGCACCAGGGTGCAGGGGTCTGCCGGCCGGGAGGCAGCAGAATGACGTAGTTGCCGTCGGGTACAGTAAAACCGCCAAATTCGTTATCGAACTGAAGCTCTTCCATGGCGGGCAGCCCGGGTTTCCATGCGGCGGAGGGTTTGTGCTGATACATGGGAGCGCTTTCCAGGCTTACGGTAATCCTGTCCAGTTGCGAGGCAAGGCTGCCGTCGGCCGTATTCAGTACAAGCCTTGCGCAGGCACGGAGAAGGTTTTGCTGCTCCGGCGTAATTTCCCGCAGGCCCAGCAGGTGAACGCCGCCTTCCTTGCCGTAGGTCTCGCTGCTGTGGCTGGAATGAATGGTTTCCTTGATGAGACGCATGGCCTCTTCCTCGCCTGCGGTACCCGCATGGGACAACAGAACCAGATCAAACCACAGCCCTCCCATGCGGTAAAGCGCATGAGCCTTCAGCAGGAGCTGCACAAGCTCCAGATTGCTTCCGGTGATTTCCACAAGCAGAATGGGCCTTTCCGGCGAGAAGCCAAGCCGGATCAGTTCCTTTCCGGGGAGAGTGTTCTGACCTGAAAAACGGAACTGCATGGGCTGGCCGGTGTAGGCAAGGCAGCCTGCCAGCCGGAAAACCTGCGCCTGTTCGCCGCTGGAAAGAGAAAGATATTTTGCGGTGACATGGCCCTGGGTGGCTGCGGACTGGAAGGTTCTCAGCACGCTTTCGGGCCGGTCGTAACGCTCCAGAAAGGAGGATTCACTGTCTTTCCGGGTGGGCGAAAGGGTGACGAAGGCAAGCTGCACCTTGCCTTCTGCCGGAAGGATGAATTGCCCCCTGAGGGAAATGCAGGGCTCAATCATATCGCCGAGACTGTCCGCAAAACCGCTGATGGGCAGTTCCAGACTGCGGGGATTGTGCACCGTGCGGCCCCGGCCAAGAAAAGCGCTGCGATCCGTCTGGATGCGGAAAAGGTGGAAGGGAGTATCCGAGGAAAGGACGTGCCAGAGGTAGGGAGGACTCTGCCGTTCTTCCCGGGGTCGCTTACGGAGGCAAACTCCATATTTGCCCAGCTTTTTTGATTGCATGAACAGGTTCTGAAAGGCAGGATGCGCATTATCCTCACGAAGGGGGGTAAGGGCTGGCTCCAGATAACTGCATATTTCCAGCATGCGTTCGGTCTGTGTTTGGTTTTTGAGGGTGATGTAATGGATAGCGGCGCCATCCAGCGGGTTGACAAAAAGGCGCAGTTCCATATCCACATGGAAGCGCTCGCCGCTGAAAATGGCCTGAGAAGTTTCGTAGATGACGGAGCGGGCCACTCTTGGGTCGGTAAGGCTCCAGCCGGCGCCGCTCTGAGAATCTTTCATGTAAAACCTGATACCGCTGGGAATGTGGCATTCCTCCCGAAACCGGGTCAGCATCAGTCCATTGCGGGCAAGGTATCCGCCGCCCTGGGCATCCACCAGAAGGGTTGTGCCTGCGCCGTAAAGCAGGTGCGCATCCATAGGCAAGCAAAGAGGACGGGCCTTGCGCTGGGCTTGCTCGCTATCGGTCTCCGGAACCGGGATACGGCGTTTCAGCGGCCGTTTGATGACGTTTTTCAGCTTCACGTTTTTTTCCTCCAGAAGCAGTTGATAGGCCTGAACCCTTGGCAGATTGCCGAAAAGATTTGCGATGTACCAGCGGCTTAGCACATTGCAGATGGTGATGAGGATCATGCCCTGATGGTGCGCCATATGGCTGCGGACGATCTGGAAGGGTTTGCCTTTTTCGATGCGGCGTCTGCTGAAATCTGCAGCCTCAAAAAGCCCCATGGGGCCTTCCAGCCCCATGTTGCGCAGCCTGAGAAGGTTCATAAAGGATAGTTTCAGATTCAGGGGCAGCGCCAGAACCGATGCATAGGGGGAAAGAACCTGATCGTCCGTTTCGGCCTTGAGGGAAAGGGAGGAAAGGCCGAAGGCCTTGTATTGGTAAAACAGCTGCGGGTCAAAGGCATAATAGCCGCTTTCGCTGACACCGTATGCGCCGCCAAGCCGGTGGGAGGCTTGCACCTTCATGGCGGTGCGCAATGCCGAATCCAGAAGCGTGCCACGCACTGGCTTGTGAAAGAGCAGGGGCATCATGTATTCAAACATGGTTCCGCTGTAGCTGAGCAAGGTCTGGCCTTTTTTTGTATGAGCACGGCTGCGGCCCAGCCGGTACCAGTGCCTTACGGGAACCTGCCCCATGATGATGGCCACATGGCTCAGGAGCCGGGATTCGCTGGCCAGCAGATCATAATGTGGCTGTATCTGCTCCGGCGCATCCGGCGAAATGCCTATGCGGAAAAGTTCTGCCTCCGGGTCGAACAGCGGGCGGAAGTCGATTCCCTCAGCCAATGCATCCAGCCTTTCCGGCAGCGAACGGAAGCGGGGAGGCAACTTCGGCAGGAGGACACGCAGCCCTTGTGCTGCCGTAAGCAGGCACACTGCCAGATTGCCGCTGTCCACCGAGGAAACAAACCGGGGGCTGAGGGGTTCCAGGGTGAGGGTGTTGATCCAGTTATAGATGTGACCGTGCCATTTCTCCATGCTTTCCATGGCTTCCACCGCTTCCTCCATGCGCCTTGACAGCTGTTCCACAGGCAGAAGGCGCAGCTTTTCTGCGGCAATGAGGGAGACCAGATAAAGGCCGATGTTGGTGGGGGAGGTACGGTGAGAAATGCCTTTGTTGGGCTCTACCTGGACATTGTCCGGCGGAAGGCCATGGTCTTCCCCGGTGATGGAGGTTTCGTAATACAGAAGAGTTTCGCTGGCAATGGTGCCCAGCACCTCCCGCATATAGCCGGTGGGATAAAGGCTGCGCTCCATAGATTGCTCCAAAAGGGGCGTGATAAGCGGAAACAGCGCCCACAGGCCTGCCGTAACAAAGCCGGGAAGTGCCAGTACAGAGCCGATGAGGCTGCAGGCAGCCAGCAGAGCCGCCCCGCCGATGCCGAGGTAATAGGGCAGCATAGGGGGCTTATCCGTGGGATTGCTGAGCTGAGCGGCAGTTGTCCATTTCAGAAGATTTTCGTGGGAAACAAACTGCCGGTAGAGGGAGCGGACGATGGCGTCCACCTCCATGGCGGCAAAAAGCGGCAGGGATGAAATCCGCACCAGGCATGAAAGAAAAGCGTTTGCGTCAAAGGGGAAAAGAAAAGGCAACTCCGGAAGAAGAAGCACCGCAAGAAACAAAATGGGTCTGCCTGCAAAAGCCAGATACAGGAGCACCAGGATCCTCAGCGGCGAAATGATGGAACGCAGCAGATTTGTCCACAGCTTATGCCGGCTGAGGGTGTTCAGCGCATGGGGAATCTCCCGGGGGATGCCCGGATAAAAGGGCAGAAGGTAGCACAACAGCTGCCAGTCGCCCCGGGTCCATCGATGGTGACGGAAAAGAAAACCACGCAGGCTGGCAGGGTGACTGTCGTAGAGGATGATATCCGAGGCGCAGGAGCATCCGCCAAGTTGCCCTTCCAGCAGGTCGTGGCTCAAAACAAGTCCCGGCACGATTTTGTTTTCCGTGGCTGCAAGAAACGCAGCAGGATCAATGATGCCCTTGCCTGCAAAGTTGCCGCTGAAGAGGTAATCTCCGTAGAAATCCGGATACAGGGCATTGTATGGATCGCTGCCCCCGGCACTGCCAAGCAGCTGGGACAGCCTGGTTTTTACGCTGTTTGCACTTACCTCCATACGGGGTTGGAGGATGCTTACGCCCCGCATGCGACCCTGGATGCGCTGACGGATTTGCAAAGGGTGCATCATGGCCCCTGCCATGCGGTGGGCTGCCCCTGGTGGGAGGAAGGTGTCGCTGTCCAGGGTGATAACATAGCGGTAGCGTCCCTTCAGGTTTTCCGGCGGGATGGAGGCATAGGCAAAGGTGTCCTCCACAGGCTGACCTGAAACCAGCTTCAACAGGGTTTCCACGCTGCCCCGTTTGCGTTCCCGGCTCATGTGAAGGTGATCGGGCCCGTGAAAAATACGCTCCCGCTGAAAGTAGAAAAATTCATGGCCCGAATCTTCCCGGAGGGCTTTTGTTGCGGCTGCAGCTGCTGAGACGATCTCGTCATCGTCATTCATGGTGGGGGTAAGGCTGTCCCGGTAATCGCCCAGAAGAAGAAAGTGCAGATTCGGATCGGGGTTGGCACTGTGGAGGATGCTCAGGTGCTTGACCATGGAAAGCGCCTGTTCCCTGCTCAGGAGCATGGTAGGGCATACCACGAGGGTACGGTTATCCTCCGAAAGAGAATCCACCTGCATCCGGGGGATCATTTTTGGGGGTGCATACCGTCGGTACAGCCACAGGGCAAGGTTGTGCAGAGAGAAAAAAATCACAGTACCGAAGGGCAGCAGCAACAGAAGGGGAAGGCGCAGAAGCAGCCCGAAACCAAGGGATAAAACGAATAATCCCCAGTTGAGAATGCGCACAAAGGTGATGCGCCTGCTTCTGTTGATCAGGGGAGGAATTGACTTGCCTGCCCGCAGCCGTTCAGTAAGAGCCTCCTGGCCATCATCCAGCAGGTAGTATCCCACATGATGAAAAATGGGCTCCGCAGCGTCGTTCTGTGCAAGGGCAAGGGCAGCTTCCAGCACGGTGTTTTCCGGTTTTTGAAGACGTCGGCTCAGGCGGTGGACACATTGCCGGTAATAAGCCCGGCTTTCCGCATCCATGTGAGGATAGACGGAATCGGTCATGAGGAGCGGGTGAAGAGGACTCCATTCTTCCAAAAGCCTGTCCCAGGGCATATGATCCAGCGTGTGCAGGGAAGTGATGGCATTCCCGAGCCACAGGCTGACGTCCGTCTGATGTTCCTGCTCGCTTTTTATGAGCTTTTCACGGGACAGATGATTTTCGCCCAGATACTGTTCCAGCCAGAGGGCGGAGGAATTGTCCCCCGTACTGAGCCCGCCAAGGAGGCGTTCCAGGAAGGCAGGATGATGGCAGTTGTCTGCAAAGATTTTTCGTGCCTGCTTTTCGCTTTGCTTTTCCAGAAGATGGAGCAACCGGCGGGCATTAAGCCGTGCCTGCTGCTCGGTGAAACATATGTGGCACATTTCGTCGGCGATGGAAAGCAGGGCGATCTCCAGCGCAAGGGGGAGCAGGCAGAGCTCCTTCTGGGAAAAAGGCGCAGCTTGCTGCCATGCCTGAAGGGCCTGAGCCAGACTGTGCGTTGTTACTTCTGCTTGCCGGTGCCCTGCATATTCCCGGGCAAAAGCAAGAATGCGGCTTTCTCCGTTTGCGGCCATGGGCAGGCAGGGTTTCTTTATTCCCTGATGTATGGCGGCAACCATTTTCTGCTGGAGATAACGGCCGTTTTCGCACAGCCACATGGCCCCTGGAAGAAGTTCCTCATCTGGAAAAGCAGATAGAAATCCGGCCTGCTTTTCCAGCCTGCGGAGCATGCGCCTGTCCAGCCAGAGAGAGGCGGCCTTGCGGGCTGGCGGCTCTTTGGCAAGGGTCCTGAGGTGGGCGGGCAATTCGCTGCCAAGGGCCGCATCCCGATAGGAAAAAGCTGTTTTGGTTCTTCCTTTCCGGAAAAACAGAAAAAGGCACATCAGAACGGGAATGATCCCTGCGAGGGCATAAAGCATGGCATAAACCTCCGGTTTGGTTTGGGGGATATTCTGTGCAGACAGAGGCTTTTCCATGTGCGGGAACGGTTGAGGTTTTGAATGGTTTGCGCTATACTGTGAGGGAAGTTTTTCAAAATGAGGGACTTGCTATGAAGAAAACCATCGGCATTCTGGCCCATGTGGACGCCGGAAAAACGACCTTTTCCGAGCAGACGCTGTACCACGCAAGGGCTATCCGCAGTGTGGGCAGGGTGGATCATCAGGATGCATTTCTGGATGCGCACCCTATTGAACGGCAGCGGGGCATTACCATATTTTCCGGGCTTGCATGCTTTGAAATGAACGAGGATACATGGTACTGGCTGGATACCCCGGGCCATGTGGACTTTTCCACGGAAATGGAACGGGCTGTATCGGTAATGGACTATGCCATATTGGTCATCAGCTGCGCCGAGGGCGTGCAAAGCCATACGGAAACGGTGTGGCAGCTTCTGGAAAGCTACGGCGTACCGGTTTTTGTTTTTCTGAACAAAATAGACCGGGAAGGAGCAGACCCGGAGAGGGTCATTGGGGAGATCCGGCACAGGCTGAACCCGGATGTGCTGGATTTGCGTAATTGGCAGGAAACGGGCGATATGGACGAAACCTTGCAGGAAGCGGTGGCGGCTCTGGATGAGGAATTGCTGGACAGGCTTTTTACCGAGGGTTTTGATGAAAAAATATGGACGGATACCATGAGAAGCCTTATCGGGCAGCGCAGGTGTTTCCCGGTGATGGCCGGCGCTGCGCTGGAAGGCCGGGGGATGGTGGGCTGCCTGCGGCTTATCTCTTTGCTGACGGAAACGGATTATCATCGCAAAACGGAAGATGCCTTTTCCGCACGGGTCTATCAGGTAAGGCACGATGCGCAGGGGCAGAGGCTATGCTTTATGAAGGTGCTTTCGGGCTGCCTGCGGGTGAAGGACGAAATAATCTACGGGGAAGAAAGCCTGAAAATCAACGAGCTGCGAATTTACCACGGCGAAAAATTTCGCCCTGCGGATATGGCGCAGGCGGGAGATATCGTGGCCATCCCCGGCATGGAAGGGCTCAGGCCCGGCCAGTGGATTGGGCGTGAAGGGCGGGAGGTATTCCGTACCGATCCCATGATGGAGGCGGAATTGCTCTATGACCAGAAGCAGGTTCCGGCCTTCCGGATGATGCAGGCCCTGCGCTGGCTGGAGGATGAGGAGCCTTCCCTGGCGGTATCCGAACGGGAAGGACGCATTTCCATCCATGTGATGGGGAAAATTCAGCTGGAGATATGGAAGCAGCTGATCAAGGAGCGTTTCGGCTACGATGTGGACTTTGGTTCCTGCCGGGTTTTGTACAAGGAAACCCTGGCAGAGCCAGTGCTGGGCGTAGGGCATTATGAACCCCTCAGGCATTATGCAGAGGCTCATCTCTGGCTCAGACCCGGGCAGCGGGGAAGCGGCGTGAAGTTTGAATCCCGGGTGCATGTGGATGATCTGACACTGAACTGGCAAAGACTGATCCGCACCCATGTGCTGGAAAAAGCACATAAGGGTGTGCTTATGGGTGCACCCCTTACGGACGTGGTGATTGAACTGGTGCAGGGACGGGCGCATCTGAAGCATACCGAGGGCGGAGACTTCCGGCAGGCGGTGTACCGGGCCATCCGCAACGGCCTGATGCACGGAAAGAGCCAGCTGCTGGAACCTATCTGCGGCTTTGTGCTGCGTGCCCCGGCGGATACATACGGTGCTTTGGCCGGAGCCCTCAGCCGCATGAAGGCGGAGGTAGAGCCTCCGGAATATGAACAGGATTCGGTGATCCTTCGGGGCGAGGCAGCGTATGCTCTCTTTGCGCCCTGGCAGGAGGACTTTCTCCGGCAGACTCATGGTCGGGGCTCCCTGCGGCTGTGGATGAGCCGGTATGCTTCCTGCCACAATGAAGCGGAGATCGTAGAAGCCGCTGCCTATAACCCTCTGGCAGACGATACGCCGGACTCGGTTTTCTGCGCCAAAGGGGCGGGGTTCACCGTGCCTTGGGATGAAGTGAGAAATTACGCTCACCTGCCGGTAAAGGACTGGTAAAAAAGTTTTGCTTCCCTTTTATGTGAAACGGCGTTAATCCAGTGATTTGAAAAAGGTTTGTTTTCTTTTTGTATTTTGACATCCTTTGGGGGAAATGGTATAATGCTTTGGAACCTGAAGGGGATACAATTGAGTTATTAGGAGGATGTAACGTGCAAGAGTTTCTCAAAATCTTAGAAGATTTGTTTGCCGGTGTCATTTACATGTTTACCGGTGCAGGTCTTAAAACGCTGATAATGTTCGTTATTGCTGGCGTTTTAATCTATCTGGCCATCAAAAAGGACTATGAACCTGCTCTTTTGCTGCCTATCGGTTTTGGCGCCATTCTGGCAAACCTGCCGCCTATCATCGGTGCGGTGCTGGAGAACGGTGTGTTGAAGGAAGGCCCGGTGGCGGCTGTGTTGGAAAGCGGAAAGGGTTTCCTGGATGTTCTGTTCAACGCAGGTATTGCCAATGAACTGTTCCCCATTCTGATCTTTATTGCCGTGGGTGCAATGATCGACTTCTCCCCCTTGATGAAGGATCCCAGCATGATGTTCTTCGGCGCGGCTGCTCAGTTTGGTATTTTTGCTACCTTCCTGGTATCGCTGCTGCTGCTGCCCCTGCTGCCCAAGTTCCTGCTTCCTCTGCTGACCGAAGGCACTGAGGTCTACAAGGCTGTAGCCAGCCTTGCTGACGAAAACATGGTGCTCAAGCTTGCCTCTGCCATCGGTATTATCGGCGCTGCGGACGGCCCCACCACGCTGTATGTGGCCAACCACTTCCAGCTGAAAGACTTTATGGCCCCCATCAGCGTTGCAGCCTACAGCTATATGTCCCTGGTTCCTGTTATTCAGCCCCCGGTCATCAAGGCGCTCACCACCAAGCAGGAGCGTATGATCCGTATGGACTATAATGAGCAGCGCGCCTCCAAGACTGCACTGATTCTGTTCCCCATTATTGTTACTGTTGTGGCTGGCATTATCGTGCCCATGAGCGTTCCGCTGGTCGGCAGCCTTATGTTTGGTAACCTGATTCGTGAATGCGGCGTTCTGGAACGCCTCAGCAAGACCGCTCAGAACGAACTGGCTAACCTGGTTACCATTCTGCTGGGCATCACCATCGGCGGCACCATGGTTGCTGACAAGTTCCTCAACCCCGTAACCATTCTGATCATGCTGCTGGGTCTGTTCGCCTTTGTGTTCGACACTGCTGGCGGTGTACTCTTTGCCAAGTTCCTCAACCTCTTCCGCAAAAAGAAGATCAACCCCATGGTTGGCGCTGCCGGTATTTCTGCATTCCCCATGAGCGCCCGTGTAATCCAGAAAATGGCCAAAGACGAAGATCCCTACAACTTCATCCTGATGCAGTCCATCAGCGCCAACGTTTCCGGTCAGCTGGGCTCCATCGTGGCTGGCGGTATGGTGATCACCCTTGTGTCCATGCTTCTGGGCGGCTGATGCAGCTGAAACCGCTTTTGTTGAAGGAGGAATAAACCATGAAGAATCTTCCCCTGTTTACCAAGGGACTTATTGTAACCGGTCTTGGTCTTGTATGCGTGTTTGTCGTCCTGACCCTGTTCTTCTTTACCATTAAGCTGATGCAGAAAATCGGCGCAAAGGAAAAGGCAGAACAGTAAAGGGGGCGTGCTCGTGTATACTCAGAGCGAACTTTCCCAGGTGCGCAGCCTGAAAAAACGCCGCACGCTGATAGCCGTTATACCGGCGGCTATCCTGCTTGCGGCGGGGATTGTGCTGTTTGTGTTGGGCCGTATCGACCGCAGCGACAGTATGTGGAAGATTACTGCCGCTTTCACGGTGGCAGGTCTCTTCTACCTGTTTTTCATGCTGGGCGTATATGTTGTTCCTGTATACAAATACGAAAAGCATGTGGACAGAATGCTTAACGGACGGCAGCATCTTTGCACCGGCATTCTCAAGGAAGTGAGCGATAACGTCTGCGAAAAAGAAGGCGTTTTGTTCCATCCCATCATGATCAATGTGGGCGAGAAAAACGACGGCAAAGACGATCGTTTGTACTATTTTGACGTTTTGAAGGAGCTGCCGCAAATTCCCCTGGGGGAACGCATAACCATACAGCATAACGATATTATGGTTTCGGATTTTTACAGGGCAGAATGACGGAAGGGACCGATGACCCATGGTAAGGCCTGTATTGGTGCTTGTAACGCTGCAAAGGGCCTGTGCAAGGCTGATCCGCAGCGGCGCATTGCTGGCGCAAACGGAAGGAAATCCGTTGCATGTTTTGCATGTGCTGGCAAAATCTCAGGAAAAAGAACAGACGCTTGATGCCGCTACGCTGGATTATCTCTATGCCCTTGCCACCGACAACGGCGCAGAGATGTGCGTGCGCATTGCGGAGGTGCCTGTGACGGCTATTGCCAACTATGCCCAGGAAATCGGGGCAGGCAGAGTGGTCATGGGCGGCGGAGAAAAGGCCTCCGGCATTGCGGAGACCTTGAGCAGCCTTCTTCCTGGCGTGCAGGTGCTGATTATGGATTCGGAGGGAGCCCCGGTTTAACATCTGTCCAGAAAAACCATAATGTGAATACAACCATTTTCAACGCTCACTTTGGCGGTTTCGCCGGTGTAATGATTGCTTACGCCGACGGGATAATCCGAGGTGAGCGTTTCATTTTTCAGGGAATACTGAAGGCCTGAAATGGTAACGCCTTCCGCCTTGTCGCCATGGCACAGAACGCTTGCCAGCGTACCGGCGGGGCGGGGGGGCAGGACAAGCTCGCCGTTATGGATGCAGTACAGGTCGTACTCCGGATCTGTCAGGCAGAGGAATGCACCCTGTTTGGCAGCACAAGCCATGCTTTGCATATTGGCAAAGAG
This sequence comes from Clostridiales bacterium, assembly GCA_015056145.1. Taxonomy (GTDB): domain Bacteria; phylum Bacillota; class Clostridia; order Christensenellales; family Aristaeellaceae; genus Limiplasma. Next base: position 75,583 of record SVGY01000003.1, read on the forward strand.
GTGATCCAGACGACCACCGCCGCAGCCGTAAAGAGCAAAGCGGCGGTATCCCCGGCGCAATCCTTCCCGGAGGGCAAGGCCCGTATCGGTATCGTCTTTTTCCACGGGGAAGGTGAGCCGCTCCGTGGCGGGGGGCAAGTCTCCGGGCACAGGCCCCAGGGAATCGAAATCCCCCAAAAGAAGATGCGGAGTAACTCCCATTTCCCGCAGAGGCACAAGACCGCCGTCCGCTGCGATGATAAGATCGCCTGTTTTTGGGGCGAAATCTCTTTTGGTAAAAAGGCCTGCGCCGACGATCCAGCAGGTGTCCATGGGTTCATTCCTCCTTTTTTGCCTGAATATTGTAGCACGAAAAAAGGGGCTTGACAAATTTCGCAGGGCATGTTACTGTTTCTGACGTGCTCAAGCACAGGGGTGCTGACGTAGGTCGGCTGAGATCGGGCAATGCCCGGGACCCTTGAACCTGATCCGGGTAATGCCGGCGTAGGAATCAACGGAATAATCGTCCATTGACTCTCGCCTTGCATTGCCGCAAAGACGAGATTTTTTCATTCTAAGGAGGAAAAAACAATGGACTCTAAGCAAATCAAACGTCTTGTGGAATGCGCTCTCTTCATCGCTGTGGCTACTGTGCTCAGCCTCTTTGAATTCAAGGGGCCCTGGGCTCTTGGCGGCGGTATTACCGTGTGCAGCATGCTGCCGTTGGTGATCATCGCCCATCGTCACGGCATCAAGTGGGGCGTGGGCAGTGCGCTGATCTACAGCCTGATCCAGCTGCTGCTGGGCCTGAACAATGTGTCCTATGCGCCTGATTTTATCACCGCTGTCGGCATCATCATGCTGGATTACGTTGTCGCCTTCACGGTGATCGGTTTCAGCGCATGCTTCAATGGCGTAATCAAGAACCGTCAGCTGTCCATCGTGGTGGGCATCGTGGTTACGTTCACCCTGCGGTTTGTGTGCCACTTCTTCAGCGGCCTGTTCATCTGGGAAGCCCTTTATCCCAATGATGCTGGTTGGGGTCCCTTTGTATGGTCCCTGGCTTACAATGGTTCCTACATGCTGCCGGAAATCATCATCACCTCCGTGGTGGCATGGCTCAGCTATCTGCCCCTGAAAAAATACTGGCACGGCGAAAACTGAGAATGCTTGCTCCCTTCCGCAAACATGGTATAATGTTTCTGCCGGAAGGAGGAGAAAGAAATGTATCCGTTTTTTGCTTATCTGGACCGTATGAAGCTGATCCGCCGCTGGGGGCTGATGCGTAACACGGAGCCGGAAAACGATATGGAACACAGCCTGCAGACCGCCTTTATCGCCCATGGACTTGCGAATATCAGCTTGAGCCGTTTCGGACGGGAAATTCGCCCGGAACATGTGGCGGTAATGGCCATGTACCACGATGTGAGCGAGGTCATGACTGGCGATCTGCCGACGCCCATTAAATACAAGAACCCTGCCATCAAGGACGCATACCAGGAAGTGGAAAAGAGCGCCAGGGAGCAGCTTCTTCATATGCTCCCCGGCGACCTCCGCTTCGGATATGCAGAGTACATCCAGCCCGATGAAACCAGCCTGGAATGGAAATTGGTGAAGGCCGCAGACCGCATCAGCGCATATCTGAAATGCCTTACCGAGGAAAAACTGGGCAACCGGGAATTTGTGCAGGCTAAGGAAAGCATTCTCAGAAGCCTTGAGGAGAATCCATTGCCGGAGGTAAAGGTGTTTATGGATGAATTCGTGGAGGCTTTCGGGCTTTCGCTGGACGACCTGAGCCGGGTGGAAATGGACTGATAACGCATGCACTTATGCGGCAGGACCGTCAACAAAATATAAACGGTTAGAAAAACCGCTGAAGCATAACGAAAATGCTTCGGCGGTTTTTTGTCTGCCCCAATTTGTATGCGGTCAGGCAAGATCCGCAGGGTCGTAATTGAGCAGGTAGATATAGTCCAGGCTGAGGGTCTCGTAGAACATGCGGTTCATGGTGAGATTGATGGTAACTTCATCCGTTGTCCAGGTGGCGCTGAGGCTGCCGCTTTGCTGATAAGTGCGAACGCAATCCTCGCAGAATGGATCGTAATCAGGCTGACCATAGAGAGCGGTGAGGGCCGCAAGGGCGTTTTTGAAGGAAAGAATGCAGTTGTCGCCGGTGGGAAGAATGGCGGTAACCAGCGTCAGCCGGGGCTGGAGGGAGGAATTGTTACGGTCCGCCTGCAATGTGACCTCCTCGACGGGCAGACCGTCAATCTGCACATTGTCACCCAGCAGGGTCAAAACACCTTCCTCAGGGTCATCCTCGTACCAGGCTTCCCAGAGGCCATCCGGGAAAAGGGGGCGCAGCTCGCTGCCGCTCATGCCGAAGGAAACGTTTACGCCGTTCAGGGAAAAGGTGAAATGATCAGCTTCCTGAGCTGAGGCAACGCCAAGCATGAGGCAAAGAATCATCAAAAGGGAAAAAATACGTTTCAAAAAATCACGCTCCTTGCAGTATGGGGAATCCTGTTTTTGTTTTTTCGACACGGAAGCAGTGTTCTCCTTTTTGGTGCGCAGATTGTTACAGATATGATGCATGCATATCCTGCCGCTAAAATACATATGGTGCAGGGAAGAGGGGATGGGATGAAATGAGGGAAAAGGGAATGCTTCCGCTGCTGGCGTTGTTGCTGTTGGGGCTGTGGTTGAAGACCTTCCCTCAGGGGAATGCCCAGCTGCTTCAGGGACATGTGCCTGTTAGCTATGTTCAGGAGAGCAAAAAGGATCAGGCCCGGCGGGCGAATGTACCGGAAGGACTGTGGATATGGATTGACATCCACCAGAAGACCCTTACGCTCTACGAGGGCACGGAAGTGAAGAAACGATATCCCGTTGCAACCGGCGCCTGGGAAACGCCCACGCCCATTGGCTGTTACTATATCACCCACCGCTTTGCAGGGCAGCTGGGAGGCTTTGGCACAAGATTTCTGGGGCTGAATGTGCCTTGGGGGCAGTTTGGCATTCACGGCACCAATAAGCCAGGCAGCATCGGCAGCAACGCAAGCCACGGGTGCATCCGCATGCTTGTGAAGGATTCAGAGGAACTGTATGGCCTTGTGCCCAACTGGAGCAAAGTGGTTATCGAGGGCGGCCCTTACGGACTTTTGGACACAAGCCTGCGCACGCTGAATCTGGGCGACAGAGGAAGCCATGTGGCAGCAGTGCAACGGAGGCTTGGCGTGCTTGGGTATTATTACGGCAATGCAGACGGCGTTTTCGGGCAGGGAATGCTTTCGGCGGTGAAAGCGGCCCGAAGAGCGCTGGACCTGCCGGAGGGGGACAAGGTGGATTACGGTTTTTACAAGGCTATCGGGTTGATTTTGTTTGAATAGGATTGGGAGGGATGATGGTGACCTGGCATGAAACGCTGGTTTTCCTTGGGCAATGCTTGCCTGCGCAGGTGGTAAAGCAACTTAAAGGCATGAAGGAAGGACAGCTGAGGGAGATAAGAGTACGGGCAGGCAATCACATTCTGTTGGAGACGGGCGGGAGGGCGACAAGTTGCCCCGTTGTGCCAAATCAACAGCAGGTAAACCAGATTGCGGAAGCCCTCAGCGAGCATGCGCTGTATGCCCGGGCAGAGGAGATGCGCAGCGGCTTTGTTACCCTGAAGGGCGGCCATAGGATGGGCTTGTGCGGACGGGTGATCTGCCAGGGGCAGACGGTGCGGGGGCTGAGGGATATCAGCTCGCTGTGCGTGCGCATAGCCGGACAGTGGAGAGGCGCTGCGGACAGGCTTTTGCCCTGGCTTTGGGATGAAGGGGGCAGGATTTTTTCCACGCTGATTGTGGGCATGCCCGGAAGCGGAAAAACCACCATGCTCAGGGATGCACTGTGCCGTATCAGCGAGGGAGGAACAAGGGTTTGTGTGGTGGACGAACGCAGCGAGATTGCAGCTATGTGTGAGGGCGTGCCTCAGCTGGAGATCGGGCCCAATACGGATGTGCTGGACGGATGCAGCAAGGACGCAGGGCTACGGTGGATGATACGGGCCATGTCCCCGCAGGTGCTCGCCACCGATGAATTGAGGGATATGGCGGAAGGCGAGGCGGTTTTGGAAGCGGTACAGAGCGGCATCAGCGTGCTGGCAACGGCACATGGCAGAAACATGGAACGAACGCTTCAGCGGGGCACGCTTGCCCCACTTGCAGATGGATGCGCCTTTGAACGCTATGTGCTGCTCAGAGAAAGCGCTGTGGGAGAAATTGCAGCGGTGTATGACGAAAAGCTGAGGCCGCTTGTCAGGGAGGAAGGCTCATGAGGCTGGGCATGGCAGGGGCTGTGATATGCACACTGGCAGGCACCGCCGTGGGGGGCATGCTTCGGGAGCGAAAATACGCACGGCTGCGGCTGCTGGAAGGAGAAGCCGAAATACTGGCACGGATGAGGCTGATGCTGATGGAGGAGAGGCTGAGCATGCCCAGGCTACTGGAGGAATGTGCCAGGGCAGCGCCGGACAATCTTTTTGCAAAGCGGCTCCTGCGGGTTGGACAGTTGCTGGAAAAGCAGCCTCTTCTTTCACTGGAAAACGCATACGGAGAGGCTTGCAGGCTCTATCCGCTGACGGCAGAAAAAAAGGAAGACCGGTATGTGATGCATCATTTTTTCCGGCAACTGGGAAGGGGTACGGCGGCAATGCGGGAGCAGGCAGCGGCCTCGGCGCTGAGAAAAGTGAAGCCTGCCCTGGAAAGCGCAGAAGAGGCGGCAAAAACCGGTGGCAAACTATCCATGCAGCTGGGGCTGCTTCTGGGCCTTGTTGTGGGGATCGCATTATGGTAGGAGGAAAACATGGTACAGATCGATCTGTTGTTCAAACTGGCGGGTCTGGGCATTGCGGTTGCGGTGATCTATCAGGTGCTGGAAAGAGCGGGACGGGAAGAGCTGGGAACACTGGTAACGGTGGCAGGGCTGATCATCGGGCTGTTTCTGGTGGTGAACCTGGTGTCGGAACTGCTGAGCAGCTTGAAAAGCCTGTTTTCGCTGTATTGAGGAATGAGTTTCTGGCAATGGATAGGGCTGGCGCTGGCAGCCGCTGTTTTGTGCATGGTGGTGCGGTGTTGGCGGCCAGAGATGGCGGGCCTGTGTACCGTGGCAGCGGGGTGCATTCTGTTGCTGGCTGCGGTGGAACATGTAGAAACGCTGCGGGAGTATCTGGAGCGCATCGTCAATTTGGCGGGGCTGAAGGAAAGTTATATCTCCACCCTGGTAAAAACCCTGGGAATAGGATATGTAACGGAAATTGCCCGACAAACCTGCGAGGATCTTGGCGAAAAAGGCTTGGGGGACAAGGTTGCCATGGGCGGAAAGCTTACCATATTTGCGCTGGCGGCACCCTTGCTGGCAGAACTGCTGGAAACCATACTGCAGCTGGTACCCTGAAACGTATTGCGATGATACTGATCCTGCTAATGCTTATTCCCTGGGGAAGGATACATGCGGAAGGCCTTGATGCAGGGATAGACGAGACTGTTAACGGGCTGGATCTGACCGGGCTTTTGGATGCCATGGAGAAGCAAAGCCTTGTGGAAGGCGATGGGCGGGAAATGCTCAAGGAGCTGGCTTCCGGCAGGACGGTTTTGCAGCCGGAGGCGGTGCTGCGCTGGGTGGGAGAAGAGGCTGTGGGGATTTTTATTTCCAGCCTGTGGCGCATGACCCGGCTCATGGTGCCCGCATTGCTGACGGCCACGGGAGAACAGCTTTTTCTGAAGCGGAAAAACGCCGGACTGGCGGTGCGATATGTAGGAATGGTGGCTCTGGCCGGGTTTCTGATCAGTGATCTTGAGGAATATGTGAAGCTGTGCAACGAAACGGTGGGGGAGATGGCGGGGCTTATGCAGGCTATTTTCCCGCTTCTGATCACTTTGCTGGCGGCGGTGGGAGGCACATCCAGCTCGGCGTTTTATCAGCCTGCGGTGATGGCTGCGGCCGGCTCTATGACTACGCTGATACAGAACGTTACCCTGCCCTTTGCGGTAAGCGTTGCGGTGCTTACCATGGCAGATGGACTCAGCGAGGGCATACGCCTCAGCCGCATGCGCAGGCTGTTTCGGCAGGTAGCACACTGGACGCTGGGATTTGGCTTTACAGTATTCATCGGGGTGATGACGGTGCAGGGTGTGGGCGCAGCCGCTGTGGATGGGGTCAGTATACGCACGGCCAAATATGCCATTGATAATTTTGTGCCCGTGGTGGGCGGCATGTTTGCCGATACGGTGGATACGCTGGTAGGCTGCTCCCTGTTGGTGGAGAATGCCGTGGGTGTGCTGGGGCTGATCCTTCTTTTGGCAAAGCTGCTGCAGCCCTTATTGCAAACGGCGGCGGCAATGCTGCTCTATCGGGGCGCATCTGCCCTTATGCAGCCCATGGCAGATACTGCCCTGAACCGTTCCCTGGGGGAGTACGGCGATGTGTTTTCCCTGTTGTTTATCATAGAACTGAGCGTAGGCGCCATGTTTCTGCTCCTGTGTGCGCAGCTGCTGGTGGTGGGAAATCTGACGGTGATGCTGAGGTGATAAGGTGAAAGCCTTCGTAGTACGTCTGGTAGTGCTTTCTGTAATGTGGGCTGTGTGCGAGATGCTTCTGCCGGAAGGCAAAACGCAGCAGGCAGTACGCTTTACTGCCAGCTTGCTGGTGATGCTTTCCCTTTTGTCATTTATGGCACAGCTGATGGATGTAAAGACTGCGCCGGTTTCCTCAGGGGGGATATTCACAAAGGCGCAAGTGCCCCCTGCGAGCAAAATCTACCTGCGCTCACGAGCCAATCAAATTAGGGATTACATAACCGCACTCTGCCTGCGGGCCGGGTATGAATCCCACATAGTGGTATACCTGACCGTGGACGGCGCACTGGAAAGGGTTGATATGAAACTGTGGACAAAGGAAGGGAACCAACCGCTCCTCAGTGGGACGGAGCTTGGGAAATGGATCGCAGAGGCATTGGGGACGAAGGAGGAAACGCTGAAAATGCAGTGGGAAGAGCCGGGGTCGGAGGGACGCTGAAAGGGAAAAAAGGCTTGATTTGGCTGCTGGTTGCTGTGGGGATCATCGTCCTGATTATAATGAACGGCGGGAAAAGCAGCGGCGGCATGACAGAAGAGGAGCAGCGGATTGCCCGGGTACTCAGCGCCATGGATGGCGCAGGCCAGGTGAAAGTGGCTCTGTTTTATGCAAAAGAGGCCGGAAGTTTTGCCGGCGACGGAGCCGGTCAGCCAACAGGAGCCGTGGTGGTGGCACAGGGTGCAGGCAGCATGGAGGTTCGGCTGAACCTTGTAAGAGCTGTAAGAACTTTGCTGAACCTGGAGGAAGATGCGGTTGACGTATTTTTGATGGAGGATAAGCGATGAAAAAAGACGATCTGTTTGAAAAAGAGAGCAGGGAAAAGAAAGCATCGCTGGTTAGACGGTGTGTGCTGGCGCTGCTAATGGGGCTCAGTGTTTTTTTGCTTCTGTTTGGGCAAAAGCTGAAAGCTAAGCCGCAGCCACAGGTTCAACCTCCGCCTGCAGTCGAAGCCACTCAGCCTCCCTTGCAGGGGAGAAGCGCCCGGGAAGCGGCATATGAGAAGGATATCAGCGCCCTGGAAGAGCTGCTGGACAGGCAGACCACGGAGGAAGCCGTGCGGACGCAGGCAGGGGAGCAGCTTGTTCGGATGGTGGAAAACCATCAGACGGAGCTTGCCATTGAGGAAGCGCTTCTCAGCGCTGGTTTCAGCCCCTGCCTTGTGGTGGTGCAGGGCGATGCCATTACCGTCACACTGGACGGGGCAGAGCTTTCCGGCACGGATGGAGTTACGATTCTATCCCTTTGTGTGGCTCACAGTGACGTTGCTGTGGAAAATATCCGCATTATGACGGTGGAACCCTGAAAGAACTAAAATCACGGGCTGGGCTTACGCTGCCGCTTTTCCTCTTCGTTGATTTCAAAGTGAAGCAACAGGGTCAGAAGCGCCCTGAGTACAATCACTGCGCCCAGCGTAAGCAGCTCGTTCCATCCGCTTACAATCACCGAACGCAGCACTTCGCTGCCGATTTTGAACTCGAGCCCCAGCATGATGCCCTGCGCCAGCTCCAGACGGATGGAATCACGTCCCTTAAGGAAGCCCATAAGGCCCCGGAACATGCTGATGAGAATAACCACAATGCCGAGAAATTCAATAAAGTAGATGCATGCATGAACCAGTGTCTCAAAAAAATTCCGCCATATTTCCACCGGGCATACCTCCTGTGGTATAATGCTCCTGCGGAGGAAACCGCAGGAGGAAATCATGGATCTACAGCTTTACTTGCACTTTCCCTTTTGCAGGAAAAAATGTCTATATTGCGATTTTTGTTCCCATGCCGCCGGAGATGAGGAAATGCTCAGGTACTGTGCCGCCCTTGAAAAGGAGATACTCCTTATGGGGGCAAAGTATCGGGATGCAGAAGTGACCACTGTGTTCCTTGGCGGAGGGACGCCGTCCCTTGTGCCTGTGCAGGGCATGGACAGGGTGCTGGCTGCATTGCGGAGCGCATTTATCATCCGGAAGGATGCGGAGTTTACCTCGGAAGCCAATCCTGGCACACTGCGGCAGGATTGGCTGGATTGCCTGATGAAGCACGGAATGAACCGGCTTTCTCTTGGTGTGCAGGCAACTCAGGACAGGTTGCTCAAGGCCCTTGGCAGGATCCACAATTTCGATGAGGCCAGCGAAGCATTCAAAATGGCAAGAGAAGCAGGAATCCGGAATATCAACATGGATCTGATGTACGCCCTGCCCGGCCAGACGATGAAGGACTGGCAGGAAACCCTGGACACCTTCTGCGGGATGGGGCCAGAGCACATCTCTGCGTACAGCCTCATCCTGGAGGAGGGCACGCCGCTTTATGATATGGTGGAAAGCGGAACCCTATGCGTGCCCGACGATGATATGGCTGCAGAAATGTTTCTGACGGCCCGGGAAAAGCTGCAATCAAGCGGATATCAACAATATGAAATAAGCAATTACGCAAAACCCGGACGGCTTTGCCGCCACAATGCCGGCTACTGGGAGGGGGCGTGGTATCTGGGCCTTGGAGTGAACGCCCACAGCATGCTGCCTGCTGATGGGGAATACAGCTGGAAAAGGTGCTTCAATGAAGACAACACAGCCCGGTATATGGCCGCCGTCGAGGAAAAAGGCTGCGCCTGTGCCGGTGAGGAAGGCATCAGCCGGGAAGAAGCCATGTTTGAAACCATGATGCTGGGGCTGAGAATGACCAAGGGTGTGGAGGCTGCCCGTTTTTTTGCCCGCTTTGGCGCAGGACTGGAAGAAATCTGGCCCAGAGAACTTAAAAAGCTTGCAGACGAAGGACTGGGTGAATGGGAAAATGGATTTTTCAGGCTGACTTCCAGAGGTCTCCTTGTACAAAATGAAATTCTGATGCGTCTGATGAAATAAAACAATTGTAAATTCATTGACCGTGTTGGGAATTTATGTTATTATACTTTTATGTATTAGGACAGAATTCTACATGTGGGAAGGAAAGCAGGCTATGTTGAAAGACCATAAGCTGATTGGCGTTTGTATTTCTCGTATTACCGACGACGAGTGCGCCGATTTTCTTCATGCACTTTTTCAGAATACCCGTGGAACCAGTTGCCGTCTGATGGTTTACAACAGCTATTCGGAAGTATATGCCGGCAATGATAAAAAACAGCTGGAAGAAACGGTTTTTCATGCCATGTGCTTTGACAGGCTGGATGCGCTTGTGATTGCTGACCAGTGTTTCAGACACAAGGAAATCGTAGAGAAACTTATTGAAAAAGCCAAAAGCCACCAGGTTCCGGTGATTGTTCTTGAAAAAGAGTATGATGGGTGCTTTGCAGTTTTGCCGGAGTACAAGTCCGCCTATGTGGACATGGTGCGGCATGTGATTGTACAGCACGGAGCGAAAAATCTGAAATACATGGGCGGCGTACGGGGAGAATATCATTCCGAACTGAGAAGAATGCTCTTTGAGCAGACTTTGGCGGAGTGCGGCCTGCATGCCGATGAAAACGACACGATTTATTGCGATTATTGGGAAGGCCCTGTGAAACGGCGCATTGAGCGCTGGCACGAACAGGGTAACATGCCTGATGCGTTGATTTGCGCAAACGACGTTATGGCTGCCGGAGCATGCCAGAAGCTGGCACAGCTCGGGCTGCGGGTTCCGGAGGACGTTGTGGTGACCGGCTTTGACGGCCTTGATTTTTTGCGTTACCATCAGCCCACCCTTACCACTTGCCGGCGTGATACGCAAGCCCTGGCAAGCCTCACCTTTGCAACCATTGAAAAGGCTCTTGCAGGCGAGGAACCTTCCTCCGCCGTTGCGCCCTATGTGATGGTATCCGGCGAAAGCTGTGGCTGCCACACGGAGTTTGATATTGCTTCCCTGCGGCGTATCGCTAACGAAAGCAATGTGAAGCTGCTGGATGGCCAGATTCATGAAAAACAGGTGTTTTCTTTGTTCGGCAACGTGCTGCGCAATACGGCGCTGCACAATCTGGACAAGTGCCTCAAACCCCAGCTGCTGGACAATTCCGTGGTGTGTATTCGGGACGACCTGATCGAATGGATTCGTTCTTCGGAATTGCAGAAGATCACCTCATCCCTTACTTCCAAGATGGTTGTCGCCTCCTCTAACGATGGCATCCTTCATGGCAAAATCAACACTCAGTTCCCGCTGGAGGAAGGATATCCCAAGCTTCCTTCTCTGCTGGAGGAAGAGCAGATGTTCCTTTTCCAGGATTTCTTTGCAGATTCGGAACTGTGCGGTTATTATGCTGTAAGAACCGACAATGTACTGGATATTTCCCAGCGGCTGCACCGTATTGTGAACGTGATGAATGGCGTGATCAGCCTGATCGTGAGCCGCCTGCGCCAGGAATACATCAACGAAAATATGCTGGAGATGAGCTGGCGGGATTCCCTTACCGGCGTTCTGAACCTCAGGGGAATAACTGCTGTGATCAACAGCCGCTATGAAGAAATGAAAAAAGAGGGCATTGCCCTGTCCGTGCATACGCTGCCCCATTATCAGTTTATTTGCGAGAATTTTGGTCTCAGCGCTGCCGACGAGGCGGTATGCTTCGTGGCGGAATGCCTGCGCAATACCTATCATGAAAACGCCCTCATCGCAAGAACGGAAAACGACAAGTTCATTGTAATCAACGTGGCCAGCGATACCGCCGAAACCAGCAAGGTGCTGGCGGATGCGGAGGCCAGACTGCGCTTGACCATCGATGAGGCCAACAAACAAAACGAAAAGGGCTATTCCCTGGAACTGAACAGCGGCAGCATGGTGGCAGAATCCGGCTGGACCAACGATTTGATCAGTCTGATCAAGATCGCAGACGGCGAGCTGTATCTTAACCGCCTCAAGCAGAAGAACAGAACCGTGCTGCAGCAGCGCAAGACTGCAAGGGAAGACTACGCCCTGTTGGATCTGCTGCTGAAGAAGAACCTGTTCCAGTACCACTTCCAGCCCATCGTAAGCGCACGCACCGGCGAGATCTGTGCCTACGAGGCTCTGATGCGCACCAGCAAGGATATCGGCCTTTCTCCCATGGAGGTACTGCGCATTGCTCAGGAGCATTTCCGGCTTTACGATGTGGAGCATGCCACCCTGTACAATGTAATGGCCTATGTGGAGGACAATTTCAAGCTCTTCAAGGGCAAGCGGGTATATATCAACAGCATTCCCGGCTGCTCCCTCAGCGACGAGGACAGGCAGGAGTTCATTTCCCGTTACTCCCATCTGTTCCACATGTGCACCATCGAGATAACCGAGCACAGCGAGTTTACCGATGAAAAAGAAGTACTTAACATCCGTAACCTCAACGATGGAACCAATTTCTGCCAGCTTGCCATTGACGACTACGGTACAGGTTTTTCCAATATCGTCAATCTGCTGAGGTATTCTCCCAATGTGATCAAGATTGACCGCTACCTCATTGAGGATATCCAGAACGACAGCAACAAGCAGATGTTCGTGCGCAACACCATTGAATTTGCACGGATGAACAGTATCGCCACTTTGGCAGAGGGCGTGGAAACCTATCAGGAGCTGAAAAAGGTAATTGAACTGGGCGTGGACTACGTTCAGGGCTACTATACCGCAAGGCCTGCCCCTGAGGTGATCCAGGCCATCAACGCAGATATTTCCAGCCAAATCATTGAAGAAAACCTGAAAAACGTCCGTATGGGCAAGGAAACCCATACCTACTTTGCCAAGAATAATGAAACCATCCGTCTGCTGGATCTGGCGCTGAAAAAGTATACCGCCATCGAGATCCACGGCGGCAAAACCCATCTGGTGGGCGAAAAGAACCACCCCATCGGCATGGTCGTTAAAATTGGCGAGGGTTGCCAATGCACGCTGGAGATGGAAAACGTCAACATGATGGGCCCCAACGAAACCACCATTCAGCTGGGCTTTGATGCTAAGTGCAGGCTGGTGGTAAAGGGAGAATGCACCCTGCATAAGGAGGGCATTCTGGTGCCTGCCACCGCCACGCTGGAAATTACCGGTGACGGCATCCTGGATGTGCAGAATACACGCAATAACGGTGTTGCCATTGGTGCAAGCAACTCCGGTACCTACGGCAGCATTCTTGTGGATATGGAAGGCAAGCTGAACGTGCTGGCTGTGGGTGATCAGAGTGTATGCATCGGCGGCGGTATCAGCAACGAAAAGTCCTCGATCCATTTTGTGAAGGGTTTTGTTTCGGCTTCTGCCAAGGCGCTCTCCGGTGTTGTTATCGGCGGCCGCAGCGGTGCATGCTACATCCGTGTGGATGAAACCGCTGAGCTGGAACTTCGCTGTGCAGGAAAAAGCTTTGTGGGTATCGGTACTGAAAGCGGAACGTTGAACGCCACCATCAGCGGTTTTGCCAAGGTGTACGGCGAGGGAGACGTGATCGTTGGCATTGGCGCATCTGCCGGCGGAACGGGTACCGTTCGGCTGGAACATAAGGGTGTAAATGTTGACTTCAAGGGCGCAAAGGCTGTGGGTATCGGTTCTGTGAACAGCGGCATTGAAGTGGAATGCCACGCTGACAGAGTTTCGATCTACGGCGAAGGCGAAACGGTGTGCGGCATCGGCAATATCGACGGTTACGGTTCTGTACATATCGACTGTGGTATTGTGGATGTTACCTTGCTGGCTTCCGAGCGGGAATATCTCGGCACTAGAAACACCCCGGTGATTATCGAGGGCGGCAATATCCTTCTGGATATGGAAGCCACGCCCATTTATCCTGCCAATTCCTTGGGCCAGCCGCTACAGGCAGTGGAAATTGCGGAAGGCGACTTTGATCGGCACTTTGAAAGCGCCGCAGGTCAGTACGATTATGTGGCACAGCGTGACCCCGAAACCAAGCGGCTGTGTGTATATCTGCCTGTGGAATGAGTATGAAAAAATAATTAGGGACTGCTGCAGATCATTACTGCAGCAGTCCTGCTTTTTTGGGTGGTTGGAACAATTGTCAGCGGCTCACACCGCCACATCCTCCCGCATGGCAAGGCCCGCAGCAATGCACAGCGCAAGCACGCACAGGGCTGTTGTGGCGATTACACCGGGATAAGCTTGTTGAAAACCTTTGTGGGACAGGTGACGGATCAGGATGCCCGCATAGCCCCAGATGACGGCCAGCGGGTATACCCAATCCCTGCGGCGGAATGTGGTAAGGCAGCCAATGAGCGCACCCAGGATGAGCAGAAGAATCGTCCAGAAGGTTTGAGGCAAACCGAAACCATTCCAGCCAAGGCTTACCAGCCATGTGGCAACATTGGTCATTGCTGCTACGGTGATCCAGCCGAAATAAAGGCTGAATGCACCCCGGGTGAAGAGCCTCTCCCAAACGCCTTCGCCGCTGTGATATATGAGCCTGGAAAGGGGAATGAGGGTGATGAGGAGGGCGAAGATCCACATCACGGAAAGACCAAGCTTGAGGTAATGCCAGCTGAGCAGCCAGAGAATATTGAAAATACAGCTGAAAACAAACAAAAAACCTGCCCTTTGCAGGATAACCCGGCTGCGCAGCGGATTGAACGCTCCTGCCTGAAATGCCACGAAACCAAGCAGCAAAAGGTAGATCACTCCCCAAATGGCAAAAGCCACGGGCGCAGGGGTAAACAGACCCGGAAACTTATCTGAAACCTGGCCTGTGGTAATGCCTCCAATGGGCAGAAGATTTGCCAGCGCATTGACGGCAAGTAATGCCGCAAAGGCTGCGCCATTGAGCCAGCGCATGAGGGTGATGCGTTTTTCTTTCATGGTGACGCCTCCTTTTTTTGTTAGTATAGACAAAAACAAGGCGGTTCATAACTCCTGGCGGGAAAATGCGAAAAAACGTTGCGTATGTCATAGAAAAGGGCTACAATATAGTGGAAAGGCAAGTGTTTTGGAGGTGTGCTTCAATGGCGTTCAATGCTGAAAATGTTAAGAACGATCTGGTTAAGTGGATCCGTGACTGGTTTGATGTAAACGGCCCCGGCTGCAATGCAGTGATCGGTATTTCCGGCGGCAAGGACAGCACTGTAGTGGCTGGACTATGCGTGGAAGCTCTCGGCAAGGACCGGGTTTTCGGTGTAATGATGCCCAACGGGGTTCAGGCGGATATTGCCGATTCTGAAAGGGTTTGCGAGTTTCTGGGCATCCGCAGTGTGACGATCAATATCGCAGGAGCTTTTGACAGCCTGATGGCAGAACTGAAGGAAAAAATGGAAGAAGTAACTGCTCAGTCCATTCAGAATCTGCCTCCCCGGCTGCGCATGTCCACTCTGTATGCGGTTTCCCAGTGCATCAACGGTCGTGTGGCCAACACCTGCAACCTCTCCGAGGACTGGGTGGGCTACTCCACCCGCTACGGCGACAGCGTGGGCGATTTCAGCCCGCTGAGCCAGCTGACGGTGCATGAAGTGCGGGAGATCGGTGTGGCACTTGGTATGCCCAGAGAACTGGTATTCAAGGTGCCCAGCGACGGCCTGTGCGGAAAAACCGACGAGGATAATCTGGGCTTTACTTATGAGATGCTGGATAAATACATCCGTACCGGCGTTTGCGAGGATGAGGAAAAGAAGGCCCTCATCGATCGCAAGCACAAGGCGAATCTCTTTAAATTGCAGCTGATGCCCTCCTTCCCTTACCAGCCAGAGGAGTAATTCAGACGTAAAAACCCCCAGGGAGCCATTTTGAAGCGCTCCCTGGGGGTTTTGCATGCATTGGGGATATGAGTCAGTCTCTGCGGAAAAGATCCCGGGTGTATACTTTGTCGGCAACATCATCCAGACAGGCGTTGTAGCGGTTTGCGATGATGGCGGCGCTTTGGGCCTTGAAGGCGGCCAGATCGTTGACGACGGGATTGCCAAAGAAGGTGGAGCCATCGGGAAGAGTGGGCTCGTAAATGATGACGTCGGCACCCTTGGCCTTCAAACGGCGCATAACGCCCTGAATGCTGCTGTGGCGGAAGTTGTCGCTGCCTTCCTTCATGGTGAGGCGGAAGATGCCGATGGTGACCTGCTTTTCCTTTTCGGCACTCCAGGAGGATTCGTCGGGATCGAAATTGGCCATTTTCAACACACGGTCGGCGATGAATTCCTTGCGGGTGCGGTTGGATTCCACAATGGCTTCGATGAGGTTCTGGGGTACGTCCTCGTAATTGGCCAGAAGCTGCTTGGTATCCTTGGGCAGGCAATAGCCGCCGTAGCCGAAGGAGGGGTTG
Source organism: Clostridiales bacterium (assembly GCA_015056145.1). GTDB lineage: Bacteria > Bacillota > Clostridia > Christensenellales > Aristaeellaceae > Limiplasma. Next base: position 91,339 of record SVGY01000003.1, read on the forward strand.
TTGTAGTGATCGCCAATGCGGGGATCAAGACACATACCCCGGATGATGGCGGTGGTATCCAGATTTTTCATCTCGGCGTAGGTGTCCAGCTCGTTGAAGAAGGAAACACGCAGGGCCAGGTAGGTGTTGGCAAAAAGCTTGACGGCTTCTGCCTCGGTAAAGCCCATGATGAGGGTTTCAGTATCCTTTTTGATGGCTCCCTCCTGGAGAAGGGCGGCAAAAAGCCGGGCTGCTTCCATGAGACGGGGATCCTCGGTATCGGTGCCGATAACAATGCGGCTGGGGTAAAGATTATCGTACAGAGCCTTGCTTTCCCGGAGGAATTCCGGGCTGAAGAGGATGTTGCTGCTGCCGGTCTTTTCCCGGATGCTGCGGGTATAGCCTACGGGAATGGTGGATTTGATGACCATGATGGCATTGGGATTGACTTCCATTACGAGACGGATAACGGTCTCCACGGCAGAGGTATCGAAATAGTTCTGCTGAGGATCGTAGTTGGTAGGAGCGGCGATGATGACCAGATCCGCATCGGAATAGGCCTGGCGTGCGTCCAGCGTGGCAGTGAGGCGCAGAGGGCGGTTAGCAAAGAAGTCCTCGATTTCGTTATCCTGAATGGGAGATTTGCGGTTATTGACCATCTCCACCCGCTCGGGAAGGATATCCACCGCCGTTACATCGTGATTCTGGGAAAGAAGTGTAGCAAGGGACAAGCCAACATAGCCCATGCCGGCCACTGCGATTTTGAGCTGATCCATAGGTTTCATGAAGCACATCTCCTTTGTATGCGTATTAGTCCACTACATCAAAAAGGGTGCAGGGAATCATCCTTTGCAGATCATCCGGGGAAAGCTCCACCTGGAAGCCGATTTTACCTGCGCTGAAAATGATGGTGTCAAAGAGAATAACGCTTTCATCCAGCACGGTGGGAAAAAGCTTTTTCATGCCGATGGGGGAACAGCCGCCGTGTATATAGCCGGTGAGGGGAAGAAGATCCCGGGCTTTGAGCATTTCGATCTTCTTTTCCTTAACGGCCTGGGCGGCTTTTTTCAGGTTCAGCTCTCCGGCAACAGGAATGACGAAAACGTAATTCTTTCCAGAGGCCCCTACAGTGACGAGGGTTTTGTATACCTGATCCGCATCCTGGCCGAGGGCCCGGGCCACTTCCAAGCCGCTGAGGGCACCGCCGGCACCGTCGTAGGTATAGGAACGGTATGGAATATTGGCTGCATCCAGCAGGCGCATCACATTGGTCTTTTCGTTCATGGTCATTGATTGGGCAGCGCAGTGGTGGGTGCGCCGCACTTGAGGCAGGGACTCAGGCTGGAATACTCCCGCAGGTCACGGTAGAGGAAGGTACCGGTCAGAGGACGGAATTCCTCACGGATGCTTTCGCAATTGGCATCCATATGATAGTAGTGACCGCCGTCGGGGTTATAGTAAAGAGTGGTTTCTGCAGGAGGCGCAGGGCTGACGGTGGTGCGGGGAGCTTCGGTTGTGGTGATGTTGCTGGTTTTATCATTGACTACCACTTCTTCGGTGTTCACTTCATCGTTGGTTGCCAGCGAGTTGGGGTTGACGTACCACTGGCCGCCTTCCTTCACCATCAGCACGGTAAAACGGTAGATGACGGGATCTTTGCCGTTCTGTTTGTCGATTTCAGCGGTCATGGTGATGGTGCGGCTGGTATCATCATCGGTGCCGGAGATATCCTCCAGGGTATAGGAAATGGGCAGACGGTTGGTAAGCAGAGTAAACAGGGCAGTAACCGGGGATTCCTGGGCGCTTGCCCAGCTGGGCTGCACCAGGGAAACCATGTCCTCCACCCGATTGCCGCACCAGTTGTTCATGAACATTTCCAGACGGGTTTCCGCTTCGGATTTTGCTGCAGGGGTGGGAGTGGGCTCATCTACCGGGGCGGAAAGCCCTGCGGCTGCTGCGTAATCATAATCGGAAGGTTCGGGAGTGTTTTCCAGCTGGGAAGCGGGCGGGGGCGGGGTCACGTTGGGGGCAAGCTGAACCTCGTTTTTGCCTTCCATGGCCATGGAAAGGGTGAAGATGCACATGCCCACATAAATGACAGAAACGATGATGCGTGCAGCAGGGGTCATCATCTGCCGGTACCACATGGCTCCGAGGCCTATGAGGCATACCGCCAGGAAGATGTAGCGCAGCACATTCATGGTCTGGGAAACGAAGAGGCAGGGGATGAACAGCAGGGGAATAAGGCCGAAAAGGAACAGCATCCACAGCATGTTTGCATCCGCAGGTGCAGAAGCTGAAGCATACTGGCCGCCATGATTCCGGGCCGCCATTTGCATAAAGCTGCTTTGCCCGCCGTTCATGGGGGGCTGCTGATAGGGCTGGGCAGCTGGCGGTACATTCTGCTGAGGGTAGAAGGCGTTTTGGGGAGCCTGATATGCGGGCTGACCAGGCATTGGCATTCCGCTGGGCGGATAGGTGATGCCGCCAGGGCCGTAGCCTGCAGGCTGAATGTCAGGCGGGGCAGAAATTGCAGTAACAACGGGGGCTGCCAGCTCTGTGGACTGCGGCTGCTGCGGAGGAACAAATCCCTGATTGCGTGCGGAAAAGCCGCCGTTCATGTTCTGGGCACTATTGCCCAGCGGAGGCAGATTGCCGGAATAGCCACCCTGAGGAGCACCCATGGGCAGGGTAGGATCCGGGAGGCTGACACCGCCTACAGGCATGGGCGGCACACCGCTGTCCAGCGCATAGGGAGGATAACCACCTTGCCCGGGATAACCGGGCGCAGGCATGGAAGGGGCGGGAGTATATCCCTGCGTGGGCTGAGGCTGCTGCATTCCATAGGGGGAAGCAGGCATCTGGGCCGGATCTCCATAGAGAGGATTATGCACAGGGGTCGCAAAAAAGGCGGGATTGGGGATCTCCGCCTGAGGGGGCGCTTTGGTAAAATCGGGAGCGGATTGCTCCGATTTCTGGAACAAGCCCGTTTTGTTGAAAAGGCTGCGTTTCTGCATGCCAAAGGTGGGGGTTTGGGTATATCGTGAGCGATTGCCGTTCATAAAACATCTCCTGCCTTGTCTGCTCAAGGGAAACGAGCTCAGATGAGCTCAAGTTTATTATAGCACACATTGCGATTTTGTAAACAAAATCAAGAGAATTTTACGAATTGGAAATAATTGTTTGACGATGAAAAGAGCAAATCACAGTGCCGGGGGAATAAAAACAACCGCCAGGGCGCAGGGGAGGCGCTTTGGCGGTTGTGACATTTGATTCATAATGTTTGCCAGAGAGGGTGCTTTTCAGGCGAGAAAAGCCTCGATGAGGCTGCAGGCCTCGGCGATGGGATCTTTATCCATTTGGAGCCAGTGGATATCCTTATCCCGGCGGAACCAGGTCATCTGGCGCTTTGCAAACTGTTTGATGGCAATAGCCAGCAGGCGGTTGAGCTCTTCTTCGGAAGGGATGACCCCGGTAAGGTATTGGGTGATGAGCTTGTATTCCAGCCCCAGCTTGAGCATGAATTCTTCGCTGACGCCCTCCTTGAGCAGGGCGGAAACTTCTTCCATCATGCCTTCCCGGAAGCGGCGGGTCATGCGCTGGTCAATGCGCTGGGCAAGGATTTCTCTGGGCCAGGTAACGCCCAGCTTCAGGGTTTGGTAGCGGGGGGATTTGGTGGGGATTACATCGTCGCCGTCGTGGATCTTCTCCAGAATACGCATCACACGGTTGCGGTTTTTGGGCTCCACATCTGTTTCGGGCATGATATCAAGAAGCATCTGGTAAAGCTTTTCGGTAGAGAAGGTCTCCAGATGGGCCCTGTATTCCAAATCGGGCATTTTGCCGGAAAGCTGGTAGCCATCGGCTACAGAAGCCACATACAGCCCCGTGCCGCCCACCAGGAAGGGCACCTTGCCACGGCTGAGAATATCCTCCGCTGCTTCGTAGGCTTGCTTTTGGAAGTCTGCCATGGAATAGAAATCGCCGGGATTAACCACGTCCAGCAGATGATGAGGCACGCCCTGCATCTCCTCCGGGGTGATTTTGCCGCTGCCCAGATCCAGCCGGCGGAAAACTTGCCGGGAGTCGGCGGAGATGATCTCGCCATTCCAGCGTTTTGCCAGTTCCACGCCGAGGGCGCTCTTGCCGCTGGCATTTGTGCCTGCCACTACCACCATTTTGGGAAGGGTGCAGGGCGGGTGATGATAGGCGATGCGGGGAGAACCATCCGCCATCCAGACAGTGCCGCAGCGGATAAAGCCGTTGCGTTCAAAGGCACGCTGCATGGGCAGATTATCGGCGTGGGTATCGCCCCGGAGGTTTTGGCTGCGTTGAAGCGCCCAGCGGACGATTTCGTCCACCATGCGGGGCTTTTCTCCGGTGGAGGCCACCCGGTGAAGCGTGAGGTAAGGCGCATCGTTCAGCCATGCACCATCGATAACCTGATAGGTGGGTTCCTCCCCGGTGAGGAGCATGAAGACGGCATAGATGTGTCCGTCCTCTTCGCAGACATAGCCCCGGGAAAAAGCAATATCCTCTTCAACAGTTTCCCGGAAAGGATAACCGGAGGCCCATTGGGTAGCGTTGCCGGTTTTGCGCATGTAGAGACGGGCATTGTCGTAGATCTGCATTACAGCATCCACATCGGCAGGTGTTGTCAGGCGGATGTTCATGATGTGCTCCTTACAAAAGATGATAGTAGGGGATGATATCCTCGTAGTGCCCATCCTTCATGAGGAAGCCCCCTGGGATGACCCCCAGCTGTACAAAGCCAAGGGACTGGTACAGGGAACGGGCCCGGGTGTTGGATGCCACTACAGCATTGAACTGGAGAATGGAGAAACCGTGGTTTCTGCCCTGTTTAAGGCAGTCCGTTACCAGCAGGCGGCCTGCACCTTTTCCCCGGCATTCCCGGTCCACGGCATAGCTGGCATTGCATATGTGGCCGCAGCGGCCTTCGTTGTTGGGGTGAAGGATATACAGGCCGATGACCCGGCCACTTTCAACCGCCACGGCACAATGGGTCTGGGCGGAGAAAAAGCGGGGGCCGGTAACATCATCCAGGAAATCCAGTTGAGGAAAGGCAACGCCGTCCTCCACCACTTGATTCCAGATGGCGATCATGGCAGGCAGATCGTCCGGGGTATAGGCCCGGATGGTAATGTTGGGCATGGCAGGCGCTCCTTTTATCAGGAATCGGCAGGAAGGGAGTACAGGCGGCAGGTGTTTTCCGTGGCGAGGCGGGCGGCTTCCTCAGGAGCAAGGCCCCTGAGCTCCGCAAATTTTGCAGCCACATGCTCCACATAGGTGGGTTCGTTGCGCCGGCCACGCATGGGAACAGGTGCAAGATAAGGGCTGTCCGTTTCCACAAGGAAACGGTCAAGGGGGACATATTTTGCTACTTCCGGCAGGCTTGCAGCGTTTTTGAAGGTGAGCGGGCCGGCAAAGCTGAGGTAGAAGCCCATGTTCAGGTACTCCCGGGCGCATTCCACACTGCCGGAATAACAGTGCAGAACCCCTGCGGGCAGGCGGTTTTTGCGGCCACGGAGCAGATCCAGCATATCGCCGTGGGCATCCCGGATATGGAATGCCACGGGAACATTTTGCTCAAGGGCGAAATCCAGCTGGATATCCAGCACTTCTTTCTGGCGCTGGCGTGGGGAGTTTTCGTAGTAGTAGTCCAGACCGATTTCGCCCACGCCAACAAATTTGGGAGACTTGAGCAATTCTGCAAAGCGGGTCAGTTGGGATTCGTCATAGCTGTCCGCTTCCTGGGGGTGAATGCCCACCATGCCGAAGATTTCCGGGCAGGTTTCCGTTAAAACGGCGATTTTTTCGGTGCTGGCAAGATCGCTTCCGGCGCAGATACAGCGATGAACGCCCGCATTGTGCATGCGGGCGAGGATCTCTGCCACTTCGCCGGAAAAGCGATCGTCTTCCAGATGACAGTGGGAGTCAATGAGGTTCATCGGATGTACGCTCCATCCTCCATGCCGGGTTCCACGGTGCAAAGCTTGAGCACTTTATCATCAGCATCGGAAGCGCAGAGGATCATTCCCTCGGACAGAATGCCACGGAGCTTGGCAGGTTTGAGGTTGCTGACCAGCACCACCTGCTTGCCAACCATTTCTTCGGGGGTGTAGAACTTGGCGATGCCGCTGACAACGCTGCGCACAGGCTCGCTATCCGTAAGCTTCACGGAGAAATGGAGAAGCTTGTCGCTGCCTTCCACCTTCTCGGCGGTGAGGATGCGAGCTACACGGAGCTGCACCTTGGCAAAATCATCGATGGAGATGGGGCCCTGGGGCTCCTCTTCCTTTTTCTTTTCGGGTTTCTTTTCTTCCTTCTTCTTGGGGGCGGGAGCGGCCTTGGGAGGTTCGGGAACGATGTCGGCCAGTTCCTTCTTTACATCGATGCGGGGGAACAGGGCATCGCCCTTTGCTACCTTGGTGCCGGCGGGCAGCAGACCAAAGGTGGCCGCAGATTCCCAAGTGGTGATGGATTCATCCTTCAGACCCAGCTGCTCCCAGATACGGGCAGGAGTACGGGGCATGGTGGGGGAAATGAGGATGCCAATGATGCGGATGCACTCACAGAGCACATACATAACGGTCTTGAGGCGTTCCTTGCCATCGTCGGTCTTGATGAGCACCCAGGGGGAGTTGAGGTCGATATAGCGGTTGCTTTCGCCGATGAGGTGCCAGATATCCTGCAGGGCAAGGGAGAACTGGAGGCCGTCCATGTGCGCCTTCACCTTGCCGGAAGTTGCCTCTGCCAGCTGGATAAGGGCGGTATCGGTCTCCTGCCATTCGCCGTGGGGCTGCACTTCGCCGTCGAAGTATTTTTCCACCATGGCTACGGTGCGGCTGACCAGGTTGCCCAGGTCGTTGGCGAGGTCGGCATTGATGCGGTTCAGCAGGGCTTCATAGCTGAACTGACCGTCGCTGCCGAAGGGCATTTCTCTCATGAGGAAGTAGCGGATGGCATCGCTGCCGTAGCGGCCGGCCAACACTACGGGGTCAACCACATTGCCCAGGGATTTGGACATCTTCTGGCCATCCAGTACCAGCCAGCCATGACCGAATACCTGCTTGGGCAGGGGCAGATCCAGGGCCTTGAGGATGATGGGCCAGATGATGGTGTGGAAGCGGATGATCTCCTTGCCGACCAGATGAATGTCTGCGGGCCAGAACTTCTGGTAGAGAGAATCGTCTGCGCTTTCGTAGCCCAGAGCGGTGATGTAATTGGTGAGGGCATCGATCCAGACGTATACAGTGTGCTTCTCGTCAAAGTCAACGGGCACGCCCCACTTGATGGAGGTGCGGCTGACGCAGAGATCCTGCAGACCGGGCTTCAAGAAGTTATTGATCATTTCGTTCTTGCGGCTGGCGGGCTGGATGAAATCGGGATGGGACTCGATGTAATCGATGAGCCAGTCCTGATACTTGCTCAGCTTGAAGAAGTAGGCTTCCTCGCAGGTTTTTTCCACGGGGCGGCCGCAGTCGGGGCAGTTGCCGTCCTTGAGCTGGAGCTCGGTGAAGAAGCTCTCGCAGGGGGTGCAGTACCAGCCTTCGTAGCTTCCCTTATAGATATCGCCCTGTTCAAACAGGCGGCGGAAGATTTTCTGTACGCCCTTGACGTGGCGGTCGTCGCTGGTGCGGATGAAGTCGTCATAGGCAACGTCCATCAGCTGCCACAGGTCCTTGATGCCGGCCACGATCTCGTCCACATAGGCCTGAGGGGTAACGCCCTTGGCTGCGGCCTTGCGTTCGATTTTCTGACCGTGTTCGTCAGTACCGGTAAGGAAGAAGGTGTCGTAGCCTTCCAGCTTTTTGAAACGGTTCATGGTATCGGCGGCAACGCTGCAATAGGCATGGCCGATGTGCAGATTATCGCTGGGATAGTAGATGGGGGTTGAGATGTAGAAAGGTCCTTTGTTTGCCATTGCACTTTTCTCCTTTACGGAATAATTTTTGTGCGCATTTTACCAACGAAAAAGCCCGCTCCCTTGGCATTGCGCTAAAGGGGCGAGCTGTTATACCCGCGGTACCACCCTAATTTATCACTTTACAGAGCCTTTACCCTGCCGGCTGTGGTAACGGTGCCTGCCGCCAAGCCCTACCTATCGGGCGAGGATGCTCCCGGGCCATGTTCCGCCTGCTTTTCGGGCTGCATTGCACCAACCGCAGCTCTCTTTGCCGATAGGGAAGGCGTACTCTTCCGTTCATTGCAAAGCTTATTATACCGGATTTTTGAGGGAAGTCAACAGGGAAAGTGAGAAAGGGACGAAAGCAAAAAGCCCTGCCGGAAGGGCAGGGCAAGGGATGCATGTATTACTGGGCGATTTTGGAATGGATGGCGCTGTATTCCCGCAACTGCTGCACCCACGGGTCGGAATTGATGTTTTCCAGGGTATCGATCAGGATGCAATAGTCGTAGAGATAGCCGTTATGAACAAAGATGAACCGCTGTTCGCTTCCGTTTTCCGATTCGTACATGACGATATCGTGGCCTGCTTCGGCGGTGATGATTCTTTCGTTGCAGTAGGTGTCGCCTTCATCGGGAATGGCGAAGTCGGCCGTGGTCGAATCTGTAGGAGTAAAGTGAACGCCGATCATGTACTGGCCGTTTTCATCCGTTGCAACGTACAAATCGGATTCGATTCTGATAGTCCAGCCGGTGGGGAGGGGAATGATAACGTCTTTCACCTGAACATCGGTCATGAGGGCTTCGCCTTCGGTGACGGCGCACAGAGAACAGGTTTTGGGTGCGGCAAAGGTGGCATCCGTCCAAGTGTGGCCCAGGGCCTCACCTTCGGTGACAGCACATACGGAGCAGGTCTTGGGGGTGACGCAGTCGGCATCAACAAAGGTGTGGCCCAGGGCCTCACCTTCGGTGGCAGCGCATACGGAGCAGGTCTTGGGGGTGACACAGTCGGCATCAACCCAAGTGTGGCCGAGAGCCTCGCCTTCGGTGGCAGCGCATACGGAGCAGGTCTTGGGGGTGACGCAGTCGGCATCAACAAAGGTGTGGCCCAGAGCCTCACCTTCGGTGGCAGAGCATACGGAGCAGGTTTTGGGGGTGACGCAGTCGGCATCTGCGAAGGAGTGGCCGAGGGCCTCACCTTCGGTGGCAGCGCATACGGAGCAGGTCTTGGGGGTGACACAGTCGGCCTCTACCCAGGAGTGACCAAGGGCCTCGCCTTCGGTGACAGCGCATACGGAGCAGGTCTTGGGGGTGACGCAGTCGGCATCAACAAAGGAGTGGCCCAGAGCCTCGCCTTCGGTGGCAGCGCATACGGAGCAGGTCTTGGGGGTGACACAGTCGGCATCAACGAAGGAGTGGCCCAGAGCCTCGCCTTCGGTTTCTTCGCATTTGGTGCAGGTTTTGGGGGTGAGGCAGGTGGCTTCCGTCCATTCGTGCTTGCAGGCACAGCCGGAAAGCATAAAGACCATCAGAATAGTAATTGCCAAAATAATCCATTGTTTCTTCATGTGGAGGACTCCTTTGTGTTGTAGTGCTGAGCAGGTGTTTTGTTCATCATATCAGAAATTGCAGTAAATGACAAATGGTTTTTGCGGATGAAAAGTGGGAAAATCAGCGAATCATCAACCCTGCCAGCCAAACCCCCGCCAGCATTCCAGCAAGGGAGCAGAAAAGGGCATATCCGGTGCGGCGGTCTTTGGCGGAGGACATGTAGACGCAGAGGGTGTAGAAAATGGTCTCGCTGGAGCCCATAACCACGGATGCTATGAGGCCTGTGCGGCTGTCCGGGCCAAACTCTGCCAGCAGCTTTTCCAGAAGGCCCAGGGATGCGGAGCCGCTGAGGGGGCGCAGCAGGACGAGCGGGGCGGTTTCTATGGGCAGGCCCAGCAAATGAATGACGGGCGCAAGGAGCCGGAGAAGCCGTTGGGTGAGGCCGGAAGCCTCCATCAGAGAGATGGCGCAGAGCATGGCAGCAAGATTGGGCAGCACTTGCAGGGCGACGGTCAGGCCCTGTTTTGAACCCTTCAGAAAAAGGTCATAGACTGGGAGTCGCTTAAGGGCGCAGGTAAGCAGCAGGGCAATCAGCAGAAGAGGAAGGATGTAGTCGGTCATGCTGGACTCCTTTGGGGCAGGCGGCCCGGGGAATGGATAAATTTGCGGCAGAGAAGCGCCAGGATCACGCCCACCAGGGTGGAAAAGCCGGTACAGACAAGGGTGGGCCAGAGGATGGCCGCAGGAGAGGCTGAACCGGCAGCAGTGCGCAGGGTAAGCACGGTGGTGGGCAACAGCTGCAAACTGGTGGAATTGAGAATGAGCAGCATAAAAATGGCATGTCGGGAAGCGATGGTATCCTCTGCATCCATGAGGCGGACGGCCTCTATACCGGTGGGTGTGGCAGCGTTGCCCAGCCCAAGAAGATTGGCGGTAAGGTTGAGGGAGATGGCCTTGGGGATCTCAGGATCATGAAGGCCCGGCATCAAAAAGCGAAGAAGGGGCCGGAGAAGCTTCGCCATTTTTTCGTGGAGCCGAAGGGCTTTGACCAGTTCCATCATGCCCATGAAAAACAGATAGCCGCTGAGCAGGCGCAGGGTCAGCGCAACGGCAGAGGAAACGCCTTCCAGGGCAGCGGGGAACAGAAGGGCCGCACGGCCTGTAAGAAGGCCGTAAATCAGGGAAGACAGGATCATCAACAGAAAAAGCCATTGCAGAAGCATAAAAAAACCCCCTTTTCACAAGGCGGTAAAGCCTATGAAAAGGGGGGAGCAATCATGCGTTGATAAGCTGCATAAAGGCTTCTTCCTCCAGCACGGGAATGCCCAGCTCCTGCGCTTTGGTCAGTTTGGAACCGGCCTTTTCGCCGGCGAGGACGAAGGAAGTTTTTTTGCTGACACTGCCGGAGGCCTTGCCGCCGTTAGCGGTGATGAGGGCTTCTGCCTCGTCGCGGCTGAGGGTGGGAAGGGTGCCGGTGACCACGATGGTCTTGCCCTCCAGCGCATTGGACTGGACCGTTTCCTGCTGGGCAGGGGTAACGCCGGCATCCAGAAGCCGCTGGATGAGGGTAAGGTTTTCCGGGAAGCTGAAGTATTCCACTACGCTGGCGGCAACGATATCGCCCACATCCGGGATGGAGGTTAGTTCCTCCATGGTGGCAGCTTTCAGCGCATCCAGCGAACCGAAACGATTGGCCAGATCCCGGGCGGTTTTGCGGCCCACGTTGGGAATACCGAGGGCAAACAGGAAAGCATCCAGGGCGCATTTGCGGCTTTTCTCCAAAGCGGAGATAAGGTTTTCCGCCCGCTTCTGTTTGAAACCCTCCAGCACCAGAAGATCGTTGGCGGTAAGGGAATACAGGTCGGCGGGATCCCGGAGGCCAAGCCGGTCGTAGAGCAACTCGGCAGTTTTTTCGGAGAAGGTGTCGATATCCATGGCATTGCGGCTGGCAAAATGGGCAAGCCGGGCCACGGCCTGGGGCTTGCAGGTGCGGCGGTTCATACAGAAGATATGTGCGCCTCGCTCCTCAAGGGGTTCTCCGCAGGCAGGGCAGTGAGTGGGCGGCAGAATCTCGGTTTCGTTGGGGCCGGGTTCGCCCATGCGGCCCATGATTTCCGGGATGACGTCGTTGGAGCGGCGGATCCACACCGGGCAACCTACGGCAACCTTCTTGCGCAGGATATCGCCGTAATTGTTGAGGGTGGCTTTCTGAACGGTAACGCCGCCGATCTCCGTGGGGGTGAGATGGGCCAGAGGGGTCAGCTTGCCGGTGCGGCCCAGCTCCCAGGTGACATCCAGCAAAGTGGCGGTGTTTTCTTCGGCGGCAAACTTATAGGCCACTGCCCAGCGGGGAAATTTTTCCGTGTAGCCCATCAGCTGACGGGTGGGGATATCCAGCACCTTCACAACGGCTCCGTCGATGAGAAAATCAAGGCTGTCACGCCGCTTTTCCACGCTGTCGATGAGAGCGGAAGCGCCGTCCTCATCGGGTGCGCTTTCGGCAAAATCGGCAGTGGGGAAGCCGTTTTCCCGGATGAAGGCCATCATGGATTCCATGTCAGTATAGGGAGGATTTTCGATATAGCCGATCTGATAGAAGAAAGCATCAAGATGGCGCTTTGCGGTGACCTGGGGATCCAGATTGCGCAGGGCTCCTGCGGCAGCATTGCGGGCGTTCTTCAGGGGTTCGTCGGCGGTTTGGTTATACCTTTCCAGAACGCTCAGCTTCATGATGCATTCGCCCTGGATTTCCATCAGGCCCTGATAGGGAATGGACAGGGGCACGCTGCGGATGGTACGGACCTGGGGCAGGATGCTCTCGCCCTTTTCACCGTTGCCACGGGTGGCGGCCTGAACCAGCTGGCCATCCCGGTAGGTCAGGTTGATGGTGAGACCATCCAGCTTGTACTCCACGGCATAGGAAAGGGGCGCAAGGGGAGTGCCGTTTTCTTCGGAAAGCTGGGCATGGAGCTTCTTCACACGGGCAAACCATGCGTGCAGTTCTTCCTTGCTTTGCACCTTGTCCATGCTCCACAGGCGGCCAAGATGCCAGTGCTCTTCAAACCCCTTCAGAGGCTCGGCACCAACCCGGACAGAAGGAGAGTCGGGCAGAACGATGCCCGACTCCTTTTCCAGGCTGAGGAGTTCGTTGTACAGCCTATCCCACTGGGCATCGCTCAGGGGACTGTCGCCGGTGGTGTAATACAGACGGGAGGCATGGTTGAGCTCATCCGTCAGTTCACGCAAACGATCCTTCACAGCATTCATATTATTCATTCACCTTTACAATGGGGGCAATGGACAGCGCAAATTCCTTGCTGCCATAGGCGGTAAAGCCGATGACGATGCGGGCGTCGCTGCCGCTGCCGTGGATTTCCAGTACATTGCCTTCGCCGAACTTGCGGTGCATGACCCGGTCGCCGGGGTTGAACACCGAGGGAACCTGGCTTTGAGGGATGCTGGCTGCGGCGGAGGGGGTAAAGCCCTTCTGCACGCCTGCAATGCCCAAAGCGCTCTTGCCTGCGCCCATGCCGACCCCCATGCCGATGGTATGGCGGGAGATACGCTTGGGGGCGGGACGGGAGTAGGAATCCATTACGCCGGGGAAGTTCTTTTCCCGTTTGCTGATCCAGTGGTCATCCACCAGACGGGTGGGGATCTCCTTGAGGAAACGGCTGGGGGCGTTGTAGTTGATCTGATTGTACTGCATGCGCTGGGCAGCGTAGCTGATGTGCAGCCGGCGCATGGCACGGGTGATGGCAACGTAGCACAGGCGGCGCTCCTCCTCCAGCTTTTCGCCTTCAAAGCTGCGGCGGGAGGGGAAGATGCCTTCCTCCAGGCCGGTGAGGAATACGGTGGGGAATTCCAGACCCTTGGCGGAATGAATAGTCATCAGCGTGACGGCAGGGGCCTTGAAATCGGCGTTATCCAGATCGCTTACCAGGGCGATATTTTCCAGATAATCCTCCAAAGTGGGCTGATCGGAAAGGGATTCGTATTCCGTGACGCCGCTGAGGAATTCCTGCAGGTTTTCCAGGCGGTTCTTACCTTCGTCGGACTGGTCACGCTCGTACTGAGCCAGGAGGCCCGTACGCTCCAAAACGAACTGTACAAACTGGGAAAGCCCCATATCCTCCCGGGTAAGCACAAGCTCGTTCATCAGTTCGCCAAATTCGGTAACGCATTTGTGGGGACGGGCGGAAAGGGTTTCCGGCACATCGATCAATGCGCTGTAAAGAGGGATTTCCTTTTCGGCAGCGTGGCGGCTGAGCTCGGCAATGGTACTGTCGCCAATAGAACGCTTGGGCTGGTTGATGATGCGCTTGAGGCTGGCATCGTCGGAAGGATTGACGATGGCACGGAGATAAGCCACGATATCACGGATCTCCTTGCGGTCGTAGAAACGGGTGGCACCATAGACACGGTAGGGGATATTGGCACGCACAAGCATATCTTCCAGAACACGGCTCTGGTTGTTGGAACGGTAAAGAATCGCCACATCGCTGTATTCCTGGCCGGTCATATGCAGCTGGGCAATGCGGTCGCAGACCCAGGCGGCTTCCTCCCGCTCGTCGCCGGCAGCGAACATGTGCAGGGGCTCGCCTTCGCCCATTTCCGTCCAAAGGGCCTTTTCCATGCGTCCTTCGTTATGGGCGATGACCTGATTGGCAGCGTCGAGGATGTTGGAGGTGCTGCGATAGTTCTGTTCCAGCTTGATAACGGTGGCATCCGGGAAATCCTTCTGGAAATCCAGAATGTTGCGCACATCTGCGCCACGCCAGCCGTAGATGCTCTGGTCGTCATCGCCCACAACGCACAGGTTGCGGCTTTCCCGGGTAAGGAGCTTGACCAAAGTGTACTGGGCAAAGTTGGTGTCCTGATACTCATCCACATGGACGTAGCGGAAACGGCTGCGGTAACTTTCCAGAACAGGGGGATGCTCCGCAAGCAGCTCCAGCGTGCGAACCAGCAGGTCGTCAAAATCCAGAGCATTGGAACTGCGCAGCCGCTTTTCGTAAGCGCTGTACACGCTGTGAATCTGCTGGTTGCGGAAAGAACGGTCCGTCTGCTGGAACCATTCGTCCGGAGCAAGGAGACGGTTTTTGGCATCGCTGATGATGTGCTTCATTTCCTTGTGGGAGAGCACTTTATCATCAATGTTCAGCTGTTTGAGCACATCCTTGAGGACGGAGATGGCGTCATCCTCGTCGTAGATGGTGAAGGAACGGGTATAGCCAAGTTTTTCAATATCACGGCGCAAAATGCGGGCGCACATGGAGTGAAAAGTGCTTACCCACACCTCTTCGCCCGCCTCGCCTGTGAGGGCGGAAACACGCTCCCGCATTTCTTTTGCGGCCTTGTTGGTAAAGGTGATTGCCAGAATATTCCAGGGTTTTACCCCATGATCGATCAGGTTGGCAACACGGTAGGTGAGCGCCCTGGTTTTTCCGCTGCCGGCGCCGGCGAGAATCAATACGGGGCCTTCAAGGGTTTCTGCCGCTTTGCGCTGTTCGGGGTTCAATCCTTGCAAATTCATCGTTTTTTTCCTCAGTTCGCTTCTGTTGTGGTAATCCGTCAGGGCATGCCGTGACCGGAGGGTGATGAAGGAGAAACGGGCCGCACCTGCCATAATGGGTACGGAGAACCTGCAGGCTACCAGCGGATGCTTGTGCCATAAGGGTTTTTCCGTATAAGGTGCAACTGTTTGCCTATGATAAGTATACCACAAATTCAGGAAGAAAAAAAGCCGGGTTTTGAGAAAAGAAGGGGGATTTTTACTGTAAAAAAACCACAGAAAAACAGTAGATGCTCCAAAAAGAGACAATGTACGGAGAAACCGTGCCGCTGCTTCATTCACGCCGGTTACGTTTGCCTATGAGGCCTCCTGTCATTTCGCTGAAGGAGCGTTTCCATTTTTCGCTGCCGCCCTTAAGGCTGCCGGTGGAAAGAATGCCGAAGAGGAAGATGCCCAGAACCAGCGCACCCACAATCCACCATACAGCTCCGGAGCCTTCGTTGCTTTCGGCTGCGGGTTTTTCCCCGGCAGAGGAGGAACCCCGCACATCGCTGGCACCTGCGGAGCCGGTGATGCCGCCGAACAGGGCACGGAAGGCTACGTCTGCCATGGGGCCGGTGGAGTTCATAACCCGTTCCTTGCTGAGGGTGTGGGTGCCGAATTCCAGCAGAATGCACCTGGGGGCAAGATCCTGATTATAGGTGCCTTTGCCCATGTAGATATCCTTGATGAGTCCGGGGTAAAGCTTATCGCCCACTGCCTTGATATGCTTTGCAAAGTCCAGGTTGGCCTCTTTGTTCTGGTTGCTTTTTCCCACCAACAGGCGGACTTTGCTCATCTTTTTACCGCCGATGGTAACGGCGTATTCGTCCGGGTCGGGGATACCGTCCCGGTGCAGGTCGAAAACGGCTCGGGGCTGCTGCTTGAGCAATTCTACGGCGGTGGAACGGCTGCGGCGGTATGCGCCCGAATCGTGGGGCAGGTGGGTCTGATCCGATACCACAACCGTTGCGCCGCAGTCTTCCAGACGGGCGGCAAATTCGTCGGCAATATCGTAGATTCCTCCACGTTCTTCATCGCTTTGCTTGCCGTCGCCCTCGATATAGCTTTCATCGCTATGGGTGCAGTAAATGGCGATGAGATGTTTGCTGGCACTGACAGGCGTGGCATTATCCACCACCTCCAGCCAGCTTACATCGGGCAATTCCACCTGGCCGATGTGCTCCACGGCGGCGGTATGGTCGTCGTGGTTGACGGTTTTGACCCGATAGTGCTGGTTGTCAGAGGAGATATACTCGTCGCCGGGTTCGCACTCCCCGGCGTAAAAGGTGAGCGGGTCACCGTTGGGGTCAAGGAGGGTGTATACATCCTCCGCCATGGCTGCGGCGGGAAGGGTCAGCATCAGAAGGAGAAACAACAGGAGCCTCTTCATTTGGTTTTTCCTCCGTTCCTTACAGGATTGTGAATGGGGGAGCTTTCCGGAGGTTTTTTTCCTCTGGCGAGGCGTTCCGTCGCTTCGCCGATGAGCTCGGCCAGAAGGACGCCGATAAGACCGCTGATGATGGCTGCATCAAACACGCCTGCGCCGCCAAGGATAAAGGGTTGATCGATGCCCTTTGCGACATTCACCACGGCTACCGCCACATCCGCAAGAAGCACGCCCAGCACGCCGCAGATGAAGGCTCCCCGACGGGAACGGCCCAGCGCATAGGCCAGAAGACCGGCCACGATACCGTTGATGTACATGGGGTCGATAATGATTTTTTCCGGCTCATCGGGCAGAAAATAAGCCGTGAGCACATAAACAACGCCAGCCGTGAGGGCGGCGCCCACCAGTGCACGGATGCGCTCCTTCCATGTGCCGGCACGGATCAGCAGAAAAATACAGATCCCCGCCGGGATGACGGCACCGCCAAGGCTCAGCCGCACCGGGCCAAGAGGAATCGTTGGCAGAAGGGTGCCAAAGAACATGGCGGCAATGAGAACGAGGGCGGCACGGTCAGAAAGGTGCAATTTATCCAGCACCCGCTGAGCAACACCGAAAAACACCAATACCGCAACTGCGGTAAGCAGAACCATTCCTATGGACATGGGAATTCATCCTTTCTGTGGCAGGAATGGAAACAGTTTTTCCAAAAAAAGCAGGAAACATGCATCGTTGACTGGCGGAAAGGAACGTGATATCATCAGAAAAAACAAAGGGGCGTGGAATGATGCGGCATCACATTTTGGTGAAGTGGAAGGAAGGATATAAGGCAGACCATGCGGAAATCCGCAGATTGTTTGAGGAAACGCTGGATATTCCCGGCGTCAGCAGCGTTTCGGTGCACCCGAATGTGGTGGACAGGGCAAACCGGTATGATCTTTTGATCTTGATCTGCATGGAAAAGGAAGCGCTGGACAAGTATGATGGCTGCGGGGCACACCATCGCTGGAAGGACAACTACAGCCAGTTTATTGAGAAAAAAGCCATTTTTGACTGTGAATAAGGAAAGACGAATGGACCCCCGGCATCTGAATGTGCCGGGGGTCGCTTTTTGGGTGAACGAGAAGCGGATCACCGCTTTTTGTTGGCCTTGCTGAATTTGGAAATTTCGATGAAAAGACGTTTTTTGGAGGCCAGATAGCCTTCAGAATCTTCCGCATAGGCGTTTTCCTTCATCAGTCGCTGGTAGGACTGCCAGCGGTCCTGTGAAAGGGCTCCGCTTTGAAGCGACGCCTTTACAGCGCAGCCAGGCTCCGACTGGTGGGTGCAGTCCCGGAAACGGCAGGAAGAAAACAATTCTTCGATATCCGCAAAAGTGGAGGAAATACCCTCGGAGGAATCCCACATACCAAGCTCACGCATGCCCGGGGTGTCGATAACCATGGCACCGGAGGGCAGCATGAACATCTCCCGGTGGGTGGTGGTGTGGTGGCCTTTGTCATCGTTTCGGAGGCCTCCGGTTTGAAGAAGCTCCTCGCCTAAAAGCCGGTTGATGAGGGTGGATTTGCCGACGCCTGAGGAGCCAAGAAAGGCTACGGTTCTGCCCGGGGTCAGGCGGGGAAGAAGCTGGGCGACACCGTCATCCGCAAGGGAGGAAGTGAGGAGGATTGTTGCCCCTGAGGCAATGGATTCCACCTCCAGCATTTTCAGCCGGGGGTCATCGCACAGATCGGCTTTGGTGAGCACCACAACGGGTTCTGCGCCGCTGGACCATGCAGCGGAGAGATAGCGTTCCAGCCTGCGGAGGTTGAAATCATTATTGATGGACATGCACAGAAACAGAGTGTCGATATTGGCTGCCACGGCCTGTTCACTGTGGGTGTTGCCAGATGCTTTGCGGATAAAGACGCTCTGCCTTGGCAAAACGTGATGAATGATACCGTTTTCGTCCACCATTACATAGTCGCCCACGGTGGGAAAATCTGACGGGGTAAGGGTTTCATGCAGGAATTTGCCGGAAACCTGGGCATTTTCGCTGCCCTTTGATGAGTGAATGCGGTACAGGCCCCGCTGCTGCGCTGTGATGCGTGCGGGAATCAGGGGAGCATATTGCTCTGCCAGACCCTGAAAGCGGGGTGGCAGTATGAAAGGGGTATGGATGAAAATCACTCCTTGTTGGATTTGGGTTCCAGGGAAAGAATGGCTTTGTCATGGCGGAAGATCAGGCAGGTGATCACACCAAAGAAGCCCAGCAGCAGGAACAGGAAAGCTGCGCCACTTCCCTTGCCGCTGCCGAAGAGGCGGCACAGCAGACTGCCGGGGCCCTGGCGAGCCATGAGGGGCTCAAATACATGATCTACCAAAGAACCGCCTATGCCATAGCCGATGGGAATGGTGAAAAACTGAAAGGTGTTGCGAACGGAGTAGACCCTGCCCTGCAGAGTAAGGGGAATTCGGCTGCGCATAACGGTATCCAGATTGGCATTCATCAGGGGAATGAAGATCCAACCCAGGAATGCGCCGATACACCACACGGGAAGGCTTTGTCCAAGGGCGAGAAAGAAGTTTTCCGTGCTCATGGAGACAAGCAGCGTGTTGCAGATGATTTTAATCCGGCTTTTGGGTTTGGGTAAGCCGGAAGCCAGTATACTCCCCAGCAGAAGGGTGACGCCAGTGACGGTGTTGAGTATCCCGTAAGCGGTCTCGCTGCCTCCGCCCCGGGTGAGTACCATAGCGGGAAGAGCGGCATTGTAGATGGATGCAGTCAGATTGATGGCGGCCAGAAACAGGATCAGGTGAAAAATGCCTTTTTCTTTTTTGAGGTATTGGAGGCCAATTTTTGCAGCCTTCAGAACCGGTTCTTTTGTGCCCGAGGTTTGACCTGCATCTGGAAGCTTTATGAAACAAAGCAGCACAAAGAAGGCCGTCCCGAAGGTCAGCAGATCGAAAAGAAAGACAAATTCGACACCGGCAAGAGCCATAAGCGCAGATGCACAGACCGGGGTGATGATATTCACCAGCGAACCGCCGAAAGAACGCAGGCTGCTGGCCTGCGGGTAACGCTCCTTTGGGGTGAGAAGGGTGGATGCCACGTCCGAGGCGGGTTGCTGCACGGTGTTCATCAGGCCGCTGAAGGCGTTCAGCAGATACAGATGCCAGATCTTCAGCGCCGAGAGGAAGTACAGCAGGGCAATGATCACAGTGCCGAGGGCTGCAAGGGCATCGCATACCAGCATGACGGTTTTTTTGTTCCAGCGGTCGCTGAGGGCTCCGGCGAGGATGCTCATGAGGATATAGGGCGCATAGGAGCACACTGAAAGCAACGCTGTGGAAAGGGCTGAGCCG
The DNA here is from genome assembly GCA_015056145.1 of Clostridiales bacterium. Classification (GTDB taxonomy): domain Bacteria; phylum Bacillota; class Clostridia; order Christensenellales; family Aristaeellaceae; genus Limiplasma. The sequence continues at coordinate 111,081 of SVGY01000003.1, forward strand.
GTTTGACGGTAGCTCCAGAGGATGAGCGCAAAGGAGGTCATGGAGCTGCCAAGGGACGAAAAGGTCTGTGTGAGCCAGAGCAGAAGGAAGTCCTTCATGCCGGTGAATTTTTTGAAATAGCGATTCATGGTGACTTTGCTCCTTTAGATTTATTGTGTTTACGGGGCGTTTGAGCAAAGCCAGTTACGGACGGAATAAGTTACTCCATGCAAATCGTCCGGCAGGCTTTGCATGGATGGGAAACAATGGCGAGAATCATGGTGATTACCTCCTTTGAGGAAGGGGATTGAGCCCTTTATTGTGTAAAGTATAGGGCCGGAGGTGCTGTAAAGTCAAGGTTTTACAGAAAAAGTAGAAAAATGGGCCGGACGCTAAGGCCCGGCCCTGTGTAAAAGGAGGAAAGGACGGATTATTCTTTTTCCAGAACGGTTTCTTCCGGCGCGGCTTTTTTCTTGCTGGCAAAGAGCTTGGAGAAGTTGATTTTGCCACGGTTGGAAAGAACCACGCTCTGCAGGAGAATGAAGAAGCAGAGCATTGCGCCGGTGGTGATGGTCTGCCACCAGGGGTCACGAAGGCCGGAGGTAACAACGATCTTCTTGATGGTGCTGAGGGTAAGCACGCCGAAGAAAGTGCCCGCCACGTTGCCCACGCCGCCGGTAAGCAGCGTACCGCCAATGATGGAGGAGGCGATAGCATTCATTTCTGCGCCGGCTGCATTGGTAGCATTGCCTGCGCCAACTCTCAGCAGAAGAACAAAACCTGCGATGCCGGCGAGAAGGCCGCTGATGACATAGCCAAAGAAACGGGTCAGCTTAACGTTTACGCCCAGCATAAGCGCACTCTGGCTGTTGCCGCCGATGGCATAAAGGTTACGGCCGAAGCGGGTGTAACGCAGCATAAGGAAAATCAGCACTACAATAACCAGTGCCACGATAACACCGATATCCATTTTTGCGGGGATCAGGTTGCCGTTTTTGGCATGATGTCCCAGCCATGGAATCAAAATTCGGGAACTCTTGAGGGCTTTGAAAGCGGCATTTGCAACATTATGGGGTTTGCTGCTGACAATGGTAATCATACCCCGTGCAAAGAACATGCCTGCAAGGGTAATGATGAAGGGCTGGATTTTCAGGTAAGAAATCAGGAGACCATGTACTACGCCAAAAAGCAAACCAATTCCTATCGCCATCAGTATGGCAACGTAAAGATTGCCGCCCGGGCTGTCGAGGTATACTGCGCAGCACATAACCACAAGAGCGCTGATGGCACCGACAGAGATATCGATACCGCCACTGATCATAATGATGGTAAGGCCGCAGGCAATAATAATCAGGGATGCATTTTCGTTGAGCATGTCAAAGATATTTTGAGGCTTGAGGAAAGCACCACCCCAGATCAACATGGCTGCAACATACATCACGAAAAAGATGCAGATGGTGATGGTGAGCAGAAGCTGGGAATCGGTCAGAGGCTCTCTGCGCTTGAGAGTACGATTGTTAGTTATCTTGTTCCAGAGCTTGCCAAGGAATTCCTTGACCACGGGAGAAGCAAGAACCACCAGCAGAATAATGACCAGCGCCTTGTATGCTTTAATGGCGGTAGACGACACCTTCATGGCATAGAGGGTGATGGTAAGAGCCTGAATGGTGTAGGCACCCAGAATGGAACCGGAAATTTTGAACTTGCCGCCGCTGAGGGCATTGCCGCCGATGGCAACAGCAAGAATGGCATCCATTTCGATGTCCAGAAGGATGGTTTCGTGGTTGATGAGACCCATACGGCTTACGCTGATACAACCTGCAATACCTACACAGAAGCCCAGAATAATGAAAGACAGCAGTTTGATGCCCACGGTGTTGATGCCGTTGAGGCGTGAGGCTTTCTGATTGATGCCTACGGCCTGAGTAAGAGTGCTCAGGGTGGTGAAGCGGAACAGCAGGCCGAATAGGCATATGCAGATGATTACAATGAAGATTGGAGTGGGAAGCGGGACATTTGGAATGTTGGTACCCATAGCCTTAACCATGGCATTTTCGATGGTGGGAGTTGCACCACCGTTGATCCAATAGGCAATGGATCGACCGCAGGTATACAGGATCAGGGTTGCAATCATGGGCTGAATATTGAATACCGATACCAGCGTACCATTGAAAGCACCGAATATCATTGCAACCAGACAGCTTGCAAGGATGGCAAGAATGAAGACGCCTGCATTGATTGTGGCTGCGCTTTTGAGGATTTTTACAAAAACGCTTCCACCGATTGCAGCCGCTGCGCCGACACTGATATCCTGTCCTCCGGAAGCGGCAGTGACAAGAGTCATACCGATCGCAAGAATTGCCAGTTCGGAAGCATTGTTGAGGATGGTGATGAGATTTCCTGTGAATACCATATATCCATCGTTATTGGTTGCTTTTGTGATGGAGAAAAAGCTGGGATCACGGATGAGGTTGAAAAGGAGCAGCGCCAGGATAGCAATGACAGGAATAAGCAACTGAGTGTTTTCCGAAAACCAGCGCTTCATTTTGATGCGGAATTCGGCAAACCAATGTTTGACTTTTTCGGGTAGTGTAACAAACCAATGTTTGATTTTGCCGGGCAAATGAATAAACCATTGCTTGGATTTTTTTGCGCCTTCAGTAAACCAATGTTTGACTTTTTCGGGTAGTGTAACAAACCAATGTTTGATTTTGCCGGGCAAATGAATAAACCATTGCTTGGATTTTTTTGCGCCTTCAGTAAACCAATGTTTGACTTTTTCGGGTAGTGTAACAAACCAATGTTTGATTTTGCCGGGCAAATGAATAAACCATTGCTTGGATTTTTTTGCGCCTTCAGTAAACCAGCGTTTAAACTTGTTGGAAGCCATTATTCCTCACCTCCTGCAATGGTTTTCATGATGGTGGCCTGGGTGACGTCCCGCCCTGCCAGCTCGCCTACGATTTTGCGGTCACGCATAACGATGAGGCGGGAGCAGGTGCGGACCATTTCCTCGATTTCGGAGGAGATGAAGGTGACGCTGACGCCTTCCTCGGCAAGCTTGAGAACCAGTTTCTGGATTTCTACCTTGGTGCCGATGTCAATGCCACGGGTGGGCTCGTCCAGAATGAGGTATTCCGGATGGGTAAGCAGCCAACGGGCCAGAATGACCTTCTGCTGATTGCCGCCGGAAAGGGACTTGATGGGGGTGTCCAGAGAAGCGGTTTTGATGGAGAGGGCTTCTACATATTCCTGGGCAAAGGCCTCTGCTTCCTTGCGGGAGAAGGGGCGGAAGAAGCCCTTCATGACCTGCAGGGCGATGATGATGTTTTCCCTGACGGACAGGTCGGCAATGATGCCGTCCCGCTTGCGGTCTTCTGCAAGGTAGGCAATGCCACGCTTCATGGCATGGATGGGTTTCTGGATTTTGACGGGCTTGCCGTTTACCTGCACATTGCCGCCGGTGACACGGTCGGCACCGAAGATGGCACGGACGCTTTCGCTGCGGCCGGAACCAAGCAGACCGGTGAAACCGTTTACTTCGCCCCTGGCAATGGAAAAATCGAAAGGATTGGTACAGTCTGCGCTGGAAAGGCCGGTGGCCTCGTATACGGGAGGCAGAGATTCGTCGGGGACAAAGGGTTTCTTATCCATATCGGTAAGGTCGTTGAGTTCCTTGCCCATCATTTTGGCTACCAGCTCTACCTGGGGCAGGTTTTCGATTTCGTATTCGCCTACCAGTTCGCCGTTGCGCAAAACGGTGATGCGGTCGCAGACTTCGTAAACCTGCTCAAGGAAATGGGTTACAAAGATGATGCCAACACCCTGCTCTCTCAGGCTGCGCATGAGGGAGAAAAGCATTTCGACTTCGTTATCATCCAGGGAGGAGGTGGGCTCATCCAGGATAAGAACCTTGCATTCCATGTCCACGGCCCGGGCGATGGCGACCATCTGCTGCACCGCAAGGGAACAGCTGCCCAACTGCTGCTTGGGGCGGGCGGGAATGCCCAGCTTTTCAAGCAGCTTGCCAGCTTCCCTTTCTCTTAGGCTCCAACTGACTAAAGCGCCTTTGCCACGGCTGATGTAGATGTTTTCCGCAACAGTTAAATTGGGGCAAAGGGTGATTTCCTGATAAACGGTACTGATGCCGTTTTTCTGGGCATCCTGAGGAGAATGGATGGCGATCTCTTCCGGATTGTCATCGATAAAAATCTGACCGGAATCCTTGCTGTATACGCCGGTCAGGATCTTGATCAGCGTGGATTTTCCGGCGCCGTTTTCGCCCATCAGTGCATGAATTTCTCCCTTGCGGAGGGTGAAATCCACGTTGCTGAGAGCCTTCACGCCGGGAAATGTTTTGTTGATCCCACGCATGGAAAGGACTACTTCGTTTTGCATGTGCGTTGTCTCCCTTCGTTCTTCGCCGGGGCGAAGATACGCTCTGCTCGTTATGCTTTCCTTGTAGACAGGAAAGCGCGGTGTGGTTACGCGGAACGCATCCACATAATCCACACCGCGCATCCTACTTAGTTAGGATTCAATTACGCCGATTCGGTAATTATTCGCCCAGACCGTAGGTTTCTACGTCAGCCTCGGTGATGGTAGCGGCGTCGAAGCCCTTCTCCTCGGAGATAACTTTCTTATCTTCGGGCAGCTCCAGGGTTTCGCCGGCTTCCAGCTTCTGGATCATGTCGCTGATAACCTGAGCCTGGAAGGGGCTGCACTGACCGTCGTAATTCCAGTTGCCGGCCAGAACTTCCTTCAGAGCCCACTTGTTGCAGTCGAAACCGATAACGACGACCTTGCCGTCCTTGCCGTGGGTGATGCCGGCATCGTCCAGAGCGGCAACGGCGCCACGAGCCATACCATCGTTCTCAGCGTAGATGATGTTGAAATCTTCGCCGGAGTTGATGACGGATTCGGTGATCTTCTTGGCTTCAGCTTCGTCCCAGGTAGCGGTCTGCTGCACAACGATGGACCAGTTCTCGTTGGCGTCAACCTGCTCCTGCAGGGGGTTGGTACGGCCGATCTGAGCATCGGAGCCCATAGCGCCCTGGATGTGGATGATCTTGTAGGATTCCAGGTTCAGGCTCTTGAGCCATTCAACGGCCAGAACGCCCTGGTTGCGCATGTCGGAAACAACAGCAGCCTCGTAGAAGCTGGGGTCGCAATCGATCATACGGTCGAACAGGAAAACCTTGATGCCGGCGTCCTGAGCATCCTGCAGCACGGTGTCCCAGCCGGTGGTTTCAGCGGCAGAGATGAGCAGGTAGTCAACGCCATCAGTGATGAACTGCTGAGCAGCGGAGAGCTGTTCGTCGTTCTTCAGGCTGTAGAAGGTGTACACTTCGTAGCCGTTTTCAGCGGTGAAGACAGCTTCAAAGTCCTTAACGTTGGCTTCACGGTAGCCGGATTCGGACGGGGGGTTGTTTACGATACCAACCTTGATGGTGTCTGCGCTGGCGGTGATCAGCATGGCGCAGGACATAACCAGAACCAGAGCGATAGCGAGCAGCTTTTTCATGGGTATTTCCCTCCTGTTATTCTGGAGGCCGGAAGGTGGTTGTCCCCCCGGCTTCCTTTGTTGATAACAGTGTACCTTTTATTTGGAAAAAATACATTCAAATTCTTTTTATTTTTGTTGCAACTTTTTTTGAGGTTGCGTTTTTTTATTTTTCAAATGATAATTTTTTTCGAATTTCTGACAGATTCTTTTTTTCTTCATTATTATTGCTTCGGGTATGATACAATGAAAGGAAGAGAGGAGCATGGGAGCATGAACAAAAGAACCGCATTTGCAAAGAAAACGGAGATCAAACAGCAGATCAACCAACTGATCATGACCATGTTTATTCCTATGGTTTTGATCATTGCGGTGCTGCTTTTTATGCTGATTTCCATTAACCGGCAATATACCAGCGCATTGCAGAATGCCAATACCGCTGCGGAATTCAACAGCGAGTTCAAGGAAACCATCGACCAGGAGATGTACAACCACGTCATCATGCCCAGAAGCGAAAACTCTGTGGCTGAACTGCCTATGGACGAGCTGGATAACGCCGTCAGCGTTCTGCATAAGCTGGAGGAGACCACCACCCTCCGGGATAACCGCTGGCGTATCCAGAGCATGATCAACATGTGCGAAAACCTGCGCACCTATATGATCGAGATCGCAAAATCCGATCGGTATGATGACCGGATGGAACTGCTGGACAGAAATATCCGTGGCGAAACCGGTCTGACCATCCTGATTGAAACCTATATGCATGACTTTATTGACGACGAGGTTCGAGAACTGGCAAGGCTCAAGGATGAAATCAACCGGCAGATGGTGCTGATCATCCTTTGTTCCATTGCGGGGGTTCTGGTTCTTACGATACTGACGCTGCTGTATTCGGTACGGCTTTCAAGGCGAATTACCCAGCCCATCGGCGCACTGGTGAAAAAAGCAAAGCAACTGGGTGACGGCGAGTTTTCCGTTGCTCCGGTGGAAACGGACAGCCCGGAACTGCAGACGCTGGACAAGGGCTTTGACGAAATGGCGGGGCGCATCAACGCACTGATTGAAAAGCAGATCAAGGATGAAAAATACCTGCACTGGGCGGAACTGGAGCTGCTGCAGGCGCAGATCAATCCGCATTTCCTCTATAATACGCTGGATTCGATCCTGATCCTTGCTGAAAGCAACCGCAACGAGGAAGTAGTGAACATGGTCACCAACCTGTCCGTGTTCTTCCGCAACTCCCTCAGCAAGGGGGCGGACGTTATCAGCCTGCAGGCGGAGCGGGATCAGGTAAAGAGCTATCTTGAAATACAACAGATTCGTTACAGCGATATCCTTCAGTACGAGATCGATATTGATCCATCCCTGATGCAGTACATGGTGCCCAAGCTGATCCTTCAGCCGCTGGTGGAAAACGCCCTTTATCACGGCACCAAAAACAAGCGGGCGCTGGGTTTGATCCGTATTGAAGGACGAGATATGGGAAAGAACATGCTGCTGAAGGTGAAAGACAACGGCGCAGGCATGTCCCCGGAACAGCTACAGGCGCTGCAATCCGGCGTGTATAACGACCGGCATACGGGACTCGGACTGGTGAATGTGCATAAGCGGATCAAGCTTTATTGCGGCGATGAATACGGGTTGACCTTTGAAAGCAATCAGGGCGAGGGAACCACCGTATCGATCCTGATTCCCAAAAAAGAAACGCTGGATCATGAAAGGAATGGACTGAAATGAAGAAATTCTTGATGCTGACGCTTGTCCTGATGATGGGGCTTCTGCTGTGCGGCTGCACAGACAGCAGGGAGGCAGCGGATGTGGAGAACGAAGATTTTATTGTGGTTGGATTTTCTCAGGTGGGCGCAGAGAGCGACTGGCGGGTTGCCAACACCCTCAGCATGCAGCAGGCGCTTTCTGAAAAGAACGGCTACAAGCTGATCATTGATGATGCCCAGAATAAGCAGGAACGGCAGATCACTGCTATCCGCAACTTTATCCAGCAGGAAGTGGACTACATCGTACTGGCGCCCACTACGGAAACGGGCTGGGATACGGTGCTGGCAGAGGCAAAAGCTGCGGGCATTCCGGTCATTCTGGTGGACAGGATGATCAAGGTGAAGGATGAAGAGCTGTTTACCTGCTGGGTAGGATCAGATTTCTATCTTGAAGGGAAAAAAGCGGTGGAATGGATGGAAGAATACTTTGGCGACAGGGAGATCAGAATTCTTCATCTTCAGGGAAACTATGGAACCACCGCTCAGTTGGGTCGCACCAAGGGTCTGGATGACGGACTTGCCAATAATCCGGGCTGGACGCTGGTGCACCGGCAAAGCGGCGAGTTCGTTCAGGGGAAGGGACAGGAACTGGTAGAGGAATGCATCGCCGGAGGAATACAGTTTGATGTGGTGTATTCCGAAAATGACAATATGGCCTACGGTGCAATTGATGCGCTGAAGGCCGCAGGGCTTACGCCCGGTGAAGATGTATTTGTGGTTTCCTTTGATGCGAGCCATAACGCCCTGCAGCTGACCCTTGCCGGAGAAATCAGCTTTGATGTGGAGTGCAATCCGCTGCATGGTCCCCGGGTTGAGGATATTATTCAAAGGTTGGAAAAAGGCAGTACGCCACCCAAGTATACTTATGTGGACGAAACAGCCTTTGATTCGGAAACAATCACCCAGGAGATGATCGATCAGCGGGAATACTGATCCTGCTGGTTTTGCTGCCGGTATTCCTTTGGGGTCATGCCCACGTTTTTGCGGAATACATGGCTGAAATAGTTTGGCTCGTTGTAGCCGATTTCCATGGCGATGGCGGAAAGCAGCATATCGGTGGTAGAAAGAAGTTCCTTGGCTTTTTCCAGGCGCAGGGCAGTGAGATAGTTGATGAAGGAACGCCCCGCCGTCTGGGAAAAGATCATGCTGAAATGGGCGGAACTCATGCCCACGTGCTTTGCCACGGCGATGAGGGAAATATTGGGATCGCAGTAATGCTCCTGCACATACTCCATGGCACGGTTGATGACATGGGTGTGGCGGAAAACGGCTGGGTTATCCTGACGCTGGGAAACCGCTTTCTGCAAAAGTTCCAGAGCCAGCTTGCGGAAACTGTCCCGATGGGCTGAGGCGGCGAAGAGATCATACTCGCTGCTGAGCTTGGCGGCGATATCTTTGGAATCCGCATTGGGCGTGGTTTTGGAAATCATATGGATGGTGATTTTCAGAAGGTCTATCAGCGCATCGTAGCGCATGAGCATGCTGCCGAAATGATTCTGGCTGAGGTATTCGTCCAAAAGGGCAGGAAGGTCTTCCGAAGCGCATTGCTGGAGCCGGTGGCGGAAAGCATCGTCAAAGGGGCTGCTGAAATTGGCGATCTTCGCAGTGAGCTGGGCGGTATCGTTGATATCGATGAGCTGACCGGCGGATACGGTCTGCACCTTCTTGAAGATGTCGTTGGCAGCACTGCAGGCGTCACGGATGGCACTGAGCCTCTCCACCACCGTGCCTACCACCGTGGTGGCGGTAATACCAAGGGGATCCAGTTCATGGCGGATAATGTTGATGAGACGGTATACATCCTCGCTGAGCTGGGAAAGATCGCCGGAACAGAACAGCAGAGTCAGCTGACCGGAATTGCTGATGTGATATAGCGGAGAGTTCTGATCCCGGAGAATGGAAAGAATGGCAGTTTTCAGCACGCGCTGCTGAGAACTATCCGCATCAAACCCGAAAAGAACCACCTGATAATAGGGAGCGACGATATCCAGATCAAGGGAACGGGCACGCTCCAGCAAAACACCTGTATCGGCGCCGCCGAAAAGCAGCTGCTCCATAAAATGCTGGTGCAGAGCGATGTGAACTTCGTCCTTGTCATAACCCGCAGGAAGAAATTGATTCTGACTGCGGTTTTTTTCGATTTGGTGGGCAACGCTTTCAATGGCCTCCGCCAGTTCCGGGGAACGGATGGGTTTGAGCAGGTAGAGATCCACCCCGAGACTAATGGCTTTCTGGGCGTATTCGAACTCGCCAAAGCCGCTGATGATAATGATTTTGAGCCACGGCATCATGGCTTTTACATGGCGGATGAGCTCGAAACCGTCAAGAAAAGGCATGCGGATATCGGTGATGAGAATATCCGGCATGAGATCCTGCATCATGGACAGCGCCATTTCACCGTCGGAGGCTTCGCCGCAGAAGGCATAGGGGCCGGACAGGTTTTCAATCATGTTGCGGATACTTTGGCGGATGAGCAGTTCATCCTCCACTACGAAAATCTGGTACATGCGGCGGTTTCCTCCTTTTACAGGGTATGGGGCAGATGTTCGGACAACTTGTTTGAGTAAATTGTAACAGAGAAAAAGAAATGCGTCCAGTACCTTTTTATGATATACTGTGGGCAAAGGAAAGGTGAAAGAAAATGAAGCTGGAGAAAATGACGGATTTTTTTGAAACGCGGCTTGAGGGCTACGATGAGCATATGCTGAAAAACATTCCCGGGGCGCAGGAGTTCTATCCTTTTACGGCGGCACAGCTGCCCGCGACGGCCGGAGTGAAGGTACTGGACCTTGGTTGCGGGACGGGAATCGAATTGGGATACTACTTTGACATGAATCCTTCGGCAGAGGTGACTGGCATTGATTTGAGCGCCGGGATGCTGAAAAGACTGGAGGAGAAATACTGCGGGAAAGCGCTGAACCTGATATGCGGTTCCTATTTCGAGACAGAGCTGGGGCAGGATGAATATGACGCGGCTGTTTCCGTGGAGAGCCTGCACCACTTTACAAAGGAAGAGAAAACGGCGCTGTACAAAAAGGTTTACAGGACGCTGAAAGAAAAGGGATATCTGATTTTGACGGACTATTTTGCCTTGAGTGCGGAAGAGGAAAGAATGCGCCGGCAGGAATTGGAAAACCTGATGCGTCAGCAGGGGGAGGCCGGAGCGGAACTATATCATTATGATACGCCCCTCACGGTGGAACATGAGATGGAAGCCTTGCGGGAAGCGGGGTTTGCTGTGGTGCGCGTTTTGGGAAAATGGGGCGCTACTGCGGTGATTCGTGCGGAGAAGGGGTAAAAGATAATCAGAATGAAGAAAACCTGCTGCAAAGAAATGCAGCAGGCAGGCTATCAAAAAGGGGCGGGGTGCAGGGGCATCATCATCCGCAACCTCAGTCGGCGTTCCGGGCACTACCCGTGCCCGGCCCTTGCTTCGGTTGACGACTTCGGGTCGTTTTGTGCTTCGCCCAAGTGCCCACTGGGCACACACTTCCCTCCGTCCCCCTGCCGGGTGTGGGCAGAACCCATAATCCTTGTGCCGCAGCACTTTCATGAAAGCGCAGCGAGCACCGAAGACGCAAGATGTGCGGCTTTGACTGACAAGAACGAGTTTTTTCGACAAAAACCTGCTGCAAAGAAATGCAGCAGGTTTTTGATGTGAAGATTATTCGTATTCCACCACGCTGGCCCAGTTGAGGAGCAGTTCCCGCTCTTCGGGGATGCTCTTGACGGACTGGGAGGCGGCTACGATGGGCAGCCATTTCTGCACGTAGCGCTTCTCGGTGCCGGACTTCTTGCAGAAGTGCTCCAGATAGCGCTCGGCGTTATCCTTTTCGCCGCGCAGGCAGAACAGCAGGTAGGTGCGGGCGACGTCGGCAGAGGCGTTGCCCTGCGTGGCGTGGTTCCAGTCCAGAACATAGGGGGTGCCGTCGGCGGTGAGGATGATGTTGGAGGGGCGGAAGTCGCCGTGGCAAACCTTGTTGTGCTTGGGCATGCCCTCAAGACGGGTGTGGAGCTCGTAGCGGGTGGTGTAGTCGATATCTGCCTGACTGATTTTGCGCATCATCTTGTCCTTGAGCTTGGTGAGCATGGGGCAGGTCTTGGACTGCACTTCCATCTGCAGATTGACGAACAGTTCCAGGTATTCCTCAAAACGTTCGGGATGATCCACCAGAAGGCGGGAAAGGGTGGTGCCTTCGATGTAATCCTGCACGATGGCCCACTGGCCGTCAACACGGCAGACCTCGTGGATCTTGGGAATATTAAGGCCGGTTTCTTCGATGCGGGCCTGATTGAGAGCCTCGTGAAGGACATCCGCCTTGGAGTAATCATGATCAAAAACTTTGATGCAAAGATCGCCGTCACGGTAGATCTTTTTATGCTCTCGGGTTGCGATAACCTGATCCAGTTTCATAATTATGCCTCTCTTTCCTGATTAAGAAGGGGGAAATCAGTTCTGGACTTCGGTCCAGTGGTTGCCGTAGTAGGCGTTGAGGTACATCTGCCTGATCTCGCTCATGAGGGGGTAGCGGGGGTTGGCACCGGTGCACTGGTCGTCGAAGGCCTGCTCGGTCATTTCGTCCAGCTGATCAAGGAAGGCTTTTTCATCGATGTTGTAATCCTTGATGGTCTTGCGGATACCAACACGCTCCTTCAGATCGTTGATGGCGGTGATGAGTGCTTCCAGCTTTTCTTCGTCGGTATCACCCTTGAGGCCAAGATAATCAGCGATCTCAGCGTAGCGGGCGAGGGTGTGGGGATGATCGTACTGGGAGAAAGTACCCATCTTGGCGGGGATCTCGGCAGCGTTGAAACGGAGCACTTCTTCGATCATGAGGGCATTGGCTACGCCGTGGGCCAGATGATGGAATGCGCCCAGCTTATGAGCCATGGAGTGGCACACACCCAGGAAGGCGTTGGCAAAAGCCATACCGGCGATGGTGGCTGCGTTGGCCATCTTTTCGCGGGCTTCGGGATCGTTGGGGCCGTTATCGTAGGCACGGGGCAGGTACTGGAAGATGAGTTTGAGCGCCTTGAGGGCAAGACCGTCGGTATAGTCGGTGGCCAGCATGGAGGCGTAGGCTTCCAAAGCATGGGTGACAGCATCGATACCGGAGGCGGCGGTGAGGCCCTTGGGTGCAGTCATGTGGAAGTCTGCATCGATGATGGCCATGTTGGGCAGCAGCTCGTAATCCGCCAGGGGATACTTGACGCCGCTGGTCTCGTCGGTGATGACGGCGAAGGGGGTTACTTCGCTGCCGGTGCCGGCAGAGGTGGGAATGGCAATGAAATAAGCCTTTTCGCCCATCTTGGGGAAGGTGTACACACGCTTGCGGATATCGATGAAGCGCATGGCCATATCCATGAAATCGGCTTCGGGATGCTCATACATCACCCACATGATCTTGGCGGCGTCCATGGCGCTGCCGCCGCCCAGAGCGATGATGCAGTCGGGCTGGAAGGCACGCATTTGTTCCGCACCGGCTTTTGCGCAGGCCAGGGTGGGGTCGGGCTCCACGTTGAAGAAGGTGGTGTAGGGGATATCCATGGCTTCCAGCTTTTCAGTGATGGGGCGGGTGTAGCCATTTTCAAAGAGGAAATTGTCGGTAACGATGAATACCTTTTTGCGGCCGAGAACGTTTTTCAGTTCATCCAGCGCCACGGGCAGGCAGCCTTTCTTCATATATACTTTTTCAGGGGCACGGAACCAAAGCATGTTCTCCCTCCGTTCGGCTACGGTTTTGATATTGAGCAGATGTTTTACGCCAACGTTTTCCGAAACGCTGTTGCCGCCCCAGGAGCCGCAGCCAAGCGTGAGGGAAGGAGCCAGCTTGAAGTTGTACAAATCGCCGATGCCGCCCTGGGAAGAGGGGGTGTTGACCACGATGCGGCAGGTTTTCATACGGGCGGTGAAGCGATTGAGATCATCCCGGGCGGTGATGGGATTGAGGTAGATGGAAGCGGTGTGGCCGTAGCCGCCGTCGATGATCATCTGCTCGGCCTTGTCGAAGGCTTCATCCAGAGTTTCGGCGTGGTACATGGCCAGAACGGGAGAGAGCTTCTCATGGGCAAATTCCTCGGAAATATCAACGCTTTCCACTTCGCCGATGAGAATCTTGGTATTGGAGGGAACCTGTACACCGGCCATGGCGGCGATGGTGGTAGCCTTCTGACCGACGATTTTAGCGTTGAGAGCGCCGTTGATGAGGATGGTCTTACGAACCTTTTCGGTTTCCTCGGGGGTGAGGAAGTAGCAGCCACGGGCGGCAAACTCAGCACGGGCCTTGTCATAGACGGAGTTGAGCACGATAACGCTCTGCTCGGAGGCGCAGATCATGCCGTTATCAAAGGTTTTGGAATGGATGATGGAGTTGACGGCGAGGGTGATATCGGCGCTGTCATCGATGATGGCGGGTACGTTGCCGGCACCTACGCCCAGAGCGGGTTTGCCGCTGGAGTAGGCAGCCTTGACCATGCCGGGGCCGCCGGTTGCCAGGATGATATCTGCCTCTTTCATGACCAGATTGGTCATATCCAGGGAAGGTACGTCGATCCAGCGGATGATGCCCTCGGGGGCGCCGGCGGCAACTGCTGCATCCAGTACAACCTTTGCAGCTGCAATGGTGGATTTCTTGGCCCGGGGATGGGGGCTGATGATAATGCCGTTGCGGGTTTTGAGGGAAATGAGGGTTTTGAAAATAGCGGTGGAGGTGGGGTTGGTGGTGGGAATGACGGCGGCTACAACGCCGATGGGCTCGGCGATCTTCTGCATGCCAAAGGCCTTGTCTTCCTCGATAATGCCGCAGGTTTTGGTATCCTTATAGGCATTGTAGATATATTCGGCAGCATAGTGGTTTTTGATGACCTTATCCTCCACAACGCCCATGCCGGTTTCTTCCACGGCCATTTTGGCCAGTGCAATGCGCTGACGATTGGCGGCGGTGGCGGCTGCAAGGAAAATACGGTCTACCTGCTCCTGAGTGTAGGTGGAGAACTGCCGCTGGGCGGCCCGCACGGAGGCGATGGCGGCTTCCAGCTTCTCTACGCTGTCCACGATGTCAAAGTGTTTTTCTTCCATGACTTTCACTCCTTTATGGCCGGTTCATCGGCCAGAATGTATTATAGCATGGGTTTATTCAGAAGGGAAGATATATTGTTAAAAAAATGTCAAAATTATTTTGATGTGGAACGGCAGGGGAAATGGACGGAGTAAGGATGCTTTTTGGAAAAGACAGGTGTGCATGGAAGAAAAGTGTATTTTGTTTGTTTTTTGTGTTTTTGGCTTTTGGAATTGATGACGAAAAAGAACCGCCCAAAGAGCAGGTTCCTGTGGGGGAGAGGAGAAGGCTTTCAGATTGAGTGGATCAACAGATGATGTTTTTGTTTGCATAGATGAGATACTACAGGCTGTCCTTTTTGGCTGAAAAGACGGTGCGGGAGGGTATTATTGTGTTCGTTTGGATGACGGTATGGCCTTGCATAGCGATGGCGCCGCAGAGGACGTTTAGTAACTGGACGGCTTTTTTTCAAAACACAGCACGCTTTGAGCCTGGCGACCGTGTACAAGAAAGGCCTGGAAAAGCTCAAAAAGGCGAATTGTTTCGGAAATGTTTCGGAGATGGACGGAGGAACATTGGCCTGAAAAAAGGAGTTGATGATTTGCTGTTGATAAATTGTGGTGAAATTGTGGGTGAATTGTGGAAAACAAAAGCAGGTTTTCAATAAAATTTGAAATATGTGAATGGATAATAAAATTTGGCTAACGTTTCGGGAAACTATATTGAGGCTGACGGTTTGTGTAGAGTATATTATCATTGTTGGAAAACCCAACAGATATATTGATTTTATATTTTATTCATCATTTCTGAATTCATCCAAAAGCATTTTATTGCAGTACGGAGGAAAGTGAATGACAAGGAACCGAGCAAGTGCGTTGCTGAAAAATGCAGCGTCTTTTCTGATTCTGCTGGTTTTTCTGGCGGGAATGATCCCTGCCGGTATTGCCGCAGAAAAAAATGATCTGCTGAAGCCTGCCGATACCACCTATGACGGCGGGAATGTTGTGCTGCACAAACAGGCAGAACGCATAGGCCCTGACGAATGGCAGGTTACGGTGCGGGCTACCATCCGGGAAGAGCCCATTGTGCGGCAGAGCATGGAGGTTGTTTTTGTGGTGGATGCTTCCGGCTCCATGGCATGGTGCACCGACGAGGAAGCCCATAAGGCCGGAAGCCACAGTCATTCCAACTCCTGCTACAGCTATGTGTGCGGCATTGATCCGCACACCCACGGCTCCGGATGCTATGCGGATGGATATGTGTGCGGCCTTGACAGCCACACTCACAGCGATGCTGACAACTGTTTCAGGTACGACTGCGGCCTGGGGGAGCATGAGCATACCACGGAGGAATGCTACACTGAATGCAGCCGTGATGTGAATCCCGATCACTATAACAGGCAGGGAAACAGGTACACCCATAAGACCTCCGGCACCAGCTGCATCAGTGTGAAAAGCGGAAGGAATACTTATTACTACTATCTGACCTGCGATGAAACGGAACACGAACACGATGGCGATTGCCAAACGCTGATCTGCAATGCCACGGAACACACGCACAGCAACGCATGCCGGGTGCTGGAGTGCGAAATTACGGCCCACAGCCATACCACTGACTGCCGGGGCATTACCTGCGGAAAGGACGCCTGCAAGCATTCTTCCAGCGGCGCTACCGCATGTACCTATACCGATGCAAACGGCAAAACCCAGAACTATGAAAGCCGTCTGGATGCGTGCAAGGATGCCATCAGCACCATGGTATCCAACCTGCAGGGCGGCGACTATGCTGTGGATGTAAGCTTCAAGTATGTTGTTTTCAGCGGATCCGGTTACGATAACGGCGTTGGCAAAAAGGATGCCAGCATGGCCGTTGGAAGCCTTGCCAACATGACCGCCGAGGGCGGAACCTATATGTACGACGGCATTGAAACGGGACTGGATCAGTTCAGCACCAACACGGGCACCAAGAAGGTGCTGGTGGTTCTGACCGACGGCGCTGCCAACGATTCTATGAGCACTACGCTCAGAAATGAACTGAATACCTTTAAAAATCCCGACAAGACCAACGGAACGGTTTTCACCATTGGTTTTGCTTATTCCAACAGCACACTGGCAAGCATCGCAGGCAACGGCGGCAGTTACATCCACGCAGGCGACGATGTGGAACTGCTGGGGGCGATGGAGAATATCGAAAGCTCCATTACAGCTATGCTTGTGGATCCCATGGGAAGTACCGTGGGTTTTGACGTGAACAGCATTCAGTCTCCTTCGTCCTCCGTTGCGGGTTCGGTGAGCTACAATGACAATACTTTGTTCTGGAACCCTGTTGGAGAAACGGAATTCCAGAATGCCACCATTGAATACAGCTATATTGTCAGCCTTAATGAAAACGCCGCCATGGGCATCGGCCTGCATGAAAATGTGCCGCTGAACAACCCTACCTCGCTGCTGTACGGTATTGAAAATGACAATAAGACGGAGATGAAAGAGGCGGCGTTTCCCATCCCTGCGGCGGAATATGGAATTGCTTCCGTGCAGGTGAATTGGAAATATGGAAGCCGTGACATCATGACACCCTCTGAAACGGAATCCATCATCGCCGATTATGAGGGCCCCGTAAAGAGCACTGGCGGATACTACACTCCTGCATTTACAACGGATTATCAAACGATTACGGATACCATTCCCCAGAGCGGACACAATGTATATCACTACACAGGTACCACCATTACCCGCAATGGTGTGGTGGTGGATGAGGTGGATCCTTCGGATCCGGCGAAGTATGTGGTAACCCATAACTATGAACTGGCGGAAATGTACGACGTTACTTATGAATATACCGGAAATGTGCCCCAGGGCGCACCGGAGGCTTCCGGCTATAATCACATGGCCAAGCCCCGGGAAACTGTGACGGTGGCTGAGAACCCCGCAGTTGAGGGATACAAGTTTTCCGGATGGACGGTGAGCGAGGGAGGCGCAAGCGTCAGCGACGGTTCCTTTGCGATGCCTTCCAATGATGTGAAGCTGGTGGGCAGCTGGACAAAGTTGCCTGGCTATCAGGTAATGGTGAATTACTTTACCAGCGAGGACGGAGGAGAGTTCGCTCGGGACAATGCAGAGCCGGTCGAGATGACGGCGGTTGTGTATACTGATGAAGCCTCTGTGGAAGTCAGCTTTGCAGATGCGCTGAATTATAACGGGAACATGTACGATGAGGCGAAGCTGGCCGATGGAAGCGCAGCTGCGACCATCGACAATGATGGAAAGCTGATCAGCGGTATTGTTCCCGGCGACCCCGCTGCAGTGATTGTTGTGAACCTGTACCGCAGCTTGAAGAATCCCGCACAGTACCGGGTGAACCACGAATATTATGTGGTGGATCCGGACGGCAACGAGAGCAAGGTGGATGCAGACTGCATCACCGGCGAGGCGGTAAGCGGCAACCACGGGGACAGCGTGAAGGCAGCGGATGCTGCTGCGGTGAACGTGGGTGCATCTACCGGAGATGAATATAAAGAAACGGGCCGGACTGGCGACATTGTGCTGGACAAGGCCGGGATGAAGGAAATCACCATCACCTACAAGCGGTATGAGTACCGTGTGACCACCGAAGGCGACGAAGGCGTGGAAAGCCTGACGGAAGACAAGGTCTACAAGGCTGGCGAAGATGCATCCGTGGCGTATGCCATCAAGGATGGGTATGAGCTGGTAAGCGTTGTGGTGGATGGTGAGGACGAGACCGGAAATGCAGCGGCGCTGAGCTTTGGAAGCATTTCGGAAAACCATCATGTGAAGATCGTGACCCGGAAGAGCGAGGCTCAGTACCGGGTGAACCACGAATATTATGTGGTGGATCCGGACGGCAACGAGAGCAAGGTGGAAGCGGACTGCATCACCGGCGAGGCGGTAAGCGGCAACCACGGAGACAGCGTGAAGGCGGCGGATGCGGCTGCGGTGAACGTGGGTGCATCTACCGGAGATGAATATAAAGAAACGGGCCGGACTGGCGACATCGTGCTGGACAAGGCCGGAATGAAGGAAATCACCATCACCTACAAGCGGTATGAGTACCGTGTGACCACCGAAGGCGACGAAGGCGTGGAAAGCCTGACGGAAGACAAGGTCTACAAGGCTGGCGAAGATGCATCCGTGGCGTATGCCATCAAGGATGGGTATGAGCTGGTAAGCGTTGTGGTGGATGGTGAGGACGAGACCGGAAATGCAGCGGCGCTGAGCTTTGGAAGCATTTCGGAAAACCATCATGTGAAGATCGTGACCCGGAAGAGCGAGGCTCAGTACCGGGTGAACCATGAATATTATGTGGTGGATCCGGACGGCAACGAGAGCAAGGTGGATGCGGACTGCATCACCGGCGAGGCGGTAAGCGGCAATCACGGAGACAGCGTGAAGGCAGCGGATGCTGCTGCGGTGAACGTGGGTGCATCTACCGGAGATGAATACGAAGAAACGGGCCGGACTGGCGACATTGTGCTGGACAAGGCCGGAATGAAGGAAATTACCATCACCTACAAGCGGTATGAGTACCGTGTGACCACCGAAGGCGACGAAGGCGTGGAAAGCCTGACGGAAGACAGGGTCTACAAGGCTGGCGAAGATGCGTCTGTGGCGTATGCCATCAAGGATGGGTATGAGCTGGTAAGCGTTGTGGTGGATGGTGAGGACGAGACCGGAAATGCAGCGGCGCTGAGCTTTGGAAGAATTTCGGAAAACCATCATGTGAAGATCGTGACCCGGAAGAGCGAGGCTCAGTACCGGGTGAACCACGAATATTATGTGGTGGATCCGGACGGCAACGAGAGCAAGGTGGATGCGGACTGCATCACCGGCGAGGCGGTAAGCGGCAATCACGGAGACAGCGTGAAGGCAGCGGATGCTGCTGCGGTGAACGTGGGTGCATCTACCGGAGATGAATACGAAGAAACGGGCCGGACTGGCGACATTGTGCTGGACAAGGCCGGAATGAAGGAAATTACCATCACCTACAAGCGGTATGAGTACCGTGTGACCACCGAAGGCGACGAAGGCGTGGAAAGCCTGACGGAAGACAGGGTCTACAAGGCCGGCGAAGATGCGTCTGTGGCGTATGCCATCAAGGATGGGTATGAGCTGGTAAGCGTTACGGTGGATGGTGAGGAAGCGCCTGTGGTTATGCTGCTGGCAGAAACGGATTATCAGCATACGGCTGGTAATGTGGAGTTTGCAAAAATTGCGGCGAACCACAGAGTAGTGGTGACCACCAGCAAGACACCCACCTACAGCCTGTATGTAAAATACAGCTTTGAGGATGGCAGCAGTCATGACGGCTACAGCGAAAACTATGTGCTCTACGATGAAAAGGCATATTTGAGCGGAGACAGCTGGAATGTTGCGCAGAAGGAAGCGCCGGAGGGTTACGTTTTTGTGGCGCAGTCCAGCGGCCAGATGGGCGGCGAAACAAACGAAACGCTGATTTCCAACGAACTTTCCGGAGAGTCTTTCGGCGAAACGGACAAGTATGTGACGCTGGTGTACAGGAAGCTGCCCAGCTACTGGATCGTGGCTAATTATTTCACCATTGATGGAAAAACCACGGTAAAGGATAACGAGAACTATGTGGAGCTCAGGGCGCTGACCTACACAGAAGAAACAAGCGTGGATTTCGATTTTGCAGGCAACAGAGTCTACGGCGGCAATGAATATGCGCTGCCGGAAATCGGAGAGGAAACCACGGGAGGTATCCCCACCATTGAAAATTATGTGCTGAAGGGTATAGTTCCCAGCGCAGACACGTCTTTTGTGGTGGTGAATCTGTACAGGAACATCACCCCTGAGGAAGAAAAGCCTACGCCTACTCCTACGCCCACTCCCACACCTGTGCCGACTCCTGTGCCTACGCCGGAGCCTGATGGTGCAGAAACCCCTGCGCCTACTGCCAACAAGGACAATGCACCGCCTACTGGCGATGACAACATTTTGTTCTGGAGCATTATGGTGCTCCTGTCCGGTGCGGCGATGCTGATGGTTGCCGGGAAAACGGAAAGGAAAAAAGGATAAATAACAAATGAAAAAGGCTGATGCGGGTTTTCTGCATCGGCCTTTTTTGTGCGCCGGGGATGATACAATGAGCGGAAGGGCTGCAATCAGTTTTGATAAAGAAAATCCGGCTCAGTGAGAAAAGGATAGACCTTCAGGGCGATGGAATCGGGATCGGCATGATGAAGACTGACGCAGGCGGGCCGGCTGTTTTGATAGGTGGTGTAGTAATAGAGCCCCTTATCCATGTTGATACAGCTGGAATAGACAGTTTTGGCAAAGGCGTTTTCCGCTTTGACGGTTCCCTCTGTCATGGCGACGGAGGCGAGAATGTGAAAGAACTGGTTGACTGAGGAAGTTTCGTCGGGAGAACAGGTGGAATGTGATTTGGTAAAAACGGTACGGACAAATCGGGAAGGAGAGGAAAGATCCCCGGGGAGGCCTACGGCACCCAGTCCCCTGGACCAGACAGGGAGATCCACCATAGGGGCGAGATGTTTGACGGGGTCGCCGGAAGTGAGAGAGAGGTAGTTGGACAGGTTATGCATATGATAATCGAATGGTGGATTGTTGGTAAGAACGCCTGGGGCATTATCGTGGATATGCAGACCTGTGGCGGTGGACTCCAAGGTGATGGAGGCGTAAGGATCGGCGATGAACCAATGGAGCGGGGTCAGGGGGTAGCACTGGCCGAAGGAGACATCCAGCAGATTGAGATTATCCAGCAGGGAACGGGCTTCGGTCAGGGTTTTGCATTGGGACAGCAGCCAGGGAATAAACTCGTAGGGGGTGACATTGTATTTGCCGGGAGATTTTGGATGATAGACGGCATTGCCCGGAAAATGAAGCCCGGCGACGCTGAGACCATGTTCGTTGGCGGCATCGTAATAGAGGGGGTAATCATCCACCACGATGGCTGCGCCGATGATGGCATAGTGGCTGGTGAGAGGGTCTGCACTATGAAACCGAAGGGGAAAGCGGCGGGGCATTACGACCACCGATTCCTGATGGGAGTATTCCAGATCAAGATTGCGGCCGAAATAATGATCGCCTGCGGTGAGGGTAAGGGCTGTACACATTGCAATACCTCCTTTTGTGGATAGTATTGCGGGTTTTCTGCCGGGTATGCGGCACGAGGGAAGACGCATAAAAGCGTGCACCCTAAGGATGCACGCTGCAGGCTGTCAAAAAATGCGCAGGGTGCAGGGGGATCATCCCCCTGCCGGGTGTGGGCAGAGCCCAAATTCCTTGTGCCGCAGCACTTTCAAAAAAACACGACGAGCACCGAAGGTGCAAGATGTGCGGCTTTGGCTGACACGAGTGAGGTTTTTCGACAAGCTGAAGATCAGCGGGTGAACTCCAAAACAAGGCCGGAGATATTCAGGGTGATGGTGGTGCCGCTGTAGACGCCGCTGATGGTGCTGCCGTTTTGGTGAAGGGCAAACTTGGGGCCGGAACGCTCCCAGGTGCAATGATAAGTGGAAGCGAGGACAGTGAGGACGGCAGTGCCGTCATCATTGAGAACGAGAGTGCAGACGGAATCGGACAGCTGGCAGGACCAAGTGCCGGTCACATCCTCGATGGAGACGGGGGTGGACTGGTTTTCTGCGGATTGAGTGCGGCGGAAGGTTCGGGTTTTCGTGTCGCTATTGAAAACGATGAAGGTTTCGCCATTTTCTACGGCGAGGGAGTACATGTCGTTATTTCTACGTTCTCCGTTGAACATGTAATCAAAGTAAATCTGGTTGCCTTCAGTTCCCCAGGCAAGAATGTCCAGAGTCGTGTTAAAAGCGATAGCGCTGCCGGTGCCGTCCTCGTTGAATACGAGGGTGTGGATGAGGATACTGTCGCCGTCATCGCAGAACCAGCTGCCTGCGATGGAAGCGTTTGTGCGGTAAAACCTGCGGGTGGTCTGATCCATAGCGGTAAAGAGGATATAGTACTGGCCATTCTCTTCGCCGATGGAATACATATCGTTGTTATGGACGGAACCGTTGAACATGTAATCAAAGTAAATCTGATTGCCGTCCATGGACCAGGAGAGGATATCCAGGTTTTGGTTGAAGGAGATAGCGCTGCCGGTGCCATCCTCGTTGAAGACGAGTGTGTGGATGAGGACGCTGTTGCCGTCGCTGCAGTACCAATGACCTACGAGGGAGAAGGTGGATTCCTCCGCAACGGCAGAACCAAGGGAAACAAGGAGAATCAGGGACAAAAACAAAGAGATGAGTTTGCGCATGGGGTTCATCCTTTCATATCGGTTATTGGTGTTTTTTGTAACAACAGTATATAGTGCGGGAGAGGCTCTGTCAAGGTTGGGGAGTCCTTTTCGTTGACAGGGGGAGGGTTTGTGGAGTATGATGATACCAACGCAAAAACTGAATGACCGGGAGGATGCTTTTGATGAAGATTGGCGCACAGATGTTTACGGTTAGGGAGTTTACGCAGACGCTGGAGGATTTCAGCAGGACGCTTGAGAGAATTGCGGAGATCGGATATACCACGGTGCAGGTTTCGGCGACCTGTCCCTTTGAACCGGAATGGCTGAAGGCACAGCTTAAAAAGAACGGACTGGAATGCGTACTGACCCACACCCCTGTGGACAGGTTACAGGGAGATGCTGCGCAGGTGGCAAAGGATCACGAGATGTTTGGCTGCGGGCTTGTGGGGCTTGGATATTACTCCTTTGATGAGGAAAAGGGCGATACTTATGAGAAATTCAGGGAGATGTATCTGCCGGTGGCAAAGACGCTGAAAGAAAACGGCAAATACTTTATGTACCACAATCACGATCAGGAATTCCGGAAGGTTGGCGGGATGACTATTCTGGAGAGGATCGCCGGAGATTTTGCGGCGGATGAGCTGGGATTCACGCTGGATACATTCTGGGTACAGGCGGGCGGCGGCGACCCTGCCCAGTGGCTGGAAAGGCTGGCAGGACGCATTCCCTGCATCCATTTGAAGGACTACGCCTACGGACGGAAAATGGCTGTGGTGGGCGAGGGCAACATCAACTTTGACCGTGTGTTTGAGAAGGCAGAAGCAGGCGGTACGAAGTATATGATGGTGGAGCAGGACGACTGCAATGGGGAAGATCCCTTTGAGTGCCTGAAAAGGAGTTATGAGAATCTGAAGGCGATGGGGTTTAGGTGAGAGCGATTCTCTGTGGATGAAGATGGCACTTCTGAATAAGGAAAAACTATAAGTGGATTGCTTTTTTTGAAAAAATTCAGTTGCGATTCGTTTAATAAACAACAAGAACAGAACCCCCGGCCAAGTTGCCGGGGGTTCTGCGAATAGAAGGTTTTATTTCACTTTTGCACTATTGTTTACATTTACTTTGAGAGAAGGCGATTTGTACCAGTATTCACTTCCGGTTCTTCTGTACTGGAAGGGGTTGTATGCGGGGCGAATGTTGTAATAGGGGACACCTTTGCAACGAATGGAGATGCGGTAAGTGCCGTTTGCAGGAAGCTTGATGGTTACCTTTTTGCTGGTTACGGTATAGGTTCTGCCGTTTACAGTGACCTCATACTCTGCGTACACGTTCCATTTGTCCAAATGGGTTTTTCTGGCGTTGGATTTTTTTACATATTTCTGTGCACGCTTTCCTTTGGAAGGGGTGAGGGTGAGAGTGGAAGCCTTTTTGCCGGTCGTAAGGGTGTAGGTGGTAGAATCGCTGCCCTTGTAAGTCTTGCTTGCAGCCAGAGCGCCCACGGGCAACACGGTGGTGATGAGTGTTACAAGAACAAAGACGAGTGCGAAGAGCTTTTTGGTGAATTTCATTTGTTTTTCCTCCTTGAACAGAATGGTTTGGTTTGGCAAATGGAGAAAACGGGCCTCCTTATGTTGGTATTCAAAGCAGAGATAATATTCAATTACTGCTTTGTGGTATTTAATAGATCACATCTACAAAAAATAGCAATACTATTATTAGTTTTTGTTGAGGGAAACAAAAAAATATATACTATTCCCGCAAAGGGGTGAATAGAATGTTTGGCGAACGGTTACAGGAAATACGCAAAGATCATGGAGATACGCAGCAGAATCTTGCAGAAAAGCTACACGTTTCGCTGCATGCTGTTCGATGCTGGGAGCAGAATAAGAGCGACCCGGGGCATGATACTCTGGTGGCAATATGTAAGCTATATAGCGTTTCGTCCGACTACCTGCTTGGCTTGGCAGACGAGGATAAAGTTTATTTGCAGAACCGTCGCAGCAGGCTATCGGAGGAAAACAGAGTTTTTTTAAAGAAATTTGAGGCTTTTTTGTTGGGAGAACAGGAAAAAGGTTCGATGCATAATTGAATGGAGCCAAAGACAAAACGGAGAACGCTTTTTGGGCGAAATTCGTATTGTGAGCATAACAAGGAAAACCCGCCTCCGGCGGCAAGTTGATTTGCTGCGGAGGCGGGTTTTTGTGTATGTAGGTTATTACTTTTTGCTGTTGTGATCAGGTTTGGAATGTTTGACCAGTTCAGTAAGCAACTGGTTGTTTTTCTTGGTCTCGTCCAGAAGATCGGCGAAGGCGTAGAGGAAGAGGGAGAAGGCCCAGCTGAAGAAGGGGCCGAGGATAAGGCAAAGCAGACCGGCAGCACTGGTAGATTGGTGGGGAGGATTGTTGGCTGCAAAGAGCATTATGGAGCAAATAACAGAAACAATGATGCCGACCCAGCAGAAAACTTTTGTTAAAAGCTTGATGGAAGAACTCACGTTGCCGAACATACCCCCTTCACTTGGGGCAGAAGCTACGGCGGGTTCAGGTTCCTTTTTGGGCTCTACGGGTTTTGAAAAATCTTTGGTGAAGGCGGGAGGCGCATTGTTTATCATGAATTTTTTTACAGAATACCTTACGACGGGATCAGGGATTTGGATATAGTGATTGTAGACAGCGGAGCAGGCTTTTTGAATTTCATGCTGATCGTCGCTATCCAGAATTGTGTCCAGGTGGTGGCTGCAGGCTTCACAAATGAGTTTGTCTTCGGCGATATAGCGCAAATCGGATTTATCGGCGGGGGTGAACTGGTTTCCGCACATGGAACATACTGTCATGGAAAGTTTCCTCCTTGGGATGTAATGGATGGAGAAGTTGGCTGTGCGCATATGAATAATGGCCTGAAACCCAGTATATATAGACATATATCCAATGTCAAGGGGAATTGCTGAACAATTTAGTTGGCGGCGTTTGGAATTCAAGGGGAGAATTTTGGACAGAAAAAACTCTGATCGATTGATCAGAGTTTTTGGTCTGGGTGAGAGGATTTGAACCTCCGGCCTCTTGAACCCCATTCAAGCACGCTACCAAACTGCGCCACACCCAGATATTCGGTTTCGGTGTCCCTTGCGGAACGAGACTTAGTATATTACAGTTTGGGGTGGATGTCAAGGGGTAAAATTATTTTTTTTCAAAAAATGTTGAAAGCGAGGAAAAATAAGGATTTTACGGGGAAGAATGGCAGGGTTGGCAAGGAGAACACAAGAAGAAATTGCTTTTTTTGCCCGGGAGAGATATACTATAGGATGAAATAGTATGTACCGAGGAAGTGTGGTTTTTTATGAAGCTTGGTATTGTTGGACTGCCCAATGTTGGAAAGAGCACGCTGTTTAATGCTATTACCCGGGCGGGCGCACAGGCCGCCAATTATCCTTTCTGCACCATCGAACCCAATACGGGCATCGTGCCTGTGCCGGACAGCCGGCTGGACGTGCTGGCGGAAATGTATCACCCCAAAAAGGTGACCCCTGCCACGGTGGAATTTGTGGACATCGCCGGCCTGGTGAAGGGCGCAAGCCGGGGCGAAGGCCTGGGCAACAAGTTTTTGAGCCATATCCGGGAATGCGACGCCATTGTGCATGTGGTGCGCTGTTTTGAGGACGAAAACATCATCCATGTGGATGGAAGCGTCGACCCGGCGAGGGATATTGACGTGATTCAGCTGGAACTGGTACTGGCGGATATGGAAACCCTGCAGCGCAGGGTGGAAAAGGCACAGCGCCTGGTGAAGAACGGCGATAAGAAGCAGGCCCTGGAAGCTGAGCTGGGCCAGAAGCTGCTCAAGCATCTGGAAGAGGGCAAACCTGCCCGTACCTTCCCCCTGACGGACGATGAGAAAGAAGTGACTGCTGGTTGGTTCCTTTTGACGGACAAGCCGGTGCTCTATGCAGCCAACATCGCCGAGGATGAAGTGGGCCCCGATGCGGAAGAACTGCCTTTTGTGAAGGCCGTAAAGGAAATTGCTGACGGGGAAGGCTCTCAGGTATTTGTGATCAGCGCACAGATCGAAGAAGAGATCGCCAATATGGAGCCGGAGGAGAAAAACGAGTTTTTGCAGGAGCTGGGCATCGGTCAGAGCGGCCTTGACCGGCTTATCAACGCCAGTTATGACCTGCTGGGGCTTATCTCCTACCTGACCGCAGGCGAGGACGAATGCCGTGCCTGGACCATTACCCGGGGAACCAAGGCTCCCCAGGCGGCCGGAAAGATCCACACCGACTTTGAGCGTGGCTTTATTCGGGCTGAGGTGGTGGCCTTCGATGACCTGAATGAACTGGGCACCATGAATGCCTGCAAGGAAAAAGGCCTGGTGCGCAGCGAGGGCAAGGAATATGTGATGAAGGACGGCGACATTGTGCTGTTTAGGTTCAATGTGTAAGGGAAGGGAGACATTCCTGTGAGCAAGCTTGGTTTCTTTTTTAAAAGACTGATACGCATGGACTGGAAGGCTATGTGGAAGACCACGGGCATCCTGAAGGAAAGAAGCGGAAAGAGCCGTATATGGCTGCTTTGCGATATGCTTCGCTGCGCCGTGAAGTACAACGCCGGATATGTGGATTACAAGATCGCTCAGTTTTACCGGCTGAACGATGAACAGAAAAAGACCCAGATTACCCGGGGACTGAGCAATACCATCGTACGCCGCATGAACGATAAGTCTTACTGGTACCTGTTTGATGACAAGGCTACCTTTAACAATCTGTTCAAGGACGAGGTGGGCCGGGACTGGATCAAGGTGAGCAAGGATACCGACCTGGAGGAATGGAAGGCCTTCCTTGAAAGAAACGATGACCTGTTCTTCAAGCCCATTGAGGGAAGCAGCGGCTTTGGCATTGCTACCTACAAGAAAGAGGACTGGCTGGGCCGGGAGGAGGAATTCCTCAAAGAGCTGACGGAGAAGGAAGTCGGCATTATGGAAGAGCGGGTGATCCAGCATCCCCGAATGATGGAAATGTGCCCCACCTCCGTGAACACCATCCGCATTGCTACGCTGCTGGGCGACAAAAAGCAGGGCATTGTGTATGCCTTCCTGCGCATCGGCAACGGCAAGGTGATGGACAACGTGGACCAGGGTGGTATGGCCGCAAGGGTGGATCTGGCTACCGGTACGCTGCTGACTGTGGGCGCAGACAAGCAGGGCAATACCTTCACCGAACATCCCATAACCCATACGCCGATTATTGGATTTGAAATTCCTTTCTTTAAGGAAGCCTGCGATATGTGCCTGAAGGCTGCACAGAAGGTGCCGCAGATGAGGTTTGTGGCATGGGACGTGGCTATTACGGAAAAAGGCCCTGTCTTTATCGAAGGCAACAGCTTCCCCAGCCATGCAGTGCCGCAGTTTGCAGCGCATTACCCGGATGGCATTGGCATTATGCGGGAATTCCGGGAGTTTATCGATATCTGATTTCACGGAAAGATACGAAAGGCGGGAAAACAGATGATGAAAAAACTAGTGAGCCTTGTACTTTGCCTGATGCTTGTTTTTGCGTGCGTACCTGGAGAAGGTTTTGCCGCATCCAAGAACAAGACCTTTACCCTGATGATCTACATGTGCGGCACTGACCTGGAAAGCAAAGCCGGCATGGCGACCGCTGACCTGAAGGAAATTATGGCCGGTAATGTGCCCGAGGATGGCAATGTGACGGTATACATCCAGACCGGCGGTACCAAGACCTGGAAGGTGAACGGTATTACCAACCGGGAATGCCAGCGCTGGGTGATGAGCAAGAACGGCATGCAAAAGCTCGAAGACCTGGGAAGAGTCAACATGGGTTCCCAGGATACCTTTGCAGATTTTTTGCAGTATGGCTTTAAGAACTTCCCCGCCGATCGTTACGGCCTGATCATGTGGGACCACGGCAGCGGCGCTACCGGCGGCCTCTGCTATGATGAGGTTTCCGGAGATATGCTTTATCTGCCTGAAATTTACAACGGCCTGCAGCAGGGCACAAAAAGCGTGCGGAAAGAGAAGCCCTTTTACTTTATCGGCTTTGATGCCTGCCTGATGGCCACCTTTGAAGTGGCATGCCATGTGGAACCCTTTGCAGAATACATGATCGCCAGCGAGGAACTGGAACCCGGCACCGGCTGGCGTTATGACAGCTGGCTGAAACTGCTGGTGAGAAATCCCGGTATTACCATGGAGGAACTGGGACCGGAGATTGTTGATACCTTCATTTCCGCTACGCTGAGCGCAAACCGCAGAGACTACGCCACCCTGTCGGTACTTGACCTGAGCAGGCTGGACGGGCTGAAGGCTGCTGTATCGGACATGGGCGAAAGCCTCTCCCAGGAAATCAGCAATGGAAACCTGAGCACCATTTCCAGGCTGCGGCAGAATGTACGCTCCTTTGGCGAGATTTACAATTCCGCTTCCGACATGGTGGATATTACCACCTTTGCAGAAGTATACGGCCGTTTTGATGAGATGGCTGCAAAGAAGCTGAAAACTGCGCTGGATGACGTGGTGATCTATTCCAAGCATACCTCCAACCTGAGCGGTGTTAGCGGCCTTTCTATCCTGGTGCCGTTCTCCACCCGGTATTCCTCCAGCCAGTATATGAGCTACTACACCAAGATCGGCCTGTATCCTGAATATGCCGGGTTTGTGAAGAACATGCTCAGCGGTATCTCTTCCGGTGGCGGATACTCCTTCGGCGGGCTGCCCTCTATTAACCAGCAGAGCATCCAGAGCGCCGAGATCGACTGGTTTTCTCAGTACGCTACGGACTCCTCCAGTTATTCTGACAACGCATACGACCTGTGGGGATCGCTGTATGGAAGCGACATGGGCAGCTCGTATGAAAGCGACTTCTCGCTGGAAGGCTTTTTGAGCCTGCTTTTCGGCGGTGATACTTCCTATGGTTCTTCTTACGGAACCACCTTTGATACAGGCTATGATGATTCTTCAACCAGCCTGTGGGGCGATCTGGGTCAGTATTCCGATTACAGCTTTGCTCAGGACAGCGGTTACGGCAGCGGTCTGTGGGGCTCGGCACTGAGCGAATACGGCACGTCTTCCGGTTCCACTGATTCCTCCGGCACGGGTGGCAGCCTGTGGGACGAACTGTACGGCACTACGCCGGAAGTGACGGAAGCGCCTACGGCTACGCCCGGTGTATCCGCCGGTGAGAACGTTGGCGACGGCGGCAGTTTGTGGGGCGATGTGCTGGGCGAAGAAGAAGCCAGCCAGCAGGTGACTGTGAGCACCAGCGAAGGCGAAGTAACCCTGGACAACCCCTTTGCGGATGCCAACAGCGAATATGCCTACACCATCCAGCTGACCCCGGAACAGCTGCAGAATCTGGGCAAGGTGGAAGCCAACCTGATGATGAACATGAGCGAACCCGACTTTGAATGCTATGTGGAGCTGGGTTATGTGCAGAAGGTTGTTACCGACTGGAACAGCGGCAAGATTTACGGCATGTTTGATGGCACATGGGCTACGCTGGACGGACAGATGGTATGCATGTATGACCAGATTGCAAACGAACGGTACATCCGCTCGCTGATTCCGGCGACGCTGAACGGTGAGGATATGTACATCCTTGTGGTGTTTGATTCCGAGAATCCCGGCGGAGTTGTGGTGGGCGCTACGGAAGGCTATACCGAAAGCGGCAGCCCTGCCCGCGGCATCGTGGAACTGAAGGAAGGCGACGTGATCTATCCTCAGTACGAATTGATTTACTGGGATGAAAACGGCGAGCAGCAAGTGGAGCCCTTCCAGGTGGAAAACCCCATCATCGCAGGGGAAAACGGCTATGTGCCTTTTGGTTTTGAACCTGTGGAGGAAGGCGTGGATTATGTGTACGGCTTCTGCCTGACGGACATCTACGGCGATTATGAGTTCTCTGATTTTGTGACGCTGTCTTACTAAAAAGTGAAGAAATATAACGGTTTTCGCCTGATGCGGCAAAGTGGGGACAGGATGAGACAAAGGGGTACACCCGGAGACGAATTTCTGTGGTATAGTGTATGCTGTAAAAGGTGGGGACAGGAACCGGAGAGGCAAAAGCGGCCTCTTCGGTTTTTTGTTGCCGCTTAAGTTAGGGGGGAGGGAATTGAAACGTGAAAAAGTAGCGGACACGGAGGAGGTGCTGGAAGCGCTGACGAGTATTCTTCGCAGGGAAAACGAGGCCCGGCCCGGCGAGGTGCTGAAGGCGGCAGAACTGCTTGGCAAGCAGTATGGGCTGTTTGGCGACAAAGGATGGCAGGAAGCGGAAACACCCCGGATTGTGGTGAATGTGCCCAAGGAGGAAAAGAATGGAAATCGGGATCAAGGATAAAATACCGCCGGCTTTTCATTCGCTATTCTGGGAGATGTATGAAGGGGCATACGGAGAGTTTTGGCTCAAGGGAGGAAGAGGAAGCGGCAAAAGCAGCTTTGTAAGCATCCTTTTGCTGTGCTTACTGATCCGGGACAGGGAAGCCAATGCAGTGATATACCGCAAGGTGGCGGAAACACTGAGGGAAAGCGTTCTGGCCCAGATGCAATGGGCCGTGCAGCAATTGAAGCTGGAGAAGTATTTTCAGGTTCAGCTGAACCCTATGCAGATGATCTACAGGCCTACAGGGCAGAAGATACTCTTCAAGGGGGCAGACGACCCGGAAAAAAGCAAGGGTGTTAAATTGTCAAGCGGATACTTTGCAGCACTCTGGTTTGAAGAGGCCAGCGCATTCCACGGAATGGAAGAAATACGAACCATTCAGGCCAGCATTCTCCGTGGCGGAAAGGGACTGACCATACTCAGCTACAATCCGCCCGTCAGCGCAGATAACTGGGTGAACAGGGAGGCCCTTGTGCAGGAAGAGGGGCGGCGGGTTCATCAGAGCGATTACAGGCAGATGCCTCAGGAATGGCTGGGGGAGACCTTTATTCGCAACGCAGAAAGGCTGAGGAAGAGAGACGAAAGGGCTTATCGGCACATGTACCTGGGCGAGGCTGTGGGTACAGGCGGACAGGTTTTTGAAAATGTATCGGTCCGGACGCTGAAAAAGGAGGAAAAGGAGCTTGTCGGCAACTGGTATGCTGGGCTGGACTTCGGTTTTGCCAGCGACCCGGATGCGCTGGTGATTTGTGCTTTTGACCGGAAAAGGCGGACGTTGTATGTGCTTGGCGAACATGTGAGGGTGCGGGAAAAAATCAGCCAGCTGGCTGAAAAATGCCGGGAAATGTCCCCTGGAAAGGTGATAAGGTGCGACAGCGCATCGCCCAGGGAAATCTGCGAGCTGAGAGGGCTGGGGGTGAATGCCGTCGGCGTGAAGAAAGGTCCGGGCAGTGTGGAACACGGTATTCGCTGGCTGCAGGAGGCAGAGGAGATCATCATAGACCAGAAGGCTTGCCCGGAAACGGCAAGGGAGTTTTCCTGCTATGAGTACGCCCGGGATCAGAATGGCAGATTCATCGCCGAATGTCCGGACAGAAACAATCACACCATCGATGCGGTGAGATATGCCCTGGAACCTCTGATCGCCCAGCGGGTGGTGAAACTAAGAACAGGAGGGATTCAATGATTATTGTTGACCGGGAATGGCTCGCAGACGGCGAGCCGTCGCCGGAACTGGTGGAAGAGGTAATGAAACAGTTTGAAGGCGAAAGTGCAAGGCTGGAAAAACTGCGCCGCTTTTATAACGGTGAACACGCCATATGCGAGAGATGGCGGGGTGGCGGTGCACCGAATCATCGGCTTTGGCATGATTTGCCCGGGTATATCGTGGCCATGACCAGCGGCTATCTGGCAGGGGAACCGGTACAGTATTCTGCCGGTGAAGCCGATGAAGGGTTTGATGTGCTGAGAGAGGCTTTGAAGAAAAGCATGAGCTCCAGCGTGGACAGCGAGCTGGCTACGGATGCCGCTATCTACGGAAAGGGCGTGGAGCTGTACTATGCGGACAGGGAAGCCATGCCCAGGCTTTGTCAGGCGAATCCGAGAAATGCATTTGTTGTATACGACAACACGGTGGAACATGCGCCGGTATTCGGTGTGCTGATCTGCGACAGGATGGATCAGCGGTACCAGAAGAAGGGGCAGAAAATTACAGTGATGACCGACAGATGGATGATTCACCTGGAGCGGAAAGGTCGGGAGATTCCCTGGGAAGTGAGCCGGGAAAGGCATTTTTTCGGATATGTTCCCATGACGGAATTCTGGAACAATCAGCGGGAGCGTGGCGATTTTGAAGGGGTGATGAACCTCATTGACGCCTATGATATTCTGCAGAGCGACCGCATCAACGACAAGCAGCAATTTACCGATGCGCTGATGGTGATCTACGGGGCTACGGTAGAAGAGGATGCGGAGGGCAGGACGGTTCAGCAGAGGCTGAAAGAAACACGGACGCTGGAAATGCCCGCCTCGGACGCAAAGGTGGAATATCTGACAAAGCAACTTTCTGAAAGCGATACCGAGGTGCTGAAAAACGGACTGAAAGCGGACATTCACAAGCTGAGTTTTGTGCCTGACCTGACGGACGAGGCCTTTGCAGGAAATGTGAGCGGCGTGGCGATGGAATACAAGCTTTTTGGTCTGGAACAGCTGACCCGTACCAAGGAACGATGGTTCCGGGAAGGATTGTTGTGGAGGCTGAGATGCATGGTCAGTTTTCTGAGGCTGAAGGGATTTGAGTTGCCCGAGGCGGAGGAGATTGGGATACAGTTTTCCAGAAGCCTGCCGGTAAATCGGCTGGAAATGGCGCAGACCCTTCGGGAATATGAAAACATGGCACCCAGGAAGCTGCTTTTGGGGCAGATTCCCTTCGTTGAAGATGTGGAGGAGGCCATGAAGCTTTTGGAAAGTGAACAGAAGATAAAAGAAGCCTGATGTACAGGGCTTTTTTTATATATTAAGGAACGCACCGGCAGGAACGGTGCGGGCAAGGAGGAACCATGGAGGAAAAGAACATCAGAGAGGCTGAAAAACAGGAAAACCATGAACTGGACGATCTTTTGAGGGAAAACGTGGCGCTGCAGAGCCAGTTTGACAAAAAGATCAGCCAGGCACTGAACAAGGCGAGACTGGGCTGGGAAAAAGAGCACGGCGATGCAGAATTGCTGGTGAGAAAGGCGGAAGAAAGAGCCGCAGAGCAGGAACGGAGCATGCGGGAGAGGGAATTGGCGGTGGAAATGCGGGAACGCAGGGAAGCCGCACGCATTTCTCTCAGCGGAAGGGGACTGCCCGGCGGGCTGGAGTGCTGCTTGAATTACACCGACGGAGAAAGCCTTGATAGGAGCATGGATGAACTGGAGAAGGCCTTCAAAGAAGAAGTAAAGAAGGCTGTGGAGCTTAAACTGCAGGGAACGCCGCCAAAAAGCGGAGAGGGCAGGAGCTACATGAGCCAGATGCGGGCTGCACTGGGACTGAAATGAAAGGAAAGGATGAAGAATAATGGCTAACAATATTGCTCTGTTTACTGAATTTGTACCGATGCTGGACGAGGTGTACAAGGGGGTGTGCAAGACCTCCGTGCTGGACGGCAATCCGGAACTGGTACATGCTGGCGCAAATGCCAACGAACTGGTGATCCCCAAGATGAACATGGACGGCCTGGCTGATTACAGCCGCAACAGCGGTTATGTGGGCGGCGAGGTGAGCCTTGTGAACGAGACGGTGGTATGCAACTTTGACCGTGGCCGCATGTTTGTGGTGGATAACATGGACAATGCGGAAACCGCAGGCGTGGCTTTTGGCCTGCTGGCAGGTGAATTCATCCGCACAAAGGTGGCACCTGAGCTGGATGCATTCCGTTTTGCACAGTATGCCGGCTGTGCTGACGTGGGCGAAGGCGAGGGTACACTTGAGGATGGCGCAGCGGTGGTGGCTGCCCTCCGTGAGGCTGTGAACGAGATGGACGAAAATGAAGTGAATGCAGAGGAACGCATTCTGTTTATCACTCCCACGCTGCTGGGCAAGGTGGAGGATCTGGACACGGTGAAGAGCCGTGAGGTGCTGCGGGGTTTCAGTCAGATTGTGACGGTGCCCCAGAGCCGATTCTACACCGGCGTGAAGCTCAAGAGCGGCACCGGAGACGAGGCGGCAGGCGGTTTTGAGAAGGCCGAAGACGGCAGTGAGATCAACTTTATGGTGGTGGAGAAGGGCGCAGTGATCCAGTTCTCCAAGCATGTAGCCCCCAAGGTGGTAACGCCCGAGCAGAATCCCGACGCTGATGCATGGAAATTCGGCTACCGTCAGGTGGGCATTGCCCAGGTGTACGAAAACAAGACTGCCGGTATCTATGTGCATCACAAGGCTTGACGGGAGTGATGAAAATGGCTCAACTGGATAGATTACGCCACAGGCTTGACAAGGCTGCGGGGGAGGATGAGCTGCTTTCGGAACTGCTGGAGGATGCGGAAAACTACATTCTTGCCTATACGGGAAGGGAAGAGGTGCCGGAAGTATTGAGCGGAATCGCTTTGGAACTGGCATGTATTCTCTACAACCGAAGAGGCATGGAAGGCGAAATCAGCCATGCTGAGGGAGGCATTTCCATTGCGGTGGAGGGTCTGCCAGAAGACCTGCGCAGGGCGCTGAACCGGTTCCGTGTGGCGAAGGTGGTGTGAGACGATGGGTGTACGCATCGCCGGAAAAAGAAAGGTGACGGTGAAAAAACCGGTGGAGGAAAGGATCGTCAGCGGTGTGGTGCCTCTTTTTGAGAAGGAAGGGTGGACACTGATGGCGGCAATTCAGCCCGTGAGCGCAGAAATGAAGCAGAAGCTCTACGGCGAGGAGAAGAGCGAAGCAAGACTGATGCTGACAGACAGCAAGACTGAACTGAAGGAAGGCTACGGACTGTGCGTGGAGAGAACGGACGGTGTATGCGACTTTCAGGTTGCTGAGCCGGTGGAAAGATGGAGCAACCATCAAAGGGCGGTGCTGAAGCGCATCGGGGAGGAAGAGAATGGTTTTTGACGCAATCAGGACAGCAATCCTTACGGCAGCAGAAGGCGGCGTAAGCGAAGCTGTGGCCGAGGTACAGGCTTTATCTCAGAGCCTGTGCCCTGTGGAGAGCGGCACGCTCCGGGGAAGCATTGCTGCGGAAAGCGGCGGCCTTTCGGGCAGTGTATCCGCAGGAAGTTCCCACGGGGCATATGTGGAGCTGGGCACCGCCAAGATGGCAGCCCGGCCCTTTTTGTATCCGGCCTTTTCTTTGGTGAAGGGGACGGTTGTGGGAAAGATTGCAGAGAAGATCTGAAAAAAGTCGGATTGACGGGCGGGCGGGACGGAGACAGGGAGGGATGAATTTGCTGGAAAGCGAAGGCAGGCGCATTATGGACAAGCTTAAAGAAATTGGCGGTCTGAAAAGCATTGGCCGGGGATGGCAGGAAGGAGAAACTCGTCTGCCCTGCGCTGTGGTGCAGATGTCTGGCGAGAGAGCGGCTGTATTTTCAGACGACAGGGAGTACCTGACAGAAGTGACAGCCTATGTGCGCCTGTATGCACAAAACGCCGGAGAGCTGGAAAGCCTCGGGAAGCTGATACGGGAGAAAATGACAGAAATGAAGTATCAGCGGGAATTTGCCTGGGAGGATGGCAGCGGCCATGCCCTCGGGCTGGTGGAAAGATACAAAACATGGATGACAAACAATGGAAAGGATGAGGATTGATGAATCAGAAACGAGCTGCAACCGGTTTTAAGGGCATGGCCCTGGCTCCTGTTACCGTGAACACTATGACCGCTTACAACACCGAGCCCGGCGAGGCGCTGCCCTATGCCGGCAGCATGACCCGCACCGCTAAGGAAAGCGTGACGGATCTGTATTATGATGACGACCTGTACGCCCAGATCAAGGACGTGATGGGTGAGGATGTGGAGATCCGCATGGCAGAGGTGCCGCTGGAAATGATGGCAAAGCTGGGCCTTGGCAGCTTTGACAGCGACAGCGAGACCCTGGAGGCAGATTTCAATGCTGCGGGCAAGGAGTATGCGCTGCGCTTTGTGGTGGATACCGTAAGCGGTCTGCCTTATTACTTTAACTACCGTGTGTTCCAGCTGACGGGCATCAAGTTTGACAATTTCAACACCAAGAAGGACAGCGTGACGGTGTGCGAGGTAATCCTTACCGGCGTATTCAAGCGGCCCTCTTTGGCGGGACTTGCTCCCTGGGCTGTGATGCAGCTGAAGGAGGACAAGAGCAATCAGGCGGCATGCACTGCCTTCCTGACCGACGCTGAAACCAAGCCTCAGGCTTAACGAAGACGGGTGTGGCGGGTGGGAAAACAGAGGAGGGATGCCTGTGGGCGGATACAGGGACAGTGTGAAAAAATCGCTGCCGAGGGAAAGAAAAATAAGAGGATACACGGTGAAACGCATGCCGGTGGGGCAGTTTCTTCAGGCGATGGAAAGATTGCAGGAGGCACCGGAGGAATTGATGGAGCAGCTGCTGCCGGACAAGGGAAACATTCCCTTTTTTGCGGCTGTAAAGATGATGGATGCCTCTGCGATGAAAACCGTGATCCTGAAAGCGGCACAGCTTGCACCCGGTTTTGCTGTGAAGCTGTTTGCAGAAATATCGGGCATGGAGGAGGAGAAACTGCTTAATGACCCGGACGTTGGTCTGGACGGGCTTTTTGAGCTGATGGAAGCCTTCTGGGAGGTTAACGGTCTGGAAAATTTTTTCAGGGGAGCGGCGAGGATGGCACAGGGCATCCGGGGCTTTGTGAGGAACGCTGGCTCCAAAGGTTGATAGCGTCCGGACTGAGTATAGGGATTGGAAAAAGAGAACTGATGGAGGACTACTATCTGGAGGAAATCAGCGATGTGGTAGGCGAGTGGAACCGTCTGCACAACCCGGAACATGAGGAGATTGTGGAAATGAAACCGGAGGAATTTCTTGGCGGCGGCGGTGAATGGCTGGATTGAAAAGAGGTGAGATAAATGACGCTGGATGAACTGACGGTGAGAATCAACGTTGTGGCCGATGAGGCGATGGGCTTGCTGGATGGCTTAATCGCAAGGGAACAGCAGCTCAGAAGCAGATTTGGCGGCAGCTACCGGGTGAATATGGATACGGGGCGTACGGCTGATATGCTCAGGGAATTGGGGCGATTGGCCGAGGAAACCAGCGGCAGCCTGGAAGGGCTTGATTTTGGGCGGGGATTTGACCAGGCCCGGGCAAACATACAGCAGCTGGAGCCGGATTTTTCACAATGGCTGCGGGGCAAGTATGATGCTATGCTGGCAGAATTGGAAAGGCAGGGCGTGACGGTATCCGGAGAAATGCAGGATGTGATGTGGAATGTGCTGAACAATGCCTTTTCCTTGGGAGAGTTTGATAATTTTGCACAGTTGGAAGCGGTTGTTGAATCTACCCTGACCAGGCTGAGCGAGGCCATGAAGGACCCGGCTCTTGACGGGGCGGTTCAGACACTGGATCGTTACTGGACGCTGATGAGCAGCGGTATGGACAGGCTCAGCGATGCACAGCGGACGGAAATGTCGGATGCCTGGCGGAAACTGTTTGACGATGACGGCGTGATGGTGGAGATGTTGAGCGATATTCCGGGCATTACGGAAAATGCGGCCCAGAGCCTTATGGCCCTTGGACTGAACATGGTAAATGTGGAGGAAGACGCAGGCAGATTTGCAGAAGGAATGCTGGAAGGGGCACAGGGGGCAGAGGATGCCTCGGAGAGATTTTGGGAGACTGCTGAAAGCGCAGATGATCTGGGTGTGGAACTGAGGAACCAGAGAGCGGCCATGCGGGATTTGCTGGGAGAGATGACAGAGCTTGGCAGAAACCGTATCAGCGTTGAAAAACTGAGAGAAATGCGAAGGATGCTGACCCAGTGCCGGGACGGCAGTGATGAATACAGGGATGCGCTGGTTAATCTGAGAAGAAGGATGAACGAGGCCGGGTTCCAGGCGGAAAGCGCAAGCGAAGGGCTGGAAGGGATCGACGATGCAATCGGGGAAGCTGCGGCCGGGGTGTCCGACGGGGCGGAAAGCATCGCCGGAGAGCTTCAGTCAGTGATGAACTGGGCCGCCGGGGCACAGAGAAGCGTTAGAATCAGCGGAAACGTCAATGTGGATACAGGAGGCGCAGTCTCGGCGCTGAACGGGTTGATTGCAGTGGCACAGCAGGCGATATCCACACTGAGTACACTGGGAGTGTTGGGCGCTTCGGGTGCAGTGGCGGGCGGCCTGGCTGGAATAAATGGGATCAGCAGCAAAAAGAAAAGCGGCGGAGGCGGAGGTGGCGGCGGAAAAAGCCGCAGAGAGCAGGAAATAGAAGATTATTATGCTCTGATAGAACACAAGAAGCATCTGGATCAGCTGACGCTGGAGGAAGAGCTGAGGATGCTGGAAACCCTTCGCCGCAGATATCAGCTGAATGCAGAAGAACGCATGGAGTGGGAAGAAAAGGTCTACGATGTGAAAAAGGCAATCCGTGAAAGGGATGCGGAACAGATAGACCGGCTTTCCGACGGCGTGATGGAGGCCCTGGAAAGGCGCTATGAGACAATGCTGGATCAGGAGACGAAACGGCTGGAAAAGAGCAGGGACTCCTGGGAAAAATGGTGCGATGACAGCGTTGCTGCCATCCGGGCGCAGATAGATGCGCTGGACAGACTGGCGGAAGCTGAGGAAAGAGAAGACAGGGATGCTGAAGAACTGCGGAAGATTGAGAAGCTTCGGCAGGAGATGGAGTACGAGCAGGACAGCTTCAACCGGGAAATGCTGCGGATTCAGCTGGAGGAGGCTATTGCCGATCGGGAAGAACGGCTCAGAAAGCTGGCTGTTGAAGACCAGAAGGAAGCCCTGCGCAAGGAAATCGAGCTGATTGAACAGAAGACGGATGAGCAGCTGAAGGCGCTGGACGAGGAAGAAAAACAGATCCAGGAATATTACGATGAGCGGATGAAAGCAGCCAACCTCCAGGCAGAGGCGGAAAAACTGATTTTGAAATCCAATCAGAAGCAGTTGATGGAACTTTTGTACGAATATGTGCCGGAGTATGACGCTCTGGGGCAGAGCATGGGTGAAAAACTGCTGAACGGCTTTATGAAGAAGGCTGGGAGCATCGCTGGATGGTTTGAGAGTTTCAACAAGGGGATTGCCGAGCTTGAGAAGGACTTTGCAAAGGCATCTGTTCTTGCTGCGCAAAGCTTCTACGAAAGCCGGGAAGCGGCGCAGAGATCCTCCGGGGAAGTAGTGGTGAACCAAAGCGTGACCTTTAACGAACCGGTGGAAAGCCCGGGTCAGGTTGCACG
Organism: Clostridiales bacterium; assembly: GCA_015056145.1. Lineage (GTDB taxonomy): Bacteria > Bacillota > Clostridia > Christensenellales > Aristaeellaceae > Limiplasma. Next base: position 150,915 of record SVGY01000003.1, read on the forward strand.
GCGTATGGAGGATGTGAACGACGCTTTGGGCCGGCTTTTGGCCTGATGGAGGTGAATGTGTGCAGAAATTGATTTATCAGAACATACTGGGCGAAACGGTGACATTTTATCATGCGCCTTTTGTGCTGCGCCGGGTACAGGGCGTGGGACTGAGTGAAATGCATATCGGTACAACGGCAGGCCAGGAGCAGCAGGGGGAAAGCCTGAGAAGCATACGCAGGGAAAGCCGCCGGGTGAAGGTAACGCTTCATCTGATGGCAGGAAACCGGCAGGAGATGTACCGGCTGCGCAGTGAACTGCTGGGCTGCCTGAGCCCTGAAAAGGCTTTTGACGGCCAGAGAAGGGCTAAGCTGATCTATGAGAATGATTATCTGAAAAGATGGACCTGGGCAACGCCGGAACACGGCCTTGACTGGGGAGAGAGGAAACAGAACGTCCTTCCTGGATTGACGCTGAGTTTTCTTTGCGAAAGCCCGTTTTGGTTTGGAATGGGGGAAAAGGAAATCGCCTTCAGAGAGGCCGACGGGGGTTTTATTTTGCCTGCGCGGATGCCGCTGCGGCTGGGCAGAAAACAATACGATCAGACTCTGTATAATGGCGGACAGATCAGCAGCCCGGTTATGATCAGAATGGAAGGCTGCGGTGAGAAGCCGAAGCTTGAAAATCTGTCCACGGGCAGAAAGATTGCGCTGGTGGAACCGTTGCCTGTGGGAGATGTGCTGGAGGTGAACACCGACCCGGCAGAGCTGAGAGCGGTGATCCTGCGCCGGGATGGCAGCAGCGAAAACGGCTTCGGTTTGTTGAACCCGGAAAGCAGCATATCTGCCTTTGTGCTGGAACCCGGTGAAAACCGGTTGAAGTATACCGCAGGGGGGCAGGGAAGCTCCTGCAAGGTGCAGGTACATTGGTACGAACGCTTTGAGGGAGTGTGACGAAGAATAAATGAACACGATCATGATGATGGATTTCAGCTTCCGGCTGATATGCGAGCTGAGCCAGTACATGAGCCTTACCATCAAGCGAGCTTTTTTCGGCATCGGCGGTTTTCAGCTGACGGTAGAAAGGGGTATGCCCGGATGGGAACAACTGGAAGCGAATCGGCTGTTTTATCTGCCGGAAAGGCCGGGGCTGATGCTGCTGGCGGAAAAGGTGAATATCAACAGAAAAACCGTGACTGTCAGCGGCGTGCAGCTGAAGGGAATCTGCAAGAGAAGAATATGCGTGCCGCCGGTAAAGACGGAGGATGAAAGCGGATACAAAGCCTTTGGTTGGGACCGGTTTACAGGAGATGCGGAAAGCGCATTTTTTCATTTTGTGGAAAACAATGTGACGGCGCCCGGGGACGGAAAGAGGAAAATGCCGGGCTTTGTGCTTGCGGAAAACCTGCACAGGGGAGAGGTTTTGCCATGGCAGGCACGCTTTGACCGGCTTCAGGACGTATTGGAGGACATTGGAACGGCCACAGGGCTGGGATGGGATATTCTACCGGATTTTTCCCGGAAGCAGTTTGTATTTACCGCTGTGGAGGGAAAAGACCTGACACAGGGCAGCCGGAGAGCGACGCTTTCCCGGGAAATGGGAAATGTGGAGGACGGCACGGTGACCATTGATCTTAGCCGGAAGAAAGGCACCATATACGCAGGGGGCAGCGGCGAGGACGAGAAAAGGATGATCCTCAGCGTGGGCAATGCTGCGGAGGGAATCCACCGTTTTGAAGGATGGACGGATATTAGCGGCGCAGAGGATGCGGAGCTGCTTAAAATGGGCGCTGAAAGAAAACTGGAGGGAGAGAAGAGGACGCTGCAGGTATTGGTGACGGACAGTGGTCTGTGCAAGTACGGCAGGGATTACGACCTTGGGGATATCCTCCGGGTGAAAATGGATGGTTATGAGATGGATGCAAGGCTTATTGAAATGGAGGAATCCATGGAAAATGGCCTGAGGACGCTGAAGGCAACCTTCGGCGATGCCCCGGTGACCCTTACCGGAATCCTGAAAACGAGGGAGAAAGGATCGGCAAAATAAATGGCCAAGGAGTTTTTCGGTTTTTTTGACAGCATTGCCGGGGATGAACGGGAGTACGACAGCAACGACTTTTCCCAGATCTTGCAGGCTGTGGTGAAAAACGGCATCAGCAGCCATGCTGCGGATGGATTGAAGGTGGAATGCGACGGGGTTTCGCTGAGGTCGGTGATTCGGCCGGGCGGTTGCGTGATCAACGGATATGTATATGTTCTTTCCGACGACGGGGGAGAGATGCTTTCCTTTGAACACGTTCCTGCTGTGGGCAGCCAGCGTTGGGATCGCATTGTGGCAAGGCTGGACAAGGCGGTGGACAGCAGGAAGATCAGCCTGAAACTGCTTACGGGCACGCCTGGCGAGCCTGCACCGGAGCTGATCAGGAATGAAAGTACCTATGAACTGGCGCTGGCAAGCGTATGCGTCCGCCCTGGCGCTGAAACGCTGACGGACGAGGATATCGTGGATGAACGGCCGGATGACGGGCTGTGTGGGTATGCATCGCCGGTATGGTTGAACCAGAACGTCATCAGCGACAAGGAAATTGACGGGATCCTGATGCTTTGAGGAGGGAAGAAGATGGCTTTTTTGGATGAAAAGGGCTTACGCAGATTTTTTGCGGGGCTGAAGGAACGGTTTGTGAAGAAAGAGCAGGTGATCAACCATCTGGTTATGGAGGAGGAAGGAGGCGTGCTGGATGCAAGGCAGGGAAAGGCGCTGGATGAAAAGAAAGCGGAAACCTTTGAAATGTCGCTGACGATTCCTTGTGCAGGGTGGGAGGCTGACGGTGAGGGCTTTGCGCAGACCATTGACGCTGAAGGCTTGCTGGATGAGGATATGCCTTTTGTATGCCTTGACCTAACCGGCATGGATGCGGAGACTTTTGCAGAAACCCTGGGCCAGTGGCAACGGGTGAACCGTATGGTTTGCAGTTTGAACAGCCTGACGGCTTACTGCTGCGGAACAAGGGCTCCGGAAGCGGATCTGAACATCAGGGTGAAGGTGGTGAGATAAATGGCAGAATGTATTATGGCTGGCAACGGTTTTGCTGCGTGCGGCGAAGTATATGAAATTGTGGAGTTTATTCCGGCGGCATCCTATTCCATGGATGCACAGATTGCGACGAAAATACCTTTTGACGCATCGGCTTTTTATTTCGGCAGGATCAGCTATATGGGCACTACGGTGGCGCAGCCCAACGGCAATGCTGCGGATGGATATGAGCTCCGACTGACAAACATTTCCATTCAGGGCCTGAATGTGGCTGCGCTGAATGTGAATGCGGTGATGCTGGCCTTTGCCGAAAACGGCGCGACAAAAGGTGTTCTGGAATACAGTGCACGTCAGGGCCTGGCTTCGGGCGCAGTGAACAGTTCTTCGCCTGCTGCGGTTACGTTGGGCCCGGTGTGGATGGTACGGAAAATATGAGGAGGAGATAAGCGTGTTTTTTTGCTTTGGCAATGACGACAGGGTGATGATCTGCGCTGAGAAGAGGGTGTTTCCGGAAATGGTGGAGATGGAAGTGCCGGAAGGCTTTGAGCAGGATTATCAGGGAGACTGGAAGCTTGCAGGGGATAAGCTGCATTATGACCCGCTGCCCAGGGAGCAGCCTGCACCGACGGACCGCCAGCGCATTGAGGCGCTGGAAGAGGAAAACCGCTTCCTGAAAGAAGCACTGGAACTGTTGCTTTCCGGCGAAACCGAGGAGGCTGAGGGAGATGGCTAAGAAGAATCCGTGGTGGGATAAGGTACTGAGCTTCAACCGAAAACGCAGGGCTCAGGATGAAAAGGCAGACGATTTTGAAGCCCTTATGCGGGCGCTGCCTCCGGGCCAGGTGAAGAACCTGATGAAGGATGAAGTCTGCGGCGCAATTATGCGAAAATACGGGTTTGGTGAATGACGGAAATGAAGGCGGCCTGCGCTTGGCGGGCCGCTTTCTGACTTGTTGCAGGAAAGGAACGGCTGCGGAAGGGGTTCATAGAATGAGGGGGAAGAAAGGCTGGAGAAAGCTGTTTCTTCCGGAAGGGTGAAGAAAATGTATGACAAGCAAAGAGTGATAGATATTGCGCTGGCAGAAGTGGGCTATCTTGAAAAAGCGAGTGTTGCCCTGCTGGAACAAAAGACGGCCAATGCAGGGGGAGGAAACTATACCAAGTACTCCCGGGATTTGGCGGAGGTAAGTTTCTTCAACGGGAGAAAGCAGGGCGTACAATGGTGCGCAGTATTTGTGGCATGGTGTTTTTTTCAGGCCTATGGGAAAGCGGCTGCTCTTTCGCTTCTGAACCAGCCAAAAGTGTCTGCCAACAATGCGGGAGCGGGTTGCAGGCATGCCATGAATTACTTTAAGGCCAAGGGACGTTTCTTTGCCGGTGAACCACAGGCGGGAGATGTAATCTTTTTTTATTCGGCAGACAGGGCCAGCATTGCTCACATGGGGCTTGTATACAAAAGAGAGGGGCAGCGGGTTTACACCGTGGAAGGAAACACGTCCGGTGGCAGCGGCGTGGTATCCAACGGCGGAGGCGTGTGGCAGAAAAGCTATTCTCTTGATTATGGGCGCATTGTGGGATATGGTCGGCCTGATTTTGGGGAAGCGCCTGCCTATAAGGGACAGGAAACGGTGAAAATGGAGGCCCTGTATGATGAATATACCGTTGAAAAGGGCGACAGTTTATGGAAAATTGCCAAGAATCTTCTGGGCAGCGGAAAAAGATACACGGAAATACAAACCCTCAACGGGTTGACCGGAGATTTGATCAGGATAGGACAGAGGTTGAAAATGCCCCGATGAACGGGGCACGGAGGAGGTACAATGGAAAAAATCTGGGACAAGGTGATTAAGGGACTGGCGTTGGTCTGCGGCGCCATCAGCGGTGCTTTTGGCGGATGGAACATGCTGCTGACGGTAATGACGGCTATGATGGGCATCGACTATGTGAGCGGTGTGATGGTGGCGGCTCTGGGCAAATCGCTGAAAACGGAGCACGGCGGCCTGAACAGCAAAGTGGGCGCACAGGGCCTTGCACGAAAAGGGCTGATGCTGTTGATCGTGTTGGTGGCTGCATTGGTGGACCGGGCTATGGGCACGGGAGAGAATATATGCAGGGATGCTGTGTGCTGGTTTTATATTGCCAACGAGGGAATCAGCTTGCTGGAAAATATGAGCCTTGCAGGAGTGCCGTTTCCTGCAAGGCTTAAAGAACTTTTGGGACACAAAAGAGATGAGAGTGATAACCTGCTGACGGAGAAGAAAACGGAAGAATAAAAAGAACAATCCCGTCCCGCAGGATGAAAAAGCGGGACGGGATCGGATGACGAGGCAATCAACAGGGAAAAACAGAGGCGAGGCTGGCAACCGCAGCGGGTGCAGCGGGCTGTGCAGAAAGCACGCCGGTAAGCTGAAGGATAATGACCAGCAAACCAAGCAGCGTTACATAAAGGGCGAACCAATTGAGAGAAACCTTGGAGATGAGCTTGAGGAAAAAACGAATGGCAAGATAGCCGCTGATGGCGGCAACCACCATGCCCACGATGATGGCAGGAAGATCGTTGCCAAGAGTGATGCCGGATTCGAGGGCATCTTTGCCTTCTACCAGGAGGCTGCCAACGATGGCAGGGGCGCTCATCATGAAACTGAACTTGGCGGCAGATTCACGGCTGAGACGGCTGGATACGCCGCCGAAAATGGTGGAACCGCTGCGGCTGATGCCGGGCAGCATGCCTACAGCCTGAAGGCAGCCCATGACCAGCGCTTCCAGAAAGCCGACTTTATCCTTTTCCACGCCTTTTTGCTGGTTGCGGCGGGAGATGATCTGGGTAAGGATCAGCATGAGGCCGGTTATGAGGAAAAACACGCCCAGAAGGCTGATGCTGGTTTCCAGATAATCCAGCTGCTTATCGAAGAGAAGCTTGGCAAAAAGGGCGGGCAGCGAAGCGATGAAGAGAAGCAAAAGGGTGCGGTTCTTGATGGGGTGAAGGAGCATGTCGATCCAGTCCTTCCAGAAAACCACCATAACAGCAATGAGCGTACCTACATGCAGAAGAATGTTGAAAAGAAGCTGATGATCCAGATTCAGGCCAAACAATGCCTGCATGAGGTTGAGATGTCCGCTTGAAGAAATGGGCAGGAATTCAGCCAGCCCCTGGAACAGACCCAGTATGGCGCCCTTGAAAATGCTCACAAGAACCATCCTTTCAGAAAAACAAATACTGAACAAGTATACACCTTCTGTGCCTGAATGTCACGTTTTTGAGAATATTTCGGAATAATTTACAATTTATTCTGTTTTCAGCAGCAGAAATATCGGGTATAATGAAAAAAAGGGAGGTGTTTTTTAATGAGAGAAAGACATTGGAGCAATTTTTTGTTTATTCTGGTCGCTATGCTGATGATTGTTTTTCTTAACCCCAACCCGACCACCGTGGCGCAGGAAAGCAGGTTTGGTGCCTTATTTATCAACGTGGGCAAGGCTGATGCGATCCTCCTGATGCTGGATGATGAAAGGTATCTGGTGGATACAGGATCAAAAGACAGTTACACTCACATGGAAAGTGTATTGAAACTGTACGGGGTTACAAATCTTGACGGTGTATTTATTACCCATACGGACAAGGATCATGTGGGCGGACTGAAGGAATTGCTGAAAAGCGATATCGGTGTGGAAGTTGTTTATGCACCCCGTTTCCATAACGAAAAAAGCGATGAAAAGCATGATGCTTACAAGCAGGCAAACAAGCGTGACGTGCCCTTTGAATGGCTGGATGCAGGCATGACCATTCAGAGCGGAGAATGCGTTTTTGAAGTGCTGGGGCCTCTTGAACGGGATGCGGAAACTGACAACAACAACTCCCTGGTGATGAACCTGAAAACCCCCGATGGAAACATCCTGCTTGCCGGCGATATGGAAATCGAAGAGGAAACACAATTGCTGATGGCGGGGCTGGTTCCTCAGGCGACGGTGCTTAAGGTGGCGCATCACGGAGGGGATGACTCCACCAGCGCAGCTTTTGTGGCAGCAGTGAAGCCGCAGTGGGCTGTTATTTCCACCAGTACGGCTGAACGGGAAGAAACTCCTGCAGAGAATGTGCTTGTTACCCTGTGGCATGCCAAGGCTGGCGTGGCAGTGACCCAGGATGCCCAGATCGGTATTCTGGTTACGCTGAAGGATGGAAACGCCGAAGTGCAGATGATCAACCCCAAATGAGGGAACGCTTTTTTGTGCAGGACATAGGATGGCATGACGGAATGATTTTCGTCGTGCCATTTTTTGTTGGGAGGAAATAGCGTGCTGTATCATCCGAAGAATGATGCATTCAGAAAACAGTATTGCTGCCATAGCGGTGGGCAGAATGCAGGAAAGCCCGGTGGGAGCAGCAGACCTGAAAAGCACGAAAGCGTGTTACTGCCGAAGATTATCGCCTGTGAAAAAAGAAATATCCCGCAGCTGTGCACGGAGGTGGCCCTTGAGGATATCCCTTGTTATGCAAGCGCACCCTACCGGCTGTGCTCGCTCAGGCAAAGCGGTGCACAGCCCTGGTGGAGACCACTGGACAACGGTGGAAATCATCAGCGGATGCGGATTGTGGTGTGCATTCCCGTGTGTGCACAACTGACGGACAGCTGCGGAAAGTGCTTCCATGCAACCGGCGTGGTGGAGGCGGAGGTATCCGTTGGGATGCGCTGCATGCCCTGCGATGGATGGAAACAACAGCTGTTCATTGTGCCTTGCCTCAGGCTGCTGAAGGCGGAGGAATGCTCCAGAGACGTATGCTTCCGGGTGGAAGTGGAGGTGCAGCTGGAGATCTATCTTCTTAAACCGGAACCATGCATGGTAAAAAAGGGAGAGCCGGCCTGCCCGGATATGCCCATGTATCCGCAGCCTGTATATGAAAGATGCGGAGAAAGGCATGACTGCTGCAACCCATGGAGACCCTGGAAAAACTGAATACCACAGGATTGCCTTCTGCCTGAATGGGCAGGGGGCTTTTTTGTGAAATTGTTACGGGAATGAAGGGGCTTTCAGATTGACAAAGGGAAGGGTATGATTTACTATATAATACTGGTTAGATATGCATTTTCAACACGGAGGCGAACGTGATGAAACGGACGAAATCGAATCAAAAAAAGGGAACTTGCTTGTGGCTTGCAGCTGTTTTGCTGGCTGTGCTGATGGCTGTGCCCTTCTGTGCTCTGGCGGAGGATACCGCTGAAAATCCTTATGGATTTTACATAGAAGCGGACGAAGCATGGACGGAAGAAGATGGAATTTATACCGCTCAGGCGGTGCTTCGTCATGAAAATAAAGAAACCGACGGTATGCTGCTGTACGGATATGTTTTTGAGGCGAAGCTCACAGAGTCCGCCGGCGTTGCCATCAGCAAAGTGAATGTGAAGGATGCCGTGGCAGCTGTCTATACTGTGCAGGCACTGGATGAGAACGGCGCTATGCTGGGTGAGCAGAAAACCATGATGATCGGTATGGAGTTTGCTATGCCTGAGGGCAGCTGCGGCTTTGTGATGAAGCTGTACGGAAACGGAGAGGACTTCCGGCTGCTGTCTCAGGATTATGCAGGCGTAACCGTCGAAACCAGCCTTGTGGCACAGGAAGGTGCACAGGCCGGTTCTTTTGAGGTATTGCTTACGGCGGAAAAACGCAATGCGGATGGAACCGCTCCTGAAACAGCGATGAATTTTGGTATGGAGCCTGTCTTGTTTGTATTGCCCTCCGTACCTGCGACCGAGGAAGAAGCACCTGTGGAGGCCATTGATCCTTTTGCCCAGGAGCAGACTGAGGAAGAGGGTTCCGAAGACGGAATCGATCCTTTTGCAGAAGAAGCAACGGAGGAAACGATTGATCCCTTTGCTGTGGCCCAGGAAGATGGGGAAGAAGCAGAGGAACTCCCTGCGGAAGAACCGGAACCCTTGCTTGGCAGCATTGCGCTTGGAACCTCCATGCTTCCGGAGGGGACCGATGTGGCGCTGGCCGGTGTGGATATTCAGCTGAGTACTGTGGCCGGAGCAGACGGCAGCTTTGTTTTTGAACAGCTGCCTGCCGGTGATTACAGTGTATTTGCGGCTTTGCCTGCCGGCATGGCGCCCAAAGCGGGCAGCGCATGGCAGCGCACCGAACAGGGAGATATGATCTGGCTGGCAGTATCCCTGGCTGAGGGACAGAACGCTGTTTTGGAAGAAGTGAGTTTTGAAAGCGGCGCAATCCTTGAGTTCACAGCCTTTGTGGATAGCAAGGGCAAGGGTGAAATGAAAGAGGATTACAAGCCTGTTCCCGGGGTGAAGGTGGAAGTGCTGTCCGGAGAAACGGTGCTTGCCAGCGGTTACACCGACGAAAACGGTAAAGTGAAGCTGGAAGATATCGTTTCCGGCAGTCATGTGGTGCGGGTGACCGGCGTAAATGGTTACTCGCCTGCCGATAAGGGCCCCAACAGCTGTGTGGAACGTGGCGGCGGATACATTGGCGTAAGCGAACCGATGGAGTTTGTATCCGGCCAGACTACCGTTGCAGGCGGCGGCTTTGAACTGCTGGGTTCCTTCAGCGGCCGTGTTTTTGAAGATCTTAACAACGATGGCCTTATGGACGAAACTGATCCCGGCGTGGCCGGAGTTGTGCTCCGGCTGGAGGGACTTACTTCCGGTGTGGTGTACGAAATCGTCACCGACGAAACCGGCGTGTACAGCTTTGGCGGCTTGTACAAGGAAAAATACAGCTTCTCCGCTACTCTGCCCGAGGGCTGTCTTTACGCTCGGTATTCCAAGACCGGCGGCGATCTGCGCAGCGTTTTCACCGGTTCCAATCTGGTACGCGAATTCCGTGTGGGAAAGCGGGAGCAGGTGACCAACAAAAACGTTGGTGTGATTCAGAACGGCGTTATGACCGGCACGGCTTTTATGGATCTGAACTACAACGGCGTATATGATGAGGGCGAGCCCGGCGTGAAGGGCGTGACCCTTGAAGCAATCAAGGTGAGCAACGGCGATTCCTACGGCAAGGTCGTAACGGATGAAAACGGTGCTTACTCCCTGCCTGGCCTGCGTGGCGGCGACTATCGCCTGCGGGCTATCCTCCCCGAAGATGGCAGCCAGTTTACCAAGGTGCCCGAAAACCCCGGCGAAAACGCCAATCGCTTTGTGCAGCGGGAAGGTCGCCGTGAATACAGTGTGGAGCCCATCAACATCCAGAGCGGCAGCACTGTGAATGTGCCGGTGGGTGTTGCCGTGGGCGCAACCGTCCGTGGCACCGTGTTTACCGATGCAAACTATGACGGACAGCTGGCAGATGGCGAAAAGGCAATTTCCGGCGTGGAAGTGATTGCCGTGGATGAAAGCGGCGTTGTCTGGGACAGCACCACCACCAACAAGGAGGGTAAGTACGCCCTTCATGGTCTGATGCCCGGAAAATATGTGCTCAAGTTTGCCCGTGTGCCTGGCAATGGCTTCACCCGGCTCCGTCCCCAGATGGAGAACGGCAGCTATGTTGTGGAACTGCTGGATGGCTACGGCATAACGGATTCCATTGAGATCAGCATGGGCCAGCTGATGGAAAAGGTGAACGCGGGTATGCTTCCCTCTGCCACCGTAACCGGCACCTTCTTTATGGATCTCAACGACAATGGCGTGAAGGATGAAGGCGAAAACGGCATGGTGGGCGTGAATGCCCGTCTGCAGTCTGAGGACGGTGAAATTGACCTTCTGCGGCCTGTGGAAGAGGATGGAAGATACTTCTTCGACGGCGTGATGCCCGGGAATTATACCTTGACCTATCAGCTGCCGGAGCATTGCGAAATGGCTAAAGTGGCTCAGGGCGGCAATACCCTTGAGCACCAGGGTTCCGAAAACAAAACCGAAAGCTTTATGGTGGCCATGGGCGAAGATCACAAGCGTCCCCTGGTGGGCGGCGTGGAGCTGGGAAGCCTCAGCGGAAGCTTCTTTGTGGACAGCGACGCCAGCGGAAGCCTTGAAGAAGGCGATGCAGCACTCAGCGGCGCAAGCGTTACCTTCATCCATGAAAACGGTGAGGAGTTTGTGGCAAATGCCGATGCAGAGGGCAATTATTCCATCAGGGATTTGCGTCCCGGTGCATATCAGATTTCCGTGAAGATGCCCGAAGGCTATATCGTAAGCCATGAGGCAGAGGGTCTGCCCTTTGCGGCCGCAAACCAGACAGTGCTGCCCTGCGACTGGAACTTGCTGATCAGCCGTGAAAGTCTGAACATCGGTGGCGTGAAGCCTGCCACAATTTCGGGTTCTATTTGGCTGGACGAGAACAAGGACGGCTCTCATGGCGCTGAGGAGGCCCTTCTGACCGGCCTCACCCTGAACCTTGTAAGCGAAAATACCGGCGTGACTGTTGCCTCTGTTCAAAGCGACGAAAACGGTTTCCTCTTTGCGGATGTACGTCCGGGAAGCTATTCCATCAGCTTTGCCATGCCGGAACAGGCGGAAAGCGCAAATGATCCTTCTTCCGGCTTTGTGGTGTCGGAAGCGGTAATGCAGCAGAGCGGCATCGTCCTTGGAGAAGGGGAAACCAGAACCGATCTGACTGCCGGCCTGGTATCCCGCACCAGCATTGGCGGCAATCTGAGCCTGTTGGTGGGCAGTGAAACCACTATGGTTTCCGGCGTGGAGATCAGCCTGTGGCAGGAGGGTGCAGCTTCGGCCATTGCCACCACCACCACCGATGAAAACGGTGATTATCGCTTTGACGGCCTCTGGCCCGGTCAGTATCAGATCAAGTCTGTGCTGCCGGCAGGCATGATCTTTGTACGGCCTGATGATGAAAACTATCCTGCAGGCGCTTCTGTTGTGACCAGCTGGGACGAGACGAGCGGCACCAGCGACAGCTTCAGCCTTCAGATGGCAAAGCATCAGCTGGATAAGAATATTGCCTTCATCAAGCCCGCCAAAGTGGGCGACCAGGTCTGGCTGGACGAAAACGCCAACGGTCTTATCGATGGTGGAGAAAGGTTCATCCCCGGCGTGAAGATCATCCTGATGTCCGGCGGTCAGGTGGCTTACGAAACCACCACCGATGCTTATGGGTATTATCAGTTTGATCAGGTCTACCCCGGAACCTATACCCTAGAAGCCAAGGCGTATCCTGAATTGACCATTACCACCCCTGTGGAGAATATGAAGATCATCAGCAGTGCGCTGACTTCCGGCGACGGTAATCAGGCATATACCGGCGAATTCACCGTGCAGAGCGGCAGTTCCAATATGGATTTCAACCTGGGTTATGTGGTTCTTGACGGGCAGCAGGTTCCTTCTGCCATCGTACCCCCGCCCGGCAAAGACTGGACCGTGAACCAGGAAAAATATCTTGTTGTGTCTACTCAGGATTGGGAGAACGTCTACAATCCTAACAAATAACAAAGGAGAATGAACCATTATGGACAGGTCTCAGGTTTTCTTCACGGATTTCCGCACCAGCTACGGTGGAATCACCATGCCGGCAAAGCTGCAGAAGCTGATCCGCATGGCCGGTATCGACAAGATTGATATGGACGGTCGCTTTGTTGCCATCAAGATGCACTTTGGCGAACTGGGTAACACCGGCTACATCCGTCCCAATTTTGCCCGTGCCCTGGTGGATGTGATCAAGTCTCTGGGTGGAAAGCCCTATCTGACGGATTGCAACACCCTGTACCCCGGCAGCCGTAAAAATGCACTGGAACACCTTTATTGCGCATGGGAGAACGGTTTCACCCCTCTCACCGTGGGCTGCCCCATCCTGATTGCCGATGGCCTCAAGGGTACGGACGATGTGGAGGTTCCCGTTGAAGGCGGCGAGTACGTTAAGAAGGCTAAGATCGGCCGTGCTGTAATGGATGGCGATATCATCATCAGTCTGAACCACTTCAAGGGCCATGAGGCCACCGGCTTTGGCGGCGCACTGAAAAACCTGGGCATGGGCTGCGGCTCCCGTGCAGGCAAGAAAGAGCAGCACAAGAACGGCAAGGCATACATTACCCCCGATATGTGCCGTGGCTGCCGCCTGTGCGAAAAGCAGTGCGCCAACGATGCCCTGCGCTTTGATGATGCCACCCGCAAGATGGAAGTGCTCAAGGACAACTGCGTGGGTTGTGGCCGCTGCATTGGCGCATGCAATTTTGATGCCATCGACTGCGAGGACGATAACTCCAGCCAGATGCTCAACTACCGCATGGCAGAATACGCCAAGGCGGTTGTGGATGGCCGTCCTCAGTTCCACATTTCTCTGGTGATGGACATCTCTCCCAACTGCGATTGCCATGCAGAGAATGATGCACCTATCCTGCCTGACGTGGGCATGTTTGCTTCCTTTGATCCTGTGGCGCTGGATCAGGCCTGCGTGGATGCCTGCCTCAAGCTGACCCCCATCCGCAACAGCCAGCTGGGCGACAATATCAACGCCCCTGATTTTGTGGATCACCATGACCACTTCACCAATTCCACCCCGGAATCTGAGTGGAAGAGCTGCCTTGAACATGCGGCGAAGATCGGCGTAGGCAGCCGGGAATACGAACTGGTTACCATGAAGTAATTGCAAAAGAGGTGGAAGGCATGCTGGTCATCGGAATCTGCGGCGCAAGCGGCAGCGGCAAAAGCACTCTGGCCAAGGAGCTGAGGGATGCGGTGGGAAGCTGTGCGACGGTTATCAACCACGATTGTTATTACAAGGATCACACTCATCTGAGCTTTGAAGAACGCTGCAAGCTGAATTATGACGAGCCGGATATTTTCGATCATGATCTGTTTCTGGAGGATATCAAAACTCTGATGGCCGGCAAGCCGATCACCCGAAAGCAATACGATTATTCCAACCATTGCCGTGCGGACAGCGACGAGCTGATCTACCCCAGCGAGGTGCTGATTATCGAAGGCATTCATGTGTTCTTTGATCCCCGGCTGTGCGATTTGATGTTCCTGAAACTGTACATGAAGGTTGAGCCGGATATCTGTCTTCTGAGGCGCATTACCCGGGATATTAACGAGCGGGGGCGTGCCATTGACAATATTTCCGACCAGTACCTTACCACCGTAAAACCCATGTACGATAAGTACATCCGTAACTATGTGGAACTGGCAGACGTGATTGTAGCCAGAGGTGGAAAGAATGCACGCATTGTGACCATTCTGGCTGGCTATGTGCGGGATGTGCTCAGCGGCGAAGAACCGCTGAAATAAAATGCATAACAATAGACCCTCTGCTGCACTTATGTGCGGCAGGGGTCTTTTGTCGTGAGGACGAGAGTATTATTGCCCGGGAACGGGAACGAAGTCGGATTCCATCAGCGCTATGAGGCCCAGAAGGGCGCCCCAGTGATAGAAACGGTCGCTGTTGACAACGTTGCAGCCCTCGCCGGTGTTGGCGCAATAGTTTTCGTGGACATGCCCATGTTCAAGCCATTCCTTCAGCAGAAGTGCCTCGGATTTTTCCGCAAGGATTTTCCGGGCTTTTTCTGCGGCGGGGTGACGGTGGCGGCAAAGTGCGAGGTATACAAGGAAATTCATGGGGGCCCAGATACGGCCTCGCCAGTAATCCTGATCGGGATAGGCAGGGTCGTTGCGGGCGATGGAGGGCAGAATCCACTGGCCGTAGAATTCCTCCGGGTTCATGAAATGCTCGTCGATGATGCGGACAAGCCGATCGTCGCTGACGCAGTCGCTGAAAAGGGCGTAAAAATGGGTGGGGGAAAGTCGCTTTTCAAAGAGATCGGTATCGGTGCGGCGGTTGAGGTACATACCGAAGGAGGCATCCCAGAGGGATTCCAGAGCAGCCTTGGTTTCCTCGGCCCGGCGGGAAAGAAGCGTCGCTTCTTTGCTTAGGCCAAGCTCAGCCGCAATGCGGGAGAGACATTCACAATCCAGTATATACAGCCCGGTGAGGCCTACATCCGCAAGGCAAAGCAGGTGGGTATCCTTGTTGAAGGGGATATGATCGTACATGGGACTGTTATCAAGACCCGATTCCAGCGATGCACCGAAACGATCGTTTACACCATCGCTTTCCCAGCGGTTGTCGGCGTAGGGCTTGTAGGGATTGGATCCCCATGTGAGTGCACCCCCGGGCAGTCTGCGGTTATCATAAAACCATTGATTCCATTGGAGAAGGTCGTCCACAACTTCCTTCAGGAGCCATTTCTCACCAAATTTGCGATAGAGTGCGTGAATCACCATAGAACCTACCGGGGGCTGGGAACGGTCTCTGCTGGAAACTCCGCTGCCGCAGGCCATGTTGGGCACAAAACCGGATTCGGTTTTTTCACGGGTGATTTCGATAGCATTGGAGTAGGCCAGCGCTTTGTTGCCAAGGGAGGCCATGAAGGCCCCGAAATAAGTATCCCAGCAGAAAAGCACATAACCGCCGTGATTGTTGTTCCATATGCGGCTGACGGGGGTGACTACCCGGTTTTTTCTGGGCTCGTAGATGGTATCCCAGGCCATGCAGCTTTGCAGCGCCTTGAAGGTTTCGCTGTGAGAGCCGTAGGCGGCGTAGGTTTCTTCCAGGCGTTGCTTGCTGGCTTTAAGGATGGATTCAATCTCCTGCGGGGTTCTGAGCTTGCCGCTGGAAAGGTATACCGGGGCGGAAAGTTCCAAGGTGAGACTTGGCGTTTTTACGTTGACCAGAAGATCCTCCACAGGCTGTCCCTGAGCGTAGAGGATCACTTTGTCATTTTGCAGCTGTGCCATAAGGCAGTCTTCACCCCGGGAAAGCAGGCCGGGCCGATTCCATAGCATGGCCGATTCAACGACCAGCGTGGCGGGTTTCAGCTGGTTCCTGAGGGGGGTAACCATAAGGACAATATCGCCGTTAATGGTTGCAGAGCTGATTTCGAGCTCGATATCGAGCCATTTCAAGTTGAGGGAGGTGTAGCTGCCATCGTAGGCGTGCAGACCGGGGTGGATAACTTCCACATCCTCGCCCTGCCTGCCGATGAGCGCCTCGGAAAGATGATGACCGGTCCGGTATTCCTTTATGCCCAGGTTGAATGCAAAGCCGCAGGGCATCAGTACATGGGACAGTACGCTGCGGTTGTTCCATGTGTGCCAGCCACGGAGATATTCCTTTTTCAGATTTTCGTATTCCTGCATGCTCTGCTCCTTTTTTTACTTCTGGATAACTTGCTGCATAACGCCGTTATAGTCGTAGATGGCCACGTTGTGCATGCCTTCGTGCTCTTCAGAAGGATTGTAGAAGACCTCGATGCCTGTATCGGTCAGCTGGATTTTCCATGGGTGATAGATATCTGGCCGGTCATTATGGGCCTTCCATTTCAGGACACCATCCGGGCCGATGCAGATAGGAGCAGTATTGTAATAACCCACCACATAGATGCTTCCATCCGGCCCCACGGCGTGGCTGATGCTTCCGCTGAGGTTCAGCGCCTCGCCATCGGTAAAGTGCCAGCGCTCGGAACCGGAAAAATCAACCCCATAGGCATGGAAGCCTTTTTCTGCAACAAACATAATAAGCAGCGGGTCCGTATCGGTGCCGGCAATAAATGCATCGGTAAGGGTAAGCTCGGTGAGGGCATTGCTCACATCGGAGATCTGCCACAGGGCGGTGCCGTTACCGTCGTAACATACCGCAACGATCTTTTCATGAGTGGTTCTTCCTGCCCGTTGTACTATAATGGTGCACTGGCTGGTAGCAAAATCCAGCACATGGGTTCCAGCCTCGATGAAGAGATCGTAGGAGGGCAGATCCGGCAAAAGATCCAGAATGGTGGGAGTGGTTTCAGAGGCAGGAGCGGACTCGGTTATCTCCACCACCATGAGATAATCAGCGAGAATGTAACCGTAAAACCCATTGTAGCTGCAGCGGACGAAACCGTCGTTGACATAGGTGCAATCCTCCACCACAGCTCCCAAGGGCACTTTCAGCAACCGGACACTGTCAGGGTCGGCATCTTTTCGCAGGGAAACCCATTCGGTGCAGTTGATTACCTGCATTGTGACAGGGGCGGTTTCGGCCTGGCACACTGCTGCAAAGCTAAGCAGCACGGCGCACAGGAGCGATGCAAGTAGTTTTTTCATGATCCACCTCACAATAGATTGAATAAAAGTCGTCCATTCGAGTGAATGAATAATTACCAGCGGGTAAGATTTTTGTGGAATTTGTCCCGATAGACGGAAGCCATTTCCTCCGGGGTAACGCTATAGCAGAGCATTACATCGTGGAAATACATCATCACGTCGCACATTTCCTCCACAAAGTGGCGGCGGGTCTCCGGGTCGTTCATGATGTTGTGATTGCCTTGCTTTTTGATGATATCGCCAACTTCTCCCAGTTCGCCGTACAGCCACAGAAGCTTGTGCGCAGCCTTTTCAGGGGAAAGACCGCCCCATTTCTGAAAGTATTTTTCCTGAAGGATCCGTTGCATTTCCTGCATTTCTGTAAGGCTCATATCCTCCACAGAGCACACCTCTTTACAATTGTATTGGTAAAAATAATCATACATCGGAATTACCCGAGGGTCAATAGGCAGCTGAGGCGATAAACCCTTTATCCAAAGGGAAAATGAAAAAAATCCGCCTTTGTCAGGCGGAGGAAGAATAGGCGCAATATCAGGAGAGCAGGGGAACCGTCAGTCTGAATTCCAGCGTGTGACCGTTGTCGTCCCGGCCCTGCAAAACCAATTCTGCATGGGAAACATTCTCTTTGTTAATGGCAAAAAGCCAGTGCAGAGGAGAGTCACCTTTGCGTAATTTGTCCGAATCCATCCAGTCCCTCATTTCGGAGTAGGAAACATAGGCTTTTTTATAGATGCGCTGATCCTTGAAGACCAGAAGCGTGATGCGGTCGGGAGTAAAGGCGATGTCGCTCCTGTTCTCGATACTGAGGGTAAATTCCCAGCCGCTCAGATCGCCCAGCAATTGAGTATCATTTCGGACATATACCGGCGTTTCGAGGACTTCCATGTGGATGTCACTTGTTTTGTGGTAGTGTATGTAGAGAATGATAAAAACAGCGCAGAAAACACAGAGCACAGAAGTAAGAACAATCCAGAGGACACGAGTTTTTCTTTTTTCCTTGAGAAGGGGATCCATAACCATGGCTGGGGAAGCAGGAGTGGCTGTAAGGGAAAAACTGTCGGAAATATGCTCTGAGGCGTAGCTGGACGGTGTCTCGCTTTCAAACTGGTAATCCAGTATGCCGGAGAGCCTCAGCAGCGTTTCTGCATCCGGTAAAGTGCGGCCGGATTCCCAGTGAGAAACGCCTTGCCGGGACATGTTCAGCAAGGACGCCAGCGCTTCCTGAGTCATACCTTTTGCTTTCCGGGCTTCCTTGATTTGCTCGCCGATAGTTGCCATTGGTGCAGCGTTCCTTTCCAGTACAATCAATTTATTTTATCGCACTGGCAGAAAAAAAGCAAGCAAAGGTATCTGGTATGCAAAACGGAAAAACTTTCCGGCAGATAATCCCGGTGAGCATAATGAAGAAAAAGACGGCATCGTTTTTCAGATGCCGTCTTGCCATGTTCATTTTTCAGGGGCCAGAAACAATGTTGCACCGCACGATTTCCCGCATGGTTCCCCCTGCAGTGCAGGTGGAAAGGGAGAGATCCCAGTCGCCGGCAGTCAGGTAGCCATTTTGATTGGGCTGCAATGTTTCGTGGGCATCAACAGCATAGGTGTATACAAGCCCGTCAGCATCGGTAAAGATGATTTCATCCCCGATGGCCAATTCCTTCAAATTACCGAAATGGCTTTTGTAATTATGGGCAATGAGCACCAAATTCCCTCCTTCAGCCGTTCCGCTGTAATGGCAGGGCGTATGCTTCATTTTGGCATAACTCCACTGGGCCTGAACCGGGAGCGTCAACCCCAGCGAAGGAATTTGAAGCGTGCCTACATACGGTTTGTTTTTTGCATAAACCACCTTCATGGTGGGTGCGGGCGTGGGGGAGGGGACTTCCGTAATCCCCTCCGGATTGGGAGCATGGGTGGGGGCAGGGGATACAGAAATGGTTTCCACCGCACCTGGCGGAGGGGTAACGCTCTTGTTTTCGCCAATGGCTGCAAGCACATCGGGCAGGGCGGCAGTGGATTCACTGGCAGCGGTGGCATCCTCCCTTTGCAGGTACAGATTCCATCCCGCCACCGCAGCCATCAGCACGAAACCGAGAACCATCAGCAGGATTCCGATTTTAGTTTTCATAGCGTTTCCTCTTTTTGAATACCCCGGGAAGCACCATTATCAGGCCGACCACATACAATGCTCCGCCAAGAAGCAGCAGCATGGTTTTGGGCCAGGTGATGGAGCCGGTCTGAGGAATATCGCCTTCCTTGTGGTTGACAAGGGTCAGGGAGTTTTTAACATCCTTCTTGCTGCCTACATCGATGCGGCCGCTGGCGTAAACCACAACCTTCCACTGATAAGTGGAGGAACGCAGGTAACCATCGGGAGCCTTTTCTTCCAGCAAGGTGTACTTGCCGGGGAGGAGGTCGGTGAAAGTAATGCGTCCGTCGGAGCCAGTGGTGTGGATTTGCTTGTAATCGGTTCCTTTAAGGGAGAAGCGTGCGCCACTGAGCTTTTTGCTGCGATTGGCGCCATCCACCTTGGTCAGCATAAAGCTGAAGCGGGTTCTTGTATTGGTGATGGTATTGTTGCTGGTGTCGAAGTCCTCGCCAGTGACGGTGATGGTACCATTTTCGGAGACGGTCACAGTCCAGGTGGCGTTTTCGGGCAGATCATATCCGGCGGGAGCCTTGGTTTCCTTCAGCGTATAAACGCCCACAGGAAGCCCTTCGTAAGTGAATACGCCTGCAGGTGCGCCTGCCTTGGGATAGATAAGCTGTCCGGCGGCGTTGGTGAAGGTGAAGGTTGCCCCCAGCAGTGCAGCGCCGTTTTCGTCGACCTTTTTGAAGGAGAAATCAGCGGTGACAGGTTCCGGTTCGGGGGTCTTGGTGTTGGTGATGGTATTGTTGGTGGTGTCGAAACCTTCGCCGGTAACGGAAACAGTTCCTTCTTCGGAGACGGTCACAGCCCAGGTAGCGTTGTCGGGCAGGTCGTAGCCTTCGGGGGCGGCCACTTCCGTCAGCACATAAGAGCCAGCGACCAAATCTTCGTAGGCAAACACGCCAGCTGCGGTATCGGCTTTTGCGGGGATGGAGCTGCCGTCAGCAGCGGTCAGAGTGAAGGTTGCGCCATCCAGAGCCACGCCGTTTTCATCCACCTTGGTGAAGGTGAAATCAGCAGTGATGGGTTCCGGTTCGGGGGTCTTGGTGTTGGTGATAGCTGCCTTGTCAGCGTCGAAGCCATCGCCGGTGACGGAAACAGTTCCTTCTTCGGAGACGGTCACAGTCCAGGTGGCGTTTTCGGGCAAGTCGTAGCCTTCGGGGGCAGCGGTTTCGGTAAGGGTGTAGCTGCCGGCAGTCAGCGCTTCGTAAGTGAACACGCCATCTGCGGTATCGACTTTTGCGGGGATAGAGCTGCCATCAGCAGCGGTCAGAGTGAAGGTTGCACCATCCAGAGCCACGCCGTTTTCATCCACCTTGGTGAAGGAGAAATCAGCGGTGACAGGTTCCGGTTCGGGGGTCTTGGTGTTGGTGATGGTATTGTTGGTGGTGTCGAAACCATCGCCGGTGACGGAAACAGTTCCGTCCTCGGCAACAGTCACAGTCCAGGTGGCGTTGTCGGGCAGGTCGTAGCCTTCGGGAGCGGCCACTTCCGTCAGCACATAAGAGCCAACGGCCAAATCTTCGTAGGAAAACACGCTAGCTGCGGTATCGGCTTTTGCGGGGATGGAGCTGCCGTCAGCAGCAGTCAGAGTGAAGGTTGCACCATCCAGAGCCACGCCGTTTTCGTCCACCTTGGTGAAGGTGAAATCAGCGGTGACAGGTTCCGGTTCGGGGGTCTTGGTGTTGGTGATGGTATTGTTGGTGGTGTCGAAACCTTCGCCGGTAACGGAAACAGTTCCTTCTTCGGAGACGGTCACAGCCCAGGTAGCGTTGTCGGGCAGGTCGTAGCCTTCGGGGGCGGCCACTTCCGTCAGCACATAAGAGCCAGCGACCAAATCTTCGTAGGCAAACACGCCAGCTGCGGTATCGGCTTTTGCGGGGATGGAGCTGCCGTCAGCAGCGGTCAGAGTGAAGGTTGCGCCATCCAGAGCCACGCCGTTTTCATCCACCTTGGTGAAGGTGAAATCAGCAGTGATGGGTTCCGGTTCGGGGGTCTTGGTGTTGGTGATAGCTGCCTTGTCAGCGTCGAAGCCATCGCCGGTGACGGAAACAGTTCCTTCTTCGGAGACGGTCACAGTCCAGGTGGCGTTTTCGGGCAAGTCGTAGCCTTCGGGGGCAGCGGTTTCGGTAAGGGTGTAGCTGCCGGCAGTCAGCGCTTCGTAAGTGAACACGCCATCTGCGGTATCGACTTTTGCGGGGATAGAGCTGCCATCAGCAGCGGTCAGAGTGAAGGTTGCACCATCCAGAGCCAAGCCGTTTTCATCCACCTTGGTGAAGGAGAAATCAGCGGTGACAGGTTCCGGTTCGGGGGTCTTGGTGTTGGTGATGGTATTGTTGGTGGTGTCAAACCCTTCGCCGGTAACGGAAACAGTTCCTTCTTCGGAGACGGTCACAGTCCAGGTGGCATTTGCGGGCAGGTCGTAGCCTTCCGGGGCGGCGGTTTCGGTAAGGGTGTAGTTGCCAGCAGTCAGCGCTTCATAAGTGAACACGCCAGCTGCGGTATCGGCTTTTGCGGGGATAGAGCTGCCGTCAGCAGCGGTCAGAGTGAAGGTTGCGCCATCCAGAGCCACGCCATTCTCGTCAACCTTCGTGAAGGTGAAATCAGCAGTGATGGGTTCCGGTTCGGGGGTCTTGATGTTGGTGATGGTGGCCTTGTCAGCGTCGAAACCATCGCCGGTAACGGAAACAGTTCCGTCCTCGGCAACAGTCACAGTCCAGGTGTCGTTGTCGGGCAGGTCGTAGCCTTCGGGGGCGGCGGTTTCGGTAAGGGTGTAGCTGCCAGCAGTCAGTGTTTCGTAAGTGAACACGCCATCTGCGGTATCGGCTTTTGCGGGGATGGAGCTGCCGTCAGCAGCGGTCAGAGTGAAGGTTGCACCATCCAGAGCCACGCCGTTTTCGTCCACCTTGGTAAAGGAGAAATCAGCGGTGACAGGTTCCGGTTCAGGGGTCTTGGTGTTGGTGATGGTGGCCTTGTCAGTATCGAAACCATCGCCGGTGACGGAAACAGTTCCTTCTTCGGAGACGGTCACAGCCCAGGTGGCGTTGTCGGGCAGGTCGTAGCCTTCGGGGGCAGCGGTTTCGGTAAGGGTGTAGCTGCCAGCAGTCAGCGCTTCATAAGTGAACACGCCAGCTGCGGTATCGACTTTTGCGGGGATGTTGCTGCCGTCAGCAGCGGTCAGAGTGAAGGTTGCGCCATCCAGAGCCACACCGTTTTCGTCCACCTTGGTGAAGGTGAAATCAGCGGTGATGGGTTCCGGCTCGGGGGTCTTGATGTTGGTGATGGTATTGTTGGTGGTGTCGAAACCATCGCCGGTAACGGAAACAGTTCCATCTTCGGAGACGGTCACAGCCCAGGTAGCGTTGTCGGGCAGGTCGTAGCCTTCGGGGGCGGCGGTTTCGGTAAGGGTGTAGCTGCCAGCAGTCAGCGCTTCATAAGTGAACACGCCAGCTGCGGTATCGACTTTTGCGGGGATGGAGCTGCCGTCAGCAGCGGTCAGAGTGAAGGTTGCGCCATCCAGAGCCACGCCGTTTTCATCCACCTTGGTAAAGGAGAAATCAGCAGTGACAGGTTCCGGCTCGGGGGTCTTGGTGTTGGTGATGGTAGCCTTGTCAGTGTCGAAACCATCGCCAGTCACAGATACAGTTCCATCCTCGGCAACAGTCACAGTCCAGGTAGTGTTTTCGGGCAGGTCGTAGCCTTCGGGGGCAGCCACTTCCGTCAGCAAATAAGAGCCAACGGCCAAATCCTCATAGGCAAACAAGCCAGCCTCTGCGCCATCCTTTGCAGGAATCACAGTGCCCTCGGCATTCACCAGCGTGAACACAGCGCCATCCAGAGCCACACCGTTTTCATCCACCTTGGTGAAGGAGAAATCAGCAGTGATGGGTTCCGGTTCAGGGGTTTTGGTGTTGGTGATGGTAGCCTTGGCAGTATCGAAGCCATCGCCGGTAACGGAAACAGTTCCTTCTTCGGAGACGGTCACAGTCCAGGTGGCGTTTTCGGGCAGGTCGTAGCCTTCGGGGGCGGCGGTTTCGGTAAGGGTGTAGCTGCCAGCAGTCAGCGCTTCGTAAGTGAACACGCCATCTGCGGTATCGGCCTTTGCGGGGATGGAGCTGCCGTCAGCAGCGGTCAGAGTGAAGGTTGCGCCATCCAGAGCCACGCCGTTTTCGTCCACCTTGGTGAAGGTGAAATCAGCAGTGATGGGTTCCGGCTCGGGGGTCTTGGTGTTGGTGATGGTAGCCTTGTCAGCGTCGAAACCATCGCCGGTGACGGTTACTGCGCCTTCTTCGGAGACAGTCACAGTCCAGGTGGCGTTTTCGGGCAGGTCGTAGCCTTCGGGGGCGACCACTTCCGTCAGCACATAAGAGCCAGCGACCAAATCTTCGTAGGCAAACACGCCAGCCTCTGCGCCATCCTTTGCAGGAATCACAGTGCCCTCGGCATTCACCAGCGTGAACACAGCACCACCCAGAGCCGCGCCGTTTTCATCCACCTTGGTGAAGGAGAAATCAGCGGTGACAGGTTCCGGTTCGGGGGTCTTGGTGTTGGTGATGGTATTGTTGGTGGTGTCGAAGCCATCGCCGGTGACGGTTACTGCGCCTTCTTCGGAGACGGTCACAGTCCAGGTGGCGTTGTCGGGCAGGTCGTAGCCTTCCGGGGCGGTCACTTCCGTCAGCACATAAGAGCCAACGGCCAAATCCTCATAGGTAAACACGCCAGCCTCTGCGCCATCCTTTGCAGGAATCACAGTGCCCTCGGCATTCACCAGCGTGAACACAGCACCATCCAGAGCCACGCCGTTTTCGTCCACTTTGGTGAAGGAGAAATCAGCGGTGACAGGTTCCGGTTCGGGGGTCTTGGTGTTGGTGATGGTATTGTTGGTGGTGTCGAAACCATCGCCGGTAACGGTTACTGCGCCTTCTTCGGAGACGGTCACAGTCCAGGTGGCGTTGTCGGGCAGGTCGTAGCCTTCGGGGGCGGCCACTTCCGTCAGCACATAAGTGCCAGCGACCAAATCCTCATAGGCAAACACGCCAGTCTCTGCGTCACCCTTTGCAGGAATCACAGTGCCCTCGGCATTCACCAGCGTGAACACAGCACCATCCAGAGCCACGCCATTCTCGTCTACCTTGGTGAAGGTGAAATCAGCAGTGGTTACAGGGGTGTTCTTTGCAGTGAAAGTGTAGGTTTTTACGTCGTAATCGGAGGTCACGCTGATGCCTTGCGCATCCAGTGCATCCAGAACAGCCTGCGTTTCGGCAGAAGGTGCAATGGGAGTGCCGTTTTCATCAGCCTGGGCAAAGTAGAAGTACCAGGCTTCGTCGGTTTTTGCGTAGCCTTCGGGGGCTGCGGTTTCCCGCAGACAGTATACCTGGTCAAAGCCAAAGCCCTCTTCATCGGAGGTGAAGCGGAACAGCACACGGCCGCCGGCGCTGGTGGCAGTTTTGGTGGTAAGGGTCTCGTTCAGGCTTGCATCCACCGTATAGATGCTAAACGTTGCGCCGTCCAGAGGCATGTCGGTCTCCCCGTCGTTTTTGAAGACTACAACGCCCCGCTGACCGTCCAGCAAAACTGCGGTGCTTGCGCCTGCGGCGGAAATATCAGCCTTGAAACTGTTTATCTGATGGTATTTGGTCAGGGAACCCAGTTGAGCGGCGTTGCCGATATTGCCGGTTTCCTGACCCACCTGGATGGTAGGCTCCACGATGTAAGTAAGCGTAAGGCTGGTGTTGTCAGGAATTTCCAGCTCAAAACTGCTGCCGTCATCGCTGAATTTCAGGTGATAGGTGGAGCTGGATGCTGCAGCGCCACGGGCAAGCCGGTTGCCGTCCGCATCGGTGAGAACAAAGCTGTTTTGCAGGTAGGTAACGTTGGTATTGTTCAGGGCATCCTTGATGACCAGAATGTCAGAATCGGCATTCAGATCCATGCCTCTTGGATTGATGGTGAGGGAATAATTGATCCTGGAGCGATCCACAGCTACGGAGCCGGATTTCATCAGGCGGTTATCCACAACGTTCATGGCCGAGGAACCGGTGATGTGATCGGTGTAGTTGTCCCAGGTGGCATCCGCTGCGTTGGTTACGGTGGGAAGATAGGTGTCGCCGTTAAGGGATGCAGCGTAATCGTCGGTGAGCTGGCAGCAGTACAGGATGTAAACGCTGTCCGTGCTCCAGTTTCCGGGCACATCAAAGGTAAGGGTGAAGGTAGAACCGTTGTTTTGCAGGGTGAAATTGTCGATTGCAGTTCCGCCGTTGCCCATGGCAGCGCTGCGAATCTGCAGCGTTTCTTCCAGGAGTTCCATAAGAATCACGGTTTCGCCGGAACTCAGAACCGTAGTGGGCAAGGTATCCGTTACCGTAACGGTGGTGGATTCTCCCCGGTTGACAAATTTGCTGTCCTTCAGTGTGATCTGCCAGGCGAGGTCGCCCTTGCCGTCCTGATTGTAGCCGTATTCACCGGTGGAGCTGTTGTAGACGTCCTGATTCTGCAGCCAGCCGTTCTTTGCGGGCTTGGGCAGCTGATACCAGTTGCTCTGGGTGGTAGAGGTGGTAACGTCAAAACCGCCGTAGGTGTAGTTCAGCTCTGCACCATTGATATGGCACTGGGCCATGCCTTCGGGCAACAGAGAGGCGGAAGTGGTAAAGTTTCCGCCGATCCAGCGTGCCGTGGGAAGGGTCTCAAACACAGCGGGCAGGTTGAGGAGTACAGCCCACTCGTGATCGGAGGTTTTGGAAACGGTATAATGCTGGTTTTCTGTAAGGATGATGTAAGTACCCCAGTCCGCAGAACGGGCGGCCACTTCCACGTCGGTAATGGTCATGTAGTTCTGCATATCGGCTGGGATAACGTCTTTCATGATAAAGGTTTCAAGCCGCTCATAAGGCAGTGCGTGCAGATCGGCAGCCACTTCCCACTTGGTATGGAAGCACTGACTGGCACGGTCGAATTCGTTGGTGAGCACGCTTTTGATGGGCGCAGTTTCTACCGGAGTTTCGGGTTCCTCCACAGGGGGATCCTCCGGGTCATCGGGATCTTCGGGGTCATCAGGGTTTTCGGGGTCATCAGGGTCTTCCGGATCATCGGGATTATCCTCGGGAAGCTCCACGACGACGGTATCGCTGTCGCCGCCGGTGGTATCGTCGAAGCGGTACTTTGTTTCGTAGGTGTTGGTCTGGGTGGGAACGATGCCGTTTTCGTCGGCGCTCTCCAGCTGGGTGTAATAGCTGATGATGTAGACGTTGTTGGTTTTTTCGCTGGTATTGCCGGTTTTGCCCAGGGTGAAGGTGAAGGAAGAACCGTCATCGCTGAAAACCACGCCTGCATCCGCTGCGGCTTGAGCGCTGGTGATATGGGCGCATTGCTGGTAATTGTTGAGGATGGTCATGGGGTAGGCGTCAGAAATCACATAGCTGCCGCCGGACAGGCGGTCAACAATCTGGCTGACACCGCTGTCTTGGAAGAAATTCCAGCGGAAACCCAGTTGCCACCGGACCAGCCGGGTGCCATCATCCAGGGTGATGATCTCGTAGGACTTTGCGGTGGGATCAAAGCTGGGAACGGTAATGGTGGCGTTGTCCTGACGATTTTCGACGGGGAACTGATCTACTTTGGTCAGGGCTGCGTTGTTTGGCACGGTAAGGCTCTGGCCCTGGCTGAGGGCGGTTTCCGCTGCCTCGGGCTTGAGCTTCATGCGGTAAACAAGGCGGTATGCGCCGGGCTTGAGAGGATTACCAGTCACGGTGAAGGTGCGCACGTTGCCGTTGTCGTTGTAAGTGACGGATACGTTTTCAGGCGTAGTCAGCCTGGAAGGGTCGATCCAGTCCGTAAGACCGGCTTCCATATACATAACCACAGGCGATTCGGAAATATGGCTAAGCCACTGGCCCGCATCGTCAGTGATGGTGAGGGAACCTGCCTCGTTCAGGATGCGTGCGTCCACATAGAAGGTGGCATAGTAGTCCATGGTGCCATCGGCGGCGGGCATCTGGTAAATACCGTTGATGTACCCCTGATTGGAGTAATCCTGATACACGTCCTTGCTAAGGGCGGTATATTGGGATATGGGCGTATAGGTAAGTAGGGCATTGGACTCGGCCCCGGTGGGGGTATCGCCTTTGTAAACCTTGGCTGCGTTGGACTTCTGGTCATAGGTCAGAGCGCCGAAGCCGGAGCCGCTCTGGCTGAAAAGCTCGTCGTAGGATTTGGTGAGGGGGGCGGTATACTGGATGGTGTAAAGGCCCTTTGCCAGCATGCCGTCGGAGGAGGCAAGGTCAAACCGGGTGTTGAGGCTGTCGGTGTTGGTGGCGGTGACGGTAACATCGTCGCCACTGCCGGAAGTAATGGTCACATTCTGGGGCGCCCCAATAATGGAGCCTTCCTTGCGGGTATCCAGTACATTCAGGGGTACCTTGGAAAGGTCCACATCACGGTTCAGGTCCAGGGTGATGGTGTAGTGGGCTGTATAGTTGCCGGTAGCCTGGTCGTAGACCAGAGTTGCGGTTTTCACGGGAGTGCAGTTGGCAGCCAGGGGCAGGCTGATCTCCTTGTTGCCTACCACAAAATCAGCAGTGTTGTTATCCTCAAGGGCAGATGCATCCAGCTCACCGCTTACGTTGATGTAAAGATTGGTCAGGGCCTCGTAGCCGCTGATGCCATCCAGTGCGTTTTTGGTAAACGTCAGGCAGACTTTTTCGTTTTCCTTGTCCAGCCACCATTGGAAAGCAACGTTGCTGCTCTGCTGGATCATGCCGTCCTGACGCTGGCTGTAGCTCCAGGGCAGGTTGGCCCCAACAATGTTCTTCAAGCCCTCAAAGGGAATGGTGAACACGGTATTTTCATCGATCTGGGGAAGTTCCGTGGGACGGCCGCCCCAGAAATAACCCTGACGGTATGCCTCACGGATGGCATAGGTGCATTCGGAGGGGGCGAACCAGTTGCCATAGGAGGCATCGCTGCTTTCCAGCTCGAAGCGGATATTGAAACGCAGCTTGTCGCCGGATTCAAATTCGTGGTCGGCGGGATAGGGTTTCAAATATTCGTCGGTAACGTAGATCTCATCTTCGATATAGTCGGAGTATGGGTCAAAATCCAGCCGGTCGGCAGAGCCTTCCACAGCAAGCGGTGCCACATCAAGGCTTACATCCTGGGAAGTGGCGGCAAATGCTGCGGTGCTCATTTGCCCCGAAAATACAAGTAATGCCAGCATGAGGGCAGTCAGTTTTTTCATCGTGCACTTCATATGTATGCATCCTCCAAAGTACATTCACTGAAGATTATTCTGCGGTAACACGCCAGATATAGCCGCTGTTGTAACGGTTGATGATAAAGGTCAGTGTGCTGCTGTTTTCGCCTTCATAGGGATACCATTTGTCGCCGTCAGGAAGGCGGAATTCCCAGAGAAATACAGGCTCGTGATCAAAGCCTTGAGCAACGGCTTCGAGGGTGACGGAATCCCCCACGGAGACAGGCGAGCTTGCATGCGTAACAATGGAAACGGAGGGCGCTGCCGTGGGCTCGGGAATCACCTCGGTGGCAGGCTCCTGGGAGGGTTCCTCCGTGAGCTCCGGAGAGGGCTCGGCGGTGGGCTCTTCCAGAAGCTCCGGAGAGGGCTCGGCGGAGGGTTCCTTCGCAGCTTCCGGCGTGGCTTCGGCATCCGACTGGGGTTCGGGGGTGACATCCTCCACCGGGTCAGTGATGGTAATGATGCGCAGGGTGATGCCCTGGTGGTCAGTATGGGCTTTGCTGAGTACAGAGGCAGCCGCCTCTGCCTGAGCTTTGTCATCCAGCAGCCCCAGCTGATACAGGGGCACATAGGCTTCCATAACGTTTACGCCCTCCTCTGTGCGCAGGGCAACAAGAAGCTGCGCCCAGCTGCCCTGGCATTCCGTAACATACAGGTAGGCAGAGCGGGGCAGGGAAACCAGCAGCGTTTCATCGCTCTGGCTTTTTTCGGTATAAAGCCGTGTTTCTGCCTGAGCCCATGCATACCCTTCGGTGAAGGGGCAGGGCGTTTCCTTCGGGGCGGCAGTGGGCGTGGCAGAGGGAGCAGCGGTGTTTGCGGCGGGGGAAGGCCCGGCTTCCGTGGGTTCAGGCACGATGACGGCTTCCCGGGTTTCTTCGGTTGCAACCGGCTCTCCTTCGGCGGGGGCAGTGGTTTCTGTCGGAAGGCTGACCTCTTCGGCAGAAACGGGCGAAGTTTCTGCTTCCGCAAGGCCGCAAAGAGGCGTTAAAACAAGCATAGCCATAATGAATACGGACAAAAGGCGTTTTTTCATTTGGATGTTGGTCATGGTAAAGTACCTCCTGCTGGATTACTGAAAATGACGCATGCTGATTTTTGTGTGCTGCATCTGGCGTTGTGTATGCGCAGAAAAAGTGCAATCGTTTTCACGGATGTACACCTATAAATATTCTATCATATTATAGCATTGTTGCAGGATTGGTTCAATCCATTTGATATTAAGGAACTGTTTACATATATAACATTTTTGAAAAAAAAGGATTTTCATGCCTGGTAGGGACTGAAAGCATTGAACCCCTATGTTGCAAAATACATCTTTGCAACATAGGGGATGAAAAATGTCAGATGTTTTCTTTTGTTTTCAGGTTGTATACGGCGCCGATGAGGTTTGCGCCATTTCTGTGGCGACAGCGCTTTACCACGGGCAGGGCCGGAAGACCACGCAGCTGAACCTGACGCTGAATTTCAGCATTCAAAAGGGGAATCAACTCCTCCCATGCGGTAATACCGCCGCCCAGCAGGAAGGCTTTGGGATCCAGCACATACTGCATGGTAATGATGGTGTTGGCCAGATGGCTGAAGAAGCCTGTGCAGCAGGAGTCAGCTGCCGCATCTTTGTTTCTGCGCTGATACATCTGGGCAATATTGATTTTTTCACCTGTGAGGGAAAAATATCTTTCTTCTACC
Organism: Clostridiales bacterium; assembly: GCA_015056145.1. Classification (GTDB taxonomy): domain Bacteria; phylum Bacillota; class Clostridia; order Christensenellales; family Aristaeellaceae; genus Limiplasma. The sequence goes on from SVGY01000003.1 coordinate 181,048, forward strand.
TGTACCGGGGCACACAGGCCGGAAAAGCCACTTTCCGCATCGTAGCTGGGGAAGGCGTAGCCTACGTCACCTGCAAGGAAATGAGCGCCCTCGTATACCTGGTTTTTATAAATGACGCCGCCGCCCAGACCGGTACCTAACACCAAAGCGCAAAAGCTGTCCAGGTCGATGGCATTGCCTGTCCATTTTTCTCCCAGAGCGGCACAGTTGCCGTCCTTTTCCACTTGAATGGGTACAGGGAGCAGTTTGCGAAGTTCGTAATAGTTTTCGCCTACAAGGTATTGCAGCGACGGGGCAATGCAGGGAGTTACGTCTCCAGTGTGCGGGTTGATGCCCCCGCAGGAAGAGATGCCCACGCCCGCAAGGTGATACTCGGTATCCAGACTGCGAAAGCAGTTCACGATGGCCAGTTGAAAGGCGGGATAATCTGCGGGAATAGGCATGGAATCGCTATAGACGATTGTACCAAGATCATCCACAACACCGGTTTTGATTCTGCTCCCGCCTACGTCAATGCCAAGATAATTCACGGTAATATCTCCGTTTCTTCGGTTATTCTTCAAGGGCCATAAGTTCGGGCACAATGTCTCCATAGGGTCTGGCTTTGCCAAAAAGGGCAGCGGTACCCAGTACAAAGCTGTCCACGCCCATGCGGGCAAGCCGCTGGATTTTGTCCGGAGCCGTAGCGCCATCCACCTCTATATCAAAGCAAAGCCCTTTCTCCCGGCGCAGGGTACAGAGCCTGTTGATCTTATCGGCCACAAATTCCAGGAACTGCTGTCCTGCAAAGCCGGGATTCACCGTCATCACCAGCACAAAATCCAGCTCCGGCAGCAGATCCTCTATGGCGCTGAGGGAGGTGCCCGGGTTGATGGCGATGCCTGCCTGTATGCCCCTTTGCCTGATCAGGCTGATGAGGCGGTGATGGTGAATGCAGGCCTCCTGGTGGAAGCAGAGCCGCTGCACAGGCAAATCGAGGAAGCAGTGAATGGCTGCATCGGCGTTGTTTACCATCAGGTGCACATCCAGCTCTTTTTTGGAAAGGGCTGCCACGGCCCTGATATCGTTGCTGCCAAGGGCGAAGTTTGGCACAAAGTTGCCGTCCATAATATCGATGTGGTAGCCTGCGATATCTGTTGCATTCAGAAGAGATATTTCTTCCTTCAGGTTTGCAAAATCCACGCACATCAAAGAAGGATAAAGTTTCATCGAAGTATACTCCTTATTTGGGGCGGGCAACAGCCACGCTGGCCCTGCCGGCAAATGAGATTTTTTCATGGGGCAAAAGAATCAGGCTGGAACCCATTTTCACAGTTGTATCCTCCAGCTGCATTTCGCCCTCCAGCAAAGTAACCACGCAGAAAACCCCGCTGCTGTTTTCAAGGGAACCTTCCACATCTTTTATCTCAACGGTGTAGTAGCTGTGGTCCTGCAGCTTTTCCTTCTCGCAGGGAACGCTGCAGGAGCGGTTGTCCACGCTGATCACCTCCAGCGCCTTGCTCAATTGCAGGGGTCGTTTGTTGCCGGAAGCATCGGTGCGGTCGTAATCGTAGAAACGATAGGTAATATCCGTGGACTGCTGGATCTCATACACCAGCGAACCTGCCGTCAGCGCATGGAGCGTGCCGCTTTGGACATACACATAATCATTCTTCTTCACAGGCAGCCGGTCGATGATATCCTCCCAGCGGTTTTCGCTGATCCGCTGATGAACCTCTTCCAGGGTGGAGCATTTACAGCCGTTGATGATTGCACCTTCCTCAGGCGCCTGCAGAAAAAGCCAGGATTCGTTTTTCCCAAAGGGCTTGTTTTCTTTGCTCCGGGCATAGTCATCCCCGGGGTGGATCTGGATGGAGAGGTTTTCCTTTGCATCCACAAAGCCGATCAGCAAAGGGAATTCGTCATATTTGTCATACCCGAAAAGCGGGCGGTTTTCCCTGTATACCTGCCACAGGCTCATTCCGGCGAAGGGGCCGTTCAAAACAGTGCAGGTCAGTTCCTGGTTGGCGGCAGCGGTGTACAGCTGGCCAAGGTTGGATATGGTTTGATCGCCGCCGAAAGCATACAACCTGTCAGAACCCCAGATAGTGGCTTTAGAAACCGTCGATAGAACAAGCATCAGAGATTCTCCTTGTACTCAAAGGTGTTGGAATCAGAAAGCGCTTTGTAGAAAGCAGCGGATTTTTTCAGGCGACGCTTGAAGCCGTCCTCAATATCCACTTCCACAAGCCCATAGCGATTTTTGAAGGCATTGTAGGGGGAACAGTTATCGATGGAAGCAAAGAGCCAGTAACCATGGCAGTTGCAGCCTTCGCTGACCGCTTTGGACAGCCAGGCAAGGTGTTCGCTGATAAAATCGATGCGGTAGTCATCCTGGATGATGCCGCTTTCATCCCGATAGATGCCCTCGTTCTGCACACCCATGCCGGATTCGGATACCAGCCACTTCACGTTGCCATATTCGTTCTTGATGCGCATGCCGATATCATACAGGCATTTGGGGTAGATTTCCCAGCCCCGGAAGGGGTTCATGCGCTTGCCGGGCATATCGTAATTATCAAAATACTTGCCGGGGCAGAAGGGTTGGCTGTCATCCCAAGGTGTTTCCTTTGCCATGACCCGCATGGGCTGATAGTAGTTCACACCCAGGATATCCACGGTGTTTTCCCGAAGAAGCGCTTTGTCCTCTTGGGTAAAATCGAACATAAGGCCCTCCTTCCCAAGAATATCCAGATACAGCTCCGGATAGCAGCCCTTCACCGCCGGGTCGAGGAAATTACCCCAGTAGAAAGCCCGGGCAACCTCTGCGGCATAGCAATCGCCGGGATCGTTTTCATCCCGGGGGATTACATGGGAGGCGTTAAGGATGACACCGATTTCGCCCTCCATCTTCATTTCCCGGAAAAGCTTGATAACCTTGGCCGTTGCCATGACTTTGCCATGCATCCAGCGATAAGCCCGGGCAGGGTTTTTCTCATTAGGCCACCAGAATCCATCCTGAAAGCAAAGCTGGGGGATGACCACCGGCTCGTTGAAGGTGAACCACATTTTCACCCGGTCGCCGTAGCGCAAAAAAGCCTCCCGGGCGTACTGGACAAACTTGTCCACAACGATTCTGGTGGCATATCCGTCGTATTTTTCGTAAAGATAAGCAGGCAATTCCCAGTGCTCCAGGCAAAGCACGGGTTCGATGCCGTTTTCCATCAGGCAGTCGATCACATCGGAGTAATACTGTGCGGCTGCCTCGTTGACGGTTACAGCCTCGTAATCATCAATGAAACGGGACCAGTCAATGTTAAATCGATACTGCCGGATGCCTGCCCTGGCAAACATGGCAATGTCTTCTCTGTAATGGTGATAAAGATCGCAGGCCACATCCGGGCCCACTTCGCCAAACCAGCGTTCCTTATCGTTTTCCCACATCAGATGAGGAAAATGTTTCTGATGGGGCAGCTTGTCAGCTTCGCCTTCCATTTGCCACGCAGCGCCCGTTGCACCGATTTTGAAAGCCTCCGGAAAGGTATACTTCATAATTTTTGTCTCCTTTACCTAACCCTTTTGTCATATTTTGCAATAGCGGGAGGGCTTTGTCAAGGTCGAGGAAAACATAATGGGTGTTTTTGTTCTTTTTGAGACGAATGCATTTGAAAACAAAACAGAAAAACCGCCGATTTCCTAACAAAATCAGCGATTCATGCAGGGCGTGCCTGGGCGGAAACCGTGGGTTCAGCCGATGGTTATTTCCAAACTCGTTTTGTTTTCTTCCCGATAAACAGCCGTCAGCTCGTCCCAATGGGCAAGGGCGGTCATGGCTACCTGAGGATCATACATGATGCCGATACCTTTTTCAATTTCGCTACGGCAGGTATCCAGCGGCAAAGCACGCCGGTATGCCCTGGCGGAGGCCATGGCGTCAATGGAATCGCATACAGCAATGATGCGAGAACCCAGCGGAATGTAGGATAGCTCTGTGTTGTCGGGATATCCCCGACCATCGTACCGTTCATGGTGATGCAGAACGATCTCGGCGATTTCCTCAAAGCCAGGGGATTCGCACAGGATCTCCGCACCTATTTTGGTATGATCCTTCATCACGGACCATTCATCGTTGCTCAGTCGGTCAGGCTTACGCAGAATTGCATCGGGGATACCGATTTTGCCAATATCGTGCAGATGGGCGGCAATGTGGATGGTGCGGGTTTCTTCCGGACTCAGCCCCAGATAGCCGCACAGCAGGCATGCCATATCGCTGACCCGGAGAGAATGATGGCCGGTATAAGGGTCTCTGGCATCCAGCGCATTGGTGATGCAGTCTACAAGGCCGTGAGCCTCAAACTTGTCTTCGCAGTTGCAGTTTCGATGATCCATGTTTGCCTCCGTAGCAAGTGTTCAATGAATACACTCTAATTTTATCACGGTCATGATGAAGAAACAAGAAAAGAAGGATTAAGATTTACTGCAAATGTTCAAACAGAAGAACAACATTCTGCGGTGTGGCTGCATACATGGAGAACAGTTGCGAAAGGCGGAGCGTACTATGGCAGCAAGGTATTGTGTAGCAGACTACGTTCAGAAAACCATCTTCATCAATAAACCTCTTTGTTTTATTTCGCTATAATGGGTGAGGTTTGTCAAGGCAGCCAAAAAAACATCCGCTTTTTGTCGGGCGATCGTTCCCCGAAATACAGAAGATGCAATCGGAATAGATATGTCTTTTTTGGCGTTCTGCCTAAATCGCTACTGACAAGAGCGGAAATAATGTCGAATGCCACAAACAAGAGCTTGACATTTTGAGGCGTACGTTGTAACATAAACCCACCAAAAGAACGCAGCTGCATAATAATTCGAATCCTTCTTTTGGTGTCAGCGGTTTCCCCGAGTGCGGGAACGGCTTGGTTAGCAACATACTTTTATGAGGTGAAAACAATGAAAAAGAATAACGGTCTTTCTATCGCTGGTTTTGTGGTATCTTGCTGTTCTATTCTCATTCCCATTTATGGCCTCGTGGGTCTGGTAGGCATGATCCTTTCCATCGTCGGTCGCATTCAGGCCTCAAAGAACGGGCAGGCGACTGGTTTGGCCAACGCCGGTATCATTCTGGGTGCGATCATGCTGGCTGGTGGCCTGATCACGATCGGAATCGCTATCGGAGCAGCGGGTATCTGAGCTCCGTTCTCAAAAACATCATATCCGCAGTAATAAAGCGTATCTTTGCGCTGATTCAGACAAAGAATGTGCCGCCAGAATCAAGTTTTTTCTTCGATGATACTGTGTGACTGGACCCTGCCGCCCTGTCATTGAGAAGTTCAGTCAAGATCTGTTAAAAACGGAACAACAGTCTGCAGGCTGCCGATAAACAAAAAGCCACCGTTCCTTTTGCAAGGGATGGTGGCTTTTTGTTTGTTTCGTTTCGCTCGACTGTCAAAGGAACTAAAGAAAAACCGCCAATCTCTTACGAAATCGGCAGCTCATCCATGGTACGCCCGACTGGATTCGAACCAGCGGCCTTCAGAGTCGGAGTACCTTTTCACGACAACTTATTCCAATAATCTTTACACAATCAAGAGACACAAACACAAGGAAAAATATGCATGAATGGTGAGTTTGCTTTCAAACAAACCAGCGTTTTCTTTACACTGGTTTGAATGTAAATCATTTACACAGATAGTTTTCAGCTATCTTGGACAGCATGGCTTTCATTCCTTCCCGAACCTCCGCAAATAAAATTGTTTATCAACTTGAACAGTGTTTTGAATAACGTTGCAACAACATTTATTTGGAATTGCTCGAATTCTTCTTTATATCTTCCGTCAAATACTCCAGTGTTTGTCTGTTGTTACTTACAACCCAACCATACCCTAAATAGTCATGATAGTTATATTGTTTCTGTTGACGAAATGCAGCCAAATTGAACGTTCTAACAAATGATTCTGTATCAAGTAAAAGAATTTTTCTTATGTCGTTATTTTGCATGTGATGGATTGCTTCGTTTGACAACAAAATAAACGCATAATTTGGGGTGGCAGGAAAAACAAGCGCATCTTTCTTCCATAATTGAACAGAATAAAAGGCGCACATAGGTAAAACGAAAGAGATGTCGGAACGGTTTTCTGCAAGAACGACAGAATATCCATCGAAAACTTTATGGTGTTCGTTTGACATAATCTCCCTAACAGAAAAATCAGGTTTTTCTTCGTCTTTGATAGGAAACAGATGTAAATAAAGAGAATTCTTTTTTATCATATCATACATGTAAGGCCCTCTTGCGGCAAGTAAGGCAAAAAAAGATTTGACATCCTTTTCAAAAGACTCAGGAAGCTCATAGACAGATGACCCAAAATCAATTTGAACTATTTCAGCCAACCGTTTTGCAAAAGGTGTTTCTGAAAGTATGTTCATCAATTTTTCCGTTTCGTTTGAATAGTACCCTTTCTTTGTGTTCATTGTTCGTGCACGCCCAAGAGAAATCCGCAGGGTTTTTACATTCAATTGATGCAGAGAATTCTTTGCATCAGTGAAATATTCCAGGATAAAGCGTGGTATTTGTATGTGCGAGTTAATAGTTCGTTCCATGTTCTTCCCCTTACGACAATGAATAGTTTTTTGTTATAGAATGTAGCATTTTTATCATTCCTTCCCGAACCTCCGCCGGTTCCAGAATCTCCACCTTGTCCCCCAAACCAAACAGCCATCCATAAAACTGAGGGCTGACGGCCACAGGCACTTCCATTTGAAAATGGTTCTCATCGTGCTTTTTGACTCTGACATCATAGCCAAAACGGTCGTAGGCAACGTTCAGGAAATTGTTTTCAAATAGAAGAACAACATTCTGCGGTGTGCCTGCATACATGGAGAACGTGTATTGCGTGTAGGTGGAAAGGTCAACCCCCTCAAAAATTCCCTGTCCTTGCCGAGGCTCGTTTGTGCTCCTGACGCTGTCCATTTTGTCAACCCGATATGTGCGAACTTCAGTATCGTCGTCCGCCACGCCAACCACATAATACTTGTCGTTGTTGTAAATCAAAGCGTATGGACTGACCACATACCATTTTCCATCGTGTCGATAAACGCGCTTTTTGCTCAGGTTGTAGTCAAAATAGCGAAAGTTTATTTTGCTGTCCTCGTTGATGGCGCTGTGTATGGCATCCACACTGTAATGAATGCTGTTGTTCATGTTTTTGACCCGATTGGAAATGAGCACCTGCCTTTGAAGCGATTTTGCCTGATGCTTGCTCACCAGCTTTTCCAGCTTGCCCACCAGTTTTTCGGCCTTTGCTTTGGACAAAAAGCGAGAGGCCTGAATGGTATCAATCAGCAGTTTGATTTCTGATAATTCCAGCTCGTCAGCGCTTTTCAAAAGGCGATAATCCTTCCTTTTGCCAGAAGGCCGTTGTATCTCAAGACCGTATTCCTCCAAGGTGTCAATACAGCTATAGATACTTTTTCGGTCGGGGGTGATGCTGTTCTGAGACAGTTGGTTTTTGATGATTTCGATAGTGATGCCGTGCTGCTCATCTGTTTCGTTTCGAAGGATGTCATACAGGCGGAGCAATAATAGCTTTGTATTGGAATAATGCATCTTTTCACTCTTTCCTACAAAATAGTGTGGAATCTTACATCTTTTGCGTCCGATTATCAACAAATCATATATTGAGCATATCTTTTCTCCATACATGACGCTGTTGTTATTATCATACAACACGGAAAAATCAATGACAACTTTTTTTGTTTTCTCAAGTAAGAACGTCGGGATGAAAATTTGAAAAAGTTCAAAATTTGAGGTATAATAAGGAAAACAGGGTTGATAGAACCCAAGGAGATGAAATGAATAATGTCAAAGTTTCATAAACTTGCTCATTTGCGTTCTGTGTAGGCTTTACGCGCAACAATGGGGAGTAATCCATACCACAATCAACACGTTATGGAAATCACCGAATGTTTAGATGATGCGTTGACTGCGATGGAGGAATACTACACTTCCATTTTGGAAGAGCAGCAACATGAAATAGATGCTTTGAAAACCCGACTTGATAATCTGGAAACAGGGGGGAAAGCTTCTCCCACAGAACTTGAAGTAGACGTCAAAATCAGCGAGAAAAGCAAGAAGTCATTCAGAGCGCAACTAATGAGCCTTTTCCGTTTCATGTTCTGACGGAAGAATGCCAGCTGCGGGGTGTTTTGGAAGGATGAGTATCGACGCATCCTGAAACAGTATCCCGCTAAATGAATAAGGGAGCAGCACACAAAACGTGCTTGCTCCCATTTTTTACACTTTTGTTCCGTCTGGGAATTGAAAACCGAAATAGTATTCAGCGCCCAAAGCATTTGCGATTTTTTCCATCTCTTCAGAAGAGAATTTTCCTGTTTTCATCCGTTGATTAAAGGCGGATGGGCTTGTTTCGATAGAGCGTGCCAGCTCGGCTTCGCTCATCCCCTTATAGGCAAGAGCCATTTTGATTTTCTGTGATATAGTCATGTTTATCACCTCAAAGGAATTATACAGTTTCTTCTAAAAAACGTCAAGAAAAACATAAATTTATTTAGATTTTTCTTTAGAAAACCCTTGAAAACATTTAGGTTTTCCTGTATAATATGTAGTGTAAGAACGGAACAAAGTTCTGAAAACTCAAAGGAGGTAACCTCATGAGCGACCACACTATGGAAACCAAAGTCAAGGAATTGATGGAACTCAAACGAATGAAGGAGGAACTGGAAGCGGAAATCGTCGCCGCAGAAGACGAAATCAAAGCCCACATGGGCAACGAAGAAATCCTTCTGGCGGGCGCATTCAAGGTCAGTTGGAAAACCTTCACCAGCAGCCGCTTCGACAGTGTCCGCTTCAAGAAAGACCACGCCGAACTTGCCGCCGAATACACCAAGACCACCACGGCGCGCCGCTTCTCCATCAACTAAAAACCTGAACACCTACCACAGCGTTCAGGTTGAGCACTCACCAAACACCTACCACAGCATTCGGGGAGCAAGGACATTCTACCAGAACTTCCTTGCTCCCCACAAGAAGGGAGCACAACAAATGGATATCTACAAGGAAATCAGCGACCGCATCATCAGTCAAATGGAAAATGGAATCATTCCCTGGCAGAAGCCGTGGGTCGCAAGCGGGAACGCCATCAGCCACACTACTGGCAAGCCTTACAGCCTCCTGAACCAGATGCTTCTTGGCAAAGCTGGCGAGTATGTCACCTTCAAGCAGTGCCAGCAGGAAGGCGGCAAAGTCAAGAAGGGCGAGAAGGCCAGCATGGTGGTTTTCTGGAAATTCATTGAACAGGAAGACGAAGAGACAGGCGAAAAGAAGGAAGTCCCCTTCCTGCGCTACTATAACGTGTTCCACATTGACCAATGCGAAGGACTGACCTCCAAGCACACCCAGTCCCTTCCTGACACCGCTGCCCCTGATGCCTCCGCCGATGCCATCATCAGCGACTACCTTCAACGCTCAGGCGTAAAGCTGACCCACAAGGAAGGCGACCGCGCTTTCTATCAGCCCGTCAGCGATTGCATCACCCTTCCGAGCCGCCGACAGTTCAGCCAGACCGCCGAGTATTACAGCACGGCCTTTCATGAGCTGACTCATTCCACAGGCCACGCAAGCCGACTGAATCGCCTTGAGAAGGTCGCTTTCTTCGGGTCGGAGGCTTACAGCAAAGAGGAACTTGTAGCGGAAATTGGCGCGGCGACGCTAGTTCATCACGCTGGACTTGAAACGCCCGACAGCTTCCGTAATAATGCGGCCTATGTTCAGAACTGGCTGAATGTTCTCAGGAATGACAAGCGCTTCATCGTCAGCGCTTCGGGCAAAGCTGAGAAAGCGGTCAAGTTGATTTTGAACCAGTAAATACAGCAAGCCCTGCGGGGGAGCAATCCTCCGCAGGGTGTCGGGAAAACAACTGTTAACCTTTACACTTGCCGTCCTGATGATAAGCATCGATTTTTCAGCCTTCGCAGGGCAGCAAAAAATGTAAAACCGACATTTGACCCTTTTCTTTACACAGGAGGAACCTATGAGCAAAACATACGGATACGCCCGCTGCTCCACCAACGAGAGCAAGCAGGACATCAATCGGCAGATAAAGGACCTGACAGCGGCGGGCGCGGAAGACGTCATTTTTGAATACGAGCACGGCGACGCCAAGGTGAAACAGCAGCTTCAACTGCTTCTGGACATGGCGCAGGAAGGCGACTCTATCATTACGCTGGAAGTCAGCCGCCTGAGCCGCAGCACAAAACAGCTTTGTGAAATCGTGGATATCATCAAGCGGAAAAAGCTGAGGCTTGTTATCGTGGGCAGCATAATAGTAGATTGCCGCAATGGCGATATAGACCCCATGAGCCAGGCGTTCATCCAGATGAGCGCTGTCTTTTCGGAACTGGAACTGTCCATTATTCGCGCGCGGGTGAAGTCAGGAATGGCGAATGCCAAAGCAAAGGGAAAGAAGGTGGGGAGACCTGTTTTGACGAAGGAGAATCTGCCTTCTGTATTTCTGAAGCATTACCCTGCGCTTATGGAGGGAAAGATGAATGTGTCAGAGCTGGCAAGGGTTTGCGGGGTGAGTAGGCCGACGGTGTATAAATATATGAAAATTTTATAAAGAAGGGCCCTTCTGGCTGAAATGGCTGGAAGGGCTATTCAAATTAATTATTTAGATATTGATTAATCCGTTTCGTTGATTTGACATAATACTTTTTACCTGTGCTGTCTTTTACAAAACATTTTAGGTGCTTTTTGGGGGAAATAACTTCCGGCTTGAAGTATTCGGGAATCAACTTCAAAAAGAGCGTTTTTTCATAATATAGAATCTTGCTTTGTTCGATTTCCAGTTTATATGGAAAATTTGTTTTTATTTCCTCACTAATCGGGAAAGGCGTTTCGTTACATGACAATTCCGAGAAAACGATTACCTCCGAATTTTTGGTTAATGAAAACCCCCAGTTCGTAAGAATTATTTCTCTGTTGCCAATGTTTGTTACTGTTAAAGAAACAAATTCTGCAACCACTTTTCCGATGTTGTTAGTAATAATGACGTTGTCACTAAATTGAAGTTTCAGTTTTTTCTTATATGAATATTTCGTTTGCCATAAAGCAACAAAAACAGCCGCAAAGGTAGCAAATGCTCCTATTGTCCCACCGATTGCACCAAAAGCAGTCCAAAAAAGAGTCCAATCCATATTCTAATCCTTTCTGTTTCTTCAATGAGGTTTTTGTTGTGGTATTGTAATAAAGATCATTTTCTTTAGTTTATCCATTTACCCCCTAGTAAACTCCCGATAAATCGCACTCCCCAGCGCCGCCATAATCGCATTATACTTGCTCTTGTTCTGGAACATGGCAGTATACGCCTCCGCAATGGCCGTGGCATCATCCATGTGCTCCACATAGCTGTCCTGAGCCACTTCTCCGAAGGTCTTGGGGAAAATGCTTTCCATAAAGATTTTGGGGTCGGAAGTCCGCGCGACCTTTTCCAGCTTTTTGTCCTCTTTCAGCTTGTCGTGCAGGGCATAGATAATCACACGGTCGCGTTCGTTAAACTCTCCGCCGAATAATTCGTTGATTTTCTGAATGACCTCTTCCAGTGGTTCCTTCTGTTCCGGTGTGGCAGCTCCCTTGCCCTTGGCGGGAATGTACTCGCCGGACTGATCGATCAGCGAGATATCCCCCTTGAAGGTCTGCTGTAGCTTGTAGAACTCCAGCTTCAGCGCGCCTTCGATATCCAGCATCTGTACGGGTTCGGGCGGAATCAGCTTGAGCAGATATGCCGCAAACACATACTCCTTCTGCATATCGGCATCAAACATACGGCAGACCTGAGAGATGTAGCTATACCACTTGATATAGGAGCGCAACTGCCTGCGGAAGTTGTACCGTTCATCCGCTTGCAGGTTGTTGTAGCGGTCAGCCACAGGCTTGAGGGCAGATGTCATTTTACCAAAAGCTTTCTCATCCTGCTTCTTGTCGGAATAGTAGACACCGCAGAATGCTTCCACATCATTCTGGGAATAGATGTTGTAGTCGTGCAGTTCTTTTTGCAGCTTGTAGATCAGGTCGGTGTTCACTTCCTGCGAAAGGGAGGTTTCCTGATAGAAAGGTTGGAAGGCATCCTGGATATCCTCGGCAGTGTTGACGAAGTCCAGAATGAAGGTATCGTGCTTGCCAGGGCAGGTACGGTTCAGGCGGGACAGCGTCTGCACACACTTCACGCTGCGCAGCTTCTTGTCCACGATCATGGTGTGCAGCAGCGGTTCGTCGAAGCCTGTCTGATACTTCTCTGCCACGATGAGCACGTTGAAGTTGTCGTGGAATTCCGCTTTGGTCTGGTCTTCGGAGATGTGCGAACCATCCTTGCGCACGTTCAGGCCGCTTTCGGTATATTCCTCGTCCCCATCCTTGACCGCGCCGGAAAACGCCACCATGATCTCCACGCCGGTATAGCCCTTTTCGGCAATATACCGCTTCACTTCATGGAAATAGCGCACAGCCGCCAGACGGGAG
>SVGY01000004.1 GCA_015056145.1 Clostridiales bacterium
CAATGATAAATCCTCCTTTGTTCGCTTTCTCGACTGCCAGGTCGTTATCAGTGTACCATCGGAGGATTTCTTTGCATAGCTTAAGCTTTAACCTCCACCGGCAGAGCCGGTGGTTTTCTTTATCCAACAATGAGCAAATGAGCATCCGGCATTCGGATGCTCATTTGCTTATGTGGTCCCCAAACGCAATGCACCGGAATGGTGCGTATAATTGCGCCCTCCTAAGAGGGAGAAAATCTGCTTTGGTTTGCTCAACAAATTGGAAGTTGCTGAATTGATTATGCTAAGCTTCTACACTTTCATTTGCATATAATATCTATGATTTTTATCATTGTGTTAGCTCTTGATAAGATATTTTCAACAAACAAGCCTTCAAACCAATTGTCCAATGGGAGACTTAATACGTTGTGTGTATGAAAAACTAAGCTTGATGGTGGGATTGGTTTATTATTCATAGCCCATACTCCTTCAAGCACTTTCCATGTGTTTGTTGATACAAGATATGATATTCTCATATCGTCATTGCTTTTTATTGCGGAAAACAATTTGCTTTTTGTTGCTGAAAGCCAGTAGACTATGTTTTTCTTTTCTTTATCAGGCGTTTTGTAATTGCAATAAATATTGTGCGCTTCGGCAGATAATTCAGCAAGTTTCCCATCATCAACAATTATTCTTGAATATATGTATCTATATACCTCCATCGGATTGGATTCCAGTTTTTTTCTCAATGTATCAAGTTTTTGAAAGTGAATTTCGACGAAAACATTCTCGACATATTTACTTATGAATTCATCTTTATTACACAAAACCAGTATATCCAAATCCGAATCGTCTGTGGCCGTTCCATAAGCAACAGACCCCATTAGCATTATGCCCCGATTGCTTTTATCTTGTCGTAATAAGCCTATTTCTTTTTCGAGAATTGCCAATTGCTTTTGCATAAAAATCTCCGAAAACTCAAGTTTGTCGCTTTCATTCTATCACGCAGAACAAGAAACAGCAAGCCTTGGCGGGCTTGCTGTTTCGGTATTTCTTTGGTGCAAAGGGAAGGATAACTTCTTCCTTTCCATCACCCTCCCTGCACGCAGGCTCTTTGGTAATCAGGGATTGAGGCGGTTGGGTCCACGGAAGAGGAACATGGATTCCTTGATGTGCTGGCCCAGGAGCAGCATGGTCAGGCGGTCCACGCCAAGACCGAAGCCGCCGTGGGGCGGGCAACCATACTTGAAGAACTCAAGGTAGAACTTGACGTCATCAGCCAGTCCCTTTTCTTCTGCCTGTGCCTTCAGCTGATCGTAACGATGTTCACGCTGGGCACCGGTAGTGATTTCAACGCCACGCCAGATCAGGTCATAACCCTGAGGCACGCCGTTTTCATCACGCATGTGGTAGAAAGCACGCTTCTCTGCACTGTAATCGGTAATGAACAGGAATTCATGGTCGTAGTGCTTCTTTACCCAGTCATAGCTGAGGCGCTCGGCTTCGGTGGTGAGGTCGTTCTTTTCCTCATCGGGCAGAGTGTAGCCGAATTCCTTTTCCAGGGCATCGTACAGCTCGGCCAGGGTGATAACGGGGAAGGGGGTGGTGGGAACGATTACTTCCAGACCGAAGGTGTTCTTGATCTCCTCGCCATATGCGTCTTTCACGGCCTTGAGGGTGTAGGTCAGCAGTTCCTCTTCCATCTTCATCACATCACGGAAGGAATCGATGTAGCTGAACTCCAGGTCAAAGCCGGTGAACTCGGTGGTGTGCTTGGAAGTATAGGACTTCTCGGCACGGAATACCGGGCCCACTTCAAAGATGCGGTCAAAGCCGCTGGCCATAGCCATCTGCTTGTAGAACTGGGGGCTCTGGGCCAGGTAGGCTTTGCGATCGAAGTATTTCACTTCAAACACCTCGGAACCACTCTCGCTGGCGGTGCCGATGAGCTTGGGGGTATGGATCTCCATAAAGCCCTTTTCCAGCAGGAACTGGCGCATGGCGTTGACCATCACGGTCTGTGCTTTGAACATGAGCTGGTTGGCATCGGTACGCAGGTCGATCCAGCGGTAGTCAATGCGCTGGTCGATGCTGGAGCGCTCCACTGCCTGACGCTTCTTGGTGGCGGGAATCTCTTCCCGGTTGATGGGCAGCGGGTCAGCAATGCTTTCGATGATAATGGATTCGGGCAGCAGCTCTACGCCATTGAGCTTAACGTACTCGTTGGCGGCGATCTTGCCCACCACGGTGATTACAGAATCGCCGGTCAGCTGGTCGATGGTATCGCAAAGATGGGGGCAGGCTTCCTTTTCAACAGTGATCTGAAGCTTGCCGGTAATGTCCTTCAGGACGATAAAAGCCATGGATTTGCCGTTGCGGTTGTTTTCCACAAAGCCCTGCACCTTGACGGTCTCGCCGTTTTTGGTAAGGGCCTCAGCAATGTAAGTCCTCTCCATACAGGTATCCCTCCTACAGTAATGAAACAATCATACACGCTTTTATGAGAAAATACAATGAATTTTTGCAAAAATCCCAAAAGGAAAGCCGCTCCGGTTAAGGAACGGCTTTGCCTGAGTAAGCGGGAATTATTCCTCTTCGGAGGCCTGGGCTTCTGCTTCCAGAGCAGCGCCAACGGCTTCGATATCAACGGCAACGGCTTCTTCGCTGTTGTCCAGAGTGGGAACAACTTCTTCCTCTTCCACGGGAGCAACTTCAGGCTCCAGCAGAGCACGGATGCTCAGGCTGATGCGCTTTGCTTCGGGATCGATGGCCAGAACCTTTACCTGAACCTCGTCGCCTACGTTCACAGCGTCTTCAACCTTGTTGATGCGGGTAGCAGCGCACTGGCTGATGTGAACCAGACCGTCGATACCGGGCTCCAGAGCCACGAAGGCGCCGAAGGTCGTGATACGAACGACCTTACCGGTCACAACAGAGCCCTCGGCGTACTTTTCAGTAGCGTTGTCCCAGGGCTTGGGCTGCAGCTGCTTCAGACCCAGCTGGATGCGTTCACGTTCACGATCCAGGCTGAGGATCTTCACTTCAACTTCCTGATCGGGAGCAACCACTTCAGAGGGATGCTTCACATGAGCCCAGCTCAGATCGGTAACATGGATGAGGCCATCCACGCCGCCCAGATCCACGAAGGCGCCGAAGTCAGTCAGGCGGCGAACGGTACCGGTAACGGTAGCGCCCTCAGCCAGCTTGCCCCAGGCTTCTTCCTTGCGGGCTGCATTTTCTTCACGAACAACAGCACGACGGCTGCAGACGATGCGCTTTTTCTGCTCGTCCAGTTCGATGATCTTGAGCTTGAGATCCTTGCCGACGAATTCGCCGATCTTCTCGACGTAACGGCCGGACAGCTGGGAGGCGGGCACAAAGGCACGGATGCCGTTTACGGTGCAGATCAGGCCGCCCTTAACGACTTCCTTACCGGTACCTTCAACGTATTCGCCCTTCTCGTGCTTCTCGACAAGCTCGGCGAAGGCCTTTTTGTTCAAGATGTTGCGCTGAGAAAGCAAAACGTTGCCTTCGCCGTCGTTAACCTTGACGACCTCCACTTCGATTTCGTCATCCAGCTGCACATCCTGGGTAACCAGGTCTTCGCGCTTGATCAGTCCGTCAGCCTTGTAGCCGATGTTGACGCAGACTTCGTCCTCGGTGATCTGCACAACCTTGCCGGTAACGGTCTGTCCGGGTCTGATCCGGACCAGAGTCGCTTCCAAATCAGCCATAAAGCTGTTCTTTTCCGCCTCCTCGGTGGAAATCTGGTCCAATTGTTCCTTGTCAGTCATGAGTGAGACTACCTCCTTAAGTGACCAATCCGGCGTGCTTGCGCCGGCGGTGATTCCAATGGATTCCGAATGGATATTTGCAAAGCTCGGCGGGATATCCGCCGCACACTCTACCATAAGGGTACGCTCGCAGATGCTTTTGCAGGTTTCGTAAAGCTTGCGGGTGTTTGCGCTGGTTTTGCCGCCCACCACCAGCATGGCGTCAACGGATGCGGCAAGCTTCCGGGCTTCGGTCTGCCGAAGCACCGTAGCGGTGCAGATGGTATCCTGCACGGTAAGCTGATTTACCTTTTCCTCCAGCAGGGGGAGGATTTTTTCCCAGCGCTCGTGGGGGAAAGTGGTCTGAGAAACAGCCAGCGCTCTGTCCAGGCGGGGAAGGCTGGATACTTCCTCGGCGGAGTTTACTGTGTAAACTTCACCCTGAGCATAACCGATGGTGCCGATGACCTCGGGATGATCCTTCTGGCCGATCAGAATAACGGGAGAACCGTCCTGACTGTAATTTGCCACCACCTGATGGAGGCGGACAACGAAAGGACAGGTAAGATCGATAACGGAATCGGCGATTTCTTCCAGCTGTCGGGTAACATCTGGCGCAACGCCGTGGCTGCGGATAATTGCGGTTTTTCCACGGGCATCCTCCACGTTGTGAACAGCGCAGATGCCTTTTTCTTCCAGAGCCTTGATAACCTGAGGGTTGTGAGCCAGTTCACCGAAAGTGACAATTTTCTTGCCGGTTTTGGCAGCCTCAAGGGTTTGTGCCACTGCACGCCTCACGCCCATGCAAAAGCCGGCATGACGGGCGATTGTGATTGCCATTGAATCAACTCCATGCATATACACATCATAAACTATTCGCCATGAAATTTCATTTTCCTGCTTGTGAAAAAAATGTTTTTCTTATGGCGTAAAGTTTTTTGCAGGGACAGGTTTATTTGTTTTTTTTCTGCTTTTTTCCGTAGGTTTCTTCGTGCTTTGCTACCATATCGCGATAGGTTTTGCGGATGGTTTCAAGCAGTTCCTCGCAGTTTTCCTTGTTGATGCCCCTGGCAGCAAGTTCGGAAACGGAAATGGGCTGACCGTAGTACAGATGGGTAGTGCGGAACAGGCGCAGCTTGCTGGTCATATAGGCAGGCAGCAGGGGAGCCTTGCCACGCAGGGCAATCATGGCAATGCCGCTTTCCAGTTCCTGCATAACGCCTTCCTTGTGACGGGTACCCTCGGGGAATACGCCAAGCACCTGCTTGTCCTTGAGAACCTTCAGGCAGGAGCGAACAGCAGCCATGTCCATATTGTGGCGGTCCACAGGGATCATGCGGCAAATGGCAAAAGCCTTTTTGAGAATGGGATTCTTTTCAAGCTCCTTTTTGCCAAGAAAACGCACATGGTAGCGGCGGATGGGTTCGCCGATGGTGATGGGGTCAAAAAGGGAATTGTGGTTGGAGATCAAAATATAGGGTGCATCCAGCAGCGTGTTTTCCAGACCGTGCACCTTCACCGGCAGAATAGTACGGTAGAAAAATCCAAACATCCTGAAAACAAAGTTGTACAGCCAGGTAAACTTTTCGGATTTTTTGGGCATACGGCCCCGTTTCAGTTCAAGACGGCGGATGATGTTATCCACAGTCTGTTCCTGATTCATATCCGTGGTATCGAGAATCTGTGCATCATCAGCCGGACGCAGGGGATCGACTTCACGGTTCATATCCTGCTGGTCACGCTTGATTACGTCGGCAAGAATGTCCTCATAAATGCACTCTTCGCCCTTGGCAGTAAGCTGATCAAAACGGCGGCGGGCACGGGCTTCGGGGGAGGCGGTGAGGTAGATTTTCAGCGTGGCATCCGGAAGCACTACAGTGCCGATGTCACGTCCATCCAGCAGCATGCTTTGCTTTTTTGCAAGCTCCTGCTGTTTTTTTACCATTGCACGGCGCACACCTGCATATTTGGAAACAGTGCTGGTGGCCATGCTGATTTCTTCGGTACGGATCAGGCCGGATACATCCTCGCCGTCCAGAAGGGTCAACTGGGAACCGTCACGGTATTCCACTTCGGGCAGATTATTTTCGGCAAGGGCAGTAAGAGCGTTTTCGTCCGTCAGTTCAATGCCTTCACGGATGGCCTTCAGGGCAAAGGCACGGTACATGGCCCCGGTATCAAGATGGAGGATATCCAGTTTTTTTGCAACCTCGCCTGCGACAGAGCTTTTGCCTGCGCCCACAGGGCCGTCAATGGCAATAGTGAATTTCTTCATGGTGATCATGCCTTTCTAAGATGATGCGATGTTTCGGGATCAAATGGCCCGGTGCCCAAGACCGATGCAGATTTCATCCAGGTGACCAAGGCCGATGCCGAAAAATACGGCAACCGCAATATGATCGCCGCTGCGGGCGATGCCGATCTTGCCGCCGACGCTCATGCCAAGCGCCTTGGGCGTAATCTGGTTGAGGGCTTCCCGGGCAGCGCCGGCAACACAGCCTTCTTCCAGATGTTCGGTTTGGATAACATTTTCCCGTTTGGCTGCCACAACGGCCCTTTCCACGATGCGCACAATGCCCGTCAGAAAATCGCCGCCAAAATCTGCGGCAGCGGTAGCAATGCCCTGTTCCGCAAGCTCCCTGCGCCAAAGCTGTTCTTCCTCCCGGTTACGGGTCATGGCCAGTTGTATGGCGGCAGTGGCTACTTCACGGCTGCCCAGAGGGGTCGTCTTTTCCAAAGCGATCTTTCCCTTCGTTTTTCATTGGAACGGATTTCAGGTGCCGCTCCCCGCATATGGATAAATTATAGCACGCATTTTCTTATTTTGCAAAGCTTTTGCAGGCAAGGATTGCATTTTCCTTTTATTTGTGGTTACATATACGGTGTTGTTTTTATTTTCAAAAATTCAAGGGAGGAAAAACCACCATGCAATACAGGCTGGATCGATATGGCAATCCCATCTCCGTGCTGGGGTTTGGCTGCATGCGCTTTACCAAAAAGGGCGGCTCCTTCGATGTGGACAAGGCGGAAAAAGAAGTGCTCAGGGCCATCGAACTTGGCGTAAACTATTTTGATACCGCCTATCTGTATGCCGGTAATGAGGTTTGCCTTGGGGAGATTGTTTCCCGCAACGCCATCCGTGACAAGATCAAAATCGCCACAAAGCTGCCTCAGTATCTGATTGCATCTGCGGATTCCATCGAGAAATATTTTCAGGAGGAACTCAGCCGCCTGAAGACGGATTATGTGGATTACTATCTGATGCACATGCTGACGGACATCGCCGCCTGGGAAAAACTGAAAAAACTGGGCATTGAAGAATGGATCACCAAAAAGAAGGCTGAGGGCAGCATTCGTCAGATCGGTTTTTCCTTCCACGGCAACACGGAAACCTTCCTGGAGATCCTTAACGACTATGACTGGGATTTTTGCCAGATTCAGTACAACTATATGGACGAAAACAGCCAGGCGGGCAGGAAGGGTCTGATGGCTGCGGCGGAAAAAGGGATACCCGTCATTATCATGGAGCCGCTCCGTGGCGGCAAGCTGGTCAATCTTCTGCCGGAAAAGGCCCGGGAACTTATTCGTGCACATCAGCCCAGCCGAAGCGCTGCGGAATGGGGCCTGCGCTGGCTTTGGGATCAGCCCCAGGTGACCTGCGTGCTCAGCGGCATGAACAGCCTTGACATGGTAGAGGAAAACTGCCGGATTGCCTCCGAAGCGGACGCAGGCCATCTGACAGAGGAGGATCACGCTTTTTACGCTGAACTGAAGAAAACCATCAACGAAAAGATGCGTGTGGGCTGTACGGGCTGCGGCTACTGCATTCCCTGCCCCAAGGGCGTGGATATTCCCGGTATTTTCCGCAGCTACAATATCATGTACACCGAGAGCAAATTTG
Organism: Clostridiales bacterium; assembly: GCA_015056145.1. Lineage (GTDB taxonomy): Bacteria > Bacillota > Clostridia > Christensenellales > Aristaeellaceae > Limiplasma. The sequence continues at coordinate 7,654 of SVGY01000004.1, forward strand.
CAGGCTGGAAGGATTATGTTCAGGCCATTGCTTTCAAGCAGAAGCCTGGCTTTGCTTCCCAGTGCGTAAACTGCGGCAAATGCGCTTCCCATTGCCCCCAGCATATCGATATTCCCGCAAAGCTCCGGGAGGCCGAAAAGCATACCTATCCGCTGCCCAACAGGATGATTGTTTCTGTGGCACGCAAATTCATGTTCCGCAAGGCAAAGGTGAAAAAATAATGGATATCCGTATTTGCATTGCTTCCCCGGAAGATGCGGAGGAACTGCTTAAGATCTATGCTCCCTATGTGCTCCATACGGCTGTCTCCTTTGAATATGATGTGCCTTCTGTGGAAGAGTTCCGCAGGCGCATTGTCTTCACCCTGCAAAAGTACCCTTATCTGAAAGCGGTTTCCCAGGGAAGAATCGTCGGCTACGCCTACGCAGGCCCCTTTCACAGCCGTGCAGCCTATGCATGGGGTGTGGAAAGCAGCGTGTACGTTCGTGAGGATATACGCAGGAAGGGCGTGGGGGAAAGGCTTTATCAGGCACTGGAAAAAGCTTTGAGATTGCAGAATATCCTCAACATTAACGCCTGCATCGCAACACCCGTTCAGGAAGATGAGTATCTGAACCGCAACAGCGTATTGTTCCATCAGCGGATGGGATACCGTATGGTAGGCGAGTTCTACCGCTGCGGCTATAAATTCGGCCGCTGGTATAATATGGTCTGGATGGAAAAGCATCTGTCAGAGCATCCCGATGAGCCTGCGCCGGTAAAACGATTTCCCGAAATACAGCGGGAGTTTGAGAAAATGCTTTAAAGAAAAAGAAACCCGTTTCCGGAATGCATTTCTTTCCGGAAACGGGTTTTGTTGTGGGTAAAGTTTATAATGCAAGCCTGTAAATGGCCTCTGCATCGCTGACGCCCAGTTTTACAAAGGAGCCGAGACTTCCGCCTCCCAGTTTGATGGCTCGCTCGGCCATGCGGGTAATATCTTCCTGGCCGATGCTGTTTTCGTGAAGGGTAGTGGTAAGGCCGAGGGAATGGTAGAACCCTTCAAGGCGTGCAATGCCTTCCAGCGCTGTTTCACGGTCGCTGCCAAAATCGTCTTCCACATGCATTACCCGGCGGGCAAACTGAGCCAGCTTTTTCTCGCCATCTTTATCCAATACATACTTCATCCAGGCCGGGAACACAATGGCAAGGCCTGCGCCGTGGGCAATGTCGTACAGTGCGCTGAGCTCGTGTTCCAGCTTGTGGCTTGCCCAGTCTCCTGTGCGGCCGGTGGAAAGCAGGTTGTTGTGCGCCAGTGCGCCAGCCCACATGATTTCCGCACGGGCATTGTAGTCGTCGGGTTTTTCCATTACAACGGGGGCATTGTTGATGACTGTAACCAGTGCCGCTTCGGTCATCCGGTCGATAAGCTCCACATTTTCCACCCGGGTAAAATAGCGTTCCATCATGTGAGCCATGATGTCCACAATGCCGCAGGCGGTCTGGAACGGAGGGAGAGTGAAGGTGTATTCAGGGTTAAGAATTGAAAACTTGGGATAATTGAAGGGCGTGTTTCTGCCACGCTTGCACATGTCGCTTTCCCGGGTGATGACGCTGGAATCGCTCATTTCGCTTCCGGCGGCGGACAGGGTTACGATGGTGCCAAGAGGGAGAACGCTGGTATTTTCGCCTTTACGCTCGAAAAGATCCCAGGGATCGCCGTCGTAGCATGCGCCGTTGGCGATGGCTTTGGCGGTGTCAATGGCGCTGCCGCCGCCCACAGCCAGAACAAGCTGCACGTCGTTTTCCTTACAGAGCTTCACGCCTTCCTTTACCAGCCCGAGGCGGGGATTGGGCAGTACGCCGGAAATTTCCCATACATGAGCGTTTTCGGCCCTCAGGATCTCCATCACTTTGTCATAAAGGCCAATGCGTTTAATGCTGCCGCCGCCGTATACAAGCAGCACACGGTTTCCGTAGCGGCGTACCTCACCGGAAAGATTCTGCAGGGAATCTCTGCCGAAATAGATCTTTGTGGGATTCTGAAAAGCAAAATCGATCATGTTGATATATCTCCTTTTTGTTAAGGGAGCGGCTGCCGGGAGAGGAACGCCGCTTTCTTGTTTTCTATAACAATACCCTGATACAGGCTGATTGTCAATTGCTTTGCGAAGGTTGACAACCGATGCGGCGGGGAATAAAATTCAAAGGCAAGTCATTTTGCAGGAAGGAAGTACGGTTTATGAAGATTGCAGCCAATATATCTGAACTGATCGGGCGCACTCCGCTGATGCGCCTTATGAATATTGAAAAGGAATGCGGCTCCGGGGCTATACTGCTGGCAAAGCTGGAAAAGATGAATCCTGCCGGCAGCGCCAAGGACCGTATTGCTGTCCACATGCTGGACAGCGCAGAAAAGCAGGGCCTCATCGGACCCGGCGCAACCATCATCGAGCCCACCAGCGGCAATACGGGCATTGGCCTTGCGGCGGTGGCAGCCTCCCGCGGCTACAGGGTCATCCTTACCATGCCGGACACCATGAGCATGGAACGGCGCAACCTGCTTAAGGCCTACGGAGCAGAACTGGTGCTCACCGAGGGCGATAAGGGAATGGAAGGCTGCGTTAAGAAGGCGGAGGAACTGAAAAATCAAATTCCCGGCAGCATCATTGCCGGCCAGTTTGTGAACCCTGCCAACCCTGAAGCCCACTATCTGACCACCGGCCCGGAAATTTACGAGGATACAGACGGACGGGTGGACGCCTTTGTGGCTGGCGTGGGTACCGGCGGCACCATTACCGGTACGGGTCGCTATCTGCATGAAAAGAATCCGGCTGTGAAGATCGTCGGTGTGGAACCGGCTTCCTCCCCCCTGCTTACCGAGGGACGTTCAGGCAGCCACGGTCTTCAGGGCATCGGTGCAAACTTCGTGCCGGAAGCGCTGGATGTGTCCGTGATGGACGAGATTATGACCGTAACCGAAGAGGAAGCCTATGCCCTGGGGCGTATGATGGCCCGCAGGGAGGGAATACTGGTGGGCATCACCTCCGGCGCAGCGCTGGCGGGCGCTCTCCGGCTGGCAAAACGGCCGGAATACAGCGGCAAGACCATCGTCGTGCTCATGCCGGATACCGGTGAAAGATATCTTTCCTCACAAATGTTTCAGGAGTAACCCATGAACCGATTGAAGCGGTCTTTGCAACCCTATTTTGGCGACAGGAAGTTTTATTCATCTGCACTGGCAGTAATGATTCCCGTGGCTGTGCAGCAGCTGATCAACAGCCTTTTCAATATGGTGGATAATCTCATGGTGGGCAGCCTGGATGTGATGGGCCTTGCCATGAGCGCTGTTTCCGTGGCAAATAAGCCCTATATGATATTCAACGGCATTTTCTTCGGCATGACCGGAGGCGCAGGGCTGATGATCAGCCAGTATTACGGAGCGGGGGAGAAAAAAACCTGCCAGGGTCTTTTTGCCATGCAGATGCTCCTGGGCGTATCTGCCTCCTTTCTGTTTTTTCTTCTTTTGAGGATTGTTCCCCGGCAGATTATGGGCATTTTCGTAACGGACGAAGCAACCATCGGGCTGGGTATCAGCTACCTGAATGTGGTCAGCATCAGCTATTTGCCGGCGGCTATCAGCAGCGTGTGCATTTTTTCCATGCGCTCCCTTGGTATTAACCGTCTGCCCATGGCGGTCAGCATGTGTTCCATGGGTGTCAATGCCGCAGCCAACTATGTGCTGATTTTTGGCAAGTTTGGCGCACCGGCCCTTGGCGTGGTGGGTGCAGCCTGGGGCACCCTTATTGCCCGTATGGTGGAAATGGGCGTGTATCTCTTTGCTCTTGCAAGCAAAAAGGGATATTTCAGCCTCGATCTGAAAGCGGCCTTCCGCCTTCCGGGACATATCGTCGCTACTTTTGTGAGAAAAGCCATTCCGCTGATCATCAACGAGGTTTTGTGGTCGGTTGGCCTTAACGTGTTCTTCTGGTGCTATGCACGGCTGGATGAGGCTTCCATTCCCGCCATCAGCATTGGCGAAGTATGCAATATGTTCGCCTCGGTACTGGCCTTTGGAACCTCTTCCGCCGTTTCCGTACTGATCGGCACGGAACTTGGCGCAGGCCGCCTCCGGGAGGCGAAAGAGAATTGCAAAAAGCTCCTTGGACTGGATATGATGATCGGTGCCACGGGCGCATTGCTCTCCTGCGTTCTTGCGCTGGTACTGCCCAATCTTTACAACCTCTCCCCGGAGCTTCGCCATACCGCAACCCTGATTTCCTTTATAATGGGCGTGCTCTGTCCCTTCCAGTTTCTGTATGGCTTCTGTTTCTTCTGTCTCAGAGCTGGCGGCGATACAAGGGATGCCATGCTTTTAGACAGCGGCTACCTGTGGGTGATCCCAGTGCCTGCCGCCCTTTTGATGGGTATGTTCCTTGCGGGAAAGCTGCCCTTGTGGACGGCCGTGCTCATTGTGCAGTTCCTGATGTACATAAAGGTGATCCCGGCATTGTGGATCCTGAAAAAAGGAAAGTGGATACGCAATATCACCGAAGCATAATCTGCGCTTTTTCGATGAATTGCCTTGCGCCCTTTTAAAAAGGGTGCTACAATAAGCTGTGTTTCCTAATCGAGGCATACAAGGGGAGAGTATATGTACAGCATTACAGATCTTATTACCGAAGGAAAGGGCAAACGCCTTTACGCTACCGACAATCCTGATGAAGCCGTGGTTTTTTACCGGGACGAAACCTTTGCCTACCACGGCCTGAAGCGTGGCAAGATCATCGGCAAGGGCGAGATCAACAATCTCATCTGCGAGCACATGTTCACCATGCTCACGGAAAAGGGCGTGCCCAATCATTTTATACGCCGCATCGACAAATGTTCTTCGCTGGTAAAACGGGTGGAGATCATCCCTGTATCGGTAAAGGTACGCAATATCGTTGCCGGAAGCCTGGCCAAGCGCATTGGATATCCGGACGGTACCCACCTCAAAAATACAGTGGTGGAGTACAATCTGAAGTATCCCGAGCTGGATGACCCGCTGGTGAATATTACCCATATCACCGCCGTGGAGCTGGCCACCCGGGAAGAGATGGACATTATGTTCAACTATGCACTCAGGGTGAACGAAATCCTGAAGGAGACCATGAAGGAGATCGGCATTGAGCTGATCGACTTCAAACTGGAATTTGGCCGCTATAAAGGCCAGATTCTTCTGGCGGATGAAGTATCCCCTGATACCTGCCGTTTCTGGGATTCCCGTACCCATGAACCCCTGGACATTGACCGTTTCCGGCATGAGCTGGGCAATGTGGAGGAAGCCTACCACGAAGTGCTCCACCGCCTCACGGGCAATGTGCTGAAGAATAGCGAGGAGGATATCTGATTATGTTCAGCGGAAAAACACTGATGATTACCGGAGGCACCGGCTCTTTCGGAAGCGCCGTGCTGGAAAGATTTCTCAACACGGATATCAAGGAAATCCGCATTTTCAGCCGTGACGAAAAGAAACAGGACGATATGCGTCATCGCTATCAGTCCGACAAGATCAAGTACTATATTGGCGACGTGCGCGATCTCGCCAGCGTAAAAAATGCCATGCACGGCGTGGATTTCCTCTTCCATGCTGCTGCCCTCAAGCAGGTTCCCTCCTGCGAGTTCTTTCCCATTGAAGCCGTGAAGACCAACGTGCTGGGCACCGATAACGTACTCACGGCCTGCATCGAGGCTGGAGTAAAGAAGGTCATCTGCCTTTCTACCGATAAGGCGGCCTATCCCGTCAACGCCATGGGTACCTCCAAGGCCATGATGGAAAAGGTGTTCATCGCCAAAAGCCGCACCGTATCTCCCGATAAGACCCTGATCTGCGGTACCCGCTACGGTAACGTGATGTGCTCCCGGGGTTCTGTAATTCCGCTGTTCATCGACCAGATCAAGGCCGGCATGCCCCTTACCGTGACCGACCCCGACATGACCCGCTTCATCATGAGCCTTGAAGAGGCTGTGGAGTTGGTTCTGTTTGCGTTCCAGCATGGCGTCAGCGGCGATATTCTGGTCATGAAGGCCCCTGCCTGCACCATCGGCATTCTGGCAGAAGCCGTAAAACAGCTCTTCCATGCGGATAACCCCATCAAGATCATCGGTATCCGTCATGGCGAAAAAATGTACGAGACCCTCCTTACCAATGAGGAATGCGTGCATGCAATTGATATGGGTAATTTCTACCGTGTCCCTGCCGATACCCGTGAGCTGAACTACGACAAGTATGTGGTACAGGGCAATGTGGAACGCAATCCTCTGCATGAGTTCGATTCCTCCAATACCAAGCTTCTCACCGTGGAACAGGTTAAGGAGCGTCTTTTGAGCCTGAAGTACATCCAGGACGAACTGGCTGCCTGGGAAAAGAAAATGTAAATATTTTTATTTTTAAACGTCTCTTCGTTTTTTCCAGCAATACACAGAAAAACGAAGAAGACGTTTTTCTTTTGGAGATGCATAGTAAAAAATTTTGTCAAAGAAATCACGATTAAAGAAGGAAAACAGGAAGGATAAGTAGAATAGAAAAAATTGGGCTTAAGTTGGATTATCCGAAATGAGCCTGACCAAAAGATTCATTGATCGCATGGAAGGAGAACGGAAATGCACAATTCTCAAGAACTTCAGAAGGTGCTCGAGCTCCGGGAGTCCATTCTGGCCGGAGATGAGAAGCGCCTCAAGGAGCAGCGTGATGCAGGCAAGCTCACTGCCCGTGAGCGCATTGCCCGCATCGTGGACGCAGGCAGCTTTGTGGAGCTGTTTGCCCTGGTATGCCAGAACGATGAGGGAGCCGGCGTTGTAACCGGCTATGCCACCATCGAGGAAAGACCCGTCTATCTCTTCGCCCAGGATTTCACCGTACACGGCGGCGCCATGGGCCAGGCTCAGGCAGCCAAGATCGTTAAGCTGCTGGACATGGCCCTCAAGACTGGCGCTCCTGTGCTGTGCATGATGGACAGCGCCGGCGTGCGCATCGACGAGGGTGCTCAGGCTATGAGCGCTTACTCCGAGATCTACCAGAAAATGGCCCGCATGAGCGGCGTGTGCCCCATGGTGGCCCTGGTGCTTGGCCCCTGCATCGGTGGCGCAGCCTTCATCAGCCAGCTGGCTGATGTGACCATCGCAGCCAAGAAAGTTGGCCAGCTTATGGTATTCGGTCCCCAGGTCATGGCCGCTATGAACGGCCTTGAGGTGGATGCCGAAAAGCTTGGCGGCGCTCAGGTTGCTGCTGAGATGGGCGCTGTTGCCCTGGTAGCCGAGAATGAGGACGAAGCTCTGCTGAAGGCAAAGCAGGTTCTCGCTCTTCTGCCTTCCAGCAATCTGGAAGATACCGAAATCGTTGACAGCGACGACATGAGCCGTCTGCTGCCCGCCATTGACCCCGCTGATGTGAACGGCCTGATGACTGCCCTCAGCGACAATGGCGCTGTGATCGAACTCTATGCCGACTACGAGCCCGCTGTGAAGGTTGCCCTGTGCCGCATGGGCGGTCATACCGTTGGTATGGTTGCTGCCTGCGCCAAGCTGACCGCCGGCGCTCTGCAGAAGGCTGCACGCTTTGTGCGCTTCATGGACTGCTATGGCATTCCCGTAGTCAGCCTGATGAACACCCCCGGTGTGGAAGTTGGCAGCATCAAGGAGCAGGGCTGGCTGTTCAAGGCCCAGAGCCAGATGCTCTACGCTTACGCCGAGGCTACCGTGCCGAAGCTGGCCGTTGTTACCGGCGATGCCATCGGACAGGCCTATGTTGCTATGGGCGGCAAGGCTATGGCTGATGTGACCTATGCATGGCCCACTGCTGTGATCTCTGCCCTGACCCCCGAAGCTGCCGTTGCCGTCCTTTATGCCGATAAGGTAAAGGAAGACACCGAGCTGAGCGTGGAAGCCGCCCGTGCCAAGTATGCTGATGAGTACATCGGCAATGTGGCTGGCGCTGTGAACGCCGCCAAGCAGGGCATGGTGGACGATATCATCGAGCCCGCCAAGACCCGCGCCATGTTGATTTCCGCTCTGGAAATGCTCATGAGCAAGCGTGATTCCAATCCGCCCAAGAAGCACGGCAACCTGCCCGTGTAACGCCGAAAGGAGCAACAGATCATGGATAAACTTATTGCTGGTCTGGGCGTAGCAGGCGTTGGCATGCTGGTGGTTTTTACCGGCCTTGTAATTCTTATTGGCTTTATTAAGGTGCTGGCACTGTTCAGCGGCGAGAAAAAGCCTAAGAAGGCTGAGAAGAAACCCGCAGAAACCAAGGCCGTCATTCCCACTCCTGCCCCTGTGGCTCCCGCCGCACCCGTTGCCGAAGGTATTCCTGCCGATGTGATCGCAGCCATTACTGCTGCCATCGCCGCCGTGTGGGATGGTGGTAACGGCTTTGTAGTGCGCCGTGTAAAGCGCATTTCCAACGCTCCTGCATGGAGCCGTGCCGGCCGTGAGGAACAGACTTACAGCCGCTTCTGATATCAACTTATTCGCTGAAGGAGGATAACCCAATGCGTCAGTTCAATATTACCGTGAATGGTGTTCAGTATTCCGTAGCCGTTGAGGAAGTCGGCGCTGCCGCTCCCGTGGCTGCTCCCGTTGCCGTTGCCCCCGTGGCCGCTCCTGTTGCTGCCGCTCCCGTGGCTGCTCCTGCCGCCGCTCCCGCCGCTCCTGCCGCTGCCGCTCCTGTTGCCGGCGGTGAAAAGGTGACCGCTCCCATGCCCGGCACTGTGCTGGATGTGAAGGTTTCCGAAGGCGCTGCTGTGAAGAAGGGCGACATCCTTGTTATCCTGGAAGCCATGAAGATGGAAAACGAAATTCTGGCCCCCTGCGATGGCACCGTGAAGCAGATTGCTGCTCCCAAGGGCGCTTCCGTCAACAGCGGCGACACCCTGGTGGTTATCGGCTAAGCTTACCAAATGGCCTTTACTGATTCTGAAAGAAAGTGAGTGATATAAGCCATGAACGTAGGCGAGTCCCTGCTTAAGCTTTGTCAGGACTCGGGTATTTATGCCCTGATCTCTGACCCGAAGCCTCTGATCATGATCGGTATCGCTTGCGTGCTGCTGTATCTGGGTATTGTCAAGGGCTACGAACCCCTGCTGATGATCCCCATTGCATTCGGCATGCTGCTTACCAACCTGCCCCTGGGCGGGATGTACCACGAGGAACTTTTCGCCGGCGGTCACGCCAACTGGAGCCTGTTCGGCGGCGGTATCCTTGTGAATTCTGCTGATTTGCTCAATCTCGGCAATTACACCATCAACGCCGATGCCTCCATCCTGGACGGCATGGGCAATGTGTTCGGCCACATCATTGACAACCTCAACGGCACCGAGTTTGCCTTTGCTGCTGCCGGAAATGGCGCTGTTCAGTGCATCGGCGAAGGTGTGAACGAGACTGTAAACTCCGTCCGCATCATCCTCAGCCAGAGTGGCGCTTACATCAACGATGCCGGCATGGTCGTCACCGCCGGCGGCGTAGAGCTGGCCAAGGCCGGTACCGTTATCAGCCCCGGCCTGCTGGACTACCTCTACCTGGGCGTAAAGCTGGGTATCTATCCCTGCCTGATCTTCCTGGGCGTGGGCGCTATGACTGACTTCGGTCCGCTGATTGCCAATCCCAAGAGCCTGCTGCTGGGCGCTGCTGCACAGCTGGGTATCTTCATGACCTTCATCGCTTGCTCCACTCTGATGGGCTTCACCAATCAGGAAGCTGCTTCCACCGGTATTATCGGCGGCGCCGACGGCCCCACCGCTATCTACCTCACCGGCAAGCTGGCTCCCCATCTGCTGGGCCCCATCGCTGTGGCTGCATACAGCTACATGGCCCTTGTGCCTGTTATTCAGCCGCCCATCATGCGTGCCCTGACCACCCAGAAGGAACGGGAAATCGTCATGGAGCAGCTGCGTCCTGTCAGCAAGAAGGAAAAGATCATTTTCCCCATTGCTGTTACTGTGATCGTCAGCCTGCTGCTGCCCTCTGCCGCTCCGCTGGTTGGCTGCCTCATGCTGGGTAACCTGACCAAGGAATGCGGCGTTGTGGACCGTATCAACAAGACGGCCCAGAACGAACTGATGAATATCGTTACCATCTTCCTTGGCATCACCGTTGGCGCCACCGCTACCGCCAATACCTTCCTGCAGTGGAAGACCATCGGCATCATGGTGGTTGGTATCGTCGCCTTTGGCTGCGGCACTGCCGGCGGCGTACTGCTGGCCAAGCTGATGAACAAGATCACCGGCGGCAAGATCAATCCTCTGATCGGTTCTGCCGGCGTATCCGCCGTTCCCATGGCTGCCCGTGTAAGCCAGACGGAAGGCCAGAAGGCCAACCCCCGCAACTTCCTGCTCATGCATGCCATGGGCCCCAACGTGGCCGGCGTTATCGGTTCTGCCATCGCAGCCGGTATCCTGCTGAGCATGTTCGGTTAATCGCTGATTTAGTAATGAGGTGAAAAATATGCCTAAGGTCGGAATTACCGATACTATCCTGCGTGACGGCCACCAGAGCCAGGCCGCAACCCGCATGAAGATTTCCCAGATGGAGCCTATGTTTGCTCAGCTGGACAAAGTGGGCTACTACTCCCTGGAGTGCTGGGGCGGCGCTACCTTCGACAGCTGCCTGCGCTTCCTGAACGAAGATCCCTGGGAGCGCCTGCGTGCCCTGCGCAAGGGCCTGCCCAACACCAAGCTGCAGATGCTGCTCCGTGGCCAGAACATTCTGGGCTACAAGCATTATTCCGATGACGTTGTAGATTTCTTCGTAAAGAAGAGCATCGAAAACGGTATCGATATCATCCGCTGCTTTGATGCCCTCAACGACCTGCGCAACATGGAAACTGCTGTGAAGGCCACCAAGAAGTACGGCGGCAAGGCTGAGGTTGCCATGAGCTACACCATCAGCCCCGTGCACACCGAGGACTACTTCGTCCGTCTGGCTGCTGATATCCAGAAGATGGGCGCTGACCTGATCTGCATCAAGGACATGGCCAACCTGCTGCTGCCCTACAGCGCATACAGCCTGATCAAGCGCCTGAAGGCCGAAACGGATCTGCCCATCGTTCTGCACACCCACGACACCACCGGCACCGGTGCCATGACCCTGCTCAAGGCTGTGGAAGCCGGCGCAGACGTCATCGACACCTGCCTGAGCCCCCTTGGCAACGGTACTTCCCAGCCCACCACCGAATCCATGGTGGCTACCCTGGAAGGCACTGAATACGACACCGGTCTGGACCTGAAGGCCCTGACTGAGATCGCAGCTTACTTCCGTGGCATTGCCGACCAGCTTACCGAAGATGGCTGGCGTGACCCCGCCCGTGTGCTGTCCACCGATGCCAACACCCTGCTGTATCAGGTTCCCGGCGGCATGCTGTCCAACCTGATCGGTCAGCTGAAGAAGGCCAACGCTATGGACAAGTACTACGATGTGCTGGCTGAGGTGCCGAGAGTTCGTGAAGACTTCGGTTATCCTCCCCTGGTAACTCCCACCAGCCAGATCGTTGGTACCCAGGCTGTTATGAACATCATCGCCGGCGAACGCTACAAGATGGTTCCCAAGGAATCCAAGGGCCTGCTCCGTGGCGAATACGGCCGTCTGCCCGCTGAGGTGAACGAGGAAGTGCGCAAGAAGTGCATCGGCGATGCCGAGGTTATTACCCATCGCCCCGCTGATGATATTCCTCCGGAACTGGAGAAGTACAAGGAAGAAATCCGGGACTTCTATCAGCAGGAAGAAGACGTTCTCAGCTATGCGCTGTTCCCCCAGGTAGCCATGAAGTACTTCGAGTACCGTCAGGCAAAGCAGCTGGGTGTAGACAGCACCATGCTGGACAAGGAACAGAACACCATGCCCGTGTAAGAGGCATCGTTTTCCGGGAGCGGCAAATGCCGCTCCTGTTCCTTTTTGACCATTTCAAAAAGCCGGATAGTTTTCTCATAAGATTCTCAGAAAAGGATTACCAAATCCTCAAGCAACCGTTGACAGAATGTGCTATTCTGTAATTGCCTGAGAAGGCAGTTATTTGAGGAGGTGCTTCTATGGCAAGCTTTTCCATTGAAGATATTGAACTTTTGCGCAGAAGAAGCGGCATTACTTATGAGGAAGCAGTCAATTTGCTGGAGTACCACAATGGCAGCGTAGCCCGCTCCCTTGTGGACCTTGAAAAAAATGGACGACTGAAAAAAGAGTATACCACCCGTGGCGCAGCCTCCGGAGGAGAGAAGGGCGGCATCAAAGGGTTGTTTGCCTTTTTGTACGCCCTCAGGATTAAGGCAGCCCGTGGCACCGTGCCGGTGCTGAATGTCAGCGCCCTGGCGGTGATCCTTACTTTGCTGACCGCCCCTCATGTGGTGGTCGTTGGCCTGATTGCTATGTTGATCCTTGGCTACAAGCTTTCTGTGGAAAAGGACAGCCCTGATTTTGTCGGCGACAGTTTTGACGACCTTGTGCGCAAGGCCAAAACCAATGTGCACAATACGGTGGACAGCATCAGCCGCAGCTTTTCCGGGAAGGAAGAAGAGAAAAAACAGGAAAACACACATGGCGGTGCCGCCAGCGGAACCACTCCTGTGAATGTACAGTTTCCCGGAGGCGGGGGAGTAAATGTCCGGGAAGACCAGGATGGTTTCCACGAGGCCGATATTCATTAACCATTCAAAAGCGATAGGGGGATTGACCCATGAGCAGGATACTGATTGTTGAGGACGAAGTGAAAATCGCCCGTTTTGTAACGCTGGAACTGGAACATGAAGGCTACGAGGTTAAGGCTGCCCATGATGGCCGTACCGGCCTTCAAACCTGCATCGACTGGCATCCGGATCTGATGATTCTCGATTTGATGCTGCCGGAACTCAGCGGTATCGAGGTGTGCCGCCGTCTTCGTCAGCAGAATAACGATGTGCCCATCATCATGCTCACCGCCAAGGATGATGTGAGCGACAAGGTGATGGGGCTGGATATGGGCGCTGACGACTATATGACCAAGCCCTTCGCCATCGAGGAGTTGCTGGCACGAATCCGTGTCTCCCTCAAGAAACATCGTGTGGATGTGCAGCATAGCGATGGCGCCCGGGTTGCCGGCAAGCTGCATATCGAGCCCGCCAGCTACAGCGCAGGCTACGGCGAGGAGACCATTACCCTCACCAAGAAAGAGTTTGATTTGTTCAACTACCTCTGGCAGCATGAAAACACCGCCATTACCCGTGACGACCTGCTGACCAACGTCTGGGGCTACGAATTCACCGGCGATACCAATATTGTGGATGTATACATCCGCTACCTGCGCCAGAAGATCGACGATCGCTTCGGCATCAAGACCATTCATACCATCCGTGCCGTAGGCTATATGTTCCGCTATGAAAACGCATGATGAGCAGGCCGCCCTGGGCGGTATCCCCCTGGAAGAAGAACAGACTTCCAAACGTACCCGGGTGGAAGTGGAAATGGATCCCCCTGCCAATGATACGGTTTCTCAGGAAAAACCGCTGAAGGGTCTGAATAATATTTCGGAGATCTGGCACGGGGGCATTCAGCGCATGCTCAGCAAACTGCGCCTGTCGCTTGTGCTGAGGATTGCCATGCATGCGGCGTGGCAGCTTGTGCGCACTACCATCCCTGTGGTGCTGATAGTGCAGCTGGCTTTCGGCCTCTCGCTGATTCCCGGCATACAGAGGGATGTAGACAGGATCGTTCAAAATCCCCCGGCCCAGGAAATGGCTTATTCGCAGGAACAGCTGGCGGGATCGCCTTTTTGTGCTGTAACAATTCAGCAAACAGCCTTTGAACCGGGGCTTCAAACCTTTTTCCAGAGCGCAGCCCTGTTGTTCTCGGATTTTCGTCAGGAGGACGGCTGTTTTACCCTGCAGCTTTACAGGCAAACATCCTATGGCCCTGCACTGTTTGCGTGGAGGGCTAATCAGGCCATTACCACCTCACAGGTGCTCCTCTGGACGCTGCTTGGCCTTGACCTCTTCCGGGTATTTTATTTTCTGAGGCATCGCAACCGCCTGAACAAAAAGGTATTGAGGCCCATCACCGATATGGCGGAAATTGCCGCCACTCTTGGCGCCAATAATCTGGATGAGCGCATCAACGTGGAGGGCACCAAGAACGAACTGAAAGATCTGGCGCTGGTGATTAACGGCATGCTTGACCGTATCGAGCTGAGCTACAACAGCCAGAAGCAGTTTGTAAGCGACGCTTCCCACGAGTTGCGCACGCCCATTGCGGTAATTCAGGGTTATGTGAGCATGCTTCAGCGCTGGGGCAAGACGGATCCGGAGGTGCTGGAGGAAGGCATCACCGCCATTGCCCAGGAATCCACCAGTATGAAGGAACTGGTGGAAAGACTCCTTTTCCTTGCCAGGCATGATAAGAAAACCCTTATGCTGGAAATGGAGAACTTCAATCCGCTGGAAGTGATGAGCGAGATCCACCGGGAAGCCAAAATGCTTTCTACAAAGCATGATTTTGCTCTGGAAGTGGACGAAGGCTGCCTGCTCCACGGCGACAAGGGCATGATCAAGCAATTAATGCGTATCCTTCTGGACAATGCCATCAAGTATACGCCCGAAGGCGGAAAAATTACCATCGGCATGTCATCCAGGGATGGGCAGTGCGTACTGAGCATACAGGATACAGGCCCTGGTATCGCCGCAGAAGAACTGACCCGCATTTTTGACCGCTTCTATCGTTGTGACGTGGCACGCAAGGCACAAACCAGCGGCCACGGTCTCGGCCTTTCCATTGCCCGCATCATTGCAGTGGCCCATGGCGGAAAGATCAATGTCCGCAGCAAGGTGGGAGTGGGTACCACCTTCTCTGTGCGGCTTCCTGTGGTTGCTGAACAGGCGGCTGCAGCTCTGCCCGAAACAGTTGCATAACAAAAACCACCGCTGAATACCGAACAATACAGGTTCAGCGGTGGTTTTGATTTAGAAATTATTTAATGTCAGGCCAGTTTCTCTGCGATGGCATCCAGGAACTGTTCGCTGTTGAGAGCAGTGGCTTCGCCCTGGTACAGGTTCACAAGATCCTTGGTCATTTTGCCGCCTTCGATGGTATCGATGGTGGCTTTTTCCAGCTTGTCGGCAAAAGCGCACAGCTCGGGCAGTTGATCCAGCTCGCCTCTCTTGCGCAGGGCGCCGCTCCATGCAAAGATGGTGGCAACGCTGTTGGTGCTGGTTTCTTCGCCCTTGAGGTGGCGGTAGTAGTGACGGGTAACGGTGCCGTGAGCGGCTTCGTATTCGTACTGGCCGCCGGGGGACACCAGCACGCTGGTCATCATGGCAAGGCTGCCGAAAGCGGTGGCGATCATATCGCTCATTACGTCGCCGTCGTAGTTCTTCAGCGCCCAGATCATGCCGCCTTCGCTGCGGATTACACGGGCAACAGCGTCATCGATAAGGGTGTAGAAATATTCGATACCGGCCTTTTCAAAGGCTTCTTTGTACTGGTTTTCGTACAGGTCGGCAAAGATATCCTTAAAGCGGTGGTCGTAGGTCTTGGAGATGGTATCCTTGGTGGAGAACCACAGATCCTTTTTCTGATCCAGCGCATAGCGGAAGCAGCTGTGAGCAAAGGAGGTGATGCTGGCGTCGGTGTTGTGCAGGCCCTGCATAATGCCGCTGCCTTTGAACTCCAGAATGGTCTGGCGTGTTTCCATGCCGTTTTCGTCGGTAAAGACGATTTCAGCCTTGCCGGGTCCCTTCACGGCGTATTCGGTGTTCTTGTACACATCGCCGTAAGCATGACGGGCCACCACGATAGGCTTTTTCCAGTTGGTTACGCAGGGAGATACGCCCTTGACCAGAACCGGCTCACGGAAAACCGTGCCGTCCAGGATGGCACGGATGGTACCGTTGGGGCTCTTCCACATCTGCTTGAGATTATATTCCTCCACACGCTGTGCGTTGGGAGTGATGGTGGCGCACTTCACAGCCACGCCATATTTCAAGGTGGCGTTTGCGCTGTCCACAGTAACCTGATCGTCGGTTTCGTCACGATGCTTGAGGCCAAGATCATAATATTCGGTCTTAAGATCCACAAAGGGCAGGATGAGCTTATCCTTGATCATCTGCCAAAGGATGCGGGTCATTTCGTCGCCGTCCATCTCGACGAGGGGAGTTTTCATCTGAATTTTAGCCATGAAAGAATTCAGTCCTTTCAGTAGTATATTCACGTTTACCATTTTAGAAAACAAACCCCGTCAATGCAAGGAAAAAGCAGGAAAAGAACATGCTTAGCAGATTTTGAACAGCCGGGATACAAAGTGACATTTTTCTGGTATAATAGAGGCTGATTTTTTATTGCGGAGGATGCAGTTATGATTCGCCTCATCGCCACGGATTTGGACGGAACCTTGCTGGAAAAGGATGGAACGCTGCCGGAAGGTTTTTTTGATGTGGCCCGCAGCCTTCTGAAACAGGGCATTGCCGTAGCCGCTGCCAGTGGACGGCAGTATGATAATCTGCGCCGTTTGTTTTATCCCATTGCCGGGGAGATGAGCTTTATCTGCGAAAATGGCGGCCTTTGCGCCACCGGACGGCAAATTGTTGCCACCACTCCCGTGGATATGGAACTGGTTCTGGCGGTTGCCCGGGACCTAACCTCCCTTGGCATGCGGGTAATGATCAGCGGCGTAAAATGCTGCTACATGCTGGACAACGACCGGGTTTTTACTGACGATATTACCTACCGGCTGCGCAATACCGTATCCATCGTGCCGGATTTTTCCATGATCGACGAGCCTGTGATCAAGTTTTCAGGCTATACGCCCCACGGGGTTCAACCCTTTGCAGAAGGGCTGCAGGAAAGATGGGCGGACAAGCTCAGTGCAGTGGTGGCCGGGCGCAACTGGTTTGATTTCACCCTTGCCAATAAGGGCACCGGCCTGAAAAACCTTATGGACAGCCTGGGCGTAAAGCGGGAAGAAGTGGTTGCCTTTGGGGATCAGTTCAATGATGAAAGCATGCTGGATATTGCGGGACATCCTTTCCTGATGAAAGGAGCGGATCCCCGGCTGTTCAAGCCCGGAACCCGCTGGTGCGAAAAGGTATTGCCTGTGATGAAAAAAATGCTGGAAAATGGGGGAGAGCTGAAATAATCAGCGGATGAAATCCGTGCGGATGCCGGGTTCTTCTTCCGGCAGGGGAACTCCCGCCTGTTTTCCTGCTTCCAGACAGCGAAGCGTCCATGCCATGTTTCTGGCAAGGCTGCGCATGATCTGCATTCCTTCTTCGTCTTTTTTGACCTCTTCCGGCGTGGAGCCGTGCACCTCGTTCCAGTACTGGGAAGTGACGATGAGCATATCGTTGAGGGCAAAGAAGCGGTTGATATCATCCAGCGTGGGAGTGGTTCCCGCACGTCTGGCGCTGGCAACGGCTGCGGTGGGCTTGAAGCGCATATGCGGGCCGTAAGCGCACACCAGCCTGTCCATCAGTGATTTCAGCTGTCCGGAAATTCCTGCGAAATATACCGGTGAACCGAAAATGTAGCCGTCTGCTTTTTTCACTTTTTCACCGAGGATATTTACCGTATCATCGATAACGCAGCGCCCCAGCTTGGCGCACTGCCAGCAGCCACGGCAGCCGGAAACGGTTTTGGTTCCAAGCTGGAACAGCTCGGTTTCAATGCCGGATTTTTCAAGCTGAGTGCTGATTTCCGTGAGGGCGGTGTAGGTGCAGCCATGTGTGTTGGGGCTGGAATTGACAAGCAGTACCTTCATTTGCGGCTCCTTTTGCCCAGCGGGCATTCTGCTGATGTATTACATTCATTATGCCATGAAGCCGGTCGGGGTGCAAGTCTTCCTTGACCCTTTCGCCGGAAAAAGGTATGATGTTATATGAATTTGATTTGATGCTTTTTTCAGGAGGTAGTTATGGCCTATCAGGCACTTTACCGCCGCTGGCGTCCCACTACTTTTGAGGCTGTGATCGGCCAGACGGCCACCGTGCACACCCTCCGCAGCCAGATCGAGTCCGGGCGTATTGCCCATGCCTATCTTTTCTGCGGCTGCAGGGGCACCGGCAAAACCACCATGGCAAAACTGATGAGCCGTGCCATTAACTGCATGCAGCCTCATCACGGCGATCCCTGCGGCGAATGCGACGTATGCCGTGCCATCCTTAACGAAAGTACCATGGATGTGCTGGAAATCGACGCTGCCAGCAACAGCCGTGTGGAGGAAATGCGGGAACTCTTGGATACGGTTGCCTATCCGCCCCAGATGGGCAAATACAAGGTCTATATCATCGACGAGGTGCACATGCTGTCCACCTCCGCTTTCAATGCCCTTCTCAAAACCCTTGAGGAGCCGCCGGAGCATGTGGTATTCATCCTTGCCACCACCGACCCTCAGAAGGTTCCTGCAACCATTCTGTCCCGAGTGCAGAGGTACGATTTCGGACGTATTCCTGCCTCGCTGATGGTAGAGCGCATGAAGGAAGCTCTTGCGGAAATGAATCTTTCTGCCGAGGAGGAGGCGCTGCAAATCGTCGCCCGGGCAGCAGAAGGCGCTATGCGTGATGCATTCAGTATTCTGGATATGTGCGTTGCCGGTGCGGTTAACGGCATTATCACCGCTGCACAGGTGCGTGACAGTCTGGGTACCTCTGATCGGGATTTTACTTTTCAATTTATGGACGCTGTGGCTAACCGGGACGCTGCCGGGGTTTTGCGCCGTGTGGACCAGCTGATGCGCTCCGGCCGGGAGCCGCAGGTTTTTCTCAAGGAGCTTTCCTCCCATACCCGCATGCTGCTTACCGTGCAGGCGGTGGAAAAAGACGCTTCATCCATACTGGATATCACCCCGGAGGACGAGCTGCGTATGCGCAAACAGGCGGCGCTGTTTTCTTCGCAAAGGCTGCTCCGTGTGCTGGACTGCTTCCTGAAAGCCGAAGGGGAATTGCGCTACGCTTCCTCTCCCAGAATCGGCCTGGAAAGCGCAGCTCTTCACGCCTGCGAGGAACAGCGCGGCGAGGATTCCTCCGCCCTTTTGGAGCGCATCGCCGAGCTTGAAAGCAAGCTTGCAGCCTTGCAGGGGGATATTGAAAGCGGCCGGTTGGCTGTACAGGCGGCCCCCGCCGTAAGTCAGAAGCCTGCCCAAGGGGATGCAGCTCCCCGGGCCAAGGCTGCTCCCAAGGAAAAGCCTGTACCCCAGGGCGAGAAGGCGGTCTGGGAGGCTCTTCTCAAGGAACTTTCCAAAACCAATCCCGCTGTGTTCGGCCTTTTGCGCAATGAGCGTTTTCTTGGAGAGGAAAACGGGGTGTACCGTGTGCGCATTCCCCTTGCCAAGAAGGATTTCAGTTACGTTAAGCTGAATATGCCAGACCGGAAGCAGACCATTGAACAGATGCTCACGGATATCTCCCAAAAGCCTGCAAGGTTTGAAGCTGTGCTTGAGCAGGATACAGCCATGAAACAAACAATGAATCTGCTGGATAACAACGCCCAGTCGCTGATAGATACTTTCGGTCGGGATATGGTGCAGATTGATGAGGAAGGGTTTTAAGGCATGAAAAAATCCTTTGAAAAAGCCCGTTACCGTCGTGAAGACGGCCGGGAGTACAAACACGATTTGGGGCAGCACTTTCTCTACGATGAAGCTCTTTTGGAAAAACTGGTTCTTTCCACAGGAGTAACAGAAGCGGACGGCGTGCTGGAAATCGGCCCTGGTACAGGCATGCTCACTCAGTTTCTGGCAAAGCACGCCCGGAAGGTGGTGGCTGTCGAAACTGACGAAAGCCTGATTCCCTTCCTGCGCCTCAAGGAAGAGCAGTATCCTAACCTGCAGATTATCCACGGCGATATCCGCAAACAGAATCTTTCCGAGATCTGTGCTCCTCTTGGCGAAAATTTTTTCGTTATTGCTAATATTCCCTACAGCATCACCACGGCGATTTTTGACCTTCTTTGGCAAAGTGGGCTGCCCATCCGCCAGATTTCTGTAATGATACAGAAAGAAGTAGCCGACAAACTGATGGCCTCTCCCTCCACGGAGCCTTACGGCCTCACTAGCGTACGTTGCCAGTACTACTGTGTGCCGGTGCTTGAGGAAGTGGTGCCTGCGGAGCTTTTTACCCCTCCGCCCAAGGTGGACAGCGCATTCATTCATCTGAAAATGCGTACGGAACCAGTTCTGCCTGTGCGGGACGAGAAATTGCTCTTCCGTATGATGAAGGCCGGATTCAATCTTCGCAGAAAGACCCTGACCAATGCCCTCAAGGGCACCGTAGACGGCGAAAAGCTGAAAGCCGCTATGGAACAAGCAGGTGTACGCCTTACTGCCCGTGCGGAGGAACTGGACGTTGAAACCTGGATCCGCCTCAGCAATGCGGTTGACAATTGATCAGAAGCATACTTTCTTCGCTGCCGTAACCAAAATGCGGCGGCGTTTTTGTTCTTTTTCATTGCACCTTTGAAGTGAACATGATACAATACCTGTACAAAATATCTCAACAGAATAAGGAGACGAGCCTATGGATTTTCTTATGGGAGAATTGAATGCTCTTTTGCTGCCGGAAATACCCCGGAACCGGGAAGAAATCATCGAAACCCTCATTGGACTGGAATACGGCGTAATTCCGCAACTTCCCTGCCGCATTGAGTCCAGGGTGCTGGAAGAAAGCGATGATTTTTGTGCAGGCAAAGCTTTGCACCAAAAAGTGGAACTTACCCTCAAACTGCCCGGCGGCGATTTTGCCTTCCCTGTGTACTATACGGTTCCTCAGGAGGGAGTACAGCATCCGTTGTTCATCCTGCTGAATTTCTCCCCATATGTGCCGGACAAATATTTTCCGGTGGAGGAGATCATCGACCGGGGATATGCGGTGCTTTCCGCTGGCTATAACGACATTTCAAAAGATGCCGCCGACGATTATACCTCGGGGCTGGGCAAGCTTCTTCGTGAGGCCGCAGCTGATGCGGGTGTAAAGCAAGATCATTTGCCCGGAAAGATCGCAATCTGGGCATATGCCCTTTCCCGGATGATGGACTGGGCATTGAATCAGCCTGGCATAAAGCAGGAACACACTGCGGTAATCGGTCACTCCCGTCTTGGAAAAACTGCCCTGCTGGCAGCAATGCTGGATCAGCGTTTCGGTTGTGTCATCGCCAACGAATCCGGCTGCAGCGGTGCAGCCATCACCCGGGGAAAACCCGGCGAGCATGTGTGCGATATTACAAAGATGTTTCCTTTCTGGTTCTGCGATGCATACCGGCAATACTGCGACCGTGAGGAAACCATGCCCTTTGATCAGCACTGGATGCTTGCTTCCATTGCCCCCCGCCTTCTCTGCGTGGCCAGTGCAGAGGGGGACCAGTGGGCAGGCCCTTCCCATGAGTTCCTGTCCTGTGTTGCTGCATCCGAAGCATGGAAAATTCAAGGTGTGGAGGGTTTCATTACCCCGGACAGGTATCCTGTGCCCGGCGAAGCACTTCATGAGGGCAGCATCGGCTACCACCTGCGCAGCGGCAAACATTATCTGAGCCGAGAGGACTGGAACCGCTACATGGATTTTCTTGACGGAAAAGGCTGGCAGGCATAAGGACTACATAACAGATGCATCCGAAAGGAGAATAACCATGGCGACCAATCAACCCAAGTGGCTGGATAATGCGATTTTTTACGAAATCTATCCTCAGTCCTTCAACGATACAAATGCCGATGGCATCGGCGATTTTCAGGGTATCATCGAAAAGCTGGATTATATCAGGGAACTGGGCTGTAATGCTCTGTGGATCAATCCCTGCTTTGCTTCTCCTTTTGGCGATGCAGGTTATGACGTATCCGATTATTACAGCGTAGCTCCCCGGTACGGAACCAACGATGATTTGAAAAGACTCTTTGAGGAATGCCACCTCAGGGATATGCATGTGCTGTTGGATCTTGTACCGGGGCATACCTCTGTGGAGCATAAGTGGTTCAAGGAATCCATGAAGGCAGAACGCAATCCTTATACCGATCGCTATGTATGGACGGACTCCATCTGGGAAGAGCCTCAGGGTATGGGCTGTATCCGTGGCATTTCTGACCGTGACGGCTCCTGCGCAGTGAATTTCTTTTCCCATCAGCCTGCTTTGAACTACGGTTTCTACAAACCTGAGCTTCCCTGGCAGCAATCCATGGATGCCGAAGGCCCTAAAGCCACACTGGAGGAACTGAAAAACATCATGCGATTCTGGCTGTCCATGGGCTGTGACGGTTTCCGGGTGGACATGGCAGGTTCTTTGGTAAAGCACGACGAGGATGGCAAGGGAACCATTCGTCTCTGGCAAAACGTGAGGGCATTTCTGGATGAAGAATTCCCCTCTGCGGCCATGGTTTCCGAATGGGGTGAACCGGACAAGTCGCTGCAGGGCGGATTCCATATGGATTTTCTTTTGCATTTTGGCCCTTCTCACTACAATGACCTGTTCCGCTGCGAAGAGCCGTTCTTCTCCAGCAGGGGTAAGGGCGATGCATCGGAATTTGTGAAGAAATATCTGGAAAACTACGAAAAATCTGAACGCAAGGGCCTTATCTGCATTCCTTCCGGCAATCATGATATGGACAGACTGGCCCGTTCCATCCATGGCGACAATCTGAAAATTGCTTTTGCATTCCTTCTTTCCATGCCCGGCGCACCCTTCATCTATTATGGGGATGAAATTGGAATGCGGTATGTGGAAGGGCTTGTTTCTGTGGAAGGCGGCTATAGCCGTACAGGGTCCAGGTCGCCTATGCAGTGGGATGACAGCGTGAATGCCGGCTTCAGCACAGCCCCCGCAGAGAAACTCTATATTCCTCAGGATAACAGCAAAGACCGACCAACTGCCGAAAAGCAGATGGCGGACGCAGATTCCCTTTATCATGAAATCCGGAAGCTCATCGGCGTACGTCAAAGCAACAAAGCGCTTCAGAGCAAGGGTGAAATCCAGTTTGTATATGCAGAAAAGAATGCCTGTCCGCTGGCTTATCTTCGCCATGAAGGGGAAGAGAAGATCCTTGTGGTCATCAACCCCGCAGCAAGAGAAGCGGAGTTTGCCTGTGACTTTGAGCCGGTGGAAACCATCTATCGTTTTGGCGGCGATATGAAGCTCCAACAGGGAAAAATGACGGTGGCTCCCCAAAGTGCATTGTTTATCAAAGTGAAATAAATATTTTTCTGCCCGGTGCGTGCTGACCTGCGCCGGGCAGTTATTTTGTTACCAAGGTATTTCGCCCTTTCGTTTTTGGTAGAGGAAGCAGCCTGCAAACAAGCCGAGGCACAGTATCGCCGGTATGGGATAGAACATTTGCCCCGTAACCGCCCACAGCGCCGCAAGGCCCAGGCCGTACCACAGATACCGCCTTTTCCGGGATGGGTCAAAGATAATGCGCAGCCATTCGCTGAGGGCCCTTCTTTTTGGACGACGATTTTTCAGCTGTAGCAAATCTTCGTCGGTGGCTGGATTACAGCTGCCAGCCAGCATAACGAGCTCCTCCCGGGTAACGATGCGGATGTCTGTATCGCATTCCTCGGTAAACCTTTTCAATGCCTTGCTCACAGGCGCAGTTACGCACAGAAAGATGCGCTCGGCCTTGTTTTCCTTTGCGGTGCGAAGGGCTTCCAGCGCAGGCTGCACTCCGATTTCCGTGCTTTTGTGCCGGGCAATGAGCCAGATAAGAACCGGCTGCCCTCTGAGCATGCCGGTAACGCCGTGCTGAACGGTTCTCTGCATTTCCACGGGAGCTTTTGGAGAGATCCAGAGGGCCGCCTGAAAAGCAGCATGCCTGTCCGGAAGCAGCAGCAGCTTATCCAGCGCCATTTCTCCTCCAAGAACACAACGCATCTCTTTTTCTCTCTTTTGGACTCTTTTTTTGCCGAGCTGCCTCAGGCAAAGCCAGAAAAGCCCTCCAAGGGAAAGCCCGGCAAGCAGAGCCGGCAGCGAAAGTCCCCATAGCCACACAAACCACATCACGCCTGCGCCAGCTGCCATGAGCAGGCGAAAAAGATGATCCGATGCCGATGCCAATGCGGTTTTCTGCATATACTTCTCCATGCGCATCCTCCCAGGGAAAGTGAAAAGCCATCGTTTCCACTATTCCCATTTTGCCGTTTTTTTAGTATAATATAAGATGCACTAAAGTTTTGGTTTTCAAAAGGGGGAAATTCCGTTGGCGAAGGAAAAAATCGGCATCATGGGGGGAAGTTTTAATCCCATCCATGTGCGCCATGTGGAAATGGCGCAGGCAGCCCGGAAGGAATTTTCTCTGAACCGTGTGCTGTTTCTGCCCACGGGTAATCCTCCCCATAAGAAAACCGGCCTCGAGGATGCTGAAGATCGCTATGAGATGACCCGCCTGGCCATATTCGGCATGGAAGGCATGGAACCCTCCCGTATCGAATTGGAGAGGGAAGGCACCATTTATACTGTGGACACCCTGGCCCTGATGCACAAAAAATATCCGGATGCTGAGCTGTATTACATCATCGGCGAGGATACCATGAGGGATCTGCCCAATTGGCGTAAACCGGAAAAGGTATTTGGCCTGTGCGATTTTATCGTCTGCTGCCGCTCCACGGATGAGCCCAAGCAGCATGCGGTGTATAAGCAGATCAAAAAAATGGGCGCAAAGCTGCATTTCCTGTCTCTGCCGCCCCGAGATGTTTCCTCCACGGCCATCCGGGAGGCCCTCTCAAAGGGACAGTGCCCCGACGAGCTTGCTCCCCAGGTAATGGAATACATCCGGGTCATGGGTCTGTATGGCTTTCCCATGTTTCCGGATAATGGTCCGGAGCTTTATTCCAGGCTGAAAAAAGCTCTCAGCGACAAAAGGCTTTCTCATTCGCTGCTGGTGGCGCATACCGCCCGCAAACTGGCGGAGGGTAACAATATCAACCCGGAACAGGCCGAACTGGCGGGCCTCCTTCACGATGCAGCCAAGTGCATGCCTCTTGATGAAATGCAGCAGGTAGCCAGGGAGCATCGGCTTTTGCTGGATAAGGATATTCTGCAGAGCGAAAACCTGCTCCATGCCTATGCGGGCGCAGCATTGGCAGAGAGCCTCTACGGCGTAAAGGATTACGGCATCCTGGCGGCTATCCGCTGCCACACCACCGGCAGGGTGGGGATGCTTCCCTTGGATATGGCCCTTTTCCTTGCTGATAAGATCGAGCCTTCCCGCAGACCGTACCCTGTTTTGGAGGAGCTGCGCAGGCTGTCCTATGGAGGAAGGCTGCTGGAGGCCATGCGCTATTCTCTTCGCTCCACCATGGAGCATGTCAAAAAGAACAAAGGTAAACTGAATCCCGCCACCCTCAGCACCCTGCGCTGGCTGGATCGCCTTGAGGAAGAATGGCAGAAAAAACAACAACGGGAAAACATTCAAGATAAGGAGAATGAACAATGAAAAACCTTGCTCAGACCATTGCAGAGATCCTTTATGAAAAAAAAGCCAACAATATCGTTGCGCTGGACGTATCCCAGCTGACCGTCATTACCGACGCCATGGTAATCGCCTCCGGCCGCAATGCTCTCCAGGTAAAGGCCCTTGCAGACGATCTGGAAGATAAAATGAGCGAACTGGGCTATGAACCTGTGCGCAAGGAAGGCCAGCAGGAAGGCCGCTGGGTGGTGCTGGACTACCGTGACGCTCTGGTACACATCTTCCATCCCGAAGAGCGTGAGTTCTATCGCCTCGACAAGCTTTGGGAAGCAGAAAACAACCGCATTGAGCTTTCCTTTGATAATTCTGACGAAGACTGATTTAACCCTGTTTTCATTTGGTTTTTCTCAAATGCTGTATGACAAAATGGATCAATCGCAAAGGATGTGCACCTTTTGAAACTGCTTATTGTTGACGATGAACAGAAAATCCGTGAGCTGATCGGCAAATATGCCGCTTTTGAGGGCTACGGTTTTTTGGAAGCCGCCGATGGAATTGAAGCGGTTCAGAAGGTGCGCACAGAACAGGTAGATCTGGTCATACTGGATATCATGATGCCGGAGTTGGACGGGTTTTCCGCAGCGAAAGAAATCCGCCGTATCAGGGAAGACCTGCCCATTATCATGCTTTCCGCCCGGGGAGAGGAATACGAAAAAATATACGGTTTTGAACTCGGCGTGGATGATTATGTGGTAAAGCCTTTTTCGCCACGGGAACTGATGATGCGTGTTGCTGCTGTTATGCGAAGAAGCCATCACGCTTCTGCAGAAAACGCAGCCCATGAAACCGTGAATATCGGCGCAATGGAAGTAGATTTCACTGCCCGTCGTGTTACCATTGAGGGCCGGAACATCGACCTTTCTCCAAAAGAATACGAGCTGCTTTTCTTCATGGTTCGCAACCGGGGTATTGCCCTCAGCCGTGACAAGCTCATCAGCGAAATATGGGGGTTCGATTTTTTCGGTGACGACCGCACGCTGGATACACACATCAAACTGTTGCGCAAGCGGCTTGGAAGTTATGCTTCATACATCACCACGCTCAGAGGGGTAGGCTATCGGTTTGAAAAAGAAGTCTGATAAAAACAAATCCGGTTTTATTGCCTGGGTACGCAAAAAATGGTGCGGCATGGGCATTCAAATCCGGGTTTTTCTATGCTTTCTTTTCTTTATTGCATTGCTGCTGGTGCTTTTGTGGCTGTTTCAGATAGAATTTCTGGATATTTTCTACCGCCATGAAAAAGAAAAGAACCTTGCCAAGAATTCCAAACTGATTATGGATAACCTCGCCCACAGTGAATGCGCCACTCTGGTTGAGCATATTGCCAGAGAGGACGATCTTTGCATCCTTGTTATGAAGGAGGATGCTGAAGTGATTTATTCCGGTGAAGGGCTTACAAACTGTGTGGTGCACCGCATGAACAAGCGGGATTTAATCAGGCTCTCCAGCAGAAATGGAGATTCGGAGGAGTGCCGCTTTGTTTTGATGTCCCGCTTTTTGAACCCTGCTCTGGAGGGAAAGCATTTCAACGGCCCGGTGCCCAGGCCCAATATGGCCGATACCCGCTGCCTGGTTTCCGTGCAGCAGAAAACCATCCAAGGCAGCAAATACTTTGTTATTATCACCTGCCTTGTGGCTCCGGTACAGTCCACCGTGCAGACCATCCGTTCGCAGCTGCTGGTGATCTCCATTATTCTTATTCTGTTGGGATTTTTGCTTTCCACGGTACTGTCCATGCAGATATCCATCCCCATTGTGAAAATCACCAAAGAAGCTCGCAGGCTCAGTTACGGCGAGTATTCCCCGGTTTCCCTCCGGGGACACTACAAGGAAATCGGTGAACTGGACAGCCAGCTTACACAGGCGGCAGAAGACCTGCGCAAAGTAGACGAAATGCAGCGTCAGCTTATGGGAAACATCAGCCATGATCTGCGCACGCCCCTGACGCTCATCGAGGGTTATGTGGAAGCAATGCGGGATATTCCCGGCGAAAATACTCCGGAGAATTTGCAGATCATTCTGGATGAAACCCGCCGCCTTACCTCGCTGGTCAATACGGTGCTTGAATATTCCAAAGGGAAAACCGTTGATGATTCCGCACCGGAAATCTACAACCTGACGGAATCCATCACCAGTATTATTGCAAGGTATGCAAAACTTGTAGATAAAGACGGGTATCAGATTCGCTTTGAAAAAGAAGAGGATGCATGGGTTTATGCACATCCCCTCAAAATCAGCCAGATCATCTATAACCTTATCAACAACGCCCTTACCTATTCCGGCAGCGATAAGCAGGTGCTGATCAGACAAAGCGTAGGGGAGAAGGACGTGAAGATCGAGGTCATTGACGGTGGCGACGGTATCCCGGCAGAAGAGTTGCCACACATCTGGAATCGGTATTACCGGGGCAAAAAACCCCATGTGCGGCCAGCCACTGGCTCCGGGCTGGGGCTGAATA
This sequence comes from Clostridiales bacterium, assembly GCA_015056145.1. Classification (GTDB taxonomy): domain Bacteria; phylum Bacillota; class Clostridia; order Christensenellales; family Aristaeellaceae; genus Limiplasma. Next base: position 35,526 of record SVGY01000004.1, read on the forward strand.
TTGCACGGGATATCCTCAACAGTTATCAGTTGCAATACGGCGTGGAAAGCGAAGAGGAAAAAGGAAGCTGTTTCTGGTTCGCCATTCCTCTGGCCAGTGAAAAAATGGAATAAAGCAAATCCCCGCAGGCTTTCCTTAAAGATGAAATGCCTGTGGGGATGATTTTTGTATTCAGCTGAAAAACAGCGCCCGGATATCCTCTTCTGTAAGGCTGGAAAGGGAGGTTTCGCCGGAGATAATCACCCGGTCAAAGATGGCCCGCTTTCGTTTGCTCAGCTCCGTAACCTTCTCTTCGATACTGCCCTGGGTGATCATTTTTATAACATCCACATCCCGGGTCTGACCGATGCGGTGGGCTCTGTCCGTGGCCTGATCCTCTGCCGCAGGATTCCACCAGGGATCGAAGTGGATAACCAGGTCGGCGCCGATAAGGTTAAGCCCGGTTCCGCCTGCCTTGAGGGAAATGAGGAACACTTTGCCATCGCCGCCATTGAAACGGTCGCAAAGCTGCTGACGCTGTTCGGGCTTTGTGTCGCCGTCCAGGTAGAGCGCCTGAACACCTTCACGGGAAAGCCGCTTTTTGATGATCTGCAGCATACCCACAAATTGCGAAAACACCAGCAGCCTGTGCCCAGAGGCAATGGAGGAATGGACGGTCTGAATCAGCAGTTCCAGTTTGCCGCTGGTGCCGTCGTAATCATCCAGGAACAGCTTGGGGTGACAGCATACTTGCCGAAGCTTGAGCAGCAGGCTGAGCACCTGCATGCGTGCTTTGGGCAGAGATCCATTTTCCAGTGCAGAACCAACGTTTTGCCGAAGGGTTTCCAGCAGGGTCTGGTAGATGCGTTCCTGCTCGGGGGTCATGGCTGCGTAAAGGTAACTTTCCCGCTTTTCGGGCAGCTGGGTCATCACTTCGCTCTTCAGGCGGCGCATAAGGAAGGGGCGGATGCGCTCACGAAGCTCCTCGGCCAGCTCTCCGCCTCCATAGCGCCTCAGGAAGGAAGCCTGAGTGCCAAGGTAGCCGGGCAAAACAAAGTCGAAGATGCTCCACAGCTCTCCGGTGTGGTTTTCCATTGGGGTACCGGTAAGGGCAATGCGAACCTGGGCATCCAGTTCTTTGGCAGCCAGCGCACCCTGGCTTTGAGCGTTTTTCACAGATTGCGCTTCGTCCAGCACAGCAAAACGAAGGGGGATATCCTTCAGGTAATCAATATCCCGCCTGAGCAGGGGGTAGCTGGTAAGAATCACATCCACGGAGTCATCCTGCTTCAGGTCGGCGATGGCATGGCGGCGGTCCGTACGCTGGCCGGTAATAACACGCACCCTCAGACTGTCGTCAAAACGCTTCAGTTCGGCAAGCCAGTGATAGGTCAGAGAAGTTGGAGTGACGATGATGCTTTTTTTGGTGCCGTCCTTGCGTTTGGCTGCCGAAAGTGCAGCGATGACCTGCAACGTTTTGCCAAGGCCCATTTCGTCCGCAAGCACGCCGCCCATTCTCGCTTCGTAGAGGGAAAGCAGCCAGTCGCTGCCCCGGCACTGGTATTCCGTCATCTTTTTGCGAAGCCTGGAGGGCATATAGTCCTTCTGAGAAGGCTGAGTGAGGGTCAGAATGGCGTTTTCGGATTCCTCGTCGGTCTGGGGGTCTACACCTGCCATCCTGAACATGGTCACCATATAGGCCGCCCGGTAGGAACGGAAGTTCAGCTCACGCTCGCTGGGTTCTTCGGCGGCAAGTTTGTCCAGTTTTGCAGCATCCAGCATTTCCTGCATCAAAGGCGAAAAAGCCATCATATCCCGTACATCCAGGAATTCGCCTGTTTTAAGGCGTACATATTGCTGCCGCTGAGCGATGGCATTGAGGATGGGAGCAAGCTCTTCCACGGGCTTTCCGTCCTCCAAAAGGGAGAATATCAGCCTGCCGCCACGCATGCGGAAGGAACTGGTTGCAGTAAAGCGACGGGGTTTTACTTTCTCGAAGGCCTTGGATGCAAAAATATCGCAGCGCTTGGCCAGCTCCGATACTCCCTGGGTACAGAAATAGAGAATATCCCGGGAACGGCGCAGAATGATGTTTCCGTTATGCACAACGAATCCAAAACCGGAAAGCTGATCCAGAAGAGCGCTTTCGGCACGGCCATCCCGAAGCAGCATCCGTCCGTCCTCCAGAATGGGACCGGAGGTTTTCGTTTCGGTGTTATCCGCCTTGGCGAAGGGGTAAATAATCGCATCACCATAGTGGAATTCTACCCTTGCCACGACGTTTGTGTGTTCCAGGTCCAGGTAAATAGAGGGTTTCAGGGGCTGACTTACCAGGCGGGCGCTCAGCTCCTGCGAAGGTGCTACCGTACCCACCGCCGAGAGGGCGGGCAGCAGGATGGCGAGGGTTTCTTCCGCATCTTTGGCAGGGTAGGTAAAACTGCTGCCCTCGGTGAGCAAAAGCCTGCATACCTTCGCTTGTGCGGAATGCAGCCTGGTCACGGTATTGCCGGAGAGAACATAGCGGCCATCAGGAGTAATGAGATGCAGCTTGTTGGTGCCTTCCACATGAACGGTGAGCTCGGTGGGGGAAAGAGCTATGGCAAAGCACAGGGGCAGTTCTTTTTTCTTGATGCCGTTATGGGGCTGTTTGCCCTCCGGATGCAGAAGAATGAAGGGATAGTTTTCCAGGGAGCGCATGACGCTCTGCAGGAAAGGGCCGTTGAGAATCAGAAACCGTCCTTCGCTGGGCGGAGGGAGAAGTTCCGGGGAAGTCTGTTCTCTGCCAGGGTCTGGGAAAGAAAAATCATCGGTGGACGCAGGCGCTTTCAGCGGTACATAGCTCAGCAAAGAAGAAAGAAAATGCTCGTCTTCCCTGGTAAAACGCATCATCTCGGGCTGATAGCTGCTTTTGGGCGAGAGGGGAAGAGCTGTGCCTGTGGAAAAACAGTACAGAAGCTCCGGAATGCTGCGGATTGCATAAAGCCTGTCCTGACCAGCGGAAAGGCCAAGGCCGATTCGGCCGTCATCATACAGGCGCAGCTGAGCCACCAGGCGGATGCTTTCGCCGCCGGGCATGGCACGGGTCAGGGCGCCAAGCATCTGCTGGCCAAGGTGTAGTTGCCATTCCTTCTGGAAGCGTTTCATGGAACCATCGTTTTCAGCGGCAAGGTAAGCTGCGGCAATGTGCTCGCACAGGGCGGAGCCATTTCCGCAGGTACAGGCGGCTGTGCCGTTTCGCAGAAAACTTACCGTTTGCACCGGTACCGTGCCTACATCGTAGCGAAGCTCGTAAAGGCTCTGTATGGCCTGGGATACGGATCCCCGGCGATAAAGGGCCTCTCCCTGAACAAAAGCAGGATCTCCCATGGAAATGGAATGGAGCGCAATCATGATATACCTCCCTTTTGTGGTAGGTGGGTAACTATATAACTTCTGTTTTTTTGTGGCTACTTCCTGCTGATTTTAAGAAGAAACAGCCAAAAAAATGGAAAGAATAATCCGGGAAGCACAGGGCAAGATACTATTGAAACAACGGTCAGGCAAACGGTGGGAGAGAGGCGCAGGATCGGTTCTTTGATTGAAAGAGCCAGGGCGCTGGGCGGGGCGCACAGCGTTGATGATGTGAGATGTGCAGGCAGAAAAAGCAAGAAATAAGTGCGTTGTATCTCCACAGGCACAGAGGCCGCCGGAAGCAGAGCTTTCGATGAACGGGGTTTCAAAAAAGAGGCTGATTCGTCGGTCTCTTTTTTGCAATTCCTTAAGTTTTCAAGTAAAAATGACAGGCAAAAAAATATTTGAAAAAAAGTAACACAGGGTATTGATAACGTCTGTTGTTGGAGATATAATGCATTTCGATTGCGGAAAAACTGACCCGCCTTTCCGCAAAATACAACCAAAACGACCAGAATTGCAGGAGGATACTATGCGACCCGTACCATGGCTATGGAGCTGCGCAAGCAAGAGTTCCCGCATCAGGATCATCATTGCCCTGAGCATTTCTGTAATTACCAGCATTCTCTTGCTGGTAAACCCCTCACTGACTGCACGCCTCGTAGACGAAGTCATCGTCGCCCAGAACCCTGCGCCCCTGCTGGGGATTCTGGCAGTTATGCTTGTGGTGAAGTTTTTCCGGGAAGGCGCACGTTACCTGATGATCATCCTTTTGGAAAAATCCTCTCAGGATACGTTCCTGTCCCTGAGAACAAAGCTGTTTGAATGCATGCAGTATCAGGATTCCCGCTTCTTTGACCGCAACCGTACCGGCGACCTCATGACCCGTAACTCCGGCGACCTTGACTGGTGCCGCCACTTCATTTCCTATATGGGGTATGCCATTGTGGACTGTGTGGTCATGTTCGTCAGCACACTGATCTTCTTCTTTATTACCAGTTGGAAGCTTACGCTCTGCCTGGTTGCCGTAACCCCTATGCTGCTGCTGATTACCAAGCTGTATTCCGGCAAGGTGCGGCCTCTGTTTGTGGCCATGCGTGAACGCCTGAGCGAAATGAACGCAGGCGCACAGGAAAACATTGCCGGCAACCGTGTGGTAAAGGCCTTTGCCCGTGAAGAATACGAAGAGGAGCACTTCGACGAGCGCAGCGCTGCTTTCCGTGACTCCCACCTGAATATCAACAAGATGTGGCTCACCTTCTATCCTTTGATCGAAGTGCTGGCCCACGCCATGGGTATCATCTCTGTATTCATCGGCGCATATTTCATCATCAAGGGCGATATTACTGCCGGCGAGCTGACCATCTTCACCAGTCTTACCTGGGCCCTCGCCAACCCCATGCGCCAGCTGGGTAACCTCATCAATGACTTCCAGCGCTTCCAAACCTCTGCGCTGAAGGTAATGGAGATCTATTTCCGCAAGCCTGCCATCCACGACAAGCCCGGCTGCAAGGATCATGAGGATATGGAAGGCCGCATCGAATTCCGCAATGTCAGTGCAAAGTTCGACCGGAACGAAGTTCTCAGCGATATCAGCTTTGCGGTGGAACCTGGCCAGACATTGGCCATTATGGGCCCCACCGGTAGCGGCAAGACCACCATTATCAACCTTCTGGCCCGCAGCTATGACGCTGCCTCCGGCGAGATCCTGGTGGATGATTGCAACGTAAAAAGCTGGAAGCTGCAACAGCTCCGTGGCCACCTGGGCATTGCCACCCAGGATGTGTTCCTCTTCTCGGACACGGTGGAAGGCAATATCGCCTTCGGCAATCAGGCCCTGTCTCTGGATGAGGTGAAGGAATTTGCCAGGATCGCCGCTGCTCACGATTTCGTGTCCGACCTTTCCGAAGGCTACGATACCATTATTGGTGAGCGTGGCACCGGTCTTTCCGGCGGTCAGAAGCAGCGTATCGCTCTGGCCCGTGCCCTTGCCATGAGGCCCCGCATCCTTATCATGGACGATACTACCTCCGCTCTGGACAGCGAGACCGAGCACTACATCCAGCAGGAACTCAAAAAACTGCCCTTTAATTGCACCAAGATTATTATCGGTCAGCGCATCAGCGCCGTGAAGGATGCGGATCAGATCCTTATCCTTGAAAACGGCAGGATCACCGAGCGTGGCACCCATGAAGAACTGCTCAAAAACCGTGGCTATTACTGGCAGACCTATGCACTGCAGAACGATCTGCCCATGGATGGAGGTGTTGCCTGATGGCTCGCAATAAGTTTGACGTTGACGAGAAGCTTGAATCCCCGTTTCAATGGGCTCATTTAAAGCGTGCGTTTTACTACATCAAGCGGCACAAATTCCAGATGATTGCTGCCCTTGTACTGAGTATTCTTGCCTCCGTTTCCAGCCTTTATACGCCCAAGATCACCGCTACCGTTCTGGATGAGGTGGTTCCTCAGGGCGAAGCAGGCATCCCCCTTCTGCTGAAGTGGGCACTGATCTTTATCGGCTTGGTAATCCTCAGCATCATCTTTACGCAGATTCGCAGCCGTATCATGGCTTATGTCAGCCAGGAGATCATTTACGATATCCGCAAGGACCTGTTCAGCCACCTGCAGAAGCTGCCTTTCAGCTATTACGACAGCCGCCCCGCAGGCAAGATCCTGGTGCGTGTTATCAACTACGTCAACTCCGTTTCGGACATTCTTTCCAACGGTATCATCAACCTGATCCTTGAGATGATCAACGTGGTGGTTATCATCTTCTTCATGTTCAGCGTCAATGCAAAGCTTGCGCTGGTGGTACTGGCTGGCCTGCCGGTATTCATCGCCATCATCCTGATTCTGAAACCCAGGCAGCGCAAGGCATGGCAGCAGCAGAGCAACAAAAACTCCAACTATAATGCTTACCTTGCGGAAAGCATTGACGGCGTGAGAGTCTCCCAGATTTTCGCCCGCCAGGAGGAGAACTGCTCCATCATGAAACGGCTTGCGCTGGCTTGCCGTAAGGCTTGGATGAAAGCCATCTACATCTCCAACTCTGTTTGGCTCTCCTCCCAGCTGCTTACCCAGATCGTGTTCACACTGCTGTACATCACCGGTGTGTACTGGATGGGCGGCGATATCGTAAGCTTTGGTGTGATTCTGGCCATGGGTGACTATGTGGGCCGCTTCTGGCAGCCAATCACTAACCTTGCGAATATCTATAACTCCTTTGTGAATAACATTGCCTATCTGGAACGTATCTTTGAAACCATGGACGAGCCTGTGGATGTGGACGATGCCCCCGATGCGGGCACGCTTCCCGCTATCGACGGTCAAGTGGAATTCAAGGATGTGGTGTTCGGATACGAAGAAGATCAGACGGTTCTGGAAAACTTCAATCTCAAGGTAGCTGCAGGACAGCGCATCGCTCTGGTGGGCCCCACCGGCGCAGGCAAATCCACTGTTATCAACCTGCTTTGCCGGTTCTATAACCTGCGCAGCGGCGAGATTCTCCTCCACTGCGAGGACGACAGCACCCACGACCTTGCAAAGGTAACGCTGCATTCCCTGCGTACTCAGCTGGGTATTATGCTGCAGGACAGCTTCCTGTTTGCAGGCACCATCATGGATAATATCCGCTATGGCCGTCTCGATGCTTCCGATGAAGAGGTGATCGCCGCTTCCAAGGCTGTGTGCGCTCACGAATTCATCAGCCAGCTGCCCGAAGGCTATCAGACCAAGGTGAACGAACGTGGCGGCGGACTCAGCCAGGGCCAGCGTCAGCTGATTGCATTCGCCCGTACCATGATTTCTGAACCCAAGATTCTGATTCTGGACGAGGCTACCTCTTCCATTGATACCCGCACTGAGCGGCTTTTGCAGCAGGGTATCGAAAACATGCTCAGGGGCCGTACCAGCTTCATCATTGCCCATCGCCTCTCCACCATCAAGAGCTGTGATAAGATCCTCTATATCAGCGATCGTGGTATTGCAGAGTCTGGAAGCCATGAAGAGCTTATGGAGAAGAAAGGCCGCTATTACGATCTGTACACTGCCCAGATGCAGGCTGTCTGATCCTGCACGCCTCCGGCTTTGGCCGGAGGTTTTTCCATGAAGAGTGTTTTGCACCATCAGAATGCAAACGTTTTTCTCCGAATGATGGCTTGACATTTCCTATCGAAAGTAGTAAAATTTTAGTACATTATTTAACCTTGTTAAAAAAGTTCTGGAGGGATTGCATATGGATCGCAGCAAAGCCAGAGAGAATGCTGAAAAATTGGTTGCTCAGATGACGGTGGAGGAAGCCGCCAGCCAGCTCAGCTACGGCGCACCTGCTATTGAGCGTCTGGGCGTTCCTGCATACAATTGGTGGAATGAGGCTCTGCATGGCGTAGCCCGTGCCGGTACTGCCACCAGCTATCCCCAGGCAATTGGTTTGGGCGCCACTTTCGACCCCGAGCTTATCCAGCAGCTGGGCGATGTTTCCGCCACCGAAGGCCGTGCCAAGTACAACTCCTGCTCCGCTCATGGCGACCGGGACATTTATAAGGGCCTGACCTTCTGGTCTCCCAATATCAATATTTTCCGTGATCCCCGCTGGGGTCGTGGACACGAGACCTATGGTGAAGATCCTGTTCTGACTGCCGAACTGGGCAAAGCCTATGTCCGTGGCCTGCAGGGCGATGGTGAAGTGATGAAGTCCGCCGCATGTGCAAAGCACTTTGCTGTGCACTCCGGCCCCGAAGCCGAGCGTCACTACTTTAATGCCGAGGCGAATGCCAAGGATATGGCAGAAACCTACCTGCCTGCTTTCGAGGCCCTTGTAAAGGATGCCAAGGTAGAGGCCGTGATGGGCGCCTACAACCGTACCAACGGCGAAGCCTGCTGTGGCAGCAAGACCCTGATGGTTGACCTGCTCCGTGGCAAGTGGGGCTTTGAAGGTCATTTCACCTCCGACTGCTGGGCCATCCGGGACTTCCACGAGCATCACATGGTTACCGATACCCCCGAAGAATCCGCTGCACTGGCCCTCAAGATGGGTTGCGACCTTAACTGCGGCAACACTTATGTGTACCTCATGAAGGCCTACGAACAGGGCCTTATCGATGAAGCTGATATCCGCAAGGCTGCTGTAAACCTGTTCACCACCCGCTATCTGCTGGGCATCATGGGCGAAGGCAGCGAGTTTGACAAGGTCCCCTTCACCGCCATTGAGTGCAAGGAACACCTTGATATCGCCCGCAAGGCCACCGAAGAATGCTGCGTTCTGCTCAAGAACGACGGTATCCTGCCCCTCAGCAAGGACAAGCTGAACACCATCGCAGTTATCGGCCCCAATGCCAACAGCCGTATTTCCCTCATCGGCAACTATCACGGCACATCCTCCCGGTACATTACCGTGCTGGAAGGCGTTCAGGATGAAGTGGGCGACGATGTGCGTGTGCTTTACGCCTCCGGCAGCCACCTCTTTAAGGATCGTGAAGAGCATCTGGCTGTTTCCGACGACCGTATCGCCGAAGCCGTCAGCGCCGCCGAATGCGCCGATGCCGTGCTGCTGGTTGTGGGTCTGGATGAAACCATGGAGGGCGAAGAAGGCGATACCGGCAATGCCGCAGCTTCCGGCGACAAGCTGGATCTGCTCCTGCCTCTGTGCCAGCGCAAGCTGATGGACGAGGTTATGAAGGTTGGCAAGCCCACCGTGATCTGCCTTATGGCTGGCAGCTCCATCGACCTGGGCGAAGCCGGCGAGAAGGCCAACGGCATTCTGCTGAGCTGGTATCCCGGCGCACGGGGCGGCAAAACCATCGCTGATATGCTCTTTGGCAAGGTTTCTCCCTCCGGCAAGCTGCCCGTGACCTTCTACCACAACAGCCAGCTGGACGAAATGCCCGCCTTCACCGATTACGCCATGAAGGGCCGCACCTATCGCTACTTCACCAACGAGCCTCTGTATCCCTTCGGATACGGCCTCACCTATGGCGATGTGAACGTTACCGCAGCCACCGCTTCCAAGGTTGGCGAGGATGTTCAGATCGAAGTGAAGTACGCCAACAACGGAAAAGCCTGCACCGATGACGTTATTCAGGTATATGTGCAGAACGAAGGCAGTGCAAACGCTCCCGATAATGCTCGCCTGTGCGCCTTCAAGCGTATTCACTGCGCTGCCGGCCAGGAAGGCAGCCTGATCCTTACCGTGCCCGCCAAGCACCTGCTTGTCGTAAACGAGGCAGGGGAATGGGTGGACGAAGGCAAGAAGGTATTCTATGTGGGTCTGGGTCAGCCTGACTCCCGCACCGAAACCCTTACCGGCAAGAAAAGCCTTCGTATTGAACTGTGATCCATCTCTAACTGAATGAAGGAGGAGAAAACATATGAATTACTTACTGGGTATTGACCTTGGCACTTCCGGCACCAAAACGGTTCTCTTCGACGAGACCGGTCTTGGCATTGCCAGCGCCACCATCGAGTACCCCCTCTACCAGCCCAAAAACGGCTGGGCCGAGCAGGATCCCGAAGACTGGTGGAACGCTGCCCGTGACACCACCCGCAAGGTGATTGCTGATAGCGGCGTCAATCCTGCCGATATCAAGGGTGTTGGTATCAGCGGCCAGATGCATGGTTTGGTTCTGCTGGACGAAGAAGGCAATGTTCTGCGCAAGTCCATCCTGTGGTGCGACGGACGCACCCAGGCCGAATGCGACGAGATTACCGAAACCATCGGTAAGGATCGCCTGATCGAGATCACCGCCAATCCCGCACTTACCGGCTTTACCGCCGGGAAGATCCTCTGGGTGCGCAAGAACGAGCCTGAAGTGTACGCCAAGGCCGCTCACATCCTGCTGCCCAAGGACTATGTGCGCTTCAAGCTGACCGGCGAGTACGGCTGCGAAATGAGCGACGCCAGCGGCACCAACCTGCTGGATGTTCCCGCCCGCTGCTGGTCCAGCGAGATCCTCGAAAAGCTGAGTATCGACGAAAAACTGATGCCTCCGCTGTTTGAGTCCTCTGATGCTGCAGGCAAAATCACCGCCGAAGCCGCTGCTGTGACCGGCCTTGCCGAGGGTACTGTTGTTGCTGCCGGCGCTGGCGACAACGCAGCTGCAGCTGTGGGTACCGGCGTTGTGGTGGAAGGCCGTGCCTTTACCACCATTGGTACTTCCGGCGTTGTGTTCGCCCATTCCGATTCCGTGCAGATCGACCCCGCTGGTCGTGTGCATACCTTCTGCGCAGCTGTTCCCGGTGCATATACCGTAATGAGCTGCACGCTGTCTGCCGGTCTGAGCCTGAAGTGGTTCCGTGACACCTTCTGCAAGGCCGAGATCCAGGCCGCTGCTGAGATGGGTGTGGATCCCTACATCCTGCTCAATCAGGAAGCAGAACAGTCTCCCATCGGTTCCAACCGTCTGATCTTCATGCCTTACCTGATGGGCGAACGCAGCCCCCTGCTGGATTCCAATGCCCGTGGCTGCTTCTTCGGCCTGAGCGCTATCCATGGCCGTCGTGACATGCTCCGTGCTGTAATGGAAGGCGTTATGTTCTCCCAGCGTCAGAACCTGGACGTGCTCCGTGGCATGAACGTTGCTCCCCAGACCATGCTGGCCTGCGGTGGCGGCGGAACCAGCCCCTTCTGGCGTCAGATGATGGCTGATATGTTCGATATGCCTGTGGCTACTGTTGCCAACCGTGAAGGCCCTGCTCTGGGCGCTGCTATCCTGGCTGGCGTTGCTTCCGGCGTTTATAAGGACATTCCTTCTGCCTGCGACAGCGTGATCAAGCAGAATCCTTCTCAGGAGCCCATTAAGGAAAACGGCGTTGCCTACGAGAAGTACTATCAGCTCTACACCAAACTGTACCCCTCCATGAAGGCTAACTTTGCGGAGCTGGCACAGATGGAATAAAAAAGCAATCCATATTATAGTAAAGGAGAAATTGCTATGATTAAGAACATCCCCGAAGTCAAACTTGGCGTCATCGCTGTAAGCCGTGGCTGCTTCCCCGATGAACTGTCCGAGCGCCGCCGTGCTGCTCTGGTTGCCGCTTACGGCGAAGGCATCTACGAGTGCCCCGTTACCGTCGGCACCGAGCTGGACGCCCGCAAGGCTGTGACCGATGTGCAGGAAAAGGGCATCAATGCTCTGGTTGTTTTCCTTGGCAACTTCGGCCCCGAAACCCCCGAAACCCTGATTGCCGACTGGTTCGACGGCCCCATCATGTATGTGGCTGCCGCTGAAGGCGATGGCGACCTGCACAACGGCCGTGGCGACGCATATTGCGGCCTGCTGAACTGCTCCTACAATCTGGGCCTGCGCGGCAAGACTGCTTACATTCCCGAGCAGCCCGTTGGTATGGCAGAAGATCTGGCTGTTGAAATCAAGAACTTCCTGCCCATCGCCCGTGCTATTCTGGGCCTGAAGGGCCTGAAGGTTATCACCTTTGGCCCCCGTCCTGACGACTTCCTGGCCTGCAACGCTCCCATCAAGGCTCTGTATGACCTGGGCGTAGCCGTGGAAGAAAACTCCGAGCTGGATCTGCTGGTTGCTTACAACAAGCATGCCAACGACAGCCGCATTCCCGCCAAGATGGCTGAAATGCGTTCTGAGCTGGGCGACAACAACCCCTACGAGGGCATCCTGCCCCGTCTGGCCCAGTACGAACTGACCCTGCTGGATTGGGCTGAGCAGCACAAGGGCACCCGTCAGTATGTGGCTTTCGCCAACAAGTGCTGGCCTGCTTTCCAGACCGAGTTCAAGTTCGTTCCCTGCTATGTAAACAGCCGCCTCACCGGCATGGGCATCCCCGTAAGCTGCGAGGTTGACATCTACGGCGCTCTGAGCGAGTACATCGGCATCTGCGTCAGCGGTGCTCCCACCACTCTTCTGGACATCAACAACACCGTTCCCGCTTCCATCTACAACAAGAACATCAAGGACAAGGCCAACTACCGCCTCACCGAAACCTTCATGGGCTTCCACTGCGGCAACACCTGCTCCAACCTGCTCAAGAACCCCCACATGGGTTATCAGCTGATCATGAAGCGTGATCTGGAGCCCGATCTGCCCGAACCCGACATCACCCGCGGCACCATGGAAGGCAACATCAAGCCCGGCGACATCACCTTCTACCGTCTGCAGTCCACTGCTGACACCTCTCTGAAGGCCTACATCGCTCAGGGTGAAGTTCTGGACGTGGATTGCGAGTCCTTCGGCTCCATCGGCGCCTTCGCCATCCCCGAGATGGATCGCTTCTACCGTCACGTGCTCATCGCAAAGCGTTACCCCCATCACGGCGCTGTGGCCTTCGGTCACTGGGGCAAGGCTATCTTTGAAGTGCTCAAGTACCTGGGCGTCGAAGATATCGCTTACAACCAGCCCGCCAGCCTGCCCTATCCCAAGGAGAATCCCTTCCACTAATTTCTGATTTTCGGAAGCGTTACAGCGTTTTCTGAAATCCAGCGGCCCGCCATATGGCGGGTCGCTTTTCTGTGGTTAGAAAAACACAAGCCTTTCGTGAATATATCTGCCATAATTCTTGACCAAAGCGTACCAAAATAGTATAATTCTCCTAATTGATAAACAAATCCGGGACATAAACGGTTTATCAGCTTAAAGGCTTGAAATGCAAAGCCTGATGTACTTTTTGTATGATCTCGAAAGGGCGTTGGAACAATGTTCGGAAAAAAGTCCGGGTTCTTAAAACGGTTCATTGAGCTCATTCTTGTTTTGAGTATGATGTTATCTGCCTTTCCCGCTTCAGCTGTAGAAATTGAAAACGTCAGCAATCGTATTGCTGTGGTCTATGATAACGAAAAGGGCTTGCCTTCCAGTGAGGCTAATGCTCTTTGCCAGACGGCTAACGGTTATGTCTGGATCGGCAGTTATGCAGGACTGATTCGCTACGATGGAAAAAAATTCCAGAATCTTTGTGAAACTGAGGAAGTTGCCGCTGGCATCCGTGCACTTTTTGAAACGGCCGACGGCTCCCTCTGGATCGGAACCAACGACGACGGCGTGTATCAGTATCAGGGGGATGGCTTCATTTCCCGGGGGCATGAGAACGGCTCCGCCTTGCCTTCCGTTCGTTGCTTTGCGCAGTTGCCGGATGGCTCGCTTTATGCTGGCACCACCAGCGGTCTGTTCCTGTACGAGGACGGCTGCTTCCACCCCGTCGCCGGCGATCATATGACCGAGGCAGTGGATTTTCTTGCAGTAGACGGCTATGGTACCCTCTGGGGCTGTGGCAGCGCTTCCAGCGTTTTCGCATACAGAAATGGCGAAGTAATCCGGTATTGGGATACGGACGATCTTTTCGGTGATGATTGCAAAATGCTCATCGCTCATAACGACTGGATCTATATCGGCACATTTTCAAATTCTGTGCTGGGCCTTAAGCTTTTGGACGACAGCTACACCGACAGCGCTATTAAGATGCAGCTTTTTGGCACAGATTCTCTTACCACCATCAATGCCATTTATCCCGCCAGTGACGGAAAAATCTGGGTTGGCGCTGATAACGGTACCGGCTATCTGGATTCTGAGCATGTGATCCATACCGACGACGAGCTGCTTCAGTGCATCGGCGTCAGCCAGATCATGGAGGATTACGAGGGTAACCTCTGGATTGCCAGCTCCAAAAAGGGTGTTTACAAGATCAGCGCAGGCCGTTTTTACCATGACCTCATCTCCGAAGGCCGCAGCGTCAACGCCACCACCATCAACAGCAAGGTGACCTTCATCGCTACGGATACCGGTCTTTTGACCCTTGATGCACAGCGCAATGCCATCAATATCCCTGGGCTGGAAATCCTGCACGATGTGCGTATCCGTGACGTTATGACCGACTCCAGCGGTCTTGTTTGGATCTGTACTTACAGTGACCTTGGTCTTTTCTGCTACGATACTGCCAGCGGCGAAGTGAGAATTTACACCGAGGAAGAGGGACTCCTTAACAGCTGGACCCGTAAGGCGGTGGAACTTTCTGACGGAAGCGTTGCCATACTGACCTATCACGGCATCAACTTTATTAAAGATGGCGTCGTTCTTGAGGAGCACTATGGTGCCGCAGAAGGCATTTCTGCCCTGCCCGTACTCTGCCTTGCTGAAACCCCCGACAATACCATCTATGCAGGCACTGACGGCGATGGCCTTTATTCCATCCGAAACGGCGTTCTGAAAAAGGAAACGGCGGGTTGCCTGGAAGGGTTGTCTGTTGTTTTGGCTATGGCGCCTGACCCCGAAAACGGTGGCATCTGGTTCAGTTCCGGCAGCAATGTATACTTTCTGGATGCAGAAGGAAATGCAACGGTTCTGCCTGAGTTTACCGGCGGCGTAGGCAGTGTTTTTGATATTATCTTCTTTGAAGACCAAGTCATTTTTACCAAAACCGAAGGAATTTACATTGTTTGCAGAGAGTCGATGCTGGGCAGCGGCGAGCCGGAGGCGGTTTCCTATGGAGTGATGGATGGCCTTCGTGGTGGTCTCAATGCCAATTCCCGCAGCATTCTTCACGAGGGTGCATTGTATCTGGCAGCCTCTGAGGGCATGAACATTTTTGTTCTTGCAGGTGAGGATGGGGCACAGCTGGCGCCCAAGGTATACATCAATCAGATCGTCGTGCAGAATGAAAAGGGAGATACCGAGTTTTCCTATGCTCCTGTTGATGGCCGGCAGAGCATTACTATCCCCAACGATACCCGCCGTTTGGTGATCCGTTTTGCATGCCTTTCTTTCTCCGGCAAGGACTATATGCTGGAATACAAGCTTTCCGGCTTTGACCAGGATGAAAACAGAGTGCTTTCTTCAGACGAAAGCACGGCCACCTATACCAATCTGCCCGGCGGCGATTATGTATTCACTCTGAAGGCAGTCAATGCCTCCGGTGAAGAATCTGAGGTTCCGGTATATCTTGAAATACACAAGGAGCTTACCCTGTGGGAACGTGGCTGGGTCAGGGCGCTGACGGTTGTCGGTA
The DNA here is from genome assembly GCA_015056145.1 of Clostridiales bacterium. GTDB lineage: Bacteria > Bacillota > Clostridia > Christensenellales > Aristaeellaceae > Limiplasma. The sequence goes on from SVGY01000004.1 coordinate 50,859, forward strand.
TACTGCTGCTTGCCTTCCTGATCTTCTGGGCAAAGCTTCGTCAGAGCCGGCGTGAACAGGAGCGCTACCGCACCATTACCCATCAGAGCCTGGAAACCATCGCCAATACCATCGACGCAAAGGATTCCTACACCAAAGGTCACTCTGTCCGAGTGGCAACCTATGCCCGGGAGTTGGCCCGCAGGCTTGATCTGAGCCAACGGGAGCAGGAGGATATCTATTTCATCGCCCTTCTGCATGATATTGGTAAGATCGGTACTCCCGACGCCATCCTCAATAAGCCTGGAAAGCTCACAGAGGAAGAGTTTGCAATCATCCGTAACCATACTGTTGACGGTGCTGGCATCCTTTCCAAGTTCACCATCATTCCCAATATTTGGAAGGGTGCTCGCTGGCACCACGAACGTGTGGACGGCAAAGGCTATCCTGACGGCAAAGCCGGCGATGATATTCCTTATTTGGCAAGGATAATTTGCGTTGCTGATGCCTTTGACGCAATGTCCACCAACCGTCCCTACCGCAATGCGCTGGATATGGAAAAAATCGTGAAGGAACTGCTGGATTGCAAGGGTTCACAGTTCCAGCCCGAAATTGTGGACTGCATGGTGGAATACATCCGGGACGAAGAAAAGAAGTTATTTAACAGCGAGGGACAGAGCAATGCAGTACAAAGCTGATAATTCAGCAAAAGCTATATTTGTCAATCAGGCCGGTTACGCTCCAGATGCCGTGAAAGTGGCTGTGATGCCGTTTCCCTGTGAGGAATTCCGGCTGGAAAACCTTCAGGGCGAGGTTTGCTTTACCGGTAAAGCCAGACATTTTGGTCTTGATACAAATTCTCAGGATGAAGTATGGCAGGCAGATTTCACCCAGTGGAATCAGCCGGGTCAGTATCGAATAACGGCTTGCGGAAAGAGGTCCGCTGTGTTTTCCATTGGAGAGGATGTTTATCTTCCTTTGATGAAGGACATCACCCGTGCCTTTTATTTCCTGCGCTGCGGCCAGGATTTGCTCCCGGAACATGCAGGAGAATATTGCCACAAGGCCTGCCATCGCACTCGGGCAAAGGAATGGGAAAACCACGATGTGGAAAAAGAAGTATTCGGCGGCTGGCATGATGCGGGCGATTATGGCCGCTATGTAACTGCAGCGGCCTGTGCGCTTTCTCATCTTTTGTATGCCTATATACTGTATCCTGAAGTGCTTTCCTCCCTTGAGATGAATATTCCCGAAAGTGGAAGCGCTGTGCCGGATATCCTCAGCGAGTGCCGTTACGAGCTGGAATGGATAATTAAAATGCAGCGTGAGGATGGGGGAGCGTACCACAAGGAAACCACTGCCCAGCACGCACCTTTCGTAATGCCTGAGGACGATCTGGGGCAGCTCTATCTGCTGCCGGTATCCTCCATGGCAACGGCAGACCTTGCGGCAATCTGCGCCCTGGCAAGCAGGGTATATCGTCCTTTTGATGCGGATTTTGCCGATACGCTGGCCAAAACCGCCCTCCTTTCCTACTGCTGGCTGAAGAAAAATCCGGATTTCCTGGATTTCCGTAACCCCGAAGGCTGCGGCACCGGAGGATATTATGAGCGGGACGATTACTCCAACCGTTTCTGGGCAGCTGCTGAAATGTACGCCCTTACCGGTGAAAAGCATTACCACGACGATATGGTAGCGGCAATGAAGAAGCGTTTCCCGCTTTCTCAGCTTGGGTACGGTGATGTGGGCGGCTTTGGCCTGATGTGCTACATTTTCAGCGATTGCGAGAAGGATCCCCAACTGGTGGAACGCTTTAAGGATGCATTCCGCAGCGATGCGCAGCGTTTTGAAAAACTTATGGATGACTGCGGATACGGCGCAGCCATGCATGCCGGCGACTATATCTGGGGCAGCAACATGGTTTTGATGAAACATGCCATGACCTTTGCCATCGCTGACCGGATGGATGATAAAGACCGTTATCTGCCGGCGGTGTGCCGCCAGATGGACTACCTTATGGGTGTCAATCCGCTGGGCATCAGCTATGTTACCGGCAACGGCGAATATCGCTGCAATGCGCCGCATCTTCGTCCTTCCTCCTGCGATGGAATCGACGAATGCATCCCTGGCATGGTTTGCGGCGGCCCGAACCGACGCCCGGCCGATGCGGATGCTGTGAAGCTGATCCCCGAAGGTACGCCCCCCATGAAGTGCTTTGCAGATCACGACGGCTGTTATTCCCTCAATGAGATCACCATTTATTGGAATTCTCCCACTGTTTTTGCGCTGGCTTATATGATGAGCAAGCTGAAATAATCAAACATCAAAAACGCACCCCCGCAGAACGGGAGTGCGTTTTTTGGTGGGAAGCATTATTTTCCGAATGCGTCCTGATTCTGATTGGGGCTGGAACGTTTTTCGATATCCGGCAGGCGGCGTTCGATGGCAGCCATAGAAATCTCGATATCTTCCTCGGCTTCTTCGGCATCAAAGCAGCCAACAGTCACAAGATCTGTGGGGCGGATGGTGTTCCAGACAAAGTTGAGGCCAACAAAGGGGGAACAGCGTCCGGCGGCCATGGGCTTGATGGTCATCACAGGCTTCCTGGCATGGTGGATAATGGAAGCAACGGTTTCTACTTCTACCTGCATCAGGAAACCCATGCAGTTGTAGATTTGAATGTAGGTTTGAACGTCGTACTCGTTTTCATCGGAATAAAGCACCAGTTCAGGCATATGTGCAGACAGCCCGGGAATCATGCCTTCCTGACGGATCATATCCAGGTAATCCGGCAGGCGGTCCATGGTGTGCTTGTTCTTATTTACCAGCTGCTCTGCACTGCTGTGGTGCACCAGGCAGAAGGTTGCCCCGGCTTCCTTGCTGCGGTGGATGATCTCCCGGGCAGAGCGGCGGGCGGCTTCGTTATCATCCACGTTGATGATGGGCGTATCGATGAGGATCAGTTTTTTGCCGGTTTTTTCCTGGGCTACCCTTACGGCATCCTGCATAACGGGTTCCTGTTGAAGCGGTCCCATAATGGTATCCACACCACGGTCAAGAAAGGTTTTCAGCATGGGGTAGGCGCATTCGCCATCACGGAATTTGCGCAGGATCTGATGATCCGCAGAGGGCGAAGTATGACTCCAGCCCAGCATCCAGTTGGTGCCGATGATCATGCGGGAAAGAGATACTCCTGCTACTTCCGTTCGGGGAAAAAGCTTTTCGCTCATTGGGAAACTCCTCCTGAAAAAATAAAGTATGTTGTTGGACAAGTGTTATGTGTATTATAGGTTTTTTTGATGTAAAAATCAACCTTGAACAACAGCATTACTGGACAATCCAACCAATTGGTTGTATGATATTAGATGGAAAATCCTTTACTGCATGAAAGGGGAGGGCATTATGAAGAAAATTTTTGCTCTTGTTTTGACTTTGATGATGATCGTTTCCCTGAGCACTGTTTCTTTTGCCGGAGATATTTCCGGATGGTGGGAAGCTGATGGCATCGGAACGTATGTATATATTGATCAGCAGGATGGCACGATGCAGATACTATTTCCGTACGGCGATTCGTTTGACGTAAAAGAATTCTCTTGCGCCATCACCGAAGAAAACGGCGTTTTCACGCTCATTCCCTTTACTTTTGATACGGAGCTTCGCTTTGTACAGCGCTTTGCAGACCGTGACGGCTGGATGGATCTGACGGATGCCAATGGAAATACCACTTCCTGGCTTATGGTAACCCCCGCAGATGTGGCTGATGCCGGCCTTGAAGCAAATGGAAACAATCCCCTTGTTGGCGTATGGTCCATGATGTCGGATGATTTGTCGGCTCCCTGCGCTGATTTCTATGACGACGGATATTTTACCTTTGAAGACCTGATGGGCCTTGGCGATTCGGACTCCATTTTTGCCCAGCCGCTTTTTGGCAGATATCAGCTGGAAAACGGGCTGCTGTCCCTTTATTCTGTGGATTCAAATCTCACCATTACCTTCAGCATAAATGACGACAACACTCTGAACGGTGCGTCGATGGATGAAGATGCAGAATATTCCGAGGACGTTCATTTTGTGCCTCTGACTACATCTTCTGTTGTACCCACTGCGGAAACCATTCTCGGCACCTGGGAAAACGATGAATCCACCATTACGTTCCACGCTGACGGAACCATCGATATGGCCGGGATTGCTGACTACGGCACCTGGAGCCTCAATGGTTGCAGATTGATTATCTCCTCTGATGATCCTGTCTGGAGCTTTGCATCCTATGTGTTTTTTGCCGATGAAGATCCCAGCCGCCTCCTCATCAGCCATACTGATGGAAGCCTGTCCAGCGAGTATACGAAAAAATAATCTCTTTCCAATAAAAAGAAATGGCTGGGAAATTTCCCATACATATTGACGAATTGTACTTTTTTGGCTAAAATGGTATTGCTAAAACAATATTCCTGTTTGCATAAATAGGTTTTGTGTATAGTAACTGCATATATTGGGGCATGGCTATGAAAAAACGCTGGGTTAGTATTTTGTTGGTTTTGGTTCTTCTTGCAGGGGCAGGTATTTTGCTGTATCCCCTTGTGTCCGATTATCTGAACCAGCTGGAACAGAACAGAGCCATCGAAAGCTACAATCAGTCTGCTGAAGCAAACAACCGGGAACTATTCGATTCCATGTTCGCCTCTGCTGATAATTTTAACCAAATGCTCTATGCTAAGGGCTCCATTGCCCAGCTTTCTCCGGAGGAGCTGCAAAGCTATCATTCCATCCTTAACCCCAAGGGGAATGGCGATATCGGCTATGTGACCATTCCCAAGATCAACGTCAACCTCATCATTGGCCACACGGTGGATACGGAGGTTCTCCGCACCAAGGCAGGCCATATGGAAGGCAGCTCCTTCCCTGTGCCAGGCGAAAATGTACATGCCGTTCTTTCCGCTCACCGGGGTCTGCCGTCTGCTTCTCTCTTCAGCGATCTTGACCAAATGGAAGTAGGGGATAGCTTCTCCGTTCATGTGCTTGACAAGACGCTTGAATACAGGGTAGTGGATATATTTATCGTTCTGCCCGAGGAAACGGAAAAGCTCAGCATCGTTCCCGGAAAGAATTATGTAACCCTGATGACCTGCACGCCTTACGGCGTCAATACGCACCGGATGCTCGTCAGAGGCGAGCTGGTTTCCGAATCCCTTAAGGGCGATGAGGAAACCGAGCCCGATACCGGCCTGGATGCCTTCCTCAAAAAACACGGAAAAATTCTGATTCCCGGCGCAGCCGCTGCGCTTATACTCCTGTTCCTCATACTGCTTCTGCCAAAGCGCAGGGGCAAAAAGTAAAAAGATGGGTGATGAAGTGATGAAGCGTTCCTTCGCAGTTCTCCTGGCGCTGTTGGTTTTGGTGATGGCTATGCCCGTCAACTCTGCCATGGCAAGTTCTGTTCCCGACGGACAGTTGACGATTACTTTCAGCTATGGTGTTCCGGAAGTATGGATTCCCGGTGCAACATTCTCGCTGTACCTCGTAGCCCCCGGCACGCTGACCCTTCAGGGTGTTGCGTTCACGGCAAAAACCGAGTACAGCTCCCTCGTGACCAAAGATTTCAACCAGATGAAGGAGAGCGAATTCCACGCTCTTACCACCGGTGTGGAAAAATATGTGGTTGATAATAAGGTGCGGGCTGACTATACCGGAAAAACCGACAGCAATGGTCAGGCCAAGCTGACGGTACCCTACGGTATCTATCTGATCCGTCAGACCGGCGCTGAAGGTCAGGCAGCCAATTATCTGAAAATCACTTCCTTCCTCGCCATCGTGCCCGGCACCGACCCCGAGACCGGCGCCATTATCGATGCAGTGGCCGAGCCTAAGGCGGATCCTACCTATACGCCTTCTCCCACGCCCACTGTAACGCCTCCGCCCAGCAATACCCCGGGCAACACTCCGGATAATACTCCCACCGGAACTACCGTAACATCTACCCCCACGCCTTATGTCACGCCTTCTCCCACGCCTGTGGTAACCAATACCCCCGAACCCCAGGAAGAACGCTTCGACCTTACCGTCCGTAAGGATTGGGCCGACTTCAGCAACGCTGACGGTGTTCGTCCTGAATCCATCCGCCTGTATCTCTACCGCAAGACCACCACTGCCGCCCGTTTCCCCGATACTCCTTACATGAATGTTGATGTGAACGGTGTTGGCGACCAGTGGAGCTTCACCTTCTTCGGCCTGGTAGAAACCGATGTGAACGGCGTGAGCTATGAGTATCAGGTTCGTGAAGAAGTGGTGGAAGGTTACAGCCCCATCTACGAGGATGAGATTGGCGTTATTACCAACGTCCATCCCACCAATACCCCCGAACCCGGCACTACGCCCACCCCCGTGCCCAATCCCACTCCCAGACCTACCAATCCTCCCGGATTGCCCGTGGGTGTTGTGGAAATCGATGGCGAGTGGTATTACATCGATGAATACGGCATTCCTCTGGGTCTTGTGCCCCAGACCGGTGATGAAACGCAGCTGATCCTCTTCGCAGGCGCTGCACTGCTGCTCATTGCCGCTGCCGTTTATCTGTTCCTGTTGCTGTATCGCCGCCGTAAAGAGGCCTGATAAGGAGCCGTTGATCGGATGAAACAGTCCAAACAGAAAAAGCCCTGGAGCAGTGTTGAACTGCTTATGGCCGCCGCGCTGGTTTTATGCCTCGTGGCGGCCGGCTTTATGATTATGTTTTTTACAAAAGGCGTTTCGGAGTATACCGAAGCCGAGGATGATTATGATGCATTGGAGTCTGCCTATGTCCACGAGGCCGAGGTGGAGGAAGATCTTCCCCTCACCGAAGAAGACATGGAAGAACAGAGCGACGAGGGCGATGACGAGCTGTTTGCCCTGATGGCAAGCGAGCAGGCAGGAGGCGCAACCGCAACTCCCATGCCTACACCGCCTCCCACCGCCGCACCGGACGATACACCTTCGCCGGAGGACGGCCCCACTGCAACGCCGTCACCTACACCTACCGCCAGCCCAACACCCACGCCACCGCTGGTTGGCTCCTATGTAATTGAGGATGTGCGCTACACCATCGACTTTGACAGCCTGAAGGAGATTAACGGCGATATCGTTGGATGGATCCTGCAGGATGGCACCGCTATCAATTACCCCGTTGTGCAGGCGGAAGATAACAATTACTATCTGGACCACCTCTACACCGGCGTTGAAAACAAAACTGGCGCCATTTTCCTCGATTGTGGTAACTCGCCATACTTTGCCAATATGGTCAACTTCCTTTATGGTCATAATCGTAAGGATGGCAAAATGTTCGCCACGCTGCCCAAGTATCAGCAGCAGAAGTACTGGAAGGAGCATCCCTCCATGCTCCTCTTAACGCCCTATGAGGATTACCGGCTTGAGATCTTTGCCTGCATCCGGGGCTCCATCGAGGAAAAAGAAGGCTGGCATACTAAAGCGTTGCCCAGTAAGGCCGCCTTTGACGAGTTTATATTAGGCATTGAAGAGTTGTCCATGATCCACACCGATATCCATCCGGAGTGGGGCGATCGCATCATTGCACTTTGCACCTGTACCAATCAGGTAAGGGAAGAGCGTTATATCGTTTTTGCCAGGTTGAGTACCATCATGTACTCCACCGACGAGACCTATAGCCTCGATATGCGCCAGCTCATGGAGGAGCCTACCGATACCCGTACCATCACGGTTCCCGGCATTGGCGATTTTGAGTACTATACTCAGAACGATCCTCTCTGGGAAAATATGCGTTATGACGGCGAAAAGGGTAAGGGACGGAGAATGGGCGCTTCCGGTAGTGCGCCCTGCGCCATGGCCATGGTTGTAACAAAATATATTGACGAAGAGAACTACTGGTGGCTCAATTACTATTCTGGCAGGGAGAACGGTCTTGAGTTCTGCGGATGCTCTGTAAATGAGTTTTTCTGCAAGAAAAAGCACTCCCACTACACGCTGGAGTCCGGTACCGAGTTCCGTCGCTTCCTCCCTGTTGCACTGGCCAGTGCAGCTACGGGCAACAATCAGTGGGAAGAGGACTATCGCACGGAATACGACGGCACCAGTCCGGTTTTCTTCAAACGCATGAGCGATACCTTCGGCTTGTATTTCAACATGAGCACCATCAAGTACGAAGCACAGCAAATGCTTCTCAGGGGCGGTATGGTGATTACCGTATGCGGCGATAAGGACAGCCGTTTCTATGGCGGCAAGCACTACATCGTTCTCGTGGGCATGGACGAGGAATATCTGTATATCCTTGATCCCCTCACAACCAACGATTATGTAAAGCGGCCCAGAGAAGGTATCGAACAAATCGAACCCGGCCTGCTGCGTGTGCCGGTGGCCGATTGGGAAGACCTCGGCTTTACCACCTATTACATGATTAAAGACTGGCCCTATTGACGAAATGAAGATGACCTTTCCGCTTTTTGGAAAGGTCATTTTCTTTTAGAAAGCAGATGGTTTTTTAAATTGCTTCTTTAACCAATCTCTGCTATAATTCCATCAATGGTACAAACAGAAAAAACCTATACAAACGGAGGTTATTTCGTGATAAAGCATGATTTGAATGGCGCATGGAAAATGCGGCAGGTTGGACTGGAAAAATGGCATGAAGCAATCGTTCCCGGTTCTGTTTATGGCGATCTGCTTCGGGATGGCACCATTCCTGATCCTTTTTTTCGTGAAAACGAGAGAGAGGCCTTTGATCTGCTGAAAAACGAGTTTGAATACGAGCGTACCTTTTGCCTGGATGATGAAATACTGGCTGCTTCCCGGCTCATTCTGCGTTTTGAAGGCATTGATACCCTGGCCGATGTTTATCTGAACGGCGCCTTGCTTGCCAGCGTGGATAATATGCATATCACCTGGGAGTGGGATGTGAAGGACTTCCTTTGCGCCGGAGAAAACACACTGCGCATATTGTTCCATTCTCCCATAACATATGCACTGGACGCATTTGAAAAAAGCCCCGGCTGGTATTCTACCGACGCCATCCCCGGTTTCCAGCATGTACGGAAGGTACACTGCATGTATGGATGGGACTGGGGTCCCCGTCTGCCTGATGCAGGCATCTGGCGCGATGTGAGCCTGCTTGCTGTGGATGAAGGACGCATTACCGATGTGCTTGTGCTTCAGCATCACAACGAGGGGCATGTGCGCCTGGAAATCAAGCCTGAATTTGAAATGATGGAAGGAAAAACGGGGGAGTGGACAGCTCTTGTCACTGCTCCCTCCGGCAAGCAGTACACTGCCGATGCCAACGGAATCGTCGATATTGATGCTCCTGAGCTTTGGTGGCCCGCAGGGTACGGCAGTCAGCCGCTGTACCTTGTGGAAGTGAGGCTTACATCTTCCGGCGCAGAGCAGGATGTGTGGACGGCCCGCATCGGTCTGCGTACGCTGTCCATCTCCCGGGACAAGGATCAATGGGGCGAAGAATTCTGCCATATTGTCAATGGCGTGAAGGTTTTCGCCATGGGCGGCGATTACATTCCCGAGGACAATCTCTTTGGACGCATCACCCCCGAGCGCACCCGACGGCTATTGGAGGATGCCAAGCTTGCCAACTTCAATACCATTCGCATCTGGGGCGGTGGTTATTATCCTCCGGATTTCTTCTTTGATATCTGCGATGAGCTTGGCTTGATGGTCTGGCAGGACTTTATGTATGCCTGCGCTTTCTATGACCTCACCCCTGATTTTGAACGTTCCATCCGCAAGGAAACAGAGCAGAATGTGCGACGCATGCGCATCCATCCTTCCCTTGCGCTGCTTTGTGGCAACAACGAAATGGAAATGTTCCAGGCCCGTGCCCTGGAGCACGATATGACTGGCAGGGGTGGTGGCTTTGCCCATTCCGCTATGCATCATCATGCGGATTATATCAAAATGTTTGAATATCTCATTCCCTCCATCTGTGAAAAAGAAGCGCCCCAAACCTACTACTGGCCGGCTTCCCCCTCCAGCGGAGGCAGTTTTGACGACCCCAATGCAGAAAACCGTGGCGATGTTCATTATTGGGATGTATGGCATGGGGAGAAACCCTTCACCGATTATCGTAATTATCATTTCCGGTATACTTCGGAATTTGGTTTCCAGTCCTTCCCTTGCCTGAAAACTGTAGAAAGCTTTACTTTGCCGGAGGACCGTAATATTTTCTCCCGCATCATGGAGCGGCATCAGCGCAATCAGGCTGCCAACGGAAAGATCCTTTCCTACCTGTCGCAAACCTATCTTTATCCCACGGATTTTGATCAGCTGCTGTATGCCTCGCAGCTTATGCAGGCGGATGCGATCCGTTACGGAGTGGAACACTGGCGGCGCAACCGTGGCCGCTGTATGGGTGCAGTGATCTGGCAGCTGAACGACTGCTGGCCTGTTGCATCCTGGGCATCCATCGACTATTTCGGCCGCTGGAAGGCACTGCACTATGCAGCCAAACGTTTCTTCGCCCCTGTGATGATCAGTTGCTGCGAGGAAGGCGAGATCACACAGAATCCCAAGATCAACGAGTTTATGACCACGCCCATTCTTTGCAGTGCAAGGCTCAGCGTAGTCAACGAGACCATGCAGCCCGTAAGTGGCGAAGTTCGTTGGTCGCTGCGCAACGCTGAAGGAACTATCCTGCAGGAGGGAAGCAAATCTGTTACCGTGGAAGCCCTTTCCTCCCTGTGGCTTGATAAATTGGAATTTGAAGATGCTTCCCTTCTGGATAACTACCTCAGCTTTGCTTTTGTTACAGATGAGAAAACGGTCAGCGAAGGCACAGTGATCTTCTGTGCTCCCAAGCATTTCCATTTTGCGGATCCGGAGCTGGAAGTGGAGCGGGATGACGAGGATATCATCATCACCGCTAAAGCTTATGCAAAATCCGTCTGCATCGAAAGTGATGATCCCGATATGCTTATCAGCGATAATTTCTTTGATATGAACCCGGGTCAGCGTCGGGTACATGTGCTGCGCGGCAAGGCGGATGGCCTGAAGGTGCGCAGTGTATATAACATCCGCTAAGGAGGAAAGACAATGAATCTGCCTGTTCTTGGAACCTACACCCCTTCGCAGGTTGCCGTCATTTGCCACGATATTGAGGCGACCAAAAAGGCTTACGCACTGTTTCTTGGCAAAGAAGTGCCTCCTACCGTCGACGCAGGTGAATACTCCGTCACAAAGACTGAGTATTACGGTCAGGCTAATCCCGATGCCTCTTGCGTGATGGCTTTCTTCGATCTGGGCAATATCCAGCTGGAACTGATTCAGCCCAACGAGGCAAAGTCCACCTGGAGAGACTTTCTTGAAAAGAACGGAGAAGGCCTGCATCACCTTGCCTTTAATGTACCGGATATCAACAAAGCCATGGACGATATGAAAGCCCAGGGCTTTGAACTGACCCAGTTCGGCTACTATGGAGACGGCAGCGGAGCCTATGCCTACTTTGATGCCACCAAGCAGCTGAAATGCTTTGTGGAGCTTCTTTGCAGCTTCTGACAACCTCATATGACACAACAGCAGAAAGGAATTTATCAACATGCAATATACTGAATTTGGCAAAACCGGTATCAAGATGTCCCGGCTGGGCTTTGGCGCAATGCGTTTGCCCAGCAAGGAAGTGGATGGAAAGAAGATCTTTGATGAAGAAGAAAGCATCCGCATGATGCAGCGTGCTTACGAGCTGGGTGTGAACTATTTCGATACCGCTCCCGGCTACTGCGATACCATCTCCGAAATCATTGTGGGTAAGGCAGTAAAGAGTTTCCGTGACAAGATCTATCTTTCCACTAAATATCCTTCGGAAGAGGCATCCGGCGACGATTTTGAGAAGAAGCTGGCTCATTCCCTGAAACAGCTGGATACAGACTACATCGACTTCTATCATTTCTGGGGTATTTCCCTGGACAAGTACGAAAACCGTATTGATACCCCTGACGGCCCTCTTGCCCGTGCTCTCAAACTGCGAGATCAGGGCGTTATCAGAAACATTTCCTTTTCTTTCCACGACAAGCCCGAGAATATGATCGAGATCATCAAGCGGGGCAATGGCGTTTTCGCTTCCGTGCTGTGCCAGTACAACTTGCTGGATCGTGCCAACGAGGATGCTATTGCTTTTGCCCATGAGCAGGGCCTGGGCGTTACCATCATGGGCCCTGTAGGCGGCGGCCGTCTTGGCGCACCTTCCAAGGCCATTCAGGATCTGATGCCCGGCAAGGTTCAATCCACCGCTGAAACGGCGCTGCGCTTTGTGATGAACAATGCCAATGTGAACATCGCCCTTTCGGGTATGAGCAGCATGGAAATGGTAGAAGAAAACTGCAAGGTTGCCAGCAATATGGAACCCCTTTCCGATGAAGAAAACCAGCGCCTGCATGCAATGATGGAGGAAAACAAGCGCCTTGCTGACCTGTACTGCACCGGCTGCAATTACTGCATGCCCTGTCCCAAAGGCCTGAATATTCCTGAACTGTTCAAACTGATGAACTATCACCAGGTATACCAGCTCACGGATTATGCCAAGGCAAATTATGCCTCTATTGGTACCAATCCCTGGCAGAAGTATGAAAATGCAGCCGCCTGCGTGGGATGCGGTCTTTGTGAAAAGAAATGTCCTCAGCACCTCAATATTCGTGAGCAGTTGAAAAAGACCCACGAAACCCTCAAGGGTTGATTCTTCAAGCCCATTTATTGCGCATGCTTTTCAAATGTGGGATCATTTTGTCTGCTTTTTGGCTGAAAATATACTCTCTTTGGGAAACTAATCAGTAGACATTATGAAAAAAACATGGTATAATTTTTTCAAACTAATTTCAGACATAAAGTAGGAAAGGAGGGAAAGCATGATTTCAAATGCAAGAAAAACCATAGGCGTTTTCATCAACCAGTCTGACGGGAACTTTGAAAACCTTATTTATCATGGAGTTCAGAAGCGGGCCAAGGAGCTCGATTACGACGTTATTTTCTTCTGCACCGTTGGCACCCGTGCCAGCGGCAATTCCTACGACATTCTTGAAAGAGGCATGTTTTCCTTCGCCCCTGTAGAACGTTTGGATGGAATTATCGCTGCCCCCAATAGCTATGAAATGGCGAATACTCAGGATATCTTTTTTGACATGCTTAAAGCCCGTGTCAAATGTCCTGTTGTCTTTGTTCGGGCCAGCTACAAGGATTATTGCTGTGTTTCCACCGATGAAAAGCATGCTATCCGTCCGCTGCTGACACATCTTATTGAGGATCAGGGGCTTAAAAACATTGCCTTCATGGCCGGTTATCCCGGGCATGCAGACAGCGAAATGCGCCTGAACTGCTATAAGGACGAAATGATTCGCCATAATCTGCCCCTTACGGAGCGCTCCATCTTCTATGGCGATATGTGGAAGAAAAAAGGCGAAGAAGCATTCCATTTCTTCTTTGACGATACTACCCGTGAAAACCGTCCTCAGGTCGTTGTTTGCGCCAACGACTATATGGCATTTTCCTTTATTGATGCTGTGCGCCAGAACGGGCTCCGTGTTCCGGATGATGTTATCGTGACCGGATTTGATAACATCGCTCTGAGCGAATACTTCAACCCGTCCGTTACCACCGTTGCCCAGGACTACGAGACCATGATCAACGCCGCTGTTGATCTTCTGGACCGCCGCATCAAGGAAGAGGAGATGGGGCTGGAAAACGATCCCGTTCATCTGGCTATTCCCGGACGGCTCATTCGCCGTGAAAGCAGCGGTTTCTTTAAGTCTGGACAGCTGAACGAGCGAGATATTATCGTTGAGCACAACAAGCGTCTCCAGGAGATTTCTCTCCGAGAGATCAGCCAAACCTATTTTTCCACCCTGCTCAACTCCGACGACACCCTGGAAGCCATGCACGAGACCATCGTACAGAAGATCAGCGATGTTCCTCATCTGCGCTGCTTCTATCTGTGCATGTTCCAGAAACCCAACGGGGTTGATATGGCGGAAGAGCTTACCGATACCTGCCAGCTGGTAATGGCCATCAAGGATCGGGAAGACCGTGGCATGCCTATGGTCAATTTCTCCAGCGAGCTTGTTCTTCCTCCCCTGGACAACAAAAAGGAAGAACCTCAGGCATACTTCATTATGCTGCTTCATAAGCAAAAGAGCACTTTTGGATACAGCGTGATGCAATATGATGAAGGGTACTGTCCCACGATGTTCTATCATCACTGGAACGTGATCATCTCCAACGCTCTCTCCAACTTTTCCAACCAGAAAAAGCTTCGTGACCTTTATGAAGAGCGCAGGCTTTCTTCCATCAGCGATTCCCTCACCGGCCTGTACAACCGTCGGGGCCTTGAGGAACGGCTTGAGCCTCTCTGGCCTGAACTTGTTGAAAAGCGTGCTGTGATCGGTTTCATTTCCTACGACCTGAACAATCTCAAGTATATCAACGACAGCTTTGGTCATCTGGAAGGCGACTTTGCGCTTTGCTCAGTTGCCAACGCCATTCGGGAGGCAACCCCTGCCACCGGTATATCTGCCCGCATGGGCGGCGACGAATACCTTACCGCTCTTCCTATGCACAACGAGGAGGAAACCCAGGCATTTGTTGAAAAATACCAGGCAGCCTTGGAAAACATCAATGACAACAGTGGCAAGGAATACCGTGTTTCTGCTTCCTACGGCGTATTCATGATCACCCTTGAACCCGGCGTTACCATTGACGACTGCCTCCGCCAGAGCGACGCCAAGATGTACGAAGCCAAACGCAAGCTAAAACGTCGCCGTGACGACCATGTATAACAAAAAATGCGCAGGGTGCAGGGGGATCATCCCCCTGCCGGGTGTGGGCAGAGCCCACATTCCTTGTGCCGCAGCACTTTCAAGAAAGCACAGCGAGCACCGAAGGTGCAAGATTTGCGGCTTTGACTGACAAGAATGAGGTTTTTCGACAAGCTGAAAGAAGCGCTGTATGCGCTTCTTTTTTGTTACCGCTTCAAAAACTCCATGGCTTTCGGGAAAAAATCCTTCGCTTCTTCATAGGCTCCGTGCCCAAGACCAGGGTATATGATCAATTCGCTTTCGGGAATCAGCCCGGCCAGTTCGCCGGCTGCATCGGGGCCTACGATCTTGTCAGCATCTCCCCCAATGATCAGTGTGGGACAGCTGATGTTTGGTAATTGTGCCCTTGCATCATGAGTAATGCATGCCTTGGCCAGGATTAGAAAACGGTCAAAGCTTTTCGGTTTTCCGATACGGGTCAGGATGGGGTAAAGCATGCGATAGGTCTTCAATTGCTTTTCGCTGTAGGAACGTTCGGCGGTGTCAACCATCAGTTTTTTGTAATCACCTTTTAATGCACAGTCCATCCAAAGAGTGATTGCCTCTTTGATGTACTCATTGCAGCCAGCTGCGGATACACCGAGCACCAGCCTGTTTACTCGCTGCGGATAGAGCACCGCCAGTTTCTGGGCGATCATTCCGCCCTGGGAAATACCAATGATGTCAGCGTTTTTTATATGCAGCTTTCCCATAGCGCAATCGATATCCCGGGCCATATCATCCGTTGAGAACTGTGCGGACAGAAGGTTTCTCCGGCTGAACATGTAAACCGTATATCCTTTGGTCACTTTGGCATAGGATGCGGCCATCATCAGGGCCTTTCCTCTGAGGGTAACAAGACCATCCCCAAGCCCGGGCAAAAGGATGAGATCCTTTTCTCCCTTGCCAAAGCGAATGTAGTCCATGGTGGTATCTTCGATGGATACGCTCCCGTTGTATGCATTGAACAACATGTTTTTCTTCCTTTAGCAGCATAATGTGAAAAATGCGCCCGGTTTGCGGGCGCACAGAAGATCAGTTGGTGTAATTGTCAAAGTAACCCTGAATGTAGATAACAGGCGTACCCTTGTCGCCGCTGCCGCTGGTCAGGTCGCAGAGGGAGCCGATCAGGTCGGTGAGCTGACGGGGAGTGGTGCCTTCAGATGCCATCTGGCCCACCAGATTGCCGTCCTTTTTGCGGATCTGGTCAGAAATGGCAGCCTTGAGCTCGTCACCGGAAAGATTGGCAAAGTCGTTGTCGGCCAGATACTTCAGCTTCAGCTCGTTAGGAGTGCCGGCAAGGCCGTCCGTATAGCCGGGGGAAACCACCGGGTCAGCCAGCTCCCAAATTTTGCCTACAGGATCCTTGAAGGCGCCGTCGCCGTATACGAGCACTTCTACGGTTTTGCCGGTCTTTTCCTTCATGAGCTGCTGCACACGGAGGGCGAAAGCCTTGCTGTCCCGGGGGAAGAGCTTCACAGTATCCTCGGTGGCCTTATTGGAACCGAGCAGGCCGCAGAAATCGTTGTAACCGCTGCCGTTTACGGAGGCGTTAAGAATATCGTCCATGCAGAGCACGGTTTTGGCGCCGGCTTTCACCAGACGGCGCTGAGTGCGCTTGCGGGTATGGATGTCGCAGCACAGAACACTGTCAGTGTAATCGAGGATGGCTGCAGCACGGTTTGCGAAAATGATTTCGCATTCACAATCGCAGCTTTCTACAAGCTTTTTGTAGTAGTCCACATAATCAACGCCGGTGAAGGGATGCAGCACATAGCCGAAAAGCTCCCGGTATTTGGCCTCGCTGAGAACGTCGGTGTAGGGATCAACGCCCTTTTCATCCAGCATATCTTCGTCGAAGAGGTGGTTGCCCACTTCATCAGCGGGATAGCTGAGCATCAGGGTGATTTTCTTCATAGCCATAGCCATGCCCCTGAGGCAAATGGCGAAACGGTTGCGGCTAAGAATGGGGAAAATGACGCCGATGTGGTCGCAGCCAAACTTGGCGGCAACATCTGCGGCGATATCCTTCACGGAAGCGTAGTTGCCCTGAGCACGGGCCACAACGGATTCGGTGATGCCGATAACGTCCTTATTGCCGATTTCGACATTTTCAGCCGTGAGCATGTTTACAACACTGTCGGTTACGATAGCTGCAAGGTCCTCGCCTTCACGGATGATGGGGGTACGCACGCCGCGCACTACGGTTCCTACGGTTCTTTCCATAATTCAGTCGTCCTTTCCAATGGCTATGCTTGCATAGCTTTGACTTGACAAACACATTTTACTATACTATTCTCTATAAGTAAATATTTGATTATTGTGTTTTGGATTAGTTTTTCTAATAATTTTGGAGGCAAATCATGAAAGGCAAGTTCTCGCTCGATTCATACCGTGTATTTACGGAAGTGTACGAATGTTCGTCCTTTACAGAAGCTGCTGGAAAACTGTTTGTAACCCAGTCTGCCGTAAGCCAGAGCATACGTCAGCTGGAGGCCATGCTTGGAGTGGAGCTTTTTGTGCGGTCGGGTCGTGCCGTCAAGCCCACCATGGAGGCAAAGGAGCTTTATGCCATGATCTCTCCGGCACTGGATACCATCGGTGACGCCGAAAACAAGCTGGAACAGCTGAAGCAGTTCCGGGAGGGCTCTCTCAGGATCGGCGCTGCGGATACGGTGGCAAGGCGTTTTCTTTTGCCATATTTGCAGCGATGGCACGATCAGTACCCGGGTGTGAGGCTGGAAGTAACCAACCGAACAAGCACCGAAGCCTTTCGTTTGCTTGCGGCTGGTAAAATTGACATGGCGTTTGTCAATTCACCCGTTATGGACGACAAGCTTTCCCGCAAGTGCTGCCTTCAATTGCACGATGTTTTTGTAGCCGGAGAAAAATACAGTCATCTGAAAGGAAAGCGGCTCAAGCGGGAAGAAGTGGCGCAATTGCCGCTGATTATGCTGGAAAAACTCTCCAATACCCGCCGGTGGATCGACGAACAGTTCAGCCTTTCCGGCGTGAGGCTCCGGCCAGAAATTGAGCTGGGCGCCCATGATCTTATGGTGGATTTTGCACGCATAGGCCTTGGAGTTTCCTGTGTTACAAGGGAGTTTTCCAACCTGAATGGAGGGCTGTTTGAGCTGGAAATGGAGCAGCCGCTTCCCGCACGAGAGCTTGATCTGTGCTGGCTGGAAACCGGAAATCTGTCTGCCGCAAGGCGCAAATTTATGGAAATGTTCTGATGGTATGTTTTCTTTTTGCTTGAAATATCGGCATTTATTGCCAAGGGAAATACCATCGGATATAATGCGTATGTATATTAGTTTAGGAGTGTTGCACTGTGAGCGAACAAAGCGCTATCAGCCTTATGGCTCAAAATGCACGGAAAGCGGCTCTTTCTCTTTGCGCCGCAGACCTTGAAACAAGGAACCAGGCCCTTTTACTGATTGCGGACAGCATCCTCAGCCATGTGCCGGAGCTGCTTGAGGTGAACAAAATTGATGTGGACAAGGCAACGGAAGAAAACCTTGCTGCTCCCTTGCTGAGCCGCCTGAAACTGACCGAAGCCAAATGCCAGCGTATGGCAGATGGGCTCAGGGCTTTGGCCAAGCTGCCAGATCCCCTGGGCACGGTTTCCTATGCCATGGAACTTTCTCCCGGGCTGAATCTTTACCGTACCGGATGTCCCATCGGTGTGGTGGGCGTCATTTTTGAAAGCCGGCCCGATGCGCTTGTGCAGATTTCCTCTCTTTGTCTCAAAAGCGGCAACGCTGTTTTGCTCAAGGGCGGACGGGAAGCCATCAAAACCAATGAATACTTGACCAGCCTCATCTGCGAAGCTTCTCAGAAGGCTGGTCTGCCCGAAGGATGGTGCAGTCTTCTCCATACCCGTGAGGATGTGCAGGAGATGCTTAAACAGAACGAAAGCATCGATCTGATCATTCCCCGGGGCAGCAATGCTTTTGTCCGCTACATTATGCAAAACAGCGAAATCCCTGTCCTTGGGCATGCGGAAGGTTTGTGCCATGTGTATGTGGATGATCCCTGCGATCTTGAACTTGCAGTAAAAGTAGCTGTGGACAGCAAGACTCAGAATCTTTCCGTATGCAATGCAGCCGAGACAATGCTGGTTAACCGCAACATTGCCGAAGCTTTCCTGCCCGAGGTTGCCAGGCAGCTGAAGGAAAAAGGCATGACGCTCAGGGGCGATGAAGCCGTGCAGAAGATTATTTGCTGCGCACCCGCTACCGAGGAGGATTGGGAAACCGAATACCTGGATGCTATCCTTTCCATCAAAATTGTGGATTCACTGGATGAAGCCATCAACCATATCAACCACTACGGTTCCCATCATACGGATTCTATTCTTTCCAGCGACGCTGCCCATGTGGAACGCTTCATGACCCTGGTTGACAGTGCGGACGTTTTCCATAACTGCTCTACCCGCTTCGCCGACGGTTTCCTTTTCGGCCTTGGCGCTGAAGTGGGCATAGCAACAGGAAAAATCCATGCAAGGGGCCCCATGGGTATGGAAGGCCTTTGCACATACAAATACCGGCTTTATGGTTCCGGCCAGACTTTGACGGAGCTCAATGGCGGCCAGATCGCTCTCACTCATCAGCCCATTGAAAAAAAGCTCCCTTATTAAGAGAGCTTCAGCGCTTTGCGCAGTCTTGGTGCAATGAGGGCAGCCAGTATGGCCTTGATGATATCCAGGGGAAGGAAAGCAAGGCAATATACGGAAAAAAGTTCACCTACACCCAGAGGCTTTTTCAGCCACAGATTCATTAACAGAGCAATATAGAAAAGAGCGACCGAATACATTACGCATATCCCCATCAGGGCTGCGAGAACATCGCAGCTCTTTTTGTTTGAAAAACGCCGGCGGAAAATGCGCTCCATGCATATTGCACAGGGAAATCCCAACAGATACCCAAAGGATGGCGCAACCACCACTCCAGGTCCGCTCACCGAAGAAAACACAGGAAAACCCACAAATCCAAGCACAATATACCCTGCCACCGCATACAGCCCATATCGAAGGGGGAAAACAAGGCCGCATAGCAAAACGATCAAAACCTGAAAGGTGAACATTACATCGGTGCCAGGCAGAGGAAACCGGAAAAAGAGTGTGCTTATAACCATAAGTGCGCATATCAGGGCGGAAAGGCAGAGCATCATAATGGAATGACGGCCACGTTTGCTCACATGCACCCCTCCTTGCCGAATCGTCTGATAGGGAGACGATAATGAAAGAATAGGCTTTTGTCAAGCCGTCTTTTTTGAATTTGGCCTGCATAGAGTTATTCAGAAAAAGCAGAGAGGGGAATGAGCATGCAGGAAAACAGCATCCCAAACAACGTAAAAATGCCTCATTCACTGCAGATCGACAGGCGGAGGCGTGCCTGCATTACAGGAGTAAGCGACGTATGCAGCTATCATGAAAACGAGATCGTTCTGCGGCTTGAAAGCGGCCTCATGATACTCACGGGACAGAATCTGCATATAGGGAGGCTTTTGCTGGAAGAGGGAAAACTGGATGTGGATGGCATGATCGACGGAATTAACTACGAAAATCCCTCCAAAAGGCTTGGGTTTTTCGGGAGCCTCTTTCACAGGGAAAAATGAAGCTGTTTTTTGAAACCGCAAAGCAAGCCAGCGTATTTCTTGCTGCGCTTCCCATAGGATTTCTGCTGGGTTTTTTGTTGGATATAGGGCTGATATTTGGAAAGGCAAGACCTGCAGCAGATATAGTTGCGCTGCTGGTAGCCGGGGCTGGGCTTGTTATTCTTTCCCTGCTGAGCATGGAAAATGGACTGCAACTGTATCACCTTTTGGCGGTGGTAATGGGTGCGCTTTTGTATACCTGCGGGCTTGGAAGACTGCTTCATTTCTCTGGCCGCTGGCTTCGGAAACGATTTTTCAGTGGAAGGAAAAAACAATAATCCGGCAGGAAAATGCTTATGCCCCGTCGAAAACAACTGTTTAAGAAAAAACGTCGGGAGTGATATGTCATGCGCAAAACCATCAATGTATGGGCACTTGTCGCAACGCTGGCTGTGATTCTGATCGTTTACTTTGTTTTCAGCAGTTCCCTCAACAAGGATCTCCGGGATGTAACGGAGCAAAAGGCAGTGGCGGATCAGCAGTTGTTGCGCCTTCAGGAGGAAAACCAGCAATTAAAGGAAGATCTGGAGTACAGCACTTCCGATGCATATATCGAAAACATGGCAAGAACCGAATACGGCTATATGTTCCCCAATGAAGTCCAGATCGTTTTTGACAATCCGGAAGCCCTTTATGGCGAAGAGAATATGCCCTCTCCATAAGAGAGGGTATTTGTGTATTTTTCTACGGAAGAGGTGCTTTTTTTGAAGACTGCGGCAATCGGAATCGGCTCCAATTCACTGCGTATGCTCGTGGCAAAAGTGGAAGACGGAAAACTTCACAGGATCAAACGCTTTCGGGAAGGGCTGCGAACCTTTGCGGCTCTGGATGAAAACGGCAATATCGGCCCGGAGATGATCCGTTCTGCCTGTGAAAAGGTGGGGGAGTTTTACCAGGAAGCGCTGAACATGGGGGCGGAGAAAGTGCACCTCTTTGCCACCAGCGCCATTCGGGATGCCGCCAACCAGGCTGTGCTCATCAGCGCCCTGGAAGAAGCAACCGGCCTTGAGATGGACATATGTTCCGGCAAAAAGGAAGCCGCTCTTTCCTATGTAGGTGCAGCAGATATGGGACAATGCGGCATGATCGATATCGGCGGAGGATCCACGGAACTTGCCATAGGTACAGATCTTCACCTGGAGGACAGCGACAGCCTGCAGATGGGCGCAGTACGGCTTCACAGGCTATATCCCATTACGGATGGGCCCTCGGTTTGGTTTGTTGTGGAAAAGTGCAAGGAGATTCTCCAGCCTGTTTTTGAAAGATTTACTTCGCAAACCCCCATAAACTGGGTTGGGGTTGGCGGTACCTTTACCACCTGCTCTACAATTTCCCAGGAAATCCCTCATGACGACCGTCAGCATGTGCATGGTTATGTGCTTACCCGCCAGGAGGTGGAAAGGCTGGCGCTGATGCTTGCCGACATGCCGCTTGAAGAGCGTTTTCGCATGCCTTCCCTGCAGGAGCAAAGGGCGGATATTGTTGTTCACGGCATAGCCATACTGCTGGCTTGCATGGATATGCTTAAAATCCCTCAAATCAAGGTAAGTACCCACGGAAATCTAGAAGGTTACCTGAAACTTGTTTACCTTGATAAATAAGGGATTTGGCAAAAATTTCGCCTTTTTTTCCATTGCTTTTTCAAATTTTCTCTTTTCTTTTTTTCGCATATCTGTTACAATATTACCTGATGTAATGAGTTGAATTGCATTTTCTCATTTCGGGACCCTTTTGGGGCCATGAATCTGATTCATTTTCTGCTATGGTTTTATGGCAGATGCTGATATCCAAACTTACTTAAGGGGGATCCATAATGGCTAACTATCAAACCAAGGACATCCGTAACATCGCCCTCATGGGGCATGGCAGCGAGGGCAAAACCACGTTGACCGAAGCTTTGCTCTTCGCTGCGAAAGCAATCGATCGTCAGGGCCGCGTTGAAGACGGCAACACCGTCACCGACTTTGATCCCGAAGAGATCAAGCGTACTATTTCCATCAGCGCAGCTACTGCTCCCATCGAATGGAAGCAGAAGATGATCAACGTTATCGACATTCCCGGCTACTTCGACTTCATCGGCGAGGCCATGGGCCCCCTGCGTGTTGTTGAAACCTGCGGTATCGTGGTAAGCTCTGTGGGCGGCATTTCCGTCGGCGCAGAGAAAGCCTGGAAGCTGGCCTCCAAAAATGGCGTTGCCAAGATGTTCATCGTAAACCAGATGGATCGTGAGCATGCCGATTTTGCCAAGGTTGAAGCTCAGCTGCGTGAGAAGTTCGGTAGCTCTGTTGTGCCGATTCTTCTGCCCATTGGCAATGGCGCTAATTTCAAGGGCGTTGTGAACGTTCTGGAAAACAAGGCCTACGAGCGCACCAACAAGGGCGAACCCAAGGAAATTCCCGTTCCTGCTGATATGTCCGACGCCATCGAAGCTGCTCTGGAAGAAATCACCGAAGCCGCAGCCAGCGCTGATGAAGAGCTGATGATGAAGTATCTGGACGAAGGCGAACTGAGCCACGAAGAAATCCTGGAAGGCTTCAAGGCTGGTATGTTCTCCGGCGAAATCTGCCCCGTTGTGCCCTGCTCTGCCCTGACCGGCGTTGGCGTGGCCAAGATGCTGGACGTGATCGCAGACTTCCTGCCCTCCCCCAAGCGTGGCGTTTACACCGGTATCAACCCCAAGAACGACGAAGAAGTTACCCGCAAGTGCTCCAACGACGAGCCCTTCAGCGCCTTTGTTTTCAAGACCATTGCTGACCCCTTCGTTGGCAAGCTGTCCCTGTTCAAGGTGATGAGCGGTACCCTCAACGGCGCCGGCAACCTCTACAACGCTACCAGCGACAAGTCCGAAAAGGTTACCGGTCTGTTCGTTCTCCGTGGCAAGAAGCAGATCGCTACCCAGCAGCTGAACGCCGGCGACATGGGCGCCCTGAACAAGCTGCAGTACACCAACACTGGCGATACCCTCTGCGATCCCGCCAACCCCATCAAGTATCCCTCTATCGAATATCCCATCCCCTGCATCAGCAAGGCTGTTTTCGCCGTAAAGCAGGGTGAAGAAGATAAGGTATTCAGCGGCCTGGCCCGCCTGATGGAAGAAGATCCCTCCATCAAGCTGGAAAAGAACGTGGAAACCACCGAGACCTGCCTCTCCGGCCAGGGCGAACTGCATCTGGATGTTATCCGCAGCAAGCTGGCCCAGAAGTTTGGTGCTCAGTCCAACCTGGAAGATCCCCGCATTCCCTACCGTGAGACCATCCGCAAGAAGGTTTCCTGCCAGGGCCGCCACAAGAAGCAGTCCGGTGGTCACGGCCAGTTCGGTGATGTGTGGATTGAGTTCTCTCCCACTGCCGATCCCAGCGTGGACTTCGAGTTTGAAGATGCAGTCGTCGGCGGCGCTGTGCCCCGCAACTTCATCCCCTCTGTTGAAAAGGGTCTGCGTGAAAACATCGTAAAGGGCGTTTTGGCTGGCTATCCCATGGTTGGCCTCCACGCCAAGCTGTACGATGGCAGCTATCACCCCGTTGACTCCTCTGAAATGGCCTTCAAGACTGCCGCCCGTATTGCTTACAAGAAGGGCTGCATGGACGCCAGCCCCGTTCTGCTGGAGCCCATTATGCACGTTGAAGTGACCGTTCCCGATGAGTACATGGGCGACGTCATGGGCGATATGAGCAAGCGCCGTGGCCGTATCATGGGCTCCAATCAGGTGGAAGAAGGCCAGCAGCTGGATGCTGAAGCCCCCCTGTCCGAGATGTTCAAGTACGCTACCGACCTGCGCTCCATGACCCAGTCCCGTGGCAGCTTCATCATGAAGTTTGAACGTTATGAAGAAGTGCCCGCCAACGTGGCTCAGAAGATCATCGAAAACGCCAAGAAGGACGAGGACGACGAAGACTAATCCTCCTTTTTGCGAGGTTTTTCAGGCGCACTGCATGGTTAATCGCTGTGCAGTGCGCTTTCCTGCTTTTTCATTCCAACAAAGGAGCTGCATGTTATGATTACTACTGTTTGCATGAATCCTTCCTTCGATAAGACCGCTTCCCTTGAAAGCCTCCATCCCGGCGAGGTGAATCGCCTGAAAGATGTCCGGCTGGATGTGGGCGGCAAGGGATTGAATGTAGCCATCGTTCTTTCCCGGCTGAACGTCCCTGTGGGGTGCGTGGCTTGCCTGGGAGAGAGCAATGCCAGCAATTTTGAACGGCTGGTCAGGAAGGAAAACCTTACTTTCAGCTCCCTCACTTTGCCTGGCGAGGTTCGTACCAATCTGAAAATATTCGACGAATCCTCCCAAATGATTACCGAGCTCAATGAGCCTGGCCCCACCATGACCGAGGAACAACTTGACGCATTCATTTCCCTTCTGAAGGAAAAGGCTGCTGATAGCTCCTATGTGGTGCTTGGCGGAAGATTGCCCGCTGGATGCAAGGATGATACCTATCGCCGTTGCATGCAGGCGCTGGACGGAAAACGCATTGTTCTGGACTCCGCCGGCGATTCCCTCCTGCATGGCATTAAGGAAAAACCGTATCTTATCAAACCCAACCTGCCGGAGATCGAAGCCATCGTCCGCAAGGAGCTGAAAACCCTTCGTGGAATCCGTGAGGCTGCTCTTTTCCTGATGGACTATGGCGCACAGAATGTAATCGTTTCTATGGGTAAGTTGGGCGCTGTGCTCATTACAGGCAACAAAACCCTGTTTGCTCCGGCTCTCTCTGTAGAAGCCCGTTCCACCGTCGGTGCAGGCGATGCAATGATCGGCGGAGTTATGATGGGTCTGGACAACGGTCTGCCTCTGGAAGAAGCTTTCCGCTACGGCGTGGCAGCAGGCGCAGCCAGCGTTATGACCGACGGCACCGGACTTTTGCACAAGGATGAATTTGATGCTCTGGTACCCAGGGTAACTGTGCAGGAAGTATGATAAGGGCGGTTGAAAAACAGTTCGTCCGCTGCGGTCGCCACAGGGAATGGATGTACCAGGAT
Source organism: Clostridiales bacterium (assembly GCA_015056145.1). Classification (GTDB taxonomy): domain Bacteria; phylum Bacillota; class Clostridia; order Christensenellales; family Aristaeellaceae; genus Limiplasma. The sequence goes on from SVGY01000004.1 coordinate 76,268, forward strand.
GAGCAGATCGCCCTAATGCCAAGAGAATACTCTGCCCGGCTCGCCATCATCGACCATGCTGCCAGCCTGATTTTTGATATCGTTGATATCAAGTCGGGCAGAGTGGCGGGGGAGATCGCTCTGAGAATTGGCGACGGTCCCTCTCTTTTCTATCTTGGCCATGTGGGCTATCATGTGGATCCACCCTACCAGGGCAGGCATTATGCATACAGGGCCTGCCGTCTTGTGATGCCTGTTTTTAAGGCTTTTGGTTACAGCACCTTCGTTATTACCACAGATGAGGATAATCATCCCAGCATCCGTACCTGCGAAAGGCTTGGATGCGTATTGGAGTCCACCGTGGACGTACCCCTCTGGTGCAGTGCTGAATTTCAGATCAGCCGCCGAAAGAGGCGTTACATCTGCAAAGTAATTTGAAAAAGAAAACCCTTATCCTGCAATGATTTTGGAATGAATTCAACAATAAAGCCTTTTCTTTTTGCATAATATGGGGTAGAATAACATGGGATTTCAGGAAAGGCGGTGCTTTTTTGGAAACGACGATCCACGGCTGCAAGCTTTACTACCAGTGGCAGCCAAAGAACGATGGACCGGTGATTCTGTTTCTCCATGGCTGGGGCTGTGACGGCTCTATCTTTTCATTTATTCAAAACAGCCTTGCAGAAAAGGCTTCCATACTTACAGTTGATTTTCCAGGCCACGGCAAAAGCGGCGAACCTCCGGAACCCTGGGGCGTACCGGAATACACGGCGCAGCTTTTGGGCCTTTTGGTTGAACTTAAAATCGACCGTGTAAACGTGATCGCCCATTCCTTCGGGGGACGTGTGGCGATCTGTTTGAGCGCAAACCATCCGGAGCGTGTGGATAAGATGGTCATCACCGGAGGCGCCGGCATCCGCAAGCCCATTAGCGAAGGACAGAAAAAGCGTCAGAAGCAGTTCAAGCGCATGAATGGTTTCCTTAACAAGCTCAAGAAGATCGGATTTATGAAAAAGCCGGTGGAGAAGTGGCAGACCGCCCTGCGCAACCGCTATGGCTCCCCGGACTATATCAAGCTCAGCGAGAATATGCGGGCAACTTTTGTCAAGGTCATCAACGAGGATCTATTGCCTTTGCTTCCAAAAATTCAAGCATCCACCCTGCTCATCTGGGGCAGCGCCGATACGGAGACCCCCTTGTGGATGGGTCAGCAGATGGAAAAGGATATTCCCGATGCAGGCCTTGTGGTGTTTGAAGGCCGCAGCCACTTTGCCTTCGTGGAGGAATGGCAGCGCTTTGTTGTGATTGCAAAACAGTTTTTGTTGGGAGGAAATGAGGCTTGAGTCCTGATACGATGGTAAACACAAGCGGCAATATGAATTTGCTTCATCTGGTTGAGATAATGAATCCCAGCTTTCCTGATATTGTAGATATTGCAGCGTACATTCTTGTGCCTGTACTTTGCTGCCTGTTTGGCGCAAAGGGTATCCTGCATTATTTCCAGCTGGAAAGCTACCAGTTCCCCGGATATTTCCGTACCCTCGGCCGGAACAAGAAACATGCACTTCTTCCTGGAATTGTTGCAGTTGTTTTCGTTGTTATCATTCGCCTTGGCGGATATTTTGCAAACCAATTGCTCTACGGCGCAGGGTTGTATCATGGCGTAACCCGGATTATTGTGGATGTTTTGATGATGGTTCTTGCTGCATTGGCAGGAGTGTTTATTTCAAAACTGTTCACAGAAAAGAAGGCAAAGAAACCCTTTGTGATCACCGGCCGTGTCAAGCGCCTTTATGTGGTGTTATTTATTGTGATGACGCTGGTGAGCGTGGCAGAATATTTCCTTGTGAGAATGACCATTCTCGCTGGGTTCCGCCTCAGCCTCTGGCCCCTGCTCCTGCCCTTGGTGGTTGCCCTTGCCGGCCTGCTTGCCTGGCCCATTGAAAAGCTTATCAGCGAGTGCTATTTCCGGGATGCCCGCCGCAAGCTGCTTGCCAGCAAAGATCTGATCCGCATCGGCATTACCGGCAGCTATGGCAAGACCTCCGTAAAGCATGTGCTGGGAACTATCCTCAGCGAAAAATTCACCACTCTTATCACACCTGCAAGCTTCAATACTCCCATGGGCGTCAGCCGTACCATTCGTGAAAAACTGACCCCCAGCTATCAGGTATTTGTCGGCGAAATGGGCGCAAGGCATGTGGGGGATATCAAGGAGATGTGCCGCCTTGTAAAGCCTGTTATCGGCGTGATCACCTCCGTTGGCCCCCAGCATCTTGAAACATTCAAGACGATTCAGCGTGTAGCAAAAACCAAGTACGAGCTTATTCAGGCCTTGCCCGAAGACGGACGCAGCTATTTTTACGATGATGGCAGTTTCTGCAAAGAAATGTATGAAAATACCACCATCGATAAAACTCTTTGCGGCACCGACGAAACCACTTCTGATGTATGGTACAGCGATGTGAGCGTATCTCAGTCCGGATGCAGTTTTATCCTGCATATCCGGGATAAGGGCAGCATTCCCTGCCAGACCAGGCTGCTTGGGCAGCACAATATCAGTAACATCATGCTGGCAGCCGCCGTCGCCAACGACCTTGGCCTCAGCCTCCGCCAGATTGCCCGGGGCATCGAAAAGCTTCAGCCTGTCAAAAACCGTCTGGAACTGATGACCAATCCCGGCGGATTCACCATCATCAACGACGCCTTCAATTCCAACCCTGTTGGCGCAAAAGCTGCACTGGATGTGCTTAGCCAGTTCCCACAGCGCCGCATTATCATCACTCCCGGCATGGTGGAATTGGGCAATGACGAAGAGAAATATAACCGTGAATTCGGCAAACAAATTGCCGGCGCAGCGGATATTGCCATCATCATTGGCAAAAACCGTGCCACGCCCATTCTGGAAGGCCTTCGTGAAGGCGGCTTTGCCGAAGAAAACATGTACCGTGTCGATAGCCTGGACGATTCCACTCGTCTGCTTCATACTATTGTGAAGCCGACGGATACCGTCCTTTACGAAAACGATCTGCCGGATCATTATCAGGAAGCGTAAAGCAGTCTGGAGGAAAGTACTATGAGCAAGATTCAGTTGGGTGTAATGTTTGGCAGCCGCAGCTGCGAGCATGAGGTTTCCATTATCAGCGCAGTGCAGCTGATGCGTGCCGCCAATCCCGCCAATTACGAGGTTATCCCGATCTATATCAGCAAAAAGGGCGAATGGTTCACCGGCGCTCCGTTGATGGATATTTCCACCTATACTCCCTTTGACGAGAACCGCAAGGGCATCCAGCGGGTTCAGCTGGATCTGACCGCTGGCTCCCGTGCACTGACCACCATTCAGCAGGGCAAGGGCCTCTTCGGTAAGCCTGAGCAGGTAGTAGTTGCCCGTCTGGACTGCGTGATTCCCGTCTTCCATGGCATGCATGGTGAAGATGGATCCGTGCAGGGCCTTTTGGAGCTGTGCAATATTCCTTATGCATCTTCTGGTATCGGCGCCTCTGCCATCGGTATGGATAAGGTATACATGAAGCAGTTCTTCCGTGGCTGCGGTTTTCCTGTACTGCCCAGCCAGTTCCATCTGCGTTCCCAGTGGGATAAGGATCCGGTAGCTATGCTCAATGCCATTGAGGCCGAGCTGGAATATCCGGTATTTGTAAAACCCGCTTCCCTTGGTTCTTCCATTGGCGTGACCCGTGCCAATGACCGGGACGGCCTGAAAGAATCCCTGAACCTGGCCTTTGAGTTTGATCGCAAGGTGCTGGTAGAGAAGGGCTTGGTGGATCCCCTGGAGCTGAACTGCTCCGTGCTGGGTTATAATGGCGAAGCGGAAGCCAGCGAGATTGAGATGCCTCTTTCCGGCGGCGATCTTCTCACCTTCATGGATAAGTACGGCAACAATGGCTCCAAGGGCATGGCCTCCCTGAAGCGTGTTTTGCCTGCTCCTATCGAACCCGAGCTGCGTGAAAAGATCCGCAGCCTTTCCTGCGACATCTTCAATGCCATGGATTGCAAGGGCGTTGTCCGTATCGACTATATGTTTGACGATGCCTCCCAGGGCCTTTACATCACTGAGATCAACACCATTCCCGGTTCCCTGTCCTTCTACCTGTGGGAGCCCTGCGGCGTTCCCTATGCCGAGCTTATCGACCGTATGGTGAAGTACGCCATGGAAGCCCAGCAGGATAAAGAAGACAGCAATTACGCCTATACTTCCGATATTCTCAACAATATTTCCATGGGAGGAAAGGCTGGCTCCAAGCACGGCGGCATGAAAACAGGACGCTGAACAAAGGAGAGAAGTATGAACCTGGCGCAGATCAAAACGCCTGACGACATTCGCAACCTCAGCTTTGAGGAATGCGAAGTACTGGCAGACGATATCCGCACGAAAATCATACAGACCGTATCTCAGAACGGCGGGCATCTGTCCTCAAATCTGGGCATTGTGGAGATTACACTTGCGCTCCACCGTGTATTTCATATGCCTGAAGATAAAATCATTTTCGATGTGGGACACCAGACCTACGCCCATAAGCTGATTACGGGCCGATATGATCAGTTCCATACCCTTCGCACCTATGGCGGCCTTTCCGGCTTTCCCCGGAAAAGCGAAAGCCCTTATGATTGCTTTGAAGCGGGTCATGCCAGCACTGCCATTTCCGCTGCCCTTGGATTTGCGAGGGCACGGGATGCAAAGGGCGAGAGTGATCATGTGGTTGCAGTGGTGGGGGATGGAGCCCTCACCGGTGGCATGTGCTATGAGGCCCTCAACGATTGCGGAAACGCCAAGACCCGTCTGATCGTTCTTTTGAACGACAACGAAATGTCTATCGCAAAAAATGTGGGTGCGTTGAGCCAGCATCTGAGCAGCCTGCGGGCCAGCCGGAAATGGAACAAGGCACGCCACAGCATCAAGAACGGCCTTTCAAAGGTACCGCTTATCGGCAAGCCGCTGGTGAACCTCATCCATGCCATATCCACCATGGCTAAGAGCCTTCTGGTAAGCGAAGGTTTTTTTCCGGCGCTTGGTTTTCGTTATCTTGGCCCTATCGATGGAAACGATCAACAGGCGCTTGAACATATTCTCCGAAAAGCCAAAAACCTGAAGGAACCCGTTGTGGTCCACTGCGTAACCAAAAAGGGATACGGTTTCAACCGTGCCGAGCAGCTTCCGGAAGAATTCCACGGTACCTCCGCCTTTTATCTGGATCGCAAAAAACACGCCACCTCTGATGCCAAGTCCTTTGGTTCTGTAGCCAATGAAGAACTGATAGCCATGGCCCGGGACGATTCCTCCCTTCAGGTGGTGACCGCTGCCATGCCTCTTGGCACAGGTACTCACGCCTTTGCCAAGACCTATCCCGGGCAATTCTTTGATGTGGGCATTGCCGAGGAGCATGCAGTTACCATGTGCGCCGGTATGGCTTCCGGCGGAATGAAACCCTACTTCTTTGTATATTCCACGTTCCTTCAGCGGGGATATGATCAGGTTTTGCATGATGTATGTATTCAGAAACTGCCTGTAAAGTTCCTTCTCGACAGAGCAGGTATATCCAACGAGGATGGTCAATCCCATCAAGGGCTTTATGATTTTGCCTATCTGCGGCACATTCCCGGCATGACCGTACTGGCACCTGCTGATGAAGCGGAGCTGCGGTTGATGATTCGCAAGGCGCACCAGATGGATTCCCCGTGCGCTATCCGTTATCCCAAAAATGTGACGGTGTTGCCGGAGGGATATGTTATTGAGGATTTCCATATTGGCAAATGGTTGCAGCTTTCTAAAGGAACAGATGCTGTGCTGCTTGCCACTGGCTCCATGACCGCTGCCGCACTCCGTGTTGCAGAGCTGCTCAGCGGAAAAGGCGTTTCTCTGCGGGTTATCAACGCCTCCACCATCAAGCCGCTGGACAATGCTTTGCTTGCAGCTCTCCTTTCTGAGAACATTCCTGTATTCACTTTGGAAGAGCATGTCCGTGCCGGTGGCTTCGGCAGTGCTGTGCTTGAGTTTGCCGCTGGTGTGCCCGGAAACCACGATATTACCTTGCTGGCCGTGGACGATGTTTTTGTCCAGCACGGCGATCATGCCCATCTGCTTGCGGATGTGGGGCTTGATGACAACAGCATTATGAAAACCATACTGTGCCATCTTGGAAAGGAAGATACCAACGATGCCTGAAAAAGTCCGTGCAGATCTTGCCATGGTGCAAAGAGGCCTTGCTCCCAGCCGTGAAGCGGCACAGGCCCTGATTATGGCAGGCCAGGTTTATCGCAAGGAAGTCAAGATAATCAAAGCCTCCGAAAAAATCTCCCAAGAGGATGATCTTCATGTGAAGGGAGCAGCCAATCCTTTTGTAGGTCGGGGCGCCCTTAAGCTGGATAAGGCTCTGCGTGTTTTTGGCGCTGACGTTACGGATGTGATCGCCATGGATATCGGCGCTGCCACCGGAGGGTTTACGGATGTTCTTTTGCAAAACGGTGCGAAGAAAGTATACGCCATTGATGTGGGGTACGGCCAGCTCAGCTGGAAAATCCGTAATGATGAGCGTGTTGTAGTGCTGGAGCGCACCAATGCACGCTACCTTACCCGGGAGCAGATTCCTGATATTCCATCCGTTACGGTAATGGATGTAAGCTTTATTTCCGTAAAGCTGATTCTTCCCAAGGCCGCCGAGCTAATGGAAAACAAAGGCCGCTTCTATATTCTAATCAAACCCCAGTTTGAAGCAGGCCGTGAAAACGTTGGTAAAAAAGGCGTTGTGCGAGACCCTGCAGTACACAGGCAGGTAGTCGAAGGCATTCGGGATTTTGTGGAAACCATGGATTACCGTATGGCACAGCTGGATTTTTCGCCAATTACGGGCCCTGAGGGGAATATCGAATATATAACCGAGCTTCTTCCTGCATCGGAAAACCTTACGGCTGTTGATAATGACACTATCCGTGCAGTGGTAGAGGCAGCTCATAGCACTCTTGCAAAATAATTCATGCATGCATAAGTATTCTTTATTGAATGCTTATGCATTTTATGTTATAATATTCACCGAAAGGCAGGCGAGAGAATGAAGTCCATTTTTCTTATCATTCACCACAGAAAGCAGAATTTGGAAGAAGTTGCCCGCCTGTTGGTTCATGCTCTGCTGAATGCAGGTATCCGTGTATATGCAGAACCCTGGCTGCACAAAAGGCTTGAAAACTGTCCGGATATACAATTGCTTCCCGGCGACGCTTCTTTTTGCGATGCGGTACTTTCCGTTGGAGGGGACGGCACTTTTCTCCGGGCCAATGCCACAGCAGTACAGTATGGCCTTCCTATCCTGGGTGTAAATCTGGGTACGGTAGGTTTCCTGGCCGAGGTGGAGTGGGAACAGCTGGAAGCCGCCTGTGCCCAGCTTAAAAGAGGCGAATATATCATCCGTGAAAGGATGATGCTGGAGGCCCAACTGGATGGCAAAGTATGGCTCGCTCTCAACGATGTGGTTTTGAGTCGGGGCGGTTATTCCAGGCTTATCGGCGTCAACGCATCCATTGACGGGGAAACGGTCGGACGATATATCGCAGACGGGTTGATCGTTTCTACTCCCACGGGTTCTACGGGATATTCTCTTTCCGCCGGCGGCCCTATTGTCCATCCTGCGGTGGAGTGCATTCTGCTTACGCCAATCTGCGCCCATTCTTTGCAGCATCGCCCAGTAGTAGCGGCCCCGGAACAATGCATCACCCTTTCTCTGGATGATACCCACGCCCAGAGCGTGCAGTGTTCCATAGACGGTCAGGGCAGTTTTGTTCTCACCCCTGACAAAGAACTTGTGGTTACCCGTGCTGCACAGCCTGCGCTGTTTATAGAGACCAAACCCCGCAGTTTCTTTACCACCATACGATGCAAACTGGCCGAGTGGACCAGATAATCCTACAAAGGAGATAAAAGAATGAAGGCATCCCGACAGATTACCATTCTGGAAATCATCAACAGCCGAGAGATCGAAACCCAGGAAGAACTTGCTGACGAACTGCGCAGCCACGGTTTTCAGGTAACCCAGGCCACCATATCCCGTGATATCAAGGAACTGCGGCTGGTCAAGGTTCTTGGCAAAAACGGAACCTATCACTACGCTGCCGCCGGCCGTAATGACAGCGGTCTGAGCGAGCGGCTGGCAAGAATGTTCTCCGAAACGGTTATCAGCATTGTAAGCGCCTATAATCAGATCGTTATCCGCACCCTTTCCGGCAGCGCAAACATCGCCGCTGAAGCCATTGATTCCCTGCAATGGCCCGAGGTGCTGGGTACCATCGCCGGCGACAACACTATTTTGATGATTGTGCGTACCGTGGATGAGGTTATGCCCCTGATGGAGCGCCTCAACAGTATGATGCACAGGTCTTGACGAAAGGACGGAAAAGGTTATGCTACTGTCGATGACGGTGCGCAATATAGCGCTCATCGAAAGCCTGACCATAGAATTTCATAAGGGCATGACAGTGCTCAGCGGCGAAACCGGCGCCGGTAAGTCCATCATCGTGGACAGCATCAATCTGGTGCTGGGCGAGAGGGCGGACCGTGGTTTGATTCGCTCCGGCTGCGACAAAGCGTCCGTGGAAGCTCTTGTGGATATCAGCGACTGCCCGAAGGCGAAGGCTGTACTGGAAAGCCAGCAACTCACAGATGATAATGGCCTCATTTCCATCCAGAGGGAAATAACCTCTTCCGACAGGAATGTTTGCCGTGTTTGCGGAACCATTGTACCTCTGACGTTTTTGCGTACTCTTTCTGCCCTTCTTGTGGATGTGCATGGTCAGCATCAGCATCAAAGCCTACTGGACAGCAAAATGCATATGGGCTTTCTGGATTCCTTCGGGGATCAGGCTTTTCTTTCCAAAAAAGAAGATGTCGCCCGGGCATACGCCGTCTGGAAGGAAAGCAGCGCCAAATTTTCTGCTTTGCGTAAGGAAAATGCCCAGCGGGAAGAACGCCAGGAATACCTCACCACCCGTGTGAAGGAACTGGATGCCTTGCAGCTTGCCATAGGTGAAGCAGACAAGCTCACTGCTGAAAAGGATTATTTCCAGAGTGCGGAAAAGATCGATTCGGCCCTTCGCACCGCTTACGGCCAGGTTTACTCCGGCGGGCGTGAAGAAAGCGCAACCCTCAAGCTGAAAGAAGCTGCGGATGCCATGCAGTTGATTGGTCACCTGGACGAGCGTTTTCAGGCTCTTTCTGCCAGGCTCCTGACCGCCCATTACGAGGTGGAGGAGATCGGTATAGAGCTTCGGGATTTGCTTGAGCAACAAAGTTTTGATCCGGAACGGCTTGAGCAGATGATGGATCGTCTGGATCAGATCCACAGGTTGGAACGCCGCTACGGCATGACAGCCGACGAACTGGTAAGCCATCACGAGGACATCCGTGACGAACTGAACCGGCTTGGTAACATGGAGGAACGACTCCAGCGTGCTGAGACAGATTACAAACGCAAGCTTAATGAGTACCGGACGGAAGCTGCAGAGCTGACCCGGATGCGCAAAAACATTGCCGCCTCCTTTGAGAAAACCATGGAGAAGGAGCTTGGGGATCTGGGCATGACCAATACCCGTTTTGCATGCGTATTTGAGGCCCTTGAACCGGGCCAGAAAAAAATCCCCACGCCCGAGGGCGACGATCATGTAGTGTTCTACATTGCACCGAACCCCGGTGAACCCCTGAAACCGCTGGACAAGACAGCATCCGGTGGCGAACTGAGCCGCCTCATGCTGGCGCTGAAAGCCGCAGGAGCAGCCCATGAAGGTATTCCCTGCATGATCTTTGACGAAATCGATACGGGCATCAGCGGGCATATTGCCCAGGTGGTGGCAGAGAAAATGGCCTCTATTGCAGGCTATCACCAGGTGCTGTGCGTAACGCACCTGGCACAGATCGCCGCTATGGCCGATTATCAGTACCTGGTTGCAAAAAAAGTAGTGGGGGAGAGAACCTTCACAAATGTGACCGAATTGGATAAGCAGGGCCGTATCGACGAAGTGGCAAGGCTTATCGGTGTCAGCAGCGATCAGCAGGAAAGTGGTATCGCCCATGCCCGTGCCATTCTCAATGGCGGCGTGCAGTGGAAAAACCAACACAGGAAACCTTAATCACGCTTGTGAAAGTACAGATTATTCTTTCCTGCATAAAGGCTTTATGCTATACTAATTTTTGGATTAAACAGTTTAATTCATTAGGAAGGACGATGATCCATGAGTATCATTCACCGTTTTCCCGGCGGTATTCATCCGCGCGAGGGAAAAGGCGGCAAGGCAGCAACTGCCGGACTTTCCATCACAGTGGCTCCGCTGCCCTCCCGTGTGACCATACCGCTTCAGCAGCATATCGGTGCCCCCTGCAAGCCTCTGGTACAGAAGGGCGATTATGTTAAAGTGGGCCAGATGATTGGCGAACCTGGCGGTTTTGTCAGCGCAGCAGTGCACGCATCCATCTCCGGCAAGGTTGTGGATGTAATGCCCTGTATCGTTGCAAACGGTACCCAGGTAAATGCTGTGGTGATCGATAATGACCATACCGACACCTGGGTGGAGCTCCATCCGGTAGAAAACCCCGAAACCATTACTGCAAAGGAGCTTTCTGATCTTTGCCGCACTATGGGCATCGTGGGTATGGGTGGCGCAACATTCCCCGCCGCAGTAAAGCTGGCTGTTCCTCCGGAAAAGCATGTTGATACTCTGGTGATCAATGCCGCAGAGTGCGAGCCGTATCTTTCTGCCGACCATCGACTGATGGTGGAGCATGCCGAGGAAACCCTCAGCGGCATCCGTCTGGTTAAGAAGGCACTGAATATTCCCGCTGTGAAAATCGGTGTGGAGCTCAACAAACCTGACGCCATTGAAGCTCTGAAAGCCTGCCTGAAGGAAGGGGAGGGCATTGAGGTGATCGGTCTAAAGGCCCAGTACCCTCAGGGCGGCGAAAAGCAGCTGACCTATGCTCTTACGGGACGCAAAGTGCGCACTGGCGGTCTGCCGCTGGATATCGGCGTTATTGTTATGAACGTGGGTACCTGCTACGCTATTCACAGAGCTGTATATGAAGGCCGCCCCGTCATTGACCGTGTTGTCACCGTAGGCGGCACCGTAAAGCAGCCTGCGAACTATCTGGCACGAATTGGTTCCCCTGTGGAATGGTTGCTGGATACTTCCGAAGGTATGCTGCCCGAAACTCGTATGCTGATTTATGGCGGCCCGATGATGGGCATGGCTATCAGCCGTCACGATATTCCTGTAACCAAGGGCTGCAGCGGCATTCTTGCGATGGACAAGCTCAGCGCACTGGCTCAGGAAGGCCCCTGCATCCGCTGCGGCCGTTGTATCGAAGCCTGTCCGATGCTGCTTTCGCCCACCATGTTGGATAAATACATGCGCAAGGGCATGTACGAAGAAGCAGAAGCCGCCGGCGTAATGAACTGCATGGAATGCGGCGCCTGCAGCTGGAGCTGTCCTGCCCGCCGTAATCTTACCCAAAGCTTCCGGTCGCTGAAAAAGGTTATTACCAAGCGTCGCCGGGAAGAAGCTGCACTGAAAGGAGGTAAATAATTATGCAAAGAAAGCTGGTTGTTTCGTCTTCTCCTTTTTTGCGTAATACTTCCGTTTCCACAAAAGGCATTATGCTGGATGTTGTTATTGCCATGCTTCCCACCGCACTGGCTGCTGTATGGTACTTTGGCAAAAGTGCTCTTATGCTTATTGCTCTCTGCGTGGCTTTCTCTGTTGGCTCCGAATGGGTTTACCAGAAGCTGACCCATCATAAATCCACAATTTCCGACCTGAGCGCAGTGGTTACCGGCATGCTGCTTGCCTTCAACATGCCTGCTGATGCTCCCTGGTGGATGGCGCTGGTCGGTTCCGTTATTGCCATCGTGCTGATCAAACAGTTTTTCGGCGGCCTTGGTAACAACTTTATCAACCCCGCTCTTGGCGCTCGTACCATCCTGATGATGAGCTGGGTCACTCTGATGACTGCAGATGTTTTGCCTGTTGCGGGTCAGCTGTTCGGCCTTGGTACGCAGGCCCTGGATGGCCTGGCGGTTGCAACCCCTCTTGCCAAGAAGCCTGCTGTCTACACCCTCTGGCAGCTGTTCTCCGGTAATATCCCGGGCATGCTGGGCGAAACCTGCAAGCTGACGCTGATTCTCGGCGGCATTTACCTCATCCTGCGTGGCGTTATTGACTGGCGGATTCCCGTCACCTTTATCGGCACCGCTTTCATCTTGTTCTTTGCCAAATACGGCGTGATCTATTCCGTGGAAAGCGGTCCCAATAATGCCCTGTACCAGCTCATGAGCGGCGGCCTTATTCTGGGTGCATTCTTCATGGCGACGGATTATGTCACCTCTCCCATTACCAAGACCGGCCGGGTAATCATGGGCGTTGGCTGTGCACTGATCCTTTTCCTGGTGCGCAATGCGGGTTCTTACCCCGAAGGATGCTCCTTCGCCATTCTGTTTATGAACGTGCTGACTCCCATGATCGACAAGTTCACCACCCGCAAACCCTTCGGCTATGTGAAGCCTGAGAAACCTGCGAAGGGAGATGCAAAAGCATGAGCAAAAAGCCTCTCGGAAAGATCTTCATGAACGGCATCCTCAACGAGAACCCCACGTTCCGTCTGCTGCTGGGCATGTGTCCTACGCTTGCCATTTCCACTGCCGCTGTTAACGGTATCGGCATGGGTCTGGCTGCCACCTTCGTACTGGTTTTCTCCAACCTGGTTATTTCGCTTCTCAGGAAAATTATTCCCGAGAAAGTTCGTATCCCCAGTTTCGTTGTTGTTATCGCTTCCTTTGTTACCATGATCGACCTGCTGCTCAAGGCTTTCGTTCCTTCCCTTTCCGCAGCATTGGGCATGTATATTCCTCTGATCGTGGTAAACTGCATCATCTTTGCCCGTGCAGAATCCTTCGCCTTCAAAAACGGCCCTGTGGAATCCGTGTTTGACGGCCTGGGCATGGGACTGGGCTTTACCCTTGCACTGACCACCCTTTCCTCCATTCGTGAATGCGTGGGCGCTGGTACCATCTTTGGTATCCAAATTATGCCCGCAAGCTACCAGCCCATGAGCTTCGCACTGCTGCCTTCCGGTGGATTTATCTTCCTCGGCCTGCTGCTGCTGGTGGTCAACGCCCTGGTTGCTTATGTGGATAAGCGTAAGAAAGAAAAGGAAGAGGAGGAGATGATGTTATGAGCGATATCATAAAGATCGTTATCGGCGGCATTCTGGTCAATAACTACATCATGTCCCAGTTTCTGGGCATCTGTCCCTTCCTTGGTGTTTCCAAGAAGAGCGGCACCGCCTTTGGCATGGGCATGGCTGTTACCTTCGTTATGACCATTGCTTCTTTCTTCACCTGGATGATTGAGCATTTTATCCTCATACCGCTGAAGATTGAATTCATGCAAACCATCGCCTTTATTCTTGTTATCGCATCTTTGGTTCAGATCGTCGAACTTGTACTGAAGAAATTGAGCCGTGCTCTGTATCAGGCATTGGGCGTGTATCTCCCCTTGATCACTACCAACTGTGCTGTTCTTGGTGTTGCAATTCTGAATTCCACCAGCGGTTACAGTCTTTTCCAGTCTGTTTTGAACGGCTTCTCTTCCGCCCTGGGCTTTACGCTGTCCATCGTTCTGTTTGCATTTATTCGGGAACGTCTGGCTGCCAACAATATGCCCAAGTGGATGGATGGTTTCCCCGGAGCGCTGATTGCAGCCGGCCTGATGTCCCTTGCTTTCCTTGGCTTCTCGGGCCTGATTTGATGAAAGGAGCAACCGATTATGATGACAATCCTTTATGCGACCCTTATTCTTGGGGGTCTGGGTCTGTTGTTCGGCCTGCTTCTGACCCTTGCCAACAAAGTGTTCTTTGTGCCCAGCGATCCCAAACGGGATGCTATCCGTGAATGCCTTCCCGGCGCAAACTGTGGCGGCTGCGGATTTGCAGGCTGCGATGCCTTGGCCGATGCCATTGTTGCTGAAAAAGCTCCCATCAGCGCTTGTCCCGTAGGTGGCGCAGGCGTTGCCAATCAAATTGCCGAGATCATGGGCATTGAAGCCCTTCCGGATTCTGTGAAAAACGTGGCCACTGTAGTGTGCCAGGGCACTCTTGACCGCTGCAAGAGTAAGTTTGTTTACCATGGTATTCATGATTGTGTTGCGGCCTCCCTGGTTAACGACGGCAACCGTTCCTGCAAATATGCCTGTTTGGGTCTGGGAACCTGTGTGAGCGTCTGCAAGTTCGGCGCTATCACCATCGACGAGCATTCCAAGATCGCAAAGGTGGATCCTGAAAAATGCCAGAGCTGCGGCGCATGTGTGAAGGCATGCCCCAAGGGCGTTCTCAGCCTCCAGCCTGTAACCGTGCCTGTACGACTTCTGTGCCGTGCAGCCGAAGAAGGCTTCCTGGTCAGCGACAACTGCAAAATTGGCTGCATCGGTTGTGAATTGTGCGCTACTGCATGCAAGTTTGACGCTATCACCATCCAGAATCATCTGCCTGTACTGGATATGAACAAATGCGTGGGCTGCATGATGTGTGCGGAAACCTGTCCCACCGGAGCCATCTGGGCAGACTTCGATCATCGAAAGATTGCTGAAATCGACCGTGATCTTTGTGTAGGTTGCACCATTTGCAAGAAAACCTGCAAGTTTGAGGCCATTTCTGGCGAATTGAAGCAGATTCACGAGGTAAACGAGGCCTGCACCGGCTGCGGTGAGTGTGCCAAGAAGTGCCCCAAGAAGGCCATTAAGCTGGATGTGCGCAAGCATGTCCGTGACGCCAACGCAAAGGTTGGTACTACCATTGTGGAGCATGCCGTTCCTAAAAACTAAATGCTAATCCGGCTTGAAGGATGGTCGTCGGACTCAGGAGCCGATGGCCATCCTTCATTTGAAAAAAAGATGGGGGAGTGGAAAGAATGAAATTAGGCGTAATTGGTGCCGGAAATATGGGTTCCACCATATTGAAAGCCGCCTTTAAAAACAACTATGTAAATGCATACGAAACCAATGTATACGATATCAACCAGGAAGCCATACTGAAGTTGACGGATGTTTATCCCATCCAGGTAATGCAGAGTGCCGCCCGCTGCGTCATCGAAAGCGAATGCATTTTGCTGGCAGTAAAGCCTCAGTACATGAAAGGTGTTCTGGATGAGATTCTTCGTCATTCCAAGAACAAGCGCTTCATTTCCATTGCTGCAGGCTGGACCACCGCCATGCTGCAGGAAGGTCTGAACGCAAAGGAGTCCAACCCTCAGATACTTCGTGTCATGCCCAACACTCCTGCACTTGTAGGCGCCGGTTACAGCGCCTTCAGCGAAGAAACCACCTTCAACAGCCTTGCGCTGAACTGGGCAAAAGGACTTTTTGGTTGCCTTGGGCATGTACAAATGGTTCCCGAGAAGCTTTTTGACGCTGTTGTAGCCGTATCCGGCAGCAGCCCGGCTTATGTATACATGTTTATTGAAGCCATGGCGGATAGCGCAGTCAAGCTGGGCATGCCAAGAAAAATGGCGCTGCAGGCTGCTGCCCAGGCGGTGTTCGGTTCTGCCAAGATGGTTCTGGAATCCAACGATCATGTTGCTAAGCTGAAGGATGACGTTTGTTCTCCGGGCGGCACCACCATCGAAGCGGTGCAGGTTCTGGAAGAAAACGGCTTCCGTGGCACTGTGATGAAGGCAATGGAAGCCTGCGCCAAGAAAAACCATGCTATGGCATCTGCCTATGAACGGAGACAGAACGACCGATGAGTGAGCTAAAAAAACAGGTTATTCTCTATACTGATGGTGCATGCTCCGGAAACCCCGGCCCCGGGGGATGGGGCTGCATCCTCAGCTTCAAAGGTAAAACCAAGGAAATGTCCGGTTTTATGGCAGATACTACCAATAACCGCATGGAGATCTTTGCGGTTATCAGCGGTCTGGGAGCCCTGAAGGAGCCCTGTGTGGTAGATGTTTATTCCGACTCAGCCTATACGGTAAACGCCTTCAGGGAAGGCTGGCTGGAGAAGTGGCAGAAGAATGGCTGGATCAACAGCAAAAAAGAACCTGTGGAGAACACAGACCTTTGGAAACTGCTGCTGACCATAATCAAAAAGAAGGGGCATGAAGTAACTTTCCACAAAGTGAAGGGTCATGCTGATAATCCCATGAACAATCGCTGTGATGAGCTGGCCACAGGCGCTATTGCGGAGTATCGTCGCATCAACAGCAGCGAAAACCAGTCTGAGGCTTGACTTTTAGGCAAAGTAGGGGTATACTGGAATAAATCTTTTCGCTAAAGAATACTTTTACGAAAAGATTGTACTATAAATCCAGGAAGTGACCCAAATTGGCCTCGGAAACCTATCAGGAGCAGTTAGCAACCTTTCGTACCGAACGAACCCGTGAAATGCTGCGCAGTCTGCCAAAATCCTGTTCCGATTTTATCAACAGCATTGCCTTAACAACAAGCCCTCTCACCCGCATGGCGTACACAATCGATTTAGGCACGTTTTGTGAGTTTGCCAGCCGGGAAATCCCCTACTTTTCACAAAAGCCCGCCTCAGAATGGACTGACGAGGATATCGACAAATTCTGCGCCCGTGATCTTCATACCTATTCTGATTATCTGACTCTGTATTTCAAGCGCACCGATGAAGGCGACGAAAACGCCAGGATGTTTCGCAACCATGAATGCGGCGTTATGCGTAAGCTTTCTTCTTTGCGCTCTTTTTTTGATTTTCTCTTTAAAGCAGAACGAATTGGCAGCAATATAGCGGCGTTGGTGTCCCTGCCCAAACTGCACGAAAAGCCCATCCTCTATCTGATCGGCGAAGAAGTAAACCGTCTGCTGGAGGTTGCTGCAGAGGGAGATTCCCAGCTTACAGACCGCCAGAAAAAATGGCACCAGCTGACCAAGAAACGGGACGTGGCCATACTGATGCTCTTTCTTGGTACTGGCATCCGTGTAAGCGAATGCGTGGGTATCGATATAGATGATCTGGATTTCCATCTGAATGCGGTATTGGTTACGAGAAAAGGCGGAAATCAGGTGATCCTTTATTTTCCCCAAGAAGTTGCGGATGCCCTTCAGGCCTACCTGCAAGAGCGCAAAACCATCGAAACTGACCCAGAAAACCGCAAAGCCTTGTTCCTCTCAATGCAAAAAAAGCGCATTTCTCAGCGGGCAGTTCAGCTGATGGTCAAAAAATACTGTTCCATCGCCGTTCCGCTTAAAAAGCGCATGAGCCCGCACAAACTGCGCAGCACCTATGCCACAAGGCTTTATCACGAAACCGAAGATATTTACCTTGTGGCAGATGCATTGGGCCATTCTGACGTGAATACCACCCGCAGGCATTATGCTGCAATGAGCGATATTCGTCGGCGGGAGGCTGCCAAGAATGTACATTTGCCGGAAATGGTAAATGTTTCTGAAAATATCGAAAAAAAAGATGAATAATGAAAACATTCGTTCCCCCATCTATTGCCAAACATGCGTTCTTGTGTTATGCTGAATATAGTCTATATAAGGATGTGATGACGCATGAGTTCTACCCGTGGTGATACCCAGGCAAGAATCCTCGCATATATCGAATCTTCCACACTTCAAAACGGCTATCCTCCCTCTGTTCGGGAAATCTGCGATGCCACCGGCCTCAAGAGCACCTCTACGGTGCACGGTCATTTGATCCGCCTTGAGAAGAAAGGCCTCCTGAACCGCAATTCCATGAAGCCCCGGGCTATTTCCATCCCCTCTGATCACAAAGTGTATCCCAGTGAAATGGTCAGCGTTCCCATTGTTGGTACAGTAGCAGCCGGCACGCCCATTCTTGCAACGGAAAACATTGAGGACTACATCTCGTTGCCCCAGTCCATGCTGGGCGAAGGCGACCATTATATCCTCGGTGTTCGTGGCGAAAGCATGATTGAAGCGGGAATTATGGATGGCGATTATATTGTTGTCAAGCAGCAAAACCGTGCCTATAACGGTGATATCGTTGTCGCTATGATCGAGGATGAAGCCACTGTGAAGCGCTTCTACATGGAAAACGGGCATTTCCGTCTTCAGCCGGAAAACTCCACCATGGATCCCATCATTGTGGATGAAGTAACTATCCTTGGCAAAGTGGTATCCCTGTACCGCTTGTTTTAAGGAACAACAAACAGCACTGGAGATAGTCAAATGCAAGCAACCATTGCCGTTGTAGGCGGATGTAATATTGATATCAACGCCACATCCTCTTCGCCGCTGATTTTCCAGGATTCAAATCCAGGATGCGTTCAAACCAGCCTTGGAGGCGTTGGACGAAATATTGGTGAAAACCTTATTCGCCTTGGCCACAAAGTATCTCTTTTGGCCCCATTGGGCAAGGATCATTTCTATGATCACATTGTGAATTTTTCAAATCAAATCGGCATGGATCTTTCCCGGTGCCTTGTGATGGAGGATCAGTCTACCTCCACCTATATGTGCATCAACCACCCTAACGGCAATATCGCCCTTGCTGTTTCTGCTATGGAAATCATGGATTTCCTTACCCCCAAATGGGCGGAGACGCAGCTTGATTACATCAACAGCTGTGATTATGTTGTTATTGATGCGAATTTGAAGGAAGAAACGCTGATGTATCTTTCGGAGCACTGCACCTCTCCCCTATGCGCCGATGCCGTTTCAGGGAAAAAAGCAGAACACTTGCGTAAGATCCTGCCATCCCTATATTTTCTAAAAGCGAATCGATATGAAGCAGAAGTATTGACAGGAATCAGCATCAGCGACCAGTACTCTGTCAGAAAAGCTTCTACTTTCCTACATTCTGTGGGTGTAAAGAACGTTGCCATTACCCTGGGCGGCGACGGTGCATTCCTCTCCACTCCGTCCGAAAAATTTGCTCTTCCGCCCCAGTACGCTACCACGGTTAATTCTTCAGGATGCGGAGATGCCTTTTTTGCAGGTGCACTACACGGCATTATCAATCAATGCTCAACCCTTGAAAACCTGCGCTACGGTCTTGCAATGGCTACACTTTGCGCTGGTTCTGCAAGCGCAGTTTCTCCGGACGTATGCCCTGAAAACCTTCAAAAAACCCTTAGTCTGCGCAAAGGAGATATGATGATATGAACCTGAAAAATTTTCTCTGGGTATCCGAGGAAGTATCGGAAGCGTTGAAAAATAACAAGCCTGTGGTAGCGCTGGAATCCACCATTATTTCACACGGAATGCCCTATCCCCAAAATGTACAAACCGCCCTTTCTGTTGAAAAAATGGTGCGTGATCATGGCGCAGTGCCTGCCACCATCGCCATTTTGGGCGGAAAAATCTGCGTGGGTATTTCTCCGGAGCAGATTGAGTATCTCGGCAAAAAAGGTTTGAAGGTTACCAAAGCAAGCCGTCGTGATCTTCCCGTTCTTCTTGCCCGTGGCGAGGATGGCGCTACCACTGTAGCCACCACCATGATCGGTGCAAATCTTGCTGGTGTCAAAATTTTTGCAACGGGCGGCATTGGTGGCGTACATCGTGGCGCCGAAACCACCATGGACATCTCGGCGGACCTTGAAGAACTTGCTCAGACAGAAGTAAATGTCATTTGCGCAGGCGCAAAATCCATTCTTGATCTGGGGCTCACGCTGGAATACCTTGAAACAAAGGGCGTTACCGTTATCGGTTACGGCACGGACGAGCTGCCTGCCTTCTACTGCCGCAAAAGCGGATTCGGAGTGGATTACCGTATGGATACCCCCGCTGAAATTGCCTCAGCCATTGCGGTAAAGGAAACTTGCAACCTCAAGGGTGGCATGCTGATTACCAACCCCATCCCGGAAGAATATGCCATGCCCGATGACGCCATGACCGCCTGCATCAATCAAGCCATAGAGGAAGCCAACGCCCAGGGAATAAAAGGGAAAAACATTACGCCCTTCCTCCTGGACAGAATCAAAACCCTTACCGATGGAAAATCGCTGGCGGCCAACATACAGCTGGTACTGAACAATGCAAAGCTTGGTGCGCAAATCGCTGCAGAGCTGTGCAATCTCTCTAAATAATTGATTTTCAAAAAACCTCTGCATTTTTGAGTGCAGAGGTTTTTTGTGATTTATCATTCAATTTCATCTTCTGGTTCTGTGCTGATGTGTTCCGCCTCATTCACTTCCTCAAAGCCCAATATTTCTATGTTGCCGTTGTTTTCAAAAAAGGCAGTCAGCAGATCGGAAGCCTCTTCAAAATGAGGATAAGGCACATAGAAATAGTATCTTTCAAAAAGAGAACCCATCAATGCGCCCAGACCCACCTTTCGGGCCGTTTTACGCTCAAAAGGGACCTTATGTTCCCGAAGTATATCAGCCAGCACTTCCCCGAACATGCTGTCCATCACCGTCAGCAGGCATTGATCGCTGATTTCTGGCTGGCGAAGGTGCTTGCTGCCGCAGTCAGGGCAAAAAACATTTTCGGTTATTACATGGCATTTTTCACAATACACAGCTTTCCTCCCTCCCCCATTCTCAATACCGAGGCAAAACAAGGCTCCCGGATTACCGGGAGCCTTGCGATTACCAATTACAGGTAGAGATCTCTCTTCTCGTAAGAGGTGTGAAGCAGTTCGTGAGCCTTATGGCTGTTGGGCTTGCCAAGGAACTCATCATAAATCTGCTTGATTTCGGGATTCTCGTGGCTCTTGCGGAGAGTCTTGGCCTCATCCTCGGTGTACAGAGCCTGAGCACGCTTGGTGCGGATGTCTTCCCAGTTGCGGATCTGAGCAGAAACGATGGGCTGGCCGCCGCCATTGACGCAGCCGCCGGGGCAACCCATAACCTCGATGAAGGTGTAGTTCTTCTCGCCGCTCTTGACCATATCGAGCAGTTCGGCAGCCTTGCCGGTGCTGCTGGCTACAGCCACGCTCACATCCAGGTCGCCAACCTTAACGGTAGCTTCCTTGATGCCTTCCATGCCGCGAACGGCAGTGAAGTTGACGTTCTCGAGGGTTTCGCCGGTGATAACTTCGTAAGCAGTACGCAGAGCAGCTTCCATAACGCCGCCGGTGGTGCCGAAGATAACGGCAGCGCCGGTGCTGGCGCCCATGAGGCTGTCAAAGTCTTCATCAGGCAGAGCGTTGAAGTCGATGCCGGCTTCCTTGATCATGTTGGCAAGCTCACGGGTGGTGATGACGTGATCCACGTCAAACAGGCCGTTGTTGCTCAGCTCAGGACGCTTGGCTTCAAACTTCTTGGCGGTGCAGGGCATGACGGAAACCACAACGATGTCCTTGGGGTCGATGCCGGCCTTCTGGGCATAGTAGGTCTTGATCATGGCGCCAGCCATTTCGTGAGGAGACTTGCAGGAGCTCAGGTTCGGAATGAACTCAGGATAGTAGTGCTCGCAGAACTTGATCCAGCCGGGAGAGCAGCTGGTGATCATGGGCAGCACGCCGCCGTTGGTCACACGGTCGATCAGCTCGTTGGCTTCTTCCATGATGGTCAGGTCAGCAGCGAAATCGGTGTCAAACACCTTGTCAAAGCCCAGACGACGCAGAGCAGCAGCCATCTTGCCGGTAACACCGGTGCCGATGGGCATGCCGAACTCTTCGCCCAGAGCGGCACGAACAGCGGGAGCGGGCTGCACCACAACGTGCTTGGTGGTGTCGTTGATGGCATCCCAAACTTCCTTGGTGTTGTCCTTTTCCTTCAGAGCGCCAACGGGGCAGGCGGTGATGCACTGACCGCAGTTGATGCAAGCCATCTGGCCCAGCTTCATGCCGAAGGGGCTCTCGATGGCGGTCTTGAAGCCACGCATAACGGGGCCAATAACGCCGATCTTCTGTACGTTAGCGCAGGCGCCTACGCAGCGACGGCACAGAACGCACTTGTTGTTATCACGAACGATGCTCATGGTAGCATCTTCTTCGTAGGTGTTCATAGCGCCGGCAAAGCGGTCGCCATCTTCCACGCCCAGTTCACGGCAGAGGGCCTGCAGTTCGCAGTTCTGGCTGCGCACGCAGCTGAGGCACTTCTTGTCGTGGTTGGACAGGATCAGCTCAAGGTTCATCTTGCGGGCTTCACGCACGGCAGGGGTGTTGGTCTTTACGACCATGCCAGGGGTGCAGGGCAGCACGCAAGCAGCCTGCAGAGCACGGCCGCCGCAGTCCACAACGCACAGACGGCAGTTGCCGGTCTCGTTGATGTCCTTGAGGAAGCAAAGAGTGGGAATTTTAACATTGGCTTTACGAGCCGCTTCAAGCACCGTCGAGCCAGCAGGAACTTCTACCTGCACGCCGTCGATGGTGACAGTAATCATCTGTTCCATGATGGATCCTCCTTTAAGCAGAACTTAGTGCTTCTCGATAGCGCCGAAACGGCACTTCTCCATGCAGGCGCCGCACTTGAGGCACTTGGCAGTGTCGATCACGTGCTGTTCCTTCACGGTACCGGTGATAGCGCCGGCGGGGCAGACCTTGGAGCACAGAGTGCAGCCGCGGCACTTGTCGGTGATGACATAGTTAAGCAGCTTCTGGCAGTGATGTGCGGGGCAGCGCTTCTCGTAAATATGTGCTTCATACTCATGACGGAAGTACTTCAGGGTGCTCAGCACGGGGTTGGGAGCGGTCTGGCCGAGGCCGCACAGAGCGGTCTTCTTGATGTTCTCGCCCAGGGTTTCCAGCTTTTCGATATCGCCGGGTTCACCCTTGCCTTCCACGATGCGCTCGAGGATCTCCAGCATGCGCTTGGTGCCGATACGGCAGGGAGTGCACTTGCCGCAGCTCTCGTCCACGGTGAAGTCCAGGAAGAAGCGAGCGATGTCAACCATGCAGTTGTCTTCGTCCATGACGATCATACCGCCGGAACCCATCATGGAGCCGATAGCGGTCAGAGAGTCATAGTCGATGGCGATATCCAGGTTCTCTGCGGGGATGCAGCCGCCGGAAGGACCGCCAGTCTGAACAGCCTTGAACTTCTTGCCGTTGGGGATGCCGCCGCCGATCTTGTAGATAACATCACGGAGGGGAGTACCCATGGGAACTTCCACCAGACCGGTGTTGTTGATCTTGCCGCCCAGAGCGAAAACCTTAGTGCCGCTGTTGCCGGGAGTACCAATGCTGGTAAACCAGTCAGCGCCGTTGAGGATGATCTGGGGAATGTTGGCGTAGGTTTCAACGTTGTTGATGTTGCTGGGCTTGTCAAACAGGCCGCGCACAGCGGGGAACGGAGGCTTGGGAGTGGGCTCGCCACGGCCGCCTTCGATAGAGTGCATCAGAGCGGTTTCTTCGCCGCAAACAAATGCGCCGGCACCCAGACGGATGTACATATCAAAGTCAAAGCCGCTGCCAAAGATGTCCTTGCCCAGCAGGCCGTATTCACGGGCCTGGTCAATGGCCAGCTGCAGACGCTTAACAGCGATGGGATACTCAGCACGAACGTACACATAGCCTTCGGTAGCGCCGATAGCGTAGCCGCCGATAGCCATAGCTTCGATGACGGAGTGGGGGTCGCCTTCCAGAATGGAACGATCCATGAAAGCGCCGGGGTCGCCCTCGTCAGCGTTGCAGATGATGTACTTCTGGTCGGCCTTGGAAGCTGCAGCAAACTGCCACTTCTTGCCGGTGGGGAAACCGCCGCCGCCACGGCCACGCAGACCGGACTTGATCATTTCCTGAATGACATCCTCGGGGGACATCTCGGTCAGGACCTTGCCCAGAGCCTTGTAACCATCGAAAGCGATGTACTCGTCGATGTTCTCGGGGTCGATACGGCCGCAGTTACGCAGAGCCAGACGCATCTGGGGACGATAGAAGTCGATGTCTTCCAGAGTGGTGTGCTCTTCTTCTTCATCGGCCTTCTCCTTGTAAACCAGATGGCTTACAATACGGCCCTTGAGCAGATGCTCAGTAACAATTTCGTCAACATCTTCCACCTTGATACGGCTGTAGAAGGTGCCTTCGGGGTAAACAATAACAACGGGGCCGGCTTCGCAAAGACCGAAGCAACCGGTACGGACAACCTTAACTTCCTTGTCCAGCCCGTTAGCAGCGAGCTGTTCTTCAAAGCGCTTGATCAGCTCTGCAGAGCCGCTGGACGTGCAGCCCGTGCCGCCGCAAACAAGCACATGAGCGCGAAAAAGATCCATGATAGTTCCTCCTTAGCGTAATCCTTATTTGCCTTCGGCGGCGCCGATGGTATATTCAGTCACCACATGGCCGTTGACGATGTGCTCGGCAACGATGCGGGATACCATATCGGGATTTACCTTCACATAGGTAACCTTTTCCTTGCCGGGAACGATAACGTCCAGCATGGGCTCAAGACGGCACATACCAATGCAGCCGGTCTGAGAAACGGTGACGTTCTTCAGGTTGCGCTTCTGAGCTTCTTCGACGAACTTCAGCATAACGGGGCGGGCGCCGGCAGCGATGCCACAGGTAGCCATACCGACCACAACACGGATTTCGTCGTCGCCTTCCACTCGGGTACCAACCTTACTCAAAGTCTTTTGACGGATGGCTTCCAGTTCTGCAAGGGATTTCATTGTTACACCTCCAAGATAGGTTTGAATTCTTCATCAATGCTTTCTTTCATCCAGGCGCTGATATCAGATTCATTCAGGCTGATTCCCCCTACTGCCTCACGAACCATTCGGGTATCGAAGAAGGCTTCCATAGTTGGACTCGATGCCTTGAATACGAACTCAGGGCGATCAGGATTCAGAATGACGAGGGTCAAAAGCGAATCGCACATTTCTCCCATAGGGATGCAGTCGATGTTTTTCAGATCGAAGCTGGCGCTGATGATGGTCCCCTTTCCGAGCTCGCTTTGGAGGGAAAAGGTGCCGCCGGCCATTTCCGAGCTCTGCTTCAGCATGGGGATGCCCAGACCCACTTTGCGGGTGGTCCGCGTGGTGGTGAAGGGATCCGTCACTTTGGCGAGGAACTCCGGAGACATACCGCAGCCGTCATCCTCCACGGTGAAGGTGAAAATGTCGTTTTCATCCCTTGTGAAGGAAACGGTAATCAGCGTGGCGTTCGCTTTTATGCTGTTCTGAACGATGTCCAGAACGTGCATGGATAAATCCCGCATAGCTTTTAGGCCTTGTACTTGGCCAGGATGCCGGGGATTTCTTCGGGGGTCAGGCGTCCGTACACTTCGTCATTGATCATCATAACAGGTGCCAGACCGCATGCGCCCAGGCAGCGGGTAGCCTGAATGGTGAACTTGCCATCGGGAGTGGTGCGGCCCACTTCGATGTTCAGTTCGGAAGCCAGCTTGTCGAGAACCTTCTGGGAGCCCTTGACGTAGCAAGCAGTACCAAGGCACACGCCGCAGACGTACTCGCCCTTGGGTTCCAGAGAGAACTGAGAGTAGAAGGTGGCTACACCATAGACTTCGCTAAGGGTAACGTTCATACCTTCAGCAATGATTTCCTGCACATCCAGCGGAACACATCCGAAGATGGCCTGAGCTTCTTGGAGCACGGGCATGAGACCGCCCTTTTGATCCTTATGCTCCTCGATGACCTTTGCCAGCTGTTCAAACTTTTCGTTATTGTTGGACATGGCAACCGAGACCTCCTTGTTTTGTAATGCAAAACAGCGTGCATTTGTTTTTGCACAAAGCATATATATTTTAACACATGCTGTGGCAAAATGCACGCTTTTTTCATCGAGATTGATAAATTTTTATCTTATTTTTCAAGGTTTTTGGTTAGCTTTGTATAACTTGCATAAGCTGCTGAAAAATCCCTGCCACAGAGCATTCCTCCACGGAGAGCATAAATTCCGGGCCATGCATTGCATCCAGCCTGTGCGCATCGCTTGAATGCAGCTGAAAACGCCCCTTGGTGGCATAGGCCGGGCAATCCACCCCGGGATAGACCTCCACGATGGGAAATTCGGGCAAAAAGGGCATCAGGCCCAGTGCGCCGATCATGCCGTTGCTGCCCCGGTTGATGTGGGCAGGAACCACGATTCCCCCATGCTTTCGGATCAGGGCGGATACCTCATCTACGCTGAGATCAGTAGCGTTGATAAGAAGCTTATCAAGCGTACCGGTAACTTGGTCATCTTCGCCGATAATGTACTGATTGCCAAAAAGCTCCGCATGGTTTTTGATATCAGGAAGATGTGCGTATACTTCCTCTCCTGCCGCAAGGGCCGCCTCCAGGGAGGGAAAGTAACCAAGGATATGCACATCTTCCTTGCTGGAAACTTCCATCCCCGGAAGCACCGTAACGCCGTAAGCTTCCCCTGCCTTCATGGCTTCGGGCAGATTCAGCGTGGTATTGTGATCAGTAAGGGCGATTGCGTCCAAACCCATCACCTTTGCCATACCTACAAGGTTCCAGGGCGTCATTTCATCATCGCCGCAAGGGGAAAGGCAGCTGTGAATATGAAAATCGTAGCTGATATCCATGTCAGCGGGCAGGCACTGCAACGCCGGCCTTGCTCATAATGCCGCATACCTCATAGGCGGTCTTTTCTGTGGAAAGGATGGGCATGCCCTCTTCCAGAGCCTTTTCAAGGGTTGCTTCCTCGGGTTCCACGCCTTCTACCAGAATCACGCAGGCCATTTCCATCAGCACAGAAACAGCGATCACATTAACATGGGTCTGAACGGTGCTCCAGGCCATGCCCTGCTTGCCGTGGGCAAGAACCCAGCTGAGCAGGTCACAGCTGTAGCCGCAGGTAACTTCGTTTTCGAGGCTTACTTCCTTGGTGAGGTTTTCTGCTTCCAGCAGATGCATCAAATCCACAACTTTCATTTGTCTCTCTCCTTATTCTCGGGTTGTATTGGACAGCTCAACCATTTTTTGAGCCATGATCTTCAGCTGATCCTTAAGCACATGAATGCAGTCCATTTTTGTAGCAAATCCACGGACGATATCCTCTGCAAAGGTACGGCAGGTAGGGCTTCCGCAGCTTCCGCAGTCGTAGCCGGGAAGGCTTCGGACGATTTTTTCCATTTCTTCCATCTTGCGCATGGCCTCGATGATATCGTCATCCAAGCGCATGACGCTGTTGGGAGTGATGGACCGTTCGTTATACAGATTGTATTTTGTCAGATAAGAAGCCTTCACAGCCTCGTCGGGGTGGGTGATATCGCAGCCGCTCATAAGCGCCTTTACAGCGTTACGGGCAATGTAGCTGTTTTCAAAGGTCAGGGGTCCGCCCACACAGCCGCCGGTGCAGGCAGCGCCTTCAAAAAACACCAGATCCCGCAATTTGTTGTTTTCAATTTCTTCCAGCACCCGGATAACGTTTTCGATGCCGTCCACCGCCATGCTGTGCTCGGGACAAACAGCGGCAGCTTCTCCCCCACTTTTTGCCCAGCCCACACCGTATGCGGTGGAGGTAGCACGCTCTGCATGCAGCGTATAGGTCTTCATGCTGCTGGCAAGAAGGCCGTAAATCTCAATCATGGAGATGGCTCCGTCGCAGGCTGACTGATTCACGCTGAGGGGGTTTCGGATGGCCGTCACCTTGGCGGCACAGGGGGTGATGAAGAAGCACCCAACATCGCCGGGATCCACATCGTGCTTTTTGCAGAATTCCTTCCGAGCCACCATGGCGGCAACCTCCATGGGCTGACGTACATCCACGATGTGGGAGATCAGTTCCGGAAAGCGGGAACGAATCAGACGGACGATTACAGGACATGCGGAGGAGATCAGCGGCAGCTGATCGGGCGTAGCGTTGCGCATGTTTTCACGGATGGCCCGGGTTACGATATCCGCACCGGTTGCCACCTCAAACACTTCATCAAAGCCAATTTTCATCAGGCCTTCCAATATCTGGGAACGGCCAATTTTTCCCTTGAACTGGCCATAAAGGGACGGCGCAGGAAGGGCGATTTTGTACTTGAACCGCTCAATAACGGACAGAGGATCGGTCTGGGCGTACTTTGCGTGATGATCGCACACCCGGATGCATTCGCCGCAGTCAATACAGCGTTCGTTAATGATGTGCGCCCTGCCGCCCCGTATGCGGATAGCTTCCGTAGGGCAGCGCTTCAGGCAATTGGTACAGCCTTTACATTTATCCTTATCCAATCTGACGGAATGGAATTTGCTCTCGTTCATTCTGGTTTCCTCCAAAGCAAGCAAACAGGATCAGGAAATCTTGAATCCCATCTGAATGGTGGTTCCCTCGCCCAACTTGCTGGAAATATCAAACTGATCGGCGTTGCGCTTCATGTTGGGCAGACCCATACCAGCGCCAAAACCCAGATCCCGTGCTTCCTCGCTGGCGGTGGAATAGCCTTCCTTCAGCGCCTGGCTGATATCGGCTATGCCGGGGCCCACGTCTTTGGAAATGAGGTTGATGCACTGAGGCGTCATTTCCATGATCAATTCACCGCCCTGGCTGTGAATGATCAAATTCAGCTCTGCTTCATAGCTGGCCACTGCAATGCGGCGGAGGATGGCACTGTCTATGCCCAATTGCTTTAATTTTCTTTTGATGCTGGCAGAGGCATCGCCTGCGGATTCATAGGCGGCCGTCTGTACGGGATAGCTGTCCCTGATGATATAGTCAGCCAATGTCTGCACCTTCTTTCGTAAATGGGTTTATGCGCCAGTGCGCTTGCTGGTACCAGGAATGCCGGCGGCATACAGAAGGCCACAGGCCACATAGGAGGTATGCTCCGTGGAAAGGACGCATACGCCTACTTCGTTTGCCTCTTCAAGCACTTCATCAGAAGGGATCTTGCCCCGGGCAAAAACAACGCAGTGGATATCCAGCATTTCAGCGGTTCGCATTACATGCACATTGGTAAGGCCGGTGATCAGCAATGCTTTGTCCTTTACAAAGGCAAGCACGTCGCTCATGAGGTCGCTTCCGCAAGCGGAGCGTACTTCCTCATCCAGTTTATCTTCTCCGCAAAGTACTTTGGCGTCCAGGATCCGGATCAGGTCCCGAATGGTAATCATAGCGTAAACCTCCTGTATTTTACAGCGTGTCTCTCAACTGGTGCAATAACCACAGAGACCGCAGCGTTTGATATTTCACAGCCACCGAAAAGGTGGCATTGCTGACGGAAGGATCAAGTGAATCTGCAAATTCTGAATAATCCGCAAAAAAGGCTATCAGCTGCACAACAGCAGTGTTCCTCGGTTGCACAAACCGTTGCTCAAGCCTGGCAGATACCTGATACAACTGTTCGCTGCGCAGGCGTATCTGCTGGGCCGCTTCCTGATTGGATATTTCCTGCCTGTCCAACGACAGGGAAAGCGCCTGAAGTGCAGCGATGGTATCATCCGCATGGATAAATGCGGCCTCCAGTATATCCAGCTGACCTTTCATTCCCGTAAGCCTGAGGCGCAATTCCGGCAGGGTGATTTCAAAAAGATAGCTGTCTACCGCATGGTTTTCCTGAAGTTGTTCCCGTACCCGCTGCGCATCATCCTTCAATGGATAAACCGCCGCCAGAACACGGAAACGGTTGTCGTGCCACAAAAATCCTGCTGCGCCCCGCTTTCTGAAAAGCTGCGCCTGTTCCGTAGCAGAAGTTTCATTCTCGAAAGCGCCAAGCTGCAATGCATACCATGCCTGTCTTTCCAGTGTGATTTCCTTTGTTGTTCTGGTTTCGTCAAAGGAATCCGTCAGGGGCGGGGGCGTTGATTCTGTTACGGCTTCGATGCTTGACTGATCCCCTCCTCTTGAAAACAAGCCGGACAGGACAATCACCAGCGAAAGAAACAACAACAGATAGCTCATCCACTTGGAGGGTTTGCGCTCACTGGGGTAGATGCGTTTATTTGTCTGCATTTTCCATTCCTCCGTTCAGGGGATGGTATGCACTACGCCCGGAGCATATGCGAATCATGTTGCACATTGCTTCTGTTTCTGTTACCATAGGGTATAGAATCATTATAGCGGATGGAGGAGAAAGATGCAATATCATTTGGACACAATCCCGGTTTGGGAAGCACTGGAAAAGGATACCCCCTGCCTTTTTTGTCAGCTCCACAACAAAATGGAGGAGCAGGCCGTGGAAAGAAGCCTTGGTGGAAGCGTTATGGAACCCGAAGAGCGTGTGCGGGTCAATGCAACGGGTATCTGCGGCAAGCATCACCAACAGCTGTTTATGATGAAAAACCGTCTTGGCCATGCACTGATGACCGATACCCGCACCATGGAAGTGGTAAACCAGCTGGAAAAATTGGAAAAGAAAGTATCCAGTCCCGTAAAGAAAGGCCTCTTTGGCAAATCCGATGAAAGCACCCTTGCAGCCCAGCTGCGCAAAATGATCTCTGGCTGCGTTATCTGCGATGAGGTAGAAAGCCACATGCTGCGCTACTATTACACCTTTATTCATCTCTGGAAGACGGATTCCTCCTTCCGGCGCAAGTGGGAAAGCTCCAAGGGTCTTTGTATTCCACATGCCGCATGCCTTGCGGAGATGGCGCAAAGCCAGCTTTCTTCTTCCAAGCTGACGGAGTTCAACAAAGCCATCATTCATCAGCTGAAAGAAGCGCTTCACGAGGATGAGCAGGATCTGAACTGGTTCACCCTGAAGTTTGACTATCGCAACCACGACAAGCCCTGGGGCAACAGCCGGGATGCGCTGGAACGCACCGCCAACCGGCTCAGGGGCGAATGTATCCGCAAGGAAGGCGGCAAAAACGAATAAAGAAAAATGCCGAAGGAATGCTGCGATTCTTTCGGCATTTTCCACTTAATTCACTTTTTCAGGATCAAAATGGGAATGAGTTTTTATCTGCGGGTTTACTGAGCCCATGTTTTGGGGAAGCATCAGAAAAAAACGTCTCTCTCCCCCACTTTTTCCCAAAAAAGAAATCAATCCTGTTCTTCCTGCTGATATCTTTCCAGAATAACCCCGGCATCCCTGAAAAACTCAAGGGAGAAATCGTCAGGATAACCCTGTTCGTAAACCACACGCTTGATACCTGCATTGATGATCATCTTGGCACACACAGAGCAGGGCTGATGCGTGCAGTACAGCGTAGCTCCATCAATGGCAAGACCAAGCTTTGCAGCCTGCAAAATGGCGTTCTGCTCTGCATGGATGGCATAGCAGATCTCCGCACGGGTACCGGAGGGAATATTCAGCTTGCGTCGCAGACACTCGCCCCGTTCCTTGCAGGTTTTCAGCCCTGCAGGCGCACCGTTGTAACCGGTGGTCATAATCCTTTTATCCTTCACAATGACCGCACCGATCTTACGGCCCTCCACAAAACAGCTGGACCATTCGGAAATCAGATAAGCCATTTTCATAAAGCGATGATCCCATTTATCCACAAAAATCCACCTCCAGGTGGGCATATCATAACATAGCGCAGCAAAAAAAGTAAAGCACAAAACAAAAGGAAAGCGAAGGAATCATTCCTGGGCTTTCCTTTGTTTATGTGATCAGAGAGCATCCTTTATCCGCTGGTATTCCTCCATGGTAATGAGCACCTCTCTGGGCTTGCTGCCTGCGGAATGGCTGACGATACCACGGTTTGCCATATCGTCGATGAGGCGGCCTGCACGGGCGTAGCCGATTTTCATGCGGCGCTGGAGCATACTGATGGATGCCTGTCCGTCGTTGATAACCATTTCGATGGCTTCATGAAGCCTTTCGTCCACGCCGTCGATATCATCGCTATCCTCCTTGGTGGGATTGGCAGGAGCATCCTGGGCCTCGAGAGCCTCAATCACGTCCGGATCAAACTCCACCCGGGAATGAGAAGCGATAAATCCAACGATCTGTTCTATCTCAGCATCACTGAGGAAGCATCCCTGGACACGGGTAGGCGTATTGCTACCGGTGGGAGAATAGAACATATCGCCACGGCCCAAAAGCTTTTCTGCACCCACCTGATCAAGGATCGTGCGGCTGTCAATACCGGAAGCCACCGCAAAAGCAATACGGGAAGGAATATTGGATTTGATGATGCCGGTAACAACGTTTACCGTAGGCCGCTGTGTGGCTACCACCAAATGAATGCCGGATGCACGGGCCAGCTGGGACAGACGGGTGATGCTTTCTTCTACGGATTTTTTGCTGGCCATCATCAGGTCGGCAAGCTCGTCGATAACGATAACGATGCGGGGCATTTTCTGCTCGCCGGGTTCCAGCTTGGCGTTGTAACCCTCCAGATCGCGAACCTTCTTTTTTTCCATTTTCCGGTAGCGATCCTGCATTTCCGCCACAGCCCAGCTCAGTGCGCCGGTGGCTTTCATGGGGTCGCTTACCACAGGGATCAGAAGATGCGGCACCACATTGTAGCACTGAAGTTCCACCACCTTGGGGTCGATCAGGATAAGACGTACATCCTCGGGGCTGGTACGGTACAGCAGGCTGTTAATGATGGTGTTGATACAAACGGATTTACCGCTGCCGGTCTGGCCGGCAATGAGCAAATGCGGTGTTTTTGCAATATCGCAGAGAATGGGACGGCCAGTTACATCCTTACCCAGAGCCACTGTGAGCACGCTCTTGGCATTCTTCATTTCATCGCTCAGCAGCACCTCCCTGAGGGAGATGGGCTGAACATGCAGATTGGGAATCTCAATGCCGAAGAGATTGGTTCCCTTGATGGGAACCTCGAAGCGTACAGGGCCATTGGCCGCCATATCCAGGGCGATATTATCGGCAATGTTGAGGATCTTCTTAACGTTGATACCGCTGGAAACAAGCCCCAGCTCGAACCTTGTAACAGACGGGCCATGGGTTACCCGCTGCACCTTTGCAGGAATATCAAAGCTGTTGAGGGTATTTTCAAGACGCATTGCATTTTCCTCATCCAGCTTTCTGGATTCTGGCGGTGAGGGCGGAGGCGGATTGAGCAGATCAACAGGCGGAAAAACATACTCAATTCGATGAGACTGGGCGGGAATATCAAACCCATCGGGAGCAGGCTGCACAGTCTCTTCTTCAGTTTCATCTTCTTCAAAGGGGAAAAACTGCGGGGTTTCCTGTACGGGCCGGCGATAAGCTTCGTGACGGTCTCTGGTGGAAGCCGGAGCAGCATTGCTTGCGGCGGCATCGGCCTGGGCGATATAGGGTTTGTCCTCCATGGTCATGGGGCTGACCATCTCCTCGGCAAAGCCGTTGGGTTCCGTTGCGCTGGGTTCTTCAGGTGCAAGCTGATATGTCCGGCGTTTTTCTTCCGCTGCAAGCCGGTCGCCCTCGATGCGTTCATTCAGCTCCTGTTTACGCCTGCGCAGCTGCTCCAGCCTGCTGACGGCTTCTTCCTTGCTGCGGGAAAGGATCAGCGGATTTCCGCCGCCGTCGGGAAGATCATCCATGGGGACAGGTGTATTATTTTCGAGATTGTAATTATTTCCAACCCAACGGCTGCGGGGATCTTGCTGATTTTCTGTTTTCTTCTTTTTGCCTCTCTTCCAGGTTGGCTCCGCATTCTGGGGAATAATCAGCTCGTCGTAAAGCTCGCCTTGGGGAGCCTGTGCCATGCCTTCGGGCAAAGGCATCTGTGCTACATCCATATAGGTTTGCGTATACGGAATAAAGCCCATCTGCTGTGCTTGAGGCTGATTTGCTGGAGGGGCACCATAGGGAAGGCTGAAACTCGGTTGATAGGGAGGCATATTCTGCGGCATGGGTTGAGGCTGCTGAGGCACGGTATTCCATTGTGCCGCTTCACGCTGGCGGATATACGCAGGCCTGTTGAGGTCGCTTTGATTGCGAAGCATCTGCTCCTGCTGCTCCCTGTAAAGGCGTTCCTGTTCCTCCCGGGCTCGTTCC
Source organism: Clostridiales bacterium (assembly GCA_015056145.1). Taxonomy (GTDB): domain Bacteria; phylum Bacillota; class Clostridia; order Christensenellales; family Aristaeellaceae; genus Limiplasma. The sequence goes on from SVGY01000004.1 coordinate 109,960, forward strand.
TCCTGCTTTCTTGCCCTTCGCTCATCCCGTTTTGAGAGGATATTTTCGCCAAGCTGTACAAAATCAAACCGGGTAATGAAAAGCGCACATACAAGGGCCAAAATGCACAGGATTACGATAGAAGGAACCATTCCCAGATACTTCCACAGGGGCCAGGCAAGAAGCATGCCTATTGCGCCGCCAAAGAGCCCCCGCTCGTAAGAAAGCATAAAAACGGAATAGATCATGTTCAGAAAACCGGAGGGATTTTCGATCCGTTGGTTCTGAGCAACTGCATGATCCATCAGGGAGCGGGTGCCCACCTTGCTGAAAAGGTTAAACAGTGAAAGCACACAAAGATACAGCAGCATTGTAAACAGCAGGGCACGCTTGGGCATTTTCCTGCTGGCGGAGAACGTCACCGTAATGCCTGCCCAGATCAGAAGAATGCCCATACCAATACCAAGGCAGCCAAAAAGACCATTCACCGCATTACGGATCAAGTCAAAGATCTTTCCCTGAAAACCAAAGGCCGCAAGGAGCACAAAAATGCCAAGCGCACAGAGAAACACCCCGAAACCCACGAAAAATGCGAGGGTTCCGGGCTCATAAACTTTTGCTTTTTTTTCTTGATTTGACATGAATCTATGTACTCCTCCGGTTGTTACTTGTTAAGCTGGATGGCAAAAAGCACGCCGTTTTCATCGGAGTGGAAGCGAATCTGGTTATCGCCGAAAACATAAAGATCGCTCTGGCCCACAGGGAACTGATAATCGTATGCCATGCTTTCGGTAAAGGTGATGGTTTCATCCGGTTCGCCCAGAATACGGAGCCAATCTTCACGGGTACTACGGCCTACAGACAGCCCGGCAAGGCTTCCCCGCCTCAGCTGGATGCCCATAAGGGTGGAATGCTCATATCCGTCCTGCATATTATCGGAAATCAGGAAAACGCTGCGGTACAGGGGGGCTTCCATAAGGAAATACCGTCCACCGGGGAAAGTATCGGGCTCCCTGAGGAGTTGTGCAGTTTCTACGATCTCCGTCATGGGCTGGCCGATAGCAGCAGGGATTCCTGGCAGAGCGCCGTCTTCCACCGCAGAAGTTATAGCACTGCGTGCAGCTTCATCCGATAGCGCCACAGGAAGGATGCCCATCCGGTAAGGAAGACCCTCCTCGCCGTCAATGAACCAGGGAGAAAGCTCGTCATAGAAAAAGTGACAGGAAACCGTATTGCCGCTAAGATACAGCAGTTGGTCTTCGGGATAGCAGAAGGTAATTCCGGTATCGTCAAGATAAAAATTGTCTACGGGCAAAGGCCGAATGTCCGTATACTCCATATATTCGGTCATTTCAGCTCCGATGGTGTCCTCTGCCATTTGCTCCATGGCAGCCACCGCTTCCTCGGGCTGGCGGAACAGCTGTTCCAGAGAAATCTTCTCGCCGGTGGACAGATCATAGCAAAGAGACACAACACTGTATCCGTCTCTGCCATTGGGCTGCTTGCCGTCAGCAAAGATCATGACAGAATAAAAACCATCGCCAATATGATCTTTGTAGGTCACCTGAAGCCCCCAGGCGCTGCCGCTGAGGCTGCTGAGGGTAACAATATGGGAGGAGATCCTGCCGGAAACAATAATATCGCCGTTGATGATGCTCTGCACATTTTCATCTGCAAGACCGCTCAGCTGGGGATAGGTTACAGCATTGTCACCCATCTCAATAACGGCAGGCACTGATGTAATGCCGGCTTGCGGGGTTTCCGCAAAAACGGAACCTGCTGCCGTAAAGCAAAGGGCGATGATCAGGGTCATTACCAAAAAACGATTGCGCATAGCGGAACCTCCTCTTTGTCTTCTGCACTTGTTACAATATATAGTGTACAACAAAAGCTTCTTTGTTGCAAGATTGTTACGGAAAAGAATATTCTTCGACTTTATTCCCCGTCTTTGGCAAGCAGAGGCTGAAGCTGCACGCCGCAAAGAGCGGAAGCAATCGTTTTTGGAATAAGGGAAAAATCTGCAACCAGCGAACGGGGTTTTTTGACAGGATCATCCTGCCTGAAGGGCACGAAGAAAACATTTCGCCAATTCAGTAAGCGGCCGATATTCTGCGCAGCCATGCTCAAGCCGTCGTTTGTGGATACCGCAATCACCAGGGGACGGTCGTTTCGGAGGTGACTTTTGGCACCGAGCAGCACAGGCGTATCGTAGATGCCGTTGACAAGCTTGGCCATGGTATTGCCGGAAGCCGGAGAAATCAGAAACAAATCCGTCATTTTTTTAGGCCCGACGGGTTCCGCTGCAGGAATGGTGTCGATGGTTTCGTTGCCAGTAATATCCTTAAGTCGCTGGCGCAGGTGACATGCTTCCATAAAGCGTGTATCCAGTTCTCCGGCATTGTAGGAAAGAAGCGGCAGTACATCATAGCCCCGCCGAACCAGTTCTTCCATCTGCTTCAGATTGGCTTCAAAGGTGCAAAAGGAACCTGTCATGGCATAACCTATGGTGGTTTTTTTCATTCTGTCATTCCTCCAGCGTTCTTATCACACTGTCACAAAGAGCTTTTGCCGCAGCCAGGGGTGCATACTTTCCCGGGATGCCCGGCAGGGCGATGAACTTTTTCCCATCATGTTCAGCTGGTTTCACATCAAAACCGCCTGGTTTGCTGGCAAGTTCCATCAGAATGCAGCCAGGCTTGAAGGCTGAAACCACATCCGGGTTCAAAATCTTCGCTGGCACCGTGTTCATTACCACATCCCAATTCTTATTGCTTTCTTCAATTTCGCTGAGGGAAAGGGTTCTGGCACCGTCAAGCTGGGCCAGTCGCAATGCCTCCTCTCTGCGGGCTGTGACCGTTACCTTTGCGCCAATGCCCAGGAGCATTCGGGTAAGGGCCCTTGCAAAGATGCCGTAACCCGTAACAAGACAATGCAGATTAACCACTGCATCTTCCGTTGATTGCATCAGTGCATTTACTGCCCCCTCTGCTGAAATAACGGCATTTTGCAAAACCAATTCAGGGTCGCTGTCGTATAGCCGCCACCGGAAACGTTCCTCCCCCGCTCCACGGGTATGTCCATGATGATAGATTATGGTTCCGGGTGTAAGCTGCTCCAATATTGTTTGAAGAGGCACTCCATCTCCGGATACAGTGCGTATTTTTCCATCTTCGACAGAAAAAGGATACGGCAGCAGAAGCGCCTGTGCCTTGTTTATTTCGACGCTGTCGTTTTGCCCATTGCAAAGGCAGAGGGTGTCAACACAAAACCCACGCTGTACCAGCTGGTTTGCCAGAAGTGCCATGCGTCTGTCTCCGCCTGCCACCAGAAATCTTGATATCAAAAAATCACCTCCCGCATGAATGCTTACTGCATCCTATGCGGAAGGCGATGGTGGGTTCCCGTTTATCAGAGAGTATGCTTCAGTTCGTTTTCAAGGCAAAGTTTTTCACCGCAAAGAGTTATTTCCAAAGGCTTGCCACTAAGCAGTCTTACACTGGCCTCGTGCGGGTTTACCTCCAGACGGAGGGTTCTGCCCCTGTATTTGAACTGGAAGCCGTACCCTTTCCAGCAATCAGGCAGGAACGGGTTCAGGCTGAGGCCGTTCACCGTGCGCATGCCTGCAAAGCCATGGGCCATGGAAAGCCAGCTGCCAGCCATGCTGGTAATGTGAAGGCCATCGTCCGTATCGTTGTTGATATTATCAAGATCCAGGCGTGCGGTACGCTTGTACATCTCCACTGCCTTGTCATGATAACCGATCTGGGCGGCCAGAATACTGTGCACGCAGGGAGAAAGACTGCTTTCGTGCACGGTCATGGGTTCATAGAAATCAAAGTTGCGGCGAATGGTATCCACATCGTACAGATGATTAAGGAAATACAGGCCCTGCAAAACATCAGCCTGCTTAATGTAGCAGCTGCGCAGAATATGATCCCAGGACCAGTTCTGGTTGATGGGCCGCTGATCCTGAGGAATTGCGGACACCGGCTGCAAATCTTTGTCAAGGAAGGTATCATGCTGGACGAAAATGCCAAGCTCTTCATCCACAGGATAATACATTCTGTCCACAACATCCTGCATATGGCGCATTTCTTCATCGGTTATTGAGAGCAGTGCTTTGCGCTCATCACTGCTCTTTGACGCCTGCTCAAGGAAATAGGAGATGCACCACGCAGCGATACGGTTCGTATACCAATTATTGTTCACATTGTTTTCGTACTCGTTGGGGCCGGTAACACCGTGAATCATGTACTTGCCTTTGCTGCGGGAGAAATGAACCCGGTCAGTATAGAAGCGGGCAATACCGCAGAGCACGTCAAGGCCCTCTTTTTGCAGGTAAGCCTCGTCACCGGTATAGGTAACATAGTTGAAAATACCGTGAGCAATGGCGCCATTGCGGTGGATTTCCTCAAAAGTGATCTCCCACTCGTTGTGGCACTCAATGCCGGTGAAGGTAACCATGGGATACAGTGCACCCTTCAGGCCCTGCTGAGCAGCATTATAATATGCGCCATCCAGCTGCATATGGCGGTAAAGAAGCAGCTGCTTGGCCACATCCTCGCCTGCAATGGCCAGATATACGGACAGGCAGTATGCCTCGGTATCCCAATAGGTTGCGCCGCCGTATTTTTCACCGGTGAAACCCTTGGGGCCGATGTTGAGACGGGCATCCTCGCCGGAGTAAGTGCTGAGCAGCTGGAACAGGTTAAAGCGGATGCCCTGCTGGGCAGCGTCGTCGCCTTCAATGGTAACATCGCAGGAAGACCAGCGATTTTTCCATGCTGCAATGTGTTCGCTGCGCAGCTCGCAATATCCACTCTCACGGGCACGGGACGCAGCTTTCACTGCCATGGTGAGCAAAAGTTTCTCATCGTGGTCACGGTCGGTAAAGCACAGGGCAAACTTCTCAAGGGTGATGGTTTGTCCTGCTTCCGCCTTGCCTGCATAGGTCATTTCCACATAGCCTTCGTCAAGGCGACGGCTCTGCATATCCAGTTCATCACACCAGCAGCTCATACCTGCGCTTACGGTAAAACGGGGAGCGCCAAAAGGATTTTCCTTGGTTTTTGTAAGCAGCGCAACAGAATCCTCGGTTTCTTCCTCTGCCAGCATATCCCAGAACGTTTCATCGTAATTGCTGTCCAGATTGCGCACATTCGCATCCAGATAGGGCTTAAGAACAATGTCTGCCTCAAATTCCGGGGTGATGGAATAAGAAATGGCCAGAAGTTCTTTCTGCACAAGGGAAACAAAGCGTTCCGCCTTTACGTTGATCTTTCCGTTGGGTGTCCAGAGGACAAAGCTGCGGGAGAACAGCCCTTTTTCCATATCCAGTTCCCGCTGGAATTCCAGAACGTCGCTCTTTGCAAGATCCAGAGGCTGACCATTGATCTCCACATGGATACCGTTCAGCCTTACGGAATTGATGGCTTTGCCAAAATACCTGGGATACCCGTTTTTCCACCAGCCTACCCGAGTTTTATCAGGAAACCACACGCCTCCAATATAGGAACCCAGATGGGTGTCGCCGGAATAATCCTCCTCAAAATTGCCTCGCATGCCCATATAGCCGTTGCCAATGGAGGTAAGGCTTTCCGAAAAACGCATTTTGGAAGAATCAAACTCTGTTTCGATCACTTTCCAGGGATGAATCTGATATGCCATAATAACTGTTCCCCTTTCAACGTGCAATCGTTTGTGCACTTTTTTAGGGTAATGAATTCCCTAAAAAATGTCAATAGGCTTTTTTATTTTGTTTTATCATGGGTAAAAACACCATCACAAGGCACACAAGACCACCCGGTGCATACAGATGGTTCACAATTCCGGCAAAACCTATAAGTGAAACCGCCGTAGACAGACCCAAGGTTGCCAGCGCAGTCGGCACAGGAGATAATCCTCTCGCTTCCAAAGAACTTCTAAGGGTGGAAACAAGTGCAGAAAGTGTTGTAAGAATAGCGACATATAGCAGTACCACGCAGGCGATGTACCCCCTTTTTCCGAACAAAGCAAAAAACCCGATAATGGGAAATGCGTCATTCATCTTTTGAGGATGTTGCAGGTAAAGCGCATTGCTAATAAACAGCAGTGCGCACATACAAAGCCCGAAGCAAGCAGCACGCCTGTCCGAAGTTCTGCTTCTTCCACATCCGCTCTGGCACATAACGCTTATGGAAACCGCCACGTTCATTGCGCCATAACCTACAGCGTATACTGCCGCCTTCATCAAGGCAAAGCTGGAGGGACTGGGAATCAGAACAGTTTCCTCTCCCCTGCTCTGATGCAAAGCCAGAAACGTCATGCCCAGAAACAGCGCCATAAGCGCTGTGCTGATAACAGAAAACGGCTTTGGGCTTCCTTTGGCAATAAGCCACGCAATACATAAACTTCCCGGCAAACCAATCCAGTATGCATGACGCACAGGAACAATCAGTTGTACCATATGTCCCGCCGCCGAAGCCATGGAGCCGCACAAGGTAAAAAGAACCATCAACAAAACGAATTGCGCTGCATTCCCCATAAGTCGTTTTTCCGAAAGTGTACAAACGCTTTTGATGCAATTGCCGTTCCGCATCAAAATATCACACAGCAACATCATCGTAATCCCCGACAGAAAAATCAGCCACCAGGAATGATGTCCGTATTTTGAAAAAAAACTGATTACCTCTCTGCCGGATACAAAACCCGCTCCGATCACAGCTCCCAGGCAACTGACCACGCCGGTAAAATGGCTTTTCATCATAACACCTCCCCTCGGAGAATATGCAGGCTTGACCCGGAGCAATGCGCATGTTAGTATGGGCAAAAGAGAGGTGAAAAAAATGTTTGACTTTAAGAACAAAGTAGTTGTCATAACCGGAGGTGCGCACGGTATCGGCCTTTGTATGGCAGAAGAATTCAAAAAACACGGTGCAAGGGTTTGCTGTATCGACCTTCAGGAAAATGCATATTTTCAGGGCGATGTGGGCTGCAGGGAGACTCTTGAAGCCTTCGCCAAAAAGGTAATTGAGGACTACGATCATGTAGATGTACTCATAAACAATGCCCCGCCGCCTATGAAAGGTATCCTCGAATGCAGCTGGGACGAATTCAGCAACGCTTTGAATGTAGGCGTTACCGCTGCCTTTTATCTGCCAAAACTATTTTTGCCATATTTTGCAAAGGGAGCAAGCATTCTCAATATTTCTTCCAGCAGAGACCGCATGAGCCAACCGCAGACGGAAAGCTATACCGCTGCCAAGGGAGGCATTGCTGCCTTGACCCATGCACTGAGCGTAAGTCTCAAGGGCAAAGTGCGTGTCAATTCCATTTCGCCAGGATGGATTGATACGGAATACACCGTGTATGACGGGCCGGATGCCTTTCAGCAGCCCGCGGGCCGTGTGGGCAATCCCTTGGATATTGCGAATATGGCGCTGTTTCTTTCATCTGACATGGCCGGATTTATCACCGGAGAGAACATCTGCATCGATGGTGGCATGACACGGCTGATGATCTACCATGGTGATCATGGTTGGAAACTGGAATAACAAAACATAAAAACGGCTTTTGACAAAATCGTCAAAAGCCGTTTTTTAAATGAATGATTACTTGCGGGTAGGCCGGCGAAGGAAGGCAGGAACACCAAGATCATCACGTTCCGAAGAAGCAGAAACGGGAGGATTGGGAGCAGTGTTCTGCATGGGATCTGCAGCAGGAGCCTGCGGTGCTGCCTGCTGGGGAGCCGCCTGCGGAGGCTGCTGCATGGAAGGCATCTGCGGAGGCTGAGCGGGCATAGCCTGATACTGCTGGCCATACTCCATCTGCTGCATCATGGGCTGGGGCTGTGTATTGCCGTACTGCACAGGAGCCTGCTGCATACCGCCGAACTCCTGCTGACCGTAATCCTGCTGACCATAGCTGGGACGGGGCTGGTAACCATGCTGACCGTAGCCGCTGCCATAGGAAGGTGCGCTCTGCTGCATCATAGGGGGCATAGCAGGTGCAGAAGGCATGGAAGAGCCGCCCATGAAGCCGTAATCACCGTGCTGGATTTCATCATCCACAGGCATATTGAAGCTCATATCCTCATAAGAAGGAGTAGAGAACTCCTGACGGTTCAGCGGCGTGGGAGAATAGCTGGGGCCGGCATAGGCAGAACCGGAGTTGTTGCCGAAACTGCGGGTCCAGTCACGGTCGGAATTCATCTTGGATTTGGCTTCTTCCTGTTTGGGGAAAGGAGTCTTTTCAAAGCCGGTGGCAATAACGGTGATGCGAACCTCATCATCCATAGCCTCGTCGATGCCGGCACCAAAGATGATATTGGCTTCCGGATCAGCAGCCTGCATAACCAGATTGGCGGCCTCGTTGATATCGATAATGCTCATATCTTCGCCGCCGGTAATATTGATCAGCACTGCTCGTGCGCCATCGATATTGGTTTCCAGCAACGGACTCTGGATGGCGTTCTTGGCAGCTTCCACCATGCGGTTTTCGCCCTTGCCGGAGCCAATGCCCATGTGGGCAAGTCCACCGCTCTCCATAACGGTTTTCACGTCGGCAAAGTCCAGATTGATCAGGGCAGGTACGGCGATAAGGTCGCTGATGCCCTGAATACCCTGGCGGAGGATGTCATCCGCAATGCGGAAGGCTTCCAGCATAGTGGTGCCCTTATTGACCACCTGAAGCAAACGGTCATTGGGAATGACTACCAGAGTATCCACCCGCTGCTTAAGGTCAATAACGCCCATTTCTGCATTCTTCATGCGCTGCTTGCCTTCAAAGGCGAAGGGCTTGGTTACAACGGCGATAGTCAGGCAGTTCAGGTCACGGGCAATTTCGGCCACGATGGGTGCTGCACCGGTGCCAGTGCCGCCGCCCATACCGGCGGTAACAAAGACCAGGTCTGCACCCTTGATAGCCTGAGCGATCTCCTCGCGGCTTTCTTCGGCAGCACGGCGGCCTACGTCGGGCACAGCACCTGCGCCAAGACCCTTGGTCAGTTTTTCACCGATCTGAATGGTAGTGCTGGCTTTGCTCATAGCAAGAGCCTGACGGTCGGTATTGATGGCGATAAAATCAACGCCCTTCAAACCGGCGTCAACCATACGGTTAACAGCATTGTTGCCAGCGCCGCCGCAGCCAATTACCTTAATCGTTGCAAAACTCTGTTGATCTCCAATCTGAAATTCAAGCACGGTGCATCCCCCTACATGATTGATTTCTCAAGTATTTTGGACGGTTTAGCCGCCAAGCAGACTCTTGAAAAAGTCCTTGATACCGCCGGAAAAACCGCCGGTGGGTGCGTTACGGGATTCGATGGTGTCAATGACCAGATCCATCAATCCCATTGCGCTGGCGTAAATCGGGCTGGAAAGCTTGATGGAACGCTTGATGGTATCACGCACAGGGCGTTCCAGGCGGGAAGAAAGATAGTCCCTTCCACCCCGGTTCAGGCTCAGACCGCCTCCAGTAAGATAAATGTTGGACCAGTCGCTGAGCTTCATTCCGCTTTCGTCAATGCAGGATTTGATCATGTCGGCGATCTCGTCCACACGGGGCTCCAGCACTTCCGATACCTGTTCCTGGGTAAAGGTATCGGCTTTTACGCCGTCTCCGCCGGTTACCGTATAGGATTGCGAAATTGCAGAAATTCCATACACATATTCCCGCTTGATTTGCTCGGCAGCTTCCATGTTGATCTTAAGACCATCCGCAACATCTGCGGTGATATGGCCGCCGCCCACGGGAAGGGTTTTCTGGTAAATAATGGCATCACCCTCCACAGCCATCACATCGGTGCACAGATAGCCAATGTCGATGAGCAGTGCGGTACGATCCCGGTCTTCTTCCAACAGGTAGAGCATAGCTTCGCCCGTGGTGCTGGAAAAGAAGCCGCTCACGGTGATGTTCATATCCTTCAGCCTTGCCATGATATCGTCAAGGAAGAAAGAATCTGCCACAACAAAGCTTACCAGCGCCTTGAGCTCGTTGCCTTTGAGGCCCACGGGCTCGAGGGTCTTCTTACCGCCGTCCACCATAAACCAGGCAGGGCTGCGGTGCACCACAATTCCCCGCATGGGATAAAGGCGCTCGCTGGCGTTTTCAAAAATGGCGTCCACATGCTTGGGCAAAACCCGGGGATCAGCGCCCTGAATGGTCACGCTGGTTTCCACAGCGTACACACGGGTAAACTCGCTGGGTACGCCCACGTTAATTTCGCGAATACGACGTTTTGACTGGGTTTCGGCTTCAGTGATCGCCTTCTGGATAGCATCGTTAAGTTCCATGGAATTGTTCCATTCGCCATCCATAAACCCGTCGTAGGTAGCAATACCGGCACCTACGATATCGCAACGCTGGGAACCGCTGATATCAGCAACCAGCGTTACAATTTTGGAGGTTCCAAAATCAATTGCAGCAACGTTCATAAATCACATTCCCCAGTTCATTTTCTGGTTTTGTACTGAAAGGAGGCTTGTCCGCAGGAAAAAATAGTTTTTCACATATACGGAAAACAGGCACCCAAAGTACCAGTATTTATTGTAACCGTTTTGGAAAGAATTCGCAAGCCAAAAAGAAAGCAATTTTCACTTTTTTATGAAATTTTTGTATCAATCCACCGAAGTGGGACGATAAACGCCCACAGAAACAGTTGGTTTTTCAGGAATCGTCACATTCAGGACCAGTTCTCCATCCATCTGGCCGGAAAGACCCATGCAGCCTTTTACAGCCCCCACCTTGGCACGGAGGTTGTCTCCGTTTCCAAGACGCACACTGATGCCGTTGGCCAGTTCAAGGTAAGCATCTTCCGGAGAGCTGAGGGAAATGACCGTCACCTGGGATTTGAAATCCTGTATTTCCAATTCAAAGATCAATTCTTTCAGATAAGTCAGCTGCCTGCTGTTGGACAGGGAAAGAGGTTTCCCCACCTGAATGCTGTTGACTTCCAGCCCTGTAACCAGCGGAACATCATCGGGAATTACAGTGGTATTATGCATGTTCAGCACCCGACAGTCACCATCCAGCTCATATAAGGTGCCTGCCCACTGCAACACCACGGCTTTTTCCCGTTTTTCCACATAAATATATACAGAGTTCGGCAAATCTATGGTCAGGTTCTGGAAAGCAACCTGATTGTTGCTTTCCAGGCGGCGTCTTACACTTTCTGCATCGACGGAAAAAATATCCTGACCCCGGACAAGCCCGCAATTGTTGATTACCTCGGCCTTATATTCTTCACCGACGCCAACCACATAAACATTGTTCAGGCGGAATATGGTCTGCTTGATCACGATCACGCCAATCAAAAGTGCGGCAATCAGGCAGAGCATGGTTATCAGAATGGTATTCTGCTGCTTTTTGCGTCGTATTGCAAGGGACTGCGGATCCAAAGGCTTCTCTGTATCTTCCTGATAATATTCCTCACCCGGTTGCTGATCCACATAAGTGTATACAATCTCATCGTTGTAGGAAAACTCCTCCACCCGATTTTTCTGCGGATTTTTTCTGTTCTTCATGCGTACTCCTCCTTTTTATCTTACGGAAGCGTGATTCTGCGTACATCACAGCCAAGAGCGCAAAAAGCATCTTCCAGATGATCGTACCCACGGTCGATGAGCTCTGCATGCTCAACGATGGTTTGCCCCTCTGCGGCAAGGCCCGCAATCGTCAGCGCAGCACCTCCCCGGAGATCCCTTGCCGTTACGGTGGTTCCATGAAGCTTATCAACACCATGAATTACCGCCGTTCGTCCATTGAGGAGGATGCGGGCGCCCATGCGGTTCAGATCTCCTGCATGAGCAAACCTGTTCTCAAATACATTCTCCACAACTACTGATGTTTCCTTTGCCAAAGTGGAAATTGCCATCATCTGAGCCTGCATGTCCGTAGGAAAACCGGGATATGGCTGGGTTTGCAACTGTGAGAATGCGCTCAGTTTTTCCGGCGCATGAAGCGTGATGGTTTTTTCGCTGCTGCGAATAATGCAACCCATTTCCTCCAGTTTTGTAATAACTGCCATTATTTCCTCAACAGGGGCGTTGGTCAGGCGGATGCTGCCCCTGGTTACTGCCGCAGCCGCCAGCAGTGTTCCCGCCACGATGCGGTCAGGCATGGGAACATAATCAATTCCCTTAAGGCGCTTAACACCGTGTATTTCAATAGTGTTGCTACCTGCTCCGCTGACGCATGCGCCCATGGCATTCAAAAAATTCTGCAAATCGATGATCTCCGGTTCCCGGGCTGCGTTGTAGAGGACTGTTTTCCCCTTCAGCAGAACTGCGGCCATCATGATGTTTTCCGTGGCGCCCACGCTGGGATAATCAAAATGTACATTGCCCGCTGTCATATGCTGCCCGTCGCAATGGATGACTCCGCCGATATTCTGAACCCTTGCATTGAGCTGCATCAGCCCACGCAGATGAAGATCGATAGGTCGCAGGCCGATTTCGCATCCGCCGGGAAAGGTTACGGCGGCCTTACGGAAGCGGGCAAGGATAGGCCCAAGCATAAAGATGGAAGAGCGGAGCTTTTTGGCAAGACCATCCGGCATTTCATGGGAATTCAACCCTTGTGGGTCGATGATCATTTCCGGTTTCTTCACATCCACCCTGCATCCGAGCGAACGGAGGATATCCGCCATGTTACGAATGTCGCTCAGATCCGGACAATCTCTGAGAATCGTCCTTTCCTCCGTGAGAATCGAAGCCGCCATAATCGGCAGCACAGCGTTTTTGGCATTATGTACGCAATACTCCCCCTTGATACGGTTGGAACCATGAATCAAAAACGCTTCCATCCTTCCACCTCCGCTTGCATTACATGGGTCATACTATGCGGAGTGAAAAAAGATGTGAAAATATGTCAGTTTGTGCCCCGGGAAACGTTAAGAATGATTCCCACGGCAGCCATAAGCAGGGAAACAGATGTGCCGCCCGCACTGAAAAAAGGGAGCGGAAGACCGGTTGTGGGCATGACCCCCACCACAACACCGATATTGATGAAAGCCTGAACGGATATCAACGCCGTAAGCCCTGCAGCCAGCAGGCAGCCATAGCGGTCAGGTGCATTTAAGGCTATGCGCATTCCTGCAAAGGCAAAAGCGAGAAAAAGCAGAATGACCACACAGCATCCAAAAAGGCCAAAATCCTCCCCGACGATAGCGAAAATGAAATCGCTTTCGGGATACGGCAGATAGGCATATTTTTGCCTGCCCTGCCCCAGACCACGCCCAAACAGGCCACCTGAACCAATAGCGATAAGGGATTGGGCAAGTTGATATCCCTCATCGCCCATCTGAGCGAAGGGATCCCTGAAGGAGAGCAGCCTCTCCCGCCTGTAGGGCTCTATCCAGGCATAGATAAAGCCCACCACCAGCCCACCCGCTCCCATCAGACCCAGATGCCTCCATTTTGCACCTGCTACCAGCATCATCAGCACCGCCACGATCATAATGCTGCCGGCTGTGGAAAGGTTAGGCTGCTGCAAAATGATCAGAAACATCAATGCCGGAACGATAAGCAATGGAACAATGCCGGTCCAGAACTTTTCCACCTGTTTCCAGCGATAACTCAATGTGGATGCAAGATAAAGCACAGAGGCGATCTTTGCCAGTTCCGATGGTTGAAAGCTCATCCCTGCAATATTCAGCCATCTTCTGGAACCGTTCAGATACACGCCGATTCCGGGGATCACCACCAGCACAAGCAAAACAAAACTGGCAAAAAGGCCAAGAATCACTACCTTGGGCTGCTGCCAGAAATGATAGGGTATCCGGCTGGTGATGTACATCAAAACCGCACCAAGGCCAATGCCGATCAATTGTTTCTTTACTTCCAGAAGGGAGTCCCCTGTGGTGCACACAGCCTTGTAGAATGTTGCGCTGAAAAGCGTCAGCAGCCCGCATTGCAAAAGAAGCACCACAATAACAGGCAGGGTTGCATCAACCGGATTTTTTCTTTTCAGATCCCTGGCAGTGCGATAAACCATTTCTCTTTCCATAACAAAAAGAACCTCCCAACCATAAAGACGATGCGCATCTTTTGTGCATCAACCTTCAAGTTGGGAAGGCTCGTTCTGTCAGCTGAGTTGTTTTACAAGTTCTTTGAATATCTCGCCTCGCTGCTCGAAATCCTTGAACATATCAAAGCTGGCGCAGGCAGGAGACAGCAGCACATTTCCGCCGGAAACCGCAAGGCTGCGGGATTGATCGATGGCATCGGCCATATCAGTGGCAGAGACGATGGCATCAAATCCGGCTTCGGTCAGCTGGGCCTTGATCTGACTGGCAGTCTGTCCCATCACAACCGCATAGGAAATATTGGGGGAAGCGACGATTTCTTTGCACAGAGGCATAAAGTCGGTATGCTTGTCATAGCCGCCGAGGATAATAACGGTAGGCGCCTTCATGCTTTGCACAGCCTTGATGGTGCTGTCCACGTTCGTGCCCTTGCTGTCGTTGATGTAGCTGACGCCCTGGAACACTCGGACCTTTTCAATGCGGTGCTCCACGCCGGTGAAGGACATCAGTGTGTGGCGGATAACAGGCGCAGGTACGCCCATTGCGCAGGCCATTGCGGTCGCTGCAAGTGCATTTTCCAGGTTGTGAGGGCCGGGAATGAGAATCTGATCTGCGCCGCAAACGCTGACAGTTTCACCCTTCCACTGCCACACAATCTTGCCGTCCTTTACAAAAGCGCCCTGTTCCAGCTGCTGGGTGCGGCTGAAGAAAGCTACCTGGCCTTTGAGCTTATCGGCCATCTTAACCAGCACGGGATCATCTGCGTTGAGAACCGCAAAATCATCCGCAGTCTGGTTTTCAAAAATACGTTGCTTCAGCTTGATGTACTGTGCCATGGTTCCATGGCGGTTGAGATGGTCTTCGGTAATGTTGAGAAGCGCCGCTACATGGGGATGGAATGTCTTGATGCTTTCCAGCTGGAAGCTGGATACTTCCACCACAGATACATCTTCCTTTTTGGCGCTCATTGCCACGGAAGAAAGCGGATAGCCGATATTTCCCGCAACATGAGTAATACGGCCTGCATTCTCAAAAATCTTTCCAAGCAAGGTGGTGGTGGTGGTTTTGCCGTTGGTACCGGAAAGGGCCAGTACATCGCCATTAAGGAGAGAATAAGCCAGTTCCAGTTCGCCGATCACCGGCATGGACTTTTCCTTGGCGGCCTTCACCACCGGCGCATCAATGGGCACGCCAGGAGAGATCATCAGGATATCCGTCTCATCAAGCAGGCTGACGCTGTTCTCGCCCAGACGGAATTCGCAGGTAGTATCCTTCAGGTGGTTCAGCTGATCGCCAAAGGCTTCTTCTGTTTTCATGTCGGAAAGCACAGGCACAGCGCCATGGCGAAGCAGAAGTTCTGCGGCGGCAATGCCGCTGCGGGCCATACCCACAACCAGAACACGTTTCTTTTCCAGTCTCATATCTGTATAGCTCCTCGAAAGATCATTACTCGGGTCAGATGTTCAGGGGCAGGGAAAGCAGGGAAAGCAGACACAGAACACCCGTGACGATGGTATACATGGCCACGATCTGGTTTTCCGACATGCCCGAAAGCTCGAAATGATGATGGATGGGCGACATTTTGAAGATGCGCTTGCCGTGGGTCACCTTGAAATAAATACGCTGAATGATAACACTGAGGGAGGAAGCCAGCATGGTGAAGCATACGAAGATCATGAAGATGGGCATTCTCAGAAGCATGCTCATGCCGACCATAGCTCCGCCGATAAACATGCTTCCCGTATCACCCATAAAAACAGCTGCGGGATAATGATTGAAGCGAAGGAAGCCCATGCAGCCGCCAGCAAGAGCCATGGCAAACACGGCCAGATTCATATAGTTGCCCTTCATTTCAGCAGGCATGGCAGCAGCAGCCAACACCGTAAAGAGGGCCATCAGCGCCCAGGTAACGCTGCCCACAACAGAAACGCTGCTGAGGATGCCATCCAAACCATCCTGCAGGTTGGCACTGTTTACCATGAAAATCATCACAGCGGTCATAATGGGGATATAGAAGATTCCAAGATCCCATTCCACATTAAAGAAAGGAATAATGACCTTGCTGCCCACGTTGGGATTCTGGTAGCAGTACCAGGCAAAAGCGGCAGAGATTACAACCTGTGCAACCACCTTCTGCCACCAGACAAGACCCAGGTTGCGCTTTTTGACAACCTTGATATAGTCGTCCACGAAACCCACCAGCATCGTCAGAACGGATACGATAATCAGGGAAAGCCCAAAATCGTTGAAGCCAAACCATGCGCCATGCAGAAGCAATGCTGCCACAACGGTGGTCAGCGCAAACATGAGGCCACCCATAGTGGGGGTACCCTGTTTTACCTGATGGGCCTTGGGGCCAAGTTCATAAATGGTCTGGCCGAATTTCAGCCGGCGAAGCACCGGCAGTACCCGGGGACCGATCAGAAGCATACCCACAAGGGAAAGAAGCAGTGCAATAATCAGCCTTAGCATTTCGTTCACTCTCCGGTTTGCGTAAGTTCAGCAAGCAGTTCTTTTACAATCACCTTTTCGTCAAAGGGACGCTTTACGCCCATGATATCCTGATAGGTCTCATGGCCTTTTCCGGCCAGGATAATCACGTCGCCTTCCTGGCCCATTTCCAGCGCATAGCGGATGGCGTTGCGTCGATTCTCAATGACGGTATATTTGCCGTTGGTTTTCTGCATGCCTTCTTCGATGGATTTCAGAATGGCATCCGGATCCTCGGTGCGGGGGTTGTCGCTGGTGAGGATGGAAAAATCAGCCAGCCGTCCGCCAATCTCTCCCATGATGGGGCGCTTGCCCTGATCCCGGTCGCCGCCACAGCCGAAAAGAACGATGAGTCGGTTACGGGTGAAGGTGCGGACGGTGGTCAGGATATTCTCCAGCGCATCGGGCGAATGGGAGTAATCCAGAATGACCTTGTAGGGCGTGTTTGTATCCAGCATTTCCACCCGTCCGGGAACATTCTCGATGCTTTCCAGGCCATCGCGGATGGCGGAAAGATCAATGCCCATAATCATGCCAAGGGAAGCTGCAGCCAGTGCATTGTACACATTGAACATACCGGTAAGGTGCATGTTTACGGGAACATGTTCCAGATTGCGCAGATGAATGGCGAAGGAAACGCCGTTCTCGGTGATCTCGATTTCCCGGGCATAAAGATCTGCATCAGAGCTGATACCAAAGGTAAGATACGGCACCTTGATATCTTCGATGATGCGTGCACTGGTTTCTTCGTCGGAGTTCATGGCCGCATTGAGCACCTGGCCGTGCATGAAGAAATCCTTCTTTGCATGGAAATAATTTTCCATAGTTCCGAAGTAGTCCAGATGATCCTGGGAAAAATTGGTGTAGCAGGCAGCTTCAAAGGTCACGCCATCCAGCCGGTGCATATCCACCGCATGGGCGCTGATTTCCATACTGACTGCTTCCACGCCTTCATCCCGCATCTGCCGGAGGCAGCGGTGCAGGTCGATGGGATCGGGAGTGGTCAGGTTGCTCTTGATGCGCTTTTCGCCGATCATATTGCCGGTGGTACCGATAAGTCCGGTCTTGAAACCGGCTTTTTCCAGTATGGCCTTCATCAGGAAGCTGGTAGTGGTTTTGCCCTTGGTGCCGCATACGCCGATCATGCGGATTTCCCGTGCAGGATGGCCGTAGAAAGCAGAAGCGATGTATGCCATGGCAGAACGAACATTTTCCACCACGATCTGAGGTGCATCCATCTCCAGCGTTTTTTCCACCACAAAGGCGACACAACCGTTTTCAGCAGCCTGAGGGGCAAACTTGTGGGCGTCAAAGCGTGCGCCACTGATGCAGAAAAACAAACCGTTTTCCGTCTTTTCACGGCTGTCGCTGATCAGTTCCTTTATTTCGGTAATCAGATTTCCTCGGGTTTCCAATATTCCGGGCACTTCTGCCAACAGGTCCTTCAGTAGCATTGGTATTCCCCCATCTTTCATGGATTCGGTAAGGAAAAACTTACTTTGATCACTGTTTCCGGCGAAACAAAATCACCGGCAGCAGGTATTTGGGTAACGGCATAGCCGCTTCCATCAATCTCCATTCCAAGCCCTCTCTGTCTGAGCAGAGAGCCCGCTTTGGAGACGGATAAACCACTTACGTCCGGAACGCAGATCAGCGTTTCCGGCATAGGCACTTCTTCGGAATAGGTGTAAAGCATTACCTGGCTGCCCGAAGCCAGCGAAGCGCCAGGGCTGGGCATCTGGGCGGTTACGGTATCGGATATTCCATCGTCAAGAACAGAAAATCCAAGTTGGGACATGGTTTTCCGGGCCTGCCAAAGGGGTTGGCCCAGCACATCGGGCACGGAAATCATTTCCGTTTCTGCAGCCGTATCAGGCTCGTAACCGAGGTACGGCAACACTTCCGCAAAAATCTGCCTTGCAAAGGGAGCAGCTGTTGTGCCACCGTAATCCACAGGCGCATCGGCTTCATCCACAATCACCAGCACGGCGATGCGGGGATCGTTTGCGGGAGCAAAGCCCAAAAAGGAACCGATATGTACATCTTTTACAATTCGTCCCTCTTTATATACCTGCGCCGTACCGGTTTTGCCGCCGATGCGGTAGCCTTCAATTCTCGCATTTTTTGCACCGCCAATACTGACCACCAGCTCAAGCAGTTCCCGCATCTTCATGGAGGTTTCCTCGGAGATGGGATTGCTGACCACCTTTGGCGTGGAACGGTAGAGCACCGTGCCGTCCGGGGCAACAGCTTCCTTGAGCAGGTAGGGCTGCATAAGTCTTCCCCCGTTAACCACGGAGCAGGCGGCAGCGATTAGCTGAACAGGCGTTACTGCAATGCTTTGCCCAAAGCCGATTCTGGCAAGATCCACATGCTTGACAGAATTTGCCTTTATCATTATACCACTTTCCTCCCCCTGCAAGTCAACATTGGTTTTCTTTCCAAGACCAAAAGCATGCAGATAAGAGTAAAATTTTTCTGTTCCCATCCTCAGCGCAAGCTCTACAAATACAGGGTTACAACTGTTTTGAAGGGCCTGTGCCATGGTTTCTGCTTTGTGAGGATTTCCCCAGCAGCGGATAGTATCTCCGTCCACTTTTATTTTTCCCGAGCAATAAAATCCTTCTTCAGGGGTGGTGACTCCACTGTCCAGGGCGGCTGCAGCCGTGAGGATTTTGAAGGTGGAACCGGGTTCGTATACATCGGATATCAGGCGTATGCGCATCAAACCCTGCAGGGAACTGAGCTGTTCCCTGGGCGGATCATTGGGATCATAGTCCGGTTTGGAACACATGGCAAGGATGGCCCCGGTATAAACATCCATCACGATAACGTGCACAGCCTGTGCCTTGTTCACATCGTAGCATTCCCGCATGGCCTTTTCGCATATTTCCTGTATTGTGGAATTGATGGTGAGTACTATGGTACAGCCATCCTGCGGCTCGATATACAAATTCCCGTCGTCGTATATTGGATTGGAATGTCCGTCTACCGTCCGGATACTTTTGCCCTGCGTACCTCGAAGCAGGTTTTCATATTGCAACTCAAGCCCGGACTGCCCCACGCTGTCTACATTTGTCAGTCCCAAAACCTGTACCAGAAAAACGCCCTTACGGTACCACCGGCGGACGTCTTCATCATATAAAAGCGCTGAAACGGCTTTTTTAGTTTGTTCATCGCCTGTTTGTTCCATCAGGCGCAATTCATCCGTTTTTTCTCTGGATACCTGTCTTTTAAGGGTAACAGAAGATTTGCTTCTGTCGCTGATCTTTTCCAGAATGCGTTCTTCGCTGATATCCAGAACCGGACTGATTATCTCCGCAAAAGCCTCTGGATCATCAATCCTGCGGGGATCTGCGGACACGATATATGCGGTAGTACTGCTTACCAGCACATCGCCGTTGGTATCCACAATATCTCCCCGACGGGCGTAAACCGTACCCTCCCGGGTCCACTGTCGAATACCCCGCCGGGTCAGCTCGCCGCCCTGAAAAATAGTCAGGTATCCAATTCGCACTGCCAGCAGTGCAAAAAGAATAACGAGAAATATCAACAGCAAAAAAACACGTTTCCTGATATGCAGCTCCGTAGGCATACTACTTCCCCCATTTTAGTGATAATGGGATGTATGCCCAAAGCGGTGGCTGCATGTCAGTTTCGTCAAAAAAAGCGAAATATTCCTTTAATATCCACTGTATTCAAAGGGATTGATGCAGGCGGATTCAGCTCCATAGGAAGCGACATTGCAATCGTTGGAACCCATGGTCTGTACCGGCTGCTGTGCAGAAGGGCGGGTTTCGGGAGCGGTAAGGTGAATGGCTTCCTTTTCGGTGCGGCGCACCATTCCCAAACGGTCTCTGGCTGCAGTCATGATCACGTTTTCGGTGGAATTGTCTTCGATACTCTTTACCAGCAGGGCATTATCGTCCTGATAATCCCCAATGGTAATCTGGGTAAGATTGATTTCATGATACAGCTGAGCAATTTTTCCGGTCTGATAAATAAGGCAAAGACCAAGAATCAGCACAACGCTGACCACAACAAGAACAAAAGTGCGCATAGAAATCTGCACACCGGTCTTGGCGGTTTCTTTTTCGATGGATTGACGGAGCGCTTCCTGCTGCAGGTTATTGGCTTCCAGTTCCAGACGGGCTGCCTGGGTGCGGCGGCGGGTGTATTCGGGTTTGACCAAGCCGGTACGGAAATCAATCTCGCTGCAGGGCAGATGTACGCTGCTGCTGATGGTGAAACGGGTCGTGGGAACGTAGGAGCGGTTATAGCTGCCGCTTGTGAGGCTGTCATAGGAATAGGTGTAAGTGTAGTTGCTTGCCATAATATTTCGACCCCTTTCAAGGATTGATTACTGATTAAGCTGATCCAGCATGGTGGCGATCTCGTCCAGAATGGATTCGCGATTATCAAAGAAGCTCTTCTCTTCTTCTTCTGCCACCTGTTTGGATACGATCCGTACATGATCGATGGCGCCACTGATCTCAACATCCGTTGCATCTTTCAAAAGAGCAGCCCGAAGCTTTGCCGGAAGAAGAATACGCCCCTGGCCATCCACGGTGCAATCCGGAAAGCTGTATTTTGCCATGATGTTGCGATAGATCACCACAGCGCTGCGCCGCTGATTCAGGCTGAAAACATCGTTGAACAGCTCGTTGAAAACCTCGGTGGGATAAAGACCAATTCCCTTTCCGTCACGGGTGATGCTGATGGTAAAGGTGGAACCGAGGCTTTTGCGGTATGCCACAGGAACGATGGTTCTTCCCTTGGCATCCAGGGAATAATCACCGGAGCCGTAAAAAGCGGGTTTTATGGGGGTTTCTTCGGCGGAGGTTTCTTGAGATTGGTTTTTTTCTTCCTCTGCCACTTGAAGCCCCTCCTTCTACCACTTTTTGTTCTTCAGAACCACTAATCAACATTTTATACCACATTTTTTTGTCGTCAAGTGCATCAAACTCAAGCACCGCCCCATTTTTGCCATGAATTCAGCTTGTGAATAAGAACGAAAGTTCGGGGCGTGAAAAAAACAAAAAAGTTCCTGTCAAGATGAAAAGTTTTTCATACAAAAGCTTTCCAGCTTAACAGGAACAACTGTTTCTATTCAATTGTTTCAAATTTGTTAACCAGTAATTTCGTAAAGTTTATAAATTTTCTTGCAAAAACCCAGTTTTTTCCAGTCTTTTGGGAATAAACCTAAGCGCATCGCAGCTTACAAGATGGTATTTGATTCCTCTTCTTTCCCCTTCAAAGCCTATCTTGATTCCCAGGCCGTGAAGGTGACCGTACACCACCTGCTCAACAGGGTAGCGTTCAAGCACATCTGTAAAACCTGTACTGAGCACATCCCTGTAAAGGGGTGGAAAATGCATCATCACCACAATGGGCTTCTGATATTTCATAGCAGCATTGAGAGACATTTCCAGACGGAGAATTTCCCTCTGGTACACTTTCTCATCCTGTTCGGAAAAAGCTTGGCCGTTCATGGGGATGTTCCAGCCTCTGGTACCACAAAAGACAGTATCATCCACCACCAGTGCGTCATTCTGGATGGCATGCAGGTTTTCGCCAAGCAGGCTTCTTACCTTGCCGATGGAATTCCACCAGTAATCATGATTTCCACGAAGAAGGAGCTTTTTTCCCGGAAGAGCCTCGATGGCACGAAGATCGTCCCGAACCTCTTCCAATTGCATAGCCCAGCTGATATCACCGGGAATAAGCACCGTATCCTCGGGAGTAATCATGTTCAGCCAGTTTTCTTTAATTACATCAAAATGGCGATCCCAATGGTCGCCAAAGACATTCATGGGTTTTTCCTGATGTCCGGGCAGATGGAGATCGCCAATTGCAAATATTGCCATTCTATCCTCGCTTATGGTTGCTTGTTGGATTTATCAGATTTCTTCCTCTTCTTCATCGTCATCCCGGTCTTCATCCTCGATGACGCTTTCCAGAGAAAGCTCGTTCTGAATATCGCCATACTCATTGGCAGGGATATCCTCCTCAATTTCAGGGATGATTTCATCCATGGAACTGACGGAGTTCAGACCGATGGAGGGTTCGTCCACGGTGTTCTGTTCATCTGTGCTTTCGGTGGCATTGCTACCGGAGTTCATCTCCTTCAGGCAACTGAGGCACACATCTTTGCCGGGCATACAGGGTGCAGCGTTGCACACAGAACAAAGTTCAAAATCTTCTCCTGCGGGCTCGCCCTTCATTTCACGAAGGCAAACCTTACAGTACTTTTCTGTTTCCTGAATGTAATTGAGATCGCACCGGGGGCACTTGACCAGCTTCATGCTTTTCCCTCCAAATAATGTAACATGGATATCGTAACCCGGAAGCCCTTTCATTTCCATGGAAACGAAGTGGCAAAAGGGGTTGTACATTTATTGCAAATGTATTACGATTTTGTTGCGTCGTTGACGTAAATAACCTGATATGGGAGGTTACCTATGAAAACGAAATGGATGGCAGCTCTGCTTCTGAGCCTGACGCTTACTGGCGCCGCAATGGCTGATGGAGCGCCCGAAGCACAATTCGGGTACAGCGGCTGGCCCTATCGTCAAAGCACAGATTACAATGCAAACGGCAGCAACAGCGGCCAAGGCCGTGCATATACCGTTCCTCCGAATCTGCCCAGTGCACCGGGAGCCACCGTGCCACCGGTCGAACCGCCGGTCTGTGCGCCGCCTGTCTTGCCAGGGACAAAAGCGCCAACGCCTGTAGTAACTCCTGCGCCTGAAGCGAGCCCTGAGCCCACCGCACAGCCGGAAGTTACCGCATCACCCAAACCAACGCCGAAACCGACCAGCAAACCGACTCCAGCACCGCAAGCAACTGCAACAAAAGCACCTGCGATTACGCCTGCTCCGTCGCCCACTTCAACTCCGGAGGGAAAACCCACTGAAAAACCAACGATTCCAACGGTTACACCCTCCGCAGGTGATGATTATACTACGCCTTCTATTACAAAGCAAGAGGAAATTGCATTTCTTTTGCTCAATCAGGATCGGGAAGCCAACGGCAGAACTGCCCTGATCCTCGACCCCGTCTTGTGTTCCATAGCACGCATAAAGAGCTGCGACATGAAACAAAATAAGTATTTTTCCCATTATTCCCCAACCTATGGCAGCGCCTCGGATATGCTCCGCAGTTTTGGTTATTCCTTTCAATCCGTTGGCGAAAACATTGCCCACCATGCCACTGTGGAAAAAGCCCAGGCAGCATTCATGACATCCACTGGGCACCGCAACAATGTCCTCGGCAAAAACTGGACCCGTGTCGGTATCGGCATATGTGAGGATGATCAGGGCTATGTATATGTTACTCAACTTTTTGTAAAGTGATCCTTTCAGGAAAGACCGTGCATCGTTTGTGCACGGTCTTTTTGGCATATGTCTTTTTCCCTCAATAACGGCGAAAGCCCCGTTGCTTCAATGCTGCACTTCTTCTGGTATAATACTGCGGCCTTGCATTGCGGACATAAGGGCTACAAGCCACGCCCGCTGCACGCAGCACGCCTCTGCCTGCCATGCTTCCTCTTGGGCGTACATAAGTACTCAGTGCGGTTGTCAAACCGTCAGAAGGTTCATTTTCTGACGGCAGCGGCCGGAAAGGATCCTCTCCGCTTTTGGGTCGTGTGTATCTGTCTGAAAACAGCGGTTCTGCAATTCTGCGCCGGTTCAGGGCTGGCAAAAGCACCGCTTCCCGGGTCTGAAGGGCAGGTCGCATCCATAAGGAACGCTGCAGCATGGAAACACCCCTTTCATTCATTGCTTTGCAGCTAACACATACTATGCGGCCTTCTGTGGCATGTGCAAAGGCGCACCACAGCAAAGCTGCAATGCGCCAGGGGAATTCCGTTATTCTTCAAAGTTTTCCTGTGGCAGATCATCGGGGCTGCTTTCTCTGGACTCCTTCAGAAGGGCTCCGATCTTGCCCAGCAACTCTTCCCGTCCCGTTCCGTTTTCACTGGAATAAATCATCACTTCCCAGGGCTGCACCAACATTCCCCTACAGATAGGAGCTATCTGCTTCATCCTTGCGCCCCGGCTGATTTTATCCGCCTTGGTGGCAACAATGGTAAAAGGGATGCCCATATCCCGGAAATACCGGTTCATGGTAATATCATCCTGGGTAGGCTCATGACGGATGTCCACCAGATGCAACACATGAAACAGCTGTGTGCTGCTCTGAAAGTAATCATCCATCATTTTACCCCAACGGATCTTTTCCACTTTGTCCACCTTAGCAAACCCGTAGCCAGGCAAATCCACCAGATGGAACTGGTCATTGATCAAAAAAACATTGATAAGCCTGGTTTTTCCGGGTGTTGCACTGGTTTTGCAAAGTTTTTTCCGGTTGCACAGGGAATTGATCAAAGAGCTTTTTCCCACATTACTCTTGCCCACCACTGCAAGCTGAGGCAGAATAATAGGCGGTTTCTCCTGATACTGACTCAGGCTGGTTACAAAGGAAGCTGTTTTGATATCCATATATTCCTCTTAAATTACATTTGTGTAGCTGTTATTTTGGAAGCAACGGCAGTTTCGGGCATAATCACGGGAAGCGGCGCTACGAGCGCTGCAGAGAGTACCTGGTTCACATCATCTACAGGTGTCACCTGAACGCTTTCAAGTACGCAGGCAGCCACATCCTCCAGGTCCTTCATGTTTTCACGGGGAATAAGCACCTGCTTGATGCCGGCCCGGTAAGCGGCCATGAGTTTTTCTTTCAGGCCTCCAATGGGAAGCACTTTGCCCCGCAGCGTAATTTCGCCAGTCATGGCAACATCCTGCCTCACAGGGATGCCGGTAAGGGCGCTCACCAGTGCAGTGATAAGCGTAACGCCTGCGGAAGGACCGTCCTTGGGAACTGCCCCTTCGGGAACATGAACGTGAATATCCTGCTTTTTGAAATACTCATCGTCCAGACCCCAGGGCAAAGCATGAGCTCTTGCCCAAGAAAGGGCGGCCTTTGCGCTTTCCTGCATAACATCGCCAAGCTTGCCAGTCAGTTGCAGTGCACCGGAGCCTTTCATAATGAGGCATTCCACACTGAGCAGTTCGCCGCCTACGGAAGTATAGGCAAGGCCATTTACAACGCCTACGCAGTTTTCATTTTCCGGTTTTTCCCGGGTATAGCGGGGGGCACCCAGATAGCTTTTCAGCCGGGCAGGGGTAAGATTAACTGTATCAACATGATTATCCAGCATTTCCACCGTGGCCTTGCGTACCACCTTGCCGATGGTTCGCTCCAGCTGACGTACGCCAGCTTCCCGGGTATAGCCTTCGATGATGTTTTTAAGCAGCTTTTCGCTCACTTTTACAGTAGCGGGCTTCAAACCATGCTGAACAATCTGCTTGGGCAAAAGATGCTTGCGGGCAATGCGCAGCTTCTCCTCCTCGGTGTAGCTGGATACCTCAATAATCTCAAGTCGGTCCAGCAACGGAGCAGGAATGGTGTCCATGGAGTTGGCAGTGGTAATGAACATGACGTGGCTCAGGTCGAAAGGCAGTTCCATATAATGATCCCGGAATGCATAGTTCTGTTCGGCATCCAGCACTTCCAGCAGTGCCGAAGCAGGATCGCCCCGGAAATCGCTGCTCATTTTGTCTATTTCGTCAAAGAGGAACACGGGATTCATACTGTCTGCCTGCTTCATTCCGGCAATGATACGGCCGGGAATGGCACCAAGATATGTGCGCCGATGACCCCGGATCTCCGCTTCATCACGAACGCCGCCAAGGGACATCTGCACAAATTTGCGTCCCACTGCCTCGGCAATAGCCCTTACGATAGAGGTTTTTCCAACGCCGGGAGGGCCCACAAGGCAAAGAATAGGACCTTTCATATCCTTTTTCATTTGCAGAACCGCAAGATACTCAACAATGCGTTCCTTGACTTTTTCAAGGCCATAATGATCCTGATCCAGAACCTTTCTGGCCCGTTTGAGATCCAGATTGTCCGTAGTCATCTTGCCCCAGGGAAGAGACAGGATCCACTCAATATAGGTGCGGCTGATTCCCACTTCCGGCGTGCCGGGGGCCATATGGCTGAGCCTTTCGATTTCCTTTGATGCCTTGTCCCTTGCCTCGTCATTGAGGGGTGTCTTTTCCAACTGTTCCCGAAGTTCCTCCACTTCGGTACCGTCCTTGTCACCCAGCTCAGTCTGGATTGCCTTGATCTGTTCCCGGAGATAATAATCCTTCTGATTTCGCTCAATCTGTTTTTTGATGCGGGCCTGCACCTGTTTTTCCACATCTGCAAGCTCCGTTTCCCGCAGAAGGATACCGCAGAGGGTTTCCAGACGCTCTTTTACCGGAATTTTCTCCAGTATTGCCTGACGGTCTTCCAATTTGGTAAGCACATTTACGGCAATGATATCCGCCAGCTGATCCGGCTTGTCCATATCCATTACGGAGCCAAGCGTATCCTGGGATACTCTGGTGCTGCTGCGGCAGTATTCCTCAAAAAAGTCATGAGTGGTGCGAACCAGCGCCTTCATTTCGGGGGTATCCATGGGGCTGTTGTCCTGAGCAGGAAGAATCTCCCCCTCCAAAGAAGGTTCCGTTTCCACGATGCTGATCAGCCTGGCACGCTTTACGCCCTCCACCAGCACCCGAATACTGTCCCCCGGAAGATTCAGGGTCTGTTTAACCGTGGCAATGGTGCCTACCGTACAAAGATCTTTTTGGGTAGGATTTTCCGTTTCTGCATCCAGCTGAGCCACAAGAAAAATCTGCTGGTCTCCGAGCATTGCCTTTTCAAGAGCGGCAACGCTTTTTGCTCTGCCCACATCAAAGTGCAGCGCCATGTGCGGAAAAACCATCATGCCCCTCAGGGCCAAAACAGGAAGGCGGATGGCGCTTTCCCGGGTGAACATATCCTGCATAATCATCCTCCATTGCTGCGTCTTCATAAAGAATGCAGTACATTCCGGCAGACAAAAATTCTGCCGATACATGATTATAGACGGTCGCAAAAACATTTGCAAGGGATATATATGGTTTCATTACCGTCAAAAACGTAAAACTTCGGTGATGAAAATAACTGTCCGGACAAAGTGATTCATTCTGTGCGCCTTTCATTCCATTTGAATGATCCAAAAAAGGAAGAGCTGCATTCCTCTGCCGCTCTCCCTTACCATTGTGTTTTGCTCTGTTACGCCTTGCCCGATGCGCTCTGTTCCTCTGCTGCAAGCACGTCAATTGCGCCAGTGCGATCTGCAGTTCTTTCCTGCTGAGGGATATCTTCCACCGCAGATTGCGGTAGAAGCATTCTTTCAAGAGCCTCGCTGAGCATCCTGACGGGGGTCACCTGTATGCTGGTGTGTTCAAAGCGCTCCAGCTTATTTTCTGCGGGGATCAGTACTTCTGACAGGCCTGCCTGCTCTGCTGCCTCTACCTTTGCAGGCACGCCGCCCACAGGCTTTACTTCGCCCAAAACGGATACTTCGCCCGTTACCGCCATATCGCCCTTAACTGGACGCCCTGTGATTGCGCTGACAGCCGCCACGGCCATTGCAACGCCTGCAGAGGGGCCATCCACCGGCGTGCCTCCTGGAAAATTGATATGCAAATCGTATTTCTCCATAGGATAACCCATGGACCCAAGCAGTGTAAGTACATTCTCGAAGGAACTGCGTGCCATGGACTTGCGTCGGATTTTTCTGGAATCTGCGCCGATTTCCTCTTCCTCGGCAATGCCGGTGATGTACAGATTACCTTTTCCTTTTCTGGCCACTGCCTCCACCTCCAGGGTTGCGCCCTGAGTGGTTCCAATCACCGCCAGGCCATGTACAACGCCTACCCGATTACATGTATCTGCCTTTTGTTCCGGGCGTGCAGAATAATGTCCGGAATAAATGACCCATTCCACATCCTCTCGGGTGATGTTCCTGCGGTTTTCCATCTGTGCAAGCCCAGCACACATCTGCACAATATTCACCGCATCCCTTCCGCAGGCAGCAAAGCGACCCACCGTTTCTGCTTCCTCCGGGTTCATAGCATATCCTGCCCTTGCGGCAGAGTTCAGGGCGATATCAGCAACTTCCTCTGCGGTCAGCGCACGGAAGTAGATTTCCATACAGCGGGAGCGGAGCGCCGGAGGCAGTTCCTGGGGGCTGCGTGTGGTGGCTGCTACAAGACGAAAATCCGCCGGCAGACCATTTTTGAACACATCGTGGATATGTCTGGGGATAGCATTATCATCCGGGCTGTAATAGGCGGATTCCAGCATAACCTTTCTGTCTTCCAGCACTTTGAGGAGCTTATTCATCTGTATTGGATGCAGCTCGCCAATTTCATCCAGAAACAATACGCCACCATGGGCCTTGGTAACAGCTCCCGGCTTGGGCTGCGGCACGCCTTGCACGCCCAGGGGCCCTGCGCCCTGGTAGATAGGGTCGTGAACGCTTCCGATCAATGGGTCTGCAATTGCCCGTTCATCAAAACGCACGCAGGTTGCATCCATTTCAATAAAAGGAGCGTTGTGCTGGAAGGGAGTACCCGGGCTCTTCTTGGCAGCCTCCAGCACGAGCCTCGCTGCACATGTCTTGCCAATGCCAGGAGGGCCATAGATAATCACATGCTGAGGATTTTTTCCGCATAGGATGGCCTTTAGGGATTTGATCCCATCCTGTTGCCCAACGATATCGGAAAAGCATACAGGCCTCACTTTTTCGCAAAGCGGCTCGCTGAGCTTCACGGAACGCAGTTTCTGCATACGTTCCAGTTCTCTGCCGCTTTCACGGCGTTGCGAAGGCTGCGCCTTTTTTTGATTGCGCAGCTGGGTGTAAAAATAGATGCCCACAATGGTGGTCACCAGCATCTGAATTACGAACAAAACTAAACTGACCAAAGAAGAAAACCCCCATTCATGGAAGATGTGTTCCGTTCATCCTTTGAGTATCATGTGAAAAACGGAGCATTTCCATGTATGGAGGTTTGTGGCATAATTTGGATTTATTTCACGGTAGTACTGAGGATACCTCTTTGCAGCTCGATGGTGTCTTCGCCTTCCCGTACCTGGCGGGCAACGATCAGCAGCCTGTCCGCATTGTCAGTACCTGCGCAGGTAGCCAGGGTTAACAGACGATCCCCGGGGCGGACGTCCACGCCGGTCTGAAAATGGCTGTATTCTCTGACTCTGTTGATAAAATTGTTATAATTATTTTCGGAGTCAAATTCCAGATAATTCCAGAAGGGCAAATAATAATGATTGCTGGGATTAAGGCTGATTTCCGTTACTGCAAAAATGACGTAAGTGGATTCTTCATACAGGGTATTGAACTGGATAAAGGGATGGCTTTTATAAAAGGAAGCATCTTTGAGCTTGTACTTTTTCAGCACCCCGAACATTGCGCCTTCCTTCATATTGTGTCCGTGAATAATCAGGTTGGGCGTCATGGTGCGCAGGTTGCAGTTTTCGTCCAGAAAAAGTGCGCCGGTGACGTTCTTTTTCTGGGTGGCATCATGGTTGAGGTAAAACTCGTTGTCGCGCTGCACAACAGGCTCATCCAAAACGCCTTCGATATTGATCCAGCCAATGATATCCCGGTTCTCTGCACGAAGTCCGTTGAAGCTCTCGCTGATAAGAAGTTCGGGGTTGTTTTTATATTGGGAGGGCCAAAGATCAGAAAACTTTTCCGGCGTGTGCTGAGGTTCTTCAGCATCTCCGGCGAAATTCTGAGCCGCCTGTGGGGTCTGTGCGGGAGAAACAGAAGGCTCACCAGCGGTAGAAGAAATCGGAGCCTGCGTTTCCTGGAGCTGACTGGCAGCATAGATCTCCCTGAGCGACTCAGTACTGCTGCGTGATTGATGGATATCAGAAAAATAACGGACAAGATGATATCCGCTTACACAAAAAACAACGGCACAAACCGCAATAATAACCAATCTTACAGGAAAAGATTTTTTTGGCGAAGGCTTTTTTGAGGAAAAATTCTGTCCGTTTTTTCGTGCGAGATATTCATCGCCGCTGACGAGCATTCGGCCGGAATACGAATTCGGCTTATGATTTTCAGACATAAGGCAGCCTCCATTCGGAAACAATACTTATCTTTATAATTGTAACACACTATATTATCCATTTCAAACGTTTTTTTGTCATATTTACATTTACGCCCTTTTTGTCTGCTTGCTCCACCATGCGGGGTATGGTATAATAAACTGAATTATTGTGTGCATGCGCAAGGATGCACGCAACCCAAAACACAGCAGAAAGGAACGGTTCCCATGCGTTTCAACAAATTCACCCTTCTTACTGCAGTTCTTGTACTTATGGTTCTTTCCCTGTCCTTTTTGATCCCCTCCGGCGCCATTACGGAAGAGGCTCTGTGGGCTTACGACGAAATGACGTGCAAAGAGACAGAAGAATCCTGGGACGAAGAAGCCTCCGTTCGTCCCCGTGCCGTTCTGGCCAGCGCCGTTTTCAGCGACATGCTGCCCGTCAGCAACTGCACCGTGCTGGATACGGATCTTTTCTCCGGCGGAAGCACTCCCATTGAAGCAAACTTTGCCGAAGTTCCCTACCTTGGCCAGTTTATGAAGCAGTCCGACCTTGAAGGCGTGACCGACTTCTACGATACTCCCGTAGTTGCCTACCGCGACGATTCCATTATTATCGAGCTTGAGCGCAAACGCATGTATGACAGCGACGTTTTTATCGCCTACATCCGCATTGCCACCCCCAACCAGATCCGTACCGCCATCGCCGGTTCCAAGCTGAAGTCCTCTTCTTCCAGCAGCAACACCGTGGCCAATCTGGCTTCCAACTATAATGGCCTCGTTGCCATCAACGGCGATTTTTATTCCAACTCCGAAAAATCCGGCGGCTACATGGTGCGTCAGGGCCAGATGTACCGCAACAAGTATTCCAACAATTACGATATCCTCGCCATTGATGATATGGGCGATTTCCACATTCTGACCCGTGGCAAGGAGAACCAGAAAAACGGCATCAAGGCCATCGAAAGCACTGGTGAAGTTGTCAACTGCTTCTTCTTTGGCCCGGCTCTGGTCATCGACGGAGTGCGCCAGACCCAGGAAACCTTCGACGGTTACGGATATGCCCAGCACGATGACAACCCCCGTGCCGGCATTGTGCAGTTCGGCCCCCTGACCTATGGTCTGGTTGTAGTTAACGGCCGCACAGAACAGTCTGTGGGCGTGACCATGGACGAGTTTGCCGAAATCGTTGCAGACCTTGGCGCAGTGCAGGCCTACAATCTGGACGGCGGAAACAGCGCAACCCTCGTCTTCAATGGACAGGTCTTCAGCGCCAAGCCTCAGGATGACCGTGGCGTGTCTGATATCATCTATTTCTGCAGTGCCATCAGTGAGGAATAATCAATGGAAACTTTTGAATTTCTTGGCTTGACCGTATATCCTTTTGGCCTGTTCATTTCTATGGCCGCCCTTCTGCTGCTGGTACTGATGGGCGTTATGGGCTACTCCCGCAAACTTCCGCAGGGAACCGTTCG
Organism: Clostridiales bacterium; assembly: GCA_015056145.1. Lineage (GTDB taxonomy): Bacteria > Bacillota > Clostridia > Christensenellales > Aristaeellaceae > Limiplasma. The sequence continues at coordinate 141,924 of SVGY01000004.1, forward strand.
TATCTTCGGTATTTTGGCGGTGCCCCTTGGAATCGTTTTTGCCAGAGTGCTGTACTGCCTGATGAATATTCCGTTCTTTGTGGGCACCTATGAGAACCCTGCGCTGATGCTTCGCTTCTTCGATGGCGGCTTCTCTCTTTCCGGCCTGTTTATTGGCATGCTGCTTTCTGCCCTGCTGGCAGCAAAAATCAATAAAGCTTCCTTTTCCGACCTGATGGATGTTTTTGCCGTTGCCCTTGGCGCTTTCCTCATGCTGGTGTTCCTCGGTGAAAAACATACCGAACTGGGTGTGGGCAAACCTCTTGAAAATCCTGGCTGGATCGCCGAAAATCTTCCGTTCCTCTTTATCACTCACAAAATGGGCAAGAATATCGAATACCGTATGGCCGTATACCTTTATCAGGCAATTTTCAGCGGTATCCTCTTCCTGGTTATGCTCAGCCTGTTCCTTGACAAGAAAAAGGCGGCAGGCCGACGCTCCGGTGATCTTGCCCTGATCTTCTTCTCCGTTTTCGGCGCAGGGGAAATACTCCTGGAAAGCCTCCGGGACGATGGCCATATGCTGCTTATCTTCCTGCGGGTAGGCCAGCTGTGTGCCGTCATTATGCCCCTTGTATGCATGATCATCCTGAGCGGCCGTTACAAAAAAGAGGGCTGTAAAGGCCATGCCGCCTTATTGATCAGCTGGCTGGCTTTCATTGTATGCATTGCGGCGGGCGTATTGATGGAGTTTGCTCTGGATGGGCGCCTTGCCACCGGCATGTCGCTGCTCCAGCGTTATGCAATTCTTGCTGTGATCTGTATTGCCGTTGCAGCATTGCCACTTTTCCTTCTGATGAACCTGAAACGGAAAGCAGCTGTTGCCATGGATAGCAGCCCTGCTTAAGGCGCAGATTATGCTCTGTTTTCTTGTACACAACACTCCTCTTGGAGCAATCACACTGGAAGAAGAAAGCGGTGCCCTTACCGCATTGCACTTTGGAATTGCCAGATGCAATAATGCCCTGCCAGAAAAAACCTCTCTGCTCATGACAGCAGCCAGAGAATTGGACGAATACTTTTCCGGCAAACGACACTACTTCGACCTTCCGCTTAATCCGTCCGGCACACCCTTCCAGCTTCGGTGCTGGGAGGTGCTGTGCCGGATTCCCTATGGCGACACCATAAGCTATGGTGAAGAAGCGGTTCTTTTGGGCAATCCTAAAGCATGCCGGGCAGTAGGCATGGCAAATCATCGCAATCCCCTACCGATCTTGATCCCCTGTCACAGGGTAATCGGTAAAAACGGTCAAATGACAGGCTATGGTGGCGGCATAGCCATCAAGGAATATCTTCTAAGGCATGAAGCCTTCTGGAAAGGACGGACAAGCTATGGATAGACAACGCAAAACAAAAATTGTCTGTACTCTCGGCCCCGCAACAGAGGATGACAGCATTCTCAGAGAAATGATCCTTTCAGGCATGAACGTGGCACGGCTCAATTTTTCTCACGGCAGCCATGAAGGTCATCTGAAAAACATTCAGCGAGTACGCTCCATGAGCCAGAGCATGAACAGGCCCATCGGCATCATGCTGGACACCAAAGGGCCCGAAATTCGCCTGACCACTTTCAGGGACGGAAAGGCAAACCTGAAAAAGGGGCAGCTTTTCACCCTTTGCACCTATCCGGTGGAAGGAACCTGCGAAAAAGCCTCCATTACCTACAAAAACCTGCCCGGCGACGTAACTGCAGGCAGCCGCATCCTCATTGATGACGGCCTTGTGGGCATGACTGTGGAAAGCGTATCCGGCGATGAGATCCTTTGCCGGGTGGAAAACGATGGTGTTGTATCCAATCACAAGGGAATCAACGTACCTGACGTGGAACTGAGCATGCCTTTCATCAGCGAAAAAGATCGTGATGATATCATTTTTGGAGCACAACACGACGTAGACTTTATTGCCGCCTCCTTCACCCGTACTGCCCAGGATATTCTGGAAATCCGCAAACTGCTCAGCGATATCGGCAAAAAGAATATTTCCATCATTGCCAAGATCGAAAATATGCAGGGTGTTCAGAATATTTCAGAAATCCTGCGTGTATCAGAGGGCATCATGGTAGCCCGTGGCGATTTGGGTGTGGAGGTACCGCTGGAACAGGTGCCCGTCATTCAGAAGATGCTTATTCACAAAGCATACAGCAGTGGAAAGCAGGTCATTACCGCCACCCAGATGCTGGACAGCATGATGAAAAACCCCCGACCCACACGGGCTGAGTCCACGGACGTAGCAAATGCCATATACGACGGCACAAGTGCCATCATGCTTTCCGGCGAAACGGCAGCAGGCCTTTATCCCGTCCAGTCCGTACAGACCATGGCCCGCATCGCCCTGACTGCCGAAGGGGATATCAACTATGTGAAGCGGTTTAAGGAGCGCGCTGCCGAACAAAGCCCCGATATCACCAACGCCATTTCCCATGCCACCTGTACCTCTGCGCAGGATCTTGGCGCCTCGGCCATTATCACCGTGACCAAAACCGGCAAAACCGCCAAGATGATCTCCAAATTCCGGCCCGACTGCCCCATCATCTGCTGCACTACGGACAGAACCGTTCTTCACCAGCTTTGCCTCAGCTGGGGCGTTATCCCGCTCATGATCGATGAAGTGTACAGCACCGACGAGCTTTTTGAAAGCGCAGTGGAAGCCGGCGAAAAGGCTGGGCTCCTTCACGATGGCGAGCTTGTTGTGATGACTGCCGGTGTGCCCCTTGGTATCGGTGGCACCACCAACCTCATGAAAGTGCATGTGGTGGGCCATATTCTGGTTACCGGTCAGGGCGTTACTGAGCAGGAGTGCTGCGCCAAGCTGTGCGTCTGCAAAAATGCCGATGATGCGTTGAAATCCTTTGCAGATGGCGATATCCTCGTTATTCCGCAAACCAATAATCAACTGCTTCCCCTGATAAGAAAGGCCAGCGGCCTGATCCTGGAAAGCGATGATCCCAACGGACATGGCGCCATAGCCGGCATGAGTCTCAACCTGCCGGTAATCATCGGCGCAGAAAATGCCACCAAAATACTCAAGAGCGGCGCAGTTGTCAAACTGAGTGCAGAGCACGGCACGGTTTCCAGTGTGGATACCCAGTAAGTATTTGGAGTGGTAATGGATGGATTTTCTTCAAATCGGCTTGATCGCACTTGGGCTTTCCATGGATGCATTTGCGGTGTCCATGTGCAAGGGCCTGAGCATGAAGCATCTAAATTGGCGGCATGCGTTCCTCATCGCCTTTGTTTTTGGCGCATTCCAGGCGCTGATGCCCCTGGCGGGATGGTTTCTTGGCACCCGGTTTGAAAAATACATCCTTCGGCTGGATCATTGGATCGCCTTTGTTTTGCTTGCGTATATCGGCGGGAAGATGCTGTGGGATGCCATCCGTTCCCCGGATGATGCAGCCATTTCCCGCACCGAATCACATCTGAACCTGAAAGAATTGTTGATTCTTGCTCTTGCCACCAGCATAGACGCACTGGCAGCAGGCATCACTTTTGCAGTACTGAAAACACCCATCCTGCCTTCCGTTTTGATCATTGGATCCGTAACGCTTACGCTGTGCATAACAGGCATAGCCATTGGCTACCGTTTTGGCAGCAAATACGAAAGAGCCGCCCAGATTCTGGGCGGCTCGGTGCTTATTGGTATAGGTACCAAAATACTGCTGGAGCACTTGGGAATCCTGTCATTCCCCTTCTGATTCCGCTTCTTCGTCATTAAGAGGACGATCAAAAACCGGGGTGAACCATTCCACATCCTTCAGTTTTTCAAGCTCCTCTCTGGAAATCATGGAGGCTGTGCCAAGGCAGGCGTTGCAGCGATAGCCGCATTCCGGGCATACGCAGGCCTGGTGTTCGGTCTCTGATTGAATCATAAAGGCTTCACAATGAGGGCAACCGCAGCGCATTCCAATCGCTCCTTTGCTTTTCTGATTTTCAGACCTCTTCCTCCCATGGAGAAAAGCTTTCCTCCATGAGGAGGGATTCGATACGGCCGTCAGTGACTCGGGTCAGATCTGCCAGCACCGCTTGAGCGTCCCGCTGACGGATGCTTAGCTCGAAAGCCACCGCCGAGGTGAATTCGGTATTTTCCAGCCTGACGGGCATAGTCTTTAATGCATGCTGTATCTTATCCCACAGAGGATAAGCCACTTCCAGCATGTATTTTTCTGTGGCATGCATCTGACAAACCTTTGCAGCATCCAGTGCAAGTGCGCAGGTATGGGAATAAGCTCTCACGAGGCCGCCCGCACCCAGCAAAACTCCGCCAAAATAGCGGGTCACCACAACAGCACAGTCTACAACGCCACGGGCTTTCATCACTTCAATGATGGGCATACCGGCTGTTCCGCCAGGTTCTCCATCATCGCTGTAACGCATGATGCCGGCATTTTTGCCGATGATGTATGCATAGCAGTTGTGGGTTGCATCCCGGTATTGCTGACGCTTTTTATCCAGAAAGGCCAGCGCCTCCTCGGTGGTGGTCACCGGGGCGGCGCTGCCGATAAAACGGCTTTTGTTGACGATATACTCGTCCTGGGCTTCCTGCAACAGGGTCTTGTATACGTCCATTTTACTTAAGCACAAGGCGGCAGTAGCTCTTCTTGCCCTTACGGAGCAGAAGTCCCTCTTCGCCAAACTGGCTGGCTTCGATGCGTGCGTCGATATCCGTGCACTTTTCATCGGCCACCATAACTGCGCCCTGCTGCACCATCTTGCGGGCTTCGCCACGGCTGGCGCAAAGACCGCAGAGGTTGAGCAGCGTGGTAAGACGGCTGTCCTCGTTGAGCATATCCTGAGTCAGTTCAAAAGTAGGAATATTCGCACTGTTGGCGCCGCCGCCAAAGAGAGCCTTGGCCGCTTCCTGAGCCTTGATGGCTTCTTCCTCGCCATGAACCAGCTTGGTTACTTCGTAGGCCAGAATTGCCTTGGCCTCGTTGATCTGTGCATCCTTCAGTGCACCCAGGCGGCGTACTTCGTCCATGGGCAGGAAGGTGAGCAGGCCGAGACACTTCTCCACATCCTTGTCATCCACATTGCGCCAGTACTGGTAGAAATCGTAGGGAGTGGTTTTGGCAGGATCCAGCCAGAGTGCGCCCTTTTCAGTCTTGCCCATCTTGCGGCCATCGTGGGTCAGAAGCAGCTGGAAGGTACAGGCGAAGGCTTTCTCCTGTTCCTTGCGGCGAACCAGGTCAGCGCCGCCCAGCATATTGCTCCACTGGTCGTTGCCGCCCATTTCCAAACGGCAGCCGTAACGGTTGAACAGCTCCAGGAAGTCGTAGCTCTGCATCAGCATGTAGGTAAACTCAAGGAAGCTGAGTCCGTTTTCGGATTCCATACGGGCCTTGTAGCAATCTGCACGCAGCATGGTATTGACGCTGAACATGGAGCCGATATCCCGCATGAACTCAATGAAATTGAGGTTACGCAGCCAGTCGCCGTTATTGACGATGATGGCCTGGCCTTCAGAGAAATCGAGGAAGCGACTCATCTGCTTCTTGATGCATTCCACGTTCTGATCGATGGTCTCAACGGTCATCATCTTGCGCATGTCGGTTTTGCCGGAAGGATCGCCGATCATGGCAGTACCGCCGCCCATGAGGGCGATAGGCTTGTGACCGGCCTTCTGCATGTGGGCCATGGCCATGATCGGAATGTAGTGGCCGATGTGCAGGGAGTCGGCGGTGGGATCAAAACCCACATAGAAGGTGGTGGGCTCCTTCAGTTGCTCGTAGAGTTCCTCCGGGAAGGTCATCTGGGCAAGGAATCCTCTTTCTTTCAGGATATCAAGTACATGTGTCATAGCAAATCATTCTCCTTTTCTTCAATTATTTAAACTTTTTTCATATGCTGCAAGGGTCAGACCCGGTTCGACCTCAAGCCTTGCTCCCGTATCCTGGTAACCGGCAGCCTCGTAGCAACGACGGTTCTTTTCCAGATCAGCGGGAAAATCCACATAGAAGCGTTTGCGCCCTCCAAGCTTTCTTCGGCAAGTTTTATCGCCTTCTGGGCAATCTTTCTGCCTTGTTTCTCCGGCAGAATAAACATTCTCTGCAGATAGTATTCGCCAGGTTCAAGATTCTGGAAGAACAAACCTTTTCCCTGGCTGCGGTACCAAAGTCCGCCAACGATGGCGCCATCGCAAAGAATAGTGAAAGGCTGAAAAATGGGATTATCCAGTCTCGTGAGAATATCCTCGGGGCCCCGCAGAAACGGATTTCCTGCATCGTGGTACCTTTCATATAAGGGAAGAAATGCCTGTTTCTGTATTGATGAAAGGATTTCCACATCATCATGCGTCATTTTGCGAATTTCCACGGATAGCTTCATGCCATGTTCTCCGCAAAAAGAGTACGAAGTATGCCCATTCCTTCCTTGATCTGCTCAAGAGTGGAGCCCGAAAAATTGAGCCGCAGGGTGTTGTGATGCCCTCCATCGGGATAGAAGAAGGTTCCGGGCACATAAGCCACGCCGTTTTCCACCGCCTTGTCGAAAAGCTTCGTGGCGTTGAAACCCTCCGGCATCTCCACAAACAGGAAAAGTCCGCCTTCGGGACGGGTATAGCGGGTTCCCTCGGGGAAGGTTTCCAGTTCCCTGAGCATGGCCTCCATCTTTACCCGATAGCCGGGAAGGATGCTTTCAATATGAGGCGCAAGCAGTTCCCTGCGCAGGAACTGATCTACGATGGCCTGATTCAGGTTAGGAGTATGGAGATCAGTGCCTTGCTTACCGATGGCGCATTTACGGAGAATGTCCTGCTGCGCCACCAGATAGCCCACTCTCAAACCAGGGCTGACAATCTTGGAGAAGCTGCCCATATAGACCACATAGCCTTCCTCGTCAAACTCCTTGATGGTGGGCAGGTGCTCCCCTGAGTAACGCAGATCCCGGTAAGGATCATCCTCCAGTACAAGGAAACCATATTTCTTGGCAAGCTGAGCGATGGATTTGCGCCGTTCAAGAGAAAGGGTACGTCCCGAGGGGTTCTGGAAATTGGGAATTACATAAAACAGTTTGGGATGATGCTCCTGAGCTGCCTTCTCCACTTCTTCGGGAATGACGCCTTCATCGTCGCTGGCGATAGGCACAAGATTGGCCTGATACAGGTTCAGGGTCTGCATATTGCCAAGGAAGGTGGGGCTCTCCACCAGCACGGTATCGCCAGGATTGAGCATGGCCTTGCAGATCAGCTCCATGCCCGCAGTGCTTCCGGTAGTGGGAAGCACCGTGGATTTGTCCGCCTTGAAAGAATAGCTCTTGTTAAGGTATTCAATAAGGCTTTCCAAAAAGGGCGGATATCCTTCCGTTGCGCCATACTGCAAAATGCGCTTTCCATCGCTGCTAAGCACTTCCTCTGCGATTTTGGCGCAGGCCTCGTCAGGCAGGGCATCCAGCGAAGGATTGCCTCCGGCGAAAGAGATCATGTTGGGTCTTGCCAGAACCTTGAATATTTCACGGATTGCACTTCCCGTCACCTTGTCAAAGCGGGTTGCAAAGCTGAGTCCTTCCGGCAGCATAATGGTTTACCTCCTTTACTGATGAAAAAACGCCTTCCCCCGAAAAACGGAGGAAGGCGATAAATATCGCGGTACCACTTCCAATTCGACGCTGTTGCGTCCTCAGAGGCGACAGTAAAAACGATCACCCTGCGCTGTAAACGGCGCACCGTCGAGCCGCTACTGTCATTTCACGGTCGGGCTCCGGGATGTATTCACCTGCCTGCCGCCATTCCCTTCCACCAACCGGGAACTCTCTTTAGGCGTGCATGTGCGGGTTACTCTTTCCCTTCACAGCCTGTGAGCACATTATAGAGAAGAAGTGGCAGAAAGTCAAGGAAGAATTTTTTCTTTTGGGGAGTAAACACAAAAATTGACTTTCCTGCTCTCTATCACTTATAATTTATCCGACAAATGAAAATGGGTGTATCTGCATGGAAACATGCGACGCAGGTCTGAAAACCTGCGCCATGGGAATCAGGTGCAAGGCCTGAGCTATCCCAGTAACCGTGAAGCTGACGAACGGGCAACGTGCAAGGGGCACAGCCACTGCCGCAGGGTGGGAAGGCGTCCAAGTAGAATGAAGCCAAGCCGGGAGACCTGTTTACACCAAAATCGTTCTCCTGGGGATGAGAATGGCGATTGGCTTTCCAAAAAGGCCTTTTTCGTCGTTCCCTTCTTTTCGGAGAAGGGAACGTTTTGTCGTTTTCGTTTGGCAGAAACAAGAAAGGAAGGATTCCCATGAAAAAAATCTTACTCTTTTCCCTCTGCCTGCTTCTCCTGCTGCCGGTTCTTCCTGCCGCCGCTGAAGATGAAGGTATTTCCTTCGTTGATATGAAAGGCAGAGAAATCCATCTGGATAAGCCCGCCACCCGCATTGTAGCGCTGACTGCGGCCGACTGCGAGATCATCTGCGCCATCGGTGCAGGAGATCTGCTGGTGGGTCGTGGCGAATACTGCAACTACCCCGAATCCGTTCTGGATCTGCCTGTCGTAAACTCTGGTGCAGAAACCAATCTGGAACAGATTATCGCCCTCGAGCCCGATGTTGTGGTAATGAATACCATGAATCAGACTGTGGAACAGGTTCAAACGCTGGAAAATTCTGGAATTGTGGTGGTTGTATCCGTTGCAGAGGATATTGACGGAGTAAAATACGCCATCAACATGCTGGGCATTCTGTGCGGCAAAGAAGCCGAAGCCAGTGAGCTTGTTCTGGATATGGAAGCTATTTTTGCTGAAATATCAAAAAAGTCTTCGGATTCCGGCAAAACTGTTTACTTTGAGATTTCTCCCCTTGAATACGGGCTTTGGACTGCCGGCAAGGGAACCTTTATGGACGAAATTGCCTCCATCTGTGGCCTTACAAACATTTTTTCCGATGTTGATGGCTGGGCGGAAGTAAGCCAGGAACAGGTTCTAATGCGGAACCCCGATGTCATCGTAACCGTAACGGCGGACTACGGCGCAGCCGTTACTCCCGCTCAAGAAATCATGAACAGACCCGGCTGGGAAAATATTTCTGCAATCCAGAACCAACTGGTTTTCGGTGCGGACAACGACCAAATGACCCGTCCCGGTCCCCGCCTTATGGATGCAGCGAAATCTCTTTTCCTTTTCCTGAACCCTGAAGAAGCTCTTGATCCTGCTGCATGACGAACGTTCGCAGAGTAACAACAAAGAAAGGATGACACAAAATGACAAAAGCAAAACGTTCTCTTGCATCAGGAGTTCTTCCTTTGCTGATAATATGTGCTTTTTTCATTGCGGTCATCTGCATCTCTGCAGGCAGCGTATCCCTTCCCCTTGGGGATACGCTGACCGTACTCTGGAAAAGTCTGATCGGACAAAGCATTCCCGAAAATCTTCATGCCAACATTATTCTGAAACTGCGCCTGCCAAGAGTGCTTTGTGTAGCCCTGACCGGTGCCTCTCTGGCGCTTGCAGGTGCGGCCATGCAGGGACTTTTGCGCAATCCCCTTGCAGACGGCTCCACCATGGGTGTTTCCTCCGGCGCATCCCTTGGTGCAATTTTTGCAATCCTGATAGGTTTTCAGCTGCCTGGTCTCCCCTTTTCCGGCACCATGCTGACGGCTGTAGCATTCGCCTTTCTGAGCCTAATGATGATCCTTGCGCTGGCATGGCTTCTTGACCGCTCCATGAGCACAAACACCATGATCCTTATCGGCGTGATCTTTACCATGTTCTCCCACAGCGTCATCAGCCTGCTGGTTGCCTTTGCAGGAAACAAGCTGCAATCCATCACCTTCTGGACAATGGGTTCCCTTGCCAGTTCCACCCTTACGGACGCTTTGATTCTGTTTGTTTCTCTCGCCGTCTTCGGCACTGTGCTGCTTTTCCTGTGGCGTGAACTGAACGCCTTTGCAATCGGGGAAGAAAACGCTCAGCATGTTGGGGTGAATGTTCGCAGGATCAAGCTTATAACCTTGATCTGTGCCTCCTGCCTGATTGGTGTATGTGTATCCATTGGCGGCAATATCGGCTTTGTAGGGCTGGTAGTACCGCATATGGCCAGATTGACCGTTGGCGCCAATCACAAAAAGCTTCTGCCTGTTTCCATGATTGCCGGAGCCATTTTCCTGATGCTGTGCGACCTGGCTGGCAGAACCATACTGAGCCCCATAGAGCTGCCCATCGGTGTGGTAACATCGCTGATTGGTTCTGTGGCGTTTGTGCTGATTCTTTTCCGCACAAGAAAGGTAGGCAGATAAATGCTGAATGTAACGGATGTATCGGTTCGCTTTGGAAAGAACGAAGTTGTATCGAAGCTCAGTTTTTCTGTTGAGGAAGGACAATGGCTCATGCTCTGCGGACCCAACGGGGCAGGAAAATCCACTCTGGTCAATGCCATTGCCCAAACGATACCCTACAGCGGAAAAATCTCCTGGAAGAACGAAAACCTTTCCCGGATGTCATCACGGGAAATCGCCCGGCGAATCGGCGTTCTTTCCCAGCACAATAGTACAGGCTACGATTTTCGTGTGGAGGAAGTAGTTGCTCTCGGGCGGTATGTGCATACAAAAGGAATACTAAACCGCAACAACGATGATACTGCCGCCCGGGTTGAAAACGCACTTGGCCTTTGTGACCTTAAGGATTTTGCCAAAAGAAGCATTCTCACCCTTTCCGGCGGCGAATTGCAACGTGTGTTCCTGGCGCAGGTTTTTGCTCAGGATCCTGCTCTGCTTATACTTGATGAACCTGCCAATCATCTGGACATGCCCTATCAGAAGCAACTCTTTGAACTGATTGCAGCATGGGTCGCCCAGCCCGGAAAGGCCGTGATCTCGGTGGTACACGACCTGAGCCTTGCCAAACGCTACGGCAGCCATGCATTGTTGATGAACCACGGGAAAAATTTCGGTTTTGGCCCGGTCAGCGATGTTCTGACCGGTGAAAATCTGAATTCCGTTTACGGTATGGATATACAAAAATGGATGCAGGAAATGTACCGGCAATGGAAATAGAATCGTCTCATGCGCAAAAAAGCCTGTTCCTTTTCGGAACAGGCTTTTTTACAGAATTGTTTAGAATCAGTCGACGATTTCCTTACCGGAAACGATGCACAGGGTATCGCCTGCAATAACGGATTCCTCATCGGTGGGAATAACGCAGACCTTCACCTTGCTGTCGTCGGTGGAGATAACACACTCGTAGGCATGTCCGTCGGCACAGGCAGCGTTCTTGGCGGGATCCAGCTTGGCGCCCAGGTACTCAAAGTCCTGCATAATCAATTCACGAAGCAGACCGTTGTTTTCGCCAATGCCGGCAGTGAATACGATAGCATCAACGCCGCCCATTTCGGCAGCGTAAGCGCCGATGTACTTGCGCACGCTCCAAACCAGCATATCACGGGCCAGCAGAGCGTCGGGGTTGCCCTCGGCGCAGGCAGCATCCACGTCACGCATGTCGCTGCTTACACCGCTGATGCCCAGCAGACCGCTCTTTTTGTTCATCATGTTAAGAACGCCCTTGACATCCATATCGGTGTTATCCACCAGATACTCCACCACAGCTGCGTCCAGGGTGCCGCAACGGGTACCCATCAGAACGCCCTCCAGAGGAGTGATGCCCATGGAGGTATCCAGGCACTTGCCATCCTTCACGGCAGCCAGAGAGGAACCGTTGCCAAGGTGGCAGGTAATGATGCGGCTGCCTTCTTTTTCCATTCCCAGGAATTCACGAACACGCTTGCTTACATAGCGATGGCTGGAACCGTGGAAACCGTAGCGGCGAACATGCAGATCGGTGTAATACTCCTTGGGCACGCCATACATGAAGGCCTTGGGAGGCATGGTCTGATGGAAAGCGGTATCAAACACGGCCACATTGGGAGTGGAGGGCATAACCTTTTCGCAGGCGAGAATACCCTGCAGGTTGGCGGGGTTGTGCAGGGGGCCCAGAGGAATGTTAGCCTCGATGGCGGCCTTCACTTCATCATTGATGAGCACGCTGGCAGTGAAGCTCTCGCCGCCATGCAGCACACGGTGACCCACAGCGTCGATTTCATCCATGCTCTTCAGAACGCCCTTCTCGGGATCCATCAGTGCTTTCAGCATCCACTCGATGCCTTCGGTATGATCCTTCATGGGGGTGGTCACTTCAAATACCTTGCCGTTAGCTTTCTGGTTGATGGAGCTGCCATCGATACCGATGCGGCCCACCAGGCCCTTGGCCAGAGTGGCGTTGGTATCCATGTCGATAAGCTGATATTTGAGGGAAGAGGAACCTGCGTTCAGAACCAGAATTTTCATTTTCTTCTTTCTCCCTTAGATATATTGGTTTTAGCCCTGGGCCTTTACAGCGGTGATAGCAACAACGCTGACGATGTCTTCCACGGAGCAGCCACGGCTCAAATCGCTGACAGGCTTGGCCAGACCCTGAATGATGGGGCCGATGGCCTCTGCGCCAGCCAGACGCTGTACCAGCTTGTAGCCAATGTTGCCAGCCTGCAGGTCGGGGAATACCAATACATTGGCATGGCCTGCCACAGTGCTGCCGGGGCTCTTGAGCTGACCAACGCTCTCAACCAGAGCGGCATCTGCCTGAAGCTCGCCGTCCAGCTGAAGCTCAGGGGCCATTTCCTTGGCCATGGCAGTGGCTTCCTGAACCTTGGTAACGTTGTCGTGCTTTGCGCTGCCCTTGGTGGAGAAGCTCAGCATGGCAACACGGGGATCAAGATCCACCAGCTGACGGCCGGACTCGGCGCTGGCAACGGCGATGTTGGCCAGTTCCTCGGCGGTGGGGTTGGGAATAACAGCGCAGTCACCAAAGACCATCACGCCGTCATCGCCCCACTTCTGGTCAGGCAGTTCCATAATAAAGCAGCTGGAAACAACCTTGATGCCAGGAGCGGTCTTGATGATCTGCAGTGCGGGACGAAGCACGTTACCGGTGGAGTTGATGGCACCGGCCACCATACCGTCAGCATCGCCGGACTTGAGCATTACAGCGCCATAATACAGAGTATTGCCGCAAACCAGCTCGGAAGCCTGTTCCTCGGTCATGCCCTTGGCCTTGCGCAGTTCAAAAAGAAGATTGGCGTATTCAGCGCTCTTTTCGCTGGTCTTGGGGTCGATAATGGCAACGCCGGTCAGGTCGGTATTGGTCTCGGCGGCTACCTTTTTCACTTCTTCCACATTGCCCAGCAGGGTAACGGTAGCGATGCCCTCATCCACAATTTTGCGGCTGGCCTGCACAGTACGGGGCTCAGTGCCCTCGGGCAGGACGATATGCTTTACATTTTTTTTGGCTTTTGCTTTGATTTTATCAATCGCAGACATGGTACTTTCCTCCCTTATGTGCTACAATACACCATGCGTGTATGTGCTCTCAACAGTGATAGTATACACCTGCCAGCACTGAAATGGAAGGGGGAAGGCAGCAAAAAAATGGATATTGTAGGAATCATCTGCGAGTACGATCCGTTTCACAGAGGGCATCAAAGGCAGTTTGAACTCATTCGGCAAAAAAAGCCGGATGCATATATTGTATGCCTTATGAGCGGCTGCTTTACCCAACGGGGCATGCCTGCTCTGTATCAGCCTTCTTTCAGAGCAGAAGCCGCTTTAAAAGCTGGATGTGATCTTGTTCTGGAATTACCCACTGCATTTGCCCTGCGGGATGCACAGCATTTTGCCCGGGGCGGCGTGGAGATTTTTCACAAACTTGGCTTTATTAGCCATATTTCTTTCGGCTGCGAGGACCCGCCCGAATTGCTTGCTCCTGTTGCAGAAGCGCTACATTCCATTGGCGATTCACTTTTGCCCGGGATGAAGAAGGGCCTTTCTTACCCTGCTGCTGTGGATGAGTACCTGCAAAACCTTTTGCCTGGGTGCAGTGGCATACTTTCAAAGCCAAACAACATTCTTGGTATTCAATACCTGCGGGCACTGATGGATATTGGTTCTGCCATCGAGCCTCTTCCGGTTGTGCGTGATGGTGATTATCACGCAACGGAGCTCGCCAACGACCGCTATCCCTCTGCGAGCGCCATCCGCAAAGCCATCTGCGAAGGACGAAAATACGAAGCAGAAGCAGCCTGTGGTTATCCTCTGCCGGAGGAGCTGACCCTGTGCCGGCCTGATTCCCTGGATATGCCGCTTATTTACCGGCTCAGAAGCCTTTCTGCCGAACAAATCAGCCTTTATCCCTGCTGTACCGAAGGGCTTGAAAACCGAATTATGAAAGCGGCCAGGAACAATTTCAGCCGTGAAAACGTCATTCAGCAAATCAAAACCCGACGGTATCCCTATACACGCATCAGCCGTATCCTTACACAGATTATGCTTGGCATGGACAGCGCCCTGTTGGCACAGCATCCCTCGCCTGAATATGTACGGATTCTCGGAATCCGCAAAGATGCAAAACCGCTTCTCGGCCAGCTTGGCAAAAGTCCTTTCCCGCTTGTTTCCAAAGCTGCAGACGGCAATTTGACCAACCCCCTCTACCAGCTGGATATACAGGCCTACGATCTGTGGGCCCTCGGAGCCAGGCTCCCTGCGGGTCTTATGTTCCGACAAGGCATGGTTGTTCTTTAAGCTTTTCCCCACTACTTCCATACAAAGGAGCGAATTTCCTTGAAAACCCTTCTTCCCTTTCTGAAGCCCTACCGGAAAGAATGCATCATCAGTCCGCTGTTCAAGCTGTTTGAGGCCATTCTGGAGTTGTTTGTCCCCCTCATTATGGCTGCCATCATTGACAAGGGCATCCTTGGCGGTGCAGCAGGCGGCATACGTTATGTTCTCTGGATGGGAGCCCTGCTGGTGGGGCTTGGCCTTCTGGGCTTTGGTTGCTCCATTACTGCGCAGTTCTTTGCTGCAAAAGCAGCCACAGGCGGTACAGCCAATATCAAATCCGCCCTTTTTTCCCATATTCAGAAGTTTTCCTATTCTGATCTGGATCAACTGGGCGCCCCCACCCTCATCAACCGCATGACCAGCGACATGAACCAGGTGCAGACCGGCGTTAATATGACGCTGCGTCTGCTGCTGCGTTCTCCCTTTGTAGTTCTCGGCGCAACGATTATGGCCTTTACGGTTGATGCAAAGGCTGCGCTGATTTTTCTTGCACTGCTCCCTTTGCTCACCCTTGTGGTAGCCGGCGTTATGCGTCTGACCCTTCCCAGGCATAAAAAAGTACAGAGCCAATTGGATAAAGCTTTGCTGCATACCCGTGAAAACGTTACCGGCGTAAGGGTTCTCCGTGCTTTTAACAAGCAGGAGGACGAGGTGGAAGCTTACGAAGCTGATACCGATTTGCTCAGTCACATGCAGCGTAGTGTGGGACGCATTTCTTCACTGATGAATCCTCTCACTTTTATCCTGGTCAATGCGGCCCTTGTGGTACTGCTTTACAGCGGCGCCTGGCAGGTACAGCTCGGTTCTCTTACTCAGGGTGAAACCGTTGCTCTGGTCAATTACCTCAGCCAGATCCTTGTGGAGCTTGTTAAGCTGGCCAATCTGATCATCACTATCACCAAAGCCCTGGCCTGTGCCGGACGCATTGAAACGGTACTGCTGAGGGAACCCTCCATGACCGGAGCCGATTCCCCCATTCTCCCTGCGGCTGATTGCAAGGAAAGCGTCCGCTTTGATCATGTATCCGCCCAGTATTCCGGCGGCGGCGATGAAGCCCTTACGGATATTTCCTTCTGCGCTATGAAGGGGCAGACCATTGGTATCATTGGCGGTACCGGCTCAGGCAAGAGCACGCTCATCAACCTGATCCCCCGTTTCTACGATGCTTCTAACGGAACGGTTTCCGTGGGCGGTGTGGATGTAAAGAACCAGTCTCTGGACGCACTTCGGGAAAAAATCGCCCTTGTTCCCCAAAAGGCGGCCTTGTTCAAGGGAACCATCCGTGAAAACATTCTCTGGGGCCGGCAGGATGCCACCGATGAGGAAATCTGGCAGGCGCTGGAACGCGCGCAGGCAGCCGAAGTTGTCCGGGGCAAATCCATGCAGCTGGACGAGCCCGTGGAGCAGAATGGCCGCAACTTCTCCGGTGGCCAGAAGCAGCGTCTGACCATTGCCCGTGCGCTTGTGCGCAATCCGGATATCCTCATTCTGGATGACAGCGCCTCTGCGCTGGACTTCGCCACCGATGCAGCCCTGCGCAAGTCCCTGCGGGAACTGCCCGGCGAAACCACCGTTTTCATCATTTCCCAGAGGCCCAGCTCCATTCGCCACGCAGATCAGATTCTCGTGCTGGATGACGGCGAACTGATCGGACTGGGCACCCATGATGAGCTTTTGAACAACTGCGAACTTTATCAGGAAATCTATCGCACCCAGTACCCTGAGGAGGTGAAAGCATGAAGCAGCCTGCAAAGAAAAAAACTCTTTCCAAAGCGCTTGAATATGTTGGCAAATATAAGGGTTACCTTATTCTCTCGCTGGTGCTGTGCATCATTTCCGTTGCTGCCACCCTCTATATCCCTATCCTGACAGGTCGGGCCATTGACCAGATCATTGGAAAAGGACAGGTCCGCTTTGACGCTCTTATGCCCATACTTGGGCAGATCGGCGTGCTGATCGGCATCACTGCCCTGGCCCAATATTTCATGAGCTTACTGAACAACCACATGACCTTCTCCACCGTCAGGGATATGCGCAACGACGCCTTCCGGCACCTGCAGCGCCTTCCCCTGTCATATCTGGACACGCACCCCTCCGGCGATGTGGTCAGCCGCATTATTTCCGATGTAGACCAGTTTGCCGACGGTCTTCTTATGGGCTTTACGCAGCTTTTTTCCGGCGTGCTGACTGTGCTTGGCACCCTCGGCTTCATGTATTCCGTCAACTGGATCATAGCAACTGCAGTAGTGGTTATCACTCCCCTTTCGCTGGTGGTTGCTTCCTTTATCGCCAAACGCACCTATGATATGTTCACCTTGCAATCCAAGACCCGGGGCGAACAGACCGCTCTTATTGACGAAATGCTCACAAACCAGAAAGTGGTGCGGGCATTCGCCATGGAAGATGAAGTGCAGGAGCGATTTGACGAAGTAAATGGCAGACTGAAAAAGGCCAGCCTCAGAGCCGTGTTTTTCTCTTCTCTGACCAATCCTGCCACCCGTTTCGTCAACTCTCTGGTATATGCCTGTGCTGGTGTAGCAGGTGCCGTAATTGCCATCGTTACAGGAGGTTCAGGTCTTTCTGTCGGCGCTCTTTCTGCTTTCCTGAGCTATGCCAACCAGTACACCAAACCCTTTAACGAAATCTCCGGTGTTGTAACAGAGCTTCAAGGCGCACTCGCCTGTGCAGAACGAGTATTTGATTTGATGGAAACCCCTGCAGAGGAACCCGACAAACAGCCCGAACAGATTCTTGAAAATGTACAGGGCTCTGTGGATGTAGAAAACGTCTCCTTCTCCTATGTGCCCGAAAAGAAGCTGATCGAAAACTTCAATCTGAAGGTGAAGCCGGGCCAGCGAATTGCCATCGTCGGCCCCACCGGCTGCGGCAAGACGACGCTCATCAACCTGCTGATGCGCTTCTATGATGTAAACGAAGGCAAAATCTGCCTTGACGGGCAAAGCATCACAGACGTGACCCGTCATAGTCTCCGTGACAGCTACGGCATGGTATTGCAGGAAACCTGGCTGAAAACCGGCACCGTTCGTGAAAACATCCTCATGGGTAGCGAAGATGCCACCGAAGAAGAAATGATCCAGGCAGCCAAAGCCACCCATGCGCACAGTTTCATCCGCCGCCTGCCCGAAGGCTACGACACCATGATTACCGAAGATGGCGGCAATCTGTCCCAGGGCGAAAAACAGCTGCTGTGCATTACCCGTATCATGCTGGCACAACCGCCCATGCTGATTCTGGACGAAGCGACATCCTCCATCGATACCCGCACTGAGCAACGCATTCAGAGAGCCTTTGAAAAACTG
Source organism: Clostridiales bacterium (assembly GCA_015056145.1). Lineage (GTDB taxonomy): Bacteria > Bacillota > Clostridia > Christensenellales > Aristaeellaceae > Limiplasma. Next base: position 159,872 of record SVGY01000004.1, read on the forward strand.
ATGAAGGGCCGCACCAGCTTTATCGTCGCCCATCGTCTTTCTACCATCCAGAATGCCGATGTGATCCTGGTCATGAACAATGGTAACGTAATTGAACAGGGCAGCCACGAGGAGCTTCTCAAAATGGGCGGTTTCTATCACAAGTTGTTCAACAGCCAGTTTGCCGCCTGACGAGGGAAAAAGTATGCTTTACACCCGCAACGTATATCTGGACAACGCTGCCACCACTTTTGCAGACGGTGCAGTCATTGCCAAAATGAAGCATTGCATGCTGGAAGCCGCTGCAAATCCATCTGCATCCTATTCCGCCTCCGGTTTTGCCAGAAAGGAACTGCGGCTTGCCAGGCAGGCCGTAGCCGATCTCATCGGTGCAAACCCGGAGGAAATCGTGTTTACTTCTGGCGGCACCGAGGCCAATGCCCTTGCCCTGTGGCAGGCAAGGGGAAAGCCTGTGGTTCTTTCTGCCACAGAGCATGCCTCCGTCATTGAAAATGCAAAGCTTTACGGTTGCAATATCACCTTTGTTTTTCCGGATTCCAATGGAGTGATCCAGCCTGACGAGGTTGAAAAGACGCTTACGCCCGAAACTGCTCTTGTATCTATCCAGCACGCAAACAACGAGACTGGCGTGATTCAGCCAATACAGGATATTGCGAAGCTTCTGAAAAAAAGACACTGCCTTTTCCATTCTGATGCCGTGCAGGCTGCCGGACAAATACCCCTTGATGTCCATAGTCTGGATGCAGATTTTGTAAGCCTGTCTGCCCATAAGCTGTACGGCCCGAGAGGGGCGGGGTGCCTGTACATTCGCCGTGGAACCTCGGTACGCCCCCTGATGGCAGGCGGCGGTCAGGAAAGGCAAATCCGTTCCGGCACAGAAAACGTACCAGCCTTCGCTGGCTTTGGGCTTGCCGCACAGCTTGCTGCTGCGGACCTGAAAATCCGCACGGAAAAAGAAGCGGATCTCCGATCTCAACTGGAATCCGGTCTTTGTTCCCTTGTGAGAGATTGCTGTATTCTTGGAAAAAATGCTTCCCGTGTGCCTGGAATCTGCGCTGCATATCTGCCTGGCATTTCCTCTGAGTGGCTCATTGCTCAACTGGATCTTCAGGGCATCCAGGTTTCCGGCGGCGCAGCCTGCGCTTCCCGTTCAGGCAAACCAAGTCATGTATATTCAGCCATGGGGCTCAATGGCATGCAGGCCTCGGAAGTGGTGCGTTTCAGCCTCGGCCGCCATAATACCCAGGACGAAATACTTTATACCCTTCAATGCCTTGGGGAGATCCTCCGGAAGCATTCCTGAGTCAAGTTTATTTTCCTGCATATCTTCAAATCTATTCTATTGACAGCATAACCCCTGTTCCGTATACTGTACTTGCTCATCGAAGGGGGCATTTCCCTTCATTGTGCCGGATAAGAAAACAGGCAAAGCCCTGCTTCTTATTCGGATTTTTTTACGGAGGATAATATGCAAAACGCACAGAAATTCAACTGGCCTGATTTTCTAAAAAAAGTGGCCGTAATTGCAATACCCGTAGCTTTGCAAAACCTGCTCACCACCACGGGCAGCATGGTGGATACCATGATGATCGCTCCCCTCGGCGAAAACAGTGTAGGAGCCATCGGCCTGTGCGCACAGTTTTCCTCCTTGCTGTTTTCCGGCTATTGGGGCTTTGTTGGCGGTGGTATGCTGTTTTTTTCCCAATACTGGGGTGCGAAAGATGACGACGGTGTTTGCCGTTCTTATGGTGTAACGCTGCTGTGCATGATGACTGTCAGCCTGATCTTTGGTCTTGCTGCGCTCCTCTTTCCGGAAGTCATCATGAAAATCTATACTGATAAAACCGCTATTCAGGACATCGGTGTACAGTATCTGCGCATCGTGGGCTTTGCTTATCCCCTGCAAGTTTTCTCCATGGCTGCAAGCGCACTTTTACGCTCCACGGAACGTGTTCGGATCCCTTTGTATGCTTCTATTTCTTCCGTTGCCGCCAATATGGTTCTCAACTATATTTTTATCTACGGCAAATTCGGTCTTGAGCCGATGGGCGTCCGGGGCGCTGCACTGGCAACCGTGTGTGCAGGCGTTGTGAATGTACTGGTGCTGCTTGTATGTGCAAAGGTCAACCGCCATCCCCATCTTTTCAAATTCCACAGGCATTTCCGCTGGAACAAGGTTTTTGTCGGAGAATATTTTACCAAATGCTTTCCGATTATCTGCAACGAGGTTTTCCTCGGTGTGGGCAACATGATCATCAACATTGTTTTGGGCCGTCAGCCTGAAGAAGCCATCGCCGCCACAGCCGTTTTCCGCACGCTGGAAGGCATCGTTATCGGATTCTTTTCCGGTCTTTCCAATGCCTCTTCGGTTCTTGTGGGAAAATGTGTGGGCTCCGGCGAACTGCGCACGGCTTACGAGCGTGCAAGACGCATCATTTACCTTTGCGCAGGATTTATTTTCTGTGTATGCAGCGCTTTGTTGCTTGTCAACAAACCCATTCTTACCGCAATGAGCCTCAGCGGCAAATCGCTGAAAATCTGCACCGGAATATTGATTATCTATTGCATCGCTGCCGTTATCCGCATGTGCAACTGGACGCAGAACGATACCTTCCGTGCTGCCGGCGATGCCTCCTTTGGAACCATTCTGGAAATCACCTTCATGTACCTGATGGTCATTCCTGCGGTATGCCTCAGCGGTCTTGTTTTCAAGGCACCGTTCCTTTTCATTTTCGCCTGCTGTTACATTGACGAGCCCATCCGTTTCGTCCTTATGCACAGGCACCTGTATTCTGGCAAGTGGATCAAGCCTGTTACTCCCGAAGGAAAAGATGCACTTCCCGCATTTTTCCAAAGCCTGAGCAAAAAAGCCTGAAAAGGGCCCAAGATATCCATATAATGCACCAAATAGAGAATACATTATCTCGGAGGCAAAAAATGAACTACTTAAACGCTTACACCTGGGGCGCAGGAGCACGCCGGCACTTTACCAAAACCAACGATGACTGGAAACATTCCCTGGATGAAATGATTCTTTCTTCCGGATGTGATACTCTTCTTTTGCCTGTTATGGCAAAGCAGGATCACGCCTATTCCACAGTGGTGGAGTATGAAGCCGACGACGTAATGAGCATGGAAGACGTAGAAACGGTCTGCGCCTATGCCCGTGAAAAAGGGCTCAAGATCATCATCAAAGCCATGGTCAATTGCCGGGACGGATACTGGCGTGCATATATCCGTTTCTTCGATAACTATGTGCCCACCGAACCTACCTGGGCAGAATGGTTTGAAAGTTACTCCGCATTTACTGCTGCGCTTGCAAAAACCGCCCAGAAGGTGAACGCCGAGCTGTATTGCATCGGTTGTGAGATGGTGGGCACCGATCACCGGGCAGAGGAATGGCGGGCGCTCATTAAAGAAGTACGCAAAAACTACTTTGGCCCCATCACTTACAACTGCGACAAATTCCAGGAGGATTACGTTACCTGGTGGGATGCGGTGGACGTGATTTCCTCCTCCGGCTACTACCCCATCGATCAGCTGGATCATCATTTTGCACGCATCAAAGCAGTGGCCGAAAAATTTGACCGTCCTTTCATGTTTATGGAATGCGGCTGTCCCAGCCGTGATGGAAGCCAATATGTGCCCAACAACTGGAATTTCGGCGGAGAGCTTTCTCAGGAGGCACAGCGGCTTTGGTTTGATGCATTCTGTCAGTGCATGTTGAAAAACCCATGGGTACGGGGAAATGGCTGGTGGGATTGGAGCGCAACGCATCTGTATTCTCCCGAAAAAGCCATGGAAAACAATGGTTACTGCACCTACGGCAAACCCAGCGAAAAAGTGCTGCAATGCTTCAGTGACCAAGTAGCCAAGCGGGAAAAGTAAAACAAAAAGCAACAGCTGCGTATGTATGCAGCTGTTGCTTTTTTGGTAATGCAACTGTATCAGCGGTTTCGCTTAAGAACATGGGATTGTGCACAGGGATGAACATCCACCCCATTCCAGCGGTAATCAAACACTCCCACGTCTTCAGGTGTCAGGCTTTCAAATTCGCTTTCCATTCCATGAATACGAATTTCATTTTCGTCCAGTTCCACAATCACATGCAGAGGGTCCTTGTAAAACAGATTTTTTACTTCGGCCCCATGAGCATTTACACCCCACCAGCAAAACTGGGATGCGGAGCTAACAGTGTAGTAAGGTACGCCGTTGACCCATTTCAGGTCGCTGCCATGATCGTGGCCATTCATGCACAGCAAAACATCCTTGCCTTCAAACAGCTGCTGTACCGCATCCTTGTTGGCTATACCCCTGCGGGCAAACGGATTCACCAGGCTCATATGGGAAAAAACGATATATTTCTTTCCGTCGGAGAGCTGTTCTTCCAGCCAGGCAAGTTCTTCCTCCGGCAGAACCGGATAAAGCGATGGCACTCTGTCTTTGTTGGGAAAATGATATTCTCCCTGTTCGCTTTTCCAGTAACAAGTATCCAGGATGATAAACTTATATTCCCCAGCGCAAAAAGCATGCCAGGGCCGTTCCTTCCCCAAAAAACGCAGCGAATGAGAAATATCCCACTCCTGAACATCGTGGTTGCCAATGGTATGATATACGGGGATTCCGCAGTTGCCAAACAAATCCATAACATATGAGTATCTTTCCGTGGGAAAGCACAAGTCCCCCAAAGACACAATGAAGTCCACTTGTTCCTTCTTTCCATGGCAAAGGATTTTTTCCAGCCTCTCCCGCCCGTCCGTACAATCCTCCATATGCAAATCTCCGAACACCAGAAAACGTATCATCGAATTCTCCCCTTTCATTCATCCCCAGTCGTTCCGAAAAACACTGGCTTTATCATCAGGCAGGCAACAGGCCATCTTCAATAGTAAAATGCCACGGAAGCAATTGCCGCCATGGCATTTTTAAGCACAAAAAGATAATGTTTTATCGCCGTCAGGATCGGCTCAATCAAAAGCCATGGATGAGAAGAAACGCTTACGCAGCTGGGATGCACCGCCACGGGCGGCCAGCGCAGGAAGCTCTCTCTTGTCATAAACTGTGGTAAAGCAATCGCCGCTAGGGTAATAACGGAATTCGTCCAGTTCTTCCTTCAGACAACGATCAAAGTAATCATCGGCCCAGGCAAAGTCGCCCTGGAAAACAACAATTTCCTGATTATAGGCAAGAGAAAGATTATGCAGAGCAGCTGCAAAGCAATGCGCCAGATAACGTACCACTTTGCGGGCAGCCTCGTCGCCCTGGCGGGAATGATCAAACAATGCCTTGAAAGAAAGAGGTTCATCATTGAGCCAGGGGGCGTTTTCCTTTTCAAGAATTTCCCTCACATGCTCAAGACGGATGGCGCTTTCAAGGCAGCTGTGCTTGCCGCAGCCACACTGGCCGGTGTGAACATCGCTGATCTGCATATGACCGATTTCGCCAATGAGGGAATCCCGTCCGTTAAGAATATGACCACGCTCAATCATGCAGGACGAAACGCCCCAGGTGGTGAAGACCGTAAGAAGACGGCATTCCGCAAATTGGGGGTAATCCAGCAGAATGGCACGACCCGTTGCTTTGCCGGAGTTATCTACAAAGAAAACGCATTTGTCACCAAAGATGGACTTAAGATGCTCCACAAGGGGAATATTCACACCCCAGCCAGGTGCATGGGAATTGTACCGAAGCACGCCGGTGCCATAATCCACAGTACCAGCCACAGAGAGGGCAACACCGTACAAATCGCTGATGGTAACGTTTTGCTCGGCAAGGTAGGTTTGAACACATTTCTGCAGATAAAGGAACGCTGCTTCCAGGCTGTTATCAAGGATATGATCATAGTGAGCAATTGCGTACACCTCATTGCCCACAAGCCCGGAAAGCGCCAACGTAACAGCATCAGGCCAGAGAGCAATAGACAATATACGGCGGTTATCTGCAAAAACAAAATACTCGGATTTTCTGCCACCGCTGCTGGTTACTCCGCCGAAGCCGGCGGATTTGAGCATGCCTTTTTCGCAGAAATACTGCAGTGCACGCATAATGGTAGGCTTGCTGATGCCCGTCATTTCATGAATGGCTGCAGTTGTCTGCTTTTCTCCGTCGAGAAAAGTTTCCAGGATTTTCTGGCGGTTCACAAGCTTGATATCGGCAGGAACCGCAATTTTGTCGATAGGAATCTTAGTAACCATTTGTTCACCCCGTTCATTTGAAACAAGGTTATATTACCACATTTTTCAGGCAAAATAAACAGGAACGGAGCATATTTTTAAATATTCTTAAAAAATTTTCAGGCCTCATTGCCGGAAGTGTTTTCTCCGGGGCTATTTTCGGCGAATTTGCCTGCTATCTGAGAAAGAAAACGTGTAAAAATCCTTCTCTGCTTGGGAGCCATTTCCAGATAGCTGCTCAGCAAAAGGATTTCCTGGCTGTCCAGATGATATTCTTTGGAAAGTTGCTTCAGGCTGTTCTTGCCCGCAATGGCAAACATTTCTCCTTCGCCGTTGCAAAGCCAGTCTTCGTTAACGTTGTAAGTGCGGCAAATGCTCATAACGGTTCTGCCCGTAATGTTGCGTTTTCCATTCTCGATACTGGTCATGTGGCCCTGCGTCAATCCAAGTGCTTTGCTGAATTCCGTCTGGGTCATATTCAGGGCACGCCTTAAGGTTTTGATTCTCTGTGCAATCATAGCTTCCTCCGTGTTTATGAAAAAAATAACTTAGTTCATTTTAAACACGAAATGTGTATTTTAGATGAACATTTGATTTTTTGGTGAAAGTATTTTCAAAACGAAAAAAATGTTGTATCATCTAAGCCACAGGCTAATGCTACCATACCTTCACGAAAGGAGGAACTGCTCTGCGCACGGCGCAGCATGCAGAAATATCCATGCGCTATTCAACTACAGAACTTGCAAACCCTGGCTTCTTTTCCGAAAATCGCATTCCTGCCCATTCCGATCATAGCTTTTACGCTGGTCTGGACGAGCTTGCCAGCGGTAAATCCAGCTTTGTTTTCAGCCTCAATGGTTACTGGAAGTTCCATCATGCCCTGAACGCTGCGCAGGTTGTGGAAGGCTTTGAAAAACCGGAATACAACTGTCACTGCTGGGCGGATATCCCCGTCCCTGCCCATATCCAGATGGAAGGATACGGCCATCCCCAGTATGTCAACGTTCAATATCCCTGGGATGGATATCAGGATATCGAGCCCGGTCAGCTACCTGTGGATTTTAATCCCGTGGCATCTTATGTGAAATATTTCTATCTGCCGAAAAACATGGAAGGGAAGCGTGTTTTCATCTCTTTCCAGGGTGCCGAAAGCTGCATTGCCCTCTACCTCAACGGCGAGTATGTAGGTTTTTCCTCAGATAGTTTCACACCGCATGACTTTGAACTGACCCACTACCTCAGAGCCGGCGAAAACAAACTCGCATGCCGTGTGCACCGCTGGTGCGCTGGCAGCTGGCTGGAAGACCAGGATTTTATGCGTTTCAGCGGACTGTTCCGGGATGTATTTCTGTATTGTATTCCAGAAACCCATCTTGAAGATCTCTGCGTAAAAACCCTTCTGGATGATCAATACAAGAATGCAGAACTGGTCGCAGATTTGAAACTTATCCTGACGGAAGCCTGCCATATCGTCATCCAGCTGATGGACGGCGAACGAAAAATTATTGGCGAAGAATGCACCGTTATGGAAAATGAAACTGCCACTTCTTTCCGCCTGTCTGTTAATTCTCCAACGCTTTGGAGCAGTGAAAATCCAAAACTGTATCAGCTGTACATCATTCTGAAGGATGCCTGCGGAAATATCCGGGAAGTTGTTTGCGAAAACGTAGGCTTCCGCCGTTTTGAACTGATAGACCGCATCATGCATCTGAACGGGAAGCGCATTGTGTTCAAAGGCGTCAACCGTCATGATTTCTGTAGCGAAACCGGTAGAGTAACCACGCCGGATATCATCCGCAGAGATCTGATCACCATGAAACGCAATAACATCAACGCCGTGCGCACCAGCCACTATCCCAACAACAGCACGCTTTACCGCCTTTGCGATGAGCTCGGTCTGTATGTCATCGACGAAAACAACATGGAAACCCACGGCATCTGGGAGCAGATTATTGCAGGCAAAAAGGATATCAGTTTTGCCCTGCCTGGCGACAGGCCTCAATGGCGGGATATCCTGCTGGACAGGGTCAACTCGATATATCAGCGTGATAAGAATCATCCCAGCATTCTTATATGGAGCTGCGGGAACGAATCCTATGGCGGCGATGTGATCTATGACATGAGCCAGCTTTTCCGCAAGCTGGATTCTACCCGGTTGGTTCATTACGAAGGCGTAACCTGGGATCGCCGCCGCAACGATACGACCGATATGGAAAGCCAGATGTATACTCCTGTTACCAAAATCCGGGAATTCCTGGCCATAAACCGGGACAAGCCCTTCATACTTTGCGAATACACCCATGCCATGGGCAACTCCAACGGGGCAATGCATAAATACACCGAATACGCCTACGAAGAACCCCTTTATCAGGGCGGATTCATATGGGATTACATTGACCAGAGTATCCGCACCAAAGATCGTTTCGGCAATGTAATGTATGCCTACGGCGGTGATTTCGGCGACCATCCCAACGACGGAAACTTCTCCGGCAACGGCATCGCTTACGGCAATGGTCTGGAAAGCCCCAAGATGCAGGAAATACGCTTCAACTATCAGAATATTGTTGCCGAAGTAGAAAGAGATCATGCGGTGATTCATAACCGGCACATGTTCACAGATCTGAGCGTCTACGATTGCTTCGCAACCCTTTCCCGGGACGGCGTTGAAGTGGAACGGCTCCATCTTACTGATGTTTCTGCCGCTCCTATGGACAGCTGCCGTATTCCCCTTCCCTTCCGTCATGGCAATTTGCCCGGAGAATATGCCATTACTCTCACTTTCCACTTAAAGCAAGATGCCAATTATGCCAAAGCAGGCCATGAGATCGCTTTTGCGCAGGGCATATACAAGGTGGATGCACCCGTCCAGCTCCACAAGCATTCGCCACTGCGGGTAGTGCAGGGCCACAGCAATATTGGCATTATTGGCGAAAACTTTGATGTTTCCTTCCGAAAAGGTTCCGGGGCACTTGCCTGTTACCGTTTTGGCGGCAAAAACATGTTCAAGGCTGCTCCCATGCCCAATTTCTGGAGAGCTCCCACCGATAACGACCGGGGCAACCAGATGGCTTCCCGCTATGCTCAATGGAAAATTGCATCGTTGTACGCAGGCGGCAGCGCCACCAACGGCAATGTATCACCGGTTCTCAACGAGGACGGTTCCGTTTCGGTCACCTTTTCCTACGATTTCCCCACCACTCCCAAAGGTCAGTGCAAGGTTCTGTATACCGTTCAGCCCTGCGGCAAGGTGGATATGAAACTTTCCATGGAACCCAATCCGGGCCTTTCCTCCATGCCGGAATTCGGCTTGCTCTTCAAACTGGATGCAGATTTCGATCAGTGGAAATACTATGGCCTTGGTCCCGATGAAAACTATATTGACCGTAATCGTGGCGCACGGCTTGGCATCTGGAAAACCACTGCCCGGGAGAATCTTTCCCAATACCTGGTGCCTCAGGAATGCGGAAACCGCACCGGTGTGCGCTGGGCAGAGGTGACCGATTACCGTGGCAGAGGTCTGAGATTCTCCAGCGACTGCATGGAATGCTCCGTTCTCCCCTACACTCCCCACGAGCTGGAAAACGCCCTTCATGAAAATGAGCTCCCCCCCGCCCACTACACCATTGTTCGTACCTCGCTGATGCAAATGGGTGTTGGCGGCGATGACAGCTGGGGTGCCCGCACTCACGATGAATACATTATCGACAATTCCAAACCGCTGGAGTTTACCTGCAGCTTCCAGGGTATCCTCTGATATTGCATAAACAGCCTCCCGGAGAGGGTTTTCCTTCTCCGGGAGGCCTTCTTTTCGTTTATTTCTTGTAGATTTCGTAGTTGGTACCTTCACGCATCATTACAGGAATAATGCCGATAGGTGCAGGAACAGTAACTCTCTGGCCGCCTTCGTATTCCTTGCCGGTATAGGCATCGGTCCAGCGGCATCCAGCGGGCAGGTAAACGTTGCGCTCGGTAACACCTGCTTCCATAACAGGAGAAACCAACAGATCCGGACCGAACATGTAAGAATCCTCCACATCCCAGGCGGCTTTATCCTGGGGGAAGTCGTAGAACAAGGGGCGCATGGGCGGTGCGCCGATGTCGCTTGCCTCCTGCATTATCCTGCGCACATAGGGACGCAGCCGTTCACGAACGAACAGATAGCTGGAAAGGATCTCGTACACTTCTTCGCCAAAGCTCCAAACCTCATTGGGCTGGCCGCTGGTAAGCTGACGCACATTATTGATAAACTCCTGCTCACGCTCATACCAGGGAGAACGCTCGCCATGCATACGGAATACCGGGCAGAAGCAGCCCCATGCAAACCACCGGCACAGAAGCTCACGGAATGCAGGATCATCGATCTGGCCTCCAAGGAAGCCTCCGATATCGGAAGTCCACCAGGGAATGCCGGCCATACCCATGCTGAGTCCAGCCTGCAGCTGTTCCCTCATGGAACGGAAGGAAGAATAGATATCACCGGACCAGGTCAGAACAGCATACTTCTGGCTGCCGGCCCAGGCACAGCGTACAAGGCTCATAATATCCGTTTCGCCCTCTGCCTTCAATCCGTCAAAAAAGCCCTTTGCATAGCCCACGGGATAAACATTGGAGCACTGTACTGCCGGGCCCTGATAGTAGCGGAAGTTTTCAAAATCGTAATTTCCGTATTCCGGTTCTGCTTCATCCAGCCAGAAGATACGAATGCCCTTGGTATAGTAATTCTCCTTGCACTTTTCCCAGACGAATTTCTGGGCACCGGGATGGGTGGCGTCGTAGAAGATGGTGTTGCCCATCCAAGTCATGTGATTGGGGTTGCCATGATCGGTGCCAACCAGATAGCCTTTCTCCGCCATTTCGCCAAAATTGACGCTGCGTTCGTCGATGGTGGGCCACACAGAAACTACGGTTTCAATGCCCATTTCCTTGAGTTCCTTCACCATGGCATCGGGATCCGGCCAGTCACGGGGTTCAAAGCGGAAATCTCCCTGACGGGTCCAGTGGAAAAAGTCAACCACGATCACGTCCATGGGAAGACCACGGCGCTTATGCTCCCGTGCAACCTCCAGTAATTCTTCCTGATTGCGGTAACGAAGCTTGCACTGCCAATAACCAAGTCCAAATTCGGGCATCATGGGGGTGCGACCGGTAGCCAGAGTGTACTGGGCTTCAATTTCGGCGGGCGTATCGCCTGCGGTAATAAAATAGTCCAGTTTTCTGGTGCGCTTGGCATACCATTCAGTAACATTGCTGGCGAAGGTAGCCGTACCAATGGCAGGATTGTTCCAGAAGAAGCCATAGCCACGGCTGGACACAACAAAAGGAACGCTGGCCTGGCTGTTGCGGTGGGCAAGTTCCAGCGTGGAGCCTTTTTTGTTCAGCTGGCGATGCTGATACTGACCCATGCCGAACAGCTTTTCATCGTCGTAAGCTTCAAAGCGGGCGGTAAGTTCCACGTCCTCGGTACCCATGATTTTTTTCAGTTCACGGGCGCCCACATTGATGGGAACGCAGAAACGATTCAGACGATTGCGATTGCGCCAGTACTCTTCAGTAAGCACTTCGCCTTTCTGATTGTAGTAGGAAATCCACCCTTCCGGATTCACCACTGCGGTAATCTTGCCGTTTTTAATCCGGGCAATGGTTCCCTGCTGATGATAGTGGCTGTACTCCTGACCTGCGTACCAGGGGTCGGTGTTATCCACGGTCTCGAAGGTGATCTCCACATCTGTGGGTTTCACAGGTTCGGAAAGGGCCCAGTCGTGGCCATCCATCTCCGGGAAAGCAGACATGCGCACACGCAGGCTGTTTTCGCCCCAGGGATCGATCCACAGGCGGCTGTTGCCATCTGCAATGACCAAACGTTGATTTTCCTGATAGACACGCATTTTGTTTTTCTCCTTTCAAACAAGGATAATATTTATTTTTCTGGCTCGCCGTAGAGCAAGCCGCAGGATCCGGTTGCCAGGAAGAAACGCCCAAAGGTACGGCAGTCGCCGTCGATGGAGATGATCTCGCCGAACATCTGTTTTTGGGTATTGATACGGTCGAAGCTCCTGCCATCATCCAGTGACCGGTAGAAACCGTATTCTCCATCGATTTTTCCGTTCACATACAATGCCTTCTGCTGGCTGAAATAATCTCCCCCAGGCTTTCCAAGGCCAAGGCCCACACGGTACACCTGATCTCCTTCTGCGCTCAGGCGCATAACAAAAACCTCGTCTTCCCTGGTGCAGATCAGTTTCCACAGGCCTTTCTCGCCAACGGCAATATAGAAAACGCCGCTGTGTCCAGCTTCGGCACGGACCTCTGTTTTGTTTGCACAATCAATGAGGCCGAAATCCGCATCGGGGAATTGGGCAGGAAGCTCCCGCTGGTGGAAGGTGCTGCCGCCATCCCTACTCACAAAGAAGGCAGAATGCTCGCCGAAAGCATAAAAAATGCTGGAATCAAGACGATCAGAGAAGGTTTTGATGCTTTCGTCAAGAATCTGGTGTCCCTGGTTATCAAAGACCCGGCAAATGGAGAAGCTTTCGCCGCCGTCATGGCTGACAACAATCTGCCTGCCCGGCAGACGAATTCGCTTTGCAATGGACCAGACAATGTTCTTTCCGTCGGGAGACATGGCAACCCAGCCGGCATTCACGTTGGGGCGTTCTATTTCGCTGAGTGCATTGTCGATATCGTGGCTGAGACCATATGGCATTTTAAGCCTGCGGAAGGTGCGACCCGCATCCTCCGACAGAATAAGTCCACCACGGGTCTTGCCACGCCAGTTGCCCCGGGCGGTTACGATGATCCTTTCAGGATTGCAGTCACAAAAATCCGCATTGATGCAGGTGATATACCGGTTATTATTCTCATCAGCAAAGGAATTGTCACACTGCGTGTCCACATTCTCAAAGGCAAAGCCACCAAGGTCACCCACGATATCTATCACCTGGGTTTTGCCGCCGGGGAGACTGTACACATTCAGGTGTACCGTTTCCTCAATGCCGTCGCTGAAATCGGTAAAATAGCGGTCTTCTCTGTGGGTAAAGTGATAGGAGCGGAATGTACCCGTGCCGGTATTGAACCAGATTTCATTGTCATCAAAGGGATTAAGCTTCAAATCGCTGAGCCAGTGAATAAGCGAGCCGCCGTCATTGCACTCCGGACGCATATACCTGGCACGGAAACGAATATCGCCTTCCTCAAGGTTATAGAGTACCTGCTGCCAGTTCCTGCCGTAATCCAGCGAAAGGAAAATGCTGTCGCCGTCATCCTTGACGATGGTGGATGCTGCCAGCATGCCCGGCGTATTCCGTGAAGCGGCAATACCAGAAAAGCCGTAAGGCAAATGGTCGCCACGGTAGATTTCCTCCTGACCCTTGCCCTTAACCAGGCTGGCAGCGCCGGGGGTAATATCCTCCATAGTTCCCAGTGTGCCATCCTCAAGAAGGGGATAACGAACGATGTGCCCGTCGGCCGCATCGCCCGAATCACAGCTGTAACCATTTTCCTTCACATAAGAGCGGGCTCCGTTGGCAGAGAAAGTAACATAGAAATACCGGTCATCAGCAGTGCAGCGCTGCGCCACAAGGCCATTGAGCTTGCAATAAGGTACCTCCACACTGACAGGTTGCTGAAGCGGCTGAAAACTCTTTCCTGCATCGTAGGAAACATACAGACTATGCCCTCTCATATCATCCGTCTTCCGGGTGGAAACGCCGGCAGTGGAAACCACCATCGCACATCCGACCTGGCAGATAAAGGCACAGTACTGCTCCTGAAGGGAGTCCATCTTTTCCCAATGCCGGCCCTGGTCCGGAGAAGTCCACAATCCCTCCATCTGGCTGGCAAAAAACAACCGGGAAGGGTCGTCCTTATCCACAATCAGCCTTTCCCCCGTTCCACGCCCATTCAGATTTCCGTGGATATACACAGGCATGGGCAAAACCTGAAAGGTTTCGCCACGGTCGCAGGAAACAGCCAGTTCGCCTTTGCTTTCGGGTTTTCCGATGCCGCAGGCGATATACAGTTTATTTTCATCACAGGGATCCAGTGCCATAGAAATAGGATAAGTCTGACTCAGATCTTCCATGGTTACATGGGAAATAAGGGATTTCCACCGCTGTTCTTCCCGGTCGAAGCGATAGCATCCGCCGATATCTGTTCTTGCATACAAAATCCCTTCCTTCCGTGGATGGAACAGGAATCCTGTCACATATCCACCTCCGGGAATGGGAAGATTTCGGTACTGATAAGGAATGTACGCCATGAGTTCCTCCGATAGCCAAGGCAGCGCCTGCCCTGTTAGAGGCAGGCGGCTGCGAAAATATTAGCTGTGCTCCACAACGGTGTAAGGCTTGGTGGAATCGGTTTCCACGATAATGTTGCCATTTTCTTTCTTTACGGTGTAGGCAGCAGCAAGCTTACCCTTAAGATCAGGCACCTTCACCACAACGCTGTTGCCCTCGACCAACTGGAAAACATGCAGTTCCAGGCCGTCGGTGTAATCGTAATCAGGCAGATCATCGTGAGCGCCCATAGGAATTACGCTGCCGGGGCGAGCCATCAGGGGCAGGGACAGGAAATTGTGGGTTTCCTTGCGCCAATGGCCGCCATCTACCTTGTGATCATCCAGAATATTGGTCCACACGCCATCGGGCAGGTAGAAGTCCACCACACCATCCTCACGGAATACAGGCGCAACCAGCAGGTTTTCGCCAAGCATATACTGGCGGTCCAGCGTATCGCAGGCAGGATCTTCGGGGAATTCCAGCATCATGGGACGCATCATGGGCGTACCGCATTCATGGGCTTCCACAGCAGCATTGTACAGATAAGGCATCAGACGGTTCTTCAGCTTGGAGAACAGCCGCACCACATCGTTGCTCTCCTCGTCAAAGAGCCACGGCACCCGGTAGCTGCTGGAACCATGCAGACGGCTGTGGCTGGACAAAAGGCCGAAAGCGCACCAGCGCTTGTACACATCGGCGGGGGCGGTGGACTCGAAGCCGGAAATATCGTGGCTCCAGTAACCAAAACCGCTGTGGCTGAGGCTCAGGCCAGCACGGAGGGTTTCAGCCATGGAGACGTAGGAAGCGCTGTTATCGCCGCCCCAGTGCACGGGGAACTGCTGGCCGCCGGCTGTTGCGCTGCGGGCAAAGAGAATGGCTTCGCCTTCGCCACGGACTTCCTTGAGCAGATCGAAAACCATCTTGTTGTACAGGAAGGTATAGTAGTTGTGCATATGCAGGGCGCTCTTGCCGTCGTGATAGGCAATATCCTTCACGGGGATGCGCTCGCCGAAGTCGGTCTTGAAGCAGTCTACACCCATATCCAGCAGCTTGCGCAGATATCCGCAATACCAATCACGGGCAGCGGGATTGGTTACGTCCACAATGCCCATACCTGCCTGCCAGAGATCCGTCTGCCATACATCTCCATTGGTTTTCTGAATCAGATAGCCGTTATCCATGCCTTCCTTGAAGAGGGGGCTGGCCTGACCGATGTAGGGATTGATCCAGCAGCACACCTGGAGCCCACGCTCATGGTAACGTTTGAGCATGCCCACAGGATCCGGGAAAGTATCGGGATCCCATTCAAAGTCGCACCAGTTGTAACCCTTCATCCAGAAGCAGTCAAAGTGGAACACACGCAGGGGGATATCCCGCTTGGCCATGCCTTCCACAAAAGAAACGGCTGTTGCTTCGTCATAATTGGTGGTAAAGGAAGTGGACAGCCACAGGCCAAAGCTCCAAGCGGGCAACAGGGCAGGACGGCCGGTCAGTGCGGTATAGATGTCCAGAACCTTCTTGGGGGTACCGCCATAAATGATATCATACACAAGGGTTTCGCCTTCGGCAGAAAACTGGACACGCTCCACCTTTTCGCTGGCTACTTCAAAGCTGACATCGGAGGTATCTTCCACGAAAACACCATAGCCACGATTGGTCATATAGAAGGGAATATTCTTGTATGCCTGCTCGCTGGCGGTGCCGCCATCAGCGTTCCACATATCGATGCTCTGGCCGTTCTTTACATAAGCGCTGAAACGCTCGCCCAGGCCGTAAACATATTCGCCAACATCCAGCATCAGGC
Organism: Clostridiales bacterium; assembly: GCA_015056145.1. Lineage (GTDB taxonomy): Bacteria > Bacillota > Clostridia > Christensenellales > Aristaeellaceae > Limiplasma. The sequence goes on from SVGY01000004.1 coordinate 176,128, forward strand.
TTTCGCTCATGTAGCTCTTGCCGGTATCCTTGTCAAGGCCACGACCCATAGCACGGAAACCGCTGGTGGTCAGCACACGGCCATCGGCGATATAGTCCACCTGCCAGCCTGCTTCGCCCTTGGATACCTTTGCGGTAAGAGCGCCGCTGGTGAAGGAAACACTTTCTTCGTTTTCTTCCACAACGGGAGTGACGGGTTCTTCGTAGGTTTCAAAATGAGGGGCATTATCCCGCTTGCCCGCAAAATGAGTCACCTTTACCCGGATCACGTTTTCACGGGGAGCGGTGAAGGTAACATCCAGAGAGCCGCCGTCCAGCACGTCGCCCCTATTGCGCACAGGGCGGCAGGCGGAGAGCACATGCAGCTCGTTTTCCTTGCTGACGGTACGCACCCACTGGGTGGCGTAGCTCATGGTGTAATTGGGCCGGATCAGCCAATAACCGTTGGTAAATTTCATGGTGATTCTCCTTTACGCTGTGTTTTATTCTGTAATGATCTTAACGACCAGGGGAAGGTCGCTTCTGTAGGTGCCAAGATCCACATGGAGGGCTTCCTCGTCCCGTTTCCAGGCAACAGGCCCATCCAGACCCAAAACCTTTACATCACGGATGATGCCATGATACAGGGGCAACCTGCTTGCGTCCGCTTCCCGGAGGCTGCGGAGGCGAATCCTGCCATCCTCAGGGCAAACCATGGAGATGGCATATACATTGCCGCCACGGCAGGTGAAGCGGTAATCCTCGCTGGTAAATTCCCGGGCTTTAGCGTCTGCAAACTGGCCTTCCTGAATTTCCGTGGGGCCTTCCTGGGCGATACGCCACAAGCCGGTTCCGTGGATGGCCTCGTCGTTTATCTTCAGCCATGCGCCAAGGGTACGCAGGATATCCGCATCCTCCTTGCGGATGGTTCCATCAGGCTTGGGGCCGATATTCAGCAAAAGTCGCCCATTCTTGCTGACCACATCCACCAGATCCCAGATAATGTCCTGAGGGGTCTTATAATCCGCAAACTGGGAGTAGCACCAGCTATTGCGCATGACGGATGTATCGCTCTGCCAAAGGAATGGTTTTGCCTCAGCAAACTGGCCCCGCTCGATATCCGGCACGCCGCAGCCAAAGGGGAAAGCGTCGTGCTTGTAGTTGATAACACAGCCACCCCACTGCTCTGCCCGGTTGTAGTAATAAGCTGCAAACCTGCGCAGATACGGTTTTACTGCTTCGTGCTGAATCCACCAGTCAAAATAGAAAATACGGGGATGATAACGGTCCACCAGTTCGCAGCAGCGAAGCAGCCAGTCGGTAAGAAACTCGTCCGTAGGATAGGGTGTTCCGAACACGTCGTGCTGGTTCTCCGGTTCCTGCTGAGCAGGCCAGTAAAGATCATCACGATCTACAGGCTGCTTAACATCGCTGTCCAGTTTCGTACCTTTGCCGAAAAACCAGCAATGCTCCACTCGATGGCTGGACAGGCCCAGCGTCATCCCGGCTTTTTCCGCTTCCAGGAGCAAATCTCCCATTACGTCACGATGAGGGCCTTTTTCCACTGCATTCCAGTGGGAAAGCTCCGACCGGTACATTTGAAAGCCATCATGGTGTTCTGCAACAGGCACAATATACTCCGCACCAGCTTCCCGGAACAGGCGGATCCATTCCTCCGGCTGGTAGTCTTCCATGGTCAGCTGATCGATGAAGTGCTTATAGCCGTGTTCTTTATGGTCGCCGTAATGCTTCAGATGATGCTCATAGATGGGGTTGGAGGGATCATACATACAGGTGGCATACCAATCGTGATAAGCAGGCACCGAAAACGGGCCCCAGTGCAGGAAAATGCCAAGACGCTTTTCCCTGTACCAGTCAGGCAACGGGTGCGCAGCCAAAGAGTCCCAATCCGGATGATACCTGCCTTCCCGATTGACCTTGTCGATCTGGGCAAGATAAAGCTCCCGATTCATTTTGTGTTTCTCCTTTCGTGGAGGCATAGTTTGGCGTTTAGTTTACAGTTATCCAAACAACTGCAGAAATCCTTCTTTTTTTCGTAATTTCGTAAAATAATTCTGGCTGTTTTTATGCCCTGAGACAACCCGCCATTTTATTGACAATAATGCATTCTTTTTGCTAAAATATTAAAAAAAGGATGGAGGAAAATCAAGTATGAAGATAAAATCCATGCTGCTTCTTATTCTGTTGGCGCTTTTGCTTCCTGCTCTTGCACTGGCCGACGGGGTTACTATCATCTCAACGCCGGCAAGCAATGTTTTCGGCATTATGGTGCTGGACAGCGACGGAAGATCCGTGGGTACCGTTACTACCCATACCAATACAGATACCAGCATAGAATGGACGGTTTCCATCTCTCCCGTTACATCTACTCAGGGTTTTATCTATACCAAAAACGCCGCCGGCAACTGGATCAATTCAGGACGCACGCTGAACCTGACTCCCTTCTTCGGCAGCAACAACAATACCGTCTGGTATCCTGTGGACGGAAATAACAATTTCAACTGTTTTGACGATTTTGATGATACTTCCGACTCAGCGCTTGCTCCCTGGCCCGAAATGACTTATGCGCAATATTCTGTATCGGTCATTCCTCTGCCGGATGATAAGCGTTACCAGTCCCGGGTAGGTCCCTCCGGCACTTACGCCGGCGGCGGCGCCTATAAAACCTACAAGATCGAGTATTGCGATGCGCTGTTTATTGAAGGTAATTACGTTTATGTAGAGCTGTGCTATACCACCGTAGGCACCCGGCGTCTGTATTTTCAGAAAAGCGCATTCCAATCTCTCTACGATGTTCCCCAGGAAAACCTTACCGGCCACCGTGCTGTGCTGACTTCCGCCACCACCGCCCGCTTTGGCCCCGGCATGCGTTACGATGATTTTAAAGAGGCAGCTCTTTCCGCCAATACTCCCCTGACCGTCTTTTTCAGCGAGAATGGATGGGTCTTCGCAGAATTCAGCTGCACCAAACTGGGCGTGGTGCGTGGCTGGCTTCCTGCCGAATTGGTACAGGCTCAATAAACCCGGCAACCATTCTTTTCGTTATTTCAAAAGCTCCGTTTAGGCGGAGCTTTTTCATTGCATTTTCATTTTGTTTTTTTCAGAATGATATGAGCTATTTTTTCACTATGTACCACATAACTTCCATGGGTTTCATTCTTCAGCTCAGTAAAGCTTCCGCCAGGGATGGCTGCCGCCACGGCTTGCATATGTCTGCGGCTGATCATATCCCTGCTGCCACCGATAACATCCACCGGAACGGTTATGCTTGCCAAATCTTGTTTTGAAATATCCGGTTCATGAAGCATAAGCGCATAGGCAGGTGATTTTGTAAAGAAGTAAATCATCCCAAACAGCGCAAGCCACCCGCCCTTGATGCCATGGGGATGAACATTTACGCCGCTTACAATGGCCCTTTGAATCAGTTCCGGATGCCGGATACACAGAAGCAGCGCTACGATGCCTCCATCGCTGAAACCATAAATCACAGGCTGCTCCATTTGGTTTTCAAGAATAAAATGATATACATCCTCTGCCATATCGCTGTAATGGAGTTCCGACACAGCGCTGCTCTTGCCATGCCCACGGCTGTCCAGCGCAAAAACGGTGAAATGTTCCTTCAGGATCTCTATCGCTTCAAGGAATATTTCGTGATCTTCCCCATTGCCATGAAGGAGTATCAACGGGGCTCCGGTTCCTGTTTTTTCATAATACAGCTTGATATCAGAATGTTCAAAGTACACCCCATCGCCTCCCATCATTAACATAATTCTACACTGCTTTTCAGGCTCAGTTCTTTTTGCATTCTGTTTTTTTCAGCACCTTGCGATACGGGGCCACCATGCCTTCGTTCATCTTATTACCCATTTTGGCTTTGATCTTCGGATTGCGTACCAGCGAGCCCAGGAGATTCATCGCCAACATTTTACCCCATTGCTTTTGAGGAAAATCATATACGCCGTGCTTCTTGTAGAAGAGATGATCTGCCTTCATCAGGCCACGCATTACCCAGATCAGATCCCGGAAGATCTTCATGCCGCCCACACCATAAAAATTTCTCGGCTGAACATAATTGTTTTCAAGGGCAAAATCAAGCCGGCGCAGAAGCATATTCATGCTCGCCGCATCCTGTGCAATACCCGCAAGGAAATTGTGACCCACTTCGCTCCTTGCCTCCAGTATCGTCTTCAGGTTCGCTTCCATTTCGATATCGCCGTTGATAAGATACCCCACCGGCTTCCCCTCAGTCACAGTACGATGACCATTGCAGAATTGGCGATCGTCATACATTTTGAACTGCGGGCCCATGCTGTGATCGCAGATTGTGAAGGCATATACCGTTGCATCTGCATTCTGAATGGATTCCCGCAGAAAGGAATCAAAACGATCCTTATAGATGCATACGCCATCCCCTGCGCAGTTAAAGCAGCCAAGGCAGCCTCCCTGGAAAGGATATTCTGCAATATTCACAACCTTTACCGGATAAGCAGCAGCCTTCACAAAATCATCCATCATCATTCTGAGATTTTCGTCGCCTTCATGCAAATCCGCTACCAGAACGATCTCCTTGCCCTGCTTTTTTTCATTAGTGATTGCGTCGGACACATAGTTTTTGCCCGATGATGTTTTTTGTTTCATCCGGGGTTCGTAGATGTCCTGTTCCACACAAGCCTGAAGATATTCCATAAAATGCTCCGCATCTCTTTGGCCTTTTTCGGTGGTAAGGTCCTCCATATCCGCCGACAGGCCATGGATTACCTTCATGCCAAGATCCTGGCAGTTTTCCTCCACATACCTGTGTGCAGTTACATCGTAGAAATGCTTGGAAGTGCTGATTTGCGTGGCAAACTTACCTTCAAAGTTGCATCCTCTTTCCTTCAGCCGCCGGAAAAAGAAATGTAGTTGAGAGGGGGCGATGAACGTATACACCGGATAAGAAAAAAGCACAACATCTGCTGCATGCATGGCCTGTTCCGCTTTTTGCATTTCCTCATCCGTATGACGGATTCTTCTGCCCACATCCACATACTCAAAGGAATGCTGAGAAAATCGTTTTTCCAGATAAAGACTGGTATGCAAGGTTACGCTGTACTGTCCCCTGGGGGAGCCGTTAATGACGCAGATCTTCATTTGTATACACCTTTCATATTACTCCTTTTGATACATGCCGAAAAAAGCCGCATTCACAAACAGAGCATATTTTTACGCTATGATTATATCACAAAAAACACTTTTCGCAATCTTGTTCATATTTTCCAAAGGCGCCATATTTTGAACGAAGCGTTCATAGGCTGGAACAAAGAAAGGGGTGTTATTATGGCGCTTTCCGTTGCCACATCACTTACTGCGGATGTTACCCAGGATGGTGTGCCTGACCTTGTAGCCCTTGTGGGCGAAAGGATTCCCGGATCCCAATACTGGCAGAATCTTAGGCTGGTGATCCAAAACGGTGCAAGTTCTGTAATTGGCGCAATAGACCTGCCCAATCCCGAAGCCGTTTCCCCGGCCATAGCGGTGGTGCCGCTTACAAGGCCCAATGCACAGAACATTATCGTCACCCTGCCCACAGGAGGCAGCGGCGGCATCATCAATTACAATATCTTCGCATATGAAAACGCAATCATCGAAACCCTGTTCACCTCCGACGAATACAACGCCCAGTACCAATATCAGGTAGACTATGCTGACAATTTCAAGGTTGTTGCGTCGAGCTTGTTAAACCGGCAAAGCTACGATGTGGATCTGAGCCGCAGAAACGACGAATATCTTTCTCCCCTCTACCTTCCCAACGGTACGCTGCGAAGGCCCACGGAGGGCTTTGTCAATCCCTTGAGCGGCCTCTATCCTGTAGACTTTGACAACGATGGCGTATATTCCCTCCTGGCCTATCAGGAAGTCGCCGGGCTGAGCAATGCAGATACTCTTGGTTACTTTCTGAATACGCTGGAATGGCTGGGAAATCAGTTTGTCCTCACAGAGCAGCTTCTTGGCCTGACTGGCACATCGTTTACTCCTATTCAGCCCAGATAAAAAACAGGGCCCGGCATATCGTCGGGCTCTGCTTTTTTTAAATTCATTCCACCAGGAACGGGGCCAGTGGCAGTCCGTTTTTTCCAAAGAGGTGCACCGTGCCATAATTCACCCAGGCATAACGTGCCTTTACGGGCAGAGGTACTTCGCTTGCAGCAAGCACCAGTCTGTCCCCTTGCACCTCGCATGCAGCGGGATAGAAAACCTCATCTGCGCCAGCAATCTCCATCAGGTTGACGGAGCCATTCTTTTCCACCACTTCATCGGAAAGCAGCACCGTCATGGAGCCGTCTTTAACATATTTTCCGGTAGCCATCGGTGAAACCTGCGCATCCTTGCGGGAATAAACAAGCCTGAGAATCTGTTCCGCAACTCTTTCGCCAGGCGTGCGCTTATCAGTGGGATGAATGTTATCAAACTCACCACAGTCAATGAGCACCGCAAGGCCGGTATTGCGCATGTTGCGCCATACCCGATGCTGGGCCTGACGAATGATGGGCCACGTCTTATCATCCGCCGCCCCCTTGGCAATCCACATAGGCAGCTGCACATTTATGAAGGGCAAATTCTCATCCATGAACAGTTCACGCCAGCGGGTGATCAGCGAAGAAAGAAGCTCCTCATAATAGGAGGGACGGCTGGAATCCTCTTCGCCCTGGTAGTACATTGCGCCAGTGAGCGTGTAAGGCACAACCCGTTTAAGCATAGTTTCCACAAGACCCGCAGGGCGGTAAGGAGACTTGCAGCCTGCAGGCGGTGGCCAAGGATAAAGCCCTGCTTTATCGTTAAGCTCCGAGGGGGTGATGGCTGGGTTTTCCTTTTTCAAACTCTCCACACGCTGATTGTAACTGACCAGCGTGCGGGTATATTCATCCATTTCCGCATCAAACTGTGCTTCAGATTTATGTCCGTACATAGCATCATATTGGTTCAGATAAGTCTGGCCCGCACGGGTACGGCCAAGAGCTTCCTCGTCCATCCAGCAGCTGGCGGAAGTGCCTCCCCAGTAACAATCGATGATGCCAATGGGGATATCCTGTTCCCTGCGCAGTTTGATGGCACAGAAGTAGGCAACTGCACTGGCATCCCTGCAATCGCCGGGGGCGACGGTCATCCAGCGGCAGTTTTCTTCAGCAGCACGGGCTGCATCGTTCCACACGGGCTGTTTTGGCACATTGAAAAAGCGGAGGTACGGATCATTATGCTTCGCAATCAGTTCCTGGCCTTCATCCGCATTCTGCAATTCAAGCTCCATATTACTTTGGCCTCCGGCAAGAAAGACATCGCCAATGGCCACATCGGACATTTCATATTTGCAGTTTTTTCCCGAAATGCAAAGGGTGCATTCCGTCATTACAGGCATGGGAGGAATGCAGAGAAGGAAGCGGCCGTCCCGGGAGACGGCGCTTCCTTCCCCGATGCATTCTCCCCTGCTGTTTTCCACCCTGGCTGAGATGGTTTCGCCCTCATCGGCAGTACCGAAAATGCGCACCTCTCTGCCGTGGGTGATCACCATATGGTCACAGAAAATGGCAGCAGGTTTGAACATATTGTTTCTCCTTACTTTCCAAGGAATTCAAGATTCTTTTTGATCAATTCGCAGCGCTGCTTCACGCAGTCAGGAGAACGGTAGGGATCAGCGGGGTTATTGAACACATAGTCGCAAAGCCGATCCACAGTGGTTTTGGCAACGTGCATGCGGGTATCGGAAGAGGCGTAATAAAGATAGATGTTACCATCCTCGTCATCAATTGCGCCATTGGTGAATACCACGTTGCTCACGTCGCCCACCCGCTCGTGGCCAAGGGGCCCCAGCAGCATTCCGCCAGGCTCAGCAATAATCTTGGCAGGATCCTTCAGGTCAGTGGCAAAAGCATAGAGCACATAACGCAGGCCTGCTGCAGTGTTTCGCACGCCATGGGCAATGTGGATCCAGCCTTTGTCCGTACGGATAGGTACAGCGCCTGCACCGTTTTTGCTTTCGGTAATGGTGTGGTAGCGGCGCAGGCTGATGATCTTCTCCTCATCAATAACTGCGTTGGTGATATCGTCGCAAAGTCCGAAACCGATGCCGCCGCCGGATCCAGTCTCGATAAAGTCGTCCATGGGACGGGTGTAGAAAGCGTACTTGCCATCCACAAACTCAGGATGGAGAACCACATTCCGCTGCTGGGGAGAACGCAGTGTACGCAGATTGGGCAGACGCTCCCAGGTCTTGAGATCCTTGGTGCGCACGATACCTGCGGCAGCCACAGCGGCGCTGAGATCATTCACGGTCTTGTCCTTGCTCTCGGAGCAGAACACACCGTAAATCCAGCCGTCCTCATGCTGGGTCATGCGGATATCATATACGTTGGTCTCGTCGGGCTCAGTATCGGGAAGAACCACAGGATAATCCCAGAAACGGAAACCTTCGGTGGGCCGGTCGCTTTCAGCCACAGCAAAGAAACTCTTGCGGTCCATGCCTTCCACACGAACCACCATATAGTACTTGCCGTTCAGTTTGATGGCACCACTATTGAGCGTGGCGTTCACGCCAAGGCGCTGCATCATGTAGGGATTGGTTTCGGGATTGGCATCATACATCCAGAAGGGCGGAATGTGCTCACGGGTAAGAACCGGATGCTCAAACCGTTCAAACAGGCCGTTGTAGAAACGCTCGTTCACGGGATTGGGACGGGCAACAAGCCGCTCATAGGCTTCCATCAAAGAGGAAAAAGAACGGGGCTGCATAGACATTCTCCTTTATTTTTGTAGGAATTTGCCGGAGAGGACGAAGCCTCCCCGGCAGCATGGGACAACATCAATTAATAATCCACATCGGGGATGTCATCGCCCCACTGCAGGTCGGAATGCTCCTTGATGTAGGCAACGATTTCATCAACAGTGGTGAATGCCAGGCCGACATTGGTATCGGCTGCACCGTAATAGATGGCGATACGGCCGGTATCCTCATCCTGCAGGGTGGCGCAGGGGAATACAACATTGGGCACAAAGCCGGTGGTCTCGTAGGGTTCTTCGGGGGTCAGCAGGTGGTTTTCGCAGCGGTAAAGCACCTTGCTGGGCTCGTTGATATCCAGAATGGCGCCGCCCATGGAGTACACAAAACCATTGCAGGTAGTGGCAACGCCATGGTAGAACAGCAGCCAGCCTTCGCTGGTTTCGATGGGAGCTGCGCCGGAGCCGATCTTTACGCTTTCCCACCACTTGGAGCCACGGCCCATAACGTGGCGGTGATGGCCCCAGTATTCCATATCAGGAGATTCGGACACGAAGATATCGCCAAAAGGAGTATGACCGGAGTCGGAAGGACGGGACATCATCTTGAACATGCCGCCAATCTTCCGGGGGAAGAGTACAGCATTACGGTTAAAGGGAATAAAGGGGTTTTCAATTCGGGTAAAGGTCTTGAAGTCCTTAGTTTTGGCCATGCCGATGGAAGCGCCGAAGAAATCGGTGCACCAGATGATGTAATAGGTATCATCTACCTTTACCAGACGGGGGTCATAGGCATAATGAGGCATCTTGGGGTTGCCGTTATCATCCACAAAGGGAACCTTTTCACGGTCCACATCCCAGTGGATACCGTCCTTGGAGCGGCCAAGGTATACATAGGGTACGCCGTTAACCTGTTCGCCACGGAGCACGGCGATAAAGCCATCTTCCCACGGCACAACAGCAGAGTTGAAAATACGGGCGATTTCGGGGGTGGGGTTACGGCCCATGACAGGATTTTCGGTGTAGCGCCATACGGGAGCGGCGGTTTTCAGATCGGCAGGCTTATCCTGCCAAGGGATGTTGGGAAGGGAACCAGCGTTCAAAATCTTGACCTTGTCCATGTTGAGTTCTCCTTTCTTATATGGGGCTAATTTATTTCAGGGGTATTTCTGATTCGCGGTAGATAGGCATGCCGCCCACTACAACACGACCAAAAGGCTTCTGTACGCCGGCGCAACGGTCATCCACCAGCCGGACGGCTGTCTGGGCCATAGCAGCGCTGTCTACCCGGAAGGTGGACAAAGCGGGGCTGCCGTTACTGCCGGAGGAATCATCGTCAAATCCAACAACGGAAACATCCTCGGGCACACGGACGCCGCTCTGCTTCAACTGATTGATAAGGCGACGTGCGATCAAATCACAGTTGCAGACGAACGCCGTGGGCAATTTTTCTGGAAGATCGAAGGATTCAAATTCCTGCTGGTTTTCACGATCCTTGATAATGCACTCTTCCCGGATGGGAAGATCGTGGGAAAGCATGGCCTTGTAATAGCCGAGATAGCGGTCCATAATGCTGCTTGTAGCACGGATATTGCCCAGGAATCCGATATCTTTATGCCCGTTTTTGATCAGGTGGCTGGTAAGGCGATAACAGCCATAGCTGTTATCCCCCACAACGGAATCCGCACTGGCCTGCTCGTCATAGAAATCCAAGAACACAACGGGGATGCTTTCGCCTGCGATCATGCGCATATAGTCCTTGCTGGGCTGGCCCAGAAGGATCAGCGCATCCACATGACTGCTGCGCAGCAGTTTTGGCAAAACAAGCTGATCCTCCTCATAGCTGTCAAGAAGCTCCATCAGTGCAAAATGCCCGGCTTCCGTAAGCGCTTGTACAAGCTGCTTGTAAAACATTGCATAGAAAGAATCTTTGCCAAAAAAATGCTCAGGAACAAGAATGCCAACATCCAGCGCCCGCTTTTCACGGTTCTGTACGGAAAGCGGGTTTACATACCCCATCTCCGCCGCAATGCGGACGATCTTCTGGCGCATTTCTTCGCTTACGCCCGCCTTTCCTGCAAGGGCTTTGGAAACCGTTACAGCGCTTACGCCAACTTTTTTTCCGATATCCCTCATCGTTATTCCACTCATTTTTTCAGTCCTCCTTTCCTTTGGCTAACCATTAGTTTACGGTTAATATACCAACTGTTACAACTAATGTCAAGAGAAATCACTTATTAACGTTTCTTTTTTATTTCGCTTTTCTCAACGTTCAAAAAACAGTTAACAGTAAAGTTGAAAAAACGTCTGTTTTTATATTGACAGTTGTCTGTTTAAATGCTATTCTAAACAAAATTTTTTAAAACGCCCAAGGAGGCATATAATCATGGAGTCCTACAAGCACTTCCGACTGGCTGCCTACGTTTTCGCCTACTACCTGGCCGAGGCCGACGAAGCTGAAATTCAAAAGGCCATCGACTATTACCGCCAATATGTCCACCTGGACAAGGTGTACATTGAAAACCATCGTGGCGTGGTGGATATTTCCGTGGACAAGCTTCGCCGGGTAAAGGAGCTGTTTGAAAAGAACGGCATCGAGGCTTCCGGTGGCATCACCTCTACCGTACTGGTGAACGGCGAGCGCAAACCCACTTACTACGATACCTTCTGCTATACCGATCCCGCACACCGGGAGCGCTATTTGCAGATCGTGCGGGACGTAGCATCCGTTTTTGACGAAATCATTCTGGATGACTTCTTCTTTACCAGCTGCACCTGCGAAAGATGCATCGAAGCCAAAGGCAATCAGAGCTGGAAGGACTACCGCCTGAAGCTGATGGAGGACTTCTCCCATGTGATCGTGGACGAAGCCAAGCGTGTCAACCCTAAAGTGAATTTCATCATCAAATATCCCAACTGGTACGAAAGCTATCAGGAAGCCGGCTACAATCCCGGCAAACAGAAGGATATCTTTGATATGATCTATACCGGTACCGAAACCCGTGATCCCCAGTACTCTGCACAGCACCTCCAGCGGTATCTGTCCTATTCCATCATCCGGCTGCTGGAGAACACTGCTCCCGGACGCAATGGCGGCGGCTGGATTGATCCCTACGGCTCCAACCCCAACCTGAACTTCTTCCTGGAGCAGGCCAATATGACCGTGCTGGCCAAGGCAAAGGAACTGATGCTTTTCAACTTCTCTGTGCTTGCCAATTCCGTTTTCGTGCCTCCGCTGGGCCATACCCTCAGCCGTATGGACAAAATGCTCTCCGAGCTTGGCAATCCCATCGGTGTATCTGCCTGGGAACCCTACGACGGCGATGGCGAAGATCAGCTGTACAACTATCTGGGCATGGGCGGCATTGCCGTGGAGCCTACTCCCTACTTTGACGAAAACGCCGAGGTAGTCCTCTTTACCCAGAGCACCGCATACGACGAAACCGCCATGGAAAAGCTGGAAGCCCATCTGCGCAAGGGCAAAAACGCTGTTGTAACCACCGGCTTCTTCCGTGAGTGCTACGACAAGGGCATGAAGGATCTCACTTCCGTGCGTTTCACCCATCGTCACGTTTTGGCGGATGAATTCTTTATCGGCCATTACAATTACAATAATCTGGAGTTCTGCACCGGCAGAGAAAAGCTCCTTTTTGAGATTCTCAGTTACAAGACCAACTCCACTTCCAACGACATCGGCCTGATCGCAAACGAGCACACCTATCCCCTTATGACAGAGGACAGCTACGGCAAGGGCCGCCTGTTTATCCTCAATGTGCCTGAGAACTTTGCAGATCTCTACAAGCTGCCTAAAAATGTATGGAGCGGCATTGCCAAGCACATCAGCATGGGCCAGCGTGTTTACATGGCCGGCGATGGCAGGCACAGTCTCCTTGCCTACGACAACGGCCGTTACGCCATTCAGTCCTACAACCAGATGGCAGGCAAGGTGGATGTAATTGTTCGTGGCGAATGCAAAGGCCTGCGTGATTTGGAAACCGGCGCCATGTATACTCAGTGCGTTGCACTGCCCACCCCCAAGCACCACATCGATGCCACCACCGTTATCCCCGAAGCTCCGGAATACCGTTTCGAGATTCCTGTCGGCGGCGGAAATCTGATGTTCTTTGAAGTGGTAGACTAAGCTGCTTTCTTACGCCCTACAGCTTTCAGGCTGCGGGGCTTTTTTTCACCCACTATACAAAGCAATTTAAGTTTGTGTTGACTAACTCACTTTACCGATGATATGATCCAAGACAATGAGGGAGTAGCAGGCGCATTTTTTGCGCAGCAAGTCAACATACTGGTTTTTACCTGGCTTGCTTTCATTTGCGAGACTCATGCAGGGAAATGAAACCATGCATGGAGTCTGCCCTTTTTACCAAGGCTTACGATATCCGGATATGGTTTCATTCCATAGCCGGATTTTTCTTTGGGGAGGATGTACAAATGAAGTTTGGGTTCGCTTTTTTCTTTCAAAGCATTATGCTGGGCATAGGCTTGGCTATGGATGCTTTTTCCGTATCACTTGCCAACGGGCTCAATGAACCCGCCATGAAAAAGGGAAGAATGTGCGGCATAGCGGGCATTTTCGCCGGTTTTCAGCTTGCCATGCCCCTGATTGGCTGGATATGTGTATCCACCATCGCCCAGTATTTTGAAGCTTTTGAAAAGTGCATTCCATGGATTGCACTGATCCTGCTCTGCTTCATCGGCGGAAAAATGCTTTGTGAAAGCATCCGCTCAAAGGACTGCTGTGATGAAAAGCCCGCCGTTGGCCTGGCCGCCTTGCTTGTGCAGGGTGTTGCAACCTCCATTGATGCACTTTCCGTTGGTTTTACCATCGCTGATTATTGCTTTGCCGAAGCCTTGGCTGCATGCTTCCTTATTGGTGCCGTCACTTTCCTGATCTGCTTCGCAGGGCTTGCCATCGGCAAAAAAGCCGGAACAAAACTTGCCTGCAAAGCCGGCATCCTTGGTGGTACCATTCTGATCTTTATCGGGCTTGAGATCTTCATTACCAGCTGGCTGTAAATATATAAATAGTTTTTCAGGTATATAAAAAGAGAAGCTTCGTAGAGGGCTGAATCGGTTGATTTAGCTGCCTGAGTGATGTTGGCATCAATCTTCGTGCAAGAGGAGATTTCTCGATCAAAGTCCCTTGGCACTTACAAAAAAATGGGAGCGACATATATGATTGGAAGAAGTAAATCTTGGACTAACATTTCCTTGTATTTTATAGCTGCCTGTATAGTACTGTTACTCTTTTCATTATACTGGAAAAATTTTACACAACCAAGCGGAATCGTGTACTGGAGAGCGGTTGTTGATCCGCCCTCTTATGAGGCTATCACTCTTCAATGCTTAACAAATAAGGGACTTGTGTATATTACAATATCGTCCGTTCTTTTATTATCGATACTGGTGATTTCGCTAAAAAGAATACAGCGGATTGACAGCATACAAAGAGACATATTGCTTCTATGGGGAATTGCAACGATTACTCCACTTGTGCTATGGAGTCTCAGTAATTTTTTCTTTCAGCGACAATTTCCGACCCCCAAAGCAGTAAGTATGCTAATCTTTTTTAACGATCAGTTTCTTTTTCTCACTCTGCTGTTACCGGTGATCGTAGCTCAATATATCACAGGCATCCTATTGCGGAACAAAGCACTTGGCAGACTTGCCGTTTTCTTTGCTCTCATGTGTATTCCTATCATCGTATTTATGAATTTCCGCCTGGATGAAAATAACATTCAGGAAGGCGCTCATATTGGTCGAATGTTGGCAATCTGTTTCCGATTCGTGCTTCCGCTGGTGCTTGCCATATGTTCATGGTCTGCGCTGAAAGCTGTCCAAAGATTTGACAACACGCCTACTCGTCTTGTTGATCATCGAAATAATACAACAAATCATAATAAATATCTGATATATTTAGGAATCATATGGTTAACTTGGGGATGTATCCATCTTGCAATTCAGTTGGCAGGAATTCATACGATCGAAAACTCATATGAGTTAATAGATGGGCCACTTGTTGACGGCACATATGAATTGCTGAATATTTGCTTTTTCTCTATGCTGGCTTTCGTTTTTTTCCACAAGCACCAAAGACGAGAAGTTGATTCAATTCACTCAAGACACACTTCGTCTCTATGGACCATGTGCTTTTTCGCAGTAATGATACATGAAGAAACGGCTTCTATTTTTATCCGTTCGATTGCATACGACAGCTTTCACGTTTACTTTCTCTATCTGACAGGCGCATCCTTTGTAGCTGTACTGCCGTTACTTACTTATACATCTTGCTCGATTCTCCCCACATCTCAGAAAACTATCATTACGTTGAGTTCATTGGCGTGTTCGTTTTCTTCGTTTTTTATTCCGTATATCATAGAACAACCTTATTTTCACATTACAACAAATTGTATTTCCCTGTTTTTGCCTCCATTCACGCTGATAGCATATTCAATAATCCCGCTTATTACTGGCAAAAGGCAAAAACCACTCCAGGAGTCTTGAGCAGATGAAGGCGTATCAATTTAAGGCCGAACAAATAAGTCTGCGGATCCATAAGCAAAGGAGCATCCGGCAATTCGAGTTGTTTTGTCAAGGGTGTTTTCCCCAATAATTTAATTCGTAAGGAATAAGGGCATCTCACGCCGTCTTATAACATCGAATGACCTTAACTAAACAGCACCCTCGAAGGATTTCGTTGGGTGCT
>SVGY01000015.1 GCA_015056145.1 Clostridiales bacterium
GGTTCTTTGCAGTCCATTAAATTATAAAGCGCATGCTATTCTGACCAAGGAAGGCTGTACCTGTGTTACAGTGAAAAGAATTAGAAAAGTAAGTCATTGGGAGTTTTCTGACGGCATTTATCTTAGCAACAGAGGAAAGAAAAATACTGCATGGGCCAATGAGGTTAGCAGAATAAGAGCAACCATGATACGGGAATTTATACGGGAGAATACGGAGAGGTAGTATGAAAGATGGAGAAAAAACATATTCCACGAGCCAGATAGCAGGTATTGTAGGTCTTCTTCTCGAAAAGGAGATTATTTATTTGCGTAGTTCCGCATATCTGCCTTTATGGTTGAGCTGTTCGTCCATTGATATAGGATAAATTCATCCTTGACAAATCGCCCCCCAGGGATCAGCCTTTTTTCACGAATCGCAAGATTAACATTTTGCAAACAAATCATTGACAAAACAGAAAACACAATACAGTAGAATCCTCATCGTTGGTTGCAAGAATAACCGATGATAAGGAGGAACTTTGTGATGACTAAAAAGAATTTTGTGTTTCTGGTACTGACGGTTGTTGGTGGCTTGCTGTTTGCGCTGGGCATGTGTATGTGCCTGCTGCCTGAATGGAATGCATTTAAACCCGGCGTTGTGGTTACAGCCCTTGGTGCTGTGACGCTGCTGGTGATCGGTCTGGTGCGTTGGATCATGGCAGGAAAGCCGGTTGCGAAGATCAACTGGAGCAAAATGGGCAAGGTTGCCTACTGTGTGATGGCAGCGCTTGTGCTGGGCACCGGCATGGCAATGATTATGGCTTTTGAAGGAATGATGATTCCCGGTATTATCGTGGGAATTGTGGGTATTGTGCTGGGTTTGGGGATCATTCCGGTGTTCAAAGGGTTGAAATAAATTAATCGAAGCAGAAAGCAAGGAGGAAAACGAAAATGTGTGAGCAAGACAAGGCAAAGGAAGTAGAATACCAGCAGAAAGCCATGGAACACGACATGTCGGATGCTGCTAAAGTTGGTTTCCAGCCGGTTGAGTTTCTCAAGAAAGCCTTCAATGATATAAAGGAAAGCGCCAAGGCGCAGCACGAAGTGGATAAGGCTAATTTCGCCGCTGCGAAGGCCGAAAGCAAAGCCCGATGAGAGGAAGCCAAAGCCATGAGCAGACCTGAAAACCATAAGGCTATGATGCAGGCACAGCGTGACAAGCAAATCGAGGAGGCCAACCAGCGCAAGTCTGATGCTGAAGCTCGTATCAGCAAGGTGCAGCGGTGAGACCCTTTGCTGCGGGGCAGGCTCCGGTATTTCGCCGGAGTCTGTTTTTTCAACGTAAACAAAACAGAAACATCTATGTGCTATACTGATTACGCAAACTGAAATTAGGAGCCTGTGCCATGTTCAAGATCCTTGTTGTGGAAGATGACCGTGACCTCAACCGTACAGTATGTGCATTCCTGAGCCGCTCCGGTTATGAAGCTACCGGCTGTCTGAATGCTGCCGATGCATATGATGCTATGTACTCTACCATGTTTGACCTGGTGGTATCGGATATTATGATGCCGGGAACCGATGGCTATGAGTTTGCCGCTAATATCCGTGCGCTCAACGAAAATTTGCCCATCCTTTTCATGACAGCAAGGGATGATCTGGCATCCAAGCAGCGGGGCTTCCGTATCGGTGTGGATGATTACATGGTGAAACCCATTGAGTTGGATGAGCTGTTTCTGCGCATTGGGGCGCTTCTGCGTCGGGCAAAAATCGCATCCAGCCGCAAGTTGGAAGTGGGTTGTTTCATCATGGATGCAGACGAGTTTTCTGCCACACTGGATGGCGAAGAAATCAGCCTGACCAAGCGGGAATTCAACATCCTGTATAAGCTGCTCTCCTATCCAAAGAAGACCTTTACCCGCCAGCAGCTCATGGATGAATTCTGGGATGCAGACTCCGAAACTGCTCCCCGTGCGGTGGATGTGTACATGACCAAGCTGCGCTCAAAACTGTCAGACTGCGATGATTTTGAGATAAAGACGGTGCACGGACTGGGCTATAAGGCGGTGCTGAAATGAAACGATTTCTGCGAGGGGTTAATCACTATATCGTGTTTTTTCTGTTGGTGGCATTTCTGGTAACTTGCAGCATCATGCTCTTTACCAATGCGCTGATCAACTCGCTGGGTGTAACATTGACAGAGGACAATCTTGCAACGGCAGCCAAGCTGACGCTGATCAACGTACTGCTGCTGAGCCTGCTGGTTACGTCTATTGATGCCATCCGCCGCAAGCTGACTGTGGAGCGCACAGCCAAGCGGATTGCCGAAGCTGCGAAACGCATCGTCTCCGGAGATTTTTCTGTGCGGGTCGAACGCCCCAGCCGTTTCAGCAACGACGAGAGCTTTTTTGAGATCATCGATTGTTTTAATCAGATGGCCCAGGAGCTTGCCGGCGTTGAAACCTTGCGGACGGACTTTATCTCCAATGTGTCCCACGAAATGAAAACGCCCCTGGCTGTTATACAAAACTACGGAACGCTCCTGCAAGCCGCTGATTTGCCGGAGGATAAGCGGACTGAATACGCCAAGGGCATTACCGACAGTTCCCGCCGTTTGGCTGACATGGTGACCAATATTCTCAAGCTGAACAAGCTTGAAAATCAGCAGATATTTCCTCATGCTGAAAAGTACAACTTGAGCGGGCAACTCTGTGAAGCGCTTTTGCAGTTTGAAGATGTATGGGAACGGGAAGGAGTCGATATCGAAACCAACATTGTGGATGATGTGCTGGTCAACGCCGACCAGGAGCTGCTTTCGCTGGTGTGGAACAATCTGCTTTCCAACGCTTTTAAGTTTACGCCCGCAGGCGGCAAGGTCAGCTTGGGCTTGGCCGCTACGGAACGCCACGCCATTGTAAGGGTGCAGGACACCGGCTGCGGCATGACGGCTGAGACCGGTGCGCACATCTTTGAGAAATTCTACCAGGGGGATACCTCGCATGCCACGCATGGCAATGGTCTCGGCCTTGCATTGGTGAAACGGGTGGTGGACATCGTCCACGGCGAAATCAGCGTGGAAAGCGAGCTGGGCAAAGGAACGACCTTCACAGTAAAGATCAGGAGAGCATAATGGACTGGAAGAAAATCGGGAAAAGGCTGCTGTTTCCTCATCCGGCAATCGTTGTGTTGCTGAGTGTATGCGCTATTGCATTGCTGGTGTACAGCTTTGTTGCGCTGGATGAGGCAGATCCCGTCAGCATTGCGGCTTATGCATTGTCCTTCTATGCACTGATGCTGGTCTGCTTTCAGATTCCGGCACTCATCGCCTGGATTCAACGCTTCCGTCATGAAAACAAATACTACCTGCGCTATCAAAACGATGTGCAGCTGCGCATCAACCTTTCCCTGTACGGTGCGTTCGGATTCAATGCGGTGTATGCGCTGTTCCAGCTCTGTCTGGGGTTATGGCACCACTCGGCATGGTTTTACGCAATGGCGGGTTACTATCTGCTGCTGGCAATCATGCGGCTGACGCTGGTACGCCACACAAGCCATTATGCTGCCGGCGAGGATAACGCTATTGAGTGGCGCAAATATCGCTTCTGCGGTTGGCTGTTGCTGGTAATGAACCTTGCACTGGCGATCTTTACACTCTATTTTGTGTTCCGCATCCGCACCTTCCTACATCACGAAATCACAACAATCGCCATGGCTGCGTACACTTTCACCGCCCTGACAGTAGCGATCATCAACGTTATTCGATACAGGAAATATGGCAGCCCGGCTTATTCTGCCGCAAAGGCGATTTCGCTTGCATCCGCTACCGTATCTATGCTGACGCTGGAAAATGCTCTGCTGACCGCCTTCGGCCAGGAAAGCGACGAGCTGTTTCGTCAGATCATTCTCGGCGCAAGCGGCATCGTTGTGATCTTTGTTGTGCAGGGCATTGCGCTGAATATGATAGTCAATGCCTTAAGAAAGCTTAGAAGAAACGATTCTCAAACATGATGCAAATTATATTCAAAGCATCGCATTATTGAATCACGGAAAAAACTGATAATAAAGAGGGAAAGAACGATGGATCATCAGCAGAACAATACCTTCCAGTATACCTACTCCGCCAAGGAACAGGCAGAGATTAAGCGTATCCGCAGCAAGTATGTGCCCAAGGAAGAGAACAAATTGGAACAGCTCCAACGGCTGGATGCCTCTGCCACACAGAAAGCCTCCCTGTATGCTATTGTTGTTGGTGTGGTCGGTGCGCTGATTCTGGGGCTGGGTATGAGCTGCTGCATGGTGTTCAGCAGCGGCTGGTTTATTCCGGGTATCGTGATTGGTCTGATCGGAATGGTGGTGGTTGCCATTGCCTATCCGCTGTATAACTCTGCACTGAAAAAGGAGCGGAAGCGCATTGCCGCAGATGTTCTGCGGCTGACAGACGAGCTATTGAGATAAACCTTCATTTCTTTATATAAACTGTTCCTTATTGCGATAAATGAAAATAGCGGTTGTGACGAAGGCTTTCCCTTTCGTCATAACCGCTACTGTTCGCCACAGTGCTGATGTGATTGGAAGGGTAAAACCTTCCTTTACATCATACATACTGCATGATGTCAGCTTGTGGAAAAACCTCATTCTTGTCAGTCAAAGCCGCAAATCTTGCACCTTCGGTGCTCGCTGTGCTTTCTTGAAAGTGCTGCGGCACAAGGAATGTGGGCTCTGCCCACACCCGGCAGGGGGATGATCCCCCTGCACCCTGCGCATTTTTTGACAGCCAGACATCCTACATACTGCATGATGTTTCTTTGCATCAGTCCTGAATATTCATCGGTTTTTTCTTTTGGGGAGCTTATGCGCTGCGCTTGCGCAGGGCGACGATCATGCCGGCGGAAATGGCGATAAGCAGCACCCACAGTCCCAGGGGGGCAGTATCGCCGGTAACGGGGGCAGACTGTTCGGGTTCGGGTTCAGGCTCGGATTCCACGGGGGCTTCCTCCCACAGGGCGTAAAGCACCATGTCTCCGGAGATTTCGCCGCCTTCGTAGGGGGTGGCGAAACCGTCGTCCAGATACCAGCCAACAAAGTTGTAACCGGCTCTGCTGGGCACGGGAAGGGAGAAGGTTCCGCCGTAGGGAACAGAGGCGTCTTCGATGGCATCGCCGCCTTCGGTTTCAAACTTGACGGTATAGGTAATGGGAAGGATGGTCCAGGTCTTGTCGCCGTTATCCCGGGCATAGTATCCGGTGGCAATGTACTTGGCGTTGGGCTTCTTGTTGTAGGTACCGGCGGACAGGGAAACCACCGTGCCGGTGCCGCTGCCCATAATGATGCCGTTGATGGTGCATTCACCGGAGAGCACAAAGGAAGGGATCTGGGTAACGCCGCTGCCCTTGCTGACATCAATGGCCATCATCAGATTTCCGGGAATGTTCAGGCCGTTGACAACCGTCACATTGGAACCGTTTACCGTAAGAGCGGACATGGTTTTGGTGCTGCAGTTGTTAATCGTGACATTGTCCAGGGTGACATTGCTTGCAACATATACATTCACGCCCTGAGCCACGCTGCCGCAGTCGAAGGTGAGGTTTTTGAAGGTGACGGCCTGGCCGGAGGTATTGATGCCTACCAGGTGCTTGGTGCTGCCGCCTGTTGCCCAGGTGGAGGCGCTGGCCACAAAGCCGTACTGACCCTGGCCATCAATGGTGAAGCTCTTGGCGGGGAAGGTGTACTTGCTGGTAAGGGGAATATTGGCAGTAAGCTGGATGTAGCCGCCATTTCCGCTTTCCACAACAGATTTCAGGTCAGCCAGGCTGCCAACAAGATAGGGATCGCTGGAGGTGCCGCTGCCGCTGAGGGCAAGGGCCGGAACCGTCAAAATGAGCAGAGTGCTCAAAATTACGATCAGGCTGATAATTGATCTCTTCAACATGATGTATTCCTCACATGTTTTTTGTATTTAAGAGAAACGTTTCCACCTCTTATACTCAGAATAGTAACAGAGCAAACACACATTGTCAAGATAAAATAACATCATCTATATATCTTCTCTTTCTGAAAAGAATATATAACAAAACAAAAATACATATAGTCCTGCCATTCTTTTTCAGCCAAAGGCACATCATGGTTTTCCGTACGCCGAGCCTGCGATCCGGTCTTCACCTGTTTCTTAAGGACAGCAGCCTCTGGGTGATTTCCGCATCATAAAAAGCCGTCACCACACCGTTTTCCACCAGAGCCGAACCGGGAAACTCCACTGGATTCATACCTTTTCGGGGAATATCTCCCGCCATGATGCCGCTCCAGGGCGAGGTTTCCCCCGAAGATGCAAAGGATGCCTGGCTTTCGCCCGCTTCCTTGGGCTGGTCAGGCTTGTCTCCGCCGCCGCCGGAGTCCTCCTTCAGGGCGGGATTCACGGCACAGATGGCCAGAAGCACCTGCCCTTCCGGGTCCGCCAGATCCCGCAGGGTACGCACAAGGGTACTTCCGGGGCTGAGGCTGGCATTCTGCAAGCGTTTCAGGGTCTGGATCAGGTAGGTGCTCATCCTCAGGCCAAAATCCGGCTTTACTGCTTCCAGGAAATCCGTACCGGTGGTTCTGGAAACCATAACAATGCATTCCGGGCGCATATCGTGCAGGGCGTTTATTTCCATCAGCAAGGGCCGCAATGGCCGCTGCCGGGCAAGATCGGCCCCCAGCACGCAGAGCTTCATCTGGCTGAAGTTGATCCGGCAGGCATTACTGGCCGCCAGAATGGTAAAGGCATCCTCAAGGGTTTCGCCGGTGCCGGTAAAAAGGGTGTATCCCGGAGCGGCAGAGCTGTCGTCAGTACTGTCGCTCATGGGGGCAAAAATGCCCACAGTGAGCCGCCCGTCGGATTCCATATCCACGCACATACACAGGGCATAGGCCTGGCGGTCCATTACCGAAAGGGAACATCCGCTGACCGTCATCAGCAGCGGGATCATTATCAGCACGATAAGGCGTTTCAAGTTTATCTCTCCTTTCCGGGCATCAACAGCAGCAACAGGCCCGCCGCCAGCGCAGGAACCCAGCGCAGCGGGAGCAGGATATCCATCCAGCGTGTCAGGGTCTGGGCCGGCAACAGGAGCAAAGCTGCCGCCGGGAGAATCACCACAGCGGGAAAAAACGCCGACGGGCAGCGGGGCAGGGCAGCAGCAAGCAGCCTGCATGCTGCATAAACGCTGCCAAGTATGGCCGCAGGCAGGGCGGTGGTCCACAAAAGGGTTCCCAGCTGGCTCATGATCATGTTGCCGCTGTACTGGCTGATGGCGGTCAGCTTCTGGGCCGGCACCAGCGCATCCCCTGGCTGCCAGGGACGCAGCATACACATCCACAGGGCCCAGATCAGCATCAGCGCTACCGGGATCAGCAGAAAGATCCACCGGCGGCTTTTTCCCTCCGGGCCCTGCATCCCCGGCAGCAAAAACAGCAGGCACACCGGCCACACAGCGCCTGCGGCAGCATACAAACCCTGCCCCATGGCAGGAAGCGGCAGCACGGCCAGGGGCTGCAGCCGTGCCGGACTTACATCCGCTCCGGAAAGAACGGTGGACAGGGCGAAGGCAATCAGCAGGAAATACTTGAGGGGATACAGGCCGTAGGCAATGCCACGGCTCCGGCTGAGCCATGCCGTGGCCAGCGGAAACACCGTTACCATCAACAGCCTCCCATAGAAGGGAAAGCTTGGAATGTAGTATTCCAGCAGCGATACGCAGCCTGCCATGCAGAAAAAAACATCCAGCCACAGGCAGGGGATCAACAGCAAACCAGCAAAGGCCCTGCCCCCTGCAAGAGGCCCCTTTTTTGCAGCGTAGTACCACAGCACAGCCAATACTCCAAGGGGCAGCAGGGCCAGCAATGCGCTCTGCCACGAGGACTGCCGCTGCCTGTCGTAGCAGTACAGTGCAAGCCACAAAAGCAGCTGCACCGCCAGCAATATAGCGCACAGGTTCCTCTGGGCAAGATGCAGCCCCTCCCGCCGCTCTTTATCCATGGCGGCGGCATTATCCACCCGGGTTCGGGTCTGTGCCGCCCTTTTCAGCCAGGAAATCATTCTTCCCTTGCTCCTTTCTTTGTCCACCGCATTTTGCCCCGGGACCTGCGCATCCGGGCAGGGTTGCTCACATAGGTGCGCAGCCGCTGACGGAAAACAGGTTTCCGGGAGACAATATCCGGATTATGGGTCCGCCTGGGGCTGGTGGGCGCCAGATAGGGATAGCCCAGGCTGGTCATGGAGGCCACCCAGCACAAAAGCAGAAGGCTCATCCAGCACAGGCCGCTCCACCCCATGAGGCCTGCCGCCACCAGCAACAGCATCTGCCCGATGCGGAAGGCAAAGGACAGGGAATAATCCGGCAGGGCATAGCTGCCAAGGCCTGTAAGGGCCACCACGATGATCAGAAGGGGGCTCACCAGCCCGGCCTCCACTGCCGCCGAGCCCAGCAGCAACGTGCTCACCAGCCCCAGCGACGACCCCATCAGAGAAGGGGTTCGTTGGGCGGATTCATTGATGAGCCCAAAAATCAGCAGCATCAGCACCGCTTCCCCCAGTATGCTCAGGGGGATGGTGGTGCGGCTCTGGACAATGCTGGTCAGCAGCGTCATGGGGATGGTCATGGGGTGATACACCACAAGGCTCACAAACACTGCCGGCAGGTAAAGAGCGACAAAAGCGCCCGCAAGCCTGAGCCAGCGGGTCACTGTGCCGTACTGCCAGCGCATATAGCTATCGTCCGGTGAATGGTACAGATGCCAGATACCTACAGGCAACGCCAGCGCCCTGGGGCTGCCATCCAGGAGCAGTACCGCCTGCCCGTCCATGAGGAAACTGACGATACGATCCGGGCGCTCTGTGGCAGCCATCTGTGGCAGCGGTGCGTAGGGGTCATCCTCCAGCAGCTGCTCCAGAATACCTGCCGTAAGCACCTGATCGATGTTGATGGCATTCAGCCTGCGCTTTATCTCCGCCACGGTTTCCCGGGGGCAGATGCCGTCCACATAGCACAGCGCCAGCTGGGTAGCGGCGGTATCGCCCACATTTACGATGGTGGTAACAAAATCCGGCGTTACCATGCGCCGGTGCAAAAGAGTCAGGTTGTCCCGCAAGGTTTCATTGAAGGCATCGTGAGGGCCGATGACCACCGTTTCCGTCTGCGGGGTGGACACGCTCCGGCGGGAATAGCTGCGCAGATCCACCATCACCGCCTCGGTACAGCCCTCCAGCAGGATCATGGTCTGGCCGAAAAGCAGCTCCTTCACCGCTTTGTCCGGGTTTGATTCCGTCTTGACCTCCGGGGCGGTAAGCACCTTTTGCGCCAGCTCCTCGGCGGCATTCTTCCCGTTGAGGACGATCCGGCTCATCTTCATAGGCCAGAGAATATGCCTGCCCATGTTTTCGCCCGAGGACATCCCCTCCACATAATACAGGGCACAGCGCAGGCCCACCGCCTCAAACCGGCGCAGAACCACATCGTTGTTAATATCCGTATGGAGCCGTTTTTCCATCATGGCGATATTCTTCTCAAGGTCCCTGGAAAACACTGCGGGCATTGGCCCCACCTTCCTTTGTTGGATGATTGCGGGAATAGTATGGCCGGGGTCACATGGATATATGCCGCTCAGCGCCCTTTCGCTGCATTTTCCTCTGCGGATGAGGGGCGAAAAAAAGTTGTCATATATTGCGCCATGTTGTATAATAACAGCAACATCTTCGCATTCATTCAACAAATCAAAAAAACGGGAGGATACCATTATGCTGAAACGCCTGATTTCTGTGGTGATGTTATGCATGCTTCTTGCGGGACTGATGCCCATGCCCGGTGCTGCGGCAGATGAGCTCGCCTTTGGTGAATACGGCAAATTGCCGTTCGAGGAAGGTTTCTTTGAATACAAGTATTTCACCGCATTCCGTTACAACCAGGGCTTCCGCTTTTCAGACGGCCTTGCCTGGATCACCAGCCCCGGCGGCCTCTACGGAGCCATCAACAAAAACGGTGAAACCGTTATCCCGTTTATCTGGGAAGGTTATCTGGATCTGGGAGATGGTTATGCCTATGTGGTGCGCGTAGAATCCAGAAAGATGCAGCGATGCGTTCTGGACAGGAAAGGCCATTCCATCTTCGGAGAGGCTACGCCCACCTTTGAAGCCTTCGGCGCAGCCTTTGCAGACGGCATGACCTGGGCAAAGCTGAAAACCGGCTTTGTTCTTGTCTCCACCGAAGGGGAGATCATCCCTCTGGAAGCCGGGCTGACCCCTGTTGCCGGGTTTTGCGACGGACGGCTGATGGTCGTGAATGCAGACGGACTTTACGGCTACGTCAATACCGCCGGAGAGCTGGTGATCCCTTGTGAATGGGCAAGCGCCTATCCCTTCTCCCAGGGGTATGCCGCTGTAATGGACGGCTCCATTACGGAAAGAGAGGAATCCGACGACCCGGATATCCGCTACGACGTTACCAACTGGCTCTTTATCGACAAGGATGGCGCTCCCCTGAACGACCAGCATTACTCTGCGGTGCGCTCCTTCTGCAATGGCCGTGCCGCCGTGTGCAACAAGGCCTATCGCTGGGGATATCTCAACCTCCAAGGGCAGCTGGTTCTAGGTTATCGTTGGCGCTCTGCCGGAGATTTCCACGCCGACCGTGCCCCTGTAAGCCATCCCGATCTTGATCCGGATATGGCTGGCTTCATCGACGGCGACGGTGAGCTGGAAACCCCCTGGCGCTTTGAAATGTTCGGTCATTTCAGCGAAGGCGCCTGCCCGGCCTACTATTACCCCGACGGCGGAAGGATTTACATCAACAAATACGGTACCACCCTTGGCAGCTACAAGCAAAAGAGCTGGGCCAGCAATTCCAACATCATCAACGGCTACGGCGTGGTATCCGACGGCCAGGGCTGGGGCTACGTCAATGCCAGCGGCACACTGGAAATCCCCTGCACCTGGTCGGTGGCCATGCCCTTCAGCGAAGACCTCGCCTGGGTAGAAAGCAATGATTGGCGGGGGTTCATCAACGGAAAAGGCCGCAAAGTGATTGATTGTACTGAAATCGGGAGGGAATAATACCCCCCTTCCAAAAATGCTCTGCCCTGCAGGAAAAGGCTTATCCTGCAGGGCAGATTTTTTAATGATGTGGATATTTCATGAGGCTGATCAAATGATATTCACCACGGTTTTCATGGATTCTGCGATATATCCCACACGATATATCGCCGGGAGGGATGCTCGTTGACCGCAAAAGAGGCTGTAGCCAAACGCATTCTCGAACAGTGTGGACAAAGAAACATCGCCGTCAACGCATTTGTGACCCTTTCCGGCGTATCCTCTTTCACCATATACAGCATGCTGAATGAAAAAAAGCAAAAATCCGGGCGCAGTCTCCATCAAAAAACTCTGCGACGGGCTGGAAATCAACGTTCGGGAATTCTTCAACAGCGAATTGTTCGATGACCTGGAGCAGGAGATCAAAAAAAAATTGCATGCCAAAACCCCCCTCGGGGAAATCCGCACCGGGTTCCCTGAGGGAGGTCATTTGCTTTTTCTAAAACCAATTACAGAGCCTTCCGGAGTTCCTCCACCTTATCGGTCTTCTCCCAGGGCAGCTCCACGTCGGTGCGGCCAAAGTGGCCGTAGGCAGCGGTCTGGCGGTAGATGGGCCGGCGCAGATCCAGCATGCGGATGATGCCGTCGGGGCTCAGGTCGAAGGTCTTGGCAAGAAGCTTGCCCAGCTCGTCCTCGGGCAGCTTGCCGGTGCCGAAGGTGTTCACCTGCACGGAAACGGGCTGCGCCACGCCGATGGCGTAGGCCAGAGCCACTTCGCACTGGTCGGCCAGGCCGGCGGCTACCACATTCTTGGCAACGTAACGGGCGGCGTAGCAGGCGGAACGATCCACCTTGGAAGGATCCTTGCCGGAGAAGGCGCCGCCGCCGTGACGGGCGTATCCGCCGTAGGTATCCACGATGATCTTGCGGCCGGTGAGGCCGGTATCGCCGGCAGGGCCGCCCAGAACAAAGCGTCCGGTGGGGTTGAGGAATACACGGGTCTCCTCCAGCCACAGTTCTGCGGGGATCACCTTGCGGATGACCTCGTTCATCAGGCCCTCTTCCAGCTGCTGGCGGGTCACGGACTCGTCATGCTGGGCGGAAATAACCACGGTATCCACCGCCACAGGCTTGCCGTCCTCATATACCACGGTGACCTGGCTCTTGCCGTCGGGACGCAGCCAGGGCAGAGTGCCGTCCTTTCGCACCTGGCTGAGGCGGCGGGTCAGCTTGTGGGCCAGGGAAATGGGCAGGGGCATCAGCTCGGGGGTCTCGTTGCAGGCATAGCCGAACATCATACCCTGGTCGCCTGCGCCGGTGGAGCTTTCCTCTCCCTCGCCACGGGTTTCCAGAGCATTGTCCACGCCCATGGCGATATCGGGGCTCTGGGCATGCACAGCGGTAAGCACGGCGCAGCTGTTGCCGTCAAAGCAAAGGTCGCTGCTGGTGTAGCCGATATCCCGGATCACCTGACGGGCAATCTCATCAATGGCTACATAGCTGGTGGTGGTAATTTCGCCCATGACCTGCACAAGGCCAGTGGTGGCGCAGGTCTCGCAGGCCACACGGGCCATGGGATCCTGCTCAAGAATGGCGTCCAGCACAGCGTCGCTGATCTGGTCGCAGAGCTTGTCCGGATGTCCCTCGGTAACGGATTCGCTGGTAAATACGGTGCGCATGCTTCATTCCTCCTGTGAATGGGTCTTTGGTGGGTTCAGTGCTGCTTGACAAAGGAACGCTTGCAGGCAATCAGTCGGTTTCTCTTTCATCGAAAAACACGTCCGCATGCTGGCGGACGTGTAAAGGATTCTTTCAGACCTTATCTGCCAGCGTTTAACGCTGCGGGATTTGCCACCTTCACGCCCAGGGGCGCAGGTTGGCGGGTTTCACAGGGCCCGTCCCTCAACCGCTCTTTATAAGGTGTTCGATTGTCGTGTGGAATTATATCAGAAGGCCTCCCTGCTGTCAATACAACGGAAATACATTTTTCGATGCAGCTGTGGAAAGCTTCTGCAGGGCGGCGATGTTTTCCTGTTTCCCTGCCGGGGGCCTTCTTTTCTTCTGTGTCAGAAGAAAAGAAGCAAAAGAAGACCGCATTTGTTTTGCAGCCAGCATGCAAAAAAGAGACTGCCGCTTACCGGCAGTCCCTTTCTGTACAAATCACCCTTCCCCATATGCGCTTTTCGGGTGGGTCCGGGAGGGGGCTTTTCCCGGGGAAAAGCCTTCTCCCGCCAATACCGCAACGGCCTGTGCCCGCCGCAACCCCTGCCGGGGCCTTCTTTTCTTCTGTGTCAGAAGAAAAGAAGCAAAAGAAGACCGCATTTGTTTTGCAGCCAGCATGCAAAAAAGAGACTGCCGCTTACCGGCAGTCCCTTCCTGTGCATAACACCCTATCCCATATGCGCTTTTCGGGTGGGTCCGGGAGGGAGCTTTTCCCGGGGAAAAGCCTTCTCCCGCCAATACCGCCACGGCCTGTGTACGCCGCAACCCCTGCCGGGGGCCTTCTTTTCTTCTGTGTCAGAAGAAAAGAAGCAAAAGAAGACCGCATATGCATCCAAGTTGGCACACAAAAAGAAACCACCGCAAACCGGCAGTCCCTTTCTGTGCATAACACCCTTCCCCATATGCGCTTTTCGGGTGGGTCCGGGAGGGGGCTTTTCCCGGGGAAAAGCCTTCTCCCGCCAATACCGCAACGGCCTGTGCCCGCCGCAACCCCTGCCGGGGGCCTTCTTTTCTTCTGTGTCAGAAGAAAAGAAGCAAAAGAAGACCGCATTTGTTTTGCAGCCAGCATGCAAAAAAGAGACTGCCGCTTACCGGCAGTCCCTTTCTGTGCATAACACCCTATCCCATATGCGCTTTTCGGGTGGGTCCGGGAGGGGGCTTTTCCCGGGGAAAAGCCTCCTCCCGCATGTACCTCATCTCAAAACCCGCTTCTCATCATCCGCCGAAGCTTCCGTCATCGGATCCGAAGCGATCCTGACGGGTGGAGCGGCGGCGGGGTTCACCGTTTGCGCCGTCGGTGGGCTCCACGGGGCGGGCGAAGGGATTGCTGCGCTGTGCAGCACCGCTGGGGGAGAAATCCGCAGGGGGTGCGAAGGGGTTAGTTGCGGAGGAATCGCCTTCAGTGCCGAAGCTGCTGCTGGCGGGCGGTGCGAAGGTCCCTGCGCTTTCGGAAGGCGGTGCGAAAGAGCCGGAGAAATCGCTGCCGAAGGAGGAAGTAGCGTTGTCGCCGGAACCGGGGGCGGAGCTGTCCCAGCTGCTGGGCTGAGAACCGGTTCCGTAGGGGTTCCAGTTGCCGCCGGAGGTCTGCTGGGTACCGTAGGGATTGTTCCCGGTTACGGTAGGTGCGGATACTGCCCGACGGGTCTGAGGTGCGCCGGAGGGCTTGCGTGCAGCAGAGCCACGGCGTGCAGCGGCCTTGCGCTTCTTGTTCTGGTTGAGGGCATAGGCGTATACGCCGCCTGCGCCGCCCAGCAGAATCACTGCGCCGGCAATGAGGCCCCAGGGTGCGCTGCTGGTGGAAACTTCCTCGGGTTCATAATCGATGGGGATCATGGTAAAGATGGGTTCAATGGAAGCGGTGGGGGCAGCTGCGGCGGCTTCCAGATTATCTGCGGTCTGGGCTTCCATATACAGCTGCTTGCCGTTGTAGCTTACCACATACCATTCCGCATTGTTGGCGGTCAGTTTTTCCTTAATGGTCACCTGAGCGTTGGCGGATACCGGCGTAATGGTGGAGGACTTGCTGGTGCTCTCGTACAGCCGGATCAAGGTGGTAGTGGTGTAATCGCCGGCCTCAAGCTCCTCGTCGGGGGCCAGGGTGGGGGCGGGGGTAGCGGTTGCGTAGGGGTTGAAAGGCTGATAGCTGGGGGAAGCTACGCCGCTGTTCTGCCAGGCGCCCACGTTCCAGTCCTCCACAGAGGCGATGTTGCCGGGGGTTGCACTGCCGGAGGAAGAACCGGAGCTGCCGGAAGAACTGCCGCTGGAGCCGGAGCCGCCGGGAGCGACGCCGCCGTTGCTGTTGGCGCTGAGGCCCTGCTTGTATTCATCGCTGACCAGGAAGCTGTTGAGCTCGGTCATATTCAGCTGGCGGAAGTAATTGCCGTGCACCCAGCCGGTGATACCGTTCTGGTTGATCTGGTACCAGGTAGCGCCGTTCACTTCACGGGTGCTGATGATCAGGCCGAAGCCGTACTTGTAGAGCACCTTGATGCGGCGGCCGCTGGTGGAGGGCGACTCACGGAAGTTGACGCTGGAGGAGGTTACATAGCCGTAGCTGGAGGCTCCGTAGGGATCATAGGGCGAAGCAGATACGGAGGGCGCAGGAGTGCTGCCGCCAAGGAAGTTATCCACCTGGGCGTTGGTCATCTTGCGCAGCATCTTTGCCTGATCGCCACGGATATAGCCGGCCTTACCATCGTAATTGATGGTGTACCACTTGGTGCCGTTCATGGTGCCTTCGCCGGTGATGTATACCACGCCGTTGAGGGGCAGCTGGGTATAGGAGGCATACACGCTGGGCTGGCTGCGCATGACGATATTGGAAGTGGTGGTCATGTAATAGCCGCTGAGGGAGGGTTCCGGAGAGTGAGTGGGCGTGGGAGTGGGATTATCCTTCTTCCACTGTTCGATAAGCTGGGCAGCTTCCTGGTCGCTGATGCGCCGCAGGTTGGAATCCAGCACTGCACCGCTCACATAGGTACCGAGCACGGTCTGTGCACTGCTCCAGAGCACGTCGCTCACCGTAACCTGACCGTTCACAAACACCAGGGTGCCCTGGGGCAGCGTGGTGATGATGGACTGATCCTTCTGGTTATAGGCGTTACGCAGGGCCGTCTTATCAGTGGTTACGGCGTAGCCTACATAAACCTCGCTGACGGTTTCCTTGCAGTAGAAATTGGCTACCAGCTGGGAGCTTACGCCGCTGTCCTGCACGGTAATCTGGTGCTTCTGCGCAGGGCTGGTGATGATCTCGTAGCCCTCGGGCAGCAGGGAGGCATCCGGCAGCAGGGTGTGAGTGCCGGGCTCCAGTTCCAGCTTGGTGGTGTAAAGCACCTGGCCGGTGGTGGTCAGGTAGTTCACGGTGATCTCCGCATAGACGGAGGTGGACACCAGGTGGAACTCGATCATGTTGGGCTTGGCAACCAGCTTGTTGCCGCTTTCCACCACAACGGTGGCAGGAATGGTGTTGCCACTGGGGGACAGCTTGTAACCCTCGGGGATCACGCTGGGGTTGGGGCTGATCTGGTGCTTGCCGGGCTTCAGGGGCAGGGTCTCAGTGCTGAGTACCTGGCCGATGGGGTCCACATAGCGCACTTCCAGCATGGCGGTGGTGTTCTTTTCGTAGGTGAAGGTTACCTGATCGGGCACGGCAACACCAGCCTGTACGATAACGCCGGTGGCGCTGGCGCTCTTGAAGGTATAGCCGTCAAACTCGGTGATGTACTCGCTCAGGTCGCTGTACTCGCCCTCTTCCAGGGTGATAACAAGCTCCTTGATCACCTTGCCCTTTTCATCCACAAAACGGAAGGGCACATCTGCGCTGGTGGGAGGCACAACCTTTTCGTAGCTGAATACCACTTCGCTCTGGGACAGGGTTCCATCCGCAGACAGGGTAACGGTTACAGGGTCGGCGCTCACGGGGGTGTAGCCTTCGGGGATCAGGCTTTCATCGGGGGCAAAGGTACGGCTGCCCACTTCCATAACGATCTGCTCGCTGAGGAATTCCACGCCGTCCACCACATAGCGCACATTCAGCAGGGCGGAGATGTGCTTTTTGTAGGTAACGGTGATGCTGGCAGGAGTGGCCACGCCCCTGTCCACGGTGAGCAGCTCGGTGCTCAGGGACTGGAAGTCATAGCCGGGCACAGCGGGGATGGCGTTGCTGAAGTTGGTGTAGGTGCCGTTCTGGTATACCTTCACGGAATCCTCCAGCAGGGAGGCGCCGCTTTCATCCACGAAGGAGAAGGTCACTTCCGCAGAGCCGGGGATGATGGCATAGGTCACGGTGACGGTAGCGGGGTCTGCCACGCCGTTTTCCACAACCACACTATCCGTGGACACGGTCTTCAGGTCGTAACCGTCGATGACGGGAACCATGTCGCTGAGGTCAGTGTAGGTGCCGTTTTCGTAGGTCTTGGTGGCAGAGGTGCGGATTTCTGCGCCGGATTCGTCCACATAGACGAAGGTCACGTCCGCAGAGGTGGGGATCACCACGGTTTCCCTGTAGGTGATGGTTACGGTGGGATAATCTGCCACGCCGTTTTCGATCACCACGGTCTCGGGGGAGATCATGGCCAGATCGTAACCGTCGATCACGGGAATCATGTCGGTGAAGTCGTTGTAGATGCCGTTTTCAAAGGTCTTGGTAGCAGCAGTGCGGAGCTCTGCGCCGGATTCGTCCACATAGACGAAGGTCACGTCCGCAGAGGTGGGGATCACCACGGTTTCCCTGTAGGTGATGGTTACGGTGGGATAATCTGCCACGCCGTTTTCTATCACTACGGTCTCGGGGGAGATCATGGCCAGATCGTAACCGTCGATCACGGGGATCATGTCGGTGAAGTCGTTGTAGATGCCGTTTTCAAAGGTCTTGGTGGCAGCAGTGCGGAGTTCTGCGCCGGATTCGTCCACATAGACGAAGGTCACGTCCGCAGAGGTGGGGATCACCACGGTTTCCCTGTAGGTGATGGTTACGGTGGGATAATCTGCCACGCCGTTTTCGATCACCACGGTCTCGGGGGAGATCATGGCCAGATCGTAACCGTCGATCACGGGAATCATGTCGGTGAAGTCGTTGTAGATGCCGTTCTCAAAGGTCTTGGTGGCAGAGGTGCGGAGCTCTGCGCCGGATTCGTCCACATAGACGAAGGTCACGTCCGCAGAGGTGGGCGCCACATAGATCTCGCCGTAGGTCACGGTGATGAAGGCAGGAGAGGCCACGCCGTCCACGATGCTCAGCAGATCAGTGCTGACGGACTTCACTTCGTAGCCGTCCACAGCAGGGATCATGTCGCTGAAATCGGTGTAGCTGCCGTTCTCGTAGGTCTTGGTGGCGTTGTCCCGAAGGGGATTGCCGCTTTCATCCACATAGGAGAAAGTTACATCGGCGGTGGTGGGTGCCACATAGATCTCGCCGTAGGTCACGGTGATGAAGGCCGGAGAGGCCACGCCGTCCACGATGCTCAACAGATCAGTGCTGACGGACTTCACTTCGTAGCCATCCACAGCAGGGATCATGTCGCTGAAATCGGTGTAGCTGCCGTTTTCGTAGGTCTTGGTGGCGTTGTCCAGCAGAGTTGCGCCGCTTTCATCCACATAGGAGAAAGTTACATCGGCGGTGGTGGGTGCCACATAGATCTCGCCGTAGGTCACAGTGATGAAGGCCGGAGAGGCTACGCCGTCCACGATGCTCAGCAGATCAGTGCTGACAGACTTCACTTCGTAGCCGTCCACAGCAGGGATCATGTCGCTGAAATCGGTGTAGCTGCCGTTTTCGTAGGTCTTGGTGGCGTTGTCCAGCAGGGGATTGCCGCTTTCATCCACATAGGAGAAAGTTACATCGGCGGTGGCGGGTGCCACATAGATCTCGCCGTAGGTCACGGTAATGAAGGCAGGAGAGGCCACACCATCCACGATGTTCAGCAGATCAGTGCTGACGGACTTCACTTCGTAGCCGTCCACAGCAGGGATCATGTCGCTGAAATCGGTGTAGGTACCGTTCTCGTAGGTCTTGGTGGCGTTGTCCAGCAGGGGATTGCCGCTTTCATCCACATAGGAGAAAGTTACATCGGCGGTGGTGGGCGCCTTGAGGCCCTCGTTCACATAATCGCCGGACACATAGCCGTCCAGGCCGTTGTACTGAATGTAGTACCAGCCGCTGTCCAGCTTGCCGTGAATGATGATATCGCCCTCATGAGGAATCGTTCCGATGGGATCGTAATCCTTGTTGGGGGTCTTGCGGAAATTGACGGGCTTCTTGTTGCCGGTGGTGATGTAACCGGGAATGTCGCCCAGGGGAGTATAGTTGCCAAAGGCCTCAGGGCCGGAGGGAACTTCCGGGGCCGGGGGCTCGGTGGGCGCAACGGTAGGAGCATCGGTGGGGGCGTCGGTGGGTTCATCGGCAGGAGGATAACCCTCGTAGACGTACTTGCTGCTCATGTAGCCGGTAACGCCGTTATAGGTGATGTAGTGCCAGCCGATATCCAGCACACCGTGCAGGATCACTTCGCCCTGGAAAGGCACCTTGCCGATGGGGTCGTAATCCTGGTTGGGGGTCTGGCGGATATTGACGTTCTTGCCGTTATCGGCGGCAATGTAACCGGGGATATCGCCCAGGGGAGTGTAATTGCCAAAGGCCTCAGGGCCGGAGGGAACTTCCGGGGCCGGGGGCTCGGTGGGCGCATCGGTAGGAGCATCGGTAGGTTCATCTGCCGGAGGATAGCCCTCGTAGACGTACTTGCTGCTCATGTAGCCGGTAACGCCGTTGTAGGTGATGTAGTGCCAGCCGATATCCAGCACGCCATGCAGGATCACTTCGCCCTGGAAGGGAACCTTGCCGATGGGTTCGTAATCCTGGTTGGGGGTCTGGCGGATATTGATATTCTTACCGCTGTCGGAGGCAATGTAGCCGGGAATATCGCCCAGGGGAGTGTAATTGCCGAAGGCCTCGGGGCCGGAGGGAACTTCCGGAGCCGGAGGGTCGGTAGGTTCATCCGCCGGGGGGGCCGGAGGCTCCGTGGGGTCATCCTCCTGGGGCGGAGTGGGTTCGTTGGTGGGTGCAGTGGTGGGCATGGCGATGGTGGAAAGGTACACCGGGCATGCGCCAAGGAAGTCTGTGTGCTCTGCGTCGGAGTACACATTCATAATGGCCACAGCGCTTTCCATAATCACTTCGGTGGTATCCTGCACCACTTCGTACAGTACACCGTCGCTGGAAAGGCCGGTCATAATCAGCTCATAGCAGGATGCGTCTCCATCCACCATAACAGATATCTGCAGGGGGAAGGACACGGGCTGATCCAGCTGAGCCCAGTAGAGAATGCCCTCGTCCCCCTCGGCAGGGAAAGCGAAGGTCATACCGGTTACGCCAAAGGCGTCGGTATAGCTGATGATCAGCGCAGGCAGCGAGGTTACTTCCCCGGCCAGCGCCGCCATGGGAACCACCAGTTCCACCAGGATCAGCGCAAGGCTCATCACCAGTGCAATGGTGCGTTTCATGCGTCCCATTGTGTTTGTCATGTTACGTTCCTCCTTCATTGGCAGGCAGAGAGAATTGCATACCAGTTCATTTTCTATTGTAAGGCGTAAGCCTTTGCCTGTCAAGCAAAACAGGGCTCTGGCACACTTGCCTGGCCTGTAACCTTTTTTCTTTCTGACAAGGGTTCGGGGCATTTCGTATCGAATACTTTACAGGAATACTTTTGGAGGCGATTTTCCATGTTCGATGATAAAATGATTACCGAAACTCCCATCAGCGAAGAGCTCAAGTTTCAGGGTGCGCTGATTGATGTGAGCCACATGACGGTACGCCTGCCCGATGGCCGCACGGCCCTTAGGGAAGTGGTGCACCACAAGGGGGCTGCCGCCGTGGTGCCCGTGGATGATGAGGGTTTTGTGTACCTTGTGCGCCAGCACCGTGTGGTAAACGATATGCTCATGTGGGAGATTCCCGCCGGCAAGCTGGACAGCGCCGACGAGGAACCCCTTGCCTGCGCCATCCGGGAGTTGAAGGAAGAAACCGGCCTTGTGGCGGAAAACATGGAAATGCTCAGCCACATCGTTACCACCCCCGGCTTTTGCACCGAGAAGATCGGCCTGTTCCTTGCCACCGGTCTTTCCCAGCACGAAACCCATTTTGACGAGGACGAGTTCCTTCAGCTGACCCGCATGCCCCTTTCCGAGGCAGTGGAGCGGGTCATGAACGGCGAGTTCCGGGATGCCAAAACCGCCCTGGGCCTGCTGATGGCATGGCAGAAACTCCATCCTGTAACAAATATAACGGAGCGCTGAGGAATATTCATGCAAAGCTATCAGGACATTTTTTCCCTTATGCCGGTTATCCGTACAAAGCGGCTCACCCTGCGTGCAGCCCGCATGAGCGATGCAGAGGATCTCTACGAATACTCCAGGGATCCTGCTGTGGCCCGGCATGTGCTCTGGGATGCGCATACCTCCATCCACCAGACCCGTACCTACATCCGCTATCTTCTGCGCCAGTACAAAAGCGGCCAGCCCTCCTCCTTTGTGATTACCATGAGCGATACGGGCAAGGCCATTGGCACCATCGGCTTTATGTGGATCCAGCAGGATCACCGGTCAGCCGAGGTGGGCTACAGCCTGAGCCGGGATTACTGGAACCGGGGCATCATGACCGAAGCCCTGCGGGCCATTATCGACATGGGCTTTACCAAGCTGAACCTGAACCGCATCGAGGCCATGCACGAAGTGGATAACCCCGCCAGCGGCAAGGTGATGCAGAAGGCCGGCATGCACTACGAGGGACGCTTGCGCCAGCGTGTGTACAACAAGGGCCGCTTTGCAGATGTGGATCTTTATGCTATCCTGCGGCAGGATTTTGTTTCGTCCAATCGTTACTGATTTCTGGAGGGAAGGAAGGCTGTTATGAAAAAGAAACTGCTGCTGATGTGCCTTGTGGGCCTTGCGCTGGTTATTTTCGGCGCTTGTTCTTCCCCGCCGGGTACTGCCTACACCAAGGCCATGGAGCTCTTTGCCGACGGCGAATACGAAGCTGCCGCCGCCGCCTTTGACAAGCTGGGCGACTATCAGCAGTCGGAGACCTACGCC
Organism: Clostridiales bacterium; assembly: GCA_015056145.1. GTDB lineage: Bacteria > Bacillota > Clostridia > Christensenellales > Aristaeellaceae > Limiplasma. The sequence continues at coordinate 21,848 of SVGY01000015.1, forward strand.
GCCTATTCCCACGGCCTTGTTCTGTACAACGCCGGCTCCTATACGGAGGCGGAGCCTTACTTTGCCAACTGCCGCAACTTCATGCTGGGCGAAAGCCGCTACCAGTTCTGCCACGGCTGCCTGCTGGAAAGCCAGGAACTTTACGCCGAGGCGGCTGAATGCTTCGGCCTTCTTGGCGAATACGAGGATGCACCCAAGCACCACCAGTACTGCCTGGGCCGCTCCCTGGAAAATGCCAAGGACTACGAAAACGCCCTCTACGCCTTTGAGGCGGCAGGGGACTACAGCGACTCCGCCCTCCGGCTGGAAAACCTGCAAAGCCAGATCTACGACAAGGCCACCCTGCTCATGAGCCAGGGCGACTACGAAAATGCACTGTACCTCTTTGGCATGCTGGGCGAATATTTCGATTCCCCGGTACAGGCCCGGGAATGCAAGCGGCACTTCCGGGAGCAGAAGTATGCCGAGGCGGAAGCCCTGCTGGAAAGCGGAGACTACCAGGGGGCCTACGAAACCTTTAAAGGCATCGGCGGCTACAGCGATGCGGAGATCAGGGCCGAGGAACTGCGCACCACCTACGGCCTTGAAGAAATTACCGCTGCGCCGGAGCCATTCCCTGTGCCGGAGGAAACCGGAGAAGAATAATCAAACCACCAAGGAAGGAAAGATACCCATGGCCAAGCTGTATTTCCGTTACGGAGCAATGGGCTCCAGCAAGACCGCCAACGCCATCATGGTGCGCCACAACTACTTGGAGCGGGGCCAGAAGGTGCTCATGCTCAAGCCCCGGCTGGACAACCGGGACGGCGCCACCACCATCAGAAGCCGCTGCGGCCTGGACTGCCAGTGTGCGTTCATGGAGGATATCGAAAACTACCGCGTGAAGGACTTTGACTGCGTCATCGTGGACGAGGCCCAATTCCTGACCCGGGCACAGGTGGAAAAGCTGGTACAGATTGTGGACGAGGAAAACGTTCCCGTTATCGCCTACGGTCTCCGGGCGGATTTCCAGCAGAACCTGTTCGAGGGCAGCAAGTGGCTGCTGGCCTGGGCCGATACCATCGAGGAAGTGAAAACCATCTGCTGGTGCGGCAAAAAAGCCACCTGCAACGCCCGCATTTCCGACGGCAAGGTGATCAAGGAAGGCGAGCAGGTAGTGCTTGGCGGCAACGAGAGCTACGTCAGCCTGTGCCGCAAGCACTGGGCCATGGGCATGCTCAAGCCTGAGGAATAAGGAGGCGCACATTTTGGAAAAACTGCGTCGGTTTATCTGGTACCTGGCAGGGCGGCTGTTTTTTGTGCTGGCTCTTGCGGGCATCTGCACCGTGGTGTTTTACTACGCTATGAACGCCTCCAACATCCACATCGTATTAAAGGATGGCATGGCCCGCCGGGCCCAGGTCATCATGATGGAGGAGGATCCTGCGGAACTGGGCAAGTTCTTCCAGTCCAGCTATCTGCAGCTGGATCAGAACCTGCAGATCGCCCTGGATGACCAGAGTCCCTACATTTGCTACAATATCCGAGGCATTGACCATCGGCTGAAAATGACCTGGATGTGGTGCTGGCCCTGGGACAACATCGCCCGGGCTGAATTCACCGAGGAGATCCCCCGCATTGACGGCCGTGTAAAACCCCAGTACTCTGCCACCGCCAGCGCCCTTTACGGCGAAAACTACGAAAGCCCGCCCCGCTGGCAGGGCGGCCGCTATTCTGCCGTGCTGGTGAAGGAAAACGGCCAGTGGCACATCCGCTCCCTGGAGCTGCTGGAAGCGCTGCAGCCCGCCGAATAATTCACTCCCCGCCCTCTCCCCGCATAGGATGGAGAGCGGCGGTTCTCCTTTTACCCGGACCGCCCGGGAGAGTGAATAAACCATGAAACGTGGAGAAATATATATGGCGCAGCTGGATCCGGTCATGGGCAGCGAACAGGGCGGCACCCGTCCGGTGCTCATCATCCAGAACGACCGGGGAAACCGTTATGCGCCAACAGTGATCGTCGTTCCCCTCACCACCAGCACCGGCAAGCCTCCCCTTCCCACCCATGTGCAGCTTCGGGCAGGACAGGGCGGGCTGACCCACTCAAGCACTGTACTGTGCGAGCAGGTGCGCACCCTTGAAAAAACACGCCTGATCCGCTTCATGGGCAGGCTGGATACACCCTTGATAGAACCCATAGAGCAAGCGCTGCTCTGTTCCCTTGATATGGACGGGGGCGGCCGAAAGGACGTAGAATCGCAATGAAGAAATCCCTTACCAAAGAACAGTGGCTGGCCTGGGGATATATCCTGCTGGGCTGCCTGGTGGGCGCTGCCTCCTACCCCTGGTTCCTGACGCCCAATCACATCGCCCCCGGCGGCATTACCGGCATTGCCACAGTGCTGAACTACCTCTTTCAGTGGCCGGTGGGCACCACCAGCCTGATCATGAACATACCCCTGTTCCTGATCGGCTACCGTTCCATGGGCAAAAGCTTTGCTTTCCGATCACTGGTGGCCACCGTGCTTCTGTCCCTGTTTATTGACCTTCTGCCCCTCAAGCCCATGACCGACGATCCCCTTCTGGGGTCCATCTTCGGCGGTGTGCTTCTGGGCGTGGGTCTCGGCTTTGTTTTGAAGGGCGGCGCCACCACCGGCGGCACGGACATGGCTGCCCGGGTGGTGCACAACCATATTCCTTATTTTTCCGTAGGCTTGATCCTCTTCGCCATCGACTGTCTGGTGGTGCTTCTGGCAGGCTTCCAGATTGAGATCAAATACGCTCTGTACGCTTTTATCTGCCTGTATGTATCCTCCAAGATGATCGATATGGTCATGGAGGGCCTCACCACCGAAAAGGCCTGCTATATCAGCTCCCTCAAGTGGGACGCCATCCGCCTTGCCCTCATGGAGGAGCTGGGCCGGGGCGTGACTCTCATCAGCGCAAAGGGCGGCTTCCGTGGCGAGGATCGGCCTATGGTGCTTTGCGTCGTCAGCGCCCAGGAACTGGGCAGACTCAAGGCCATCGTCCGCCGGGAGGATCCCGCCGCCTTCGTGTACATTTCTGATGCCCACGAGGTACTGGGCGAAGGATTCCGCAGGCTGGAGGAGGAATAAGCCGATTTTTTCAGGCTGTGTGTTGGCGGGAGAAGGCTTTTCCCCGGGAAAAGCCCCCTCCCGCACCCTCCCGAAAAGCGCATATAGGGAAGGGTCATTTGTTCAGGAAGGGACTGCCGGTTTGCGGAAGTTCCTTTTTTGTTTGCCGACTTGGCTGCATATGTGGTCTTCTTTTGCTTCTTTTCTTCTGACGCAGAAGAAAAGAAGGCCCCCGGCAGGGCTTGCTGCGGGGGCGTGGAGTGGCGGTGCAGGCGGGAGAAGGCTTTTCCCCGGGAAAAGCCCCCTCCCGCACCCTCCCGAAAAGCGCATATGGGGAAGGGTCATTTGTTCAGGAAGAGACTGCCGGTTTGCGGTGGTCTCTTTTTGTTTGCCGACTTTGGCTGCATATGCGGTCTTCTTTTGCTTCTTTTCTTCTGACACAGAAGAAAAGAAGGCCCCCGGCAGGGCTTTTGCTGCGGGGGCGAGTTGTGGCGGCTTTGACAGGAAGGGACTGCCGGTTTGCGGTGGTTTCTTTTTGTTTGCCAACTTGGCTGCATATGCGGTCTTCTTTTGCTTCTTTTCTTCTGACACAGAAGAAAAGAAGGCCCCCGGCAGGGCTTGCTGCGGGGGCGTGGAGTGGCGGCTTTGACAGGAAGGGACTGCCGGTTTGCGGTGGTATCTTTTTGTTTGCCGACTTGGCTGCATATGCGGTCTTCTTTTGCTTCTTTTCTTCTGGCACAGAAGAAAAGAAGGCCCCCGGCATGGCTTGCTGCGGGAGCCTTGAAAATAATTATAGCATCTTTCCGGGCATGTTTTCAACGGGCCTTTGTCAGAATTGGTTAATCATGTACTTGTCGATGATCTGGAAGGTGATGCAGCCTCCGTCATCGGTATCGATGTAGTTCAGGGTCACAAAAGCATCCTCGTTGTAATAGCCGTTGCACATCAGGATATCCGGCCTGAAGGTATCCGGATGGTTGGGCAGGCCGAACACGGCCTCGCATTCAGCGGTCACGGCGTCCCACAACTGCTGGGCCGTGAAGCCTTCGCCGGGCCACATTCTGCCCTCCAGAGCGGAGTATGTGGGCGTTACCGTCATGGTGTAGGGTACATCGCCAATGGCAAAGGCTTCCGGCAGATGGTCGGCCAGGTTATCGCCGTACTGCCGTTTTTCTTTCCAGGATACGGGCACGAAGGGGGCGAGGTAGTCCGGCCTCGGTTCATCTGCCGGGGCAGGGCCGTCGGAATAGAGCGATACCAGGCCGCTGTACAGCTGCCATTTGCCGTCTTTCTTCTGGAGCTTGTAGTTGATGAGGAAATAACCGTCCGAATACAGGGTCACCACGTCGCCCTCAAGCTCCCACTGGTCCACATCCTCCGTGCCGTCCTTCAGGAGGATCTTGCAGGTTCCGTCCTCCAGGAAGAGGTACACCGTGCCGTTATCCATGCTCCATTTGTTGGAAATAAGCACTTCCCGGCGGTCCACCCCCGCAGCCATAACAGGAAGAAGGCTTGTAAGCACAAGGAACAATGCCAACAAAAAGACTGATTTCTTCATGGTAGTTTTCCTTTCTTTTTTTCAATTGTGATGCTGTGCGAAGTATGTAATGCCATTATATCCTTCCTGCGCAGGCAATGTCAAGGAAACAGGCGACTGTTCCCCGGTGCAAATACGCACTTGAAAACGCTTTGCGAATAATATATACTGTTTTTCAAGGAAGCGTATATGCCGTATTTTTCCCAAACACAAATGCATAAGGAGGCTTTCCCATGACTACTGTAAAAAAACAGTTATTCCAAATCGACAAGGAGTACTACAAAGCCGGTTCTCCGCTGCTGCTTATGAGCCAGAAGCTGGTATCCAGCGCCAGGGACGGCAGCCGCAGCGCACGGCTTTGCTGGCGCAATCTGGAAGAAAACGCCGTGACTGCTGCCATGGTGGAACTGCGCTGCTTTGACAACTTCGGCCAGGAGCTGAAACCGGTTGTGTTTCACTATGACCGTTTTTCTTCGGAGCAGAACGCCGTCTTTGGCGAAAAAGTCCTCATTCCCCTGCCGGACAGCAACACGGCACGCTTCCAGGTTTTCCTGCGGGCGGTAGCCTTTGAGGATCGCCCTGTATGGAAAAGCGATGCAAACGAGCCCCTGGAGCTGGTAAAGCCCGAGGGAGATCACGGCCTTGTGCAGTGCCAGTGCGGAAGCTGGAACAAGGAGGGCGCCCCCTGCGGGGCCTGCGCTGCCAAGGCTGCAAAGGGCAAGCTGCTCAAGTGGGTCATTCCTGCTGCTGCGGCGCTGGTGGCCGCAGTGGCGCTGATCTGCGTACTTACCCTGAGCGGAGGTAACTCCCGAAAACTTACGCCCGAAAGAACCACTGCCGCCATCATCTTTGATTATTGGGCAGCCCTCACCGAAGACGGCCGATATATTGACTCCGCCGGCTGGGATCTCTTTAACGGATGCTCGGATCTGGTATCCCTGTCCATGAATCCGGACGAATTGCATGTTGTAGCTCTGAAAAAGGACGGCACCGTACTGGCTTTTGACCGTGATAACGACTATGGTGAGTGCAATGTGGAACACTTTAAGAATATCACCACAGTATATGCCGGAGGCGATTTCACCCTTGGCCTGAACAAAGACGGAGATCTCGTCCACACTCTGGAATATACCGGATTTTTTTCCGATGAGGAACTGGCCTACCTGAACAAGCAATGGAAAGGGCTGAAGAAGCTCTCCTACAACAACTATATTATTCTTGGTCTGAAAAAAGACGGGACGGTTATCGTTTGTGACATAGGCAGTAGCACCGAAACCATCACCCTTGACTGGGAAAACATCGTTGATGTTTATGCGGGCCCTAACTATGTGTGCGGCATCAAAAAAGACGGTACGGTGGTAACCTATCCTGAATCAACGGACAGTCCGGCAAAAGGGCTTGACATTAAGGAATGGAAAAACATTGTGAAGGTTTTCCCGGGTGAATGTCACGTCGTGGGTCTTTGTGCTGACGGCACGGTTGTTGCCTGGGGTGACAACGAAGAAGACCAGTGCAATCTGTACCACTGGACGGACGTGGTATCCGTATGTCCGGGCTACGATTTTACCCTTGGCCTCAAGAAGGACGGTACCGTTCTTTTCGCCGGAGACGAGGATGACGAAATCGCCGCCGTCAGGGACTGGGAAGACATCGTATATCTGACCTTCTATGATGATGTTGCTCTGGGCCTCAAGAAGGACGGCACTCTGGTCTCCACAGACGAAAGCTACCAGTCCGATTTTGAAGAACTGGACGAAAAGATCATGCTGCCGTAACAGCAAAGCGTCCCCTGCAGCTGCGGGGGACGCTCTTTTTGATAATTTTTTCTTTTAGGAAAAAGGCGGAGCGGCAGTATTCAGCGGCATTTGCAGCGGAGTGATTTATAGCGGACGGCGCTCCACCGGCAAATCCACTCATACAACACCCTCCCGTTGACTCGCCCCTCCTCTTGTTGATAATTGCCCCCAGCAAGAACTGCTTATCGGTTGCTGGCCATAAAAACAGACAGACCCCGAAGGCTCTGCTTGCCAAAATCAAAGGAACAGAATCCAGATCAGCTTCGACACCACATGGCAGCCGCCATGGGCAATCATGGCATAGCGCAGGCCAAACCTGCGGTACAGCCAGCCGAATGCCAGCCCGAACACACCGTTGAGCAAAAAGCACCGAAAGACGATCATCGGCGTGAGACCGAACATCATCTCGTTTACGGGCAGATGTCCCGCAGCAAACAGCAGCGCAGAGACCACATTCGCCGCCACCAGTACCGCCGTGCTGACCTCTTTGTTCTTACGTTCAAACAGCAGGTGCAGTACAAAGGCCACCAGTGACATCATAAACAGCCGCAGCATGATCTCCTCGATCACCGCACCGTAGGTGACTGTTGCCAGCAGATATGGGATCGTCGGCTTGACGGCATACATATCCAGCAGAGCCTGTTCATATTTCCCGAAGAACAGCAGATCCGGGAAAATCAGCGCCAAGCCGCCAATCAGGCTGATGATCAGCGCTGCCAGCAGGGGCTTTTTCGTGATATGGCGTTGATCCTTCCACAGGCCAACTTTCCTGCCTAGCCAGATACCCGCTGCACCAAGCACCAGACCATAGCCTGCGCTCTGCAGCGCCGATATCAGGCCCAGCATCCCAGCACTCATTCCCTGCGCCAGCATCTCCTGCTGCATTTGGGGCGGGTAGCTTTCCAGGGCGTAGAGGCCGATGAAATAGCCGCCGATCAGACCTACCACCACAAAAAAGAGCAGTGTTTTCCAATATGTTTTGATAAAGCCTCTCATAATACTTTCTCCTCCCTACAGCTTACCGGATCTTCCCTTTGAACAGCAGGTAGGAATACACCGCCGGCGCAGCGATCATCACCACAAACGCAACCGGCATCACCCACAGGAATGCGCCGCCGAGCAGTGCGCACAGCATGATTACCATGCCGCATACCACCCATACAGGGCCCGCAAAGCGATGGGTTCGATTCCAGTTATTTTCATCCGCCAGCGTCCAGGGCAACTTGATGCCCAGTGTCCAACTCGGCTTGCATTTGGGCAGCCAGTTGCCGATGATGACCATCAGCAAACCGATCAGCAGAGGGATGATGATCTGTACATTCATGTCCATGCCCAAAGCTGTGCAATATACCAGCGCATTCATCACGATCGAAATCGCCGGGATGATCCACAGCACCAGCGAGAACACTTTTCCCTCCAGATTCTCAGCCTTTGGATCCATTTTCAGGCTGCCCAAGGCGCATAGCCACTGAAAGGCAACCAGAATCAGCGGTATGCCGAATACGCCAAAAGCTTTGCTGCTAAAGCCGTCCGCCTCACCAGAAGCGTTGAAATGGATCGGGAACTTTTCCGGCAGCCTGTTCCACAGAATAAGGCCCGCCAGCATGGGCAGCAGGATGATAATCGTGGCGATAATCAGGGTTTTTCTGTATTTCTTGAGCATAGCTGTTACTCTCCCTTCAGGTTGGATACCCAGAACAGCACATCCTCCAGCACAGAGGTGTTCAGGGTATAAATGATGAACTTGCCGTCCCGCTGATCACGGATCAGGTCTGCATCCTTGAGGACGGACAGATGGCGTGAGATCGCCGCTGCTGTAATATCAAACTTTTCGCTGATCTCCCCTGCGGATTTGCTGCCGCTGCGAAGCATCTGCAATATTTCCCGACGGGTCGGGTCAGACAGCGCCTTGAGGGTTTCCTGCAATGACATATGATTCCTCTCCTTTTACCAGTTCCGGATGCTGGCGCACTTACATTTAACATTTAACGTAAGTGTTAAATGTATGATAACAAAGAAACCGTCCGTTGTCAACCCATTTTTCAGAAAGGCGCATTTATACGCACAATATCCTTGCTTTGCCCTTAAACAACTGCACAAACAAACGGGTATCCGGCATTGTTACCGGATACCCGTCTCTGGCTGTCAAAAAATGCGCAGGGTGCAGGGGGATCATCCCCCTGCCGGGTGTGGGCAGAGCCCACATTCCTTGTGCCGCAGCACTTTCAAGAAAGCACAGCGAGCACCGAAGGTGCAAGATTTGCGGCTTTGACTGACAAGAATGAGGTTTTTCCACAAGCTGAAACGGGTATCCGGCATTGTTACCGGATACCCGTCTCTGGCTGTCAAAAAATGCGCAGGGGGATCATCCCCCTGCCGGGTGTGGGCAGAGCCCACATTCCTTGTGCCGCAGCACTTTCAAGAAAGCACAGCGAGCACCGAAGGTGCAAGATTTGCGGCTTTGACTGACAAGAATGAGGTTTTTCCACAAGCTGAAACGGGTATCCGGCATTGTTACCGGATACCCGTCTTTTCTTATTGCGGGATAAATCCATCCTTAAGAACCCCAGCAAGTGAATTCCCTCAAAACATCTCTGTTCCCTCCGCCCCTTCCGGGCGGTTTTTCACCGGAACAGCCGCAGCACATCCTTGAAGGTGAAGAAGATCATCAACCCGATCAGAAATACATAGCCGATGAGGTAGATCACCGTTTCCACCTTGCGGTTCACGGGGCGGCCCATGATCAGTTCGATGAGGTGGAACACCAGCCGGCTGCCGTCAAGGCCCGGAATGGGCAGCAGGTTCATCAGGCCCAGGTTGATGGAGATGAGCACCATCAGTTCAAGGTAGGCCATGATGCCGTATTGCCGGGTCTGCTGGCTGACCATATCCACAATGCCGATAGGTCCTGCGGATTCGTTAAGCCCCTCGCCGGTGGTCACCATTTTGCCCAGGGCACGGGTAATGGTGCCGCCGTAAAACACGCACATGTCCCATGCCTCGGGGATGATCTCCCCGGCGCTCAATCTGCCGGTGGATTCGGCAATGGTAATGCCCATGAGGTAGCGCTTTTCCGTTTCGCTGTAGTTCATCTGCACCGACAGGGGGATATCCTTCCCGTCACGGCGAAGGGTGATCTCCACAGGCACGGCGGGATCGCCTGCACCGATGGCATCCACCACGCCCTGAGCAGAGAGGCTCTCCACGTTTGTGTCGGCAATGGAGATGATTTTGTCCCCGGGCATGATGCCGGCTTCCATGGCGGGAGAGCCTTCCTCCACACCGCCGATGTAGCAGTTGCCCACGGGCTTTACCGCAAAGAAAGCCATCAGGATCACCGCCACCACAATGGCCAGCACAAAGTTCATCAGCGGGCCGGATACCACGGTGATCATCCGCTTCCATACCGGCTGGCGGTCGTAGGCACGGGGGTCGTCCTGCATTTTGCCGGAAGGATCGTCATCCATGTCACCGTAGAACATGCAGTAGCCCCCAAGGGGAATGGGCCGGATGGAAAAGCCGGTACCCGTCTTTTTGCTGACCTTGCGCAGGATGGGCGGGCCAAAGCCCAGGGAGAATTCCTTCACCTCAATGCCGCAGAGGCGGGCCGCCGCAAAATGGCCGAACTCGTGCACCATAATCAGGATGCCCAGCAAAAGAATGGCCAGCAATATGTATAAAACAGTCATTCAATCAATCCTTTCCCTGTACTGCTATGGAAGTATATGCAATCAGCCCCGGTTCAATCGCTCCCGGGCGATGTTCCTGGCCAGCCGATCAGCGTGGAGCAGTTCTTCCAGCGAATTGGCGGGCAGGCTGCCGGCCTGCTGGAGGGTCTCCTCCACCACATCGTAGATCTTGCCGATGGTCATGGTTTCTCCGGCGGGGGAATAAAGCAGGTGGCTCACTGCCTCCTCGTTGGCGGCATTGAGGACACAGCAGGCTGCGCCGCCTGCCTTGAGGCATTCCCTGGCCATCCGGAGGGAGGGGAAACGATCCGGGTCGGGCTTCTCAAAGGTAAGGCCTGCCAGCTGGAACAGGTCAAGCGCTGCGCCGCCGGTGGGCAACCTCTCCGGGTAGCTCATGGCATAGAGGATGGGCAGCTTCATATCCGGCGTGCCCAGCTGGGCAATGACCGCTCCATCCCGGAACTGTACTCCGCTGTGGATAACGCTCTGGGGGTGGACGACCACCTGAATGTCCTTCTCATCCACGCCGAAAAGCCACTTGGCTTCCATTATTTCAAGGGCTTTGTTGAAGAGGGTCGCACTGTCGATGGTGATCTTCTGGCCCATGACCCAGTTGGGATGTTTCAGGGCCTGGGCACGGGTGGCGTTGCGGACGGCCTGCCTGTCCCAGGTACGGAAAGGCCCGCCGGAGCAGGTAAGCAGAAGCTTTTCCACCGGGTTGCCCTGTGCGCCCTGCAGGCACTGGAAAATGGCGCTGTGTTCGCTGTCCACAGGCAGAAGGGAGTTTTCCCCGAGCTTGGCGGCGGCATCCATCACCAGATGGCCGCCGGTGACCAGCGCCTCCTTATTGGCCAGCAGCACCCTTTTTCCGTGGGCCAGGGCCGTCAGCACGCTTTCCAGACCCACCATGCCCACCACGGACACCAGCACGTCATCGCAGTCGGTCTGGGCGGCCTGGGTGAGGCATTCACTGCCAAATACCCACTGGCAAAAGCGCAGATCCTCCGGGATCTCCTCCAGGGGCACGGGGATTACCAGGCCCGCCATACGGGGCCGGAAAAGACGTACCTGCTCAAAAAGATTCTCCTTGCTGGAGTAGGCGGTGAGGGCAACGATCTCAAAGCGGTCTTCGTGGAGTTTTGCCACCTCAAGGGCCTGGGTGCCGATGGAACCGGTGGAGCCCAGCACGGCGATTTTTCTGCGGTTCATGGTTCATCCTCCTGTTATGGAAAAAAGCTGGGAAAAGCAGCAGCCCCGCAGGGAGGCGGGGCTGGTTATGCAGGCGTTAGCCCAGCAGCAGATGGAGCACCACCTGATAATTGTATACGATGATGCAGGTAAAGAAGATGCTGTCCAGCCGGTCCAGCATGCCGCCATGGCCGGGGAAGATATGGCCGAAATCCTTCACCTTGCAGTGACGCTTGACCATGCTGGCGAAAAGGTCGCCCACCTGGGCAGCTATGCCGCCCAGCAGGCCCACAATGATATCGCCCCAGAGGGGGGGATAGGGCTGCGCAGCGCCTATGGAGAAAAGCCTGCCTACCAGGATGGCGCAGGCCACGCTGCCCAGCAGGCCGCCCACGGAACCGGAAATGGTCTTGTTGGGGCTGATGTTGGGGCAAAGCTTGGGGCCCCTCAGGGCACTGCCCACAAAATAGGCGAAGGTATCGCCGCCCACCGCCACCGCAAACAGCAGCACCATCAGCATTTTGTTCAGATGGGGCATGGTATCTGCCAGGGTGATGCCGGCAAGGCACATGCAGGGCAGCACCAGGGTGAGCATGGGCACCACGCTGTAGATAATATCATCCAGAACGGGAGCCTCCCGGCGCATCACCTGCAGGCAAATGCAGAAGGTGAGTACCGTCAGGATAGGAATAATCACCACAGAGGAAGAAAACAGCTTCACCGCAGGCAGCGCCAGAGCCAGTGCAACATAGCTGGTCCATTTGACGGGTTTGTGACCGCCGGCGGTCAGGGCGTTCAGTTCCTCGTAGATAGCAATGGTGGTAGCCACAAAAGCAAGGGCGACAAAATACCATCCGCCCAAAATGAGGGTAACCGCAAGCACCGCAAGCAATACGGCGCCTGTGATAGTTCTTGTGAGCATGGCGGAGCTTTTTCTATTGGCCATAGCAAATACCTCCCAATAAAAGCAAAAGCGCTCCTGTTATTGTAGTTGATTATTCGTATTTGGTCAAGGGCCGGGGAGAGGGCAGGGCCCCCCTGGAAAACATCATTTCAATATCGCAGCGGACATAATACCGCAGGCGGCACGGGAAGTATAACGGCCTGCGGCAGGGCAGAATACTCCTCCGGGATTATCTGCCCCCATAGCGCCGGTCACGGTTCTGGAACTGCCAGATGCACCTGTGCAGATCCGGCACATGGAAATCAGGCCAGAGAGTTTCCGGGAAAAGGAACTCGGCATAGGAGCACTGCCAGAGCAGGAAGTTGCTCAGGCGCATTTCGCCGCTGGTGCGGATGAGCAGATCCACATCCGGTACGCCGGCGGTGTAGAGGCGGCTTTCCAGCATGGCTTCGTCGATGGCGGCGGGGTCGAGTACGCCGTCGGCAGCCTCCCGGGCCAGCTGCTGTGCGGCACGCACCAGCTCTGCACGGCCACCGTAGTTCACGGCGATATTCAGCCGGAGGCCTTCCAGGTGACGGGTACGTTCCTCGGCCTGGGCAAGGGCCTCCCGCTGGGGCGCAGGCAGCCCGTCCTTATCGCCCAGAATGGTGATGCGCACACGGTTTTCAATGAGCTCATCAATCTCGCTGGCAAAAAAGTCCAGGATCAGTTGCATCAGTGCATCTACCTCGGTTTTGGAACGGCGCCAGTTCTCCGTGGAAAATGCATACAGCGTCAGTGCGCCCACGCCGATATCGCTTGCATTGCGGATAATCTCCCGGAGGTTCTCCGTGCCGGCCCGGTGTCCAAGGGCTACCTGCAGCTTGTGCGCCTTCGCCCAGCGGCCGTTGCCGTCCATGATAATGGCGATGTGTCTGGGCAAACGTTCCGGGTCGATTTCCGGGGGAAGAGGATATTTGATGGCCATGATTGTGCCTCCGTCGTAAATGATCTGTGTCAATTCATTATATCAAAGCAGAGGGAAATTGAAAAGAGCCGCCGCCCTGAGGCAGCAGCTCCGCCGGTTATGCCCTGTTGCTCCCATCCTCCGCATACCGGGCATTTACACGGATGATAAAATGCCGTTCCGGGCGGGCATCCTCCCGGCTGAGAAGAAACTGCACCGGAGGCGCCTCCACGGAAAGCATCCTTTCGTCTTCTTCATTTTCTTCGTTTTTCGGGCCTTCTGCGCCGGGGATCAGCAAAAGGCGGAAACCCCGGGCCTTTTCCCGGTTATTTTCGTCCGTTTCCAGCAGGCGAAGGCTGGCAAGGATGCTCCTGCCGGGCTTTGCGCCATTGAGGATCAGCCGCACCGTCAGCCGCAGGGGCTCCGGTTCCAGATCCCTGGAGATGAACAGCGTACGGGCTTTTTCCCCCTGATGAAAATATACATGATATTCGTCCTCCGCTTCCCCGGGCGCAAGGGGGCCGATGCGCACGGCAGCGCCTTCGCTGAAGGGACGGCCGACGGCTTCGTCGGAATGGTTCACGGGTCATTCCTCCCTGTCAGGTACTGCGCAGGCTTTGCTGCGCTGATACCAGCATATGCCCCGGCCCTGCGCCGTGTGCGGCATAGAGGAAACCGGCAAACCATATGTTCATTGTAAAGCGGCTGAGGAATGACATGCGCATCCTTTGCAGGAAAGGAAGAATCGGTTGTATGATGGATTTTGCTCACAAGGTGCTGATGCTCCGGCCCATGCGCCCCGGGGCAGGAGGTTTTGCAAGGCTGATGATGCAGCGGGGGCGGCCCGTGGTGGAGATACACGCAAAGGGGATAGGCCGGGAGGGGTTCCGGGCGTATCTGCTGGCAGGGCGAAAGGCCACACTGCTGGGGGAGGCCCCTTGCCACAACCGGGGGGATGCACAGCTGAATGCGGTCATTTCGGCTGCCTGCCTGGAAAACCAGGAAATGCAGGCCATTGCCGTCATTGAAAACCGGAAGGATCCGGGGCCTCTTTTGCTGGGTCTCATCAGCGGCCCGGAAACCATGACCGCTGCCCGGAATGCCTGTCTGGAGCTCTGCGAAGGGCTGAAACGCCCCAAAAACAAAGAGGCAGCTTCGGAAAGGCTGCCTGCGGAAAATACCAACGACAGCCCGGCAGACCGGCAGGGGTCGGAAGGGGAGCAGGGCCGCAGGGGGATGAAAGAAGCGAGGCAGGAAAGGACGGAGAGCGATGGGCCGTCCCGGGGCGTGGATGAAGGAGGAGATCGTGATGCTTCTCCCCGGGATGTTTTTGGGAAGGATACAGTGGGCAGGGATGTTGATGAACCACCTCCCGGAACAGCAGGCATGCCGTTCCCCGAAACAGGGCGGCTGTGCGGCAGCAGTGCAGATGAAGCCGGGCAGCATCAATCCCGGAAGGAAGGCGATTCCCGGGGACGGAACAGTGCTGGTAATGTTGAGGGTTTTCCCCGGGATGCATCGGAAAGAAACGCACCGGGCTTTGGTGTATCGTGTCAAAGCACATCAGGCGCAAATGCCGATATACCACCTCCCGGAACAGCAGGCATGCCGTTCCCTGAAACAGGGCGGCTGTGCGGCAGCAGTGCGGATGAAGCCGGGCAGCATCAGCCCCGGAAGGAAGGCGATTCCCGGGGACGGAACAGCGATGGTAATGTTGAGGGTTTTCCCCGGGATGCATCGGAAAGAAACGCACCGGGCTTTGGTGTATCGTGTCAAAGCACATCAGGCGCAAATGCCGATATACCAATCCCCGGGGCAGCAGGCATGCCGTTCCCTGAAACGGAGAGAATGTGCGAAAGAAAGATATCCCAGGCATCACCTGAAAATGCAGAAACCCACCTGCCACTGCCCATGACGGTAGCCTACCGACTGCCCTCCAGGAATGTTTTCACACTGCGCAGAAGGCCTGCTGCCGCCCCTGTGCAGGCATCCCGGAAGAAAAATAAAAATCAGCCGCCCCTTCCCATGGCGGAAATCCGCCGTGCTGTGGATGCGGCAGGCAGACTTTTCCTTGAAATGGAGGGGAAGAAGCGCACAAAACCGGGAAAGACTATTTCCGCAAGCCCGCAGGAGACCCCCGGAGATACGCTCCTCACTGCCATTGATCCCCTTGCCTTTCTGGCGGCAAGGGAAAGAGCGCCGCAGCCCGAAAACCCGGCCTCAGCAACCTGTGCCGCAGATTCTCTTCCGGCCAGGCACAGTAGCGCCGGCAAAGAGTCCGCCTTATCGGCCTCCCAGCAGCGGCAGCCGGTGGATGCCCTGCCGCAGTTGATCTGGCCCAGACTGTTTCACACTGTCAGGGAGGCGTTCGACCGCTATCCACCCAGCGGGCGATTCCTTCTGCCCGGCTGGCGTTTCGTGTGCGCCTCCCATCAGGGGGAAGGGCTGTGGATTGGCAGGCAGGCCCAGGACGGCAGGGTCATCCGCACTGCCTATGTATTGCGGGGCGCACCGGAGGAAGGCTCGGAATACCAGCCCCTCAGAGGCACTGACGGCTGCGTGTACAGGGCGCTGGTACAGCGGCTGTGAAAAATCCCCTGCGGGGGGCTGTTCAAGGATGGAAATTTATAGTATAATATACTTATTCCGAGCATTTTAAGGAGGGAAACCCCATGGCACTTGTCAATACCAAGGAAATGTTCAAGAAGGCTTACGAAGGCGGCTACGCCATCGGCGCTTTCAACGTAAACAACATGGAAATCGTTCAGGGCATCACCGAAGCCGCTCAGGCTGTGAATGCTCCTGTTATCCTGCAGGTCAGCAAGGGCGCCCGCGCCTACGCCAACCACACCTACCTGGTAAAGATGGTGGAAGCCGCTGTTCAGGAAACCGGCCTGCCCATCGCCCTGCATCTGGACCACGGCCCCGACTTTGAAACCTGCAAGAGCTGCATCGACGGCGGCTTCACTTCCGTTATGATCGACGGCAGCCACCTGAGCTTTGAAGAGAACATCGCCCTGACCAAGAAGGTCGTCGATTACGCCCACGACCGTGGCGTAACCGTAGAAGGCGAACTGGGCCGTCTGGCCGGCGTTGAGGACGACGTAAAGGTCTCCGCTGCCGATTCCAGCTACACCCGCCCCGAAGAAGTGGAAGAATTTGCCACCCGCACCGGCTGCGACTCTCTGGCCATCGCCATCGGCACCAGCCACGGCGCTTTCAAGTTCACCGCTGAGCAGTGCACCCGCAACGAGGACGGCATCCTGCTGCCCCCTCCCCTGCGCTTTGACATCCTGGAAGAAGTTTCCAAGCGTCTGCCCGGCTTCCCCATCGTTCTGCACGGCGCTTCCTCTGTGCCCCAGAACTTTGTGAAGATCATCAACGAAAACGGCGGCAAGATGCCCGACGCCGTCGGCATCCCCGAGGAGCAGCTGCGCAAGGCCGCTTCCATGGCTGTTTGCAAGATCAACATCGACAGCGACCTGCGTCTGTCCTTCACCGCTATGATCCGCAAGCACCTCGTCGACCATCCCGATCACTTCGACCCCCGTCAGTACCTCACCGACGCCCGCAAGGCTCTGGGCGAAATGGTGCAGCACAAGATCGTCAACGTGCTGGGCTGCAACGGCAAGGCCTGATCGGTCATCCCCCCAGTGTAAAATGAACCCCCACCATCCGGTGGGGGTTTTTGTTTGGGATAATATCGTTGTCTCATTCAAAGGAAAAGGGGAACTCAGCGGTGGAAAAAGCAAGGTTGTGGGATATGGCGAATGCTTCCGCAGGGGAACCGCTCTGGCCATAGATAACGCAGTCAGAAGCCGCATTTTTAAATGCAGAATCATGAATGTAGGTTACGCTGGAGGGAATGTATACCCCCTTGAGCCCGGTACAGCCCATGAGCGCTTCCTCTTCGATGGAAGTAAGCCCGTCGCCGAAGCAGACATATTCCAGGGCTGTGCAATCGATGAAGATTTGACTGTTGCCCCAATCCAGGGCCCAGTCGTTTATGTTGTTGCTCACATAAGCCGTTTTCAGACCGGTGCAGCCTCCGAAGGCGTAAGCGCCAAGGGTGGTGGTGCTGTCGGGTACAATGATCTCCGTCAGGGACGAGCAGTTCCTGAAGGCGTCTTTTTCCAGGGTAATCAGTGTGCGGGGCAGTTCCACGCCGGTCAGTTTGGAGCAGTTATTGAAGGCGCTGCCGTAAATATCCGTCACCTTCCGGATGGAGAGGCTTTCCAGTGCGGTGCAGTTTTCAAAGGCATGATTGCCGATAACGCCCCGGTAAACGGTAGCTTCTTTCAGGCTGGTGCATTCTGCGAAGGCATATTCATCCACCAGGATGGACGTGCTGGGTATTTCCACCATTTCCAGAGAGCTGCAGCCATAGAAGGCATAGGAGCCGATGCTGTTGACGCCGCTTTCAATGGTGAGGGTCTTCAGCGAGGTGCAATTCATAAATGCGCCGTTTTTGGCCCAGTCTTCACTCCAGTTGGTAAGCTGTTCACCCAGGGTTACATGGGTCAGAGAAGCGCAGTTTTTGAATGCATATGCGCCAATGGTCACGGTTTTTGCGGGTATGATCACCTCTGTAAGGGCGGTTTCCTCAAAGGCGTTTTTGCCAATGGAAACAAGACTTTCGGGCAGCGCCGCCTCTCCGAGCAGGGAACAGCCGCAGAATGCTTTGTTTCCGATCGTTTCCAGGGATGCAGGAAAAACGATGCTTTCCAGCATGGTGCAATTTTCAAAAGCGCCATCGTCAATGGAGATCAGTCCCTCGGGCAGGGTGACGGTTGTCAGGTGGCTGCAATCCCGGAAGGCGTTGATGGGCAGATGCGTTACGCCAGGCCTAACCGTTACTTCAGTCAGAGCAATACAGTTGCCGAAAACGCTGTTGTCGCCCCAGGCCACAGTCCATTTGGCAACAGAGCCGCCAATGACAGCTTTTTCCATTTGGAGGCAATCCGTATATACCCGGGCACCCATTTCGGTAACAGAATCAGGAATAATAATTCCCTTAAGCTTGCTGCAGCCTCTGAACGCTTCGTCGCCAATGGTCAGCAGCGTTTGCGGCAGCTCAATTTCCTTCATGGAAGTGCATCCCTGGAAGGCATGGGCGCCGATATACGTTGCGTTGTGGAGAGTGATATCGCTCATATAGGAGCAATTCTGGAAGGCTTCATCGCCTACATCGCCATACACTTCCACAATATCCAGCAGTTCGCAGTTTTTGAAAGCGCCTGCACCCACGGATGTTACCGTGCTGGGTAGCGTGAGCGTATCCAGCAAAGTACAGTTTTCAAAGGCATATTTGCCAATGCAGGTTATACCGGGAGCAAATTCTATTTCAAAGAGATTGACACAATCGGCAAATGCGCCGTTGCTTCCCCAGGATTCCGGCCAGGAAGTGATCCCTGCACCCAGGGACAGATTCTGTATCCTTGTGCAGCCACGAAAGGCGGCTGGCTCAATGGTGGTGTAGCAATCAGGAATCACAACGGATTTAATGGAGGTATTGTCCCTGAACGCCTCTTTTCCCACAACGGTGACGGGATAGCCGCCAAGGTTTTCAGGCAGTACAAGATGGGTCTCTTCCCCCAGGTACCCCGTAACCCGGACAATGCCATCACGGTTTACGGAAAAGGTCCAGTCGCCGCTGGTGTAATTCTCATCGGCCACTGCACAGATGCATGTAAATGCGAGGCATACTGCAAGCATCATCGTGAAGATCGTCTTTTTCATGTGGCTTTCACTCCTGTTCTGGTTTTATTTTTTTGCGCTTTTCTCAGGGCGCATTGGGGCCGTTTTTATCCGGAACCATCACATGGATTTTTTTCGGCAGCGTCTCTATTTCAGACTGCCTGAAATCTTCCATGCATTCTCCGTCTATGGTCCAGGGAAGCTTGTTTTCTGAAATAATGGTTGCCTTTTTGGCTTTGCGGTAGGTAATACAGGGGCAGTCCCCATAATTTCGGGTACGCAGGGCATATATCATTTTTGTAACTTCTCGTGCAGTAGAAGGCCTGGACACAAGCAGAACTTCCAAATATCCATCATCCATTATAGCGTCTTCCGGGCTGAATTGCAAAACTCCGCCGATGGACATGGTGTTGCTGAAGCAGCCCATTAAATATTTTCCTTCCAGAATCTCCTCGTCCACATGAACCGCCATTGCTTCTGCCCTGAGAGCATGAAGATCCCGTATTCCCTCCAGGATATAGGCAAAATGCCCCAGCACATTTTTTATGTTCTGGGGAACGCTGTAGGATACTTTTGCCGGCATGCCGAAAGCCGCCACATAGGCAAAGGGATGCCCATTGAAAAGACCAATATCAAAGGCCTGCGCAACCCCGTCCAGCACCTGCTCTGCAGCAGCGCACAGATCGGGGGAGAGATGCAGGCTTGCAGCGTAATCGTTGGTACTTCCGGAGGGAAGGTACCCGATGGGCGTGCTGTGCCCGCCTTCCACAATACCGGAAACCACTTCGCTGAAGGTACCGTCGCCACCAACACAGCATATGATATTTGCCCTGCCGCCATATTCACAGGCATAGCGACGGGCATCGCCGGCTTTTTCTGTCAACAGCACAGTGGGAAGAAACCCCTTTGACTGTATTGTGCGGACAATATCCGGCATTTTCTTGATGCCCTTGCATTTTCCGGCCTTGGGATTGATGATGAGCAGTATGTTTTTTTCCAGCATAATGACGCTCTTCCATTTCTTGAATTCATATTCTGCTGCGGAGAAAGGGACGACAGCTGCATTGTATGAAACATTTTCCGGTTGGATAAACGGTATGAACAAAGCCTTCAGACCGGTTGCCCGGTTGGTTTGACAGGCTTTATCAGCATCAATGATGTGCTGACGATAAACAGACCCACGCTGATCCATTGGGAGGTGGAAATGCCCATGGCCAGCCCCCGGATTACATCGCCCCGGAAAAATTCCAAAACAAAGCGGCACACGGAATAGATTTGCAGATAGTGAAACAGCGCATGCAGCTCGGGCCGCCGTTTCCGGGTATAATGGATCAGGTAAACAAAGGCGGCGATATTCAGCAAAGCCTCAAGAAGCTGCACAGGAAAAGTTGGATAGGATATGCCCGCTTTGGGAAAAGAAAGACAAAAGGGCCCTTCATAGGGCATGCCATAGCAGCACCCTGCAAAAAAGCATCCCAGCCGGCCAAAGGCGTGCCCCAGCGGAATGCAGGGGATGACGGATTCACAGTAAGCTCCCAGCCGGACACGAGCGAATTTCGCCCCGAAAAGGGCACCGATGATACCGAAGATCAGCCCGCCGTAGAAGACCAGACCGCCTTGGGTAAGGAAAGAAAAATCGCCTGCAAGCATCTGATGAAATGCTTTACCCAGGCCATGGGAAATCACTATATAAAGCAGCTTGGCACCGATCAGTGCAAAGCCGATTGCAAACGCAAGGATGATCAGCAGGGAATCAGCATCTTCACCAGCTTTTTTTGTACGGATAATAGCAATATATGAAGCGATCAGTATGCCAAGCGCCATGCACACGCCATACATCGGAAAGATTATTTTACCAATAGAAAGAAAAGGAAGCACAGGCATCTCCTCCTGATCGAAAAAAATAAAAAACCTACTGCTGTTTGAGCATACCAGATTAAGGCAATACACAAAAGCAGTAGGTGCGTGGATTAATAGCCGCTCAGCACACCGGCGGTACCGGCAGCGCCAATGCATGCTACGCAAGCGACGAAGAAGATGATGCTCAGCACGAAACCGATGATGGAGCAAACCAGACCGGCAGTGGCAATACCCTTCTTCTCCGGATTTTTGCGACCCTGAACGCCCAGAATGATACCGATCAGACCAACGATGGCACCAATCCACTGAACGCCGGGTACAAAAATAGCAATGACCAGAGCAATAATACCCAAAACCAAAGAAGCAACACCCATAATTCAAAGTCCTCCTTTCTTGCAAAATTGTATAAATCAATGCCCATTGAATGGCACAGATTTCCGGGAAGGCACGAATGGCCGTAAAGAAACGGCGACAAAAGCAGACAATAGTCGCCACGTATGTTATAATCTTTTTTGTAAATAGATATACCATCGCAAAAGCTTTCACCGCAAGAAACATTTGATTTATGGAGTTTATTCAAGGCAACGGCGACTATTGTCTACATATTTTCCCAAATTTCTACATTGTAAAATTTATCTGATTATACTTTTCTTCTTCTCTCTTGCCGACTTCAGGAAGGATGCGCCTCCGGGCTTTCGGCGGGGAACAATCGTCCCCAGGCAACAGGGGACTGGTTCTCTGCCAAAACAATGCCCTCCGCCCCCATATTGCCATACCATCTCCCAACCCTGTATAATGAACCCATCAATTGTTGGGAGGGATGACCTTGATCGAGAGCAGCAGGCAGAACAAAGCGGCCTGGGAGCACAACGCCTACGAATTTTGGGTAAGGGAAGCCGGCAGGCCTGAGGAGCGGGCCGGAAAAATCCTTGAAAATCCCCTTGGGGCGCTGCATCGGTTTGCTGGTATGTTCGATGGGTTCAGCGGCGTGAAGGTTGCCAATATTTGCGGCTCCTGCGGCAAGAAGGCGGTTCCCCTGGCGGTGCTCGGGGCGGATGTGACGGTGTTTGATATTTCCGAGGAGAACCGCAGGTATGCCACGGAAATGGCCGGGGCCGCCGGTGTCAAAATGGATTATGAAGTGTGCGATGTGCTGGAGATCAGCCTGGAAAAATTCGGAGAGGCTTTTGACGTGGTGTTCATGGAAGGCGGTATTCTTCATTACTTCCATAACATCGGCCAGTTTATGAGAATGATGCATGCCCTTCTGAAACCCGGCGGAAAGATGATCCTGAGCGACTTCCATCCCCTTACAAAAATCATGGATGTGCTGAACTTTCAGCGGCCTCCCATGGACTATTTTTCCACAGAGATCCTGGAAGGAGAAATGCCCCACGCCCGCTTCTATGAAGAAGAGACCCGGAAAAGCTTCCCCCGGTGCAGCTTGAGGCTGTATACCCTCAGTGAGATCATCAACTCTGTCATTGATTCAGGCTTTGCCCTGACACGCTTTGACGAGCATCCCGCCTGGACGGACAGCAGCTTGCCCGGCGAGTTCACCATCATTGCCAGAAAATGAAAACGAGACAGGACATCTTTGCTTCGTCCTGTCTCGTTTTTTGCACAAAAGGGGAAAAACGGCCCGCCATACTCGCCCTCAGGCAGGCGCACATCATTCCCAACCGACACCCTTAACCTGCAAGGGCCGGTCTGTACATGCCGGGCAATCCGCCCAGCAGCCGGATTCACTTTTCATCAACAAACGAATAAAACAACATCACCGCCGAAAAAGCAGCCAGGCCTTATGCCCGGTACTTTTCCATCAGGGAAAGGATCACTTCCATCACCTGGGTTTCGTCGGCGCCGTCGGCTACCAGGGTCACTTCCCCCTTCATAGGCACGGCGTGGGAAAGGAGACCCAGCATGCTCTTCATGTTAATGATGGAGTTGCCGGATTCCATGGTCAGGATGCTTTCAAAGCGGGAAGCGGCAATGGCAATCTCCGCTGCGCTTTCACGGCTGAAAGGCTTCAGCCCGGTCAGGTCAAACTTTTGTTTGATCATTTATTACACCTCGTTTTCATCGCCCGGAGAGGGCTCCGGGTCGCTAAGATCGCTTGTGGCTCTTGCCAGCTCCATAAGCCGGCGCATGCGGTGGTTCACCGCAGATTTGGACAGGGGTGGATCCATGGTCTGCCCAAGCTGGGCAAGGTTCAGATCCGGCGCATTGAGGCGTGCCACCGCTATCTGCTGCAGGGAGGGGGGCAGCCCTTTCAGGCCGTCCTTCCGGGCCAGAAGCATAATGGCCTGGGTCTGCTCCTCGGCGGCGGTAAGCTGCTTGTGCATATTGGCACTGTCGCAGTTCATGGCACGGGTCACGGTGCTGATAACATGCCTCTTCACCCGCAAATCCTCAATGTGCATCACCGTTTTATGGGCTCCGATAAGGGTGAGGAAATCCACGATCTGGTCCGACTGTTTCAGATAGAGGAAGTTCTTGCCCTTTCGGCTGGACTGGCGTATAGGCAGGTCGTTGCGCTGCAGGGCACGGGCCAGGTATTCCCGCATGTCGTCATCCCGGTAGCCCAGCTCCAGATGATAGTCCTGCTCCGGGTTGGTCATGTAGCCTCCGCCCATGAGCGCCGCCCGCAGAAAAGCACGGTTGCAGCAGCCACGGCTCAGGCTGATTTTGGGCGTCGCAGAACGGAAGGCGGTTTCGCCGCTTTCATCCTGGGAGATCATCTGCATTTTCAAAAGAAAAACCGGGGTCTGTATGGGTCCCAGGGTCAGCACGCATTTGCGCATGCCCCCAAAGTGAGCGGTGGATACATAGTGTATCTGCGGGGTAATATCCAGGGTTTCCTGCAGGAGCACCAGCGCTCGCTTCACTGCGGAAAGGCTCTCGCTGGTAAACTGCACGTTCAGCCGGCCCTTGCCCAGAAAACTCAGGCTGCCCATGGACATGTACAACGCCGCCAGTTCCGTCAGCTTGCAGCAATCCCTTTCCGGGCGTATGGCAAAAAGTTCCGCCTTTAAATCCGCAGAAAAGGACATTGCCTTCCCTCCAAAATACTGGTTTGAGATATTCAGTTCCCATATCTCGCCTTACTCTTCTATTCTATTTTATAGAGTAAATGCCCCTGCGTCAAGGGGCTGGGATCGGAGTTTTACAATTTCATCGGCGTTATTTTTTTGACAATTGAAGCAGCTTTCAGTGGTTTTCAGCCTATTCGCATTGTTTTCTGGCAACGGTCATGGTATAAATAACACGCAGGAAAAAATAAACCTGCCAGGAAAGGAACGCAAATTTATGGATATGATCCGTATCGACCATCTGGAAAAAACCTACGGCAACAGAAAAGCCGTGGACGGCCTGAGCCTCTCGGTACAGGAAGGCGAGCTTTTCGCCCTGCTGGGGCAGAATGGCGCAGGCAAAACCACCACCATCCGCATGCTGTGCGGCCTTGCCCTGCCCACCGGGGGCGACGCTTTTCTTGCGGGGCACAGCATTGTAACCGAGCCGGAAAAGGTGCACCCAATCATCAATGTTTCTCCCCAGGAAACCGCCGTATCCCCCCGGCTGACGGTGGAGGAGAACCTGCGCCTGATGGCGGAGCTGTACGGTTTTGCCCCGAAGGAGGCTGCCCGGAAGGCGGAGGAAATGATGGAGCGTTTTTCCATGACCGACCGCCGGGGCGACCGTGCCAGGAACCTGTCCGGCGGCCTGATGCGCAAGCTTTCCATTGCCATGGCGCTGATCTCCGGCCCCAAGGTTCTCTTTCTGGACGAGCCCACGCTGGGCCTTGATGTGCGTGCCCGCCGGGAGCTGTGGAAGATGATCAGCGATCTGAAGGGCGCCATGACCATCGTGCTTACCACACACTATCTGGAAGAAGCGGAGGCCCTTGCCGACCACATCGCCATTATGGAAAAAGGCCGGCTGAAGGCCCTGGGCACCCTTGAGGAGCTGCAGGCGCAAACGGGCATAGCATCCCTTGAAGATATTTTCCTGAGCCTTACGGAGGAAGCCTGATGAAGACCATTGCTTTTGCCAACAGAAACCTGAAAGAAATCCTGCGGGACCTGACCGCCCTCCTCTTTGTGGTGGGCATGCCTCTTCTGATGCTGCTGATCTGGCTCATCATCTCCCAGGCCACCCCCGGGGACTATATGCCCGCCAATTTTCAGCTGGTCAGCTACATCCCCGGCGTCGCCCTTTTCGGCATGACCTTCCTGAGCATGTTTCTTGGCATCCACATCGCCCAGGATAAATCCACCAGCTTCCTCAGCCGCCTCTTTGCAGGCCCCATGAAAACCGGCGAATACCTGCTGGGTTATGCCCTGCCGGTGCTCCCCCTGTGCATTGTGCAGATGACGATGGTTCTCGGCTGCGGGCTGCTTCTTGGCTATGAAGCCACTTTTGTTCAGCTGCTGTCTACCATGGGCTGCCTGCTGGTATCCGTACCGGCGTTTATCGCCATGGGGCTCTTCTTGGGCAGCCTGCTGAGCGAAAAAGCCGTTGCGCCCCTTTCCTCCATCCTGGTGCAGCTGATGGCCCTCACCAGCGGCATGATGCTGGACGTGGATATGATCGGCGGCGTATACGGCGGCATCTGCAAGGCCCTGCCCTTCTACCACGCCCTGAACCTGGCCAAGGTGCCCATGGGCGCAAATGCCTTCAGCGGATGGATCAGCGCCCTGGTGGTGCTGGGTTATACGGTGGCGCTGTTTATGCTCAGCGTTGTGGTTTTCAGGAAGGTACGGAGGAAGTAAATCCGGGCCCAGGGGGATCATTCCCCCTGCCGGGCGTGGGCAGAGTCCACATTCCTTGTGCCGCAGCACTTTCAAGAAAGCACGGCGAGCACCGAAGGTGCAAGATGTGCGGCTTTGACCGACAAGAATGAGGTTTTTCGACAAGCTGGGCATGCACTTTTTGTGCATGCTTTTTTGCATGCTGTTTGTTTTTATGTAACATGCTCCTTCCCCACGGGGGATGCCATTTTCATATATACATTTTCCCCAATTTGTGCTATGCTACATAAAGCCGTCCCGCAAAATAACATATCGCCAGGGGAAATGCCTTCATGAATACGCCTAACCGTTACCGCAGTCTGGCCGGTCTGCTTTTTTCAGTTGCACTGGTTCTTTTTCTTTTGTTTTTTCTGTATATGATCTTTGCCGAAAACATTTCCGTTACCTCCACCCTGCACTCGCCTCACGAATATTTTCTGGTTGAGGATTACTCCTGTACAGAGGTGGAGGATCCGTCGGCTCCTGCGGGAGTGAAAAAGGAATACCGATGGATTATCCAGGAGGATCATGCCAGTGAAAACTGCCTGTGTTTCTTCATGGTGCATCAGGAAGCCCATGTGTACTTTGACGGCCAGCTGGTGTACAGCATGACCCTTGGGGAGGATAACCGCATCGGTCAAACCATCAGCAGTAACTGGGTCACGGTGCCGCTTTCCTCCAGTGAGGCCGGCAGGGAGATTACCGTGGTCATCACGCCTTTTTTCAAAAGCGGCGTGGATTTTGAGCCGGAGTTTTATCAGGGTTCCCACTATTCCATCGCCTTTGATATCATCGCACGGGATCTGCCGCAGATGTTCATCGCCACCCTTTGCATGGTGCTGGGGGTGATCATTATCGGCGTACAGCTGTACTTCACTTTCCGGGTTCACATCCGCAGGCTTGACCTGATCTACCTGGGCGTCTTTGCGTTCATGCTGGGGCTGTGGCGCATTACCGACCTCAAATGCTCGCCCCTGCTCTTTTCACAGAATCCCATGGCCCTTGGATATATCTCCATCGGCATATTGTTCCTTATTGGCATTCCGTTTCTGCTGTTCCTCAGCACTTTCTTTACCGGAAAAAGATCCGTCCCTATGCTGATCCTGTCCCTTCTATACAGCGTGCTGGCGGCGGGCGCACTGCTGTTGCAGCTATGTGGCGCTGCGGATTTCCGGCAGATGCTCCCCTTGAGCCATGTCATGCTGATTATGGCTGTGCTGTTTCCCATGGTTACTTCGCTGCTGATCAAAGGGGACAGGAATACCCGCTACATACAGCAGTCCTGGAAGTTTTCCCTGATCCTTACTGTAGGGGTTCTGTTCGATATTTTCCTGTTCTATCTGACGGACAGTTCCTCCTATATCATTTTTGCCCTGCTGGCGTTTATTGTGTATTCGCTGGTGGTATTGGTAGCCAGCATCCGGGATACCGTCCGCAAGGCTTATGTGGATCCCCGTACCGGGCTGGCCAATAAGCTGAGGTGGAACGACCTTCTCGGCGACAATGCGCCGGTGGCCGAAGGTACCGCCATGCTCATGATGGATCTGAATGGCCTCAAGCAGATCAACGACAATTACGGCCACGACACCGGCGACGAGGCTTTGCTGCGTTTCTCGAGCATTCTGCGGGGGCTGTTCCCTTCCAGCAGCCTTATCAGCCGCTGGGGCGGCGACGAGTTTGCCATCATGATGCAGGATATGACGCCCCAAAAGCTGGAGCGTTATCTGGAAGCCTTTTCCGATGCGGTGGATCAGTCCAACGCCCGCACCGGCGAGCCACATCTGTATTTTGCGGTGGGTTATGCATTTGCGGCTGACTACCCGGGCCTTAACCACCGGCAGTTGCTGAGCAAAGCCGACGAGCTGATGTATGCCAACAAGAAGCGCTGGTATGCCCAGCGGAACGCCGCGCAGGGATAATTGAACAGCGTAAAAAACAGCCTGCTGCAAATGTACGGCAGGCTGCCTTGTTATGTTGATTATGTGCTCCGCCCGGGCTTTTCCGGAGGGCTTCACTTCTCCTGTTTATTTTCTTACTTTGACCCACTTTTTCAGCACGATGAGCCCGGCGATCAGCAGCACCGGGAAAACAATGGCTGCCAGCAGGCCGATTTTGAGATCGCCGCCTGCCATGCTGGACACGCCGCCCACCAGAGAAGGCCCAACCGAACCGCCCAGGTCACCGGCCAGCGCCAGCAAGGCAAACATGACTGTGCCGCCCTTGGGGCATTTTTGGGCAGAGATGCTCAGCGTGCCCGGCCACATGATGCCCACCGAGATACCGCAAAGGGCGCAGCCCAGAAGGCCCAGTACCGGGGAGGCGCACAGGGAAGCCATCAGGTAGCAGACAACGCACAATGCGCCGCAGCCAAGCATCGTCAGGGTCAAATCCAGCTTTTCGCTCATCTTGCTGTAGAACACCCGGGAGATACCCATCAGTACGGCAAACAGGCAGGGGCCGGCCAGGTCGCCGATATTCTTGGATACGCCCATGGCGGATTCCGTAAAGGCCGAGGCCCATTGCGCCATGGAAAGCTCCGATGCGCCTGCGCACAGCATCAGCAGCGCCATCAGCCAGAAAAGAGGCATCCGGAACAACTGGCCCATCCTCATGCCTTCGCCGTCCTCCGTCAGGCGCTCGATGGGGCATTTGAGGAAGTTGAAGGCATTCAAAAACGGCAGCGCCGCCCACAAAACGGCAAGGATCCGCCAATGGTTCACGCCAAACAATGCAAAAAACAGGGTGGAACCAAGGATTACGCCTACGGAACCCCAGCAGTAAAAGGAGTGCAGCAGGCTCATCATGCCATCCTTGTTTTCAAAGGGACAGGCTTCCACAATGGGGCTGATGAGCACCTCAATAAGCCCTGCGCCCACGGCGTAAAGCACCACGGAAATCAGGATGCCCACGAAAGGATCGGGGAAAACATCCGGCAGCACTGCCAGCAGGGCCAGGCCCACTGCGGACAGTACCTGGGAGCAGACGACACAGGTACGATAGCCGATCCTGTCCACAAACTTGGTGGCCGCAAAGTCCACCAGCAGCTGTGTCATAAAAAAGGCCATGGGGATCAATGCAATTTTTTCCAGAGGAATGCCGTAGCTGTCCCTGAAAGTAAGGAACAGAAGCGGGGCAAAGTTTGCAGTAATCGCCTGGGTAATGAAGCCCAGATAGCAGGCTAACAATGTTTTGCGGTATTTGGGCTGCGCAGTCATAAGTAGTCCTTTCTCTGCCGATGCAATACACAGGGCCGTGCGCCGGCAATACATTCTTTAGTGGGATGGGTCGGATTACAGCAGTTCTTCTGCGAGTCATTTTTTATCCGTTGCATTATATCACTGAATGGCATCTTTTTGAAGATGTGATCCGGCAAAAAAAGAACCCCCGGAATACCGGGAGTTCCTTATCATGTCCTGCATGAAAAAAGCCAGCAAAACAGCGCTTTTCTTTGGTACTTTCTTTTCTCAGAAAAGAAAGTACATCCCCGTCACATCTTTCCGCAGAGCTCAACAAACTCGTCGATTTCGCCCCGAACCACGGAGAGGGCGCTGCGCCAGTAGTCCACGCTGGTGACGTCGATGCCTACGGAAGCAGCCACGTTCTTGATGGTGTCGCTGCCGCAGGAAGCCAGAAGCTGGTCGTACTTGGGAATGAAAGAAGCGCCTTCCTTGCGGAACTGGACGTATACGCCAAGGCCGAACAGCAGGCCAAAGGCATAGGGGAAGTTGTAGAAGTGCAGGTTGGGGCTGTAGTAGTGGCCCTTGCATGCCCACATGTAGGGATGACGGAATTCCTTGTCCAGGCCGTCGCCGTAGGTCTTGTCCTGGGCGTCCAGCATGAGCTGCTTCAGCTCGTCCGCAGAAGGAATGTGGGTCTTGCGGGCTTCCACCACGGAGGATTCAAAAATGAAGCGGCTGTAGATGTCCACCACGGTCTGGGTGGCTTCCATGAGGCTGTTTTCCAGAATGGCAAACTTGGTGGCATCGTCGGCAGATGCACGCACGGTCTGGTTCAGCAGTGTCTCGTTGAAAATGGAAGCCGTCTCGGCCAGAGGCATGGGGGTATCGGTCAGAAGCACGGGCTTCTGCTCCAGGCAGCGGTTGTGCCAGCCGTGGCCCAGCTCATGGGCAAGGGTGCTCACGTCGGAGAAACTGCCCACAAAGTTGGTCAGGATGCGGCTCTGCTTCTGCTGATGGTAACCGGCGCAGAAAGCGCCGCCTTCCTTGCCCTCGGCGGGATACATGTCGATCCAGTCGTGTGTCATGGCATGGTGGATGAACTCGCCGATGGCAGGATGTACCTTGGCAAAGGTTTCGGTAAGCAGGTCGTGGGCTTCCTCCACGGTGTAGCGCAGCTGCACGTCGCCCACGGGGGCAAACAGATCGTAGAAGGGCAGGCCGTTCTTGTGGCCCAGCAGCTGAGCCTTGGCCTTGAGGTAGCGGCGGAAATCCGGCAGCGCTTCCTCGATGGCGGTGAACATGGCATCCAGAATGGTTTTGTCCATGCGGCTCTCGTGGAGGGTCTGGCTGAGCAGATCGTCGTAACCCTTGGCCTCGCAGAGGGTGCAGGCCTGGCCCTTGATGGAGGCAAGGCAGAAGGCCATGGGGGTTTCCACCTTGGCGTAGGACTTCAGTTCGGCTTCATAGGCATCCTTGCGGACCTTGGCATCGGAATCGTAAGCCATGCCACGCACGGCGGGCAGAGGCAGGGTTTCGCCGCCCAGCTCCACGGTGTGGCTGCCCATGAGGCGGTCACGGAGCTTGGAGAAGGCATCAGCGCCGTCCAGGGACATGCGCAGCATTTTGCCTTCCATGTCCGCAGGCAGGCTGTGCTTGGCCTGATCCTGATATTCCTTAAGGACAAAGGCAAAGGTGGTCAGGGTGTCGTTGCCGGCGATGAGCTGATCCAGGTTTTCCACGCTGCCCACATAGCGGGCCCAGGCGCTGCTGGTAAGACGTACGTCCACCATCAGGTTGCTGAGCTTGTCCATGTAGCGCAGGCCGTCGGCGTTGGTGCAGTCGGTGGAAAGGCGCAGGCTCACATAGCCGAAGGTGGAGCCGATCAGGTTGTTCAGCTCTTCGCCCATGGCAAGCATTTTCAGCAGCTTGTCCTCGTCGCTGCCTTCCTGGGTTGCAATGTCCCGGCCCTGGAGGCTGAGGGCGGCGATGCGCTCCACATCCTTTTCAAGACGGGGATCCTCAAAACTGTCATACAAAAAGCTGAGATCCCATTTTCCGTTTGCCATAGTGCATTACTCCTTCTTCAGCTTGCTTTCTTTCAGGGCCATAAGGCAGGTTTCCTTGCTGCGCTCGATATGCTTGCGCATGAGCTTTTCAAAGCTTTCCAGATCCCGCTGCTCGATGTAGTCCACCAGCATATAGTGCTCGGCGTGGGCGGCATGGCGGCGGTTTTCCTTGGCGATGGATACAGCGGAGAACCGGCGGATATATTCATCCTGGCTTTCGATAACCCGCAACACACGCTTCATGCCGCAGATATGGGTCATGCGGTCGTGGAACTCACGGGCACGGGGAGAAAGCTTGTCGATCTCGCCCCGCTGATGGAATTCGTCCATCTGGCGCAGCATTTCCCGCAGGTCGGCGATATCCTGCTCGGTGGCGTTTTCAATAATGGCAGGCAGCGTGAGCATTTCCAGGGCGTTGCGGATGGTGTAGATCTCCATCACGTCCGCCACGGTAAAGGCACGCACCACGACGCCACGGCGCATAACGTATTCCACAAGACCGTCCCGCTCCAGCTTGCGCAGGGCTTCCCGGAGGGGAGTGCGGCTGATGTGCATCCGCTCGGCGTACTCGGTTTCTACAATACGGGCTCCGGCGGGAATCTCGCCGGTAATGATAGCATGCTTGAGGGTTTCGTAGGCAATCTCCCGAATCGGCTTGCTTTCAGCCATCTGTTCAAAGGTTGACATGGAGATGCTCCTTCCGTTGTTGTTTTTCTGTTGTATTTTGTATACTATCACTTTCTTGATAATATGTCAAGATTTTGTCAAATGTTGAAAGGCGGCTGGTTGTTTTTGGCCAAAAGCGTCGGACTGCTGTATTTCCCCGGTTACATACATAAATCCCCCCACAGGCAACGCCCTCCCCGCATGGCCTGAAGGGAGGGCGCTATATCCTGTGCTGTGCTCTTTTATATATTATCGAAAAAATCCATCAGGATTTCTGCTTCCAGTAGTCAAGCCGGGAAAGTTCCTTGCGAAGATATTCCTTCGCCTCGTCGGAAGGCTTGCCGCCGGACATCTGCCGGGCGCAGAAATCCACAAGCTGCTCCATATCGGTGTAGACGAATCTGCCGTCGGTATAGCACCATTTGCAGTACTCCTCATTCATGGAGCCGTCCGCATCCCGGCTGATGGAGGTATCCTCCAGGGGCATGCCGCAGCACTGGCAGATCAGTTGCCGGGGCGAGCCCAAAAGCGTATTGATGGAAACATCGAACAGCCGGGAAAGCAGCTTGAGGGTTTCCGTATTGGGAATGGTCTCGCCGGTTTCCCAGCGGGATACAGCCTGGCGGGTAACAAGTACCTTCCGGGCAAGCTCTTCCTGGGAAAGGCCGTTTTTGGTCCTGAGTTCATGGATCACATCTTTGGTATTCATCATCTTTTATCACCCCGGAATGGATTATACCACGGGCCGTCCTGGGATAAAAGCAACCTGCTGTTGCGCAGGGATATGACTGCCGCTCCCTCCTCCTTCGGGAAAAAGCGCAAAACCCTCCAAAAAATTCATATATGGTTTGAAACCCCCTAAAATATATGCTATACTGCATAATGAATGATTATGTGCGTTTATGCTGCCCGGGCGCTGCTATCGGGGCGGCTGTGATACCGAGTACCCTGGGAAAGGCAGGTGCTGTTTTATGCACCGACGTTTTGACACCATCCGTTCCGTAGCGCTGCTGGCAGTAGTGCTTCTTTTGCAGATCCTGTTTTTTGCCGGAACCATTACCTTCGCCTTTTCGGACGCCACCCTCCTGGATGCCCAGGAAGGTGTGCTGGAAACGGTGGAGGGCGGCGTTTTCAATATTGGAAAACTCTTCTCCCTGCTTTCCCTCCGGCTGATCTACGGCATGTCCATCATCAGCGTGATGTCTGCCGCCATCGTGATCTGCCTTTTGTTTGTGTACAAACGGCTTGAAAATTTTGTTATTCTGTCTATCGTTGATACCGCCTGCTTTGCTGGCCTCTGCAGCCTGCTGGCCGGCATATGCAGCGTTATGTCCCATCTGCAGCACTCCAACAGCGTAATGCCCGGCATCAGCATGCTTTTCTGGGCAATCCTGTTCCTGCCGGTGTCCTGGGTTATGAGCAGACGGGGCTGGCGTGGCACCGCTTTTTCCTTTATTTTCCGCCTCTGGATGGCCCTCAACATCTTCACCGCCCTGTGCGAGATCCTCATCCTCAGCCCGGAACTGGTGGATTACGGCCACCTGAGCTGCTTCCTGATGCTGTTTGTCATCAACCTGTCCAGCTCCATCGAGGATATCCGTACCCTGATCCGCAAGGGCCGCAGCAAAGTTTTCTCCTTCATTCTTCTGTCCAAGCTGGCTATGCTGGCAGTGAGCACGCTGGGCATTATCGCCTGGTTTACCCGTCTTTCCGACCTGATCAATTTCCTCATGCAGGGCGGCCTGCTCTTCTCCGCCCTAGCCATGGGCCTGAATACCACCTGGAATACCCTGCGCACTTCCGTGCTTTATCAGAATTACAGCCTGCTGCGGCAGCGGGAAGAGGAAAACCGCCTGGTGGCCCAGTTTACCAGCCGGTACATGATCCGCTACGAGCATGAAACCAAAAAAATGGTCTGCCGGGAGGAAACCAGCCAGCTGCTGGGCATGCCTGCCGTGATGGAAAACATGCCTGATTCCTTCCCGGTGGATCACATCTCTCCCAAAACCCGCCTGACCCTGCGCCAGCTGTGGCAGCAGGTGCTGGCCGGCGAGGAGGACGGCACGGCCGCCATCTGCTACCTGCAGCCCGTCACCGGCGAAAACCTCTGGCTGCGGGTGGATTTTATCACCTCGTTCCAGCAGAATCATCAGCCGGATTACACCGTCTTCACCTTTACCCAAATCAAGGGCGTTCAGAGCCGTGAGGAAACCTACCGCAAGCATCAGCAGGAAAGCGTCCGCCTGGCACAGCAGGGCGGCGTGGTATACGAGGTGGATCTGACCGGAGACCGCTTCCTGGCCATCAAGGGCACTCCCTTCTTTGGCATGCCGGATATCCTGCCCGAGGATATGGGCAACCTTTCGGATTACCTGGAGGAATACATGCTGCCCAAGGAGGAGGCCGGTGCGGTGAGCCGGCTTTTGAACCGGGACTGGCTCCTGGACCAGTACGAGCGGGAGAACAGCACACACACGCTGGAATTCCGCCGCAATACCATGGGTATGCTCCACTGGACCCAACTGGAAATCCAGCTGCTGACGGAGCCCTACTCCGACAATGTACTGGCATTTTTGATGTTCCAGGACATCGAGGAGGAAAAGAAGCTGCGCCAGCTGGGCGAAAGCCGTGTTCACGGCGACGAGCTGACCGGCCTTATGAGCCGCAGCACCTTTACCGACAGCTTTACCCGCATACTGGAAAGCTCTCTGGACAGCGATGTACATGTGCTGTACATGGTGGACCTGGACGGCTTCAAGTATGTAAACGACACCTACGGCCACAGCTTCGGCGACAAAGTACTGCGGGAGGTAGCGGATTCGCTGCGCTCCCTGTTCCGCTCCGATGACCTGATCTGCCGCTATGGCGGCGACGAGTTTGTGGTGCTGATGAAGTCCGTCCAGGGAGACGATGCCTTCATCCTTCAGCGTGGACGGCAGATCTGCCAGGCCCTCACCCGGCAGTTCGGCGACGAGGTGGCCATGGGCGCCAGCGTGGGCGCATCCATCTACCCCCGCCACAGCAAGGATTTCGATATCCTTTTCCGCATGGCGGATCAGGCCCTGTACAACGCCAAAAACGTGGGCCGCAGCCAGTGCATGATCTACGATGAATCCTTCTCCAAGGGCAACCGTATCATCATGACCGCCCAGGACGAGCCCCGGCCCCCGGAGGAGCATGGCAAGGTTCTGCTCCTGATGGACGGCGGCCGTGTGGAAAGAGACATGCTCAGCGATGATTATACCCTGCGGGATGCAGAAAATCCCGAAGCGGCCAAGGCCATCCTGCTGTCCGATCCCCATATCAGCGCCGCATTGGTGGATATATCCGACCCGTCCCTGGGCGGACTTGACCTGATCCACTGGATGCGCAACGGCGACATGAGCCACCATGTGCAGGTGCTTGCCCTTGGCAGCTGGCAGGATCACGGCGAGGAAAAGGCCTCCCAGGCCATACAGAACGGCGCAGACGACGTGCTGGCGCTGCCCACCTCCCCGGGGCTGATGAAACTGAGGGTCAACAACCTGATTCTCCAGGGCGAGAGCGAGCGCCTGCGCAGCCAGAACCAGACCCTGCTTTTGCAGCGGGCCACCAAGGCACGCCACCAGAAGCAGCTGCAGTACCTGGCCGACCACGATTCCGTAACCCACATCTACAACAAGAGCGCCTTCTTCCGGCGCACCCGCACCCTTCTTGATGAAAACCAGAGCCGTACCTACGCTTTGGTATGCTTTGACATCATCCGTTTCCGGGCGGTGAACGACATCTTCGGCTACGAAGCCGGCGACCAGCTGCTCCGCCACATCGCCACCCAGATGCAGACCATCGTGGGCGAAAAGGGCGTCTGTGCCCGCATCGCCACGGACATGTTTGCCATGTGCATCCCCAATGATGATGTTGAGGCTACCCTTGCGGCCCTTTCCGCATCGGTGAAGGATTACAACTTCCGCTTTGTGGTACAGCTGTGCTACGGCGTGTACACCGTGGATGACCTGAGCCTTTCCGTAAACCAGATGATGGACCGTGCCTCCATGGCGGAGCGTTCCGTCAAGGGCAGCTATGTGCGCAACGTAGCCTGGTACGACGACAGCATGAGCCTGCGCCTGCAGGAAGAGCAGCGGATGCTCAGCGACATGGAGCAGGGCTTGAAAAACGGCGAATTCATCGTGTACTATCAGCCCAAGTGCCGCCTTGACACCGGAAAAATCGTCGGTGCAGAAGCCCTTGTACGCTGGGATCATCCCCGGCGGGGCCTACTGATGCCCGGCACCTTCGTGCCCATCTTTGAAAAGAACGGCTTCATCATGAAGCTGGACGAGTACATCTGGGAGCAGGTATGCATCTTCCTGAAAAAATGCCGTGAAACCGACCCGGAATGCACGCCCCACATCAGCGTGAACCTTTCCCGGGTGGACCTGTACAACCCGCAGCTGTGTGATACCCTGGAAGAGCTGTGCCGCAAATACGGCGTGCCCAACGAGCAGATGGAGGTGGAGATCACCGAAAGCGCCTATGTGGACAACGCCCACCTGCTGCTGGATCTGGCGGAAAAGTTCCACGAGCGGGGTTTCAACGTACAGATGGACGATTTCGGCAGCGGCTATTCCTCCCTGAACATGCTCAATGAGATTCCCGTTGACGTGCTCAAGCTGGACATGCGCTTCCTGTACCGTTTCTCCCAGGAGGGCAGAAGCTCCTCCATCCTTTCCAGCATCGTATCCATGACCAAGAACCTGCGCATCAGCGTTATCGCCGAGGGCGTGGAAACCGAGGAACAGGCCCGCTTCCTGGCCGGCATCGGCTGCAAGCACGCCCAGGGCTTCTTCTACCACAAACCCATGACCGGCGACGAATTCCTCACCCTGATCCGCCGGGAAATGCAGGAGATATCCAACGTCCACGATATGGAAAGCGCCAAGCTGTACCTGAGCCAGCTGCTGACCCCTGCCATACTGGTAAGCCGGCAGGGCGACCGCATGGAGATGCTGGCCTGCAACGATTACTACTTCAGCATGGTACAGATCACCGACGCCAACTTCAGCCGTTCCGACCGGGTGCTGAACCGGTGGATCGGCGCCGCCGACGAAAAGAACCTGCACGCCGCCATGGATCAGGCCCGGGAGACCGACAAGCCGGTGCCCTGCTGCTACCTGCAGCAGGATCTGTCCGGCGGGTACCATCTGCTGGACAGCGTGGTGGAATTTGTATCCGACGCCCAGGAAGGGCTGCTGTATGTGATGATCCTCACCGAAAGATACTGACCTTTATCCCTCTCCCGGTACGGAAGAACCGTGCCGGGTTTTTTCTTTCTGTGCAAATCAATGTCTTTCTTTTCAATATTTCCGTTACAAAACCCCGTTGCTCCTTGCCACAAATGTCAAATGTCGGGAAAAAATATTTCCTTCTCCCGAAAACTGCACTCCCCCTCCGTCATCCTGTTTCGGTGATTTTTACCCGGAACACTGAAAAAAAGAGCATCTTCTTTCGTTTTTCATTTTTCACAGCCTTCCCTTTCCCTGAAACAACGACCCGCTTCCCCACGCTGCATCAGCAAACGTCAAAATCCTTGTCAACCTTCGCTTTTCTCCGATCTTTCCGGGCATAATCCACCAGCCCCGGACGACTTTCATCCTGTTTCTCCACACTTAACCTTGCGGGGAAAAATGTTTTATGTCAAAGCCTGTACATTTCCTTCTACTTACGCCGAAAACCCCTATGCTGTCAGCTTTCGTGCTATACTTTCCAAAAAGCGGGAACGCCGTCGTTTCCCGCCTCAGATTAGCAGAAAGCAGGAGATCATTATGCAAGGATATCGGATTTTGCTGGTGGACAATCATCAACCCCTTCGGAAGAGCCTTTCGGAGTTCCTCACAAAGCAGGAGGGCATCGCCCTGGTCAGGGAAGCCGCCAACGGCGTGGAAGCCCTGAAACTGTTCCGGGAGGAAACCTTTGATATACTGATCACGGACATCATCATGCCTCTGATGGACGGCTACACCCTGATGGAGGAGCTGCGCAGGCAGGTTTCCCCCATGCCCCGCATTATCGTCACCTCCGCCCTGAGCCGGGACGACTTCGTCACCCGGGCCATCGAGCTGGGCGCCGCCTTCTACATGGTCAAGCCCTACGACGTACAGCATCTGCTCAGCCGCATCCGT
Organism: Clostridiales bacterium; assembly: GCA_015056145.1. GTDB lineage: Bacteria > Bacillota > Clostridia > Christensenellales > Aristaeellaceae > Limiplasma. The sequence continues at coordinate 59,398 of SVGY01000015.1, forward strand.
GACCTGAGCGGCCAGAAACCCCGCATCAGCCAGCCCGCCGACCCCCGGCGCAGCATCAGCATCGACGAGCGCCTGGGCAGCCTGTTCCTGACCATCGGCATCCCTGCCCACATCAAGGGCTACCAGTTCCTGCGCCAGGCGGTGAAGATGGTCATTCAGCAGCCGGACATCATCAACCGCATCACCAAGGAGCTCTACCCAGGCATCGCCAAACATTTCAGCACCAGCGCCAGCAAGGTAGAGCGTGCGATCAGGCACGCCATTGAGGTGGCCTGGAACAGGGGGCGGATTGAGACGCTGAACACGGCCTTCGGTTGCAAGGTATGCACGCCCGAGGACAAGCCCACCAATGGGGAATTTATTGCGATGCTGGCGGATAAGCTGTCTATGGAGCGGAGCGCGTAAATCCCTTATGACTCAATACTTTGAGCGCCATCGTCTCATAGCAAAATAGCGATGAATCCCCAAAGCGCCTCGAATATAGCGATAAATAGATAAACACAATAGCGACCAACACCAAGCATTCATTGCCTTTTCACAGTGTAAAGGAAACACGGGTGAAAAAGTGTCAAAGAAAGGGTGTTGGTCGCTTTGAATTTACAGAGAATGATTGCGTTGTTTATGGAGTACTGCAGGAGCAAGCAATTAAGGCCAAAGACGATGGCTTCCTATGAGCAGACATTGAAGCTATTCGCCCGTTGGGTGTGGGAGAGGTATGATATTGAGAATGCTGATGAGGTCAAAGAGCCGCACATCAGGTCATATATCATTGATTTGCAAAGCAGAGGCAAATATACCTTCTGCGCAGACGAACGCTCCACGGAACAGAACCATCCCGCCA
>SVGY01000016.1 GCA_015056145.1 Clostridiales bacterium
CCCGACGAGGGCGGCATGCCTGAAGTATAGGTGCGACTGCCGGGTTTTCAGAGCGCGAGAAGCGCTCGCTGGTATCAGGCCCTTATAGGGCCTACTCAAGCCACCGGCTTAGCCGGTGGTTATGACTGGATAAATTGTTCCTTAAGAACCCTCCCGCCACCGCAGGCTCTTTTTATTGGCTTTTACCAGATTTTCGCAAGCTCCGTATCAGCAAAATAGTGGGTTACGATTTCCACTGCCGTTCTGCCCTGCTGAGCCATACCATAGGCGCCCCATTGACTCATACCTACGCCGTGCCCATAACCCCTGCCGGACATGTATACCTTGCCGTCCCGCATTTCAAATTCATCCAGCAAGGTGGAGCGCATTTCCGTACTACCAAGGGCGATGCGCAATTCGGAGGCATTCACTTCTTCTCCGTCCACCGTCAGGGTCACTGTCCGTCCGCCATCTCCGGTCTGACCGATAGCGAGGTTTGAATCTGCGCCGAGGGTGATGAGCTTGCCCTGATCGGCGCATGCCTTTACAAAGGCCTCCGGAGTAAAACTTGCTTCCCATTTTGCCGCTTTCAATAGTTCTTCGTTGTCTTTGCTGTTATCTGCTTTCTCCGGTTCCATTCCTTCTACGCTGGCGGTGTAGCCGGGTTCTTCCTGATCCCACCCCAGTCCCGGCACTGCCAATGTGGTTTTGCCTCCGCTGTGGGCATGGAACCAGGTATAAGGCAGGTCGCCTTCCCACACAAGAACCTGTCCCCGGGTTTCCTGTACGGCCTGACGGATACGCTCGTTGATGCCAGCTGCATCATAAGCCTGCGCCTCCTCGATATCGGTGGAGATATCCGCTCCTTCGTATTTGCTTTCCTTCTCCTGCACAAACTTCAGTACAAAGGTTCTGGCAAGAATTGCCTGAGCCTTCAAGGCTTCCAGAGGCCAGTCGTTTTTCATTTCGCCAGCCAGCACGCCCTCCACATAGCTTTCAATGTCCATATTCTGAATATCGCCATCAACGTATACCCTGAGCAAAGGCACGCCGTCCTCCCCTGTTTTCAACCTGTCTTTGGGCCAGCGTACATCTGTCGCTTTCATCTCCGTGGTTTTTGGCTCCTGTGCCGGCGGTTCGTTGGCGCTGGCAGCACAGCTTTCAAGGCAGAACAACATCGCCGCACATATGGCCGCAGCATAGCAAAGCTTTCTCTTCATAAAAAAACCTCCCTTTCCGGAGGTAGTGTTTCCGGAAAGGGAGAACGGTTTTCATGCAATTCATGCCTGCAGGTTGGTCTCGTAGCCATGCTTCTGGCTCTGTCCATCCTGCCTCATATGGTTTTCCTTATTTTTCCCGATGTACACCCGATACAGATCCTCGGCGGTCATGCCGCTTTCGATGCACATCGCAATAAAGAAATGAAGGATGTCCGACAATTCCTCGTGGATGTTTTCCCTGCTGAGCTCGTGGGGATTCTTCCACCACTTAAAGTTGACTTCCTCCAAAAGCTCTGCCAGCTCGGATATCATGGCAAGAGTCTGTTTTTGCAGCCACTGTTCCATGGGGATATCGCCAAGATTGCGTTCCCTTTTCAGCTTATCCTGAAAGCCTTTCTGAAGCTCAAAAATATGTTCCAGCTTATCCATTCACTTCATCCTCCAGCAGAGAAAGAATCTTTGTTGCATTTTTGCCCACCACAGCTGCGCATGGCTTTGCGCTGAGGATTTTATCCGCCAGTTCCAGCACCATTTCGGGGGTAACTGCATCGATCTTTTCCAGGATTTCCTCAGGGCTCTTGATTTCATTGCGGAGCAGAAGACTGCGGCCGATGGATTGCATACGCCCGCTGGAGCTTTCCAGGCCCATCACATAACCGCTCCTCAGCTGTGCTTTTGCGCTGAGAAACTCTTTTTCCGTCATGGGGTCATCCTTCCAGCTGCGCAACAGTTGAAGGATTTCCTTCACAACGGTTTCGCCATTTTCAGGAGTGGTGCCAACATACAGGTTGAAGGTTCCGATGCCGGTATATCCGCTGGTATAGGTGTATATGCTGTAGGCCATACCCAGCTCCTCGCGGATGCGCTGGAAAAGCCTGCTGCTCATACCACCGCCGAGAATATTATTAAGGATGGAAATAGGATAGATCTCATCACTGCCTGCGGGCACGCCAGGAAAGCCCATGCAGATGTGCAGCTGCTCCGTATCCTTGGAACGGCTGAGATGCCGGGAGAGACTTTGCTGAGGCTGATCTGCGGCGGAAGCGTTGCTCTGATTGGGATAATCCCTGAAGAATCGATGGATCAGGGCAAGGAATGTATCCCAGTCGTAATTGCCGGCAATGGAAACCACCATGTTTTCCGGCGCATAATACTTTTTCCAGAAGCTGACGATATCTTCCCGGGTATAGGCGGCAATACGTTCCCTGGGGCCCAGAATGGGACGGCTCAGTGAACCGTCAAACTGTGCTTCTGCCAGCAGCTCGTGTACCAGATCATCGGGGGTATCCTCCACCATGGCAATTTCTTCCAGCACAACGCCCCGTTCCTTATTCAGCTCTGTATTATCAAACACAGGCCGCAAAGTCAGATCAGAGAGAATATCCACTGCCAGATCAAGGTTTTCATCCATCACCTTGGCATAAAAGCAGGTGCATTCCTTGCTGGTAAAGGCATTCAACTGACCGCCCACCATATCCATCTCCTCGGAAATCTGGCGTGCGCTTCGGCTCTGTGTGCCCTTGAACACCATATGCTCGATAAAATGACTGAGCCCGTTTTCATCCTGGGTTTCGTTAATGCTGCCAACCTTCACCCACACGCCCACGGTGCAGCTGTGCACATGGGTCAGCCTTTCCCCCACGATTCTGAGTCCGCTCGGCAGTGTGATTTGATCAAACATATCAGGTTTCCTTTCCATAAAGGCGAAAGCCGCCTGTTGTCAGGCTTCACCCGGCAACCGACGGCTTTCTCAATTGTTGTTATCCTCAGGTGCGGTCATTATTGCCGCCGAAGGGACGACCATCCCGACGGGGGGGACGGTTGCCACGGCCGCCGCTGCGGGCGCCGCCTTCGGGAGCGGCAGGATAAACGATATCGGTACGGATCAGGTTTACACGGCCCTGAGAGTCGATCTCATTGACCTTTACCTCGATCTCGTCGCCAATGTTCATCACGTCTTCCACTTTTTCCACACGATGGTCAGCCATCTTGGAAATGTGGAGCATGCCGTCCTTACCGGGAGTCAGCTCGATGAATGCGCCAAAAGGCATGATGCGCACAACTTTGCCCAAATATACATCGCCCACTTCCACATCCTTGGCGATGCCTTCGATGATGCGGCGAGCCTTGGTAGCAGCTGCTTCGTCGGGGGTGGCGATGTACACACGGCCATCGTCCTCGATATCGATCTTGACACCGGTCTCGGCAATGATCTTGTTGATCATCTTTCCGCCGGGTCCAATAACCTCACGGATCTTTTCGGGGTTGATGGTGAAGCGCACGATCTTGGGAGCATACTTGCTCAGATGTTCTCTGGGCTGTGCGATGGTGCCCAGCATGATCTCCATGATCTTCAGGCGGCCAATACGGGCCTGCTCCAGGGCACGCTCCAGAATGGCACGGTCGATACCGGCGATCTTGATATCCATCTGGATAGCAGTGATGCCCTTGATGGTACCGGCAACCTTGAAGTCCATATCGCCCAGGAAGTCTTCCAGACCCTGGATATCGGTAAGAACAGCCACGTTGCTGCTCTCGGTATCCTTGATGAGACCCATGGCAACACCGGCAACGGGAGCCTTGATGTTAACGCCGGCATCCATCAGGGACAGGGTGCTGCCGCAAACGGAAGCCATAGAGCTGGAACCGTTGGAGGACAGGATCTCGCTGACCAGACGCAGTGCGTAGGGGAAATCTTCTTCAGAGGGGATCACGGGCAGCAGAGCACGTTCAGCCAGAGCGCCATGACCGATCTCACGACGGCCGGGGCTCTTCATGCGGCCAGCTTCGCCGGTGGCGTAGGGCGGCATGTTGTAGTGGTGCATATAGCGCTTGCTATCCTCGGTGCCCAGACCGTCCAGGATCTGCACATCGCTCATAGAGCCAAGGGTGGTCACAGTCAGGGCCTGGGTTTCACCACGGGTGAAGATGGCGCTGCCGTGAGTGCGGGGCAGAACGCCCACTTCGCACCAGATGGGACGGATATCGGTCAGGCCACGGCCGTCGGGACGGACGCCCTGCTCGAGGATCTTCTTGCGCATGATTTCCTTGTTGAGGTAGTACAGCGCATCGGCAACCTCGGACATACGGCCTTCAAACTGCTCGGCAAAGTGTTCGGCGGTCTCGGCCTTCACCTGAGCCTCACGGGCCTGGCGCTCGTGGCGGTCGGTGGTCTCGAAAACCCAGCAACACTTGTCGTAAGCATATTCACGAACGGCAGCCTTCACGTCCTCGCCGGTCACAACCAGGGTAACCTGGGACTTTTCCTTGCCGATTTCGGCCTGGATGCTGTCGATAAAGGCAACGATCTTCTTGATTTCGTCATGAGCCAGCATGATGGCCTGCAGCATCTGCTCCTCGGTCACTTCTTCAGCGCCGGCTTCCACCATCAGAACAGCGTCACGGGTACCGCTGACGGTGAGGTGCAGGGTGCTCTTGGCACGCTGGGCTTCATCGGGGTTGATGACCAGTTCGCCGTCCACGCAGCCGACCACAACGGTGCCGGTGGGGCCGTTCCAGGGAATATTGCTGACGGCCAGAGCGGCGGAAGAACCGATCATAGCGGGAACTTCCGGGGGAATATCCTTATCAATACTCAGGCAGGTAGCCACAACCTGCACATCGTTGCGCATGCCCTTGGGGAACAGGGGGCGCAGGGGACGGTCGATGAGGCGGCAGGTAAGGGTTGCCTTTTCGGTGGGACGGCCTTCACGCTTGATAAAGCCGCCGGGGATCTTACCAACCGAGTACTGCTTTTCTTCAAAGTCAACAGACAGGGGGAAGAAGTCCACGCCGTCACGAGCCTGCTCGCTCATGGTAGCGTTGACCATTACTACGGTATCGCCGTAGCGGACGAAGGCGGAGCCAGCCGCCTGCTGGGCATATTTGCCGAATTCGATACTGAGCGGCCGACCCGCCAGTTCTGTGGTAAAGACCTTGTACTCCATTTAACTTACTCCTCTTCTTCTCTCCGGCCACGGAGACTGCTCCGGGCCTCGCTCCACATTTGCGCCCACGCAAATGCCGGGAAGAATGCGTTCAAGCGCATTCCAACTGCCTTAAGCCATCTCGGCAGTAATTTTTCCATGATTGCAAAAACAGCCGTGTTTGGAGGGATTGCCCCGCCAAACACGGTTGCATTTCCGAAATTACTTTCTCAGACCCAGCTGAGCGATCAGGCTACGATAGCCCTCGATGTCGGTCTTCTTGAGGTAATCCAGCAGGCCGCGACGCTTACCAACCATCAGCAGAAGGCCACGACGGCTGTGGTGATCCTTCTTGTTGAGCTTCAGGTGCTCGTTGAGGTGGTTGATGCGTTCGGTCAGCAGAGCGATCTGCACTTCGGGGGAACCGGTGTCACCTTCGTGACGGGCGTAGGTCTTGATGATCTCGGACTTAATCATTTTGGGTTTGCCTCCTTACATGGTAACGGCTGAGCCGTTCCGTTGGTAATCGCCGTAAACATAGCCTGCCGTTGGCTTTCAGCAAGCTGCGCACACGGTTCATCCTGCGTGGTCACACGCAAAGATTATTATAGCACCAAGAAGCAGCTTTGTAAACGCTTTTTTCAGTTTTTCAAGGTTTTTTCCCATTTTGGGGGCAGCTTTTTTCCAGAAAAAAAATCGCAGCGGAGAACTTCTGTCTCTGCTGCGGTTTGTATTTACACCATCCGATCAGAAAGCTGCTTGCCGCCCAGCACATGGAAGTGAATATGTTTCACGCTTTGGCAGGCATGCTCGCCGCAATTGTTCACAATGCGGTAGCCATTTTCATTAAGGCCCATTTCCGCAGCTACCTTGGCGCAGGTGCGAATGCATGCAGCCAGCTGGGTATCCGTCAGTTCCTCCACATGGGCTGCATCGGGGATGTGCTGCTTGCTCACCACAAGCACATGCACGGGGGCCTGCGGATTGATATCCCAGAAGGCGTAGGTGTTTTCATCCTCGTAAACCTTTTTGGAGGGGATTTCTCCGGCAATGATTTTGCAAAACAGGCAATCGTTCATGGGGATCCTTCCTTTCGATGCTAAGAATGATTTATGCTTCTGTAATGATTCCCTTCATCCCTTCAGCTGTGAGGCCCTCCAGAAGAACCGTCACCAACTCACCCGTCTTTCCCCCATTCATCTTTACATGAATGTATTCCGGGGTGTAACCGGTCATGGAATCGCCTTCGGGATCTTCCACCAGTACGGACACCTTGCGGCCCACAAACCGACGGCGGTATTCATCGGCCAGCTGGTTGCCAACCTGGATGAGCCGGTTGACCCGCTGGCTTTTCACCTGATCGCTGAGCTGGTCTTCCATATCGGCGGCGGGGGTACCCTTCCGGGGGCTGAAGGGGAACACATGCAGCCGGGAAAAGCCTACTGCCTTGCAAAAATCAATGGTCTGCTGAAATTCCTCTTCGGTTTCTCCGGGAAAACCAACGATCACATCGGTGGTAAAGGCAGCGTCAGGCCAGGCGGCTCGGATACGATCAACAGCAGCCATAAACTGAGTGGTATTATAGCCTCTCTTCATCCGGCGCAATACCGTATCACTGCCACTTTGAAGCGCAAGATGGAATTGCGGGCAGAGCTGGGGCATTTGGGCTGCAGCGTTTACAAAGCCATCGTTTACAACACGGGGTTCCAGCGAACCCAGCCTGATGCGGCTGATTCCGGCAACGCAGGCTGCTTTCATGGCATCCGCCAGAGAAGGCCTGCCTTCCAGATCCCTGCCATAACTGGTGAGATGGATGCCCGTGAGTACCAATTCCTGAAACCCGGCCGCAGAAAGGGATTCCGCTTCCCGTGTGATATCCTCAAGGCTGCGGGAACGGATATTGCCCCGCACAGAAGGAATAATGCAATAGGTGCAACGATTGTCGCAGCCTTCCTGGATCTTCATCACCGCTCGGGTATGGCCCTCATGGGCATGGATCACCAGCGGTTCGTAGGGCACGTTCTGAATATCCTCCACCGCTACCTTCTGCACCTTATCCCGCACAGCTTCCTCCAGCAGTTCCACCACCCGTCTGCGGTACTGATTGCCAAGGATCAGCCTTGCGCCTGTATCCAGCAATTCCGCACCCATACGCTGAGCAAGGCAACCGCAGACCACAAGCTCTGCCTGAGGGTTGCGCCGCTTGCACCGCCGCACCAGCTGCATGCTTTTCTTATCGCCGGAGCCTGTAACGGTGCAGGTGTTCACCACATACACATCAGCAGGTGCGTTGCCGTGAACGGGAGCATAGCCCGCAGCCATAAATATTTCCAGCATGGCCTGTGTATCGTATTGGTTCACTTTGCAGCCAAGGGTAGTAAAGGAAACGGTTTTCTGCATAACGTCAGATCATTCCTCCAAAGGGAAAATTACATTTCATCAAGGGCTGTCCAAAGCACGGCAAGGGCACACAGGCCGGCGGTTTCCGTGCGAAGTATACGGGGGCCCAGGGTAACGCTGCGTGCGCCAAGCTCGTCCAAAAGCCGCTTTTCACTTTCGTCAATGCCGCCCTCAGGGCCTATAACGATCAGCGTTTTTTGGGGGATGCCATTCCGGGCCACATATTCCCCCACCGCTTTGCTCATGGGCAGTGCGTGCTCTTCCTCCCACGCCACAAGGATCAGGTCGAATTCTTCCTGAGAAATACGCCGGAGCGCTTCTTTCAGGGGGCAGGTAAGGCTTACTTCCGGCACATGGGCTCTGCCGCTCTGCTTGGCAGCCTCCAGGGCGATGCGTTGGAGGCGTTCCCGCTTCCTTGCGTCCTTCATGCCCTTGTCTGCCTTCGCTACGCTGCGCAGCATCTCCACAGGCCAAATCTGCCATACGCCAAGTTCCGTGGCTTTCTGGACGATCATTTCCAGCTTGTCCGCCTTGGGCAGCCCCTGCAGCAGCACGGCTCTCGACGGGGCTTCCGGCGAGGCGCAAAGGGCAGTGACCCGTGCCGAAACCAAGCCAGAAACATCGGTCAATACGGCTTCATAGCGGTTTTCACCGTCCAGAAGCTGCACTTCCTCCCCCACCTTCAGCCGGAGCACTTTGGAGGCATGGTCGCTTTCTTCCTGATTCAAAACGATTTCCTGCCCGATTTCTGTAATGAGGCTATCAACAATAAATCGATGCATTACTTTGCTCCGTTGATAAAGCACAGGGCGACCCATTCGCCCTTTTCAATGCGGTCGTGAAGCTTATAGCCAGCTTCCAGAGCCGCATCCATCACCTGCTGTTCCTTTTCCCGGATGATGCCGGAGCAGATCAGCAGGCCGTCCTTTTCCAGATGACGGGTCATGGGGCCAGCCAGCATGCAGATAGCATCCGCTACAATATTGGCGACGGCAAGTTCGCAGGGCATGGCCTCGCTCTTGCAAAGGTCGCCCACCACAACACGGACCTGTTCGTTTACACCGTTGAGTTCCACGTTTTCCTTGGCAACCTTCACCGCATCGGGGTCGATATCGATGGCAAGGATATCCTTTGCGCCAAGCTTGGCGGCGGCAATGGCCAGAATACCGCTGCCGGTGCCAACGTCCATCACCCGCATGCCGTCGGTCATATGCTTCTCCAGCAGCTGCATGCACATGTTGGTGGTTTCATGGGTACCGGTACCGAAAGCCATGCCGGGGTCCAGTTCGATGACCAGATCATCTGCCTGAGCGGAATATTCCTCCCAGGTAGGCTTCACAACAAGGTGAGAACCGATGCGGAAGGGTTTGTAGTACTTCTTCCACTCCTCAGCCCAGTCTTCATCTTTCACATGCTCCTGATCGATGGCGAGGCTGCCGAAATCCAGGCCGATATCCATACCGGCATACATATCCAGCTGCTCACGAAGCTGCGCAAGGGTTTCCTCCACATCGGAGTCCTGCTCAAACCAGCCCTTCACAAGCACGTCCTCGGGCATATTTTCCAGAAGTTTTTTATCGTACAACTCCCAGTACACACCGGGTTTATCGGGGTCAGGCACATCGCTGCGGTCCACAATTTCAGTACCTACTGCGCCCAGCTCCATCAGAAGGCCGCTGATCATATCTGCGCCTTCGGTGGTGGTATGTACGCTGATTTCACGCCATTGCATGAGTAAATCCTCCAATATGCTTATTCTTCAAGGGATGCGAAATACAGGATATCGCAAATGGAACGGGAGCTACTGTTGGTGTTGAGGGTTTTATCCAGGAAAACCACATGAGTGGATCCGCCGCCGTCCAGATTGTAGGCAATTTTTGCATCGGGAACCAGTTCAGCGATGGCGTTGGCGAATTTTTCAAGGGAAATGCCAACCGTGCCGTCGGTTTTGCCGTCAGCCTGAATGATGACGTAGCTCAGCGGTGCGCGCTGGACGATGGCAACACGCTGCTGCTTTGTGGTGGACTGATACAGCTTGGTGGTAATAGGCTGGGGCTGTCCGTCCAGAACCAGAATGGGGCCAAAGTTAAAGGAATTGACCACATATCGATCCTCGCCCATACCTGCGATATAGGTGTTGATATCCTCAAGAGAAGCCAGAGGCAACACATGGAAGTCGCCGAAATTATCAATCAGCAGAACGTCATGCTCCTGGTCAGGCCGTTCCCTGAGAAGCTGAGTGTGACGGACAAGGTAGCCGAAATCGTTGTACTTGAAGAAGTCGCCGTTTACGCATACAACAGAGTTGACGCTCTTGGCGATAATCTTGGCCTTGACGTAGCGATGGTCGTCGTAGGTACCGTAGCTGGAAGCCGTACGGATCTGGGAGGGATCAACAATATCCACCCAGGCCACGATATACTTCAAACCATTATGGCGCACCTTTTCCACACGCACATGGATAGAACTGTCCTGATATTCCAGCTTGTCCTCGCCGATGATGCACTCTTTCTTCCAGGGAAAGCCGCCCACATCGCTATCCAGGGGCAGCGGAGAAAGATCAGCACTGGCAAAGCCGCAAGCAAAAAACATCAGTACAAAAACCAGCAAAGCAAGGATTCTTTTCAGCTTGTTCATCGTTTTACTTCCCTTCTTCGGTGCTGGGAACGGCAGTGGCAAAGTAGACGATATCGCCCACGGAACGGAGACGGAGTGCCTTCTGCCCGTTGATTTTCTCATAATTGAGAAGCATGGTGGTGGAAACGCCGCCATCCAGATTGTAAGCATTGACGCAGCCCAGGTCATACATCAGCTGGGCAATTTGCTGATGGGTCAGGCCGACGGAGTTCTTCTCCTTGGGGCCATCGGTTGCCACCAGAACGTACTGGCAGGGGCCCAGCTGACCAATAGCGGTGCGCTGCTTGTAGGTAGGCTTGCGGTCAACCTGGCAAAGCTCGCCGTCGATAACCAGGGCAGGGCCGAAGCAGAAAGAGGTAATGATCTCCTGATCGATGGCGTTCACGCCTTCCTCGGTAAGAGGAGCCACGATGTGGAAATCGCCGTTCACATCCACAAACAGTCCGTCGTAATCGGTGTTGGGACGGTTTCTGAGCAGCTCGCCCTTGCGGTAGATAATGCCAGCATTGTGGTAGATGAACCAGTCTGCGTTGGTACAGAAGGGAGCGTTCACACGGCGGGCGATATCAGGAGCATTGGCGGTAGCCTGAGAGGGATACTTGCGGGCCTGCTCCGTGCGGAACTGGCTGGGATGGGCAATCTGCACAAAGGCAACGGCAATGGGCGTATCATAGGCACGGATACGATAGATGCGCACATCCAGGGAATCATCATGATAGGACAGACCATCCTCGCCAAAACCAGCCGGATTGGGAACATAGTTCATGTCTTCCTTAATGGGCAGAGGCTCGATGCCTTCAGGGAAGGTAACGGGGGTCATAGTGGGCAGTACTTCAGTGTTTTCCAGGTTTTCACCAAGAGCAGGCATACAGCCCAGTACCATAAGCAGAGCAAGGATCATGGCTGCGCTGCGTTTGAAAAAAGCTTTCATCCTATACATTCCTTTCGGTCAAATATTCACTGTTCCTGCTGATAACTGTTTCTACGGATTACCAGCACACAGATGAGCATTACCACGCAGGCTCCGGCCATGCACATGTAGCACTGAGCGGGGGTTTCCAGGAACTGCAGGAAGGGGATGCGGCCTTCGGTGGCAAACTCCAGCAGGAGGCAGAAAGCCACCATCACAAAGAACAATACCATACAGATGATATTGCTGATGTTCATCTTCTTGTTCTTGCAGCGAACCAGATAGCAGATCAGCACGATCAGGAGCAGAACGCCACTGAACAGCTCGGAGCAGCGTACAAAGCCCCAGCGAAGGAACTCGTCCCGGCGCAGGCTTTCAAAAATAATCTGACCGCAGCCATACATACCAAGGCCCAGCAAAGCCCGATCGCCGGCAGGTTCCTTTTTGCGGATAAGGAGCGTAACAGCACAGATCACAAGAGCATAGAAAGCCTCGCCGGCAAAGAGAGCCCATGCCCACATTTCGTACATATTGTCATACACAGCAAAGGGGAAGCGGCAGAATGCGTTGATCTCCTCGATGTATTCGCCATAGCCCATGCCGTTGAAGCCCTCGGCAAGACGGATGGCAGCAATGAACAGGAAGCCGGCAGGAGCAAATGCATCCAGCAGTTTACCAAACTTCTCGCCGGAGAGTCTGGACGCAATAAAAATAGCAAGAACAGCGCCGAACATGCCGCCGTAAAGCATATGGCGGTTGGCGGAAAAGTCCAGGAATGCTTCCGGGCCAAGGTTGTTTACCACATAGCTGAACTGCACCAGGCAGTAAAACACATGGGAAAACAGGAAACCCAGCACAGGCGCAAGCACTGCCGCCCACAGGGTGACCTTGCCGGAAACTTTCTCACGGCGGCACAGGAGGACGGCACATGCCAGAGAAAGCACAAGGCCAAGAATCAGCGTCAGCAGGAACATAGGTTGATTGGTTTCACCGATTGAGAATAAAGTCATTGCTTTCATCCTTTCACCTGTATGGGCTTTGGTAACATGTACGGGCAGCATACCCGGTTATTCCGCAGGGACTGTGTCAAAGGGAATATAGTTTCCTGTATGGAAAATCTCGTATATCACATCATACCGGGGATGATTGCGCCAGCCATAGCCAGTGCTGCCGGTGGAGTAGATGATCTTTGTATTGGGAAAGAAAGCTTCGATTTCCTTGCGCATTTCCTTGTCTATGCCATTTTCCCCGAACCAGAGCCGCTCAATATTGGGGCAGCTTTTCAGCGGCGTCCAATCGTAAATCCGGTTGTAAGTAAGGTTCAGATCCAGCAGATTGGGGTTGCCAGAAAGGGGCGTGAGGTCGCTGATGTAGTTCATGAACAGCTCCGCATACTGGAGGTTGGGCAGATTCTTCAGCGGCGAGATGTCTTTGATCTTGTTATCCGCAAGGATGAGCACCCGAAGCTCCGTCAGCCCTTCCAGGAAGGAAATGTCATCGATGCTGTTGTGGCCGAGATCCAGCGCCTTGAGCTGATAACAGTACTTGAGCTTCTCAAAATGTCCCGTTTTGAAGCGGGAGCTTTCCGGTGTTTTGAGGGTGGAGAAGGCCTCCGCATCGGTGCGGACATACCATCTTCCCACATGAAGGGTCCAGCCGAAACGGATCTCAGGGTAGGTATAGAAGAAATACTCCATATCCTCATCGGTCAGTTCCGTATCGAACATATCCACCTTAGCGAGCTTAGGCAGGCAGGGCAGCCAGGTTTTCAGTTCCTGAACCATTTCCGGGGTTACTTCGCCTTCCAGAACAAGCTCCGTCTGTTCGCCGGTAACAGATTGTCCGCAAAGGGAGAGGGTATACTCAAACTCAACATCCGGATAGGCGCTGAGCAGAGCAGAAAGCTCGGAGGCGTCCATGCCAGCCGTATCAAGGGAGACTTTTTCACCTGGATGAGCGGCAATATACGCTTCTGCATCGGTGATTTCCTCGCCGCAGGCAAATGACATGGCGCACATCACCGCAAGCAGGGCAAGGAAAGCGGCAATACGCTTAATCCACCGGGATATTTTCAAACAGGTCATCTAATGCAACATCCTCCCCTACTGTGGAGCCATACAGTCCGAAAACAGCATTGTCGTAATAGCCGCCGTTGCGGACAGTGAAACGGAATTCACGATTTTTCGTGTCCTTTACGGAGCCACCCTGCTGGCTGATATGACAACGCCATGCTTCCTGAGCCACTTCAAGGGCAGTTCTGCCGCCGAAGTAATCAAGAGGCACATTCCAGTCGAAGCTGCGCTGTCCTTCCCCATAAAGGTGAAGGTACAGTTTGCTGGGCTGCCAGGGTGCGCCGCAGTCAGGAAAAACCTCGGAATTTCCTGCGTTATCAAATACATACATAGAGATATCCGCAGCCAGCTTATGTGCGCCGTGACCATATTCCCCGTCGATATCCTGGGAAACGATCACCCTGGGCTGATATTTGCGCACAACGGAGATAAAGTATTTCTGCAACTCCTCTTTGCCCCACACGTCATAAAACTTGCGCAGGGAGGTGGAGCGGAAATCTTTTCTTTCTTCTATTTCGGGATAGTTCCGTACCCCGCAGACCCACAGGCCATTGAGCAGCTCCTCCAGGCGGAGGGGCCTTGCGTAGGTCAGGTAAACCACCTGTACCTCCATCTGTCTTTCGCCGGCATAGGTGGGAATAAGTCCGCCGAGGAAAATGTACTCGTCATCAGGATGGGCGCTTACAATAAGCAAATCAGCTTTTTCTGCCTTTTTCCACTGATGAACTTCCGGCGGAAGCTCCCCTTCAGAATAGGGTGTGATTTCAAATACATTAAGAGTTGCCTTGCCCTTTTCAGCCCGCCGGACGATACGAATATCCGTAAATCCGTCCAGCTTTACAACCTCCTGAGCGAATCCGTCAAGGCCGTACTCGGCCTGATCCACCCACTGATCATTTTCGAGGGTCTGCAGGATCCAGGGATCCTGCGGGCCATACCACTGGATGTACAGGGCATGAATGGGTTCAGCAGAACGTATTTCAATAAATGCTTCGTTCTTTTTGCTGGTTTCAAAGGAGCTCCTTGCTTCCTGATTATATACCCGGCGCAGCTTATCCGTGGTGGATGCATTAAAGGTGCAGACCTCTTGCAGATTCCGGGCGTATTCCGTACCGCCGTCCGCTGCACAAAGTGCAGGCAGCGCAAGCAGCAAGGCAAGCAGGAAAACAGAAATCACCCAGCGTTTTCTCGCCATCCGAACTTCACTCCATTTCTGCATTGCAAAAAAGGCTTCGCCTTTTGCCAAGCCTTTGAATTATAGCATAAATACGCAGATAAAGTCTACACTCCCAATAAAGATCGTTTTTTATTTCCGCTTTGAGAAAAACCCCGGAAAAACTGCTGGATAGCAATTTATTCCGGGGTAGGGACTTATTTGAAAAGATTGCGCAGGATCTCGCCAAAGGAGAAGGTTTTTTCGTATTCCTTGCCGGTCATGCTGGCTTCCAGCTCCCGGAGGAGTTCCTTTTGCCGTTCATTAAGGCGCTTGGGGGTTTCCACGTTCACGGTAAGGAGCAGGTCGCCCTTCACGCCTGTGCGGATAGAGGAAATACCCTGTCCTTTGATGCGGAACATGGCACCGGACTGTGTTCCTTCCGGAATTTTCTGCTTAACGGGATTCTCCAGAGTGGGAACGTCTATCTCTGCGCCAAGTGCTGCCTGAGTAAAGCTGATAGGCATCTCCAGCAGAAGATTGTTGCCATCCCGTTTGAAAAGCTTGTGGGGCTTCACGGTAACGGTGATGTAAAGATCGCCGGCAGGGCCGCCCCGAAGGCCAGGCTCGCCCTCTCCCCTCTTGACCAGGCTCACGCCATCCTGCACACCGGCGGGAATACGCAGGGTGAGGGTGCGTTTTTTGCGCACATGGCCGGAGCCGTGGCAGTCGGTGCACTTGTCCTTGACGATTTTTCCTTCGCCACGGCAGGTGGGACAGGTTTGCACTGTCACCATAAAGCCGTTGCCTGCACGCACCTGGCCCGAGCCCTTACAGGTGGGGCATGTCTGGGGCTGGGTACCCTTCTTTGCGCCGGAACCGCCACAGGTTTCACAGTTTTCGTTGCGAAAGAAGTCGATCACTTTTTCGCAGCCGAAAGCCGCTTCTTCAAAGGTGATCTGAAGCCGGTGCTGCAAATCGTTGCCCTGAACAGGGCCGTTTCTGCGGCCACCGCCAAATCCGCCGCCAAAGAAATCAAAAATGCTCTCAAAGCCGCCCATGCCGCCGAATCCGTTGAAATCAAATCCGCCTGCGCCACCCATATTGGGGCCGTCAAAGCCGAACTGATCGTAACGGGCCCGCTTATCCGCATCGCTGAGCACTTCATTGGCCTCGTTAAGTTCCTTGAAGCGTTCCTCGGCGGTTTTGTCGTTGGGATGCAAATCAGGGTGGCACTCCTTGGCCTTTTTGCGATATGCGCTCTTGATCTCGGCCTCGGTAGCATTTTTGCCTACACCGAGAACCTCATAATAGTCTCGCTTTGCCAAAAGCTCACCTACTTAATCATAATGCTTGCATGGATGGTGGTAAAAACCATCCAAACCGGAAGCGAGCCGGGCAACGTTTGTCGCCCGGCAAAACACTTCGGGAAAAAATATCGATTACTGAACGTCGCCGTCCACGTCGATGGTGCCGTCATCGTTTACCTGAGGGCCCTGCTGAGCAGCGGCGTCGCCGCCTTCCTGCTGATAGATCTTGCCAAAGATGGGATAGATCTTCTGGGTGGCAGCTTCCATGGCGCTCTTGATGCTCTCGGCATCGCCGCTTTCCTTGACGGTCTTCAGCTGATCGATCTCCTGCTGAATGGCAGTCTTGTCTTCTTCAGCCAGCTTTTCACCATTTTCACGCAGCTGCTTCTCCATCTCGTACACAAAGCTGTCTGCCTGATTCTTTACTTCCACGGCTTCCTTGCGCTTCTTGTCTTCCTCGGCATACTGCTCGGCTTCCTTCACACGCTGGTTGATTTCTTCCTCGCTCATGTTGGTGGAAGCGGTGATGGTGATGTTCTGCTCGTTGCCGGTGCCCTTATCCTTGGCGGTAACATTCACGATGCCGTTGCCGTCGATGTTGAAAGTAACCTCGATCTGGGGCACGCCACGGGGAGCGGGAGCAATGCCGGTGAGCTGGAAGCGGCCGAGGGTCTTGTTATCGGCAGCCATGGGACGCTCGCCCTGCAGCACATGGATTTCCACGGTGGTCTGGCCGTCAGCAGCGGTGGAGAACACCTGGCTCTTGGAGGTGGGGATAGTGGTGTTGCGGTCGATGAGGCGGGTAAAGATGTGGCCTTCGGTTTCCAGGCCAAGGCTCAGGGGAGTAACGTCCAGAAGCAGAACGTCCTTCACTTCGCCGCCAAGAACGCCAGCCTGGATGGCAGCGCCTACAGCCACGCACTCGTCGGGGTTGATGCCCTTGAAGGGATCGGTGCCGGTCACCTTCTTAACGGCGGCCTGAACAGCGGGAATACGGGTAGAGCCGCCCACCAGGATTACCTTGTCGATCTGGGAAGCGCTAAGACCGGCATCCTTCAGAGCCTTGTTGACGGGATCGATGGTGCGTTCCACCAGGTCACGGGTCAGGTCATCAAACTTGGCACGGGTGATGGTCACATCCAGATGCTTGGGGCCGTTGGCATCGCTGGTGATGAAGGGCAGGTTCACATTGGTGCTCATCACGCCGGACAGGTCGATCTTGGCCTTTTCGGCAGCTTCCTTCAGGCGCTGATAGGCCATCTTGTCCTGGCGCAGGTCAATGCCCTGATCCTTCTTGAATTCGTCTGCGATGTAGTCGATGAGGCGCTCGTCAAAGTCGTCGCCGCCCAGATGGGTATCGCCATTGGTGGCAAGCACTTCAAACACGCTGTCGCCGATATCCAGAATGGATACGTCGAAGGTGCCGCCGCCCAGGTCGTATACCAGAATCTTCTGGCTGCCTTCCTTATCAAGGCCATAGGCCAGAGAAGCTGCGGTGGGCTCGTTGATGATGCGCAGCACTTCCAGGCCGGCAATGCGGCCTGCGTCCTTGGTGGCCTGACGCTGGCTGTCGCTGAAATAAGCGGGAACGGTAATAACAGCCTGGGTTACGGTTTCGCCCAGATAGGCCTCAGCGTCGGACTTCAGCTTCTGCAGAACCATGGCGCTAATCTCCTGGGGAGTGTAAGCCTTGCCGTCGATATCTACCTTATAGGAGGTACCCATTTCACGCTTGATGGAAATAACGGTGCGGTCGGGGTTGGTAACTGCCTGACGCTTTGCAATCTGGCCTACCAGGCGTTCGCCGTCCTTGGTGAAAGCCACGACGGAAGGAGTGGTACGGGCGCCTTCAGCGTTGGGGATAACCGTGGGTTCGCCGCCTTCCATAACGGCCACGCAGCTGTTGGTGGTACCAAGGTCAATACCGATAATCTTAGACATACTTGTTTTCCTCCTCTAAATATGGGCAGATAGTAAGGTTTATGTACGGAAGAAGATTCCGCAACGGAAAAAATCAGTTCTATTCGGGCACAACCTTCACCATGGCGTAGCGCAGTACAGCGCCTTCCATCTGGTAGCCCTTCTGGAACACCTCGCACACGGTGCCGGGTTCGCCGTCATCGGGGCTGCCCTGCATCACGGCATTTTCCAGATTGGGATCGAAAGGCTGACCCTTGCGGTCGATAGGGGTAATACCGCGCTTTTCAAAGGCATCCGTCAGCTGGCGGTGGATCATTTCCACGCCTTCCTTGAGGGAAGCGTCGGTAGTGTTTTCGGCTGCGGCAATGGCTCTTTCCAGATTGTCAATCACCGGCAGCAAAGTGGTGGCAAATGCCTTTGCGCCGTCATCAAAGGACTCTTTGCGCAGGTTCTGGTTACGGCGGCGGAAATTTTCAAAATCAGCCTGTACCCGCTGCGCCATTGCCAGATATTCTTCCTGCTTGGCAACGGCTGCTTCCAGCGCTAACTCCCTTTCGTCCTTTGCGGGGGCTTCAGTGGTTTCAGCGGTTTCCTTCGGGATGGTTTCCGGTTCTGCAGCAGTTTCCTGCGCAGTTTCGGTTTCTGCCGCTTCCGTTTCTGCCATTTCGGCATCCACGGCTTCCAGCTGTGCGTTGTCCACTACGGTTTCCTCCGCCTTGGGCTTGGCGGTTTTTCTGGTACGTTTCTTAGGTGAATCTGCCAATTCTTTCACTCCTTATCGCTTCCCAGCAGCTCGCTGAGCTGCTGGCCCATGGCATTGAGCACGCTGAGCACATGTCCATAATGCATTCTTGTGGGGCCAATGACACCGATGGTTCCGTGCGTATTATCCCCCAGGCGGTAGGTGGCTGTTACCAAAGAGCAGTCCGCCAGTTCAGGGATACCGGTTTCCGGGCCGATACGGACGGTGAAGGCCATTTCTCCGTGGTTATCCAGAAGGCTCATCAGCTTATCCTTGGTTTCCAGAACGCTGAGGAAGTTACGGGCCTTTTCCACATCGTTGTATTCGGGATAGTTGAGAATGTTGCTGGTTCCGCCCAGCGCAATCTTGGCCTTGCTGCCTTTCCCCTCGGTTTCATCCACAAATTCCATGATACCACTGAGCAGCTGACTGTTTTCCTTCATGGTGCTGCGGATGTCACGGAGCAGCGTCTGGGCCTCGCTCAGGGTATGGTTGGCAAGGCGTTCCGTCAGCATCCGGCTGATGGAATACAGGGTGTCCGAATCCATGTCCTTGCCTACATTGATGACGGTATCCCGCATAATGCCGCCGTCGGTGACGATGACCACCAGCGCAGAGGTTGATGTGACAGGCACCAGCTGCAGGTTACGGATGCGGAGCTCATTTCCTTTCGGGGTCATCACCAGGGAGGTGTAATGGGTCAGGCCGGAAAGTACCTGGGCAGCATGATGGATAACATCCTCCATCTGCCGGGTGCGATCGCCGAAAAAGTGGCGCACATCGGTTTCCCCATCAGTGGGAATCATGCCCCGGGCAAGCAGCTGATCCACATACAGGCGGTAAGCCTTGGCGCTGGGCACACGCCCTGCGCTGACGTGGGGCTGATCCAGATATCCCAGTTCTTCCAGGTCGCTCATTTCGTTACGGATGGTAGCGGAGCTCAGACCCATTTCGTACTTTTTGGAAATCGTTCTGCTGCCAACAGGTATGGCCGTTAGGATATAGTCGTCGATGATTGCCTGCAAAATACGGAATTTTCTGGCATCCATCATAGTGGCAGCCGCCTCCTTCCTTAATATGTACTTAGGTTGTTTTCGGATTGTTAGCACTCACTCAGCATGAGTGCTAACACTGCATATCATATTCCACCACCCGGTTTTTGTCAATAGTTTTTGCAATTTTGTGGCATGGAATTTCAAGAATGTTCATATTTTGTTTTTCCGGCCCTCTTGCTCGCCCGGACATATCAAAAAACGATTTCCTGTGATATTCTCTATAAAGGAACCATTCAAAAACAGCGGAAGGATATCGCCCATGAACCAAAAGCAAAAGAACACAGAACGTTTTTCCGGTTTTACCGATATCTACGATTCAACAAGGCCCCGCCTGCCTTACTGCGTGGCCCACAGGCTTATCGCACTTCTTGGAAAGAATCCGGAACTGGTGCTGGATGTTGGCTGTGGCAGTGGCCTTTCCAGCGGGATATGGAAAAATATCAGCAGGAAAACTATTGGCATTGAACCCGGCGAAGACATGTATCAGCTGGCGCTGTCCAAATCCAGCGATAAACTTTCCTTTATCAAAGCCTTTTCCGATGCCATTCCCCTGCCCGATGACTGCGCAGATATCATCGTCTGTTCCCAATCATTCCACTGGATGGAGCCTTCGTCCACGCTGAAGGAGTTCAACCGTCTGCTGAAACCCAATGGTGTATTTGCATGTGTGGATTACGACTGGCCTCCCATCGTACATGAACAGGTGAAAAGCGCCTATGCAACCCTCAATTTCAAGGTACATCAATTGGAAGAGCAGGAAAGCTCCCTGCAGGAAACTTTTGTCCGTTATCCCAAAAACAAGCATCTTCAAAACATATCTGACAGCGGTTACTTTGCCATTTGCCAGGAGGAAAATTTTTCCAGCACAGAAACCTGCACCAGAGAACGGCTTTTGCAAATGGTATACAGTCAGAGTGGGCTGCAGACTGTGCTTCGCCTGATGCCCCAAGCCATCGAAACAGAATTGGCCGCCTATAAAGAAGCCGTCGCCAGCAGTTACGGCGATTCCCCATTCGCAATCGGGTTTACCTACAAAATGCGCTACGGCATAAAAAAATAATTTTACACAAACATAAGGGACCGAGGCAAACCGTTGTTTGCTTCAGTCCCTTTGCTGTATTTCCCTGTGTGCTTATTTACTCCACATTCTTCGTTGCAATCACATCCACGCCGGTTCCGCACACATCTGTCAGGAGCACCTGGCCCATCTTCACGGGAGCTTTGACCGTCAACTGGCTGAGCTTTTCCATGCAGGCGAAAATCTTTTCCTTGGGAATAGGCGTACGAGTTTTGACGCTGACAGGTATCTTCCGGTTTTCAACGGGAATGGCCGCTGTTACCATGCGGGCTGGAGCCACGCATTCCTGCCGGGCGTAGGTATCCCCCCGTTTACAGCCGTGGCCGTTTACAGCGGTCACAACCCCGTCTTCCACTGTCACCTGAAGGCGGCAGCCCACAGGACAATTGATGCAGGTAATCTGTCTTTCCATGCTGTCTCCTCCTTACTGTTCCACGGAAACGGTAATATCTGCCCCGGAAAGGGCGGCGATCAATTCCGGTTTCAGGGTCAGCTCGCACATTTCGCCGGGAGCGACCACACGTTTTTTCTGACGCAGAATTTCCTTATCTCCGTCACGAATTACGATATAGGCATTCTCAAACACGTTTGCAGGGCGGAACATCAGCTGCACAGATTCTGTTTCAGTTTCAGGGATCAGCAGCCGCTGAGGCACTGCACCACGCACATTGCTTCCGTCCCTCACTTTTGCATACCGTCCGGCACGGCTCTTTCCAAGAACGTACTGTGCGGCAGCCTTGCCTGCACGCATACTTTCTGCGCTGACAAAGTCCACAAGGTCATGCACATGCAAAACGTTTCCGCAGGCGAAAATGCCTTCTACACTGGTCTGGAAGGTGTCGTCCACCACTGCGCCGCTGGTCTGGGGAGACATTTCCACATGCGCCATCTGTGTCAGCTCGTTTTCCGGCAGCAGACCCACGGAAAGCAACAGCGTGTCACATTGGATATACTGCTCCGTACCGGGAATGGGATTTTTGTTTGCGTCCACCTTGGCGATGGTCACTCCGCTGAGACGTTCCCTGCCATGAATATCCACAACTGTATGACTCAGCAGAAGCGGAATGTCGTAATCCTCCAGGCACTGGACGATATTGCGGTTCAGGCCGCCGGAATAGGGCATGATCTCCACGCAGGCCAGCACCTTGGCCCCCTGCAAAGTCATGCGGCGGGCCATAATGAGGCCGATATCGCCGCTGCCGAGAATCACAACCCGCTTGCCGGGCATATACCCCTCCAGGTTGACATATTTCTGGGCCGTGCCAGCGGAATAGATGCCTGCGCAGCGGGTTCCGGGCGTGCCCAGTGCACCCCGGGGACGTTCCCTGCAGCCCATGGCAAGGATCAATGCGCCGCATTCAAAAAGCTGCACGCCTCTTTCCTTGCTGACGGCGGTCACAAAGCGGTTTTCATCAATGGAAAGCACAGTGGTGCCGCAACGCACCTCTATTCCCAGCTCAATTGCCCGATCGATATCACGCTGGGCATATTCCGGGCCGGTCAGTTCCTCCTTGAAGCGATGGAGCCCAAAGCCGTTATGAATGCACTGGCGCAGAATGCCGCCCATGTGCTCCTCACGCTCCAAAACCAAAAGATTATCAACGCCTGCTTCCTTTGCGGCGATGGCAGCCGCCAGACCGGCCGGGCCTGCGCCCACGATAAGGATATCTACTTTCTGTACTTGACTGCGCAGTTCTTCGCTGAGCATATCAGGCATCCCCTTTCCTGAGGGCGTCGGCTACAGTGCCCACCAGCACTTTGCTTTCGCCGCCGCATTTTGTAATCTCCGTGGGAGCAAGGTTCAGTTCCTCCGAAAGGATCTCCAGCACCCTGGGGCTGCAAAAACCGCCCTGGCACCGGCCCATGCCTGCACGGGTACGACGTTTTACCCCGTCGATGGTGCGTGCGCCAACGGGCCGGCGGATAGCAGCACGAATCTCCGCTTCCGTCACCTGCTCGCAGCGGCATACCAATGCGCCGTATTCAGGGTTATCTCTCACGATCGCCGCCCGCTCTTCAAGAGTCATGGCATAGAAAGGCTTTTCCCGGCGGGGAGCAGGTTTCCATTCCGCTTTCAGGGACAGACCCTGTTCCTGTGCAATTTGCTGGCTGAGCCGCTTGGCAATGGACGGTGCGGCAGACAAACCAGGGCTTTCGATACCTACGGTTTCATAAGCCCCGTAAACTCCCTCCACTGCACCCACCACAAAATCATCTGTGACGCAGTGGGCACGGATGCCTGCGAAGGTGGTGATGGAAGTTTTCAAAGTAAGTCCGGGCCAGGTACGGCGGGCAGCCTCCACGACCTTCGCAAGGGAACCGGCGGTGGTGCTCACGTCGGTGGCATCCTCCACATCTTCAGCGGTGGGGCCAAGCAATGTATTGCCGTGAGCGGTGGGGCTCACCAGGATACCCTTGCCCATCTTAGTGGGGCATTGGAACATAGTCCTTGCAAAGAAGGGCTCTGCCTGATGGTCCAAAAGATAGTATTCGCCCTTGCGGGGGATGATGTTCAATTTGTTTTCGGAAAGCTGGTTGTGAAGCTCTGCGGAATGGACGCCTGCGCAGTTGACAATGATATCCGCTTCCATCTCGCCTTTATTGGTAACGAGCAAAAAGCCATTATCCTGCTTGATAATCCTCTCCACCAGGGTCTCCATGCGAAACTCCACATCGTTGACCGCAGCATGGTCTGCAAGGGCACAGGTCAACTCGTAGGGGCTGGTAAGGCCGCTGGTTTCCTCCAGCAATGCGCAAACCACCTCCGGATTCACGTTGGGTTCCATTTCGAGGATTTCGTCCCTCTCAATGATCCTCTGGCCCTCCACCCCATTGGCCTCACCCTGAGCGTATAGCTTTTCCAGTGTTTTCCGCTCTTCTTCGCTGAAAGCCAGTACCATTGCCCCACACTGCACATAGGGTGCATCCACTTCCCTGCACAGCTCCGGGTACATCCTTGCGCCCTCCACATTGGTCAGCGCCTTGATGCTACCGGGCTTTGCATCAAAACCGGCGTGAACGATGCCGCTGTTGGCCTTGCTTGCACCGGAAGCAACATCTTCCCCGCCTTCCAGCAAAAGGATATCCGCTTCATACCGGCTCAGCATGCGGGCCACAGCGCAGCCCACCACGCCGCCGCCGATAATAATGATCTTCTTTTTCATGGCAAACCCTCCGAATCGTTGGCTTGAATAACGGACGATGCATACCGTACAGCCTATATCATAACACGATACACATGAAATGAGTATAGGGAATATTATTCAGAGCACAAAAAAGACCGGTTGGCAATATACCTGCCAGCCGGTTCTTTATCCAATTGAACCTTATCAGAGGCCGCATATCATCCGTACGGCCTCATATGCCATATACAGCCCGGCCACGGAGGGAACAAACGCCACGGAGCCCGGAGCCTGCCTGCCTTTTCCCTTGGTTTCCGCATTTTCATCAAAGGCGGGGGTAATGGCTTCTTCAGCAGAATACACACAGCGCAGGCTGGAAATACCCCGTTTGCGCAGTTCGCGCCGCATCACCCGGCACAGGGGACAACCTGAAGTTTCAAAGATATCCCCGATGCGGATCTGTGTAGGATCCAGCCGGTTTCCCATTCCCATGCAGGAAATCAACGGGATATTGCGTTCTGCGCATTTTTCCGCCAAATGAAGCTTGGAGGAAATAGTATCGATGGCATCCAGCACCAGGGTACAGTCCGCAGGTATTTCCACCGGGTTTTCCGGCAGATAGAACTGATCGACAATGTTCAGCTCCATATCAGGCGCTGCATCCCGGAGACGCTGTGCCACCACGGCAGTCTTTTGCATGCCGATGGTGCTTGCCAGGGCCGGCAGTTGCCGATTGAGATTGGAGACAGCCACATCATCACAGTCCACAATGGTCATCTTTCCAACGCCGGAACGAGCCATGGCTTCCGCTGCGTAGCTGCCTACGCCGCCCAGGCCAAGCAGCATCACATGGGCCTCTTCCAGCCTTTGAAGCTGAGCGGACTCAAGAAGCAATGCGCTGCGGGCAAGCCGCTGGCTGCGGGTAATGGTTTCGGGGTTCATCAGCTTTCCACACGGATCAGGCTTTCCACCGTGGCGATTTCGGGATCGATATCACGGACGGCAGCCTGCATGTCGGTTTCCCTGGCAACGTGGGTAATGAACACCAGCGGCACACGGTCGTTCTGGTTTTCGCCCTTCTGCTGCATGGCAGCAATGCTCACGCCGTGATCCGCAAAGGTCTGGGCCACACGGCTCAGTACGCCGGGAGCATCCTTGGCCATGGTACGCACATAGAAGGCGCACTTCCAGTCGGTATTGCGCTGCAGGGCGACGGCGGGCTTTTCTTCATTGACAAAGGTGGGATACTGGTGTACGGGTGCAGAAGCAGCCCGAAGCAGATCGCTGACGATAGCGCTGGCGGTAGGCAGATCGCCTGCGCCACGGCCCATGTACATCATCTCGTCACAGGCATGGCCCTTGAGGAAAACGGCATTGAAGGAGCCGCTCACGTTGGCCATGGGATGATCCTCCGCAATAAAGGTGGGATGTACACGGGTTTCCACCTTGAGACCATCTCGCTTGGCGATGGCCAGAAGTTTCAGGGTGTAGCCCAGCTCCTGGCCACAGCGGATATCCTCCAGCTTGACCCGGGTAATGCCTTCACGGTACACATATTCAAAGGGCACCTTGCCATGGAAAGCAAGGCTGGAGAGAATGCTCAGCTTATAGGCAGCGTCGAAGCCCTCCACATCAGCAGCGGGATCGGGTTCCGCAAGACCAAGCCGCTGTGCATCCTTCAGCACGGTCTCGTAATCCTCGCCGTTTTTGCTCATGCGGGAGAGGATATAGTTGGTGGTTCCGTTGACGATGCCGTAGAGGTAATCGATACGATTGGCCTGAAGGCTTTCCTCAATGGTGTGGATGATGGGAATGGCACCGCAAACGGCTGCCTCGTAATAAAGGCCGGCGCCGTTTTCCTTGGCAGCCTGCTGCAATTCATGCCAGTGCAGCGCAAGGGCAACCTTGTTGGCGGTCACCACCGTCTTGCCTTTTTTCAGGGCTGCCAGATCCCAGCTGAATGCAGGTTCTTCGCCGCCGAGGAATTCCAGCACGATAGAGATCTCATCGTCTTCAAGAATATCCTCCACTTTGTCCGTCAGGAATCCTTCCGGGAAGTCGATATCACGCTGTTTGTTCAGATTGCGCACCAGCGCACGCTTCATTTCAAACTGAAGACCGGTGCGATGGGAAATATCGTCCGCAAAGCCTTTGAGCAGCTTCCACACACCGCTGCCCACATTACCGCAACCAAAGAAACCGATTTTGATGATCTTGCTCATGAAGTATCGTCCTTTCCCTTATCGGTTACGCTCGTACAGAATCCGCAGGCCCTTGAGGGTCAGGATGCCGTCCAGCTTATCGATGATACCATTTTCTTCCGCAACGATTACGGCCATACCGCCAGTGGCCACCACCAGCGCATCCGGAGCCTTCAGTTCTTCACGGAACTTGCGCACCAGATAGTCGATCTGGCCGATATACCCGTTAATTACGCCGGATTGCAGGTTGGTAACGGTGGTGCGGCTGATGACGTTTTCCGGCCGGACAAGCTCAAACCTGGGCAGTTTGGCTGTGCCGCTGACAAGGGCTTCGCTGGTCAGCTTGATGCCGGGGCAGATGCAGCCGCCAAGAAATGCGCCCTCCGCATCAATGGCGCCAAAAGTGGTCGCCGTACCAAAATCAATGAAGATACTGGGGCCGCCGTATTCCGCCTGAGTGGCCACAGCATTTGCAATACGGTCGCTGCCCAGCTCCCGGGGATTTTCGTACTTCAGGTTGATGCCGGTACGGATACCAGGCGCCACGATCATGGGAGCCATATGGAAGTAATTCTTGCACATATGCTCCAGCGTAAAATTGATTGTGGGTACAACGCTGGACATCACAATGCCTTCCACATCCCGGAGGCTGTAACCCTCATGTTCAAACAGGGCGCAAAGCTTGAGGCCGTATTCATCGGATGTACTGGACTTGGATGTGGAAAGCCTCCAGTACTGCTTCATTTCTGCGCCATCAAAAAGGGCTGTTTTTATGTTGGTATTGCCAACATCCATGGTCAGAATCATTTTTATTTCACTCCTTGACTGGAAGAAACCTTTTTATGTCCACTCCTACGCAGCACGGCGTTTACCGCCACCACGATCAGGGGAACAATCAGCGCAGCCGCCACAGCTTCTGCAATGCCGTTGGGCAGACCGACCACCGCAACAAGCCAGGAGCCTGCCTTATCCAGATACTGTGCCTCTGCATCGCCGGAAGAAATGAAACTGTTAACCATTTCCGTCAGGCGGTCGCCGTAAATCAGCGATATGGAACCAAGGCACAGAACGGTGTTGCACAGTGCACCAAAGGCGGCAGAAATACCCACGGCTATTTTATCAAGCACCGCATTGCGTTTCATGAATCTGCTCAAAAGCCAGTAGAGAAGGAAGGCCAGCAGCGGGAAAAGCATACGGGGCACAACGCTTACCAGCGGATTGCGGAAAAACAGCGTCAGGCCCACCACGCCAGATTCAAAGGCCCGAATCAGGCTGCAAATGCCAAAAACAAAGCCGACAGCACAGCCCACCATGGGGCCTTCCACCAGGGCTGCGATCAGCACAGGAATATGCACTGTAGTTACCGCAGGGAGGGGGGGCGGCAAGGTGATCATGCCGATAGGCAAAAATACAAGCAGGGCGGTAATGGCACTGAGCATGGCGGTAATCGTCATTTTGCGGATGCGGTCGCTCTGCTTTTTGCGTTTCTGGATAACAGTCTGGTTGGTCATAATCATTCCTCCGTTCGAGTTCTTTCGGGATACCCGACGTATTTTCAGGGAAAACCTGGGAATCTGCGGCATTGTCTGCTTTCCATGGCGGAATAGCAGCTGCCTTAAACATTATAACTATGGAACACCAAAAAGTAAAGAAAAAAGCATGAACCATACAAAAACGGCGCAGCCAAATAGCTGCGCCGTCAGCTTGTCGAAAAACCTCATTCTTGTCAGTCAAAGCCGCAAATCTTGCACCTTCGGTGCTCGCTGTGCTTTCTTGAAAGTGCTGCGGCACAAGGAATGTGGGCTCTGCCCACACCCGGCAGGGGGATGATCCCCCTGCACCCTGCGCATTTTTTGACAGCCAGACGGCGCAGCCAAATAGCTGCGCCGTTATGCTCTGGAAAAGGATTACTCTTCATCATCCTCTACATCGGCAAAGAAGGGCGTCTTGCAATGTTTGCAGACGATGTCTTCCTCGGATTCGATGTCGGAGGCTCTCAGAAGAACGGTCTTGCCGCAATTGGGGCAATCGAAGGACAGCTCCTGGTCGTCGTCTTCGTCGTCCTCGTCATAGTCGCCCATGCAGTCCTCACAATCGCAGTCGTCATCGCCGAAGAGAATCTCTTCCATGTCGGTCAGATCGGTGTCGATGTCTTCCACATACTCCTGAAGCTCGGCCAGTTCGGCATTGGCATCAGCCAGCTGATGGGCCATTTCGTCCATCAGATCCAGCATTTCCAGAAGCAAACGCTGCTGGTTGTCTTCGCGGTCCAGCTTCATGCCTTCGGCAAGGCCGCGCAGATAGGCGGCACGATCGGTAATGTTAGCCATAGATGTTTCCTCCGCTGAAATTAGCAGCGCTCCATGTACTCGCCGGTACGGGTATCAATGCGGATATGGTCGCCAATGTTGACGAACAGGGGCACCTGCAGGGTGTAGCCGGTTTCCACGGTGGCGGGCTTGTAGGTGTTGCTGGCGGTATTGCCTGCAAAGCCGGGCTCGGTATCGGTTACTTCCATCTCAACAAAGTTGGGGGCGGACACGCTGAAAGCGCTTCCCTTGAAGAAACGGACGGTGACGTTGGAGCCTTCCTTCACGAAGGGGATGGCGTCTTCCACCTGGTCCTTGTTCAGGGGCAGCTGCTCGTAGGTTTCGATGTCCATGAAGTAGTACAGTTCGCCATCATTGTAAACGTACTGCATTTCCTTGGTTTCAACGATAGCACGGGGCATCTTGTCGGTGGGGTTGAAGCTGCGCTCAACCACGGCGCCGGTCATGATGTTCTTGATCTTGGTACGGACGAAAGCCGCACCCTTGCCGGGCTTAACGTGCTGGAAATCGACGATGTTCCACACGCCGCCGTCCCATTCGATGGTGATACCTTTTTTGAAATCGCCAGCAGTAATCATTGTACATTCCTCCATTTATTTGGTAAGTATTACTGGATGTATTTTATCCCAAGAGGGGGGATCACAGGATGATAAGCTCCCGGGTGGGAAGAGTCAGCGGGATGCAGCCGTCCTTCTTGACCACCACGGTATTTTCGATGCGGACGCCGCCGATGCCGGGCAGGTAGATGCCGGGCTCCACGGTAACCACATGGTTTTCCTCCAGAATCTGCTCGCCGGTCATGGCAAGGCGGGGCTCTTCGTGGATATCGATGCCCACCGCATGACCCAGGCCGTGACCGAAGCGGCCTTCGTAGCCGCTCTTGTAAATGTAGTCCCGGGCGATGGCGTCGATCTCCTTGCCGGTTTTGCCAGCCATGACAGCATCCTGGGACATCTGCTGGGCTTCCAGAACGATCTGGTATACCCTGAGCATTTCGTCGCTGGGTTTGCCCAATGCAACGGTACGAGTCATGTCGGCACAATAACCGCCAAACTTGGCGCCGAAATCGAAGGTGATCATATCACCCTTTTTGATCTTCAGATCGCCGGGCACTGCATGAGGCAGAGAACCGTGTGCGCCCGCAGCGGCGATGGTGTCAAAGGCCAGGGCAGAAGCGCCGTGAGTGAGCATATCGAACTCCAGCATCAGGGCAAGTTCCTTTTCGGTCATGCCTTCCTTGATGTTGGGCAGAAGCCGCTCAAAGGCTTCGCCGGTGATGCGGCAGGCCTCAGCGATGCATTCCAGTTCCTTTTCGTCCTTGACCTGGCGAAGGAACTGCACCCTGCGGTTGAGGCTTTTCCATTCCACGTTTTCGATGACCTTGCGGGCGGTTTCATATTCCCGGACGGTCAGGAAATCATCCTCATAATACAGGGTGGAAATACCGTATTCCCCGCAAAGACGTGCGGCAATATGGTCGTGGGAGATGGTTTTGTCCGTCATTTCCACGGAGAAGGAAGGAGCCTGTTGCTCCGCCTGCTCGGTATAGCGGAAATCGGTAATGATGGCACGAAAGCTGCGGCCGATCATCACAACTCCCTCGCCGGTATAGCCGGAGAGCCAGAACATATTGCTGGGGTTGTGCACCAGAACAGCTTCTTTTTCCGTAAGCGCCATGCGCTCCATCAGTTTCAGCGGTCTGTCAGTCAATGTATATCCCTCACAAAACGGCACAGCCGTTCAATTATGGCACAGGCCATTTTTTATTGTACCATAAACATCCGGGCTGCGCCACAATTTTTTTCATTTTCCCGGTGTTTTTGTATTTTTTTGTTTGTTTCCCTTAATAGCCCAGGGGTTCCTTCACAAACACAACCGTCATTTTGCGGCCACGGGGCACACGATCCAGCACAATGCTGACACGGCACATGCTGTCCGGGCAGTGGGGGCTGCATTTTCCGGTTTTTGCACAGGAAGTGTCAAGCCCGAGCCTTGAGGCATTCTTCGGGCAGGCCACTTGCTTGATGCGGCCAATGGCTGCGGTAAAACCGCCGTCCACCAATTTGGAATGGCTCACTACGAAGTATACTCTCTCCGGACCATCGCATACTGCGCCCACACGGTTGCCTGCGCCGTCCACAAGCACCAATTGTCCTGCGCGGGTAACGGCGTTGGCCGAGCAGAGATACACATCTGCATTGCGGGCGTTGAGGCGGATCTCCTTTGCCTTTTCAGCAGGTGCGCCCCAATGGGTGTGCACTGCACAGCCCTTTTTTGCCAGTACGTCCAGAATGCCGATCTCCCGCACGCTCATGGAACCGCCCACGCCTACGGAAACTCCGGCTGCAATCTTCTCATCCAGATAGCGGCATGCTTCCTCGCCGCTTTCCACTTCCACCACTTCAAAGCCGCCCTTGCGCAGCCCTTCCACAGCGCTTTTCAACAATGCTTCCATTTTTACCCTCCCGGAAAGGTCTTTGGTATACCAAACAACAAAAGGCAATATATTGAAAAAAGTATAACACAGTGCAGGTTTGCTTGTAAACCCCGGAGCGTCAGCGTTTCTTTCCGGTGAATACAGGTATGGAAATCTTTATATCCATCACCGACTTACCCGGATTCACCTGCATCCGTGCGTCCAGGCCCGCATCGTGCATCTGTTCCACAATCTCCCGGAAGGCGTTCACATAGAGGCGATAGTCTCGCATCAGCGGCTTCATGCGCCTGCCCGCCTGTACCGGTACCGGCATTCTGCTGAGCACTTCATCCACCAGGGTTTCCGCAGCCCGGGTATCCAGCTCCTCACTGATCACATGCCGCAGCACCCGGAGCCGACCTTGCTGGCCGGGAATTCGCAAAAGGGCTTCGGCGATGGATTCGCTGATATCGTTCTTCCTGAGAAGCTCCGCCACTTCATCTCCAAGGTTGGTCAGACGGATTTTGCGACGAACTGTACCCACGGAGCGGCCAGTGCGCCAGGAAAGCTGCTGGACGCTCATTCCGTCCCGCTGGATAAAATCCTGATAGGCTGCACCCTCATCCAGGTAATGCATCCGCCCCTCCGCCATCAGGTCGGTAAAGCCGGAAAGCCTTTTCTCCATATCCTCCTGGGGGCTCACCACGGCGGCGACATAGCTGGAGCCGTTTTCCTTCAGTTCTTTAAGACGCTCCTCCCCTGCAAGCAGGCGATAGCGACCATCGCCCTCATCCGCAAGGAGGATCTCATCCCCCACAGAAACCACTTTACCGTCGTCTGACAGAACAATCTCACTCAGCGGCACCCAGCAAACCTGATCGGCTTTCACCTGCATGATTTACACGCTCCTTTATTCCAACCCTGCGGCAAACCCGCATATCTTCAAACAACATTCGTTTTGCGCAACTTTTTTCCTCCCGTCGGGGAGAGGAATCGTTCGCTGGAAAAATGCAAAAAAGCGGAGAAGAATACAGGTTTTACCCTGTTTCTCCGCTATATGTCAACAGTTTGCAGAAAAACCCAACGGTTTCTTTTCGGGAGTGCCAGCCTTGCGGGGGTACTGGGCAGGCGTTGGCGAAACCTTGGGAATTTCGATAATGCAGTGTTCCCATTCCGGCTGGCCGTGAATTTCCACCTCATGGCGCAAAAACCTGCCTCCGCCCAGGATCCTTGCAGCCTTTTCCCCTGCGCTCCATTCTTCCCCGGCGGCAGGACCTTTATAGCACAGCACTTTGCCGCCCTGCTTTGCAAAGGGAATCAGCAGCTCGGACAAAACCGGCATGGCAGCAACGCCTCTGGCAAGAGAAATATCGAATTTTTCCCGGTAGAGCGGGTTCTTTCCCCCATCTTCCGCCCTGGCATGCACCAATTGTACGTTGTCAAGGCCCAGTTCCTCCACCACGGCCGCAAGAAACTTGAGACGTTTGCTGAGCGCATCCATCAGGGTAACCTTCATATCCGGGCGGGCAATAGCCAGCGGCAGCCCGGGGAAACCGGCACCGGTGCCCACATCGATCAGGGTTGCGCCCTTGGGAAAAAGTCCGTCCAGCCTGAGGGGCATCAGGCTGTCCAGATAATGCCGGGTGATAGAAAGTTCAAAATCCGTATCGCCAGTGAGGTTCATAAAGCTGTTCCACTGGGTAAGCAAACGATGATACACACTCAGCCCCCGGGCGGTGCCGGCGTCACAGGGAATGGCAGCGCTGGGCAGTACCTCTTCAAGGCGGTCCGTCCATTCGGCAACCGTTACAGCGGTAATTTCAGGTATTTGATTGCCCAATACTTCACCCACGCCAATGCCTCCCGTCCGTGATTTTTCATCCAGAAAAAGATACCTTTCTTGCAGGGGCTGCCCATACCCTGCGGCTCCATACCCATATCCCGCATGATCTGCATGGCACGGGGCAGATGGTAATCGCTGGTGACCACCACCGGACGGCTCAACCCCAGCTCCCTGAGAATCTGCATGGCGTTGTGCAGGTTTTCCTTTGTATCCATGCTTTTGGATTCGCTGATGACCAGGCTCGGGTCAACACCTTCCTCCACAAAGAGGCGGCGCATCACAT
This sequence comes from Clostridiales bacterium, assembly GCA_015056145.1. GTDB lineage: Bacteria > Bacillota > Clostridia > Christensenellales > Aristaeellaceae > Limiplasma. The sequence continues at coordinate 32,598 of SVGY01000016.1, forward strand.
CGCCCTCTGTTTCGGGCTCCGTGCCGGCCCTGCCGCCTGTTACCACCATGTGGCAGGGCTGCTGATCGTACACCTTCCGGGCGGCATCCATGCGCCAACGCAGCTGCACAGAAGGCGTTCCATCCGGCTTAACCTGCGCCCCCAGAACGATAATACTGTCAAAATCCATCGGTTTTTCCACATTGACCTCCTGATAATACACCCACCCGATCAGGGCTGCATAGCACAGAAGCCCAAACCCCAGCAGCATCAGGCACAGTTTGGGAAACTTCCTCAGAAAACCTTTTTTGCTTTTTCTTTTCCGTTGTTTTGCCATGATTTATCTCCTGTTTTTCTTAGCTTCATCCACAAGCCTGGGTATTCTGGTTTCACCGGCAGAGCTTGCCACATGGGTCAGAATGCTGTCCTCCGTTATTTCCCGGGTGATAAAGCGATTTGCAGCCAGGCTGAAGGAATCCTCCCCTGCAACGATAATATGGTCTGCCAGAACCACGCCGATTCTTTGAAGCATATCGTTGAGGGAAGCAGTGGTATCCAGATCGTCCTGGGAAGGATAGGCTTTTCCGTCGGGATGATTGTGGCACAGAACCACCGTATGCGCATCGTGGCGCAGGGCAAGCTCGGCCACAAGTCTCGGATAAGCGGCCACTTCGTCAAGGGAGCCGCTTGCCACAAGCGCATCGGCCACCACTTCCATTTCCCCATTCATACAAACCAGATAAAAATGTTCTTTGCGTTTTCCTTCCAGAAGCTGCATACAGTAGTCCCTGGCTTCCTTTTGGTTGCGCAGCCTTGTACGGGCAGTTTTGCGACTCTGACGGATGCGTGCGCCCATCTGCCCGAAAAGCCGTATCAATGTGGCGGCGTATTCTCCCACGCCCTCCACCTGCATCAACTCTTGCTGCTCTGCCTCCATGACCCGGTGAAGGCTGCCGAAATGATCCAGCAGCTTATGGGCCAAGGGATTCACGTCACGCTGGGGAATGGCGTAAAACAGTACCAATTCCAGCACTTCGTGCTCCGCAAAGCCTTCCAGCCCCTGGGATACAAAGCGGCTGTGCATCCTTGCACGATGTCCGCTGTGAATACCTGTCATGGCCCTTTCCTCCCCATCCTGGCGTTTTTTGTAGTATACCACATAGCTGCCGCTTTCTCAAACCCTCTGTTTCAGGAAGGATTTTTCATTGTAAATTCATAAAAAAAGCATGGCGCAGGGGTTTTATCGGGCCACAATATGTAGTATAATAAGAAGAGATGCATAAATACACTTGCAATCCGAAATGCCTGTAACGAAAGGATGGGAGCCCCCTTGAGAAGCCTTTGGGAGCAGATCAAAAACATAATATGGAGCATACTGAACCGTCCCACGCTTGCAGATGCTCTGGATATACTGCTGGTGGCTTTCCTCCTCTACAAGCTGCTGATGCTTACCAAAGAAACCCGTGCCAGCGCCGTTTTGAAGGGCCTGCTGGTTTTGCTTTTCGCAAGCTGGATCAGCGGTTTTCTTGGGTTTACCTCCCTTAACTGGCTGCTTAACAACGTGCTGAGCAACGGCGCTATCGTGCTGGTGATCCTTTTCCAGCCGGAATTGCGAAGGGCCCTTGAGCAAATCGGACGTGGTTCGCTGCGGGGCACCCTGCATAAATCCACGGAGCCGGAAACCAACCGCACTGTTAGCGAAATCACCAATTGCCTCATCAAGCTCAGCCGCCGCCGTGTGGGTGCACTGATCGTTATAGAACAAAAAGTCGGCCTGAAGGATATCATCGAAACCGGCACCGTGCTGGATTCTGAAATCTCCGCCGCACTTCTTGAAAACATTTTCGAGCCCAACACTCCCCTCCACGACGGCGCAGTGGTCATCCGCAACACCCGGGTAATGGCCGCAGCCTGCATCCTCACCCTCAGCGAGGGCAAGAACATCAGCCACGAACTGGGTACCCGCCACCGGGCTGCCCTGGGCGTTACCGAAACCACCGACGCCATTTCCCTTATCGTCAGCGAGGAAACCGGTATTATCTCCATGGCCCGTGAAGGACATCTGACCCGTCATCTGGATCGGGCCGGGCTTGAACAGGTACTGGGTGAGCTCTACCGGGCCAAAGACCTGGGCCTGCTCTCCACCCTGAAGCAGAAGGCGAAGAGCCATCGGAAAGGAGACGCCGCATGAACCATCAGCAGGAAAAGCAGGAACATGTAAGCTTCCGGGCCGCCCTGAAGAAGGCTCCCGGCCGTTTATGGAATACCATCAAGCATAACTGGGGCTGGAAACTGCTGGCGCTGTTCCTTGCCATTTGCCTGTGGACAGGCCTCATCAACCAAGATCCCACACTGACACGGCGCAAGGTTTTCAACAACATCACCCTTTCCGTCACCGGCGAAAGCACCCTGCAGGGCAACGGACTCATTGTGCTTTCCGGCCTTGAGGAAGAAAACCTCGTTGTTGACCTGGAAGCCGAAGTGCCCCAGCGTAATTACTCCACCTCCCATTACTCCAACTTCACTCCCCGTGTGGATGTGAGCCGCATCACAGGCACCGGCGAGCAGACCCTCCGCATTCAGACCACCTCCTCCACCACCTATGGCACCGTTGAATCCGTTTTCCCTGAAAGCATCACGGTGATCGTGGATGAATATGTGACCAACTACCGTGTGCCCGTCACCGTTCGCCAGAGCGGCAGCGATCCTGCCGGATTCTACGGCCCTGCGCCGGAGCTGAACCCCAGTACCGTTGCTATCAGCGGCCCCAAAAGCGTGGTGGATACCATTGCATCCGTAACCGTTGATTACGACCGTTCGTCGCTTCTGGCCCAGGAGGGCAGGCAGCGTTTTGCGCTTCCAATGCACGTCATCAATACGGATGGCGAGGAAATCCCCCAGAATAATCTCCGCATCAGCAGTGCAAATATCGTACTCAGAAGCATCACCCTGGATCAGACCCTCTATCCCACCAAGAAGATGGATGTATCCACGCTGATCAACCTGACCGGTCAACCTGCAAAAGGCTATGAAGTAAAGAGCGTTACCGCCAGCCCCACCTCCCTTATTGCAGCAGGGGATACTGCGGCTCTGGAAACCATCAACACCCTGTTTACTTCTTCCCCCGTGGATGTCAGCGGCAAGGACGCTTCCTTTGCAGTGGATCTTACTCTGCGCAAACCCGGCACCCTTACTTACCTCAGCACTGATACCGTCAAAGTGGAAGTGGAGATCGGCCCGGTGATGATCACCCGTACCTTTGACGGGCTCAAGCCGGTTCTGCGCAATGTTCCCGCAGGATGCAATGCCGCCCTTAACCTGAAAAACGTTTCCGTAACCGTTACTGGCCCGGAAAACACCCTTACCTCCATGAAACCCGCATTTCTCCTGGTATATGCCGACCTGGCCGGCTATCAGGAAGGCGTCTTTACCCTGCCCCTGACGGTAGAGTTCAATAACACCGACCTGCAATACATCACCTATGTGGTTGAACCCGTCGAGACCGAGGTAACCATTACCGCAAAATAATCCCTCTCAAAGAAAGGAATCGCTGAATGAACGGTTTTGCCAACGCAATCCTCTCGCTGCTGCTGAGCTGGATCCGTGTGATTATCGCCCAGTTCTGGAAGCTCTTCACCAGCGACACGGGCGAAAAGCTGTTTTCCTTCTTTTCCAAAAATTGGCTGCTTCTTTTAATCATCCTTTGTGCCGCCGGCCTCGTCATCGATCTGGTAATCTATTTCCTTCGCTGGAGGCCCGATCAGGTGTGGCGCAGCCGCCGCCTCAAAAAGGAAGAAGAATGGCTTGCAGAAGAGGAAGAAATTCAGGTTCGTCAGCAGCCTTCTTCCCCCGCAACAGGATTCCAGTGGGAGCAGGATTATGGCTACTACCCTGACGACAACGCCGTGCAGCGTGGCACCAACAGTGCCGGTTACGCCACCGCTGGTTTCCAGCCTGTGAGAGGAAAGCGGGCCCTGGACGTGGTGGAGCAGCAGGTAGCCCCTTATGTGCAGCCTGCTCCTCAGACCGCTGTGTACGCTCCCGCTACAAATCAACCTGTTCAGACTGCTGTGTTTTCGCCGGTTGCAAGCCAGCCTTCTCCGGTTACCACTTATCAATCCATTGTGCCCACGCAACCTACTTCTGCTCCCGAATCCGCTGCAGATTTTGATCCCGTCTTTGACGAAGCTCCCCTTAACTGGAATGACGGCGATACCATTTTTGCCAAAGCAGTACCCGAGCAGGAAAAAACCATGCCTGCCTCTTACCCCACGCCTCTGGCCCGGTCCGATTCCTATTTTCAGGATATGCAGGCAGGCTATGCCCCTGCCCTTACGCCCCAGCAGATGTATGCACCGAATGTCCCCGGCCCCGAAGCATCTGCCGGCCCGGTGCATCCCGGCCTTGATGCCGAAAGCCTCCGCAAGAACATTGGCCTGAGCCCCGCCGGTTCCCTGGCAGACCAGCAGGAGGAAGTGTACAAGATCAACACCAACCCCATGGGAAACGCTCCTGCTCAGGCACGTTCCAAAAACCGCCTTTCGGCGCTTGCACGCAAAGCCCTTGATTTTATGGGCACTGACGAGAACGCAGAGCCTTCTATATACGATTTGCAGCCCACGGTGGATATGAACAATGCTTTCCACGAACCGGTGTATCCCCAGCCCCGGCTGAACAGAGAGGATGACTGACCATCGAACTTCAGAACAAACGCTATACTGTAATGGTTGGCAATTATGGCAGCGGTAAAACGGAGCTTTCCATCGCACTTGCAAGGAAAATGCGAAAAAGCGTTTCCGGCCGTGTAGCCCTTGTGGATTTGGATATCGTAAACCCCTATTTCCGCAGTGCGGAGCAGAAACAGCTTCTTGAGCAAGAGGGTATTGAAGTTTTCATGCCCTCTTTTGCCATGTCCACGGTGGATATTCCCGCCCTTCCCGCCCAGATTTACGGCGTATTCCAGCAGGACTTTGAACGGGTCATTTTCGATGTTGGCGGCGATGATACCGGCGCAACAGCCCTTGGCCCCTATGCGCCCCATTTTGCCCGGGTCAGGGAACAAACCCAGGTGCTGTATGTGGTAAACGCTTTCCGCCCTTTTTCGGACAGTGCGGATAAAATTGAAGACCTGTACCGGCTCATCGGAGAAAAATCCCGCCTGATTCCTGACGGCTTCATCAATAATGGCAATCTGCAGGAGCACACCGTAGCCGCTGACCTGGTGGAAGCGCATCAGGTTGTGGATGAAGCCTCCCGCCGGCTTGCCGTTCCCATTGTCGCCGTCAGCGGCAAGCCTTCGCTGAAGGAGGAGCTTCCCAGGGACATGCAAGCGATTTTCTTCCCCTTTGACCCTGTTATGAAGCCGGAATGGCTGGTGAATATCGATGAATGACAATCCGCATTTCCCCTTGCCCCCAGCCTTTGTACAACGTATGGAAATGCAGCTGGGGCAGGATGCACCGGCATATTTTGCCGCCCTTGAGGAACCTTATTTCCGGGGTCTCAGGCTTAATCCACGGAAAACGCTTTCTGAACCCGGTATCATCGATGGTATTGGCGAGGTTATCCCCTGGAATGCCGTCTCCGGACGGTATCTTTCCCGTGAGAGCACAGCCGGCCTCTCCCCTTTGCACGAAGCCGGCGCCTACTACATTCAGGAACCCAGCGCCATGGCCCCGGTTTCCGTCCTCAGTCCAAAACCCGGGGAAAGGATTCTCGACCTTTGTGCGGCCCCCGGGGGCAAGAGCATCCAAATCGCCGATGCGATTCAAAACGAGGGACTCCTGGTTTGCAATGAGCCGGTTCCCAGCCGGGCGAAAATCCTCAGCAGAAACATCGAGCGCATGGGCGTTATCAATGCGCTGGTCGTTTCTGCGGATCCGGATCAGCTGAAGGATGTCTGGACGGGCTTGTTCGACGCCATTCTGGTGGATGCACCCTGCAGCGGCGAGGGCATGTTCCGCCGTCATCCGGAAACCCGGGAACAGTGGAATGAGCAGAGCCCCGAAGGCTGCGCCACCCGCCAGAAACGTATTCTGGATGCCGCATGGCAAATGCTCAGTCCCGGCGGGCGGCTGTGCTACAGCACCTGCACCCTGAACACAGTGGAAAACGAAGCCGTGGTTCGGTATATGCTGGAAAACCATGCCGATGCAGTATCCGTTCCCTTTTCACTTTCCCTGGAAGAAGGCAAAACTCTTGAAGCTTGTGACGGCATGCTTCACCTTTATCCCCACCAGCTGAAGGGCGAAGGTCACTTTGTGGCGCTCCTGAAAAAACAGGGCGAGAGCGAAAGACCCGACTTTGACGCAGCCGCACGGATGCTGACCCCGGTCAGAAAGGAACAGCTTGCTGCATATACCGCCTTCTGTGATTCTGTAAAGGCTGATCTGCCCAAGCCCAATGCTCTTTTTGGCGAATGTCTTCTTTATTGCCCGCCACTGCCTCCGCTGCGCTCCATCAAAGTGCTCAGGGCAGGCTTACAGCTTGGCGCCATGAAGGGCAAGCTGTTTTTTCCCGACCATGCCCTGGCCATGGCTCCCATGACCAATTCCGGCTTTCCCTGCTTTGATACGGATGCCGCAGGTGCAGAAGCTTACCTCCGTGGGGAAACGCTTCCCTGCGCTGATGCACTTTCCGGCTTTATGCTGGTGAGGTATCAGGGGCTTGCACTGGGCTTTGGCAAAGCATCCGGCGGCCAGATTAAAAACCATTATCCCAAAGGGCTCCGCAGGCCCTGAAAGGAGTAGTACCATGGAAACCATTCATCTCAAAGGCATCTCCCTTCCCGTATCCCGGCTGTGTGCCGGCGGATGCCCTGCCGGCGAATACGGCTGGGGAAACGTTGACCGCAGTGAAATCCAGGGGGCCATTCTCCGGGCCTACGAGCTGGGTGTGAATTTTTTTGATACCGCCGACACCTATGGCCTCGGCCGTTCCGAGGAGAACATGGGCGAAACACTGGCTCCATACCGTGACAAGGTGATCATCGCCAGCAAGTTCGGCGTCCGGGTGGAAAACGGCAAAACCTTCTATGACAACAGCCCCGCCTATATCGATACCGCTCTTCATGCAAGCCTCCGTCACCTGAAAACCGACTACATCGACCTGTATCAGGTGCATTATCTGGACGGCGTAACTCCTACACCATCCATGATGGAAGCCCTGATTCGTCACAAAGAAGCCGGAAAAATCCGTGCCATCGGGCTGAGCAATATCAGCAAGGAGCGGGTACAGGAGTTCCTTCCTTATAAAGAGCATATCTCTTCCTTCCAGAACCACTACAGCCTTGCCCACAGGGATGTAGAAGAGGATATGCAGTACATTGCCGAATTCCTGGATGTTGTCCCCATGACCTGGGGCAGCCTTGGCCAAGGAATCCTTACCGGCAAATATGATGCCTCCGTACATTTTGAAAAAAACGATCGCCGCAGCCGCACTATCTACGATAATTTCTATGGCGAAAAGCTGCAGAAGAACCTCGCAATCGTTGAAAAAATGAGGCCCGTTGCAGAAAAGCACGGCGTTTCCGTAGCCTCTGTTGCCGTTCGCTTCATTCTTGACCACCTGGAAAACAGTGTGGTCATCACCGGTATGAAAACTCCCCGGCAGGCCGAAGGCAACGCTCAGGCGCTCACCTTCAGGCTGGACAGCGAGGATATCGCCCTGCTGGAGGAGGTTTCCCGCTGATGGTTCTGAAGGTACTCCCCCATCGGCTTACGGTATGCAAGGTCGCCGACATCTCTGCCATTGATCTTTCCTGCCCGCTGTGCTTTGCAGCAAAAACAGACGAAGAGGTTTCCCTGGTATGCCCTGCCGAGCATGTTCCTACCGAAACCCTTGAAAGGGAAGATGGCTGGCGTGCCTTCCGCATTGAGGGCGTGCTGGATTTTTCGTTGATCGGCATTTTGGCCCGAATCTCTAGCGTTCTTGCAGAAAACCAGATTGGCATTTTTGTGGTATCCACTTTCAACACGGACTATATCCTTATAAAGGAAGAGAACCTTTCCAAGGGTCTCAAAGCCCTCAAAACCGGTGGTTATTCCATCTCGGAATGACCGCCGGTTTTTTCATCACAAACGTTTTCTTTTGTTGCATTTGGCATACAGGAATGATATACTGTCTTAGCTTTGGCAAACATTGCCGGCAAAACAAATGTAAAGTGAGATTTGGCCATGAGTATCAAAGGAAAACGCATTCTGATGTCATTGCTGGGGGTTATTATCTGCGCCATCAGCGTAGGCGTATTCAAAATCGCTGCCCTTGGCGTGGATCCCTTCCAAACTTTGATGGCGGGTTTAGACAAACTGATCCCCATTTCCTTCGGCACCCTGTATGTGATTGTGAATCTGCTTCTGCTCATCTTCAGCGTGCTGGTGGATCGGCACAATATCGGTATCGCCACCTTCATCAACTTGTTCCTGCTGGGATACATTACCGATTTCACCTTTAACACCCTGCAAAAGCTGATCATTGCTCCCAGTCTGCTGGTTCGCAGCATCTGCCTTGTGGTCGGCATTGTGGTCATCTGCTTTGGCTCCGCTCTGTATATGACCGCTGATCTGGGCGTTTCCACCTATGACGCAGTCGCTATCGTCATGTCCCGCAAATGGAAGGTTGCCAAGTTTCAGTACTGCCGCATTTTCACCGATGTTATCTGCGTGATGCTTGGTGTAGCTTTGTTTTTGCTGGCAGGCGGCACCTGGGGAACCGTTCCCACCATCGCAGGTATCGGCACCATCATTACCGCCTTCTTTATGGGGCCTGTCATTGAATTTTTCAACGTTACCGTTGCAAGGCCCCTGCTGAACAGAAGAAAAGGCTGAACCAGCCCCTCTTGCTTCTCCATAAAAAAGAACCGTTTCACAAAAGAAACGGTTCTTTTTGGCTGTCAAAAAATGCGCAGGGTGCAGGGGGATCATCCCCCTGCCGGGTGTGGGCAGAGCCCACATTCCTTGTGCCGCAGCACTTTCAAGAAAGCACAGCGAGCACCGAAGGTGCAAGATTTGCGGCTTTGACTGACAAGAATGAGGTTTTTCGACAAGCTGAAAGAACCGTTTCACAAAAGAAACGGTTCTTTTTTGCATATTATTCTCAGGCTTCCTTGGGCTTGCTGATCAGTTTGATCACCACAAGAGTACCGATCATCAGTGCAATGGCGATGGGCAGAGTGATAAGCCAATTCTGTACAAAGCCGGTGATGATATAGGCCACAAAGGACACCGCAGCCACGGTAATGGCATAGGGCAGCTGGGTGGAAACGTGATTCACATGCTCGCACTGAGCGCCTGCGGAGGACATGATGGTGGTATCGGAAATGGGAGAGCAATGGTCGCCGCATACAGCGCCGGCCAGGCAGGCGGACATGCCGATGATGGCAAGCTCGCTTCCGGCAGGGAATACACCCAGCACAATGGGGATCAGGATACCGAAGGTACCCCAGGAAGTACCGGTCGCAAAAGCGATGGCGCAAGCCACCAGGAAGATGATGGCCGGCAGGAAATTCTGCAGCGTTTGAGCATTGGCCAGTGCGCCCTTTACAAAGGCGTCGGATTCAAGCAGACCGGTCATATTCTTAAGAGCGGTAGCCATGGTCAGGATCAGGATGGCAGGCACCATGGCAATGAAGCCCTTGGGAATGCATTCCATGGCCTCCTTGAAGGTGAGCAGGCGGCGGCATACCAGATAGATGATGGTAAGCACCAGCGCAACAATTGCACCAAGAGGCAGACCCACGGTAGCATCAGTATTGCCAAAGGCAGCGATGAAGTTGTGATAGGCATCTCCAGCGGTGAAGAAGCCGCCCACATAGATCAGCGTAAGCACGGACAGAGCGATCAGCACAACGATGGGCAGCACCAGGTCGATAACCTTGCTCTTTTTGTTTGCGCCAAGTTCTGCTTCCTTATCGGAAACCACTTCTTTGCCGAAGGTGAACAGATCGCCGTTGGCTGCATTGATTTCATGCTTGCGCATGGGGCCGAAGTCAAACTTCATCAGGGTGATGGCGATGATGAACACCAGCGTCAGAAGAGAATAGAAGTTATAGGGAATCGCCCTGCAGAACAATGCCAGGGAGGAAACCTCGTTACCGGCAGCATTTACCACATCCTTGGTGTACTCAGCCACAGCGGCTGCCCAGGAAGAGATGGGAGCGATCATGCAGATAGGTGCGGCGGTGGCATCGATAATGTAGGCCAGCTTGGCACGGCTTACCTTATGGGTGTCGGTTACAGGGCGCATAACGGAGCCAACGGTGAGGCAGTTGAAGTAGTCATCAATAAAGATGAGCACGCCCAGAATGAAAGTGCAGAAGATGGAGCCGGTCTTGCTCTTGATATGGGTTTTGGCCCACTGGCCAAAAGCAGCGCTCACACCAGCCTTGTTGATCAAAGCGATCATCACGCCCAGCAGCACCAGGAATACAAAGATACCTGCAGTGCCGGCCACAGCTTCAATCAGGCCCTGCTGCACGATGGTATCCACCGTGCCCACAACATTGAAGTTGTTGTAGAACAGTGCGCCCACCACGATTCCGGCGAACAGGGAGCTGTACACTTCCCGGGTGATCAGTGCCAGAACGATGGCTACCAGCGGGGGCACCAGAGACCAGAAGGTGCCGATGAATGCGTTGACGGGAGCCTGTGCGGCTTCGGCGGCGGCATCTGCAGGAGCTTCTGCCAGCACGGTTACAACCGCCATCACACAGATGAGAACGATGGTTCCCAGAAGAAGCAGTTTTTTCTTCATGTTGAGTCCTCCTTTTGTAATTTGGTTCTCCAAACGCTGATTCCTTTTCATTCATATAAAAAGCAGCGATGCATTACGCCATCGCTGCTTCTACTCTACATGAATATAACAGTGAATAGCGCCCCACGGCTTTAGGCCGTGACAGTCAGCGGGATCTTATCCCGTTGCCCAACGAAGAACCCTTTGCCTGGTTCTTCATTTCGGCAGATTCCCCTTTCGCACGCTTTCACAGCCCGGCAAAGGCTCCAGCGGCTACTGATGTCATCCGCAACCTCTATTCATTGAGTTTCCTCAATTACACTGTAATTGTATAATCCTTGTGAAAAATGTCAATAGCTGTCAATCCAAATACACCGAAAGAACAATATCATTCCTTGGTTTTGGGCGGGAGCATGGTAAGGGCGATGCGCATTTTCTTAACGTCCACATCCACTACCCATACCTTGATCACGTCGCCGACCTTTACCACCTCGGCAGGATGCTTGATGAAGCGGTTTGCCATCCGGCTGATATGTACAAGTCCATCCTGATGCACGCCGATATCCACAAAGGCACCGAAGTCGATGACGTTGCGCACAGTGCCCATCAGTTCCATGCCAGCAACAAGATCCTTGATATCCAGAACGTCGGTGCGGAGCACAGGCTTGGGCAGATCGTCGCGGGGGTCACGGCCCGGCTTCTGAAGTTCTCTGGCGATATCCTTCAGTGTAGGTTCGCCGATGCCAAGTTCCTCCGCCAGCTTCTTTACGCCAATTTCCTCCATGCGTGCGTTCATGTCGGTCAGCTTGCCGGCGCGGATATCGGAAAGCTGATAGCCCAGCTTTTCCAGAAGAGCCTTGGCTGCATCGTAGCTTTCCGGATGGACTGCGGTGGCATCCAGGGCATTTTTGCTATCCCGCACACGCAGGAAGCCTGCGCACTGCTCAAAGGCCTTGGGCCCCAGTTTGGGAACCTTCTTAAGCTGTGCACGGCTGGTGATACCGTTTTCCTCACGGTAGGCAACGATATTCTTGGCAAGAGCAGGGCCGATGCCTGCCACATGGGAAAGCAGAGAGGGCGAAGCAGTAGAAAGCTCAACGCCTACGCTGTTTACACAGCCTTCCACCACGCCGTCCAGGGCCTCTTCCAGCTGGCTTTCCTTCAAATCATGCTGATACTGACCCACGCCAATGGCCTTGGGGTCGATTTTCACCAGCTCCGCCAGAGGATCCTGCATGCGGCGGGCAATGCTTACGGCGCTGCGCAGAGAAACATCGAACTGGGGGAACTCTTCCGCAGCCAGTTTGCTGGCAGAATACACGGATGCGCCTGCCTCGCTGACGATCATATAGGCTGCCCCATCCAACTCCGGCAGCAGAGATGCAATAAACTGTTCCGCTTCACGGGAAGCAGTACCGTTGCCGATGGCGATGGCAGTAACGCCGAACTGCCGGCACATGGCAATGATATCCTTCCTGGCACGGGCCTTGGCAGCTTCCATGCCCGGCAGGGTGAAATGGCCCACGCCGGTGGCCAGCACCTTGCCGTTTTCATCCACCACAGCCAGTTTGCAGCCGGTACGGAAACCGGGGTCCACACCCAAAGTCACCTTTCCCTTTACAGGGGGCGCCATCAGCAGCTGATGCAGATTCTTACCAAACACCTGAATGGCGGCAGTACCAGCCTTATCCGTAAGCTCCGCACGAACCTCACGCTCAAGGCTGGGCTTGATAAGACGATCCCATGCATCCTGAGCAGCCATCTCCACCTGAGCGGTGGTAATGCTGCCGGGACGGACAAACGCCTTGTTGAGCACGCCCACAGATGCAGTATCATCCATGCGGACAGTCACCTTGAGGAACTCTTCCCTCTCGCCCCGGTTAATGGCAAGGATACGGTGGCCCGGAATGGTGCGCACTTCCTGAGAAAACTCGTAGTACATATTGTACACGCTTTCCTCATCCTTGGTGTTTTTGCTTTCGATCACGGCGCTGCGGAAGGCCAGTTCACGAAGGGCTTTGCGGGAATCGCTGTCGTCGCTGAACTGCTCGGCCAAAATATCCCGGGCACCCTGCAGCGCTTCCTCTTCGGTATTTACACCTTTCTCTTCGTTGATGTAGGGGGCGGCAATATCCTCCAGGCTGCCCTTTGCCACATTCTGCATCAAAAGCTGCAGGGCCAGAGGCTCGAGGCCCTTTTCCTTGGCAATGGTGGCACGGGTGCGGCGCTTGGGCTTGAAAGGCCGGTAAATATCCTCCAACTCAGCCAGAGTGGTGGCTGCGCTGAGCTTGGCTTCCAGCTCTTCGGTCAGGTTCCCCTGTTCGGTAAGGGTGTTCTGGATTTCGCTGCGGCGCTTGTCCAGGCCACGCAGGTATTGCAGTCGCTCGTAAATGGAACGCAGGATCTGGTCGTCCAGGGAGCCGGTCATTTCCTTACGGTAGCGGGCTATGAAAGGGATGGTGTTTCCATCGTCGATAAGCTTCAGCACATTTTCGCACTGGGGCTTTTTCAGCTGAAATTCCTGGCAAAGGATGGCTGTAATATCCATTCGTATACGTCCTTTCCGCATTAAACTAAATCCTGTACAGTATAGCACATTCCAGCGTTTTTTTCCAGTTTGGGAAAAGCTTTGACAATCCTGCTTCGATTCAGTATCATTATCACAGTTCATAATATACTGGAGGCGTTTCATATGCAGGCCGATCTTTCCCGCAACCGTGCGGAAATCCTTGAATTTTTAAAAGAAAACCATATTCCTTTTGAGTTTTATGAACATCCTGCCGCTATGACAATCGAGGACTGCCTTGCCCTGCCCTTTGCCACGAAGGATGTTACCTTCTGCAAGAATATCTTCCTCTGCAACCGGCAAAAAACCAACTATTACCTGATGGTGCTGCGCCCCGGCACACCCTACCGCACTTCCGTGGTCAGCAAGGCGTTGGGCGTATCCCGGCTGAGCTTTGCGCCCAACGAGGCCCTGCCGGAGCTTCTGCACCTGACCTCCGGCAGCGTCAGCCCTCTGGCCCTTCTTTACGACCGGGAGCATCAAATTGTTTTCGGTTATGAAAAAGCCATCCGTGCCACGGAAAAGATCGCCTTCCACCCTTGCGATAACAGCGCTACGCTGGTTTTCCGTCAGGATGATTTCTGGGGAAAGGTTTTGCCGGCACTGGGCGTTGTCGGGATTGAAATAGACCTGGATGGCGAGAGCGGCCAACTGGCCCTGCCAAATCCCTGAAACAGTTGCATTTTCGTATAAAAACAGGTATAGTATAAGGGTATTACGCTAAATACATTCATACTGCCCGCCGTTTTTCCCGGCGGCAACCAATAAATGGAGGGACTTACAATGGCAAGACATCAGCAATTCGGTGGTTTTGGCGGCGGCGCCAATATGCAGCAGCTCATGCGTCAGGCTCAGAAGCTGCAGGAGCAGATGACCAAGGCCCAGGAAGACATCGACTCCCGTGAATTCACCGCTCAGGCCGGCGGCGGCATGGTAAGCGTAGTGGTTACCGGCAAAAAGGAAGTCAAGTCCATCGAGATCGACCCCCAGTGCGTGGATCCCGACGATGTGGAAATGCTTCAGGATATGATCATTGCCGCCATGAACGAAGCCCTGCGTAATGCAGAGGAAACCCGCAATAACGAGCTTTCCAGGCTTGCACCCGGCATGGGAGGCATGTTCTAAAAAATGGCCCAGCAACTGGAACCTATTGCCAAAATGGTATCGCAGCTTTCCCGCCTGCCCGGCGTAGGCCAGAAGAGCGCACAGCGGCTGGCTTACCACATCATCAGCATGCCCCTTGAGGATGTTCGGGAACTGGCTACATCCATCTATAATGGACGCAAGGCCATCCGCTATTGTAGCCTGTGCGGCAACTACTCCACCGGCGACCGGTGCGATATCTGCGAAAACCACCAGCGCCACAACGGCCAGATCTGTGTGGTAAAAGACCCCCGTGACGTAGCCGCCATCGAGCGCATGCGGGATTTCCGGGGCCTGTACCATGTGCTGCATGGGGCTCTTTCCCCCATGGACGGCATCGGCCCGGAGGATATCCGCATCAAGGAGCTTATGGCCCGCCTCAACGACCCCGGCATCAGCGAGATCATTCTCGCCACCAACCCGGATATTGAAGGCGAAGCTACCGCCTCCTATCTGGCAAGGCTCATCAAGCCCATGGGGCTCAAGGTGACACGCATCGCTCACGGCGTACCCGTGGGCAGCGATCTGGAATACGCTGACGAAATCACTCTGGCCAAGGCCATGGAGGGACGCCGGGAAATGTGACCCGGGTCCCTTTTCGTTTATAGACTGAAAAAATTTTCAGCTTTTTTTCTTCCGATACGAAAGGATGTGATTTTCATGAATGCTCTTGGTGCAAACAGCGGCTACTTTCTTTTGCTGATCGCACTGGTTATGCTTCTGTTTCTGCTGATGATCGCAGCAATTATCATCATTGTGTTTATGCTGCAAAAGCAGCGCCGCTCCATTGGTGAAATGCAGAATGATATCTGGCGTACCCTGGAGGATATGGAGGATGATCTGCATCAGGAAAATGCAACCCAGCGGGAAGAACTCTCCACAGGCATGCAGCGCAGCACCGATAACCTTCTGAATATGATGTCCAGCATGATGCAGCTTCAGGGCGAGCAGGTGAGCAGCGCCCTCCGTCAAAACCAGGATAACACCCAGGCCATGGAACTGCGTCAGCATGCTATGCAGCGCATCACCGAAGAAAGCCTGCGCAGGCTTGAAAGCAGTCTCAGCGGCAGCGGCGACAAGACCAACGCTCTGCTGTTGCAAAACGACCAGCGTATGGAAAACCTCCGCCGCACTTTGCAGGAAGGGCTTACCCGCATCAGCGATGAAAACAGTAAGCGCCTTGACGAAATGCGCCAGACAGTGGATGAAAAGCTTTCCTCCACGCTGGAAAGAAGGCTGAACGAGAGCTTTACCCAGGTCAGCGAGAGGCTGGAACAGGTTTATCTTTCCCTTGGCGAAATGCACAGCCTTGCCAGCGGTGTGGGCGACCTCAAGCGCATGCTGGGCAACGTGAAAACCCGGGGCGTATGGGGCGAGATGCAGCTGGGCGCCCTTCTGGAGCAAGCGCTGACCTCCGCCCAATACGCCCGCAACGTGGCGGTTGTGCCTGGCAGCAACGAGCGGGTGGAGTTTGCCGTCATCCTGCCCGGCAAAGACGAACGGGGACAAATCTATCTGCCCATCGACAGCAAATTTCCGCAGGAGGATTATGCCCGCCTGACAGAAGCCGCCGAAGAGGGCAACCCCCAGCAGGTGGAAAATGCAAGAAAAGGCCTCATGAACGCCATACGCACGGAGGCGAAGCGCATCGGCAAATACATCGCCCCGCCCCATACTACGGATTTTGCAGTGATGTTCCTGCCGCTGGAGGGTCTTTATGCCGAAGCCATGCGCAATGCTGACCTTGTGGAAAGCGTACAGCGGGAACAGCGCATTCTCATTGCAGGCCCAAGTACACTGCTGGCTCTTCTCAACAGCCTGCAAATGGGCTTCCGCACCCTTGCCATTGAGCAGCGCTCTGCGGAGGTTTGGAAACTGCTTGGCGCAGTCAAAACCGATTTCGGACATTTTGCGCAGGTGCTTGAGCGCACTCAGGAAAAGCTGCGCCAGGCATCGGACAGCATCGACAGCGCATTTGTCCGCACCCGAAGTATCGAAAAGAAACTGCGCCATGTGGAAGCCCTGGAAAGCCCGGAGGCTCATAAGCTTCTGGAAGGAAGCGCTATTGAACAAAATAAGGAGGTACCTTCATGAACCATCTTGGAACGGTTACCATAGAGACCCAGCGGCTGATTCTGCGCCGCCTGACGGAAGAAGATATCGAGCCCGCCTTCCGCAACTGGACCAGCGATCCGGCGGTGACTACCTTTCTGCGCTGGCCCACTCACAGAGACATTTCCATCACCCGAATGGTTGTAGCCGACTGGATTGCCAGCTATGAAAAAGCAGACTTCTACCATTGGGCCATCGTCCCAAAGGATATAGGAGAACCCATCGGCACCATCGCCGTAGTGGATACCGACGAGAGAATCGAAAAAGTGCATGTTGGCTACTGCATCGGCTCCAAGTGGTGGCGGCAGGGTTATACCAGCGAGGCTTTTGCTGCGCTGATCCCCTTCTTTTTTGAGCAGGTAAGCGCAAACCGTATAGAGAGCCAGCACGATCCCATGAACCCCGGATCGGGAAAGGTAATGGAAAAATGCGGTCTCACCTACGAGGGCACCCTCCGGCAAAACGATTTCAGCAACCGTGGCATTGTGGATGCTGCCATGTACGGCTTATTGAGGAGTGAATACCTTGAACGGAAGAATAAATGAAAAATACCGTTCTTTGTTGGATTCCTTCACTGCCGCCGCCCGGGAATGCTTTGGTGAAATGCTGACCGGCGTGTATCTGCACGGCTCCATGGTTATGGGCTGTTTCCGGCCGGAAATCAGCGATATAGACCTGTTGGTGGTGGTGGACGGGGAAGTTGCAGACAACCTGAAGCTCCGATTTATGGAACGTGTGGTGGAGCTGAACAGCATCGCTCCGGCCAAAGGGCTTGAGATGAGCGTAATTGCCCGAAGCGCCTGTGATCCTTTTCTTTACCCCACGCCTTTTCTTCTGCACTTCTCCCCCATGCATCTGAACTGGTTCCGCAGCGATCCTAAGAGTTATGCTAAAAACATGAAGGGCGATGACAGGGATCTGGCTGCTCATGCAATGATTTTGCGCCGCTATGGCATTACCCTTTCCGGCGAACCCATCCATCAGGTATTCGGCGAAGTAAGCAACGCCGACTATCTGGACAGCATTCTTTATGATGTGGAGGAAGCCTGCGAAACAATGGACGAATTCCCCGTCAGCACCATCCTGAACCTGTGCCGGGTACTGGCATTTGTCAGAGAAGAACGGTGCCTTTCCAAAGCAGGCGGAGGCCAATGGGCCCTGAAAGCCCTGCAGATGGATACTGCCCACCGCATCCTGATTGAGGAAGCCCTGGAATGTTATACTTCAGGCAAAACAATGCCTGCCCCCGGGAAAAAGGGTGCAGCCTTCGCAAAGGAGATGCTGCGGCTTATTCACCAATGGGCCCCACTCAGCAAGTAACGCCTGATTTAATTATGCAAAGAACCCCTCCAGGAGAGCGGCCTGCTCTTCCGGAGGGGTTTTCAACATGCGTGTTTTTCTTATCAGAGTTCTTTTCCTGCTTTACGGCCGATCACTTCAAAGAACATACGGCCGTTGTGATAAGGGCACTTCCAGGGTTCCACGATGGGCTTATAGGGACTGGGAGTCTCTCCGTCCTCCTCCAGTTGCCAAAACCACTCGGAACCTTCCCGACGGTCGGTTATCTTTTCATCAATAAACTTCCACAGGCTGCGGCTGGCCTCGAGATATTTCACATCGGAGGTTTTCTCATAGGCATTGAGGAAGCCCACAAGAGCCTCTGCCTGCACCCACCAGATTCGCTTTTTATCCACCTTGCCACGGACGCATTCATTATAGAAGCCATTTTCGGTATATGCTACCCGGTAGGTCTCCGCTGCCAGATCCTGCAGAATAGGGCGAATACGGGCAGTGAGCATATCGTCACCGAGGATTTCCAGGGTACGGTCCGCCAGCCAGGAGGTTTCGATATCGTGGCCATAGCTGTGCATATCGATGATGGAATTATAATCCTTATCAAAGAACACGTCCAACCGGTGCTTTTTCGGGTTGTAGATCTTCTTTTCCAGAATATTGAAAATGAAGTAAATACGCTGCCTTACCTCTTCGTCCCCGCTCACACGATACAGCTCCGTGTAGGCCTCCAGCAGATGCAGCAGGGTGTTCATGGTTTTATCCGCCATAACACCATTTTCGCTCAGCTTGCCATTATCCACCGGGCTGAAATCCCGGGCAGCGGCATCCACATAGCTAACCTCATCGGTAAATTTGTCCTCGATGAGATCGAAAAGTGCACGGGCGTGATCCAGCGCCTGCTCCTTGCCACTGGCCTGATAATAGGTGGACAGGGCGTAGATGGCAAAGGCCTGATTGTAGGTGTGCTTGGTGGAATCGAACACCGTTCCATCTGCATTCATGGACCAGAACACGCCGCCGAATTCATCATCCAGCATGGATAAAAGCGCATTGTATGCATGATCTGCATATTCCAGCAGAGATTTATCCTCCAGGGTAATCACTGCCTGGGAAAAAAACCACAGGATACGGCTGTTGAGGATGCACCCGCGCTCTGCACCGGGATCCGTCGAAAGATCGTGGCCCATATAGCTGATGTATCCGCCGTTTTTGTCATCCTTCAGTTTTTTCCAGAAGGGAAGCACGATTTCGTTAAGATGCCTGATCATATCGTTGTACATATGCCTGTCTCCTTATTTACGGACCTTCAGCCAAGAATGCGCTTATCCATTTCCTGCTGCATGCCATCCAGAATGGCCTGTGCTTCGCTGCTGGTGGATGCCCGGGCGCTGAGGTAAATCTTCACTTTGGGCTCGGTTCCGGAAGGACGGACGATTGCCTTTCTGCCGTCCTCAGCTGCATAGCTGAGCACATCGCTGGAAGGCAGGCCCTCGATGCCGGGAGCATAATCCTTTACCACCGTAACGGGGCAGCCGGCCAGCATGGCAGGAGGATCCTTGCGCATGTTTTCCATGGTGCGGGCCATTTCCTTCATGGGCTCGCTGCCAGCAATATCATAGTTCAGCAGGCGGTTTTCCATGAAGCCATAACGCTCATAAAGGGAATCCATTTCATCGGCAAGGGTACGGCCTTCCCGTGCGGCGCTCTGCGCCATTTCCGCCACCAGCATGCAGGCCATAACCGCATCCTTGTCACGGACATGAGTGCCCGCCAGATATCCACAGCTTTCTTCAAAACCGAAAAGATAGCGATCCAGCTGATGGTTTTTTTCCAGTACGCCAATGATTTCACCGATGTACTTGAAGCCGGTAAGGCATTCCTGAATGGATACGCCGTAATTCTTTGCGATGGCAAATGCCAGGTCGCTGGTTACAATGGTCTTGACGATAACGGGCTCGGCAGGCATATTTCCATTGCGGATACGGCTTTTGAGCACATATTCCATCAGAAGGAGACCCACTTCATTGCCGGTAAGCACCTTGTATTCGCCGTTCTTCTGACGGACTGCCACACCCACACGGTCGCTGTCCGGATCCGTGGCGATCAGCAGAGAGGCATTCTCTTTCTTGGCCAGGTCAAGGCCCATCTGCAGAGCCTCCCTCAGCTCAGGATTGGGCTTGGGGCAGGTGGGAAAATGCCCGTCGGGCTGGCACTGCTCTTTTACCAGCGTGTAACGGATACCCGGCATGCTGTCCAGCACACGGGTCACAGGCTCAAGACCTGTTCCATGCAGAGGGGTGTACACCAGATGCAGAGGCGTATCTTCCTGGGGATTCACACGGCAGGCGATGGTTTTTTCCACAAAAGCGTCTACCACGTCGGCAGAAATATCTTCATAGAGACCTTTTTCCTCTGCTTCAGCCTTGGGCATCGCCTGAGGCGCACCGTACTGTACCTTTTCAATGCAGGCAGTAATTGCGTCGGCGGCCTCCTGGGTGATCTGGCAGCCGTCGGAGCCATATACCTTATAACCGTTGTACTGGGCAGGATTGTGGCTTGCGGTGATCACAATACCTGCATCGCAATGAAGATGCCGCACTGCATAGGAAAGCATGGGCGTAGGCATCAGCCGGGGATAAACAAATGCCTTCAGACCATTGTTTGCCAGAATCCCGGCAGCGATGCGGGCGAATTCGTCGGAGCGAAGACGGGAATCATAAGCGATAGCAACGGTTTTGCCGCCATTTGCGTTAAGGTAATCCGCAAGGCCCTGGGTAGCACGTCCCACCGTGTACTGATTCATACGGTTGGTTCCAACGCCAAGAATGCCTCTCAGGCCGCCGGTGCCAAAGGTCAGCTCAGCACCGAAACAGGCAATGGTTTCTTGTTCGTCGCTCAAAATGCGCTGTGTTTCAGTGCGGGTATTTTCATCAAAAGAAGAGGTTTCAGCCCAGTATTTTGCTCGTTCTGCCGCAGTCATAGCCATATTCCACCCTTCTGTAATAGGGCGCAGGGTTACAAAGAACCATACGCAGGATTACTGTTAGCTTATTACATAAACAAGATGCTGTCAATAGGTTTTCAAGCTTTGGGCAAAAATTTGTTTTTCCCTTGTTTTGGTTGCCTTTACCCTATGGCGTGTTCGTTGACAGCCTACCGACCGTATGGTAAAATTTATAGTCAGATGGTTAATCAGGCCATTATTTGGACAAAAGGAGCAAGTACCATGCCTTTTCTGTATGACACGCATGTTCACACCTGCCAGGGAAGCAAATGCGGCACCTCCACCGGGGCAGAGCACGCTCGTTTTTATAAGGAAATCGGCTTTCAGGGAATCATCATAACCGACCATTTTTTCAATGGCAATACTGCCGTTCCCCGTGATTTGCCCTGGAAGGAACGGGTTGAACTGTTCTGCTCCGGCTATGAGGATGCCCTGAGTGAGGGACAAAAAATCGGTCTGGACGTTTTCTTCGGCTGGGAGCAAAACTTCAACCATGACGAATACCTGATTTACGGGCTGGACAAAAACTGGCTGCTGAATCATCCCGAAGTGGAAAGCTGGACCCGTGCCGAACAACTTCAGGTAGTAAGCAAACACGGCGGCTGTGTGGTGCAGGCTCATCCTTTCCGCAATCGGGCATACATTTCCCAGATCATCCTTGGGCCTCAGTTCTGCCATGGTGTGGAAGTGATTAACATGGGCAATTTTGCATACAACGATGCCGCCGCATACCGTTTTGCCCAGGAATACGGCCTCACCATGACCGCCGGCTCCGATAATCATTTTTCCTGCGCCGACAACTGGAAGGATACCATTGGTGGAATCGTGCTGGATAAGCCTCTTGCCAGCGTGATGGAATATGCCAGAATTATCCGGGAGCATCTGCCGTTGCGTTTCTCAGTGGATGAATCCCGCTTTGCCCTCCAGCCCGATGCCCCTTCCCTGGAAACCTTCTGGCTGGATGAAAATGAGCAGCCTTCCCCCACCGGCCGCAACTGGCTGCATCCATAAATCATCGCAACCCCTTACTGCATCCCAAAAATGGGCTGCTCAAGCTGTCAATAAAGAAACGGGTGCAGGGGGATCATCCCCCCTGCCGGGTGTGGACAGAGCCCACAAGCCTTGTGCCGCAGCACTTTTTAGAAAGCACAGCGAACACCAAAGGTGCAAGATGTGCGATTTTGAACGCAAAAAAAGATTTTTCCACAAGCTGTGCATCCCAAAAATGGGATGCTTTTTTGTATTTGTCCCCAAAAATATTCTTCGATATTATTTTAAAAATAATACTTGACACAATGTATTATCTGGTGTATTATATCGATATAAATTATTACGGAGGTGCCATTATGAAGTCCAATGCTGTAAATGAGTCCTTGAAATTCCCTCTGAACACCGATTTTGAACTGGAAGCCGCCCAACTCCTGGAAGAAGACAAAACCATTGTTCTGGCTGCCGTCGATCTTGACCACTTCATGCTTGTAAACGACAATGGCGGGCATGAAGAAGGCGACCGTGTACTGATCGAAACCGGGCGCTATATCGAAGCATTCCTCAACAAGCTTGGTCACGGCAAAATTTTCCGCTATGCGGGCGACGAATTTATGATTCTTTTTGCGGACGGAGAAGAAAAGGAAGACGTATTCCTGTGGATGGAGGAACTGCGCAGAAATTATCCCATCAAAACCGATGCAAACCCCACGCTGAGCCTGACCATTGGCATTTCCGAATCCCCTGAGGATGGCGCAACCGTTGTGGAGCTTGTGCGCAAGGCAGACGGCGCCATGTATCGTGGCAAAATGAACGGACGCAGCCGTGTTGCCCTTGCACGGGAAGAAAAGATGGTTACCAAAACTTCCCATTACACCGAGCAACAGCTCAAACGGCTCACCAAACTCAGTAAGAAGGAAAGCATTGGTGAAGCGGTTCTGCTTCGGGAAGCGCTGGATATGCTTTTGAACAAATACGACGTCTGATCACACTTGAGGTTTTTTAGCCGGTTGTTTCCGCCATGGACAACCGGTTCATTTTGTGCTATATTTCACTCAACAACCCCAAGGAGGCCTCCCAATGGACCAGATCAAACCATTCCTGAATACGGATATGCAATTGACGGCCCTTCCTGCAAAGCGCCGCAAAAAGCTGCATGCTCTGTATTATCTTTCCCAAAAGCTGGAATGCGGCAAACAGTATACCGAATCCGAAATCAATGGCGCATTGGGGCTTTGGCATACCTTTCACGATCCTGCTACCCTTCGCCGGGAGATGTACAACCACTGCCTCATCGGGCGCAGCAGGGATGGAAAATGCTATTGGGTGGAAGAGCCTCGGCCCCAGCTGGAATCATGGATAGCTCAATATTTATAAACTGCAAAAAAATCCCGTCCGGAAATTTGAACCGCCCCAGAATATACGGACTGCACAAAAAACCCCTGAGTAGGGAAAGCGAATCAAGAGGAGTGGCGAAGCGAGAGCGGAGCCACTCCCGTTTTTGACTGAATGCGTTCATGGTTGTAGAAGT
>SVGY01000005.1 GCA_015056145.1 Clostridiales bacterium
GGCAGTACGGCGCTTCCTTCAGCGCTTCCCCCGAGCTGGAAGCCATGGCCAAGGGCTGGTACGAGAACGGCACCGAAGTGATCTTCGCTTGCGGCGGCTCCATGTTCTCCTCCATCGTTTCTGCTGCCTCCGCCAACGATGCCTACGTTGTGGGTGTTGACGTAGACCAGAGCTTCGAGTCCGAGACCGTTGTTACCTCCGCCCTCAAGGGCCTCGTTTCCGCTACCGAGTGGGCTATCGGCAAGTTCTACGCTGGCGAATGGGATTCCATCGGCGACGTAGCCAACAACCTGGGCGCCAATGACAACGCCGTGGGTCTGCCCGTGGCCACCTGGTCCCTGGAGAACTGGGCTGTTGCCGATTACGAAGCCCTGCTGGCTTCCATCGTTTCCGGCACCCTGGTTGTGGATAACACCGTGCTGGAAGCCGACGGCATCGTGAACGCCGGTTTCACCAACGTTACCATCATTTACGAATAATTGCTCCGGCAGTTTCCGGGGGAGCATACGCTCCCCCGGTTTTTTGTTGCGCTTTTCATTGCGCCTCGTCTCCGAAAACCTTGCATTTTCCACCAATTCCCGATATAATAACCTTACACTGTATAAAACGGCGTGTTCCGTTAAATAACCATAGAAAGGGAGGTGGGCGCAGATGAATGACGTACCTCAGTATGTAATAGAAATGCTGCACATCACCAAAGAATTCCCTGGAATCAAGGCCAACGACGATATCACCCTTCAGCTGAAAAAGGGCGAAATCCACGCCCTGCTGGGTGAAAACGGCGCAGGCAAGTCCACCCTGATGAGCGTGCTCTTCGGCCTCTACCAGCCGGAAGAAGGCATCATCAAAAAGGACGGCCAGGAAGTAAAAATCAATAATCCCAACGACGCCACCGCCCTGCACATCGGCATGGTTCACCAGCACTTTAAACTGATCGACGTGTTTACCGTGCTGGATAACATCATCCTGGGCGCAGAGGACGTGGCTCCCCTGGGCTTCCTCAAAAGAAAAGAAGCCCGCAGAAAGGTGCTGGAGCTCAGCCAGCGCTACGGCCTGAAGGTGGATATCGACGCAAAGGTGGAGGATATCACCGTAGGCATGCAGCAGCGTGTGGAGATCCTCAAGATGCTCTACCGTGAAAACGAGGTGCTGATCTTCGACGAGCCCACCGCCGTGCTGACTCCCCAGGAAATCGACGAGCTGATGCAAATCATGCGGGGACTGGCCGCCGAGGGCAAGAGCATCCTGTTCATCACCCACAAGCTCAACGAGATCATGGCCGTATCCGACCGCGTTACCGTACTGCGCAAGGGCCGGTATGTTGGCACCGTGAATACAGCCGACACCACCAAGGCAGAGCTCAGCAGCATGATGGTGGGCCGCCCCGTGCAGCTGGTTGTGGAAAAGGAACCCGCCACCCCCGGCAAGGATGTGCTGAAGGTGGAAAACCTGTGCGTGCCCTCCAAGCTCTACAAGCGTGACGCCGTGCACAATGTAAGCTTTACCGCCAGAGCCGGCGAGATCCTCTGCATCGCAGGTATCGACGGCAACGGCCAGACCGACCTGGTTTATGCCATCACCGGCCTGGAGCACCCCACTTCCGGCAAGATCACCCTGATGGACAAGGAAATCAGCCGTGCCAGCGTAAAGCAGCGCAGCAATGCCGGCATGAGCCATATTCCTGAAGACCGCCACAAGCATGGCCTCATTCTGGATTTCAGCCTGGAACAGAACATGGTGCTTCAGCGTTTCCAGGAAAAGCAGTTCCAGAATTCCGGTTTCATCCGTTTCGGCAAAGTTCGGGCCTATGCGGAAGACCTCATCGAACAGTTTGACGTCCGCTCCGGTCAGGGCGCCGAGACCATTGCCCGCAGCATGTCCGGCGGTAACCAGCAGAAGGCCATCGTCGCCCGTGAGCTGGACCGGGACAAGCCGCTGGTAGTGGCTGTGCAGCCCACCCGTGGCCTGGACGTGGGCGCCATCGAGTACATCCACGGTCAGCTGGTAAGTCAGCGTGATGCAGGTAAGGCAGTTCTTCTGGTTTCCCTTGAGCTGGACGAGGTCATGAACCTTTCCGACCGCATCCTGGTGATGTACGAAGGCGAGATCGTCGGCGAATTTGACCCCAAAAACATTACCGTAGAAGAACTGGGCCTGTATATGGCAGGCGCAAAACGGCAGGAGGTGGCTGAGCAATGAAAAAGACTTCCTTTTTCCAAAAGGCAGGTACCCGCTCTGTTCTGGCCTCTGTGATTTCCATCCTCTTCGGCCTTGCCGCAGGCAGCCTGCTGGTTTTCATCGTGGGCATATTCAACCCCCGCATGACCCCCAAAAACATCTGGGAAGGTATCCAGCTGATCTTTGGCGGCCTGTTCTCCACCGGCCGTTCTGAAACCGGCCTCCTTACCTTCGGCTTCAATCCCACCAATATCGGCAACATGCTCTTCCGTGCCACTCCCCTGGTGCTGACGGGCCTTTCCGTTGCAGTTGCCTTTAAAACCGGTCTGTTCAACATCGGCGCCCCCGGCCAGTATCTGGCAGGTACCGCTGCAACTCTGTTCATCGCTCTGGGCATCCCTTCCAGCGAGATGATCATTCCCGGCATCGCCCCCACCGGTATCCCGCCCATGGTGGTATGGGTGCTGGCATTTCTTGGCGGCATGCTGGCCGGCGCTCTCTGGGGAGCCATTCCCGGTTTGCTGAAATCCCTGCTGAATATCAACGAGGTTCTGGCGTGCATCATGACCAACTGGATCGCTGCCAACCTTGTCACCTGGGCTTTTGATGTTTCCAACCTGAAAAACATCATGGAGGGAACCAAAACCGGTTACATCTACAAGACCACCGTTAACGGTGTGGCCACCCCCAAGCTGGGTCTGGACAAGCTCTTCCCGGGCTCGCAGGTGAATGGCGGCATCATCATCGCAGCCATCCTTGCGGTGATCGTATACATCATCCTCACCCGCACCACCTTCGGCTATCAGCTGAAGGCCTGCGGCTCCAACCGTTTCGCAGCCCGCTATGCCGGTATCAAGGACAAGCGCAACATCGTGCTGAGCATGGCCATTGCCGGCGCCCTTGCAGGCGCTGCCGGTTCCCTGTACTACCTCAGCGGCAACACCGAATTCTTCTGGTCCACCTATCAGCAGTTGCCTGCCGCCGGCTTCAACGGCATTCCTGTGGCTTTGCTGGCCTCCAACCATCCCATCGGCGTGGTATTCACCGGCATGTTCATGTCCATGCTTGACATCTGCGGCCTGCAGCTGACCAACCTGACCACCTACAACGAATACATCACCGACGTTATTATCGCCGTGATCGTGTACCTCAGCGCCTTCTCCCTGCTAATCAAGACCTGGCTGTCCGGACGCAAGAAAAAGAAGGATACTGTCCCTGAAGCTGCACCCGTGGCGCAGACCGGCGAAGAAACCCTTTCCGGCGATTCCGCTCCGGAGGGATCCCCTGCAGACATTCCCGAAACCCCCACCACGGAAGAGGCCATCCCGGACGCAGCAGTCCAGGATGAACCTGCACAAGACCCCGTCCAGGAAGCACTTATCGAAGAGGAGGCGAAGACCGAATGACGACCCTGTTTGAAAACCTCACCTCGGGAAGCATGGTCTTCCTCATCCGTCAAACGCTGATCTATGCCGTTCCGCTGATGATCGTTGCCCTGGCTGGTATCTACGCCGAGCGCAGCGGTATCATCAACCTGGCCCTGGAAGGTATTATGATCTTCGGCGCATTCATCGGCGTGCTGTTTGTGCGCCTTGTGCAGCAGTGGGGCTGGTTTGAGGCAGTATATCAGGCCAAAAACTGGGTTGCCCTTCAGGGTTTCGTCCTGCTGACGATGCTGGTGGCTGCCATTCTGGGCGCAGTGTTTTCCATGCTGCTGGGCTTTGCCGCCATCAACCTCAAGGCCGACCAGACCATCGGCGGCACCGCCCTGAACCTGATGGCCCCTGCGCTGGTACTGTTCCTTGTGCGCATCATCGCCAACCAGAACACCCTGCAGATGTTCAGCGGCGACAGCGCCAGCTGGTTCATGCTCAAAAAGAGCACCTTCGGCATCGGGCGTACCCAGGATGTGGGCTTCTTCTTTGATACCTTTGTAAACAAGGTGTATCCCGCAACCTATGTGTGCATCATCATTTTCGTGGTGATGTCCATCATCCTCTACAAGACCCGGTTCGGTCTGCGGCTGCGCAGCTGCGGCGAAAATCCCCAGGCGGCAGACAGCCTTGGCATTAACGTATTTGCCATGCGGTACGCAGGCGTCGGTATCTCCGGCGCTCTCGCAGGTGTTGGCGGCTTCGTCTATGCCCTGACCACCACCAACTGCACTGCCAACGGCGACGTAGCCGGTTTCGGTTTCCTTGCACTGGCCGTTATGATCTTCGGTAACTGGAAGCCCCTGAGCGTTGCAGGCGCTGCGCTGCTGTTCGGTATGTTCAAATGCATCGCCGCCAGCTACGGCAGCCTCTACCTCATCAACGGTGCCGGCCAGCAGATCTACTTCCTCAAGGAGCTGAACATCAACACCAACTTCTACCGGCTCCTGCCCTACCTCATCACCCTGATCGTCCTTGCCTTCACCTCCAAGAACTCCCGGGCTCCCAAAGCGGAAGGCATTCCTTACGACAAGGGAAGCAGGTAAAGCTGGGAACGGGGCGAGATTGGGAGGCGGCTTTTCAGAGAAAAGCCCCTCCCAAACCCTCCCGAAAAGCACATTTGGTTTCAGATATAGAACTACCGCATACACCGGGTTGGATGTATGCGGTAGTTTTTTATACTGGTGTAAACGCTATGTTTTTTGCGGTCTTCTTTTGGTTCTTTTCTTCTGGCTCAGAAGAAAAGAACACACACCCCTACTCAAGCCTCGCAGTAAAGCTGATGATCGTCACCGTGGGCGGGTTGAAAAGGCGTCCCTTCATGGGATAGGCCTGGCTGGAGCTGATACCCGGAGAAATGTATTCATTCAGGCTGTTAATGCGCTGCATGCCCACGATGCGGTCGTCAGTGGGCAGCCAGCCGATATCCGGCACATACAGGGCCTTGCCGCCGGGCAGCCGCCACTGACCGCCGCAGTAATGGCCGCTGAGCAGCAGGGAAATATTGCGGAAGTTGTATACCTTGGCAGTATCTGCCCACTCAATAAGCTCCCGGATGTAGCTGTCATCCAGGGGAATGTGGTTCACAGCGATCTGCAGGTCGCCTTCCTTCATGTTTTTCAGGGCCATGCTGGTGCGCTGGTACACCTCAATGCGGTAGTTCAGGGCACGGTAAGCGGCGCCGCCCTCCGCATCGTACTGGCTGCCCTGCTCCTCCATGGCCTGCCGCTGTTTTTCCAGGCTGCCGAGCATGCCGTCCACATCCACCTCGTAAAGGTACTGGGGCGAAAACCAAACCGTCTTTTTGCCAAAGGGCATGCTCATGGGCGCATCCAGATAGATGCCGCCGGCTGCCTCTGCCGCCTCCACCCAGCTGGCCCTTACCTTGGGCGTGCCCCGGGCGGTGGACAGGATGGGCTCGGGATCGTCATCCCCGGCGATGAAGAAAATGGGCACGTCTTCCCGCAGGGTGCTCAGGGTGTGAATCAGTGAAAGCAGGGGCTCGTAATTGCCGCCGGGGCCGACCATATCGCCGCCCAAAACCACGGCATGGAAGGTTTTTCCCTGGAGCATTCTCTTCCACTGGGCCGTATCGCTGCCCAGCTCCGAGGCTTCCATATCGCTGATAAACAGCACAGAAAACCCTTCGTATTCCTTGGCAAGCCCCATAACATGCACTTTTTCCGATGAAAGTACAATGCGCTTGTTGGACGCATGGTTTATGATGAGGGCACCGGCAACCGTCACAGCAAGCAAAAGCAACACCAGCAGAAAGATCCCCGTATGGGATCGCCTCCGTTGAGGAATAAACAGATAGTCGTTCTTGCGTCTTGCCATGCCCCCACCCCCTATATATTGTATCTTCATATTACGGGTTTTACTTGCATCCAGTCAATGAAGGATTTCTAAGCAATGTATGACAGTTTTTCGTGAATTGAGACGATTTCGCCATGAATTTGCGATAGTTGTCACACTTGCTTTATAGATGTAACGCAATCATGAACGGTGTGTAAAAATGCTCCCCATCCCCATAGGAAAAAAAACGGGTTTGTGATATACTGACACCGTACGCAGGATTGTGTGCCGCAGCCTTGTGCCATATGCAGCGTCTTTTCATGCCGCATTCGCTTTTTTCCGGCAAAGGTTGTCATGGCATATTCCTGTACTTTTTGATATCATCAACACATGCCGCAACCCTGGCAGACGTGCCATGCGGCAAAGGAGCGACCATCTTGGCCAAGGAAAAAACGATCTACGTTTGTGCTTCCTGCGGTTACGAAGCCGCACGCTGGCTGGGCTGCTGCCCGGATTGCGGCGAATGGAACACCTTTGAGGAGCGCCGAAGCCTGCCCGCAGTCCCCTCGGCAAAAACTGCGGCAAAAGCTGCCAAATACCAAACGAATCAGAAAAGCGAAATCGTGCCGCTATCCCAGGTGGAAGAAAAACAGGAACCCCGCTCCACCACCGGCAACGAGGAACTGGATCGGGTACTGGGCGGCGGCCTTGTACCGGGCAGCGCCATCCTCATCGGCGGCGATCCCGGCATCGGCAAAAGCACGCTGCTGTTGCAGGTAGCCGCATCCCTGAGCCAGCGGTGCAGGGTTTTGTACGTCAGCGGTGAAGAAAGCGCCCGCCAGATCAAAATGCGGGCTGTACGCATCAAGGTTCCACAGGATAAGCTGTACATTCTTGCAGAAAATGATGTGGAAAGCATTCTGGAAAAATGTGAAGGCATGCAGCCGGACGTTCTGATCATCGACAGTATCCAGACCATGGTTTCAGAGGACAGCGGAAGTGCCCCGGGCAGCGTAAGCCAGGTGCGCCAAAGCGCAGGAGCCATTGTGCGCTACGCCAAGGAGACGGGTACTGCCGTATTCATCGTGGGCCACGTTACCAAAGAGGGCAGCCTTGCGGGCCCCCGTGTGCTGGAACACATGGTGGACGCCGTTCTCTACTTTGAAGGAGACCGTCAGCACGAATACCGTCTTTTGCGTGCGGTAAAGAACCGCTTCGGCTCCGTCAACGAACTGGGCGTATTTGAAATGCGTCAGGAAGGCATGATCCCCGTCGCCAATCCCAGCGAAACCCTGCTGAGCCAGCGTGCCAGAGGCACCGGCGGCAGTGTGGTGTTCTGCACCTTGCAGGGCAGCCGGCCCATTCTGTGCGATTTGCAGGCGCTGGCGGCAAAATCCTTTTACTCCGTACCCAAACGAACCGTGGGCGGCATGGACTCCAGCCGTGTGGCGCTGCTGCTGGCGGTAATGGAAAAGCGGGCCGGCAAAAAGCTGTTTGATCAGGATGTATACATCAACGTAGCCGGTGGACTTGCCCTCAGCGACCCCGCTGCAGACCTTGCCGTTTGCGTGGCTGTGGCCTCCAGCCTGATGGGCTTCACCCTGCCCCCCAATCTAAGCGTAATGGGCGAAGTGGGCCTGTGTGGCGAAGTGCGCCCGGTAAGCCAGGTGGAGCGCCGTGTGGCGGAATGCGTACGCCTCGGCTTTACAGAGATCCTTCTGCCCAAGCAGAACATGAAAAGCGTCAAATCCATGGAGGGAGTCAAGCTGATTGGCGTGGATACGCTGATGCAGGCCCTGGCCATGGTATCAGACTAAAAAACAATTCATTCAGTATCAGATAAGGATGGTTATTCAGCATGAACAAAAACAAAGGATTCCGCAAAATGATGAAGGTGCTCATCGTGTTGCTGGGCGCAGGCATCGGCGCAGCAATCGCCGCCTTTTTGGTGCCGCTGGGCAGAAGATTCCTGCCAGATTTTTTCAATAAAACCGGTTACATCGCCCTTACTTATTTTGCCCTCTGTCTGATCGGCGCATTCATTTTCTTCGCCCTCAGCAACCACATCGTTGATCAGATTATGAAAATCATGGCCCGGCTGGAACGTTTCTGGGAAATGCTCTCCACCCGTCAGCTGATCCTGGGCATCCTTGGCATTCTGGCTGGCCTCATCATCGCCTGGCTCATTTCCCAGCCCATTCTTTCCATGGGCATCAGCCTCGTGAGCATCAGCCTCAGCGCACTTTTGTATCTGCTGTGCGGTTATGTGGGCATGCGCATCGGTTTCAGGCGTACCCGCAAAAAGCGCAAGGCGTCCGCTATGGATCCCATTTTCCAGGAAGCCTCTTCCCTTCTCAGCGACGAGGACGAAGAGACCGAATCTCCCTTTGTTGCCAAGGGTATGAATGTGCCCTGCAAACTGCTGGACACTTCCGTGATCATCGACGGGCGTGTTCTGGATGTGGCGAAAGCCGGATTCCTTGAAGGCGAAATCGTGGTTCCCGAATTTGTTCTTGCAGAACTGCGCCACATTGCGGACAGCGGCGATAACCTGCGCCGTGCCCGTGGCCGTCGTGGCCTTGACGTGTTGCAGAAACTCCAGAAAGAACTGAAAAACCCCATCACCATCGAGCAGAGGGATTATCCTGACGTGGAAGAAGTGGACGTTAAGCTGCTGCGGCTCTGCCGTGAAAAGGACGGCACCGTGGTGACCAACGACTACAACCTCAACAAAGTGGCCAGCGTGGCCGGCCTCAGAGTGATGAATATCAACGACCTGGCCAATGCCGTTAAGCCCATGCTGATGGCCGGCGAGGAACTGACCGTGCAGATCGTCCGGGAAGGCAAGGAACCCGGCCAGGGTGTGGCCTATCTGGATGACGGTACCATGATCGTCGTGGACAACGGTCGCCGCCATGTGGGCGAAGAAGTGACCGTGGTTGTGACCACCGTACTACAGACCAGCGCAGGCCGCATGATTTTCACCAAGCTACTGACCGCAGAGGACAAGGGCGTTTCTGCTGGAGCTTGACGGTATAGCGCTGATGGTGGTATTGGCGGGAGAAGGCTTTTCCCCGGGAAAAGCCCCCTCCCGCACCCTCCCGAAAAGCGTATATGGGAAAGGGTATTTTGTGTGAAGAAGAGACTACCGGTTTGCGGTGGTCTCTTTTTGTTTGCCGACTTGGTTGCTAATGCGGTCTTCTTTTGCTTCTTTTCTTCTGACACAGAAGAAAAGAAGGCCCCCGGCAGGGACAGCAGCGGGGACGTGTAGTGACGGTGCTGGCGGGAGAAGGCTTTTCCCCGGGAAAAGCCCCCTCCCGCACCCTCCCGAAAAGCGTATATGGAAAAGGGTGTTTTGTGTGAAGATGGGACTGCCGGTTTGCGGTGGTCTCTTTTTTGTACGCCAACTTGGATAAAAATGCGGTCTTCTTTTGCTTCTTTTCTTCTGACACAGAAGAAAAGAAGGCCCCCAGCAGGGTAAAAACCCTCCGCCGCTTTCTGCTTTGCAATCGTCTTCCCCGTTTGCCAAAATGAAAAGAACACAGTAAATGCATCTGAAAACTTCTGCGGCGGGGTGGATTGTGCTATAATACGTCTGCAAAACCTTGAAGGATATGTATTTGCAGGTTTGATGCAGAAAGGGGTCTTAGACAATGAACGAGTATACTTCCCGAGTGTTGGAGGGTCTGAAAGCCCGTAACGCCAACGAAAGCGAATATCTGCAGGCTGCTACCGAAATCATGGAGAGCATTGCCCCCGTGTTTGATAAGCATCCCGAATACGAAAAGGCCGGACTGCTGGAGCGGTTTGTGGAGCCTGAGCGTGTCATCATTTTCCGTGTACCGTGGGTGGACGACCAGGGCAAGACCCAGGTGAACCGTGCCTACCGTGTGCAGTACAACAGCGCCATCGGCCCCTACAAGGGCGGCATACGTCTGCATCCCAGCGTAAACCTCAGCATTCTGAAGTTCCTGGGCTTTGAGCAGGTGCTCAAGAATAGCCTCACCGGCCTGCCCATCGGCGGCGGCAAGGGCGGCTCCGACTTCGACCCCAAGGGCAAGAGCGACAACGAGATCATGGCTTTCTGCCAGAGCTTCATCACCGAGCTGTACCGCCACATCGGCGCTGATACCGACGTGCCCGCCGGCGACATCGGCACCGGTGCCCGTGAAATCGGCTACATGTACGGCCAGTACAAGCGCATCAAGGGCGTGTACGAAGGCGTGCTCACCGGCAAAGGCCTCAGCTATGGCGGCAGCCTGGCCCGCAAGCAGGCCACCGGCTACGGCCTATGCTACTTTGTAAAGAACATGGTAGAAGCCAACGGCAACACCGTGGCCGGCAAGACCGTGGTAGTCAGCGGCAGCGGCAACGTGGCCATCTACGCCTGCGAAAAGATCACCGAAATGGGCGCCAAGGTGGTTGCCATGAGCGACTCCAACGGCTATGTATACGACCCCAACGGCATCAACCTGGATGTTGTAAAGCAGATCAAGGAAGTGGAACGCGGCCGCATCAAGGAATACGCCGAGCGTGTTTCCGGCAGCGAGTACCACGAAGGTTTCCGTGGCATCTGGACCATCAAGTGCGATATCGCCCTGCCCTGCGCCACCCAGAACGAGCTGGACGCTGACGGCGCCAAGGCCCTCATTGCCAACGGCTGCTTCGCAGTGGGCGAAGGTGCCAACATGCCCTCCACCCTGGAAGCCACTAACCTGTTCCTGGAAAACGGCGTGCTCTTTGCCCCCGGCAAGGCTGCCAATGCCGGCGGCGTAGCCACCTCCGCCCTGGAAATGAGCCAGAACAGCATGCGCCTCAGCTGGAGCTTCGAGGAAGTGGACGAGAAGCTGAAGGGCATCATGGCCGGCATCTTCCAGAAGTGCGCCGAGGCCGCTGCCATCTACGGCGACAAGCCCACCAACTACGTTGTAGGCGCCAACATCGCCGGCTTCCTGAAGGTTGCCGACGCCATGATGGCTCAGGGCTGCGTGTAATCTGCGGCTGAAATATCAAGATGATATTTGCTCCCGCCTCTGTTTTCAGGGGCGGGTTTTTTCTTCCCGACAAAAGCGTTCTGATTTCCTGCTTTCCCTCCTTTTTGCTGCAGATTCCTTGACAGTAAATCGCAGCTATGCTACACTGACGTCATCATAACACCTCAAAGGAGTCCTTATCGTGCGCATCAGTCCTCCGTAATTTCAGCAAGAAGATCCTCTGTTGAATTACTCGTGCCGTAAATTATGCGAGGTCTTTTGTTATGCAAAAAAAGAATAATATCCGTGTGATTCAGATCATTTCCCTTTTGCAGGGAATGGTTTTCTATGCATCTGTTTCTACGCTCTACCGCCAGCAGGCAGGCGTATCCATCTTTCAGATTTCCGTCATCGAAAGCGTTTCCCTTGCGGTTTCCATGGCTTTGGAAGTACCATGGGGAATCCTGGCCGACAGAATCGGCCACCGCAAAACCATGGTGTGGTGTTCCTTTCTCTTCTTTCTTTCCAAAATTGTTTTCTGGAAGGCAGAGGGATTCGGCGGTTTCCTGCTGGAAAGGATTCTACTGGCGGTAACACTTGCAGGCCTGTCCGGTGTGGACGAGAGCATCCTCTATGCCTCCTGCGGAGAGGATCAGTATCAGAAGGTATATGGACACACCCAGGCACTGGGCACCCTCGGCATGATATTTGCCTCCATGGTATGCTCACTGTTCATTGGCAATAACTACCGTCTGGCTGGCCTGTTTACTGCGATCGCCTATGGCATCGCCGCTGTTTTCTCCCTGTTTTTGAGCGAAACCAAGCTGCCGCAGAAAAACAAATGCTCCCCTTTCAATAGCTTCCGGGACAGTCTTCGGCAGGTGTTTCGCACCAAGGGACTGCTGGGTGTCATCCTGTGCGGCGCTTTCTTTGGGGAGGTGACGCATACTGTCACTGTATTTCTCAACCAGCTGCAATACATCCGCTGCGGCTGGGGCAATTCCATAATCAGCCTGGCCTATATTCTGGGCACACTGGCAGAACTGAGCAGCGCCTGCTCCGAACGCCTCACCCGGCGCATAGGCGAAAAGCATAGCGGCATCCTGCTTCTTATGGTCAGTGCATCAGCCTGTGTGATCATGATCTTTTCCCTGAACGGATGGATCAGTCTTGGTTGTATACTGGCAATGGGTTTCTCCTCTGCCCTCTTCACTCCGCTGCTGAGTGCCCTTGAAAACCGGCTGATCACCATTGACGACCGTGCCACTGCGCTGAGCGTCTCTTCCCTGCTGACAGACAGCATTGCAATGCTGATCAGTCTGCTGATGGGCCGTGCGGCAGAGCATTCGCTTCCCTTTGCCATGGCCGTTGGCGCAGGAACCACTTTGATCGCTTTGGTTCTGTATGCCTGTGCACAGCCCGGCGGGGCAAAGACTTACCGGAGAGCAAGCGAAACCTGATAATGCATGCGATTTCTCATGTACAAAAAAAGAGCCCCTCTCGGGGCTCTTTTCTGGCTGTCAAAAAATGCGCAGGGTGCAGGGGGATCATCCCCCTGCCGGGTGTGGACAGAGCCCACATTCCTTGTGCCGCAGCACTTTCAAGAAAGCACAGCGAGCACCGAAGGTGCAAGATTTGCGGCTTTGACTGACAAGAATGAGGTTTTTCCACAAGCTGAAAGAGCCCCTCTCGGGGCTCTTTTTGCTTACTGGATGGCAATCATCCGGGTACCGGGTTTGTCCTCGTCCTTGATGCGGGGCAGGGTTACGGTGAGCACGCCGTCGGTATACTCGGCGGTGATGCCTTCCTCGTTGATGCTGTCCAGCTGGAAGCTGCGCTCCATGCTGCCGAAGCGGCGTTCGTTGTAGATATAGCCGTCCTTTTCTTCCTTCTTGGAGGCATTCACCTCTGCGGCGATGGTCAGAACGCCATCCTTCACCTCGATGCGGATGTCATCCTTGTTTGCGCCGGGCAGATCGGCCTTGAGCTGGTAGCTGTCCTCCTGCCGGATCACGTCCACACGCATGGGCATCCTGCCGGGTTCTGCAAAAAATTCCCGGAAGAAGGGAGCGTCAAAGGCGGTCATAACAGGGTTACGGCGGCTGTGAAAGGGAATCATGTTATACATAGCATATCCTCCTGAAAAATAGGTCGTAAGAGTGTATTTCGGGCTGTTTTGACTGATTCTTTGGGAGACTTTGTTCTCTCCCTTGGAACGATTACAGTATAGCACAAGGTCAAAGAAAGTCAAAGTCCCGTTTACGTTCGTTTGGTTCCGTAATGGTCAAAGAAAGTCAAATGCGTATGGTGCAATCCTCTCTTTCCTTTCTCTTACGTCTGTTTTCTCTCATTTGCTTTCATTTTCTCTGTTTTTCAGGAACAACAAAAACCGCCGGTACGATCATCCTGTCCTCCGGCGGTCTATGAATCTGCAAGGGCTCCTTACAGACTATATTGCATAAAATTTCCGTTCCTTCTGAAGCCAAAATCAGCATATAGAAACGTACCTGCATCCGAAGCCGTGATCTGCACGGCTCCGCAGCCATATTGTTTCGCTTCCTCCACCACTCTTCCAAGGAGCGCCCTTGCAATGCCCTGTCTGCGGTATTCCTTGGCAGTATACATGCTGGAAAGCAGGCCGATTCTGCCATTGGGGCAACCAAAGTAGGGCGGTTTTTCCACAAAGGACATGCCGCTGGTGGCAATGATCCTGCCCTCATCCAGCGCGATCCAGGAAACGAAGGTACCGTCCGCCATGTGGCGGGTGTAGTACTCCCTCAGTTGAGGCCTCAGATCAATATCTTCCGTTGCGCCTTCTTCTCTCAGCTGTTTGATCCTGATGTCAATAAACGATTCCAGCTCTTTTGCTGTCAGCCTCTGATAGGTCAGCATGCTCATTTTTCCTCCAATATCCTCCGGGCCATTTCACGGCTGATTCCTTCCACCTGGCACAATTCTTCCTCGGTGGCTTCAAAAATCGCCTTCACGCTCTTAAAGTGGCGGATCAACGCCGTTTGCCGTTTGGGACCGATGCCGGGAATGGAACTGAGCCGGCTTTGGATGCTTGCCTTGCCACGCAGCGCCCGGTGATGAGTAATGCCGAAACGGTGAGCCTCGTCACGAACATGCTGCACAAGATGCAGTGCATTGGAGCGCCGATCCAGCACAATGGGTTCCTCCTGATGGGGCAGGTAGATCTCCTCAAAGCGTTCTGCCAGGCCAAACATGGGTATATTCACTCCGGTTTCCAGCATTGCTTCCCGGGCAAAACGAAGCTGCTGAGGGCCGCCGTCGATCAAAATCACGTCGGGAAAGGTGGAAAAACGTCCTCCAGCCGCAGGCAAGCCCTGCTCCTCCCGTTGCTTGCGCTCCTCAAGGCCGTGCCGGAAACGCCGGCCGATGACCTCCGCATGGGAGGCAAAGTCGTTGGCGCCCTCCACCGTCTTGATACGGAAATGACGGTACTCCTTTTTGGCAGGCTCGCCGCCTTCAAACACCACCATGGCCGCCACGCTGAGCACACCCTGGGTGTTGGATATATCATATCCTTCAATGCGCCGGGGCAGATTGGGCAGGTTCAGCGCCTGCATCAGTTCCCGCATGGCAAGGGTCGTACGCATGTACTTGGCTTGTTCGCTTTGGTAGTGATGATCCAGTGCGTTTTTGGCGTTCTTTGCCGCCAGCCGCACCAGTTCCAGCTTTTCGCCCCGCTGGGGCACTGTAAGGGTCACAGCGCCTCCCTTCTGCTGACGGAGCCACTGTTCCAGCTCCTCAACAGGCTCCGGCAGGGTTTGTACCAGCACGTTCCGGGGAATCAAATGTCCGTCGTCGTAGTACTGGGTCAGCACCTGGGAAAGGATCTGCGCTGGTTCCTCGCCGCCGCAGCCCTCCATGAGGATGGCTCTGCCGCCCTCCATGCGCCCTGCCCGGATGTGGGTCAGCTGCACCATGGCGTCCTGCTCATTCTGGGCGATGGCAAGCACATCTTGCTCCACATCCTTGGTCTGAATGGCATGCTGCTGTTCCATCAGCCCCTGAATATCGTAGAGCTTGTCCCGGTAGCTGGCTGCCAGTTCATACTCCATGCGCTCGCTGGCGGCGATCATTTCCTTTTGCAGTTCGTAAACCAGTTCCCTGCTGTCCCCCCCAAGGAAGGCAATGACTCTCTTCAGAATAGCCCCGTATTCCTCCGGGGAGATCAGCCCGGCGCAGGGGGCCTTGCACTGCCCAACCTGATGGTGCATGCAGGGCCGCTGCGGCCTTTTCAGAGGCAGGCTCAGGTTGCAGGTGCGCAGGGGGAAAAATTTTCGCACTTCCTCCATTACCTGCCGTACTGCCGTTGCGCCGATGTAAGGGCCAAAATATTTGCATCCGTCCTTCTGATCCATGCGTCGGGCAAGGGTCAGCCGGGGAAAATTCTCCCTCATGTCGATACGCAGATAGGGATAGTGCCTGTCATCCTTCAGAAGGATATTGTAAAAGGGCCGGTGCTTCTTAATCAAGTTGCATTCAAGGGTCAACGCCTCAAAGTTGGTCTGGCAGAGCATCAGGTCAAAATCGTCCACCCGGCTGACCATGGCCGCCACCTTGGGCGTATGGCTGCCATGGAAATACTGCCGCACCCGGTTTTTCAGGTTCACGGCCTTGCCAACGTAAATAATTTCCCCTTCGCTTTTCATCAGATAGCAGCCGGGGCTGTCCGGAAGCATGCGTATTTTTTCTGCAAGGTTCTCGTTCATAGGGTTCTCCTTTTCACGGCTTTTTGCCGTAAATACGGCGCACCGGCGGAAGGTATTCCTCCCGCCGGCGGCATGTATGCAGATCACTCTTCGCTTTGGGCTGCTTCCTCTGCTCTTTCTTTTTCCTGCTCCTTGCGGGCCAGGTCGTTGGTATCAGTGGTGTTGCGGTATACCACCAGCTTCTGGTAGAGGAATTCTGTCACGAAGTTGATCAGCATGGTGCCGATCATGACCAGATCCTTGTTCCAGCCGATACCGGTCAGGGCATCACCCCACCAGGTGGACAGGGGCGTGAACACCAGGTAGAACAGCGCCACCAGCAGCATGGCACGGGGCACGTTGCCATCGCTGCGGAAGGTGTAACGGCGGTTGAAGGTAAAATTCCACAAAACGCTCAGCACCAGGGAGGTGAGGTAGCTGACCCAGTAAGGCCAGCCGAACGTCCTGGAAAACAGCTCAAAGCTGACGATCTGGATAATCCCTGCACTGATGGAAAACAGCGTGAATTTCAGGGCACGCCAGAATTCTTTCCGGGATTTGGTCTCTTCGTTCATAATATACCCTTCCTTCCTGCGGTTAGAAACAAGTTATTCCTCCACCCACTTCTGGCAGATGCGCACGGCTTCCATGGCATCCTTTCCATAGCCATCGGCCTGGATGGAGGCGGCGTATTCCGGATTCAGCACTGCGCCTCCCACGATCACTTTCACGCCCGGGGCCTTTTCATGTACAAGGGCGATGGTATCCTTCATTGCGCCCACGGTGGTGGTCATCAGGGCACTGAGGCCCACCATGGCGGCCCTGTGCTGTTCCACGGCCTGCAGCACCGTTTCCGGGCTTACGTCCTTGCCCAGGTCAATCACGGTGAACCCGTAATTCTGCAAAAGTACCTTGACGATATTCTTGCCAATATCGTGCACGTCTCCCTTGACAGTGGCCAGCACGATGCGCCTTGCGGGATCGGGCTCTGTAGGTGGCAGCGCCATCCGGATCACCTCAAAGGCAGCCTGGGCGGCTCCTGCGCTCTGCAAAAGCTGCGGCAGGAAGGTTTTGCCCTTTTCGTAGCTATCGCCCACCTCGCTGAGGGCCGGCATCAGGCTTGAATCGATCACGGCAAGGGGATCCTCGCCCTTTTCCAGCCTGGCCTTTACATAGGTCACCGCATCGCCGCTGACGCCCCGTTTGATGGCCAGGAAAAGTCCGTCGCCGGTTTCCTTAGCGGCATCTGTTTTGGCCGATACGGCCTGAGCCGCAGCGCCTGTACCAGTATTGAGGGTTAATGCAGGCTGGTTTCCATAGGCCTGAAGATAATCTCCAAAGCCTTCATCCTTGCCTGAGAGGGCGACGGCGCTTTTGAACATGGTAAGGATGAGTGTATCCAGCGGATTGAGAATGGCGGCGCTGAGCCCTTCCCTTACAGCCATGGCTACAAAGGCGGAGTTCAGCAGGCTGCGC
The DNA here is from genome assembly GCA_015056145.1 of Clostridiales bacterium. Classification (GTDB taxonomy): domain Bacteria; phylum Bacillota; class Clostridia; order Christensenellales; family Aristaeellaceae; genus Limiplasma. Next base: position 17,074 of record SVGY01000005.1, read on the forward strand.
TGGGGCAGGCCAAAGCTGACGTTGCTCACACCCAGCATGGTCTTTACATGCAGTTCCCGGTTCAGGGCGGCAATGGTGCCAAGGGTCACATTGGCTGCCTGAGGATCCGTTGCCACGGTCATGGTAAGGGCGTCAAAAATCAGCTGGCTGCGGGGAATGCCGTACTCTGCGGCCCTGGCAATGATGCGCCTTGCCACCTCCATACGGCCCTCCACCGTAGCGGGAATACCGTTTTCATCAAGGCACAGGCACACGATCACGCCACCGTACTTTGCTGCAATGGGGAACACCGTATCCATCACGGTTTCCTTGCCGCAAACGCTGTTAATGACAGGCTTGCCTGCATAGCAGCGGATGGCTGCTTCCAGGGCTTCGCCGTCACCGGTATCCAGCTGCAGGGGGCAGTCGCACACGGTCTGCACTGCTGTGCTGATATTTTTCAGCATGGTCTTTTCGTCGATATCCGGCAGGCCCACGTTCACATCCAGCACATCTGCGCCTGCATCGGTCTGGGCGATGGCTTCCCGGAGCATGTAGTCCGTATCGTTTTCAATGAGGGCCTGCTTCATGCGCTTTTTGCCCGTGGGGTTCAGCCGCTCGCCAATAATCACCGGACGCTTGTCCAGGTTCAGGCTGCCGCTTCTGCCGCTGATAATACAGGGACCATAGGTGCGGCCCGTCAGCCCATCCACAGGGAAGGTGCGCACCGTGCGTTCCATGCCTTTAATGGCCTCGTTCACCAGCCGGATGTGCTCCGGCGTGGTACCGCAGCATCCCCCTACGCCATGAACGCCCATAGCGGCGATCTTCTGCATATCCTCCGCAAACTCCTCCGGCCTTGTGGGGAAGGTAGTCACGCCGTCCACCACCACAGGCAGGCTGGCATTGGGCTGCATAAATACGGGCAGACAGGTTGCAGCAAGCAGGGTTTGGACATTGTTCATCAATGCCTTGGGCTCCCGGCCGCAGTTAAGGCCGATACCGGTCACGCCCAGGCCTTCCAGCATGGCGGCAGTGCCCTGGATATCTGCGCCGGAGAGCAGCCTTCCCTGCTCGTCAAAGGTAAGGCTCACAAGGATGGGCAGATCTTTCCCGGCACCTTCCAGGGCTTCCTTTGCAGCGATGACCGCTGCACGGGTTTCCAAAAGATCCGTCATGGTTTCGATGAGGATCAGGTCTCCACCGGCCTGGATACCTGCATCAAAGGCCTGGCGGAACTGGCTTACCGCCTCCTCGAAGGGCAGATCCCCATAGGGTTGCGGCAAGCGTCCCAGGCTGCCCATATCGATGGCCACCTTTGCGCCGTAATTTGCAGCGGCTTCTTTGGCAATAGCAACGCCAGCCTTCATCAAAGCAGGCGCATCGTCCCCCAGATGGGTTCTTGCTGCGCCGAAAGTATTGGTGGTAACAACCCGGGCGCCTGCTTCCAGGTAAGCCTCGTGTACCTGACGGATGCGCTCCGGATACAGCCTGTTCCATGTTTCCGGACGTTCTCCGCCCTTGAGGCCTTCCCTTTGCAAAAGGGTGCCCATGCCGCCGTCAAACAGCACAAGACCGGAACCGAAAAAATTCTCCCAACGGGTATTCATGGTTATTTTCCTCCAAGGATGGACTGAGTTTCTTACCTTTTCCGTACTGCGGTAAGTGCGGTGATGCTTTTTTCCGGGATCATCAGGCATTGCTGGGTCAGCCGGATACCGATCCGTTCCGTATGCAGCAGTGCCGTAAACGGTTTCTGCCAGGAAAGGGGCACATCCCCATAACCGGGGCTGAACCTGGGCGACAGGCTGAGGCCTTCCTCCTGCCAACGTTTTTCTTCCTCTGCCATCAGCTGATCCAGCAGGTCGTCCACATAGGCGGATGCCAAAGCGCCAATGGCTGCGCCAAGGCCCGGATTTACCAGCAGCTGGCGACGGATGCAGCTGTCCATATCTGCTCCCAGGGTGATGGCAACCGCCACGGCCTGGTCTGCGCCCTCAAACAAACGGCAAAGGTCGCAGGAGGGCAGCGGATCAAGCTCAGCAAGAAAAAACTGTCCTTCCTCCACCCTTACAGGCGCTTTAAGGAGAATATGCCGCGGGTTTGCCGCCCGAAGCACATGCGGCTCCGCCTCAAGAATGACCGGCATCAGTTTTTCCCGGTCTTCCGCAGTTTTTGCGCCCAGAAAACGGGCCGCATCCCTATAGCAGGCTTCTCTCATTTGATGATTCCTTCCAGATTCCGGTAAATGGCTCTGGCTACCTCGGGACGGTTCATGGTATAGAGATGAATGTGGTTTACGCCATTGGCGATCAGGTCGATGATCTGCTCTGTGGCGTAGGCGATGCCAGCCTTTTCCATAGAAGCATCATCGTTGCCGAAGCGATCGATAATGGAAGCAAACCGGGGCGGCAGGCTGGTGCCGCACATGCTGATGGTCCTCTTGATCTGCTTTGCCCTGACCACGGGCATGATGCCTGCGGAAATGGGCAGGGTAATACCCTTGCACATAGCCCTGTACAGGAACTGATAGAGAATGTTGTTATCAAAGAACATCTGGGTGGTGAAGAAATCCGCACCTGCATCCTGCTTGCGGCGCAGGTTGTCCAGATCCGTATCCCGGTTGGGGGCTTCCGGATGGCCTTCCGGGTAGCAGGCAGCGCCCACGCAGAAGCCGCCCCGCTTTTTAATGGCGGCAATAAGCTCGTTGGCGTACTGGAAATGATCCTCCTCGGGGAAGGTGCATCCCTCGGGAATATCGCCCCGAAGCGCCAGCACGTTCTTCACCCCGGCAGCCTCCAGATCGTCCAGCACCTGATCCACATGGGAGATGCTGGAATTGATGCAGGTAAGGTGGCTCAGGGCAGGAATGCCCCGGCTTTGCACATGCTGGCTCAGTTCCCTGGTAAACTGGGGCGTTTTGCCTGCTGCGCCATAGGTCACGCTGATATAGGCCGGCTTTATTTCCGCCAGGTCATCCACAACGGTCTTGGCATCCTCCAGCTTATCAAAAGCCTTTGGAGGAAACACTTCGCAGCTCATGCGGGGGATATTCTGGCTGTAATATTCGGAAATCAACATTCTGTTTTGTCCTCCCTCTTTGGTTCCGCCAAATCCGTAAGCTCAAAGGGCGTCTCCTGATAGACGAAATAGTTGAGCCAGTTGGCAAAGAGCAGATTGGCGTGGCTGTGCCAGCGCAGATGGGGGCTCTGCTCCGGGTCATCACCGGGGAAATAATTCACCGGTTTTTTGATGGGCAGGTTCTTTGCCACGTCCCGGAAATACTCCCTTGCAAGAGTATCCCGGTCATACTCGCTGTGGCCGGTGGCAAAAACCCTTCGTCCGTCAGCGCTGCGGGCCAGGGCCATACCCGTTTCCGGGCTGGTGGCAAGGATCACCAATTCCGGGCAATTCCGGAGGGCTTCCTCGTCCACTTGGGTGTGGCGGCTCATGGGCACGGTGAACACATCATCAAAGCCCCTCAGCAGCTTATCCCGGCGGTCCGTCAGCTGGCAGTCGAACACGCCGAAGAGCTTTTCTTCCAGAGGGTGCTTGTCAATACCATAATGATAGTACAGTCCGGCCTGGGCCGCCCAGCAGATATACAACGTGGAAAAGGCGTGACCGTCTGCCCAGTCCATCACTCTCTTCAACTCGTCCCAGTAAAGTACGTCGGTAAAGTCCAGCTTTTCCACCGGGGCGCCGGTAATGATCAGACCGTCGAAATATTCATCTTTCACATCCTCCAGCGTGCGGTAGAACAGTTTAAGGTAACCCTCATCGGTGTTCTGGCTGGAGTAGGTACCGGTACGCAGCAAGGTGATTTCCACTTGCAGGGGGGTGTTGCCAATGAGGCGGAGCAGTTGCGTCTCGGTTTTTTCCTTGGTGGGCATCAGATTCAGTATTGCGATTTTCAGCGCACGGATATCCTGACTGGCGGAGCGTTTCTCCGTCATGACGAAGATGTTTTCCTCCGTCAAAATCCGTGTGGCCGGAAGGGCATCGGGAATCTTTACGGGCATATAAATGTCTTTCCCCTTTCTCAGGCTTCCAGCGCCGTTTTCAAATCGGCGATAAGGTCCTCCGCATCCTCAAGGCCAATGCTGAGGCGGATCAGTTCCGGCGGCACACCGGCCTTATCCAGTTCCTCGGGGGTCATCTGGCCGTGGGTGGTGCTGGCAGGATGGATCACCAGGGATTTAGCGTCTGCCACATTTGCCAGCAGGCTGAACAGTTTCAGGTTATCGATAAACCTGCGACCGGCCTCCAGGCCGCCCTTCACGCCAAAGCTCATCACTGCGCCTGCGCCGGCTTTCAGGTACTTCTCAGCCCGGTCGTGATAGGGATCCTTTTCCAGCATGGGATAATGCACATAGGCCACATTGGGATGGCTTTCCAGGAAACGTGCCACCTTCAGGGCATTATCGCAGTGGCGCTGTACCCTCAGGCTGAGGGATTCCAGTCCCTGCAAGGTAAGGAAGGCATTGAAGGGACTCATGCATGCGCCAAACTCACGGATGAGCTGATTGCGCAGCCTGGTTGCCACCGGAGCCTTCTGATCCGCATAGATCACGTTGCCGTTCTGGGCGTCGGGGGTGGTCATTACCGCAAAGCGGGGGTTATGGAAATCGAAGGTGCCCATATCCACCACGCAGCCGCCGATGGAGGTACCATGACCACCGGCATACTTACTCAGGCTGTGGATGACAATATCCGCATAACCCTTTGCCCGGAAGATGGGCGGCATACCGAAGGTATTATCCAGTACCACCGGCAGGCCGTACTTATCCGCCAGTGCACGGATCGCATCGAAATCCGGGATGTTGATATTGGGATTGCAGATGGTTTCCAGGTAGAGCATCCGGGTTTCGGGGCGGATGGCCTTCTCCATGGCGTCCAGGTCATCGGGGCCCACAAAGGTGGTGGTGATATTGCTCAGCTGGGGCAGCCGTGCGGAAAGCAGCGTATGGGTGCCGCCGTACAGCGTGGAAATGGCCACAATATGGTCGCCGCAGCTGCACAGGGAATACAGCGCCGCCGTAACCGCCGCCATGCCACTGGCAAAGGCCACCGTGGCTGCACCGTCCTCAATGGCGGTAATGCGCTCTTCCAGCGTATTCACAGTGGGGTTCTCAATGCGGGAATAGGTATAGCCCGGCATGCTGCCGTCAAAAACGCCTGCAGCCATGGCGGCATCGTCGTAGCAATACGATGTGGTCATATAGATCGGCACAGCCCGGGAGTGTGTCTCTCTGTCAGGGCGCTGCCCTGCATGCAGCTGAATGGTATCCAGATTCGCCATAATACGGCCTCCTTACAAAGGGATGCTGATTTCTCAGTATAGCACATTCTCCGCCGATTCCGGTAGCCTTGGAGGGGCTTGGAATTGTTCTTTTTGTGTTGTTCTTTTCTTTTCTGAGAAAAGAAAAGAACCAAAAGAAAAGCGCATTTTGATAGGGTTGGATAGGCATTGTCTGCTTTTACACGCCGGCGGTTTTGCCAACTACTCTTCTTTTCTGAGAAAAGAAAAGAACCAAAAGAAAAGCGCATTTTGGCCGGGCGGGATTGGCATTGTCTGCTTTTTCACGCCGGCGGTTTTGCCAACTACTCTCTTTTCTGAGAAAAAAAAGAACCAAAAGAAAAGCGCATTTTGGCCGGGCGGGATAGGCATTGTTTGCTTTTTCACCCTGGCGGTTTTGCCAACTACTCTTCTTTTCTGAGAAAAGAAAAAAACCAAAAGAAAAGCGCATTTTGATAGGGTTGGATAGGCATTGTCTGCTTTTTCACGCTGGCGGTTTTGCGAACTACTCTTCTTTTCTGAGAAAAAAAACCAAAAGAAAAGCGCATTTTGATAGGGCGGGATAGGCATTGTCTGCTTTTTCACGCTAGCGATTTTGCGAACTACTCTTCTTTTCTGAGAAAAGAAAAGAACCAAAAGAAAAGCGCATTTTGGCCGGGCGGGATTGGCATTGTCTGCTTTTTCACCCTGGCGGTTTTGCGAACTACTCTTCTTTTCTGAGAAAAGAAAAAGAAAAGCGCATTTTATGTAACGCAACTAAAAAGGAGGGATGCTGCAAAGCAACATCCCTCAGGTTATCAATCAGATTGTGTTACTAAATCAACGTCTCACAAGGCTTGTGGGTTCTGCCCACGTCCAGCAGGGAGGAGCCCCCTGCACTCGTCTTTTTGAATTACTCCTGACGGGTCACACTGATGACAGCCGTGGTTTCCCCTGCTTCGTTGGTTTCGATGGATACCACCTTCACGGTATAGCCGAATTCCATACCATCATCCATCTTACCATCATAGAAGAACTCGTCGTACTTCTCTGCGGAGAACTGGTCTCCTGCCTTGAAGAGATCCTTCCCGGTCAGATTCGTGCGCAGGTTCTCAAGATCGGTAAAGGTATTGTTGCCGCCCTGCTGAATCAACTCGATGAGGTACTGGCCCCGGTCGGGTTCCTTGTAATCGTTGGCAACGTGGATGGTACCGATGGGGAACACCGTATCTCCCGCCAGGTCATAGGTCAACTCACGGCGTTCCATGTTAGAGTTCACATGGTAGATGCGCACGCCCTTTGCACCTTCCAGCTCGCACCGTGCCGCATCGTACTGATGCAGGCCTTCGTCGGTGAACAGGTCAATGAGGATGTACTCGTTGAAGGGAGTACCGTCCTGCTGTGCCCCAGCGGCAGGGATGACGATGGCATCGCCGGTAAGGGACATGGAACCGATGGTATATTCACGGGTTTCGCCAGGCTCAAGGCCAGTAACAACGGTGGGTTCAATCCAGCCCACGGCATACTTGGAGTAGGCGTTCCAGTCGCCGTAGCTGGAGGACTGCATATCGTAGTTGCCCACAGCGTTAATACCGGAGTAGGTTACATCGTAGTAATCCACAAGGCCAAGGCTGTGGCCGAATTCGTGGATGACTACGTTGGTATCGAACAGGCTGCTGTGGCAAACCAGATAATCATTCGCCGTGGGGCGATACTGAGTACCAGCTTTTTCCGGGGTGTAATAATTCATAAACCTTACGCCGCCGGCGAAAGAGGCGGGGAGGAAGTAGTCCCGACCGGTATTGTCGCCTGCGTTCAGCAGCATCAGGGAGTCGATATAGCCGTTGCCGTCCTGGTCAAAGAGGCTCCAGTCCAGATCGGGATAAGTCTCCACCACCCAGCTCTGCACATCAGCCAGGAAAGCATCGTCCGGCGCCCGATCCGCCATGTCGGCGAAGGTATGGGGAGCAGGATACCACTGGGTCATGTAGGAGGTAACGTTCAGCTTGCCGTAGGAAGCCATGTCGTAGTAGCTGCTCAGGGAGAACCGCTGTTTTTCCTCCATGAGAGCATCGGAGTGATCCGTCACGTTGCCCTCCATATCAGAGACACGGCCCAGCTCCTTCTTGAAGGTGAGCATGGTTTCATCGTCCCATGTATGGGTTTCGCCCTGCCATGCAACGGGAACCACCAGCGTGTTCACATTGCCCACGGAGGGCAGCGTGGCATGGGGGAGCAGGTCGTGAAGGGTTTCTGCATTTCTGTAATAGGGGATCACCGGCAGAGCTACATCGTAGGTATACTTGCCGATGGTTACTTCCAGCGTTGTACCCTCTTCCACGGTGGCGGTGGTCTTATCCAGCACCACACCGTTCTTGTCCTTCAGGTCGCCCACGGTGAAGAAGGGCTTATCCACATCGCCCACGCAGTAACGCAGGTCTTCGGTCATCTTTGCAGTGCGGCTGTCGGGCACAAAGACCAGCCGGAAAGTGTACGCTTTATCTTCGATGCTGTAAAGGCCTTCTTTGTCAGGATTATACTTCTCGCCCTCCATGTATGTTCCGTAGAAGTTGGGATCCAGTGCAATTTCACGGATGGGGGTATGGTAGGAATCGGTGCTGTAATACACATCCAGTCTGGAAAGGGTGAAGTTGCCCATATTGAATGCGCTGGCCTCAGCGCCGATAAAGTTGGGAGAATACGCTTCCACATCCACAGGTTCCAATCCTGCATGCTCGACATGATGTCCAAATCCTGTCATAGGCTGGATATGGGCGGTGCTTTCCACGGCAGTTGCGCCGAAGAGCTCATAGCCGCCACGGAAAGAAAAGAAGTTGTCCTGGTCTTCGTTCACGCTCATAAACGGGTTGAACGCCACGATGGTACCAATGGCATCCAGTGCCATAAACGTTCCTCCGGGAGCGAAGGAGATGCCGTCCTCCACAAGAGAAATGCCCTTGCCCTCAAAACGCATGGGTTTTCCGTCGGGGCCGGTGGCGGTGAAGGTGACGGTGCCGTCTTCTGCGGTCACAAAGGAATCGGGATCAATGGCCGGAATCAGGTCATATACCTGATAGGCGGATAGATCCAGGGGTTCCGGCGTAGACGGATCCAAGCCTGCGTATATTGCGGAACGCATACTTTCGCCCCGGGTACCATCCTTATAGATGGGGGTAACGTACACTGCGTAGTGTTTCGGAAGCTGGCAGGAGGTATCCTGCGTCAGAACGGTCTTGATCGCTTGTGATCCGTTCTTGGAATAGAGCAGTTCCCAGGCTTCTGCATCGGCTATCGCCGTCCAGCTTACCAGACCCTTGTCGTCCATCCGGAGCAGAGGATGCGTAAATTCCAATTCTTCAACAGGTGCGGGTTCGCCAAAACACTCGCTCTTTACCGAGAGGATTGCCCTGCCCTGCGAAACGGGGGTCACTTCCATATAACAGCCGGGGACAAGCTGCGCTTCGCAACCTTTCACTATACCTGCATACAAAGAAACGCCTCGTCCATCCACCACATTGACCTGATACCCCTCCACGCCTTCCAACGCTTCCCAAGTGACCAGACCGTTTTCATCCATGGCCAGCTCCACGCTCAAGGGCGGTTCCGGTATGGGGGTGTCTTCTGCCTGCACGGTTTCCTCGTTTCCCCCCAGCATAGCAGGCTGGCCGAAAAACTCTGTACGGTTTTCCGGGCCGATGCTGCCGTTGATGTAATGGCCCGTCACCACGGCGCAATAGCCTTCCCGCAGCTGAAAGGTGGTCTCGCTGGTATAGTCTTCAGAAAGAATCTGGCCGTTTCCGTCCTCCATGCGTACCGCATAGGACTGAATGTACTCCGGGGCCTCCCAGCTGAGCAGGCCGTTTTCATCCATGGTCACGGCGATGGGCTTTTCTGCCACGGCGTTGATGATTTCGCCGGTAAGGGGCTCGCCATAGTAGCCGGACATGATGGTATTGCCCGTTTCACCATTTTCAAACACGGGCCACATATGCACGCTGAAGCCTTCCGGCAGCTGAAGAGAGCACTCCGTGGTGTATTTTGGCTCTTCATAGGTGGAATAATCACCATCCACAATGTTGTAGCCGTAGCTCACGGCGCCCTCTACCGAGCTCCAGGTGGCGACACCGTTTTCATCGATAGCAATGCTCTGCTGAGTGCTTTTCTGGCAGGAAGAAAGTACTGCCATGCACATAATCAGCACAGCCAAAAGTAATGCGGGAAACCTTTTTTTCATAAATACACCTCCGTTTTTATAAGGCGATATCGTCCTGTAAAAGAGGTCTCTTCCCTCAAAACACATACACAAATGCAGTTTTGAGAAAAAATCACACTCTGTGGTTACAGTATACCAAAAACAGGGCGAGAATGAAACTTTTTTATTTTCATTTTTGTTAATTTTTTGCCAATGTTTTGTATACATTTTCCGAATGGCAAAGAACGGGCCTGCCGCAAGGCTTTTGCAGCAGACCCGTTCTTTCGTTATTCTTTATCCTCGTAGCCCAGCGTGCGCAGGTCGTCCATGCGGTTACGCCAGTCCTCCCGCACCTTGACCCACAATTGCAGGTGCACATGGGTACCCAGCAGGGTTTCGATATCCGCCCGGGCTTCCTGGCCAATCTGCTTGAGCATGGCGCCGTGCTTGCCGATGATGATGCCCTTATGGGCAGCACGCTCACAATAAATGGTAGCATGGATTTCCGTCAGCGTATCGCTCTGGCGCTGGATGCGCATCATCTCCACACCGATGCCGTGGGGCACTTCGTCCTTCAGGTGCCGCAGGGCCTTTTCCCGGATCAGTTCGCCGCAGATAAGCCTTTCCGGCTGATCGGTGATGGTATCGCCGGGGAAATATTGAGGACCCTCGGGCATGTAAGAGATCAGCACCTCACGCAGGTGCTCCACTCCATCACCGCTGCGGGCGCTGACAGGCACGATATCATCATAGCCGGCCTCCTGATAGCGCTGGATCAGTTCCAGCAACGCCTCTTTGGGCAGCAGGTCGATCTTGTTGAGCACAATGGCCTTCTTCACGTCATAGCGGGCCATATCCTCCACGATCTTGCCATCCTGCTTGCCGGCGGCAGTGGCATCCACCATCACCACCAGGGCGTCGATGCCCTGCAATGCGTCCTTAGCGGCCTTCATCATGTATTCCCCAAGGCGGGTACGGGGCGTATGCAGACCGGGAGTATCCAGGAAAACCAGCTGGGAATCCTCACCCGTCCATACGCCCATGATGCGGTTACGGGTGGTTTGGGGCCGATTGGATACAATGGCCACCTTTTCGCCCACCATGGCGTTCATCAAAGTGCTTTTGCCCACATTGGGCCGGCCAACAATGGCCACAAATCCGGAATGTTTCATCAAACAAAACTCTCTTTCTGCAGATCAGGCGTTTACATCTTCAGGGCCGAAGCTGTGCGGCAAAAGCTCCGGCAGAGTGGTCTTTTCCACCAGCCCGTCCCCCCAGGTGACCAGCACCCGAAGCCTCGGAGCGAATTCGTTCAGGGCCTGGCGGCAGGCGCCGCAGGGATAGGGCGCAGATGCCTTCGAGGCAATGGCGATGGCAACAAATTCCCTTGCTCCCTCGCTGACAGCCTTGAACAGGGCGGTTCTCTCGCCGCAGTTGGTCAGGCCAAAGGAGGCGTTTTCAATATTGCAGCCGGTAAAGACCCGTCCGTCTACGCAGAGCAGCGCTGCGCCCACGGGATAGTGGCTGTAGGGGCTATAGCTGTATTCCATGGCCCGCCTTGCAAGGGCCAGCAATTCCTCGTCACTAATGGCGGGGGCATCCTCTTCCCGGGTGATTCCGGCCATGGACAGGGCCTTTTCTTCCATAAGGCGCATCTCCTTTTTTTCTTCCTCTTCCATGTGGTCGTAGCCCATCAGGTGGAACATGGCATGGGCGAAGAGGTAGCAAAGTTCCCGCTCCTCGCTGTGACCGTATTCCTCCGCCTGCGCCCTGGCCCTTTCCCGGGAGATAATCACATCGCCCAGGTGGCAGGCCCGCAGTTCCGGATCCCATTCCCTGCGCAGACGTTTTTCGCTGTTGCGGGCGGTTTCTCCGCTGCGGTAGTTCACGCTGGGAAAACTGAGTACGTCCGTGGGCCTGTCCACGCCACGCTGTTCCCGGTTGATCTGGTGGATCTCATCATCATCGGTCATAACCACATGCACAGCGCAGGGCATAGCGACACCCTCTGCCTGAAGGCAGCAGTCTCCCACCAGCAGAAAGGGCGCATCCACCGCAGAGGCGGTCTTCCACTCCCATTCAATAATCATTGCTTGTCCTCCTGATTTTCAGGGACATCCTCCTGCTGCAAAACAGTGTCGTCGGTTTCGGCTTCTTTTTCCTCAGCTTCGCCGCCGGGCTGGTCAGCATCCGCCTCCGTGGCAGCAGTTTCTTCTTCCGGCTCAATGGGCCTGAGCTCCCGCTCCTCCACATGGCTGATCTCCGGCTTGGGCAAAGCGGCCGCCACATGGGCCGCAGCCGTCGGGGAGATGGACGGATATTCGATGCGTTCATGGAATACGCCATGGAGCACTGTGGAGAAGGCGCTGCAGATGGTATCGATATCCTGCAGGGTAAGGGGTGCATCCCTCAGCTGACCGTCATCAATCTTGGAATTGACCAGCTTGCGGATAAACTCATCAATGGCCTGGGGGGTGGGGTCGGGCATGGAACGCACGGCAGCCTCCACCGTATCCGCCAGCATAATTATGGCGCTTTCCTTGGTTTTGGGCCGTTTGCCGTCGTAGCGGAAATCAGCAATATCCACCGGCTGGTCTCCGGCCTGTTGGGTTGCCTTGTGATAGAAGTACATCACAGGGGTATCGCCGTGATGCTCGATAATGATATCCTGAATTTCCTTGGGCAGGCGATCCTGCATGGCCATGCCCAGGCCGTCCCGGGTATGGGCGGTGACGATGGCGGCAGAGATATAGGGATTGGTCTTGTCGTGGGGATTTTCGCCCAGCTGGTTTTCCTTGAAATAGATGGGCCGCTTCAGCTTGCCGATATCGTGGAAATATGCACCTACACGGGCCAGCAGGGGGTTGGCTCCCACCGCCTCTGCCGCAGCCTCGCTGAGGTTTGCCACGATGATGGAATGGTGATAGGTACCGCTGGCCTCGATCAGCAGCCGCCTGAGCAAGGGCTGATTGGGATTGCTCAGCTCCAGCAGCTTGGTGGGTGTCGCCAGGCGGAAGATGGTCTCAAAGAGGGGATCCAGCGCAATGCACAGTATGGCGGAAATCAGTGCGCCCGCTGCGCTCCACAGGGAATGCTTCAGCACGATACCGATGGAGGTGCTGGTCATAAAGCCGATGGTAAGGATGATGAGCAGATTGGCCAGGGCAGTCATCAGGCCTGTAAAAAGCAGCTGCTGCCTGCCGGGGCTGCGCCTGAGCAGAATGATGGCCAGGAATCCGCTGATGAAGGAAGTGAACAGCAGATTCACAATCTCGGTGGTGTATCCTGCATCGCCGCCGGTAAACAGGGCGCTGAGCAGCACCGTTAGGGCAAGCCCGCCTGCGGCTCCCGCACCGGGGCCGATGAGGCCGGTAAGCATCATCACTCCAAGAAGAATGGAGATCAGATACGGATTAACCATTTTTTCAAGGATACACACCCCGGCGGTGATGCACAGGATCAGCGTCAGGATGAGCATTTTCTTGGGCGAAGCAAACATTTCCGGCGCAAACAGCACCAGAGCGATGATCAGCACCATCATGGACAGCAGTACCAGCAGCACGCAGCCTGCGTAAATGCTCAGGTCGATGGTCTCGTCATCCAGAAGGCCCAGGCTCTTGAGCATGGTCAGCTGGTTGGGGGTAACGCGTTCGCCGGAAAGGATGATGTTCTGGCCCTGCTTGTACACCACCGGCTCCACAGCGTCCCGGGCTTCCTGGCGGAGCTTCTCCGTGGCTTCCTGGTCGATGACCATATTGGGCTGCACCACTTTGCGCAGGATGGGCGTGACCACGTTCTGCAAAAGGTCGATATCCGTCTTGTAGCCGATGATCTGCTGCAGGTACTGAATGCTCTCCAGCACATTGGCCTCACGGATGGTGGTGTTCATGGAGTTTTCCACAGCGGCCTGCATGTTTTCGGACATTTCCAGCACATCTTCCGCAGAGGCCCTGAGGATGGTCTCCACCTGGTAATCCGCCAGGGTGATGTAGGTGAGCTTTTCCTTGGCAGTGGCAATCTGCTCCGGGGTGAACTTGTACTGTTTCCGGGCCAGAGCGTCATCGCCGCAGTTGTCGTCCAGGATCGCCTGGCCGTACTGCTGCACGCCGCTCACCTGTTTCAGGATGGCGTTGAGGTCATCCATCACAAGCCCGGATACGTCTTCTTTGTAGATATAGGTGGGGTCCACTGCTGCGGCTGCGGCGTCCTGCTGCTGCCGGGTAGCGATCTCGTCGATTACCTCCTTGGAGGCGGTAATGGTGGCAGGGGAAATAGAACCCACCTTCAGGTCGTATCTTTTGGGCGTGATGGCTACCATCAGAAGCAGGCACAGCACAGCCGTCCCTGCAATAAGCGAATAGACGCACCGTGCCGTGGTGGAATGGAGGGCCTGCGAGACCTCTTCCCAGTCGATTTTTCTTTTTTTGCTTCTGGTTCCGGGGCGTTTGCCGGACAACATCAGTGAGCACCCCCTGATTTTCTCTCGTATGCTTCGTATGCCTTTACCACGGTCTGCACCAGGTCATGGCGCACCACGTCGGACTGGCTCAGCCGCACGATGGCGATTTCCGGAATATCCTTCAATACATCAAGGGCCTGCAAAAGGCCGCTCTGTTTGCCAGCGGGAAGGTCGGTCTGGGTTGCGTCGCCGGTGACTACCACCCGGCTGCCTGCACCAAAACGGGTCAGGAACATTTTCATCTGCTCGGGCGTGGTATTCTGGGCTTCGTCCAGTATGATGAAGCTGTCGGACAGCGTGCGGCCACGCATGTATGCCAGCGGTGCCACTTCCAGCACGCCCCGTTCCTGCAGCCGCTGATAGCTCTCTGCGCCCATCATCTCGTACAGGGCGTCAAAGAGGGGGCGCAGGTAGGGATCCACCTTCTGGCTCAGATCGCCGGGCAGGAAACCCAGTTTTTCGCCGGCTTCCACCGCAGGGCGTGTCAGCACGATGCGCTCGATTTCCTTGTTGCGCAGCGCCACCACTGCCAGGGCCATGGCAAGGTAGGTTTTGCCCGTACCCGCAGGGCCCACCGCAAAGGTGAGCTCATGCTCCCGGATGGCCTTTACATATTCGTACTGGCCAAGGGTTTTGCAGCGCACAGGACGGCCCCGGTAGGTGATGGCCACCACCTGATCCGCCAGTTCATCCAGGCCGTCCAGCCTGTCCTCCTTTACCAGGGAGCAGGCGTAGCGCAGGGTGGTACGGTCCACCACCGCCTTGCGTTCAAACAGCTCCAGCAGTTTTTCCATTACCTGCCGGGCCCACTCCACGTTCTGCTCCTGGCCTTCTATCTGCATTTCGCCGCCCCGCAGGGACAGCTTTACGTTCAGTTCGTTTTCCACAAGGGAACGGTTGCGCTCATTGGCGCCAAGCAGCGCAAGCGTTGCTTCCATGCCGCTCATCTGCAGCTGTACCTTGGAAGATTGTGTCAAGAAGCCATGCCTCCGTTCAAGTTGCATCCTGCCCGATATCCATGATCCATTCCCCGGTCATGGAAACAGACAGTTTTTCATCTTCTATCATACAATAATCTTCCCATTTGTCAATGATTTCATAGCTCCCGACGGCCTTCCTGAGCTTTTTTTCCGCCGCAAGACGGGTTTCCCGGAGCAGCTGCTGCTGATCGGGCAGGGCGTATTCCAGCGAAACCTCCCGGTATGTAACGGTTTTTCTTTGCAGAGGGAAATACACCCCGCCC
The DNA here is from genome assembly GCA_015056145.1 of Clostridiales bacterium. Classification (GTDB taxonomy): domain Bacteria; phylum Bacillota; class Clostridia; order Christensenellales; family Aristaeellaceae; genus Limiplasma. The sequence goes on from SVGY01000005.1 coordinate 32,225, forward strand.
ACCGGCGCAAGGCTGATGTAGGTATTCCAGTTTAAGTACTCCGGTTTTTCCAGTGTTTGCGGCAAAGCCAGCCAGGGCGTAACCAGCTGCATTACCGTCATCTCCCTGCCGGTTTCCATATCAGCGGTCGTCAGCAAGGGGGTTTCCACCACCGCTGTATGCCAGCAGCGTGCCAGCACTTCTCCCCTGGCACGAACCGGAACAGTGGCTTCATCCCTGCCCCGCTCCTGGCCCCGGATGAGCACCTGTCCCCGGCGCACCACGTCGCCTGGCTTTACGGCGGCGGTGCCTGCATATACCCGGATTTCCGTTACGATACCGTCGCTGCTGGCGATGAGGTCGCCGGGAATGTCCGGCATCTCCTCCGGTGCAGGGCGGCCCTGGGTACAATCCACCACCAGCGTCATCCCCGATACATACACATGGAACCACGCCATCCTTGGATAGCGAAGCGTCAGCCGGTTTTCCCACTCCTTTGCGTCAATGCGGGCGATGGGCGTTCCGGGACCCACTCCGTTTTCCTTCAGGTAGGCAGCCACATCCGCCTGATAGGGCCCCGCTCCCTGAATGCGCACCACCCACACAAATCTCAGCGCCACCAGCAGCATCGCCATTGCCAGCGCTGCCCCGATGAGGATTCCGGGCCGGGCCCTGATCCCCTCCAGCACCCTGCCCAGGCCCATGCGCCTGCCCATGGAAAAACGCCAGCCTTTTTCCTCCGCCAGCTGCATTACCTTCGCCATGTCCCTCTCGCAGCAGGCTGCCTGCAGGGTGCGGTTATCCTTCCTCTGCACCTTGTACAGCGGCACATTTTCCTTTTGCATCAGGTTGATGAACCGCTCCAGATTGAGTCCCTTGAGCATAAAGGCCCTTTTGAAGAGCGGCATGCGGGGCATTTTCACCATATCACCCCTTCGGCCGGTAGGACAGCTTTTCTATTTTCCCCAGCACCACCATGCCGTCCCGGTCATAGCGGCTCAGGGACAGGTTTTCGCCGGCGATCACCAGAAGGCCGCAGCTGGTTCTGAGGATGATCTCCCTGTCGGAGCAGGTATAGATACCCTGATGCTGTTCCACGATCAGCTTTTCATCCCCCACGAGCACCGACCTTGGCCAGCCGAAGATCAGTTCCTGCGGCACATCGCCCTGTTTGAGTCCTTTGAGCATGGATATCCCTCCATGGATGGTTTTGCTGCTGGAGGATATGCGGCGGACTATGGAAAAAGAAGGCGGATCGCCTGCAACATGCAAAGCGCACCTGCCCGCCGCCTTCAAAGCGATGAGCTGATGCGCTTTTCTGTATATCCGTTTTTTACAACCGTCCGTTTCATGCGGGCGGTTCAGGGTTCCAATTTTTCTCCCATGATCACAGGCATGGGGCAGCGAGCCTCCCGGCCCTGATGCACCCAGCGGACGGCGTTCCTGATGATTTTCCGGACGTTTTCGTCCTTGTAGACAGGATATTCCTCATGGCCGGGCTGGAAGTAGAAGATCTTGCCGGCGCCCCTTGTGAAGGTCAGCCCGGAGCGGAAAGCCTCGCCTCCCGCAAACCAGCCAAGAAACACCACGTCGTCAGGGCGGGGGATGTCAAAGGCTTCGCCGTACATCTCTTCCCGGGGCAACTCGAACTGCTCCGGCAAACCCTTGGCAATGGGGTGCCAGGGGCTTGCGCACCAGATGCGCTCCCGGTCGCCGTGCCTCCAGCGCAGGTTGCAGCTGGTGCCCATCAGCCAGCGGAAGGGCTTGCTGTGGTGGGCGGAGTGCAGCGCAACAAAGCCCATACCCTCCTGTACATGACGAACAACCATGGCGGCGTTTTCGTCGGTTACTTCATCGTGATGCATATGTCCCCACCAGATCAGCACATCGGTGTTCTGCAATATTTCTTCGCTGAGGCCCTGTCCGGGCATATCCAGCGTGGCATAGCGCAGGGCGATGTCATCAGCCGCAAGAAATTCGCCGATGCATTTGTGGATCCCCCCGGGGTAAATGGCCTTCACATGTTCCTGGGTACGCTCATGAACGTTTTCATTCCAGATGGTAACACGGATCATGAAAAGGCCTCCTTACAGCGCTGCGAGGGCCGCCCGTACATTGGCCGCAGAGCGGGTCATGAACTCCAGCTGATCCGCCGCCCCGAAATGCTCCAGGGAAAATGCGCCTTCGTAGCCGATGGTCTTCAGTTCCTTCAGAAGGCCTGCGATGCCGATGTAGCCATCGCACACCGGCACAGGGTACATCCGCTGGCCGGTCACATCGTTCACCCAGTTGCTGTCGTCGGCGTTGGCATATGCGCTGTCCCGGGTGCGGTCCTTCAGGTGGACGTGAACAATGCGGTCCTTCAGCAAATGGAAGGCTTCCTGTGCCGATTCGTTGGAGTAGGCAAAGTTGCCCGTATCATAGGAGAAACCAAGCCCCGGCACGCTGTCGAAAAACTGCCTGAGCCCGCCCATGGTGGAGCAGGGAGAATCCACATGATCGTAGTCTTCCAGGGTAACGGTGATGCCGTACTCCCGGGCAGCCTCGCACATATGGCAAAGCTGCTCATTCATGCGGCTGCGCATGGCTGCCGCATCATCCCCCGGGTGGATAAAACCGGGGATGCACAGCACCTTCTTTGTGCCGTACACCGAGACCAGGTCAAAGAATTCGAGGTATTCCTTCTCTGTTTCCCTCAGTTCTCTGCGGCCCATATCAAAGGTGCGGTAGACGGAATCCGCCTTCAGGCCGCATCCGTCAAAGAGGGCGGCTTTTTTCTTTGCGTTTGTCAGACGGAGCCAGTCGCATTCCAGGCCGTCGTATCCGGCCTTTTTTGCGTGAAGCAGTACCGCTTCTTCCGTCATGCCCTTCTGGGCGCAGGCTTCCATAACATGTTCGTGAAAAATATTCAGTTGATGCATTTATATCCCTCCTGTTATCCCCACTATACCATATTTTCTGCCGGGAGAAAAGCCTCTTTGCGCCCTTGCCAGAATGCCTCCAAATGGGGTATACTGATTCGGAATCCTTTTTCTGTTCACGAGGCCTGCCTCCGAAAAAGTTCCACAACCCGCCTTTACCCCTTTCCAGCATGATCAAGGGAGGTTTTTTTCTTGCTGCGATTTCTCCCAAGGGATACATCCACCATGCCGCCGGAGGCTGCCGCCCGGCTATCGCCCTACGGGGGCGTAGTGGCGCAGCTGCTTTATTCCCGGGGCATTACCACAAAAGAGGAAGCGGATCGATTTCTTCACCCTTCTCCAGAGGGCTTCCATGATCCGCTTATGATGCAGGGCATGGACAAGGCTATCGAAATGATCCGCCATGCCCGGGAGGAAAACTGGCCCGTGGTGGTGTACGGCGATTACGATGTGGACGGCATCTGCGCCGCCTCCCTGATGACGCTGGCCCTTCGTCAGTATGGCATTCCCGCCGACCATCACACCCCCCTCCGGGAGGAGGGATACGGCCTGAACTGCGCCGCAGTGAGGAAGCTTTCCGAAAAATACAGGCTGCTGATCACCGTTGACCTGGGCATTACCAACCACGAAGAAGTGCTTCTGGCTCAAAGCCTTGGCATGCAGGTGCTGGTGACGGATCACCACGGCCTGGCCCTCACAGACAGCCCTGCCGACGTGGCCCTGAACCCCCTGCTGGGGGATTATCCCTTCCGGCGACTCTGCGGCGCAGGGGTTGCGCTGAAGGTGGCCCAGGCCCTGCTTGGCATGGAAGAAAGCATGCAATATCTCGACCTTGCGGCCCTTGCCACCGTGGCTGACATCGTACCCCTTACCGATGAAAACCGCATCATCGTTTCTCTGGGCTTGCCCCTCATCGAAAAGGCGGAGCGTCCCGGCATCAAGGCTTTGCTGGAGGCTGCCGGCTGCCCCTCGCCCATCACCTCTGATACGCTGGGCTTCCAGCTGGGCCCGAGGCTCAATGCCGCTGGCCGTCTGGATGATGCCGGCAAGGGTGTCCGGCTGATGATGACCGCATCCGCTTCCGAGGCCGAAGCCCTGGCATCGGAGCTGGACCGCCTCAACGACGAGCGCAAGACCGCCGAAGCACGCCTTGTGCAGGCCGCACAGGAAGCGGCCCTTGAGCACGATTTTCTGAAGGAACCCGCCCTGATCGTTGCCGGGGACAACTGGCATGTGGGTGTCATCGGCCTGGCGGCAGGGCGGCTATGTAATCAGTACCACTGCCCGGTGTGCGTTCTGAGCCGTTCCGAAGGCAAGCTTCACGGCAGCCTGCGCAGTGTACCCGGCATCCACATACAGAAATGCCTGCAAAAGCTGGACGATATCCTACTGCGCTACGGTGGCCATGAGCAGGCCGCCGGCGTGACCCTCAGCGCAGAAAATGAGGCGGAATTCAACCGCCGCCTGCAAGCGGAAGTACGCAAGGCAGATCCCGCCGCCTTCATCCCCTCCCAGGTGTACGATGCGGAGGTTTCCCTCCGGGACATGAATACAGAGCTGTATCACCAGCTGAATCAGCTGGCGCCCTTCGGCTGTGATAACCCCACCCCCCTGTTCTTCCTGCGCAATGCTGCCGTGGATGAGCGGCGTGCTGTGGGTACAAACGGCGCTCACCTGAAGCTGACCCTTCGCCAGGAGGACAGGATCATGGGCGGCATCGGTTTTTCCCTTGGCCAGCATGCTTCCACCATGCCAGATCGTATCGATGCCGTGTTCACCCTCGGGCAGAACACCTTCCGGGGCGTTACCAGCCTGCAGGCGGAAGTGAAGGCCCTCAAGCCGGTACAGGATGCCCTGATTCAAAGCTTTCACCAGCCCGACGGGGAAAAGCAGCTGTCTTCTCTTTGTACCTCTCTGGAAATCCAGCTGGATATGGCAGGAAAAACGGAACGGGAGGGCGAATTATCAATAAGTTGCGTACAGCATTTCGATGATTTCCGCAGAGCTCTGACGGAGCTGGACCGGGGCGTGCTGGCTGTGAGCCGCACCAATGCCTCCGCAAAACATGCGCTGGCGGCGGCTCACCTGGACATTGCCAAAGCCGCACCCTCCGACCCCCGCAGCTTCCACACTTTGCTCACCGAACCACAGCTTCCGCTGATCGCCGGTCACTGGACACAGGTCTGGCTGCTGGATGGCGAGCTGTTCCCCGGCGAAAAAGCCCAGTGGCAAAAGCAGCTGCCGGAAGCAGAAATCCACATTCTGCCCGCAAGCAATGCCCTGCGCAATCTGGCATCGGCCCTTGATCCGGGCGACGAGGCCTGCCGCAGGCTTTACCGGGCGCTGCGCCACCAACGCTGCTTTACCATAGAGGAAGCCGCAAATCATGCAGAATTGCCCCTTTCCGCCACCCGGGCCGCACTGGTGGCGCTCCGGCAGCTGGAACTGCTTTCCTTTACGGAAAACCCCTTCCTGTATACCCTGCCGGAAGCACGGCCCTGCAATCTTTCTGACAGCCCCATGCTTCATGCCCTGCGCAGCCTTGCCTGCCCCAAGGGCCAACCCTGACACCGAATCAATAAGCGCACGCTTTTTAGGAGGAATTACCCATGGAGAACCAAGTTCAGCAGAAAAAGACCATTTTTTCCGGCATTCAGCCCTCCGGCACCCTGACCATCGGCAACTACATCGGTGCCCTGCGCAACTTTGCCCTTTTGCAGGATGACTACAACTGCATCTACTGCGTGGTGGACATGCACGCCATCACCGTCCGTCAGGATGCAGCCCAGCTGCGCAAGCGTTGCCTGGAAGTGGCTGCCACCTACATGGCCTGCGGCCTGGATCCCAAGAAGAACATCATCTACTGCCAGAGCCACGTCAGCGGCCATGCGGAGCTGAGCTGGATCCTCAACTGCTTCACCTACATGGGCGAATTGCAGCGCATGACCCAGTACAAGGACAAGGCCGCCAAGCACGCAGACAACATCAACGCCGGCCTGTTCACCTATCCGGTGCTGATGGCTGCGGATATCCTGCTCTACCAGGCAGATCTCGTGCCCATCGGCGCTGACCAGAAACAGCATCTGGAGCTGACCCGTGATATCGCCCAGCGGTTCAACGGCGTATACGGCGATGTATTCACCGTGCCGGAAGGCTACTTCGGCAAGATCGGCAGCCGCATCATGAGCCTGCAGGAGCCCACCCGCAAGATGAGCAAATCTGACCCCGACGACTGCTACATCGCCATTCTGGATCCCGAAGACGCCATCCGCCGCAAGATCAAACGTGCCGTTACCGACAGCGACGGCGAGATCCGCTTCGACCCGGAAAACAAGCCCGGCGTCAGCAACCTGCTTTCCATCATCGCAGCCATGAGCAATTCCTCTATTGAGGAAACCGTATCCAAGCTGCAGGGCCAGGGCTACGGCAGCCTGAAGAACTACTGCACCGAAGTGGTGCTGGATACCCTGCGCCCCATCCAGGCTGAACACGCCAAGCTGATGGCAGACAAGGCCTACCTCCAGTCCGTGCTGATGGAGAACGCCGAGCGTGCCAACGCCATCGCCACCCGCACCCTGCGCAAGGTTCAGAAGAAGATCGGCTTTGCAGAACGTATCAAGAAGTGAGGAATTACCATGGATAACCGTTATGACATTATCATTATTGGCGCAGGCCCGGCAGGTATTTTCACTGCCCTGGAATACGCCGAAAAGAAGCCCGGCGGCAAGGCCCTCATCATCGATACCGGTCGTGCCATTTCCCACCGCACCTGCCCTGCCCGCATCAACGGCCAGTGCGTGCACTGCGATCCCTGCGCCATCGTCCACGGCTGGGCCGGTGCAGGCGCATTCTCCGACGGAAAGCTGAGCCTCAGTGACGAGGTAGGCGGACACGTCAGCGATTATATCGGCCACAAGAGGGCCATGGAGTACATCAAAAAGGCGGACGACATGTACCTGCAGTTCGGCGCCAGCAAAACCGTTCACGGCCTTAACAACAGCCGTGTGGACGAGATCGCCTACCAGTGCAGCCGTCACAACATCCACCTTGTGCCCTGCCCCGTGCGCCATCTGGGCACGGAAAACGCAGGCCCCGTACTGGGTGCCATGCATGATTATCTGGTCACCAAAACCAACACTACCTTCCTTGAGCTGACCAGCGCAGAGGACATTCTTTGCGAGGATGGCCATGTGGTGGGCGTGCGCATCCGCCAGCGTGGCCAGGAGCCGCAGGTGGTCTATGCGGACAATGTGGTGGCAGCCCCCGGACGTGGCGGCGCCCACTGGCTCACCGAATGCGTAGGCAAGCTGGGACTGCGCACCCAGAACAACGAAGTGGATATCGGTGTGCGTGTGGAGGTTCCCAACTCCATCATGGATCACCTGACCCGCGACCTTTACGAGGCAAAACTGGTTTACTACAGCGACACCTACGAAAACAAGGTTCGCACCTTCTGCATGAATCCCGGCGGCGAAGTAAGCCAGGAGCACTACGAGGGCGGCATTGCCGTGGTAAACGGCCACAGCTATGAGGATCCGGCCAAGCGCACCGGCAACACCAACTTTGCCATGCTGGTATCCACCCACTTTACCGAGCCTTTCAACCAGCCCATCGAATACGGCCGCTACATTGCCAAGCTGGGTAACATGCTCACCGGCGGGCCCATCATGGTGCAGCGTCTGGGCGACCTGCTCAAGGGCCGCCGCACCGACGCATCCCGCCTTGCAAAGAGCACCACCATTCCCACCCTTTCCACTGCCGTGCCCGGCGACCTCAGCTTCGTGCTGCCTGCCCGGCACCTGACCAGTATCGTGGAAGCCCTGAAGGCCTTCGACAACGTCGCTCCCGGCCTCTACAGCCAGAATACCCTCCTCTACGGTGTGGAAGTCAAGTTCTACTCCAGCAAGGTGCTGGTAAACAGCAATTTTGAAACCGCTATCAAGGGCCTGTTCTGCATCGGCGACGGCGCAGGCATTACCCGTGGCCTCATGCAGGCCGGCGTCACCGGCATGGTGGTGGCCGACGAGGTGGCAAGCAGATAATTGGGTTTTGAGGGTGTTGGCGGTGTTGGCGGGAGAAGGCTTTTCCCCGGGAAAAGCCCCCTCCCGCACCCTCCCGAAAAGCGTATATTTGGGAAGAATGTTTTGTTTGGACATGGGGCTGCCGCTTTGCGGCGGTCTCTTTTTTCGGGCTGATACAACGCCAATGCGGTCTTCTTTTGCTTCTTTTCTTCTGACACAGAAGAAAAGAAGGCCCCCGGCAGGAAAAACGGCGGATTGGCGGTGTTGGCGGGAGAAGGCTTTTCCCCGGGAAAAGCCCCCTCCCGCACCCTCCCGAAAAGCGTATATTGGGAAGAATGTTTTGTTTGGACATGGGACTGCCGCTTTGCGGCGGTCTCTTTTTGCAGGCTGATACAATGTCAATGCGGTCTTCTTTTGCTTCTTTTCTTCTGACACAGAAGAAAAGAAGGCCCCCGGCAGGAAAAACGGCGGATTGGCAGTGTTAGCGGGAGAAGGCTTTTCCCCGGGAAAAGCCCCCTCCCGCACCCTCCCGAAAAGCGTATATTTGGGAAGAATGTTTTGTTTGGACATGGGACTGCCGCTTTGCGGCGGTCTCTTTTTTCGGGCTGACACAACGCCAATGCGGTCTTCTTTTGCTTCTTTTCTTCTGACACAGAAGAAAAGAAGGCCCCCGGCAGGGAAAACGGCAGATTGGCGGTGTTGGCGGGAAAAGCCCCCTCCCGAAAAGCGTATATTGGGAAGAATATTTTGTTTGGACATGGGACTGCTGCTTTGCGGCGGTCTCTTTTTTCGGGCTGATACAATGCCAATGCGGTCTTCTTTTGCTTCTTTTCTTCTGACACAGAAGAAAAGAAGGCCCAGGAAGAAAAAGAATAGATAAATATTACAATTTGTTAACAGTTATGCTTGACATCCTTAATATGTTCTTTTACAATATTTGATGGAAAGCTTTGTAAGCTTGATATTTCCTTTGGAGGGTTTGGAAATGACTCAGAATAAATTCAAGCTGCGGGGGATCGCCCTGATTTTGGCTGCATGCTTGCTGGCAAGCACCTTCAGCATTGCATTTGCCGCCTTCAAGAGCTATGAAACCGTATGCATGAGCAATGTAAACATGCGCAAACGGCCCAGCAGTTCCTCCACCATCATTGCCCGCATCAAGATGGGCGATACTCTGGTGGTTACCGGCAAGTCCGGTTCGTATTACGAAGTGGAATACGCCGGGCTGACGGGCTACGCCATGATCAAGTATGTGGACGGTACCGACTCCTCCAAGGATCCGGAACCCGATGGAACGCAGATTCGACCCGCCCCCATTTCCGTAACCTCCTATCCCTACGACACCATCACTCTGGGCTATGTGAAGCTGCGCAAGAAGGCAGGCCGTACTGCCGAAGCCATCCGCACGCTGCCCGAAGGTGCGCTGATCACCGTATACAAGCTGGAGGGCGACTTTGCCTATGTGGAGCATGAAGGCAAAAAGGGCTATGTATATGCCCCCTATGTGAACCTTGCCAACATCCCCACCACCTCTCCCACCCCAGCCCCCACTGTAAAACCCGGCGCCGAGATCTACACGCCCGTCAAGAAGGGCGACAGCGGCGACACCGTCAGAGCCCTCCAGGAAGTACTCATCGAGCTTGGTTACCTTGAAAAGGGCCAGGCGGACGGCAAGTTCGGCGCCCAGACCGAAACCGCCCTGAAGCTTCTGCAGAAGCGCAACGGGCTCAAGCAGACCGGAGAGGCAGATCAGGAGCTGCAATTGCTGCTTTACGAGGGCACCCCCAAGGACGTGAAAGGCTACCGCCAGTACGTCCGTACGCTGCCCCCCATCGCAGGCACCCCCATCAAGCTGAACAACAAGGGCGATGCAGTGCTCAAGGCACAGAACCGGCTCAAGGAACTGGGTTACTTTACCGAAGTTCCCGACGGTATCTGCAGCAAGGATACGGTTTCCGCCATCACTGCCTTTGAAAGAAACAATCAGCTGGTGGAAGACGGCGTGCTGTCTGCCACCGATCAGAACCTGCTTTACAGCGCATGGGCGCTGGATGCCTCCGTTGTAACCACGCCCACCCCCACCCCCGTGCCGGAAATGCCCAAGGACACCGTCCGGGCAGGCGACAAAACCAACGATGCCAAGCTGGTACAGCAGCGCCTCAAGGAGCTGGGCTATTACACCGGCAAAGTGAGCGGCACCTTTAACACCGCCAGCGTGGATGCCCTGAAAAAATTCCAGCAGATGAACGGCCTGGAAGTTGACGGCGTATGCGGTATTCAGACCCGTGCCGTGCTCTTTGCTCCCCATCCTGTATATGCCGTGCCCACCGCTGCCCCGGTACAGCCCGCTGTGACTCCCTTGCCCAGCTACGCACCCATCACCCAGGAGAACTGCGTTACCATCAAGGCCGGCAGCCAGGGCCCCGACGTAATCCGCCTGCAGGTACGCCTGCAGCAGCTGGGCTACTACACTTCCCGTCAGGATGGCATTTACCTTTCCGATGACATCACCGCTGTGCGTGCCTTCCAGAAGGCCAACGGCCTGGTTGTGGACGGCAAGGCCGGCTTCAAGACCCAGACCGCCCTTTACAGCGACAGCGCCATCTCCGCTACCAGCGCTGAATCCTCCACCGCATCCTCCTCCACCACCCCTGTGCTGCGTGTGGGAAGCACCGGTACCGCCGTAGTGGATCTGCAAAACCAGCTGATCAAGCTGGGCTACCTCAGCGATGTGGCCGACGGCAAGTTCGGCACCAAGACCCGGGCCGCCGTGATCGCCTTCCAGAAGGCCAACAATCTCAGCCCTGACGGCGTTGCCGGTGCAAAGACCATGGCCAAGCTGAACAGCTCTGACGCAGAGGATAACAAGGTTCCCTATGTGACCCTGCGCATGGGCTCCACCCACGAGGCAGTAAAGGATCTGCAAAACCGGCTGATCGCCCTGGGCTACCTCAAGGGCAAGGCTGACGGCATCTTCGGCACCAAGACCAGCCTTGCGCTGATCGCTTTCCAGAAGGCCAACAACCTCAGCCCCGACGGTGTCATGGGCCGGCTCACCACCAAGGCCCTCAACAAAACCGATGCTGTATCCGCTGGCGGAACCGCCGGCCAGACTACCACGCCTGCCGCCCCCAGCGTAACCACCGTAAGCGCCGCCAACGTGCGCTACGCCAACTGGTACAGCGAGGTGCGTGCCAAGGCCCGCAAGTATCCCAACGTAACGGTGTACGATTTCACTACCGGTATTTCCTACCGGCTGAACATCTTCTCCAACGGTGCCCATGCGGATGCCGAGCCCATCACCGCCGAGGATACCGCCAAGATGAACCAGGCCTTCGGCAAGACCACCTGGAACCCCAAGGCGGTCTGGATCATCTTCAGCGATGGAACCATCTACATGGCTTCCACCCACAACACGCCCCACGATACCTACCACATCCGGGATAACAATTTCAACGGCCACGTCTGCATCCACTTCCCCCGCACGGAATCGCAGGTCACGGCCATCGGCCCCTACGCCACCTCCCACCAGAAGGCCATCGACCTTGGCTGGGAAGCCACTCAGAAGCGGGCCGGCAAATAATCAGAGCAACCAAAAAGCCACGAGGCGATGAAAACCGCCCCGTGGCTGCTTTTTTGTTATGTCAACGTACGGCGAGCCCCGCATCGGAAAGAATGATCTCCGGCAGGGCGCAGGGTTCCAGCTCGGTCAGTGGCACGTTGATCCTTTCCGTGCCCCGGGTATCCAGATAGTTTTCCCGGGAGACAAACAGAATCTCATCGCTGAGGGGTTCCCATTTCAGGAATGCCGAATAATCGGGACGGAATGAATAATCCCGGGCTACGGCATGAATCAAATCTCCCTCGGGGCCTATGCACAGTTCAACGGCCTTGTAAATACCCTTGGACTTGGACAGCGCCGTGCCATACAGCATGCAGCCGCCGCCCTCCCCAGGCCGAAGCACATAGGGTTTCAATATGAGACCTTCGGCCCGAAGCAGTTTTTTCCAAAGAATTTCGCCGTCTGAGGAAAACCGCCGGATGACAATTTCCTTGTAATTATCCCAGCTGGCATGGGCCAGAATCACGCCGCCAAGCCCGTCCCGGGACAGATGCATCCATCCCCAGACGGTTGTCTGCTGAAACAGGGCAGACCAAAGGATCTCCCCTTCATTGGAAAAATGGAACAGATGTATTAAGGGATCGGGAGTATTCTCGTCTCTGGAAAAAACAGCATACAGCCCACCTTCGCCATCGCCGCAGCAGGCAGACAGTCCGCCATTGATATCATCCCCAAGAAGCGCATCCAGGGGGATGGAAAGAACCGTTTCGCCTTCGTAGCTAATCAGCATCAGCCTTTCCCCGTCGCCGATACCGGCATAGCCGTTTTCCAGCGGGGTAAGGTAGCGTAGGTTGGGAAGCGCATCGGTTGCGGTCATTTCCGATGCCTGTGCGGCAGGGCAGAACATTGCCAGCAGGATCGCCGTCAGGCAGATGCACATACTTCTTCTCATGTGGTTTCACTCCTTTCGTATACATAACGAAGGAGGGAGGGAAAATTATCCAACTTTATTTATTCAAATGACAAATCAGGTTGATGCAATGAGGAAGTTCATCGTCGATATACCCGCTGTCAACAAAGCCGGCTTTTTCGTACACCCTGAGGGCGGGCGCATCTGCACGGTTTACGCAAACCTCCACATGGGGATAACGGCCTTCTGTGCGAAGCAATTCAAGGATGAGGCCCAGTGCTTCGGAACCGTAACCCTTCCCCTGATGCTCCCGGTCAATCATGAATTGCTGCAGATCATAGCCCAGGGGTTCTTCGGTAAAATCCCTCACCAGAGCAAGACCGATCAAACGTTCATCCTTTGCAATGCCGATAACACGACCGTTGCAGCTGCGGTAAACATAGCCCCGGGCAAGGATGCCCAGAGAATGGTCCAGAAAAGCCTGCTGCTGTTCCGTCACCCGTAGCTTTGCAGCCTCAAGCCAGTTTTCTTCGGTGATATCCACCAAATGTATCACGATGCTTTCTTCCTCCTCTTCTTTTTCCTCTCCTCCGGCAGCACCTTCGCCTTCTGCCGTTTAAGCTTGCTGCGCACAAAGGCTTCCGCCTCTTCCCATTCTTCCATGGGTACGTTCACGCTCAGCGCCTGCCACCAGCCCGGGCGATAAAAGAGCATCACGCCGCCCTCCCGCCACAGGCGCACACGGCTCAGGCTGTTCCAGGGAAGCTCGGCCTGCCGGATGAGCCTGTAGCCCGGCAGCACGTCATCCGTGGTTTCCAGGGCCTGGGCCTGCTGGGTGGTAACGAAGCGGGCATACATTGGCAAAACTGCCTCCGGCTCCAGATAGGTCAGCGCCCGGACGCAGTCCTTGGTAAGGATGTAGTGCACCTTCTCCGGGCCCTGCAGGAACAAAAGCAGGAATATCAGCAGGAGAAGCCCCGCAACCATCATGAGGATGCTGAGGGTGAATCCGCCCGCAAAAAGGCGGCTCAGGGCCGGAATGCCGCCGGAGATCAGCTCCGTGATCACCGAAATCAGAAAGATGGTTACGATCACCGGCAAGCCCAGCCTCAGGTATTCATTCCAGCAAAACCAGTCCGTAAGGGGCGTACGGGTAACGCCGAAGGATAGCCGCTGGCCGGTCTTGGTCAGCTTGCCGCCGCAGTAAGGGCAGCTTTCCCCAGGCGGGGTCTCCGTTTTGCATTTGCGGCAGTAATTGGCGTAGGGCATGTGGAGCCCTCCTTTCGTAAAGGAATAGACCACCCGTTTCGGTGGGATGATATATGCGGAGGTGAAGTGCAAATGGAATACTATCCCACGCTTCAGGAACTGCTCCGGCACAGCGAGCGGAGCAAAAAAATGTTTGATGCCCTGCACACCGACGAGCAGGTGGCCCTGCAGGAACAAAGGCAGAACATCCACACCTTTGCGGATTTGCAGAAGGCGGCGCAAAGTTTTGTGAAAAGGGAACATCCCTGAGAGGCAAAAAAACGGCGCTGGGTTCATAGGGTATAGGGAAACAAACGGAAAGGAGTTTCTCTATGAACCAGAATGGCCAGAACGGAAGAATATGCGCAGAGGAATATGTGGTAAAACGGGGCGACAGTTTCTACCTTATCGCCCACAAGCTGGGAGTGCCGCTGCGGGATCTGCTGGCGGCAAACCGTGATATCCATCCTGCCAGGCTCATGGTGGGCGACGTGCTGTGCATTCCCCGGGAAGAGGATGATTCCCCGGAAAGCGGCGGGCTTGGAGGCGGTGATTCTGCGGGCAATGGCAACACAGGCGGCTCCGCAGGCAATAATGGCAGCGGAACACCCGAAAATGGCCCTGATGGAAATACCGGCACAGGCAACGAAAACAATCAGCCCGGCATGGACAATACCGGCTCGGTAAATCCTGCGCCCAATTGCCCCATTGAACAGCAGTACAGCGTGGAAAACGGCCAGACCGTGGAAGATATCCAGCTGAGGAACCTGCTCAGCCGACACACCCTGGAAACCGCCAACCCCGGCGTAAATCTGGATGTGCTCAAGGCAGGACAAGTGCTGTGCGTTCCCACAGAAAATGTACCCTGCACCATTCCCAACAGCTACACCCTTGGCCGGGGCGAAACGCTGGAAGCCGTGGCGGTCAAATTCAATCTGCCCGTGGGCAGCCTGCTGAGGGCGAATCCCTGCCTGGCCCCTCAGGATTTTGAGGAAGGCGCATGCGTGGTACTGCCCTCACGGTAAGCCGGAACCTTTGCCCGCAAGAACAACAGGAACATTGCCTGACTGCATGGAAAACATGCGGTCAGGTTTTTTCCATACCGGAAAGAAACGTCATTCGGAAAAAGGCTCCTTTACTCCGCCTGGCTTACCAGCCGCTGCACCAGCCGTTCCGCATGCTTTCGGGCTTCCTGCGCAGACAGGAAGGCATCCTGGCCGCTTTCGGGCTTATCTCCCATGAGGCCCACAAACTGGCTCACCTTCAGGCCCAGCGCATCCTGCATTTCCTGATCGCTTCCCCCTTCGGTAACAAGGTAGTAACACAGGATAGAGTCAGTCTGTCCCATGCGGTGAGCCCGATCCTCGGCCTGGGAATGTACCGCAGGGGACCAGTCCAGCTCGCCGAAAACCACACAGCTGGCCCGCTGCAGGTTCAGGCCGCTGGCCGCCCGCAGACTGATAACGCAGAGGTTGGTTTTTCCCGTCATGAACCGTTCCAGGGCACGCTCCTTCTGGGTGGAGGTTTCCCGTCCGGTGATAAAGCCGGGGGAATAGTTTTTCAGCTCCCGCTTATAAATGTCCATCACCTCATGATGGTGGGCAAAGAGAAGCACTTTTTCTCCACCGTCCAGCAAAGCCCTCACAAACTGGCTCACATAGGGCGCCTTGGCGATGCCTGTGGCCTGCCGCTCGCCCCGTTCGATCTCCATCTCCCACAGGGCTCGCTGGGAGGCGGTAGCATCAGCGGAGGTTTTCAGCATCAGCAGCGTCTTTTTCAGGGGCTGCATCAGCTTTCTGTAAACGCCCTCGTCGCTGTCGATGGTCATAACCAGGCGGCGCTTGGGGGGCAGCTCGTTCAGCACTTGCTGCTTGGTGCGGCGCAGCATCAGCCCTTCGTTTCTGAGGTGCTCGCCCAGCAGATCCGGCTTTGCCACGATGCGGTTGCCGTATCCGTAGCACCACTCCCGGGTGAAGCTTTCATAATCGCCCAGCACATGGAAATCCAGTATATTGACTACATTCCAGATCTCCGCCCCCTGATTGTAGATAGGCGTGCCGCTGAGGCCCGCCACCCGCTCGGCAGATTCTGCCAGGAGGCTTGCTGCGGAGTACTTTTCGGTGCCTGCGTGGCGCAGTTCCTGCACCTCGTCAAAGATCACTGTGGGGAAAGCGTAATCCGGCAATACTTCCTTCCATCCCCGGAGCAGAAGGTAGTGCATCAAGTAAATATCAGCCGGCGGCAAAGGGTAGGGCTTCAGGCCCTTGACCACATGCACCGTAAGGGGGCTGCCGTCCGGTCTGACCACAAACCGGTGGATTTCCCTCTGCCAGTTGCTCATCAGGTGAGGCGGCGCTACGATCATGCAGGGATAGGCCCCAGTTTCCGCAAGCCATGCCAGGGCCTGCACCGTTTTGCCAAGGCCCATTTCGTCAGCCAGAAGGCAGCGGTCCGAGCGCAGCAGAAAGCCAAGGCCCTCCTGCTGGAAATCCGTCAGCTGTCCCCGGAAAACCACCGGGCTGGGCTGCACCTTATCCGGCATGCGGCGGGCCATTTCCCTCTTCACCGCATGCTCCCTTGCATCGGAGAGGGCCTTCTGCCACCGCTCCCGATCCTGCGGCTTTATCAGGAGGGGATAGCGGAGCATGAGCCAGTTCAGGTCGCCAATCACCCGTTTATGGGCAGTGAAGCGGGCCTCGCCCCTGCGGGCAGTGGCGCTGCCGGGAAACAGCCGCTTGCACAGCTCCGTCACCATGGGGTCGCCCTTCACCATCCAGCACTTGCGCCGGGCATTGTAGCTGAGGGTGCCGTAAGTGCGCTGGGTCTGGCAGGCAGCATCCTGCGCTCCGTCTGCGTTGAGCAGATAGGGCGGCAGCAGGGAAAGTTCCTGATCGTCCTGCATGGCTCGTTCTCCTTTCCTATGGAATGTTCCGGGGCGGCTCAGGGCAGCGCAATGCCCCAAAGCTGGCTCAGGGGAATCACCTTTACGGGCTTGCCCAACAGGTGGTCGGGCAAACGCAGGCTTCGCTGGGTCAGCACCACAAGGCCGGATATTTCCGGGCTTGCGGCATAGCGCATCAGCTGTGCTTTGACCGTATTGGGGTTTGGTTTGCCCTTTTTGATCTCGATGCCTACGGTGTCCACCAGAAAATCGATGCGGCATCCCTTGCCGATGACGGCCTCGTGGCGGAAATCAAGGCCGGACTGGTTCAGCTGCTGTGCCACCCACTGATGGATATCGCTTTCATAAAGCGCAAAGGGAGACCGCAGCTCCCGGAGGGCGGCGCAAACCGCCCCGAGAACCGTACCGTCTCCCTCTGTATGATGATTATGGATGCTCACAGCTCAATTTTGGGATGATTGCTGCGGCGGTACATCACAAACCTGCGGCCGATGCACTGCACAGGCTCCGCATGCACACGGCTGCACAGCTCATCCAGGGCTTCCCGGGCGGTGAGATCGCAGTTCTGCTGCACGGCGCACTTGATCAGTTCCCGGGCCTCCAAGGCGTCGTAGGCTTCCTTCACGGTAGCGTCGGTCACGCCGTCCTTGCCCACATAGAGAATGGTATCCATGGTGTTGGCCATGCTGCGGAGCATGGCTCGCTGTTTGCTGGTAAGCATTGCATATCTCCCTTATTCTACAAAGTCGAATTCCATATCGCCCAGAAGCACGGGTGCGCCTTCCTTTGCGCCCTTCCTGCGCAGCTCGTCGATAATGCCCCGGTCACGGAGCTGGCGATGGAACCAGTTCATGCTCTCTTCGTCGTCGAAGTTCACGCTGTCGATAAGGCGCTGGATGCCGGGGCCTTCCACCACGAACACGCCGCCCTTCTGCTGGGTTACGGTGAAGCTCATATCCCGAACGGGGGAAGCGGCTTCCACTTCTTCCTCCAGGAACACCTTGGGCGGAGGAAGCTCCGGCAGAAGCTGAATGACCCGGTCCAGCAGCTTGTCAAAGCCCTGGCGGGTGGCTGCACTGACGATGAAGGCTTCATAGCCCAGCAGCTCAAAGCGGTGCACCAGCTGCTTCTTTTCCTCTTCGTCGGCCATGAGGTCACATTTATTCAGAACCACCAGCTGGGGCCGGTCCGCAGGCTCGCCGTAGGTTTCCAGCTCGTTGAGGATGATATCAAAATCGTTGACGGGGTCACGGCCTTCGCTGCCGGCAGCATCCACCACATGCAGCAAAAGACGGGTGCGCTCCACATGGCGCAAGAAATCGTGACCCAGGCCCACGCCTTCGCTGGCGCCTTCCACCAGACCGGGGATATCCGCCAGCACAAAGTCGCTTTCACGCCATTTCACAATGCCCAGGTTGGGGGTGAGGGTGGTGAAATGATAGTTGGCAATCTTCGGCTTGGCAGCGGTGAGGGTGGCCAGAATGGTGCTCTTGCCCACGTTGGGGAAGCCCACCAGGCCCACGTCGGCGATGGTCTTCAATTCCAGCTTGAAAGTGTGGATTTCCGTCTTGATGCCAGGCTTGGCAAAGTTGGGGGCCTGACGAGTGGGGGTGGCAAAGTGCTGATTGCCGAAACCGCCGATGCCGCCCTTGAGCAAGGTTTTGCTCTGGCCGGGCTCGTTCATATCGGCGGCTACGGTGCCATCTTCACGGAGGAACACAGTACCCACAGGCACCTTGATGACAAGATCCTGACCCCGTTTGCCGTGGCAGCGGTTTGCACTGCCGTCACCGCCGTTTTCAGCGGTGTACTTGGTGTGGAAGCGGAAGTCCAGCAAAGTATGCATGTTGGGGTCGGCGTAAAGCACGATATTGCCGCCATTGCCGCCGTCGCCGCCATCGGGGCCGCCGTTCTGGACGAACTTTTCCCGGTGGAAGGATACGCAGCCGTTGCCGCCGTTGCCGGCTTTGGCGGTAATGGTTACTCTGTCTACAAAGGATGCCATGTTTTACCTCCTAATACGTTACAGGGAAAGGGAATGATCTGTCTTGGACGGTTTCTGGCCCGGCTTCATCTCCGGGTTGCCCTCCTGATATGCCCTGCACAGTTCCCGGCAGGGACATGCGGCACAATCGGGTTTACGGGAGTGGCACACACGCCGCCCATGGAAGATGAGCCAATGATGAGCGGCTACCCAGTCCTTTTTGGGGATGGCCTTCATCAGCTGTTCCTCCGTCAGCTTGACGTTGTCTGCCTTGGCCAGGCCCAGCCGGTTGCTGACCCGGAACACATGGGTATCCACCGCAATGGTGGGCACGCCGAAGGCATTGGCCAGAACCACGTTGGCGGTTTTCTGCCCCACACCGGGCAGAGCCCGGAGCGCCTCCATGGTGGAGGGTACCTGGCCGCCGTGGTTTTCCACAATGGCCCGGCAGGCTTCCACGATGTTGGTGGCCTTGCTTTTAAAGCCGCAGCTTTTCACCATGGGGTACACATCCTCCACCGGGGCGGCGGCAAGGGCCTCCGGGGTGGGGTAACGCTCAAACAAAGCGGGAGTCACTTTGTTTACCTGCTTATCGGTGCACTGGGCGGAAAGCATGACCGCCACAAGGGTTTCGTAGGGATTGGAAAAGTTCAGCTCCGGCCCTGCGTCGGGGTAAGCAGAGCGGAGGGCTTCAAGAATCAGCTTTTTCTGCACTTTCATTTTGGACTTCCTCGGAGTTTTCTTCGGGGACGGGTTCGGAAGCAAGCTCTCCGGCTGCTTCTTCGGGGGTGGGTTCGCCTGCTGCAGCGTCGTCCTGAGCAGTCACAGCATCAGTGGCAGGTTTTGCGGAGAACAGATCAAAAAAATTTCGATCCAGCCGCATTTCCGCAGGCAGCTTAATGCGGGAGAGGGCCAACAGCGTGGCAAAGATAATTACCATCTGCACGGGCAGTTCCACAGGCAAGGGAGCGGCACGGCTTACCAACAAAACAGGATAAGCTTTTTTAATGATGAACACGCTCAGCCAGAGGGTATTCAGGAACAGATTCACAACGCCGGCAGCCAGCACGGAAAGGATCACCGCCAGCACATTGGGCCGGTTCCGGTGGAGAATAAAACCGTAAATGATGCCCACCAGAATATTGGTCAGGGTGAAACCGGGAAAATATGCTCCCTGGGGGAACAGAACAGCGCCGATGATATCACCCAGCGCACCAACGATGGCGGCAGGAATAGGTCCCATCAGTGCGCCCGCCACGGCAATGGGAAGAAAACCGAGGTTGAACTGCTTTGAGATGGAAGGAATCTGGACAATGTTCCCCAGTACCACCTGCAATGCCACCAGCAGAGCGGTAAAGGTGATGACCTCTACACGGAACAGACTTTTGCTTTTTTGCATAGAAAAACGCCTCCTGTTTTTAATAATGCTGATTCGCAGGAGGCAGCACCAAGACAGCGGGATGCGCCGCATACACCGCACCGGCGGGACCGGTTTCGTTTCATGACAACTCCCCGTTCATGAACACTTAACGCGCGTGCAGCTACTCTGCCTGACACGAATCGCAGGAACCAGGCTATTATACCCCGTAAACGGGCAAAATGCAAGGGTTTTGCAGGGTTTGACGGTTTGTGTGCAGGGGAAAAACAGGGAGGGCGCCGAGAATCCTCTGCTGGAATTTACCCGGCATTACAGCTTTATGGAATAATACTGACTGATCCTGTCCTCGTTGTAACGGTTGTTTTCCTCAATAAGGATACCTCCGTTCTTCCTGATAACCCTTGCGGAGGGAAGGTTATCCTTATAGCAGCTGAGCACGACTTCCCTCTTTCCCTTTTCTTTGCAGACGGACAATGCATAGCGGAGCATCGAGGTTGCATAACCCTTGTTTCTTTCAGAGGGCCTTACCCCGTAGCCGATATCGCCGAATTTTTCAGTAAGAGACTCCGGCAGCTGATACCGTATGCTCAGCAGGCCGATCAACCTGCCGTCGTCAAGGCAAAGATACAGCAGGGATTTACCCCAGAGATCATCTCCGGCAGAAGCATTCTTTTGTATTTTTTCCACCCACTGGGAATAATCGGAGGATGTCAGCCCATGGCTTGCGCTGATGCTGGTTTCCTGGTTGGCGCTGTGTTCCTGAACATACTCCAGAAGCATGTCCCTGTCGCCTGTTTCGGGAAGTCTGTATATCATGTTACACCTCTCAAAATTCGTATTTGTCCCGTTGATTTTATCACATGCAGCAAAAAAGCAGCAAGCCCTGCTGCATGTACGGCTTGCTGCTGCGTGCTTATGTCGTTTTCAGCGGCGGAGGGTTTCAGCAGGATGCCAGAAACAGCTCTCCTTCAATATCCGCATCCACCAATGCTTCGCTGCCGGGGTTCAGCTGCCCTGCCACGATGGCACGGGCCAGCATGGTTTCCAGATGGCTCTGCATGTAGCGCTTCAGGGGACGTGCGCCATAAACCGGATCGAAGCCTGCGTCGGCGATGGCATCCATAGCGGCATCGGTCAGCCGGAGGGCAATGTCCTTGTCCTGGAGGCGACGGCGCAGGGTTTCCGTCAGCAGGCCCACAATGGAGCGCAGTTCCTCTTTTTCCAGCGGCTTGTAGAAAACAATCTCGTCGATGCGGTTGAGGAATTCGGGCCGGAACTGGCTGCGCAGGAGGCCCATTACGCCTTCCCGTGCGGCCTGGGTGATCTGCCCGTCCTCAATGCCTTCCAGAAGATACTGGCTGCCCAGATTGCTGGTCATGATGATGATGGTGTTTTTGAAATCCACCGTGCGGCCCTGGCTGTCGGTGATGCGGCCGTCATCCAGTACTTGCAGAAGGATATTGAACACGTCGGGGTGAGCCTTCTCCACCTCGTCCAGCAGGATGACGCAGTAGGGCTTGCGGCGCACTGCCTCCGTCAGCTGTCCGCCCTCGTCGTAGCCCACATAGCCGGGAGGCGCTCCGATGAGGCGGCTGACGGAAAACTTCTCCATGTACTCGCTCATGTCGATGCGTACCATGTTCTTCTCATCGTCAAAGAGGGCCTGAGCCAGCGCCTTGGCCAGCTCCGTCTTGCCCACGCCGGTGGGGCCCAGGAACAGGAAGGAACCAATGGGCCGGTTTTCGTCGGCGATGCCCGCACGGCTGCGCAGGATGGCCTCGGAAACCTTGGTGACAGCTTCGTCCTGGCCGATGACCCGCTGATGAAGCAGTTCCGGAAGCCGAAGCAGCTTATCCCGCTCGCTTTCCTTGAGGCGGGTGACAGGCACGCCCGTCCACCGGCTGATGATCTGGGCGATCTCTTCGTCGGTTACTTTGTTGCGCAACAGCCCCTGATTGGTCCGGGTCTGCTCTGCGCCGTCCTCCTCCTTGAGAAGCCGTCCCTGCAAATCCGGCAGTTTGCCGTACTTCAGCTCCGCTGCCTTGCCAAGATCGTAGTTGCGTTCGGCGGTTTGGATGTCTGCCTTTACCTGCTCGATTTCTTCCCGGAGCTGCTGAATTTTGGAAATGGCCTCCTTCTCGTTGGTGAGGCGGGCGGTCATCTCGTCCATCTGCTCTTTCAGGCGGGCCAGTTCTTCCTCGAGGGCCTCAAGCCGGGGCTCGTTGCGTTCGTCCTCTTCACGCTGCAGGGCATTGCGCTCTATTTCCAGCTGCATGATGCGGCGGCTGACTTCGTCCATCTCAGCGGGCATGGAGTCCATCTCCGTGCGGATCATGGCGCAGGCTTCGTCCACCAGGTCGATGGCCTTGTCCGGCAGGAAACGGTCGGTAATGTAACGGTTGGAAAGGGTGGCGGCGGAGATCAGCGCATTGTCGGTGATCTTTACGCCATGGAAAACTTCGTAGCGCTCCTTGAGGCCACGGAGAATGGAGATGGTGTCCTCCACAGTAGGCTCGGCGATGACCACAGGCTGGAAACGGCGTTCCAGGGCGGCATCCTTTTCGATGTACTTGCGGTACTCATCAAGGGTGGTTGCGCCGATAAGATGGAGCTCGCCCCGTGCCAGCATGGGCTTGAGCAGATTGCCAGCGTCCATGGAGCCTTCCGTCTTGCCGGCCCCGACGATGGTATGCAGCTCGTCGATAAAGAGCAGGATTTTGCCTTCGCTCTTCTTGATTTCCTCCAGCACGGCCTTCAGCCGTTCCTCAAACTCGCCCCGGTACTTTGCGCCGGCGATGAGGCTGCCCATATCCAGGCAGAAAACGGTGCGATCCTTCAGGCCGGCGGGCACGTCGCCCCGAACGATGCGCTGGGCCAGCCCTTCCGCAATGGCGGTTTTGCCCACGCCGGGCTCGCCGATGAGCACAGGGTTGTTCTTGGTTTTGCGGCTCAGGATGCGGATGATGCTGCGGATCTCGTTATCCCGGCCAATGACCGGATCCAGCTTGCGGCTCCGGGCGGCGGCAGTCAGATCCTGCCCATATTTGGTCAGCACATCGTAAGTATCCTCCGGGGTTTCGCTGGTAACCCGGGCGTTTCCCCTGACGGTGCGCAGGGATGCAAGGAACGCATCCGCTGTGACGGCATAGCTGCGCCAGATCTCCTGCAGGGGGCGTGTGGGTTTATCCAAAAGGCCGAGAAACAGATGCTCCACGCTGATGAATTCGTCCTTCATCTGCTGGGCCCGGTTGCGGGCAGCGGCAATGGCACGCTCCACATCGCTGTTGATGTAGATCTTGTCCGGCTCCCGACCGCTGCCCGTCACCTTGGGCATGCGGGCCACAAGGGTCTCCATGCGGGCCCGGATCTCTCTGGGATCCTTGCCCATTTTGGTCAGCAGCTGGGGAATGAGCCCCTTCTCATCGGAGAGCAGGGCGAAGATAAGATGCTCCTGCGCCATTTCCTGGTTCTGGTATTCCACGGTCATCTGCTGGGCCAGCCCGAGAGCCTCCCGGCTTTTTTCGGTAAACTGATTGTTCTGCATAGCATAGCCTCCTTCAAAAAAACAAAAGGATGGAGAATAACAGCTGATTTCAGCAAAAACAGGCCAATGTTTCTGACTTTCTTTGACCTTCGATATCAGTATATCAAATCGCTATGAAATGTCAAGGGTTTTCAAAAAAACAATGCAAAAAGGCTGGCAACATAGCTCCATCCCCATTTTTTGTGATAAGATAGAGAACGATCTTTCTGTATTCCTGACCCGGAGGCGAATCCATGAAGCTTGTTTTCCGCTACCTGAAAAAACACCTGGGTATTTTCCTTCTCTCCACCCTGTTTTTGACCATGGAGGCCATGGCGGATCTTTTGCAGCCCGCCTTTATGAGCGCTGTGGTGGATGAGGGCGTTGCCCACATGAACACTTCTTACATACTGCGCTACGGCCTGATCATGCTGCTGATTGCCGGGGTGGGTGCAGTTTCTGCCATTATGCGCAATCATTTTTCCTGCCGGGTTTCCCGCACCATTGGCAAGGAAATACGCCGGGATATGTACCACAAGGTGCAGAGCCTCTCCCTGGAAAACATCGACCGGCTTCAGCCTGCATCCATCATCACAAGGCTCACCAACGACGTTACCCAGATTCAGGAATTTATCAACAGCATCATGCGCATGATGGTCAAGGCGCCCATTACCTGCGTCGGCGCCATTGCCCTGCTGGTTCTCCAGACCCCCGGCCAGGCCCCTGTGATGATCGGCATTCTGGCGGTGGCCTTCCTGCTTATCTTCTGCAATATGAAGATCGCCTATCCCCGCTTTGGCAAGGTTCAGCGGAAGCTGGACAAGCTCAACGGTGTCAGCCGTGAGTTTCTTTCCTCTGTACGGGTGGTAAAGGCTTTCAATGCCGAGGACGAAGAAGAAGAGCGTTTCGGCGAAGCCTCCACAGAGCTGGCCCTGGCCAACACCTCCGCCCTCCGGGCCATGGCGCTTTTTACGCCCCTTATCAGCCTGACGGTGAATTTCGGCGTAGTGCTGCTGCTCTTCATCAGCCGCCATCAGGAGGCTGCGCAAATCGGGCGGCTGATGGCCAGCGTTAACTACATGACCCAGGTTATGTTCGCCCTGAACATGATGACCCATGTACTCAATACCACCGTAAGGGCGGTGGCTTCTGCGGAGCGCATAGAGGAAGTGCTCCACGAAAAGCCCGCCCAGCTCATGCCCGAAAACCCGGAAAAGCCAGCCATCAGCGGCAGCATTTCGGTGGAAGATCTTTCCTTCCGTTACCGTGGCGCAGGACGGGAAGCCCTGATGGATGTGAATTTTTCGGTTAAGCCCGGAGAGACCCTCGGCATCATCGGCCCCACCGGCAGCGGCAAATCCACCCTTGTACACCTGATCCCCCGGCTGTATGACGCTACCCGGGGCCGGGTGCTGGTGGACGGCTGCGACGTAACCAAAATGGACGTATCCCACCTGCGCAGCCATGTGGCGGTAGTGATGCAGAAGGCCCTGCTTTTCAGCGGCACCATTGAGGAAAACCTGCGCTGGGGCAAACCCGATGCCACTCAGGAAGAAATGGAGGAAGCCGCCCGGCTGGCCTGTGCGGAAGAATTCATACTGGAAACGGAAAAGGGCTACCAAAGCCTGCTGGGCCAGGGCGGCGTGAACCTGTCCGGCGGCCAGAAACAGCGGCTGAGCCTTGCCCGGGCGCTGATCCGTAAACCGGCCATCCTGATCCTGGACGACTGCACCAGCGCCCTTGACGCACAGACGGAGGCCAGAGTGCTCTCCGGCCTGCGCCGGCAAGGGGGGCAGCGTACTGTACTGCTGATCTCCCAGCGCATTTCCACCGTGATGAAAGCAGACCGCATCCTTTGCCTGGATGGCGGCAGGGTAATGGGGCTCGGCTCCCATCAGCAGCTGATGGAAAGCTGCGAAACCTACCGGGCCATTTACAAATCCCAGATCGGAGGCGAAGAAAATGTCTGATAGCCGCAGAAGTCTTCCCCCTCCCGGCATGGGTGGCATGGGCCGGGCCATGGCCCGGGGCCGTGTGGTGGAAAAACCCAAAAACATGAAAGGCACCCTGCGCCGCCTGTGGGATATCACCCGGGGCAGCCGCAAGGGCCTTGGCTGGATACTGCTTCTTTCTGCGCTGGCATCCGGCGCCAGCGTGCTGTCTCCCTATGTAACGGGCCGGGCCATTACCGCCATCAGCAACGGCGACGCCCTCACTTTTGTTCTGCTTGCGCTGGCAGGTCTTTACCTGTGCGACTGGCTGATCAAGTTTCTGCAAAGCTTCTTCATGGCCTCTATCGGCCAGAGGATCATCAGCCACATCCGCAGCGTGCTTTTCGGTCATGTGCGCAATCTGCCTCTTTCCTTCTTTGACAGCCGCCGCCACGGCGAGCTTATGAGCCGCCTCACCAACGATGTGGATAACATCAGCACTACCATTTCTTCCTCGCTGACCATGCTGATGACTTATTTCTTCACCATCAGCGGCGTGCTTGCCTCCATGCTGATGCTCAGCCCACTGCTCACGCTGGTTTCCTTTGTGGGCGTCATACTGATCTTTATCCTCACAAAGATTGTCACCACCCGTACCCGCAAGCTTTTTAAGGCGCAGCAGCAATCCCTGGGCAGCCTCAATGGGCAGATCGAAGAGAGCATTTCCGGCCTGCAGGTGGTAAAGGCCTTCTGCCGTGAGGAAGAAATGGAAGCCGACTTCGACGAGAAAAACGTCCGGCTGTGCAAGGTTTCCATCAAAGCCCTGATCTGGTCCGGCTACCTGATGCCCCTGATGAACGTTATCAACAACCTGTGCTATGTCATGATGGCGGTCATCAGTGCGCTCCTCTATGTACATGGCGATATTCGGGATATCGGCGTCATTACCAGCTTTTTGCTCTATGTGCGCCAGTTTACCCGGCCCTTTGTGGAAATTGCCAACGTATACAACAATTTCCAGACTGCCGTAGCTGGTTGTGAGCGGGTATTTGAGATCATGGACGAATCCCCCGAACCCCCGGACAAGGAAAACGCACTGCCTTTGGTATCACCCCGGGGCGATATTGTCATGGAGCATGTGGATTTCGGCTATACGCCGGACAGGCTGGTGCTCCGTGATATCAACCTGACCATCCCTGCTGGCACCCAGGTGGCCATTGTGGGCCCCACCGGCAGCGGCAAAACCACCATCATCAACCTGCTGACCCGCTTCTACGACGTTACCGGCGGACGCATCCTGCTGGACGGGCATGATCTCCGGGATTACCGCATGGAAGACCTTCGGGATGCCTTCGGCGTGGTGCTCCAGGATACCTCTCTCTTTGCCCAGACCGTCCGGGAAAACATCGCCTACGGACAGGCCGAGGCCACCATGGAACAGATACGCACCGCCGCAGAAATGGCCGATGCGGACAGCTTCATCCAGCGTCTTCCCAAAGGCTACGACACGGTGCTGGAACAGGGCGGCGCAGAGCTTTCCCAGGGCGAAAGGCAGCTGATCACCATCGCCCGGGCCATTCTGACCAATGCGCCCATCATGATACTGGATGAGGCCACCAGCTCCGTGGACACCGTAACGGAGCAAAAGATCCGCCGGGCCATGGTCAACATCTGCGAAAACCGCACCTCCTTCCTGATCGCCCACCGGCTTTCCACCATCCGGGATTCGGATCTGATCCTGGTCATCGAGGATGGGCAGATTGCCGAAAAGGGCAGCCATGACCAGCTGATGCAATTGAACGGAAAATATGCCCGGATGTTTAAAACCCAGTCCGGGCAACTGTGAGGGAAACCGCCATGGATATGCACACACTGAAACGAACCGCCTCCCTTGCCAAAGTGAATATTGACGGGCAGGAGGAAGCCATGCTCCGGGATTTTTCCGCCATGGCAGCTTACGGTGCAAGGCTTGGAACCGTAAACGCCGCCGTAGGCACCACCCCCGGAAAAGCCGCCCCTCTCCGGGAAGATGTGCCCGGCCAAAGCCTTGCAAGGGAAAAGGCGCTCATGAACGCCCCGGAAGCTCAGGGCGAATTTATTGCTGCGCCCCGGGCATTTGATTGACCCTGCGGGGCAGACTGTGTCTGTGGGGGCACAATGGAAAGCAAAAGGAGAGAGAACGATGAACCTTTCCTTCCTTACGGCAGAAGAAATGATACGGCTGATGGAATCGGGCGAAATGACCTCCCTCAGCCTTGTGGAACGCTGCCTTGATGTGATACGGGAAAAGAACCCGCTGCTCAACGCTTTTGTGGAAATCTTTTCGGAAGAAGCCTGCAAACAGGCCCGCGAATCCGACCAGCGGCGAAGGGAACAGCGGCTTTTGTCGCCGCTTGATGGCGTACCCTGCGCCATCAAGGACAATCTTCTCTACGAGGGACATATCACATCCTGCGCCAGCCGCATGCTGGAAAACTTTACTGCGCCCTATACCGCAACCGCAGTGCAGCGGCTGCGGCAGGCAGGCATGCCCATCCTGGGGCGGCTCAACATGGATGAATTTGCCATGGGCAGCGCCAGCGAAAGCAGCTTTTACGGCCCGGTCCGTAATCCCCTCGACCCGGAGCGGGTAGCCGGAGGCTCTTCCGGCGGCAGCGCCTGCGCCGTGGCGGCGGGCATGGTTCCCCTGGCCCTTGGCAGTGATACCGGCGGCAGTGTGCGCCAGCCTGCCGCCCTCTGCGGTGTGGTGGGCGTGAAACCTGCCTACGGCACCATCAGCCGCTACGGTCTGGTGGCCCATGCCAGCTCCATGGATCAGGTAGGCGTTTTTGCCCATACCGCCCAGGATGCGGCCCTGCTGATGCAGCTTATCAGCGGCGGCGATCCTCTGGACATGACCAGCGATGAAGGTCTGCGCTTCACATCATTGCCAAAGGCGGAGCCGTCCGCCATTACGCTGGCCCTGCCGGCGGAGTGGTTCGGCGCAGACGGCTGCACGCCCTGCCCCGGCGGCGAGGCTGCCCTTGCCTTTGCCCGTTTGCTGGAAAAGCAGGGCGCAAGGCTGAAGACCGTCAGCATTCCCTCCCTTTCGGAAGCGCTGCCCGCCTACATGGTGCTCTCCTGTGCAGAAGCCAGCAGCAATCTGAGCCGTTTCGACGGCCTGCG
The DNA here is from genome assembly GCA_015056145.1 of Clostridiales bacterium. GTDB lineage: Bacteria > Bacillota > Clostridia > Christensenellales > Aristaeellaceae > Limiplasma. Next base: position 60,749 of record SVGY01000005.1, read on the forward strand.
CTACGGTCATCGCAGCGGGGAAAGCCGGGATTTGGAAAGCCTTTACAGCAAAAGCAGGCAGGAGGGTTTCGGCGACGAGGTGAAGCGGCGCATTCTGCTGGGCACCTTTGCCCTGTCCAGCGGCTATCAGGACAGATATTATCTTCAGGCGGATGCACTGCGCCGTCAGCTGATCCAGCAAACCGCAGAGGCGCTGGAAGGCTCCGATGCCATCCTGTGCCCCGTCTCTCCCAGGGCTGCATGGAAGCTTGGCCAAAAGCCGGATTCCGTCACCCTGTACCAGAGCGACCTGTACACCGTACCTGCCAACCTGACGGGGTTGCCTGCCATCAGTTTTCCCTGGGGCCTGGCAGGAGATATGCCCGGCAGCGCAGGGCTGATGGGCCACCCCGAGGGTCTGGGAACGATCCTTGCCCTTGCACAGCTGGCCCAATCTGCGAAGGGAGGCACGGAAAATGGCTGAACAATGGCAAATGGTCATCGGCATCGAAACCCATGTGGAGCTTGATACCCGTACCAAGGCCTTCTGTGCCTGCGAAAACAGCTACGGCGCACCGCCCAATACCCATGTGTGCCCCCTTTGCATGGGGCTGCCCGGTGCCCTGCCGGTGCTCAACAGGCAGATGGTTCATCTGGCGGTGAAGGCAGGCCTTGCGCTGGATTGCAGTATCAACCTGGAAAGCCGCTTTGACCGCAAGAATTACTTCTACCCTGACCTGCCCAAGGCATACCAGATCACGCAGTTTTACCATCCCCTTTGCGAAGGCGGGCAGGTAACCATACAAACCCCCGGCGGAGAAAAGACCATCGGTATTACCCGCATACACATGGAGGAGGACGCAGGCAAGCTGAGCCACGGGGAAAACGCCTCCCTGCTGGATATGAACCGCTGCGGTGTGCCTCTTATCGAGATCGTGTCCGAGCCGGACATATCAAGCCCCGAGGAAGCCTCCGCCTATCTCAGAAAGCTGCGTGCCATCCTCATGTTTGCCGGCATCAGCCCCTGCCGCATGAACCAGGGCAATTTCCGGGCCGATGTGAACCTCAGCGTACACAAGCCCGGCAACCCTTTTGGCGTACGCACGGAGATGAAGAACCTGAACTCTTTCCAGAGTGTGGAAAGGGCCATAAAGGCAGAGTTTGAACGGCAGACCGCCCTGCTGGAAGCCGGCGGCGAAGTGGTGCAGGAAACACGCCGTTTTGACCAGAAGACCGGTCAGACCTTCTCCATGCGCAAAAAGGAGGACAGCGCCGACTACCGCTACTTCCCGGAACCGGACATCCCCTGGCTTGTACTGTCCGGAAAGGAGGTGGAGGATATCCGCCGTTCCCTGCCTGTACTGCCAGACCAGCTGCGCCGCCGCTTCACGGAAACCTGCGGCCTCACCGACTACGCCGCCGGGCTGATGGTAGAGGAAAAATGGCTGGCAGACTACTTCACCGCTGCGGCCTCCTGTGCCCATGAGCCTGCGGCCCTCGCCAACCTGCTGCTGGGGGAATGCTTTGCCCTGATGAACCAGCAGGGGCTGGATCAGCTGCCCGTATCGCCCGGCCATTTGGCATCCCTCAGCAACCTGATGACCTCCGGGCGCATCAACAGCTCCACCGGCAAAAAGATCCTCGCCGCCCTCTTTGAGGAAGACCAGGATCCTGTGTCCTATGCAGAAAAACACGATCTCTTCCTTTTGACGGATGAAGCAGCATTATCCGCCCTGGTGGAAAAAACCCTGCTCCAGTGCCCCGATCTTGTGGAAAGCTACCTCGGCGGCAAACTCACTGTGGAAAAAGCCCTGATGGGCCGTGCCATGGGTCTCAGCCGGGGCAAAGCGGAGCCGGAAGCCCTGCGCCGCCTGATGATTGACCAGCTGGAAAAAAGGAAACAGCAAAAAAACAGCCCGATGTGATATGATAATCGGGTTCCAAACTATACCCCCGAGGAAGGAGGCGAATCCGGAATGGAGATCATCGATACCCATGTACATATCTATCCGGATGCCATCGCCCAGAAGGCCGCAGATGCCATCGGCCAGTTTTACGACATTGCCATCCACAAAAACGGCACCCTTGCCAGCCTGCTTCAATCCGGCATGGAAGGTGGCATCCGCCGTTTTTTGATCCACAGCGTTGCCACCACTCCCAAACAGGTGGAAAGCATCAACCGCTACCTGCAGGGCGTGGGTCAGGCTCACCCGGAGGAGTGCATCCCTTTTGGCACCATGCATCCGGGCTACGAAAACATACCCGAAGAATTGCAGCGCATGAAGCAGGGCGGTCTCAGAGGCGTGAAGGTGCACCCGGACTTCCAGAAATTCCTGCTGGATTCTGACGAAGCCATGCACATGTTCCGCTGCATTGCGGATGCCGGGCTGCCGGTGCTCATCCACATGGGCGATTACCGCTACCCCTACAGCGAACCGCAACGCATGGCAAAGGTGCTGGAAGCCTTCCCGGATCTCCGGGTGATCGGTGCCCACCTGGGCGGATGGACCATCTGGAAGGAAGCCTGGAAAACCCTCAGCAAGTACAACAATTTCTGGGTGGATACCTCCTCCAGCCTGATGTTCCTCACCCCGGAGGAAAGCGCAGAGATCATCCGCAAGTATGCGCCTGACCATGTCTTCTTCGGCTCCGACTACCCCATGTGGGATCCTGCGGAAGAGGTGCAGCGCTTTATGGCCCTGCCCCTTACGGACGAGGAAAAGGAAAACATTCTGGGAAAGAACTTTACCCGGTTTATCGGGCGCTGAAAAACAATGAATATAGAAAAGCTGGCGGTACACGATCTGCATATACTGAAGGAGTTATTCCATTACAACGATGTTGAACAGATGGTTTCCCAATGCACGCAGGATATACAGAATGGAATCATCGACATCTTTGTTCTGTTTGATAAAGGCGTGCTGGTGGGCGAGCTTCATGCCATGTACGAAAGCCACGATGAAAACTTTGCCGCAAGGGGCAAAAGGGCATATCTGTTTGCGTTCAGAGTCCGGGAAGATTTGCAGAACCGGGGATACGGAACCTGCCTCTTACAATCGGTTCTTGCTCTGCTCAGAGAGAGCGGCTATAGCGAATTCACTGTAGGTGTGGAGGATGACAATCCACGGGCATTCCACATGTATCAGTCTGCGGGCTTTACCCAGCTCCTTATCAGAAAACGGGAGGAATACCAGGGCGATACATACGAATACAATCTGTATCTGAAAAAATAAGAAAACCCTCTGCATCCGGTCATGCAGAGGGCAGTTTGTCGAAAAACCTCATTCTTGTCAGTCAAAGCCGCAGATCTTGCACCTTCGGTGCTCGCTGTGCTTTCTTGAAAGTGCTGCGGCACAAGGAATGTGGGCTCTGCCCACACCCGGCAGGGGGATGATCCCCCTGCACCCTGCACATTTTTGACAGCCTGCCCTCTGCATCCGGTCATGCAGAGGGCAGTTTGTCGAAAAACCTCATTCTTGTCAGTCAAAGCCGCAAATCTTGCACCTTCGGTACTGGCTTTGCTTTCTTTAATGTGCTGCGGCACAAGGAATGCGGGCTCTGCCCACACCCGGCAGGGGGATGATCCCCCTGCACCCTGCACATTTTTTGACAGTCTGTCCTCTGCATCCGGTCATGCTGAGGGCAGTTTGTCGAAAAACCTCATTCTTGTCAGTCAAAGCCGCAAATCTTGCACCTTCGGTGCTCGCTGTGCTTTCTTTAATGTGCTGCGGCACAAGGAATGTGGGCTCTGCCCACACCCGGCAGGGGGATGATCCCCCTGCACCCTGCGCATTTTTGACAGCCTGCCCTCTGCATCCGGTCATGCAGAGGGCAGTTTGTCGAAAAACCTCATTCTTGTCAGTCAAAGCCGCAAATCTTGCACCTTCGGTGCTCGCTGTGCTTTCTTTAATGTGCTGCGGCACAAGGAATGCGGGCTCTGCCCACACCCGGCAGGGGGATGATCCCCCTGCACCCTGCGCATTTTTTGACAGCCTGCCCTCTGCATCCGGTCATGCAGAGGGTTCCTTTTATGCAGGGGCAGTGATCCTTTCCTCTTCTCAGGGCTGGTAATAGTTCACAATGTGCTTCACCCGGCCGCCATCCAGCCAGTACTGGAGCACCACCATTTTGCTTTCGTTGTTGTGGCAGCTGTAGTGGATGTACCGCTGACCATCTTCGGAAATATACACCTGGCCCACCCTGGGATAATCCCAGTAAAGGCCCCGGGTACCATTGGGGGACTGTACCTGGCCAAAATCCTTGTATGCACCCGTTACCTCCGCTTCGCTGGCGCCGAAGCCAACCTCCCGGGGCATACTGGTAAAGGCGCTGGTCATATCCAGCCTTACCAGCAGCCACTGCTTGTTGATCAGCGCAAACTCCGCATATCCCCAGCTGTATTCCAGATGACGGGCTTCCGCTTCCAGGTGAAGGTAAGTGGTATCCACGGTGGAACTGGGTGCGCCGAAGGTCTGTTCAAATTCGTCCTGGGTGGTTTTGAGGATGATGGCCCCGCCGAAGTGGTCGTCCACGCCGTACACTTCCAGCGGATAGGGCTTGATATTGAACTTGTAGCCTACTTCCAGAATACTGGATTGCTTGCCGTACTGGTTGACGCACATGGCCTTGAGGGTTACACGACCGGAGGGCATTTCGATGGGTGTGCCGTCGTACAGCGGGCTTTCCAGGGTGGGGGTGGAGCCGTCGATGGTGTAGTAATAGGTCAGGTTGGCTTCCATCTCCGCCTGTTCCTTTTTGGTAAATTCCTCACGGGTGCCCGCCCGCAGGCTGACGAATTTCTTGGAATCATAGGTGTTGGGCGCAAGATTGCTCTTGGGCGCAGGGGGCGTGGGATGGAAGAAAGTGTAGCCCACGGACATGGGGTCGCTCACCAGATCGCCGTTGACGCATACTGCCCTCAGGCTGACGCTGCCCTCAGTGATCTGCAGGCTCTTGCCATCGTAGAGAATGCCTTCCTCCGGCAGCTTTGCGCTGTCGTCCATGGTGTAGTAGATATCATAATTCTGGGGCGAGATGAGCGTGATACTCTCTTCCATTTTGCTGATCTCGTACCGGCCTGCGGTCAGGTTGGTTTCCGGCGTCATGGGAATGTACTCCCTGCGCTGTTGGCGGAAGGCGTCCCGTTCGGTGTTTTCGTAGGCCAGTTTCATCATATCCGCCGCTTCGGGGCCCCGGTCGGTATTCTGGTACAGGCGGATCAGGTAGGTGTATGCCTCGCTGCGGAAGGGGCTCACATTGTTGATCAGGTTGAGGTATACCTCCTCCGCCTTGGCGTTGTCCTCCTTCAGCTCGTAGGTGACTGCCATTTCCAGCAGGCCGTCGTAGTTTTCCGGGTCCAGAATATCCGCCATGCGGAAGGCAGTTATGGCAAGGTCAAGGTCGCCGCTGTCCACAAATGCATTGGCAACCGCCCAGTAGGCGTGTGGCTCGGCCTTGTTCCACTCCTTCAGCAGTTCCTCCTGCTCCGTAAGGCGGGTGGCATCCTTGGTGGTGGCCAGCTCAAAGGTTTCCTCGTTGGCTACGATCACGTTTTTGCGGGCTGTGGATTGCTGGCCTTCCTCGCTCTGGGACATGTACACGCTGTAACCCACAAGTGCACCCAGCGCCAGCACCGTACAGATGATGCCGATCAGCATCCAGTTGACGTTGCTCCTGCGGATCTTCTTTATGGGCGTGGGCCGGTGGCGTGCGATGGTCTCCCGGGCATTGCCCCGGCTGGGGGCTCCCCGATGATTATCCGGACGGCTGGCGCCCCTCACGGAGGCCTCGCTCATACGGGGCGCAGGACGGGAGCGGCTTTCCCAGCCACTCATATTCAGGGGGATATCGCTGGCCTCGTAATCGCCGTAGGAACGTTCCTCCCCCTGGCGCAGAGGCAGGCGGGGCATGGCAGCTCCTGCCCGGCCCTGCCGCATGGACTGAATATCCGATTGGGCCGAACGGGGACGCATATTGGCCACAAACTCGCCGCACCGGTCGCAGGTCAAAGCATCTTCAGATAAGTAGCTTCCGCAGCGTTCACAGATCATGCCTCAGGCTCCTTTCGCAGATGAAAGCGTTGCTCAGTGAAGGATTCCGCCTCCGAAAAGGCCGTGATCCTTCTGCAGACGATGTACGGCCTTGTAGGTGGGATCGCCGGAAAAATCACGAATGGGGGCTTCGCTGCCCAGGCGCTCGATGGCAGAACGGATCTCGATAAAATCGATGTAGCTCACATCATCGCTCTCCGCCACATCCAGCAGGGCTTCCAGCGCATGATCGTCATCCAGCTTGGCAAGATAGCCCGCATACAGGCCACGCTTGTCCTTGGTGGTTTTGAACTGGTTCAGGGCAAAAGCGAATACCTCGTTGTCGCCGGGATAGTCGCAGAGCACATCCAGCAGGGCTTCTTTGCCGGCTTCATCTGCGGCCCGGAAGGCAATCTTTGCAGGACCCACTACATTCTGGCCCATATCCCGCAGGCTTTCCAGCGCATTGTCCAGCAGGTCTTCCTCCTGCTTGCGCTCCACCTGCCAGCGAATGTATTCCACCATGGGCAGAGTGGACTCCTGCTGCCGGAGCAGCTCGATGGCCAGCATCCTGGCTTCGCAGGGAGCCGCCTCGTCCTTGGCAAGAGCAAAAACGGCTTCCTCATCACCCAGCTCCGCAATGCGATCCAAAAGCGGATCCGGCACCGGAACGTCCTCCTCAATATAACGCTTCACAAGGCCCAGCAATTCCCCGGTGTTTTCCACATCGTCAAAGGCATGGCCCGGAGCCTTGCCGTCCAGCCAGGGCGCAGGGGTTTCCAGAAACTGCTGGTATACCTCGGGCATGGCAGCTTCCATTTCATCGGCGTTACGGTAATTGGCCCGGTTTTCCTCCATCCAGCTGTTGAGCATTTCGGTAAACTGGGCGTCAAAATCAATGGGTTTCATCATCAGAAGGCTCCTTTCCACGGGGGGACTGTTCCAGCCCGTTGAGGGTTTTTCGTATCATCCGGCAGGCTTTCAGCCATTTGGGTTTGCGGCTTGGCCAGAGCATGAGGCTGTCCACCGGGCGCATCAGCCGGCGGCGGAAAAGGGCATACTGGGTACAGAATGCGCTGACCCATACAAAACGCTCCTGCCCCAGAAAGGCGCTGCGATACTGCCTGGGCAACCGCTCCATAACAGCCAGCGCATAGGGGATGCATTCGCTGTCCAGCTTCTTTTTGAGGATGCACAGGGTTTCGTATATGCGCCGCTGGATAAAGTGCTCCCGGCGCTTGTTCATGGGCAAAGGCTGATAGAGCCGGAAGTGATCTTCCTCAAAGGCCATAAAAGGCGGCTTTGCCAGAAGAAGCAGCTGCCGGGATGCCTGCCGGAGCCCCCAGCTGCCGGGGCCTGTGAGCATATACCCCCTGAGCAGGGCTTCGGCGGTATTCTTGTAGCCCTTTGCCATAATGCACCGGATGGCAGCGATGGCCTCCGGAGCAGAAAACACGTTTCCAAAAAGATACTGCATGCGGATGCGGGTTTTTCTCCGGGACAGAGGATCCTCCCCGGAAGCTTCGGCCCAGGATTTGAACCATGCCCTGCAGGATGCTTCCAGCTGCCTGTCCCGCTGGGCATAAAAGGGTTGATTGCTGATATCCCGCAGCAGATTCTCATTAGGGGGATCTATCTCCCCAAGGCTCTGGGTAAGGGCCCAGAGCTTCTCCACCCCGGGATCTTCCGGATCCAGCAGATACAGACGATAACTGAGCCGCCTGGCCTGTGCGTAATCGTCCTCCTTCAGGGCAAGCACACACAGGTTGAACAGCGCATCGGGACGGGTAGGACAGTCCAGCAGCGCCGCCTTCAACGCCGCTTTGGCAATGAAGCTTACGCCCAGCTGGTGGCACAAAGCGCATAAACGCCCCAGATGAATGGGCTGGCTGATGAGGCAGGCCGCCTTCATCAGATACCTGGCAGCCCGTGTGCGGCTGAAACGCCCTTCTGCAAAGGCGCAGCGGAGCAAAGTTTCCGGATCCCGGAGCATGGCATTTCCCCGGAGGGAGCGGATCAAATCACGGCAGGTTTCCTCGTCCTGGGCCAGACAGGCTTTCAACACCCGGACTTGCGCCGGTTTGTAATGGCTGCCTTCCAGGCTGAGGGCCAGCTTTTCCGCTTCCTCCCTTTCACCTTCTTCCAGCAGCTTCCAGGCCTTTTGCAGCTTGTGCCCGCTGCGGGCCCGGCTCATTTCATCGTCGGGAAAGGCGTACATCCATTGGTCTATGTCCGTCATTTCATCGTCCCACTCCGCAGCCGCAAAGGGGAACATGTCCACAAACTGTGAATAGATCATGTTCGCATCCACAGCAGGTTTCCGCAGGCCCAGATCTGCCAGATTCAGACCGATAAGCCCGTAGGCGGTAAACTGGGAAGGATGAACCGACAGTACATGCAGGCACTCTCTGAGGCTTGCGTGGATACAGCCCAGCCTGCGCAAAAGCCATGCATACTGCAGCTCCGCTTTGGGGCCGCACTCCTCCTGCTCAAGGCCGTGGCGCATCAAAACAGCGGCCCTGAGCATGTTGCCCTGAAGGTCGCATTGCTCCGCACGCTGGAGCCAATAGCTGCCGGGATGAAAAAATTCCCGGATCTGTCCCTGTGTCAGGTTGGATTTGCTGGACATGACTTTCCTTTCTGTAATTCATTGGCCATACTCCCGGCAGGCAGGATGGCCCCCGTATCCTTCCCGTGCAATTGCCTGGAAACCATCCAACAAAATTGCACTTTTCTTTTGGTTGAAGCTTCGGGCCGCTGTGCAGCATTATATACACACCATCCGCCCGGCAGGCAGGATGGCCCCGTATCCTTCCCGTACAATTGCCTGGTGATAACCCAACAAAATTGCGCTTTTCTTTTGGTTGATGCTTCGGGCCGCTGTGCAGCATTATACACACACCATCCGCCCGGCAGGCAGGATGGCCCCCGTATCCTTCCCGTGCAATTGCCTGGTGATAACCCAACAAAATTGCGCTTTTCTTTTGGTTGATGCTTCGGGCCGCTGCGCAGCATTATACACACACCATCCGCCCGGCAGGCAGGATGGCCCCGTATCCTTTCCGTGCAATTGCCTGAAAACCATCCAACAAAATTGCGCTTTTCTTTTGGTTCTTTTCTTTTCTCAGAAAAGAAAAGAACTACCCGCGGAGCGCCATCAGGTCTTCCTGGGAAAAATTGTACTTGGTCTTGCAAAAATGGCAGATCAGCTCGGCACCTTCCACTTCGTCCTCGATCATGGAAGTAAGCTCCTCTTTGCCAAGGGCGATGAGGGCCTTCTCCATGCGGCTGCGGCTGCAGTTGCAGCGGTAGCTGAGGGGAGTGCGCTCCAGGATGACAGGCTTGAGGCCGTCGAACCACTTGTGCATCAGGTCTTCCATGGGCTCGTAGCAGATTTCCCGGCTGATGTCGTAGAAAAGGGGGCTGCGCAGTTCCAGCTCGGTGATGATGCTGTCGGGGCAGCCGGGCATGGTCTGCAAAAGCACGCCGCCGGCAGAAAGCACCGTCTCGCCGCTGACCAGTACGCCCAGCGCCTGCAGGGTGGGGGTCTGCTCGCTCTGTACATAGTAGCCGGCAAAATCCTCGGCGATCTCGCCGGAGAGCAGATTGGTCTGACCGATGTAGGGGGACTTCATGCCAAGATCCCGCACAACGGTCATGCGGCCGTCCTTGCCCACTACCATACCCACGTTCAGCTTGCCGTCAGGGCGCAGGGGCATTTCGATATTGGGTACGTCCACAAGGCCACGGACGCTTTCCTTGTCGGCCACGCAAACGATGCGGCCGATGGGGCCGCCGCCGTTGATGGTCACGGTAACGGACTGCTCGTCGCCCTTGAGCATGGCGCCCATCATGGCGGTGCCCATGAGGGTGCGGCCCAGTGCAGCGGTAACCACAGGGGATGTGTTGTGGATGGCAGCGCCCTGGGCCACGGTGTTGGTGCCGGTGAGCAAAAGGCCACGGACCATGCCGTCTGCAAGGGTGATGTGGTAGATCTGGTCTACCCGGTTATATAATTCTTTGATCTCGCTCATGTATTTCACTCTCTTTCCTCAGGCTGAGCGCTGATGTTCAGAAAATCGTCAGGGATCTGGGTAAGGGGCTTGCGTGCTGCCAGGAACCAGCGGCATTCCTTGTCGGAGGGGTCCTCCAGTTTGCGGTCTCCGTAAAGGGTTATGTCGGTAAAGCCGCACCGATACATCAGGTTGATGAGTAAATCCGCATCGTGGGCGTACTGCCGCTGCTGCTCGCCGATACGCTGATAGGTTTCCCCTTCCTGACGGACGAAAATGGCCAGATTCATATCCACGCAGCCCAGGCCCTCGTTGTAGCGGTTCTGCCACAGGTAGGCGATGTCCTCGTCCTCGTCGCCGATGAAGTGGTTGCCCAGTACCCGGCGCAGCTTGTAGGGGGTGCTCAGGTCAAAAAACAGACCGCCGCCCTCCCGGATCACCCGCCATGCCGCCTGAAAAAACTGAGTCAGTTCCTGCTCATCCTTAAGGTAGTTGAGGCCGTCGTTGGTGCAGAGCACTGCATCCATCTGCCGGTGCAGATGCAGGATGCGCATGTCCTGCTTCACAAAGGGGATCATAGCTCCGGCTTTGCGGGCCTTCTGAGAGGCCTCAAAAAGCATGTCCGGGCTCAGATCCACGCCGGTCATCTGGTAGCCCATAGCCGCCAGCGGAATGGTCAGGCTGCCGGTGCCGCAGGCGCATTCGCAAACCTTGCCCCGGGGAATGCCGTAGCGTTCCATCAGCGTATGGTAAAACCCGGCCCAGCCGGCATAATCCACGCCGGTCATCAACCGGTCATAAACGGATGCGAATGCGGTGTACATGTGTCATTCTCCTTCTTTTGGGGCATGCCTCCTGCGGCCGATAAGGCCGCCAATGCGCCCGGTTTCCTTGGCGCTGAGCCCGGCCCAGCCCACCTGACGCACACGGGGCAAAAGGCCCAGCTCGCTGGCAATTTCATATTTCATGCGCTGTTCCTTTGTAAGGTAAGTGAGCGCATTGCGGCGGATAGTACCCTCGATGAGGGCATTGCGTTTGTCTTTCACGGATAACGCCTCCTTTTGCCAGATAGCTTGGCAGAAAAGCGGAAATCCATACTTCCGGGGGCGTTACTGAGCCTGATCCTCTTCTTCGGAAAGTTCCTCTTCGTCCTCTTCCTTGTACAGGCCCCGGTTTACTTCAGCGCCTTCGATGTTGACGTTGATGTACTTATCGAAAATGCCGTTGGTGTAGCTGGCGGTAATGAAGCGGCTCAGGGCAAAGCCGATGATGATGTAGTAGGCGCCAAGGACAAGCAGCATCAGATAGGTGTACTGGCCCGGCAGCAGCAGTGCAACCACGAAAATAAGGGCAGGAACCACCAGCGTAATCACTCTGAACAAAACGCTCTGGGGCAGCCGTCCGATGGTCAGGATAAGGCTGTTGCGCAGAACGCCGCCGTAGCCAAGGGTGTAGGTGACAATCTGGGGGTAGATGTACATCTGCATCATCATCCAGATAATGCCCAGAAGCACTACCAGCGACTGGGGAATCAGGAAGAAAAAGCTGCTGGCTGCCCGATCGCCATAAAAGGTGTAGCAGATATATACCAGCAACGGCACGCAACCAGTAATAAAGGAGTTGAGCAGTGCAGGCTTCCAGTTGGCCTTGATGGCATCCTTGTAATCAGACCAGGCAAAGGCGTGCTCGTCCCGGGCCCAGTTGCGGGTAACATAGCAAAGGCCGGCAGTGGCAGGGCCGGTGATGCCGATGCAGGGAATCAGCCAGAGCAGGGTGTAAAAAATCGTTGAATGGAAAAAATCAGAAAACATTTCGGGGGTAATGGCCGTTTCCATGTTGAGCCGAGACGGATCTTCCATGGCGGCTCCCAAATTGAGAAGGGAAGAGATGGCCTTTACGATCACAATCATCGTCGGAATCCAGATAACAGAGTACACCAGATTCAGCCGTACCAGCCCGGACAGACGGGTGCGCAGCATCTCCCAGAACAGCTGCATTCTGGTGCGGGGAAGGTCTTCCTTTTCGTAGTCGCCCTGACCGCTCTTGCCGTAATAGTAGCGGTTCATCATATTCTTAAACATAGGGGGCCTCCTTGGCAGGTCATCATGGCAATACCATGTACCTTTCATTATAACATATCCATGCAAGAAAACGAAAGAGCGATTCCTGGCTGAATATCCGGGAAAAAAACGTTTACGGCCTCTTCTCGGGAAAGTGTGAACAGGCCGTAAATTCTTGTATATGTTCATCATCAATTGCACATTGACGCAAGCTTTGCTATACTGTACTGGATTTTTTCCATCAACCGATTTTTCCGAAAGGGGCTGAAGCCCATGCGAATTGCGCTCGTCGCCGACCTGCACGGCAACCGTGCCGCCACCCTTGCCCTGGAAAAGGATCTGCAAACCACCCGTCCGGACAGGATCATCTGCCTGGGGGATGTGGTGGGCAAAGGCCCCTGCAGCGACTTTACCTTTGACTGGGCCTTTGCCAACTGCGATTTGATCGTTGGCGGCAACTGGGATTTCGGCGTAGCGAAGAAGATGTTTCCCAAGGACGAGCCCTACTGGACTCAGCTGGGCCCGGAGCGTATGCAGAAGCTGAGCCAGCTGCCCACGGAAGCGGAGCTGATGCTTTCCGGGCGCAGCATCCGGCTGATCCATGGCCGCCCCATCATGAAAGAACTCATCGGCACGGGAGCCACTCACGAGCAGATCGACCCGCTGTTCATAAAGCCCGACGGCAGCCGCTGGGATGTAGTGGCTTTTGCGGATGCGCACCGTCACGGCATGCGCACCATCAACCCCGGCCTGTTCATCAACAGCGGCAGCGTGGGCAACGCTTTGGGCGTGCCCCTTTGCTGCTATGCTCTGTTAGAGGGTGAAGAAGGCACAGAGGACGCCCCCTTTGAGGTTCGCTTCCGCCAGGTCGGCTACGACAAGGCGCTGGCGCTGCAGGATGCGGCCCTTCACCCGGATATTCCCCGCATCGACACCTTCATCCGGGAAATACAGACCGGCCTTTACAGCAGATAACCGCCCTTTGCGGCCTCCACCATCACCCTGAGGTATACTGCCAATGAAAAAAACCGCTTACATACGGGATATGACCAGCGGCTCCATCATCCGCCATATCATCACCTTTGCCATTCCCCTTCTGGTGGGCAACCTGTTCCAGCAGCTCTACAACCTGGTAGATACCATGGTGGTGGGCTACCGGCTGGGCGACCAGGCCATTGCCGCTATCGGCGCCATTGTGTCCCTCTATTCCATGATCGTGGATTTTGCCTGCGATCTCAACAACGGTTACGGCATCATCGTTACCCAGCGCTTTGGGGCCGGCGATCCGGATCAAATGCGCAAGTCCGTTGCCGGCATGATGGAGCTGAACCTGTTCGCCGGAATCCTGCTGCCCACCCTGTCGCTGGTTTTCCTCAAGCCCATGCTGCATCTCATGAATACCCCCGACGAGATCTTCGGGCAGTCCTACGCTTACATTTCCATCATTTGCGCAGGCATCCCCGTTACCATCGGCTACAATATGTTTGCCTCCATCCTGCGGGCGGTGGGCAACAGCCGCTCGCCCCTGGTGTTCCTGATCCTGTCCAGCCTTCTGAACGTTGCGCTGGATATCCTCTTCGTTTGGGTTCTGAACATGGGCATTGGCGGCGCTGCCCTGGCCACGGTGCTGGCGCAGCTTGCGGCCACGCTGTGCAGCGGTACATATGTTTGGAAGCATTACCGGCAATATCTGCCCAAAAAAGAAGACCTGCGTGTGCCGGGCCGCCTGCTTGTGGCTCTTGTTTTAAGCGGCGGTTCCCTGGCGATGATGTCCGTTGTGGTGGAGTTTGGCACCGTTATTTTCCAGAGCGCAGCCAACCTTCTGGGCAAAATGTACATCACCGCCCATTCCTCTGCCCGTCGCCTGCTGATCATGATGATCCAGCCCATTATCAGCCTTTCCGTTGCCAACATGACCTTTATCGGCCAGAACTGGGGTGCAGGCAACAAGGAGCGCATCCAGCCTGCCATCCGCCTCTCCCTCCTGATGGAGCTGCTCTGGGGCGCCTTCGTGGTGGCGGTATTCTTCCTTTTCGGCAGACAACTGATCCACTTCACCACCGGCACTACCGACACGGACATCCTGAAAAACGCCGTGCTGAGCCTGCGCATCAACTGCGTACTCTACCCGGTGCTGGGCGTGCTCTTCTGCATGCGCAACACCATGCAGGCCATGGGCCACAAGGTTATTCCCGTGCTTTCCAGCGTTATCGAGCTGATCATGAAGCTGATCGCCGTTGCGCTATTCATCCCAAAGTGGGGCTTCATCGGCGTATGCATCACCGAGCCGGTAACGTGGCTTCTAATGACCGCATTCCTTCTGGGCTGCTATCTATTCTTCCGGAAAAAGTGGTTTGGGGGGAAACTTTCAGAAAACTGTGTTTGACAGGTACGGCGGGCACGGACTCTGGCGGTGCAGGCGGGAGGAGGCTTTTCCCCGGGAAAAGCCCCCTCCCGCACCCTCCCGAAAAGCGTATATGGGCATAGATATTTTGGTCAGGAAGGGACTGCCTGTGTGCGGTGGTTTCTTTTTTGTGTGCCAACTTGGATGAAAATGCGGTCTTCTTTTGCTTCTTTTCTTCTGGCACAGAAGAAAAGAAGGCCCCCGGCAGGCTAAACAGCGGGCACTGGCTGTGGCGGTGCAGGCGGGAGAAGGCTTTTCCCCGGAAAAAGCCCCCTCCCGGACCCTCCCGAAAAGCGCATATGGGCATAGATATTTTGTGCAGAAAGGGACTGCCTGTGTGCGGTGGTCTCTTTTTGTTTGCTGATTTGGCTGCAAATGCGGTCTTCTTTTGCTTCTTTTCTTCTGACGCAGGAGAAAAGAAGGCCCCCGGCAGGGTAAACAGCGGGTACTGGCTGCGGCGGTGCAGGCGGGAGAAGGCTTTTCCCCGGGAAAAGCCCCCTCCCGCACCCTCCCGAAAAGCGTATATGGGGAAGGGTTTTTTGTGCAGGAAGGGGCTGCCGGTTTGCGGTGGTCTCTTTTTGTTTGCTGACTTGGCTGCAAATGCGGTCTTCTTTTGCTTCTTTTCTTCTGACACAGAAGAAAAGAAGGCCCCCGGCAGGGTAAACAGCGGGTACGGACTCTGGCGGTGCAGGCGGGAGAAGGCTTTTCCCCGGGAAAAGCCCCCTCCCGTACCCTCCCGAAAAGCGTATATGGGGAAGGGTATTTTGTGCAGGAAGGGGCTGCCGGTTTGCGGTGGTCTCTTTTTTGTGTGCCAACTTGGCTGCAAATGCGGTCTTCTTTTGCTTCTTTTCTTCTGACACAGAAGAAAAGAAGGCCCCCGGCAGGGCCCTCCACAGCCCTATCGCATCCAAAAAAACCTGCTGCACATTGAATGCAGCAGGCTCTTTTATTCGTCTTTCTTACTTCCCGGCGATCATGTTGATGAGGCCGCCGGCCAGCAGCATCTGCCGCTGACGGTCGGTCACTTTCAGCTTCATGGTGGCGGTGAAGCCCTTGGTCTTGTTGGTAACGGGAATCTCCTCTGCGCCGCTTTCCACCAGCTGGCGGATACCGGTAAGGACGATCTCGTCTTCCTGATCGAAGCGGTCGTAATCGGCCTCGTTGACGAACTCCAGAGGCAGAATGCCGTTATTGATCAGGTTGGCACGGTGGATGCGGGCAAAGCTCTTGGCCAGCACGCCACGGATCTTCAGGTACAGGGGCACCAGGGCGGCATGCTCACGGCTGGAGCCCTGGCCGTAGTTCTGGCCAGCTACCAGGAAGCCGCCGCCGGCAGCCTTGGCACGCTCGGGGAAGGTAGCATCCACGGGGCTGAGGCAGTACTCGCTCAGCTTCGGGATGTTGCTGCGGAAGGGCAGCAGATTGCTGCCGCTGGGCATAATGTGGTCGGTGGTGATATTGTCTTCCATCTTGAGCAGGGCGGAGCCGGTCAGGTCGTCTGCCAGCACATCGGCCTGGGGGAAGGGCTTGATGTTGGGGCCACGGACGACCTCCACATCGGCAGCCTCTGCCTCGGCGGCAGGGGGCAGGATCATGTTGTCGTTGCAGACAAAGGTCTCGGGCATTTCAACGTCCAGATCCGCCTCCACATCCCGGGGATCGCTCAGATAACCGGAAAGGGCGGTGGCAGCGGCGGTTTCGCAGCTGACCAGGTAAATGCCGGCGGATTTGGTTCCGCTGCGGCCGAAGAAGTTACGGTTGTTGGTACGCACGCTAACGCCGTTGGTCTGGGGGCTCTGGCCCATGCCGATGCAGAAGCCGCAGGCGGTTTCGCAGATACGGGCGCCGGCCTGGATCATATCCGCAAGGGCGCCGTTCTGGCTGAGCATGGTCAGCACCTGACGGCTGCCGGGGGCGATGACCAGGGACACTTCGGGGTTCACGGTCTTGCCACGGAGCATGGCGGCAACACGCATCATATCCTGATAGCTGGAGTTGGTGCAGCTGCCGATGCACACCTGATCCACCTTAATCTTGCCCGCTTCCTTCACGGTCATTACGTTATCGGGCATATGGGGCAGGGCCACCATGGGTTCCAGGGCGCTCAGGTCGATTTCAACGGTTTCCTCGTAAACTGCGTCCTCGTCTGCGGTCAGGGGCTGATAATCCTCTTCACGGTTCTGGGCCTTAAGGAAAGCACGAGTCACCTCGTCGCTGGGGAACACGGAAGTGGTAGCGCCCAGCTCTGCGCCCATGTTGGTAATGGTGGCACGCTCGGGGATGGACAGGGTAGCCACGCCGGGGCCGGTGTATTCCATCACCTTGCCCACGCCGCCCTTTACGCTCAGGCGGCGCAGCAGCTCAAGGATAACGTCCTTGGCAGCAACGCCACGGCTCAGCTTGCCGGTAAGGCGCACATTGACCACGCTGGGGCAGTCCAGATAATAGGCGCCGCCGCCCATGGCCACGGCCACGTCAAGGCCGCCGGCACCGATGGCGATCATGCCCAGTGCGCCGCCGGTGGGAGTATGGCTGTCGCTGCCCAGCAAAGTCTTGCCGGGCTTGCCGATGCGCTCCAGCTGCACCTGATGGCAGATGCCGTTGCCGGGCTTGCTCAGCCAGATGCCGTGCTTCTTTGCCACGGTGGTGATGTACTTATGGTCGTCAGCATTTTCAAAGCCGGTCTGCAGGGTGTTATGGTCGATATAGGCCACGCTGCGTTCGGTACGCACACGGGAAATGCCCATTGCCTCAAACTGCAGGTAGGCCATGGTGCCGGTGGAATCCTGCGTCAAAGTCTGGTCGATACGGATGGAGATCTCCTTGCCGGGGATCATTTCGCCGGAAAGCAGGTGCGCCGACAGGATTTTCTGCGTTACGTTCATGTTCTGTCCTCCAAAGAAATAGTGGGGATATGTTTCTGGCAGCCCTCGCCGCCCCTGCGTTTACTGCACATAAACGCTATTATACAATGCACAGTATAGACAATCCGCCCCGGCCTTTCAACGGAAAACCACAAGAAATGCAGCAAAAAACAGCATTTGTACACTTTCACGCCCCGGCTGTGATTTTGACACAGCCGGCTTTTCGTGGTATGCTTTTCCTACGTTCTGCACTTCTTTCACGCACATCTGCACACAAACCGATCACACAAGGAGATGCAATCATCATGGAAGACATGAACAAGATGCTTCAGGATCTGCTGGGCGAAGCGCCCGACAACATCGTCGTCCTCAACGACGAAAACGGCAACGAGGTGGAGTTTGAATTTCTGGACCTGATGGAATACAACGGCAGCGAGTACGTTATCCTTCTTCCTAAGGACGACGGGGATGGCGAAGTAGTCATCCTGAAAGTGCTCGCCGGAGAAAGCGGCGAAGAAGAATCCTACGTCAGCGTGGACGACGCGGAGACCCTCGACGCCGTATTCCAGCTGTTCAAGGAAAAATTCAAAGACGACTTCAACTTCGTGGACTGATCCGCCACTGCGCATGCCAAACGGGCTCCGGCCCGTTTTTTCTTTTGCGCCCTTTGGTTGACACCTGTCTGCAAAGGGGGTATCATTCACATATACTTTCACTTGCTTTGGAGGGATTTTCCATGGAGCCCATGGTCAGCATCTGCACCACCACCTACCAGCACGCCCTGTACATCGAAAAGGCGCTGGACAGCTTTCTGATGCAGAAAACCAACTTTCCCTTTGAGATTCTTGTACACGACGACGTTTCCACCGACGGCACCGTGGAGATCCTCAAGCGTTATGCCGAAAAATACCCGGACATCGTCAAGCCGCTCTTTGAGGAGGAGAATCAGTACTCCAAGGGCGTTCCCATCAACGAGACCTTCAATTTTCCCCGTGCCCGGGGCAAATACATCGCCCTGTGCGAGGGTGACGACTGCTGGCTGACCGAGGACAAGCTGCAAAAGCAGGTGGACTACATGGAAGCCCATCCGGACTGCACTTTCTGCTTCACCAACGGCATCATCACCGACGTATCCGGTCAGGCTCCGGACCGGGAATTTGTACCCTACTACGAGGAAGAAAAAGTCTTCTTCCACGGTCAGGATCACAGCTACGAGCTGGGCGACATGGCCGGCCTCACCTTTGTGCCCACTGCCAGCTACCTTTTCCCCCGGGCCATATGGGAACGGCTTCACGAGGAATATTCCCAAAAGATGTGCGAGCATGGCGACCTGAAAATGCGCCTGTACTTCACCTCCGAGGGGTACGGCCGCTACCTGCATGAATTCAGCTGTCTCTACCGTCAAAACGTTTCCGGCAGCGCCTTTCAGGTATGGCGCAAGGAAAGCGCCGAGAAAACCGCACGCCGGGCCGCCACCGTATCGGAAATGCTGGACGACCTGAACCTGCGCACCGGCGGCAAATACGAGGCTGGTCTCCAGCCCCTGAAAGACCGCTACCTCTTTGTGGCACTCTGGAACACCACCGAAAAACGGCCCCTCTCCCGCCCGGAACTGCGCCGTGTCTACAAGGGTCTGCCCCTGAAGCAGCGTCTGCGCTGGCGCATCAAGAGGGTCGTACCCAGGAAGCTTATTGATTTTGCGAAGAGGACTTACTTTTCTTTTCTGAGAAAAGAAAAGTAAGCAAAAGAAAAGCGCAATTTGCTTGAGGGATATTGGGAGTTGGCTTTTCTTCCCGGGGTTGCATTCCTCACACGTCCGGGCTTTTCTGAGAAAAGAAAAGCAAGCAAAGGAAAAGCGCAATTTGCTTGAGGGATATTGGAAGTTAGCTTTTCTTCCTGGGGTTGCATTCCTCACAAATCGGGCTTTTCTGAGAAAAGAAAAGCAAGCAAAGTAAAAGCGCAATTTTGCTTGAGGATACGGGAGTTGGCTTTTCTTCCCGGGATTACATTTTCCGCGCAGGCTGGGCTTTTCATGTCAGGCTTTTTCCGAGAATGATTTTTCTCAAAATGAAAAGCGATCCAACGAAAATCAACCAACATTCGCAATTCTCCTTCATTCCACCGGAAACAATCCTTCCTTCCCTTTTTCGCTGAAACCATTTCTGCCAAGGAGGCGATCCCCCTTGAATTCCGCTCCAACTCCCATCCATTTCCTTTTCGAGGATGAAAACCACAACCGCATCTACATCAAGCGGGAAGACCTGCTTCCCTTCTCCTTTGGCGGCAACAAAGTGCGCATCGGCCTTGAGTTGCTTGAGGACATGCGTTCCCAAGGCTGCGATCATCTCATCGCCTATGGCAACGCCCGCTCCAATCTGTGCCGGGTACTGAGCAATCTCTGCGCCGGGCAGGGCATTCCCTGCACCATTCTCTCCCCCGCTGACGACGACGGCACCGTCAGCGAAAGCTTTAATCAGCGCATGTGTCTTTCCTTTGGGGCGGAAATTGTACCCTGTCTGAAAACGGGAGTGAAGGCCACGGTGGAAGCCGCTCTCGCAAAAAGCAGAGCGTCAGGCCGCAAGCCTTACTACATCTACGGCAATTCGCTGGGCGACGGCAATCTCATCACCCCTGTGAAAGCCTACCGCAAGGTATGGGATGAACTGCTTTCCCAGCAGGCGCAGCTGAACCTTTCCTTTGACCATCTGTTCCACGCTTCCGGCACCGGCATGACCCAGTCCGGCCTCATCTGCGGCCAGCTGCAGCAGGGCGGCGGGACGTCCATCCATGGCATTTCCATCGCCCGCAGCACGGAAAACGGCACCGCCCACATCCTGCGTTACATCCGTGCCTTCATGGGGGACGAAGCCATTGCCCCGGCCATCGACTTTGTGGATGACTACGCCATGAGCTACGGCATTTTCTCTCCGGAGATGGCAGATTGCGCTTCCCGCATGATGCGCCTCTACGGCCTGCCGCTGGATCTGACCTACACCGGCAAGGCCTTCTACGGCATGCTGGAAGAAATCCGCCGGCGGGGATATCGGGCGCAGAACGTGCTGTTTGTGCACACCGGCGGAACACCGTTGTTTTTTGATAAAGTTGGGGTATCCATTCTCTGATGAAAATCAAGAACATCATGCAACAAGCCCCACGCATTTCAAGTATGCGTAGGGCTTGTTATTGCAATCACATGATTTTCTTATAAAAGGCTGTGCCTAAAAATCTGCACAGCCTTTTCTGTCATATTATTCTTCCCCGCCCTCACTCCTGATTCCACAGCCCGGTCAGAAAACGGGCTACGATCAGGCGGCGGCCGTCTTCCTCCACACGGATCACCCTTGTGGAGGCGTAGCCCTGCTCTTCGCCTTCGGGGGTGCGGTAGGCATCCTCCGGACAGGGTTTCTGGCGGGGCGGGGCGGCGGTGGGTACTACTTCCACATCCACGATGCCGCTGGCGGCAAGCACGCCCAGGGCGGCGGCAGTGGGCAGCCCCAAAAGATGGTCAAAGGTGCGGCGCATCAGACCTCCATGATCTCCTTTTCCTTCTGGGCGCTGATCTGGTCGATACCCTTGATGGCCTCGTCGGTGGCTTCCTGCATCTTCTTTTCGGCCTTGGCACGGTCGTCCTCGGTGATGGAGCTGTCCTTTTCCAGCTTCTTGAACTGTTCCATAGCATCACGACGGATGGAACGGATGGCAACCTTGGCCTCTTCTGCGCCCTTGCGCACCAGCTTGGTCAGTTCCTTACGGCGTTCTTCGTTCAGTTCCGGGATCACCAGGCGGATCAGCTTGCCGTCGTTGGAGGGGTTCAGGCCCAGGTCGCTCTTGAGGATGGCCTTCTCCACCAGGGGCAGAGCCTTCTGGTCCCAAACGCTGACCACCAGCATGCGGGGTTCAGGGGAAGATACGTTGCCCATCTGGGTCAGGGGAGTCTGCACGCCGTAGTAATCCACCATCACACGGTCCAGCAGCTGGGGGTTGGCCCGGCCGGCACGGATGGAGCGAAGGTCGGTCTGATAAACGGAAGTGGTTTTCTGCATTTTTTCCTTGGCAGTTTCGATAACTTGACGATACATTGGGGTTCCTCCCTTGAATAAAAATATGATGTAACCTGCGTTACAGAAAGTTCTGCAATCATTGTAACCCACGGCGGGAAAAATGGCAAGAAGAAAGAATGCATTCCGCCACTATTTTTCCAGGATAATCTTCCGGGCGGCCTCCAGTGTGGATACCGCATAATTTGCCCCGTGTTTTTCCGGGATATTGCCTTCGTGGTTGATGAAAATGCTGTCCACGCCTGCTTTTTTTGCGGCGGGGATATCGGCGGTAACGCTGTCCCCCAGCAAAACGGCCTCCCCGGGCTTTGCGCCGGCCATTTTCAGGGCCTCAAACACCATGGCGGGGTCGGGCTTGGAAGCGCCCACTTCCTCGCTGATGACCAGCCCTGCAATATACGGCGCCAGCACGGAGCTTTCAAACCGGGAATGCTGCACCCGGGCAAGGCCGTTGGTTACAAGGTAGATGGGCATGGCCGCCGATACTTCCCGGCAGAACTCCAGAGCTCCCGGCAGAAGAATCTGCTGCATACCCAGCCTGCTTTCGTAAAACTCACTGATCTCGTGGGGATTGCCTGTGAGGCCTGCCCGCTCCATGAATATCTTAAAGCGTTCCCAGCGAAGACGGGTCTGGTCGGTTTCGCCCCTCTCCAGCCGCTTCCACTGCTCGTCATTGGCGTGATGGTAGCACAGCACGTTTTCCTCCGTTACCGGGAAGGAAAAATGCTGAAAGGTTTCCCGGATGGCGTTGCGTTCCCCGGCCTTGAAATCAAACAATGTGCCGTCCGCATCGGACAGAAGGACCTGGTACTTCATTTCTTCATCCCCCGGCGTTCAAGGGCTTCGGGCGATGCTACGGAATAACCAAAAAATCCCTGGCTTTCCCCTATGCTATGATATTTTCCGTGAATGTAGCAAACCAGTTCCATGTCTTCCTCCCGGATGGAGCCGGATTCCGTGAAATAGCGGTCCGCCACATGGGTTTCCAGCACTTCTGCCAGGAACAAATCATGGCTGCCCAGTTCGATAACCTGCTTCACCTTGCAGCTGAGGAAGGCGGGAGCTTCCCCGATGGCCGGGGCGGTGGAAAGAGGCTCGGCCTTGACGGGGGTAAGGCCGCAGGCTTCAAACTTGTCCACCTCACGGCCGCTCTTGACGCCGCAGAAGTCCATCTTTTCGCAAAGTTCTTTTCCGATAAGGTTCAGGGTGAACTCGCCGGTATTGGAAATAATTTCATGGCTGAGGCGGCTCTTGCGGATGCTGACGGAAACCATGGGCGGCTTGGAGCAAACCACACCGGCCCAGGCAATGGTAATCAGGTTGGGTTTATGGCCGTTTTCCGGATCGGCGCAGCCCAGCAGCACGGCGGGGATGGGCGAAAGATAGGTGGTAGCGCCAATCTGTCGGAATTTGTTTTCAGCGTTCTCAAAATGAGCCATTTGGAATCCTCCCCTTGTATCCTGTTTTAGAAAAGTGTACAATGAAAGCCCAAAACTGTCAACAAAGGAAAGGTGGTACAAAGGATGTATGCGGGCCCTTATCGTCGCCGAAGAATGAACAAGCGCCGTCGCTTCCGTTTCCCTCTGAAAACAGTACTGCTGCTGCTTGTTCTCCTTGCGCTGCTCCTGTACCCCTTTATAGAGGCCGGACGCAGCCCCGCCGTGGATCGGCACACCCTGCAGATTGCCAATCTGGATCCCAACCTGAAGAACCTGAAAATCGTCTATGTAAGCGACATTCACCAATGCCTGTGGTTTTCCCAGGGCCGGGTGAACGAGCTCGTGAACCAGATCAACGGCCTCAGCCCGGATATCGTCATCCTTGGCGGCGACTATGCCACCGACAGCTACAGCGCCATAGAGTTTTTTGAAAACCTGCCGCCCATCACCGCACGCATCGGCACCTATGCAGTGCTTGGCGGCAAGGATCGCAACGGCCCGCCCACAAACCTTTCCAGGCTTATCGGCGTTATCAGCGGCAAGGGCATTACCCCGCTTGTGAATAACCTGGTCACCGTAAAGCGGGGCAAGAGCCCCATCACCATCGTGGGCGTGGACGATCTCTATTACGGCGATGCGGATGTAGGCGGCGTTGCATGCCAGGTGAAGGAATCCGACTTTGTCATCTTCGCCGGCCATAACCCGGACCTGATGGAGGAAATGCTCAAAGCCCGGGGCAGCGACGGGGATAACCACTGGTTTGATATCGCCCTTTTCGGCTCCACTCACGGCGGTCAGATCAACTTCTTCCGCAAAACTCCCTTCTACCAGCTCAGGCCCAAGGAGGGCGCGCGCTACCTCAGCGGCTGGCTGGAGGAAAACCGTGCCTCCATTCTCATCAGCCGGGGCGTGGGTACCTCCTACTTCCCCATCCGGCTTTTCGCCCGGCCTCAGATTCACCTCATCACCCTCAAAGGGCGATGAGCCTCCCCTGAAAATTTTACATCTTATGACGGGCAGGGCTTGCTTTTTTTCCCTGTCGGTGCTATCATAATAGATACATCTGCTAAGGAGGGACCCCCAATGAGTGTGGTAGTTGGCATTCTGCTTATCATAGCTGCTTTGGTCATGGTTGTTACTGTTTTGCTGCAGAGCAGCGAAAAGGCCGGCATTGGCGCTGTAAGCGGCGCAGCCGAAACTTTCTTCGGCAAGAACAAGGCCAGCGGCATGGAAGCAAAGCTGGCCCTGATCACCAAGATCAGCGCTGCCGTCTTTGTAGTACTGTGCATCGTTTTCATGTTCCTGTAATTTTCAGGAAAGCATACGCACTGCAAACAAAAAAACCGGGTTTGTCTTCGGGACAATCCCGGTTTTTTGTTGATTGTTATCGAAAAAAATGCTACTATTTTTATGAATCTTGAATGATATTCAATTTCACATCTTTATTCCAAGGAAGTGTTTCGTGTGATCTGTGCAGCCCTTTCCAAAAAGAAGAAAAGAAGCTCTCTTCGCACCATTTTCATGCTGATTCTCTACAGCGTCATCCTCCTTACCGGCTATGAGTACGTTACCAATGCGGAATTCCGGCAAAGCGTGAACGACGGCGTCAGCGGATTTGTTACCCGTACCGGTGAATATATTTCTTCCCTGAAGGATAAAGACGGCCCTGGCTTTTCCATGGATGGGCTATTCGCAGCTATCTCCGGGGAGGAGGATAAGTCCCTCGCCGCATCCACCGGCAGTGTACCCACCCCAACAAAAAAGCCCTCTTCTACCCGCAAACCCTTCTCATCCAATTTCTACACAGGCAGCGGAACCTCAACGACCTCCTCCATCAGCACCCGGGATGATCTGGTCGCTGCAATCAAAGAAAAGTCGGCGGATAAGCCCACCAGCATTTACATTTCTCTTTCCCCGTTTCTGTACAACATGGCGGAAGACCGGGACTGGCTTACGGAAGTCATCTACGATGCAGGCATACGTCATTCCACTTGGACACGCCGCAGCTCAGCCGGCTCCTACTCCATCACCTTTAATGAAATCACCTACATGGATGCCATAAGCTGCACCAGCGTTACCCATTTTGAAAACCTGCTGAAAGGGGCAAAAGAAACCGGCACCCTCTCTATCCGGCCCAGTCCAGAGCTTTATGCGCAGCTGAAGGAAAACGACTATGCGCTTGTTTACGCCATCGAAGGCAAGGCAGGCATCATTGACGGCACCTTCACTTCCTATAAGGAACCTTACCGTGTGTTTGAATTCAAGGATTTGGTCTTTGCAGACAACTTCCACAAAGTAACATCGGTGGATCAGGTGAAGCAGTGCCTGTACGAAAGCTCCAAGCGAGGCGATACCTCCATCGCCCTTTATTGCAGCGAAGACACTCTCTACAACCGTCTCACGGGCCGCAATGCGTTTACCTCCGATACCAGCGTTGTTTCCGTTATAGCTCAAAACTGCGGTATTTCTCATCCCAATTTTCTATTTAATGAAAGTAAGAATCTGATCTATTCCACTAATCTGGGCTACCAACCCGGCGTACGCATCGCCTTCCTTGCCAAAAACGGACAGCTCAGCAAACTGACGCCTGCCGAGCGTGCCCTTTACGACCGTGCCATGCTGATGGCAAACCGCTGCAAGGCTACTTCCTCCGATGATTACGAATTGGTGATGAGCATCTGCACGGAAATCTCCACCAGCGCCAGCTATCAGTATTGCGAGGACGAGGATTGCGGCGGCTGTGAACGGGACAACGCCTACGGCGTGCTGATGCAGGGCAGCGGCGAATGCGACAGCTACACCGATGCCTTCTACCTGGTTGCAAGCCTCGCCGGACTGAATGTGGGCTACCAGCTTGGTCATGTCAACGAAGAATATTATGGAAAGCTCAGCGATAACAACCACGTCTGGAACACTGTAACCCTGAACGGCAATACCTATTTTCTGGATATGACCTGGGCCGATGACGATTCCGACACCCATCCCTTGGAAAAGAACTGGATCCTTGCGGGTAGCGACCTGATGCAGCACAGCCACATATGGAATAAGGATCTTCTCCTGAAACCCATTTCTGTCACCAGCAGAAAGTATTTCCCCTTCTACCGTGAAAACTGCACCTTTGGTTCACCCATGGATGCTGCCAGCTACATCCGCAGTCAGGCAAAAAAAGGCGCCGCTTCCGTGGATGTTATGCTTATTATGAAAAACAACACCTCCGAAGAAGAACTTGCACAGCAGATTCTGGACGGACTGCATCTGGGCGGTTCCTATCTTCATCGCAGTATCGGCAATCATTTCTTCTTTACTTATTATTTCGCCAAATGATCCAAAGGACAGCCGGAAAGTTGCCGCCTCAGACTGTTGAAAAAACCATAGGTATCGATCAGAGTCGCACATCTTGCTCCTACGGTGCTTGCTGTGCTTGCTGAAAAGGGCTGCGGCGCAAGGTTTGTGGGCTCTGCCCACACCCGGCAGGGGGATGATCCCCCTGCACCCCACACTTTTTGACACCCCGAGGGCAGCCGGGAAGCGGCTGCCCCTTTTGTTTACACACTCTTCATCCCTCCTTCCTTGCCTTTTTTCCCATGGAAAGGTATAATATTTTCCTGCCCCTTACAGAATTTGTTTGTCTGTTTTTTCTTTCTTTTTTTCGGAAACGAGGTGAACGTCATGAGAATTTTTGGACGGCTGGAATCCTATATCGACCTTCTTACCAGCGATCCCATCGGCTTTTTGCTGTTTGTGCTCTACACTGCCGCCGCCATCCTGCCTGCGCTGATTTTGCACGAATGCGCCCACGGCTATGTAGCATACCGCTGCGGCGATCCCACCGCCAAGATGCTGGGCCGCCTCACCCTGAACCCGGCAAAGCATCTGGATCCCATCGGCACCATCTGCATGGTTCTTCTGGGCTTTGGCTGGGCCAAACCCGTGCCCGTCAATCCCCGCAATTTCCGCAACTATCGCCGGGACGATATCCTGGTAAGCATTGCAGGCATTGTGACCAATTTCTGCCTGTTCCTTGTCAGCTGTGCTCTGGTGGTGGTGCTCAATTCCATTATCTGGGAACCCGACGTGATGCAGTCATACGGCGGACCACTGATGTACAACTTTGCCGGCACCACCTTCCTCTCCCGGGATTTTGTATCCCTCAATGCCGAATTCATGCGTGCCCCCTGGCTGATGTATTTCATTTGGTACTTCAGCCTTTCCGCCGGCATCAACCTCAGCCTTGCCTTCTTCAATCTGCTGCCCATACCGCCTCTGGATGGTTTTCACCTTCTGGACAACATCCTGCTGCGCAACCGCATCCAAATCAACCAGCAGTTTCACGACATTGCCCGTTTTGTACTGATGGTGCTGTGCCTGAGCGGCTTGCTGGGGAACCTTCTCGGCTCCGTTACCGGCGCTGTGGAAAAAGGCATCAGCTACCTGTTTATGCTTATGATGGGGCAGGTGTAACATGGCGGTACATGTACGGCTCAACCAGTTCGACGGCCCGCTGGATCTGCTTTTGCACCTGGTCAACAAGGCCAAGATCGACCTGAAGGACATTTTCATCAGCGAAATTACGGAGCAGTATTTCGAGATCCTCCGCAACGCTCCGGACTTTGACATGGACGAAGCCAGCGAGTTTGTGACCATGGCAGCGCTGCTTTTGGAGATCAAATCCCGCAGCCTTCTGCCCAAGCCTCCCAAAGAGGAGGAGGAAGACCCGGAGCTGATGCTGATCCAGCGGCTCATCGCCTACAAGCAGTTCAAGGAAACCGCCTCCCGCATGGCAGAGTTTGAAAAAAGCGCCCGGGACGTATTCGGCAAGCTGCCGGAGGAATATCCCCTGCCGCCCCAGGCCACAGAGATCGACGGCCTTACGGTGGAAGCGCTCTGGGAGGCCCTTCTCCGCATCCAGAGCCGCAAACCCCGGGAACCGGAAGAAGCGGTGTTCCGTCTCCGGGACATACGCCGGGACAGCTACACCGTAGAGGGCTGCATGGAGGCCATCGAAAGCCGGCTCAGCGTCGGGCGGCTCAGCTTTACCCAACTGTTCAGCGAAAAGCCGGACCGGGAGGAAGTGGTAACGCTGTTCATTGCCCTTCTGGAGCTGCTCAAGCTTGGCAAGGCTCACGTTTTGCAGACCGATAATCTGGGCGAGATGACCCTCGTACCCGGAAGGAGAGAAGAAACCCTTGGAGATGAATGAAATCCCCCACATTATTGAGGCCATCCTGTTTGTGGCCGGGGAACCCCTTGCCATTGCGGATATTGCCTCTGCCCTGCAATTGACGGAAATGGAGATCATGCACGCCGTGGAAGACCTGCAGCGTGACTTTGACATAAGCCAGCGGGGCATTACCCTGAAGCGATACGGCGACCACCTGCGCCTGGAGACCCGGCCTGAATATGCGGAATATGTGGAGCGGCTTTTGCAGCCTGTACAGCGGCAGAGCCTGACCCAGACCGCCCTTGAAACCCTTGCAGTGATCGCTTACCGCCAGCCCGCCACCAAGGGCGAGGTGGAGCAGGTGAGGGGCGTCAAGTGCGATTATTCCATCCAGACCCTTCTGGCAAAAGACCTCATCCGGGAGGCAGGCCGCAAGGAAACCCTGGGCCGCCCCATCCTCTACGTTACCACAGACAAATTCCTGGAGCATTTCGGCTTCAGCGACATCCGGGAGCTGCCCCCACTGCCCGACCCGGAACCCGTCCCCCACGACGAAGAACCCCTCACCCCGTAAATGCATATTTTTCCTGCGCCCGGTGCAAGCTTTGCATGTAGGGCGCTTTCCTTTTGCCCGGAAGGGAGGCCCATCAACCTGTGGGAGGAAAACAAGCATGAAACGAACCATTGCAATGATGGGAGCCATTTTGGTACTGCTGTTGCTGGCTTCCGGCTTTATGGCGGCAGACAACATCCGCCTCAGCGGCGAGAAAGCCGCCCTTACCGACAAATTCAACGATCAGAGCTACGAGTACGCCCTTTTACACCACCAGCTGCAAGCCAGCCGTCAGCAGGTAACGGACCTGATCCAGGAGCGGGACCAGCTTGTGAGGGAATTGCAGGATTATCAGCCCGGAAGGGAGCCAGGTGGTTCCGGCAGAGTGATCCCCGCTGAGTCTCTGCCGGAGGAACCCCCGCACAACCCCACCGCTCCGGACAGCCTGGCAAAGGGGGACAGTGTACCGGATGATGCACCGGCAGGCGAAAAGGACGACATTGCTTCCACTGGCGGGGCTGCCAGCGATTCGGGTGACGATTCCGACGGCAAGGATGCTGATGGTTCGGCTGATGGTTCTGTTGGCGAAAACAGCGACGGTTCCGCAGGCGAAGCTGCCCGTGATTTAGCTGGCAACACTGCCGATCTGGATGCTGATATTTCCGCTGATATTTCCGCTGATGGTTCGGCTGATGGCCCGGATGATGGTTCTGTTGGCGAAAACAGCGACGGTTCCGCAGGCGAAGCGGCCCGTGATTTAGCTGGCGACACTGCCGACCTGGATGCTGATATTTCCGCTGATGGTTCGGTTGATGGTTCGGCTGATGGTTCGGCTGATGGCTCTGTTGGTGGAAATGGCGACGGTTCCGCAGGCGGGGCTGCCCGTGATTTAGCTGGCGACACTGCCGACCTGAATGCTGATATTTCCGCTGATGGTTCGGCTGATGGCCCGGATGATGGTTCTGTTGGCGAAAACAGCGACGGTTCTACAGGCGGGGCTGCCCGTGATTTAACTGGCGACACTGCCGACCTGAATGCTGATATTTCCGCTGATGGTTCTGTTGATGGCCCAGATGATGGTTCTGTTGGCGAAAACAGCGATGGTTCCGCAGGCGAAGCTGCCCGTGATTTGGCTGGCCACAATTCCTCCAGCCTGGATTTCCCCGGCGAAGATGCGCCCGTCATCCCGGCGAACACCGATGCCGTGTCTGCCCCCGTGACTGTTTCAGGGGGCGCAACCCAGGCTGCCCTTTCAAACATGGCAGGCGCTTCCATTCTGCCCGAGGACAACATCTTCGTCATCCAAACCGATGCGCCTCTGCAACCCTCTTCCGAAACCACATCAAACATCGCTGCTTCCTCCGACGCAGCCGGGGAAGATGTTCATCTGCAACTTCAGCAGCTTCAGCAGGAAGTATCATCCCTGCGCCAGGAACTGGAACAACTGCGCACCCGGCTTCTGCTGCTTCATCAGCCTCTTTCCCTGACCCCCGCCGAAACCAGCCCGGCCCCTGCGGAAGACACCCTTTATCAGCTTGATTCCCTGCTGCGCTCCATCCCCAGCACGCTTCGCCTGAAATACTGGAACAATATTCTTCTGACCCCCTGATCCTTTTTGGCCCCATACAACGATCCCCCCGAGGCGTTCTGCCCCGGGGGGATTTTGTGTCTGCCGACTTATTCCTCGGCAGAAGATGTTTTGTTTTTGCGGATCAATTCTTGGGTACAGCGCTGTCGGAATACAGCACCCGCAGGGTTTCTTCGTCAGCAATGCCAGTAGCGGGAAGACCATTGTTTTTCTGGAAATCTTTTACCCTGTCCGTACACTTTTCGGTATATGTTTCGCTGACTTCCGTACCTTTCCTGAAGTAACCCAATTCCTGCATGCGCAGTTTCATCTTCAGCACGTCGGCGCCCTTATCGCCCTGGCTCAGCGGTTTGTAATGCACTTCCTCTGCCTGGGTTTCGGGCTCGTGGTTGATTATCACGGAGGTATCCGTCTGTGCAGAAGGCTGGCTGGCTGCGGGGCTGCTGTCCAGCCGTTCCACAAACATAACTTCGGAAATGGCTACTTCATCAAACTTTCGACCTTTGTAGTAACTTATAACACGAAGTTTCACACCACGCACATTTTCATGATGCCCCAGCGGCACCATGGTCCAGTAGGCGCCTTCTTCCCATCCGCTATCCTCAAGCGTTACCTCTACTTCATCCTGATAATCCGACTGATCGTCATACAGGAAGCTGATGCCTACTTTTTTGGGCCTGGCGTTTTGGTAGTACTGATCGTACTTATTCCATTTCCAGAAGCCGTTTTTGATCCACATCTCATCCACGACGCTTCCGGGCTTATACCAGAGCTGCAAACCTATTTTTCCATCCGTCTTCTTGGAATGTTCGTACTGCCAGCAGGTTTCTTCATTCTTATCGGTGGCCTTGTCTCCTGTATATGTATCACTCACAGTGCTATTGGCTTCCACCTTGATGGGGATATTTTCCACGGCCACATCTGTGCCTGCAATGGGCCTTGTACCCGGGCCGGGAGTCTTTTTGGGCCGATCCACAGGCTCATCCACAGGCTGATCCTCGATGGCAGGTGCCGGGGTTTCCGTTGCCCAGCCCAGATCCACCATGGCATAGTCCATATCCTCCACGAAGCCTATATCGTACATATCCTCATAGGGATTTGGCGTTGCGGTAACCACCGGTTCCTCCGTGGGGGGCAGGGTGGGAATATCCGTAGTTGCCGGCGGCAGGGTGGGGGTTGCGGTGGGCACTTCGGTAGGCACCGGAGTGGATTCTTCGGTGGGGGGAATGACAACCTCGCCGTCTTCCTCGTCATCCATGGGCAAAAAAGGCGAACCCTGAATGGAGCCGTAAAATTCCGTCTCCTGAGGCACAACATCCTCTGTTTCTTCGGCGTTTTCGGCAGGAGGGGTTTGGGTGGGTGCCTGTGCAAAAGTTTCGGCCTGCTCCATAGAAGAAACGTGATTTCTTCCAATTGGAATTCTAAGTGACCACTCGCCTACATTGCATTCTCCATATTCATTGCTTCCAACAGCAACAACACTTCCGTCCGCTTTTAAGCCTACAGTGCGGTTTCCTCCAGCAGCGATAAATACGATATCCGTCCAAAGCTCAATATCACATTGCCCCTCGCTATTATCGCCGGTAGCAACAACAGTTCCATCTTTTTTCAAACCGACCACATGCTCTGAGCCCATCGAAATAGCTACAACGTCCGTCCAGTTGCTTGCTTCGCTACAATCTGCCGGGCTCCAGGACCCAGATTCAATATGTTCCGTTATCACTACGGTGCCGTCACGCTTTACACCAACCGTATATGCATCGTTGGTGTCGATTGCTATGATGTCCGTCCAGCCGTTTACGTTCGTTTCACCATAATCGTCCGAGCCCGCTGCAACGACGGTTCCATCTTTCTTCAAACCAATGATTTCATTATCGCAGGAAGCAATGGCTACAATATCAGACCACATTTTTGCCCCGTACAAATCAGGATCATCTGTATCCGTCATCACTATCGTTCCATCAGATTTTAATCCAACAGAGAACTCCATACCCATTGCTATTGAAACAATATCTGTCCAGTCGCTTACATTTCCTTCACCATACTCATTTGCGCCTTTTGAAACAACGGTTCCATCCGCCTTAAGTGCCAATACTGTTTGATCGTTCTGATAGATAGAAATAACATCCGTCATGCCGAATACATCCAGCGTATAATATGATCCGTTTCCAGCAGCAACCACTGTACCATTTGGTTTTACGCCGAACGTTTCTTCGTATCCTGTAACCAGGACGTTTTCTTCTCTTCCGTTTGATTGTGGGTTCACTAAATTTTTCATCAAATTCCAATTTCCCACATCACACTGGCCATATTCATTACTGCCTGCCGTCAACACCTGACCGTCAGATGTAACGCCTACGGTATGAGAAACACCAGCAGCCACTGCAATTATTTCCTTCCAGTCACCTACATCACACTGGCCTTCATAAGGAAAAATGTCGGAGATATAGTCTGTTGCTATTACTGTGCCATCTTTTTTCAGTCCAACCGTATGATCGGCTCCGGCAGAAATGGCAACGATATCCGTCCAAGATGTTACGTTACATTCGCCACATTCGTTATCTCCGGTAGCCACCACCGTTCCGTCTTTTTTCAAGCCGATTGTATGATCAAGCCCAACAGATATAGCGATTATGTCTTTCCATTCTGAAACATCGCATTGTCCGTAACTATTTTCCCCAGTAGCCACTACTGTACCGTCTTTTTTCAAACCAACAGCGAAACCGTCACCTGCGCCGATCGCAACGATATTCTTCCAGTTACTTACATCATATTCGTCTGATGTTGTCAGTACCGTTCCATCAGCCTTCAGGCCAATAATATGATATTTTCCTGCCTCTACGGCAACAATATCTTTCCAACCCTTTGCAGATTCCTCATTATCAATAGAATCACCCACGACAACAATCGTTCCGTCTGTTTTCAATCCCACGGTCTTATCCCATTTTGTGGAAATAGATATGATGTCGCTCCATGTTCCAACATAATTCTGTCCAAAAACATTGTAACCAACGGCAAGAACCGTTCCATCTGGCAATACTCCAAATGTGCCGTCATAACCTGCGGAAATAAGGGTTTTTCTGTCCAATTCCTTGGCTTTCCCCTCCCCCTCATCCGGCGTTTCCTCCACCACCGCCACAGGCGCAGCGCTGACTTCGTATTTCATGCCGCATTCCTTGGCATAGGTATGGGCGTAGGAGCCCTCATAGACCACAAGCGTTACATTATCACATTCACTAATTGCTTGATCTCCGAGACTTTTCACGCTTATGGGCAGATACAATTTTTCAAGATTCTTGCAATATGTTATCGCTGAGTCCTCAATGGCGAGCAAACCTTCAGGAATATATATCTGCTTGAGTTCCGGTCTGCTCATAAATGCACCGCTGCTAATGGTTTCGACACCGCTGGGTACATCATATCTTTCCAAACCACGACCAGCGAGATAATGAATGAGCTTCTTATCTTCTTTGCTAAACAGAACTCCATCTTCAATTATTAAGTATTTATTCCCGGCGGCTATTGTTATCTTTTCTAACTGATGTGTCCTTGCAAACGGATTTCCTTGGATGGTTTTCAGTTTTTTGGGCAAGCTAATTGCTTTTATGCCGGTGCATTCTCCAAAGGCATAGTCTCCAATATATTTAAGACTTGTAGGCAGCTTAACATTCTCCAGGCCTGCGTTTTTTTCAAAAGCCTTTTTTCCAATTTGCGTAATATTCCTGCCAAAAGTAATTTCCTCAAGTCGATTTGCTCTAAAGGTGCCTTCTTCTACCACTTTTAGGCTTGCAGGCAATTCAACTACCGTCAGTTTGCAAACAGCAAATGCATACTTTCCGATATGTTCCAGTTTTTTTCCCAAATGAATAGTCGAAAGATTGCTGTCGCCAAAGGCTCTATCGCCAATCGAACGCAGACCTGAGCCTCCTTCGACTTCGCGTAACGATGAATATAAAAACGCATCATTTCCTATGGAGGTCAAGCTGCGTGGCAATTTTATAGTTTGAACTCCGCTTTTGTAAAACATTCCTTCATCAATAATACTTATTCCTTCGCCTAGTTTCACATCCCTTACCTTTGCTTCAGTAAATGCATATTTTCCTATTTTTTTGACTCGACCGGAAATAACCAATTCGCTTGAAAATTCGCATCTTGCAAAGGCATAATCTCCTATTTCCTGTAAGCTTTTGGGCAACTCAAAGTCCCAGTCAAAATCGCATCCACTTAACGCACCCGCTGCAATGCGCCGGATGTCTTCCGGTAATTCGTCTATTGTGTCGCCTGTATTCGTGCAACCGATAAGCGTATGACTTTGAGTGTCAACAAGGAACGCTCCCACATACTGATATCGCTCTTCATCCTCAAAAACAAGTCTATCGATAATATTGTTTTTTCCAAATGGATTACCTATGTTTGTCACGCTGGCAGGTATTTTCAGCTCTTGAATTTTTGTTCCACGACCACCCTTGGCACAATAAAAGGCGCAATCCCCCAAAGTACGAAGCCCTTCATTAAGCCTAATGTTCGTCAAAAAAGAGCAGTGTGCAAACGCATATTCACCTATTGTTCTCATGCTGTCAGGTATCGTCACAGTTTCAAGCCCACGACACTCATAAAAAGCATACTCCTCTATAGTTCTAACACCGTCAGGAATATATGCTTCTCTAAAACTGCCCAGGCTGAAACAATAGCTGCCAATGGTGCGGATGCCGTCCGGGATCGTTACATATTCCCCGTCCACCACATAGCACACCAGCCGCCTGCCCTCACGTTCAATGAGTGCATTGTCCTGCATGTAGAACACTTCGTTGCCCCGATCCACCTCAATGGATTCTACTCTCGAGAAATAGAACGGGTTTCCGTCCATCTCCTCAATGGAAGCAGGAATCTTCACCGTATCAACGGACGAAAAAATGGCATTGCCAAGGGCGACCACCTTTCGGCCGTCGATCTCTTCAGGAATGACCACATCCATATCAGAACCGGTGTAGGCCACAATCTTTGCCTTGTTGCCCTTGAGAATCTGATACTGATACTGGCCGTCCATGCTGTTGTACACCGCCATGGAGGCGTATTCGCTGACGTTGTTGAGCTGCCAGAAGTACAGCCCGCCGCCGGCGATTGCCGCCAAAAGCACAGGGATAATGATCCAGAGTAACCATAATTTCTTTTTGCGCTTCATAGTTTCTCACCTTTTCCTTATTTGTCAGAAAGCGACGAATTTATGCAGCCGATGCTGTTTTTTGCAAATGTTCATTCAAAGTATTTCTATGACCATTTGTCTTTTTCCTGCTGATAAACACAAAAATATCCCCTGGTGAAACATTTTTTCACACAGGGGATTTAGATTATTCATTGATTTGCTTTATTTATCGCCGGCATGACGGAAGGGCAGGCCGCTTTCCCGGGCCCATGCTTCAGCGGGAGAATCCGCTTCCACCGTCAGCACAAGGGCAGGGCACTGGGCAAAGGCATCCTTGCCGATAATTTCCGTATCTGCCGGGATGCTGGCTTCCTTCAGCGACCGGCACTGCCAGAAGGCGCCCTCGCCGATGGTTTTCAGCCCCGAAGGCAAAATCAGGGTTTCCAACGCATCCAGATGGTAAAAATCGTATTCGCTGATGGTCGTCATCCCCTCGGGCAGTTTCAGGCTTTTGAGGCTGTAGCACTCCTGAAATACCTCTGTGCCAATATAATCCACCTCTTTTGGCAGAACGATGCTTTCCATATCGCCGCAGCCCAGGAAAGCCCCGTGGCCGATGTGGCGTACCGACTGCGGCACCACGAGTCCCTTGAGCCTGTAGCACCTTTCCAGTCCCCGTTCGCCGATATAGGTAAGCCCCTCCGGCAGAGTCAGCCCGTCCGTCATGCTCAGCCCCGACAGGCCGTAATCCTCAATGACCCGGAGGGAGGAGGGCAAAATCACTTCTTCGGGTTCTATGCAGCTGTAAAATGCGCTGTGGCCAATGATCTCCACGCCCTCCGGTACCGTTACACTCGTTTCCTTGCTGCCGCAGGGATAGGCGATGACCCGCATGTCCGCTTTGCCGATGAGCATGCCGTTGCTCACTTCAAACAGAGGGCTGCCTGGGGGCAAATCGATCCTCTCCAATGCATAACTGCCGCAGAAGGGATTGGTGCCAACGCTTTCCAGACTGTCCGGCAGGTGGATGATGCGCAGGTTTTCGCAGCGGCTGAATGCCCCTGCGCCAAGGCTCCTAAGGCCCCGGGGCAGCGTGACCTCCACCAGGCCGTCGCAGCCGGAGAAGGCGCTTTCCCCAATGGTGCCAAGGCTGGCCGGCAGCTTCAGGCTGCGCAGGGAATAGCAGTCCAGAAAAGCACGGTCTCCCACGCTTTCCACGCCCTCGGGGATACGCACGGCTTCCAGCTTTGCGCTGTTGCAAAACGCCATCGGGCCGATGGCCTTTACAGGACTGCCGTCCACCAGGCTGGGAACAGTCTCCTCGCTGTTCTCACCCAGGTAGCTCAGAAGGATGATCCCTCCGTCCTCCAGAAAGGCGTACTGGTAATCGCCGCCGGCGGTAACGAAGGTTTCCCCCGCATCCTCCCCGAAGCAGGCAGAGGGCAAGGCCAAAAGGGCCAGAATTCCGAAAAGCAATATAATCAACGGTCTTTTCATGGTCAATACCTCCCTTGCCGTTTCCATTATATCCCACTATACAACGAATGCCCGCCGCAAAACCATGCATCGGCTGTTTTTCCGTAGTTTTTTGCTGCACGTTTTCCTCCGGTTTCCCGAAGGCAGCTTCATTACGCAAAACCCCCGATGCAGCTTTTCATTGCTGCATCGGGGGGATTATGCATATCACGCTGTATCCGCCAAGGCCGGATTATGCCCGAACCTTACGGCTCAGCACAAACATCACTGCGCCGCAGATAACCATCAGGCAAACCAGCATGGCAATGGGAGTGCTGTCGCCGGTGACGGGAGCCTCGTTTTCTTCAGGAGCGGTGTCCTCGTCGGGTTCTTCTTCGGGCTCTTCCACGGGAACCTGATCCTCAGGCATTACGGTCCAGGTGCCATCGCCATTGTCGTACACCACATAACCTTCGGGCACGCTGTCTTCGCCAGGGTTATGGCTGAAGGTGCCGCCGGTGAGGGTGGCCAGTCTGGAATCCACAATCAGCAGGTCGCCGTTATTCTGGCGGGAAGGAGAAATGGCGCTGTTGCCGATCACCTCGCCGCCGCTGATTTCCAGATTGCTGGCGGAGCCCAGCATGATGATGCCTCCGCTGGCATTGCCGACGTTATCGGTAATGGTGCCGCCGGTCATAATCATGTTGCCGGAGGAGTGGATGTAAATGGTGCTGCCGTTGGAATTGTTGGGGCCGGGATAGGCGGTGGTGTCGGAAATGGTGCCGCCGCTCATTTCCAGGGTGCCCTTGTAGACCATGAAAACAGAGCCGTTGGAGTTAACGCCCTTTACATCGCTGATGGTGCCGCCCTTCATGTACAGGGTACCGTTGTTGATGCGGCTTACAACACCGTTGCGCAGGCCATACACATCCGTAATGGTGGTGCCGTCGTCAATGGTGACGGTGGCATCTGCGGAGTTGATCAGCACGACGGTTGCTTCGTGTTTGGAGGCCACATGCTGGATGGTGGCGCCGGTCAGGTCCAGACTGCCGGTGCCGTAAACGGCGAACAGGCTGCTGGAATCGGAGCTGTAGGTGTTCTTGACGGTAAGGCCGTCGGTGGTGGTGGTACCGGCGGAGATCTGAATAAGGGCCTTGTTGCTGCCGTTCATGGCAGTGGAGGGGGCACCGGCCTCAGGGGTGAGATAGGATCCGTCGGGAGACCTGTGGGAAGGATCTGCCAGGGTGGCATCCGCAGCAGCCTTGTCGAAAGTCCAGTTGTTCTGGCCGTCGATGGTCAGGTCGGTCATCTCCACATCGGCAGAGATGGTCAGCATGATGCCCTTATAGCTGGATACCCGCTTGATGGAGTAGCCGTTGCCGTCGATGGTTACAGCACGGCTCACCGTCAGCTTTTCTGTGGCTTCCAGATCGGCGCCCAGCACGATGGTATCCACGGAGGAATCCGCCAGGGCGGCCTTCAACTCGGCCCAAGTGGTAACGGTCTGGCTGGCAGCAGAGGCAGCCATGGGCAGCATGGCGATCATCATCACCAGCAATGCCAGAAGAAGCTTGGTTCTTGCTTTCATGAATTTATCTTCCTTTCTTCGTTTTCGCCCGTACGGCATGTGAGCAGGGAGCCGGGGGCATGTCCGAAGGAATTGCCCATATTGTCCAATAATAAGTAAGCATTGCCAAAATGGCGGCACTTACTCATGAAAAATTATATCATCCGCACCTGAGCACAGCAAGAAATTTTCCCCATTGTTCAATATATTTAATATAATTAACAATGATGCAATAAAAATAACGTATGATTTTTATTAAATAACATACTTCTTTTACTCTTCCCCCGCAAGGGCAAAAAAATTCTCCTTTGGAAAGAAATGGCAGCCGCCCATCGTTATTATTTTTGAAAAAGCATCCCGGATTTCTTGCCACCCGGTTTCTGCTCTGCTATAATTTAGCATATCAACATCAAACGAAAGCTTTTTCACTCCCGGATACATATCAGCAAAGGAGCGGTCTTCTATGCGTACATCTTCCATCCTGCGGCGCATCCTGTGCCTTGCCCTGCTTCTGGCACTCCTGCCCGCCTGCCTTCCGGCTGCGGCCGATACGGACTTTGCCCCTGCCTACCCCGGCTATGTTTATCCCGGCGCAATGGTATACTTCGGTTTCTACGAGCAGGACAACAATTTCCAAAACGGCACCGAGCCCGTGCAGTGGCAGGTGCTGGCGGTGGATTACAATGGCGGACGGGTGCTGCTGCTTTCCCGCTATGCACTGGAAATGCAGCGGTTCAACCATGATTGGGTCAAGATCAGCTGGCGGGACTGCTCCCTGCGCAATTTCCTGAACAATTCCTTCTACTACCAGTGCTTCTCCCAGTACGAGCGGCAGGCCATTCTGCCCACGGCCATGACCTCCAAATATGTAAACCAGCAGGTGGATACGGTGGATAACGTCTTCTGCCTGGATTCCGCCCAGGTCAAGCAGTACTTCCCTTCCAAGGCCCAGCGGCTGACGCTGCCCACTCCCTACGCCATCGCCCGGGAAACCGCTATTTTTGATGGCGGCACCTGCTACTGGTGGCTGCGGGATACCACCAAGCGCCAGAACGACGCCAACCGCATCAAGCCCGACGGCACCCTGGAAGAATACGGCGGCAACACCAATGCCTACGGCGTGGGCGTACGCCCGGCGGTTTGGGTAAAGCTGAATTATTTCCCGGTTTACTGATAACCGGCCCTTCCCCCTTGGCACAAATTCCCCCACAACAAAACTACAGGACGGACAGGCCGCTTTGGCTGTCCGTCCTGATTTTTTATTGGTATTTAGCTGCCCTTGCCGTTATGCTTCCGCTGCGGGGGTTTCTTCCGCAGCGGGGGTTTCTTCCGTTGCGGGCTGTGCGGCGGGGGCCTCTACATTGCGGCCTACCAGACCGCCGGTAGAGATGGTATTGAGCATTTTGGGGATATCCAAACCCACGGAGGACTTCATAGCCTCGAAGGTCTGCAGCATGGAGCCGGTTACATCCCGGGTGAGGCCGGTAGCAGAGCCTTCGCCGAAGAGGATGATCTTCTCGGTCTGGCCCAGAGGCTCGCCGATGGCACGGGCCACTTCGGGCAGCTTATCCACCACCATTTCCAGCATGGCGGCCTGGCCGTACTGCTGCATGGCTCTGGCTTTCAGTTCGATGGCCTCGGCTTCGGCCTTGCCCTTGAGCAGAATGGCCTCGGCAACCTTCTGGGCTTCATAGTACTCGGCGTCCGCAAGGGCCTGACGCTCGGCCTTCTCAGCCTCGGCACGGTACACACGGGCGTCACGCTCGGCCTGGGCCTTTTCACGGATCTCCACATTCAGCTTTTCACGCTGGATCTCTACCTGCTGACGCTGCAGCTCGGTCTCTTTTTGCAGTCGCACCAGCTCGGCGGCGGCGTGCTCCTCTTCCAGCTCGATGCGGTTGGACTGCTCTGCCACTTGGTAGGCAAGGTCAGCCTTGGCCTTTTCCTTGTCGGCCATCACTTTGAACTCAGCCTGCTTCAGGCTCAGGTTCTTTTCCTGCTCGGCAATCTTGGTCTGGGCTTCCACCATGGCGGCGTGGCCTTCCTGCTCGGCAGCGGCCTTGGCCATCTTGGCGTCACGCTCTTTTTCCACGATGTTCTTGGTGGCCATGGTTTCCACCACGCCATCATTATCCCGGAAGTTCTGCACCGTCAGGTTGATGATCTCAAGGCCCATGTTGGCCATGTCGTAGTTGGCGGCACGGCTGGTTTCCAGGGCGAATTTATCACGGTTCTGCACCAGATCGGCCACCAGCATGCGGCCGATGATCTCGCGCATGTTACCTTCCAGCACCTGCTGGGCAACGGCGGCGATATCCTGCTGCTTCCAGTTCAGGAACTGCTCGGCAGCGGTGGCAATGCTCACATCGTCGGAACCGATCTTGATGTTGGCAACGCCGTCCACCATGACGGAGATGTATTCCTGGGAGGGCACGGGCTGGGTGGTTTTGATATCCACCTGCATCAGGCCCAGATGCAGCCTGTCTACCCGCTCCAGGAAGGGGATCACAAAGGTGGCGCCGCCACGCACGATGCGGTAGCCAAACTTCTTCACCACCAGCTCTCCCTCTTCATCCCGCACCTTGTAATTGCGGCGGATAAAGCCGGAAATCACCAGCGCTTCATTGGGCGGAACCTTCAGGTACCGGGGGAAGAAAACCAACAGCAAAACAATACCGGCCACAGTGAGGAGGATGGGCAGGATGATTTCATTGAACATTCTTGTTTTCTCCTTTTTTCATTCAATCATGTGGGGGAAAAGTAAGTTGTACCGGGAAAGAAACTTTTTTCTTTCATGGCCTGAGACTACCATTTTCTGATAAATTCGTCAATATCTGCCGTCCAAAAGCCCCCCGGGGCACGCCAAAATGACAGCTTCTCTGCCCAAACACTGACCCGTTCCCTTTTCCACGCACAGCCTATGAAAACACAAAACAAAAATATGCAAAAAAGAACAACCCCCACATTGCCAATGCAAATGTGAGGATTGCTCAGGTGGCAGCTCCAAGGGGAATCGAACCCCTGATTTCGCCTTGAGAGGGCGACGTCTTAACCGCTTGACCATGGAGCCAGATGGCTGGGGAACTAGGATTCGAACCTAGACAATACGAGTCAGAGTCGTAGGTGCTGCCGTTACACAATTCCCCATTGCGTTTGATGCAGGAGCTATTATAATCCAGTGCATCTGAAATGTCAACCCCTTTTTTTCGTCAATTCAGGAAAAAAATTTTATTCGGAGGGTTCCCTGCCGGGAGCCTTCTTTTCTTCTGTGTCAGAAGAAAAGAAGCAAAAGAAGACCACATTTGCAGCCAAATCAGCAAACAAAAAGAGACCACCGCACACAGGCAGTCCCTTTCTGCACAAAATTTCTATGCCCATATACGCTTTTCGGGTGGGTTCGGGAGGGGGCTTTTCCCGGGGAAAAGCCTCCTCCCGCCTCATCACCACACCTCATCACCACACCTCGTCACCTCAGCTCTGCATCGAATTCCACGGCGATGTCGCAGAGGATCATCAGTAGTTCGGGCATGCGCACACGGCGTGCCTCCTGCTTGATGAGGGCGGGGGTAAAGATTTCGTTGGGCACCAGCTGGACGGTTTCCACCGTAACAGAGGGCACGCCCAGGGAGAACATGTAATCTGTAGAGGAACCGAAGTTACCGTCCTCGGCATCCCGCATCTGGATGAGACGGTAACGTTCCGGACGGACAGCCTCCGCCAGGCGGCGGTTCATGTCATCCAGGGCCTCCACCGTAAGGGTAGACTGTATGTCGGCCTGAGCGAAGCCGCCTTTGCCGTAATATACTTCCTGGCCCTTGGAGTGGAAATCCACCATAGCGTTGTAATTGTAGCGCTGCATCAAGTCCACCAGCGCTTTGGTCTCCGGTTCGCTGGCCGCCTCGGGGCCAGGGTAGTCCGTGTCGCCGGGAACCAGCTCGCTGCCCCAGTGGGGGGTGGGAAAATTCCGGTTCAGGTTCACGCCGGCGGCATTTGCTTTGCGGCCCATAAACATATTGTGCATGCTGTAATCAAGGCAGTAAACGTATCCATCGGGGTTGGCGCAGGGCACCAGTACAAGGCTGACCCTCTCCAGCCGGGCAGCGGTTTCCGCATCTCCTGCCTGCATCTGTTCGATGATATCGGCAATGCCATCCATCATAATGGGCGTGTTGGCCAGTTCGTTGCCGTGAATGCCGGCCATGCCGAAGGCGTATACATCGCCCGTACCAAGAGTGATGGCGTAAAGCGGCCGGCCTTCCACCGTTTCACCGATGACTTCCGTCTTCAGCCAGGGCTCGTCAATCTGGCCCCAGGCAGCAAAGTCGTCTTCCAGCATTTGGAAGGTGTAGTACTCGCTGCTGCGGGGCAATTCCACCCTGGGTTCGGGCATTTCCACCGCAGGGGCGCAGTGCATGGCTTCCACCAGGCTTTCCCGCATGAGGCGCTTCTGGCGCAGGGTCTCCACCTGGCCTTCAGGAAGCATATCCTCAAACACGGTCATATCCACCCACATGCAGGGCCTGACGGTGTTGGTTTTCCACCACACATCCTGCTTGCCGTACACCGCCACCTTGCCGGAGGGGCGCACGCCCTGAATATCCACATTCCGTTCGCCGGGGGTGCGCAGCCACCAGTAGCATGCCCCGTTGTCCTCGTTGACCTCGCAGCCGGTGGCAATGGCGTGGGCCGTGGGGTAGGCAATGCGATCCTCCAGCTCCGGCAGGTAATAAAGCACCTCTTCCCGGCTGAGGAAATACAGCTTGTCCGGCGTATCCGCCCCGCCGCCCCGCATGCCGTGGGGGTTGGTATTCTTGACGGAGGTGGTGCGGATCATCTCCTGTTCCTCCGGGGTGAAGGCGGCGTTGAGAAAATCATCATTCATCCATGTGCGGATTTTGCTTTTGCCCCAGTAGCAGGGACTGTGGGCCGGATTTTCATTGAAGATGCGGGTGTCCAGGCAGTACACGCTGAGCAGGAACACATACTCGTCCTCCGTATCCAGCACCATCCACTGGATGGGTTCCTTGCCGTTTTCCAGATTTTCATCCTGCTCGTAGTGGCCGTAGGTTACAATGGCGCCGAACTCCGGGAAGGCCGGGGCAGGCGCATCTCCCTCCGTCGTTTGCGCATAGGCGGTCGCACCAAGCGCCATCGTCATAGCGGCCAGAACCATTGCAAGGAAACGTTTCATACAGGTTCCTCCTGTTCATCGAATCAATATTTTTCGGCCTCTTCATCCTTTTCCGGGAATGCCTCCAGCACTTTCATGGGAATGAATCCACGCACGGTCTTGCCCTCGGCGGTGGTCTCCACATAGGCCCAGGAGCCCCGGGCATTCTGGAAGCCGCTGAGGTAGATCACTTCCTCCCCTGCGCTGAGGCTGCGGATGGAACTGCTCTGGGTGGCAGGATCATCGGTAAGAGCGCAATCGCCGATGAGCTTCATGGGCGTACAGGAAAAGCTGAGATAGGGCGCATCCACCGTGCCCTTGATATTGTGAATGTATCCTACCCGTACTGCGCCGTTGTTGGTTTCGTACATAATCAGCAGCCAGCCGTCCACCCATCCGGCGGCGTACACGGAGCCGTTGGTGCTCACTTTGGCCTTGCCCTTTGCGCCCCGCCAGGAGTTCTCGCTGGGGGCGGAGAACACATTCAGCTTCTGGCCAGATTTCAGCCGGATGAGTTCAAAGCCGGAAAGCACATCCATATAGCCGTTCTCCACATAATCCAGGTAGTGCATGCCGCTGGGGTTGGTGGTACCCATGATGCGCATTTCCGCACGCACATCCTTGCACAGCCGCTCATTGGCCCACTCCACGGAATTGAGCTGCGGATAGCATGCAGCGGAATTATCCGGGTCGGCATTGGGCTGATACCAGGGCCTTG
The DNA here is from genome assembly GCA_015056145.1 of Clostridiales bacterium. Lineage (GTDB taxonomy): Bacteria > Bacillota > Clostridia > Christensenellales > Aristaeellaceae > Limiplasma. Next base: position 104,950 of record SVGY01000005.1, read on the forward strand.
TGCGGAAGAAATTATCGTACTTTTCGCCAGGGATGAAATTGTATCCATGCCGGGCAAAAATCTCATTGAAAATAAAACCGATGGATTCATAATCCCACTGCCAGAGTTCCTCTCTGGTCAAAAGCCTTATATCGCTGTCGGGGATGATATAGGCCCGCCGCTTGGTGGCCGCTCCCGTGCTGCCGGGCAGGAAGGATAGCGTCAAAATCAGAACAAGCAGCCATGCTGCCCAGCGTTTTTTCATGGAGTAACATCCTTTCGGCACAAGTATATGCCATTGTTTGTGGTTCATTGTAGCAAGAATGGCGGGGGTGTGTCAATGCCAGGGAATGATGCACTTTCCCCGCCCCCTCCTTGCAGCCCGGCCCGGCCTGTGCTACAATAAACGGGAAAAGGATGTTTTTTTCCGCAAACGAATACGAAATGAGTTGAGCCCATGAAGAAAACTGTTGCCCTGCTTCTTGGCCTGGCGCTGTGCCTTGGCGCATTTTCCGCCGGGGCAGAGGAGATCAAAATCGGCGGTCTCACTTTGGACGTTCCCGAAGAATACGCCGTTTTCCTCAGTGAGAAAGACGAAAGCACTGTCCTCACCCTTCAGAAGGGGGACGTGGTTTATAGCATCACCTCGGGCAAAAAGCAGGTTCCGGAGCTGGAGCTGCTCCTTATTTACCGCACGGTGGAGGACGGCTTTTATTCCGCCATCGATCCCGCCTACACCTCCGCCGGTGAAGAAACCCTCTTTATCGGCCAGACGGAAGTGCACCTTTCCTCTGCGACGGTAAAGGCAGCCGGTCAGGAGGCGCAGGTGATGTGCCTGTGCATGCTCATCGACGGCGATCTGACAGTGATTTCCGTCATGCCGTTGGATGGCTCTGCACCGGACAGGGCCGCCATTGAGGAAATGCTTACCTTTATCAAAAAACCAAAGTTCTTCCGTAAGGGGCTTACAGAAGAACCCGTAAAATAACCCATCGCAAATATCACTATCCAAATGAAAGAGAGGTCTCCATGATGAAAAAGCTGCTTTCCATCCTGCTGATGCTGGCGCTGCTGCTCTGCGCCCTTCCCGCCATGGCGGAAACCTATCAGTCCGGCATGCTGACCGTGACCCTGCCCGACGGCTATGAAGGCCGCACCTCCAGCGGCGAAGGCCAGGACTACGTCTACATCTATCATGGTCAGGAGTATTACCACATCTCCTGCGGTGCGCTGCCGCAACACGGCAATACCGTTGCCAAGATTTATGACGGCATTGCCCAGGGCTTCTTCGGAGGCGTTGAAGAGTACACCATCCACGAAAACAAAACCGTGTATCTGGGCCAGCGGGAATGCCGCATGAGCAGCGTGGACATGTCCCTCAACGGGAAGATGTACCCCGTGCTGATGTTCTACGCCTACGACGACGGATACATGTACCTGTTCAACCTGATGCACCGTGATGGAACGGCGGTGGAGACCAGCGAGCTGGATCTGCTTTTCAGCATGATCGATTCGCCTGCGTTCTTCCACCTGCCCATCACCGACGCTCCCTCTTCCGAGACTGCGCCCGCCGCTACCGCTGCTCCCTCTTCCCAGGGCTTTATCTTCACCCCCGCCAGCAGCGACAATGCTCCTGCCGCCGATGATTCCTCCGTGGACGATGCTCCCGCTGCGGAGTCCTCCTCCACCCAGGGCATGTTCTTCTCCTCCACCAGCAGCGACGATGCTTCTGCCGCCGATGATTCCTCCGTGGATGATGCTCCCGCTGCGGAGTCCTCCTCCCAGGGCATGTTCTTCTCCTCCACCATCAGCGACGATGCTTCTGCCGCCGATGATTCCTCCGTGGACGATGCTCCCGCTGCGGAGTCCTCCTCCTCCCAGGGCATGTTCTTCTCCTCCACCATCAGCGACGATGCTTCTGCCGCCGATGATTCCTCTGTGGACGATGCTCCCGCTGCGGAGTCCTCCTCCTCCCAGGGCATGTTCTTCACCCCCGTCAGCAGCGATGACGCTCCCGCCGAAGAAGAAGCTGCCCCTTCCGGGGAGATGACCTTCTTCGGCCCCCTGGGCTTTGCTCTTGACGACAACGATATCGCTTCGGAATCTGAAAAGGTTGATGGCCAGACCATGTTGGTCATCTTTACCGATTATGATGACGCCGCCTTGCTGCACAGCAACATCAACGTTGCCTGGACGAATAACCAGTCGCCTATGGAGACGCTCCTTTCCTCCGAAAGTGCCCGCTCCACCTATGCCGACACCCTGGCCGAAACTTCCATAAGCTCACTGCGCGAGCAGGGTATTTCTGCCACGCTCATCCATTCCGAATCTCCGTGCGAGATCACGGTGGACGGTCAGACTATGCTCAAATTCCAGTATAATATGAACGTCGATTATTCCGGCAAGTTCCCCCAGATTTCCGAATCGGTGGATATGACCGTAGTGCAGTACTACCTCACCCTTCCCGACGACGGAACCTACATCATCACCGTTACCACCACCGACGACGACTTTGACAAGATCACCGCCCTGGTGGAAAATATGGAAATTGACTACTGAACCAGCGCAACTCTTTCCCCGGTCCCGGAGCCTCTTCCGGGCCGGGGTTTTCTGTTTTTTAGGGCATACTGTCTGTACTGCCTTTGTATCCCTTTGGCTGAAACATGTTTTTTCTTGAATCGGCCATGGCTTTCATGTATACTATTTTGGGCAGGTTTCAGCCTGCCGCCGAATGGAGGAATGCATTCATGGATCAATTGCAGATGGATCTGCTTACCATTTTGCAGGAAGACTGCCGCCTGCCTCTGGAAAAAATGGCCGTGATGACCGGCCGCAGCCTTGAGGAAGTGGCCCAAACCATTTCCGATATGGAAAGGGACGGCGTTATTCTGCGTTATTCCCCGGTGATCAACTGGGACAAGACCGCCCGGGAACGGGTGGAGGCCATGATTGAGGTGCGGGTAACGCCCCAGCGGGATCAGGGCTTTGATGCAGTGGCCGAGCGCATTTACCGCTTTGACGAAGTGAAAACCGTGTATCTCATGAGCGGCGCATACGACCTGCTGTTGCTGGTGGAAGCCCGTACCCTCAAGGAGCTGGCCTATTTTGTATCCACCAAGCTGAGCACGCTGGAAACCGTCACCGGCACTGCCACCCACTTTGTTCTGAAGCGCTACAAGAGCGACGGCGTGGTATTTGAGGACAAATCCCGGGATAAGAGGCTGGTGGTACAGGCGTGAATTTTCAGCCCGAAAAATATGTGAACCAGGCCATTGCCGCCGTGCCCAAATCCGGCATCCGCAAGTTTTTCGATGTGGCGCAGACCATTCCCGGGGCCATTTCCCTCGGCGTTGGCGAGCCGGACTTTGTGACCCCCTACCATATCCGCAACGCCGCCATCGACAGCCTTCTGGACGGCGAAACCGCCTACACCAGCAACCTGGGCCTTATGGAGCTGCGGCAGGAAATCGCCGCCTACATGGAAGGCCGCTTCAGCCTTGCATACAACCCTGCGGATGAGATCCTTGTTACCGTCGGCGCCAGCGAAGCCATCGACCTTGCCCTGCGTGCCCTGGTCAACCCCGGCGAAGAGGTGCTCATCCCCGAACCCAGCTACGTCAGCTATGCCCCCGGCGTGGTATTTGCCGGCGGCATGCCCGTGCCGGTGCCCACCCATGCCGGCAACGGCTTCCAGCTGGAGGCATCTGCGCTGGAAAGCCACATTACCGAAAAAACCAAAGCCATCATTCTGCCCTATCCCAACAACCCCACCGGGGCCGTGCTGGGCGGTCAGGCCCTCAGAGAAGTGGCCGAGGTCATCCTCCGGCACGATCTCATCGTCATCAGCGACGAGATCTACGCCGAGCTGACTTACGCCCCGGAAGGACATCACAGCATCGCCGCCCTGCCGGGCATGAAGGAACGCTCCATCGTCATCAACGGCTTTTCCAAAGCTTTCGCCATGACGGGCTGGCGCATGGGTTTCCTCTGCGCCCCGGCAGGCTTTACCGGCATTATGTACAAAATCCATCAGTACACCATCATGTGCGCACCCCGTCAGGGGCAGGTAGCCGCCCTGGAGGCCCTGCGCCGGGGCCGGGAAGACGGCATGCAGGATGTACGCACCATGCGGGAAAGCTACGACCGCCGCCGCCGGCTCATGGTCAGCGCCTTCCGGGAGATGGGCCTGGACTGCTTTGAGCCCCTTGGCGCATTCTACGTCTTCCCCAGCATCAAAAACACAGGCCTCACCAGCGACGAATTCTGCACCCGCCTCCTCAACCAGGAAAAGGTGGTCTGCGTGCCCGGCACCGCCTTTGGCGCCTCCGGCGAGGGGCACATCCGCTGCTGCTATGCCACGGCCCTGGACAAGCTCAACGAGGCACTGGAGCGCATCCGGCATTTCCTTTCCACCCTCTGACCCATACGAATGGAGGATCATCATGAAAAAGCGCTGGCTGACCATCATTGCCGCCCTGCTTTTGCTGGCAATGGGCGCAACGGCCCTTGCCGAATTTGACAACGAGGAAGTTACCATCACCTTTATCGACCCCAACGGCGTGCCCCTCACCGGCGAGGATGCAGTGCCCGATCTTGACGGCGACGGCTATGCAGACGTTACCCCCGAGCCGGAACCCACCCCCGACCCTTCTGCCCCGGTCTACGAAACCGATGGTTCCATTTTGCTGACCATGTCCTTCACCGGCGATGTGACCATCGGCAGCGACCCCCGCAAAAGCAGTTCCATTTTCAACAAGGAGCTGAAAAAGCAAAACGGCGACATCCACTTTCCCTTCCGCAACGTCAAGGATATCTTCGCCGAGGACGACCTGACCATGGTCAATTTTGAAGGCACCCTCACTACCGCCAAGCCCAATCCCAAAAAGGCGGATTACCAGTTCCTGTTCCGGGCGGATCCCTCCTTTGCGGAGATCCTGCCTGCCGCAAACATCGAAACTGTATCCTACGAAAACAACCATGCCGACGATATGGGCGACGCCGGCCTGGCAGAAACCAAGCAGAGCCTCATGGGCGTGGGCGTTACCTATGCCAGCGAAGACGAACCCTGCATCATGCGGGTAAAAGGCGTCACCATCGGTTCTCTGGCCTATCAGGGCTGGAGGGACCGCCGGGACGAAGTGATGGCCAAACTGCCCACAGACATTGCCGACCTGCGGGCCAAGGGCTGCGATATCGTCATTGTCAGTTTCCACTGGGGCAACGAGAAGGATTATTCCCCCACCGAGACCCAGATTGCCCTGGGCCGGGGCGCAGTGGATGCAGGCGCTGACCTGGTCATCGGCCACCACAGCCACCGCATCAACCCCATCGAGCTCTACAACGGCAAGTACATCTGCTATTCCCTTGGCAATTTCAGCTTTGCCGGCAACAGCAAGCCCGATGATATGTCCACCTACATTTTCCAGATCCGCATGCGGGTCATGAACGGCGAAGTGAGCAACGATGCCATCAAGCTGATTCCCTGCCGCATTTCCAGCCGCACCGATTACAACGACTTCGCTCCCACTCCCTACGACGACCAGTCCAAATGCGAAACCGTTATCAACCTGCTCCGGCAGAACGGCAAAAAGCTGGATTACGCTTTGGAGGATTACCCCCTCAAGTGGCCCGACGAGGAATGAGCAGGCGACGGGGGGAGTTATCGTGGTGCAAGCGGGAGAAGGCTTTTCCCCGGGAAAAGCCCCCTCCCGCACCCTCCCGAAAAGCGTATATAAGGAGCATGCATTGTATGAAAAAGAGACTCCCGGTTTGCGGTAGTCTCTTTTTGCACGCTGAGTTGTATACAAATGTGGTCTTCTTTTGCTTCTTTTCTTCTGACACAGAAGAAAAGAAGGCCCCCGGCAGGGACAGCAGCGGGGACGTGCAGTGGCGGTGCTGGCGGGAGAAGGCTTTTCCCCGGGAAAAGCCCCCTCCCGTTCCCTCCCGAAAAGCGTATATAGGGAGCATGTATTGTAAGAAAAAGAGACTCCCGGTTTGCGGTAGTCTCTTTTTGCACGCTGAGTTGTATACATATGTGGTCTTCTTTTGCTTCTTTTCTTCTGACACAGAAGAAAAGAAGGCCCCCGGCAGGGGCAGCGGCGGGGATGGCTTGCAGCGGTGCAGGCGAGAGAAGGCTTTTCCCCGGGAAAAGCCCCCTCCCGCACCCTCCCGAAAAGCGTATATAGGGAGCATGTATTGTATGAAAAAGAGACTGCCGGTTTGTGGTAGTCTCTTTTTGCACGCTGAATTGTATACATATGTGGTCTTCTTTTGCTTCTTTTCTTCTGACACAGAAGAAAAGAAGGCCCCCGGCAGGGTCACACGATGCCTTCCGTTTTCATTTGTCCATCCTGCTGAAAATCCTGTCCAGCACAATGATGGCCACAATGGGCAGGAACACAAAGGTCAGAATGATTCCCATAAAGGCTGCGCTCCCTTCGCCGGGCAGGAGGCGCTTGCCCCTGCGTTATTCGCCAGCCCGGTGCAGAGGGTTGTGCCTCATTCCCGGGCTGCCTCATAAGCATACACGCTTCTCCCGGCGCAGGCAAGCACAAATTGCATCAGCCCTCTCCGGCCTCCGCAGGCCAAATGATGCAATCCCGGAATTCCACAAAGGTATCATAGCCGCCCTGCAGGTTGATCAGCACAGGTTCGCCTGTGTCGAGCTCAGTGTGAACAGGCTGGGCAAGGCCATTTTCTGCATCCATGGAATAGAGGGTCACGCTGCCATTGCAGCCTTCCCGGCTCTGTACCCAGTACTGCAGCCCTGGGCATTCCACCATAACAAAAAAGCGTGCGTTGATGATCTCGGTCTTTTCGTATACGGACTGAAACCGTGCCTTGTGCTCCACCCCGGTCATGGTGCAGCCCTCGGGCAGGCGCAGGCTCATATTCTGCGCAAGATAAAAAGATGCGCTGCCTTCCTGCCCGTAGGCAAACCGGTGGAGGATATCGCCGTTCTCCGCAAAAACATAAATCTCCCCTTCGCCGCTTCCCAGGTGAACGGTATACACTCCCGGCACAATATCCACCCCGGCTGTATACAGGCCGGCTGTATCAGCGCTGAATCCCTCCGGGGCGGTATCGTAGGTGCTCCGGTGGCGGAAGTATGTAACCCTGTCCGGCTCCGGCTTGGCCGCCTGGCACAGGGCGCAGCGTTCCAGGCCGCAATAGGGTTCCTCCGCCAATTGTTCCACTTTCAGGCTTTCCATCAGGGGTTGGTATTCGGCGGCGACGGCCTCGCAATTGCTGCGGGTGTGGTAATAACGGCCGCCGTCAGGATTCCAGTACACCACCTCCATCCACTGGGCTCCTTCTGCCTGCGGAGACTGTGTCTCCTTGCGGAAGCAGATGTTGCAGCGCATCAGTGTGGAGTACGCCTCCTCCGTAAGGCGGCTTTCCGGCAGGGATTGCATCAGGGAATGGTATTCGCTGCGGATGGTTTCGCATTGGGGGAAGCTGTGATAATACCTGCCTCCCTCTGGATTAAAGTACACCAGATCCCCCTGCGCGGCTGCGGGCAGAGCAAAAACAGCAGCCCCCGCAAGGCAGAGGATGAGCATCAGCAAAGCAGGCATTTTTTTCTTATGCATGGTCATGGATTCGGCTCCTTTCTGCATAAGGGATTTTCTGGGTCAACCAATATGGAAACGTTTTTCAGATGGAAAACCATGCCCGGATCTTGCACTTTTTTCCATAAGTCTCCGTGACGCTTCGCTATCGCCTTGACTTATCCCGGCCCCGGCCCTATAATCTATGCAAAGCAAAACATCATATCTGCAAGGAGAGTACCGCCATGCTAACCAAAGAGCAGCGTCTGAACATGCTCGCCACCCCTGCGGGCAAAATCGATGTGGTTATTGATTCAGACACCTTCAATGAGATCGACGATCAGTTTGCCATCTGCTATGCCCTTCACTGCCCGGAGAAGATGGACGTGAAGGCCATCTATGCTGCGCCTTTTTTCAACCATCACTCCACCTCCCCCGGAGACGGCATGGAGCGCAGCTATCAGGAAATCCTCAAGCTGCTGGAGCTTTCCCGTATGCAGCGGGAAGTGTACCGGGGCTCCACGGACTACCTGGCGGATGAGAACACGCCCCGCATTTCCTATGCGGCAGAGGATCTGTGCGTCCGTGCCATGAATTACAGCCCGGAAAAGCCCTTGTATATTGTTGCTCTGGGCGCCATTACCAACGTGGCCTCCGCTTTGCTGATGAACCCTGCCATTGCCGACCGCATGGTGGTGGTATGGCTGGGCGGCCACAGCCTGGAATGGGACAGCAACAAGGAATTCAACATGGGCCAGGACGTGGCTGCGGCCCGGGTTGTATACAAAAGCGGCGTGCCGCTGGTGATCCTGCCCTGCCTTGGCGTGGTAAGCAGCTTTACCATTTCCGGCCCGGAACTGAATTACTGGCTTACAGGCCAGAACGACCTGTGCGACTACCTGGCACAGAACACCATCGAGGAGGCGGAAGCCTACGCCAAGGGCAAGGTATGGACCCGGGTCATCTGGGATGCCACCGCAGTGGGCTGGCTGATGAACCGTGACGAATGCTTCATGCGGGATCGGCTCATGTCCACCCCCGTTCCGGAATACGAGCACCGCTGGACCCTGACGGAGGACGGCCCCCTGTGCCGGTATGTGTACTTCATCAAGCGGGACGCCCTGTTTGAGGATATGTTTGCAAGGCTCCGTGCCCATGGAAAGGATGCGCTGCAATGAAAACGCTGGTTTATGGTTCTCTGAACATCGATCATGTATACAGGCTGCCCCATTTTCTCAGGCCCGGGGAGACCCTTCCCTCGGAAAAGTACAGCCGGGGCAGCGGCGGCAAGGGGCTCAATCAGGCCATTGCGCTGGCCCGTGCAGGCATGGATACATGGTTTGCAGGCGGCCTTGGGCAGGACGGACTTTTTCTGAAGGAGGCCCTGGAGGGTGACAATGTGAATACATCCCTGCTGAAGATGGCGGATGTGCCCACGGGTCACGCCATCATCTGCGTCAACGATGAAGGCGAGAACGCCATTCTGCTTTACGGCGGCGCCAACCAGACCGTAACGGAGGAGGATATCCTCCGCACCCTGGATGCCTGCGCCCCCGGCGATGCAGTGCTGTTGCAAAACGAGATCAACCTGGTGCCGGAGATCATCCTCCGGGCAAAGGAACGGGGCCTTACGGTGGTGCTGAATCCCTCGCCGGCATCGCCGGATATGGCAAACTGGCCCCTTCACATGGTAGACTGGCTCATACTCAACGAGGTGGAAGGCTTCGACCTGACGGGCCAGCGTGATCCGGACGCTATAGCTGATGCGCTGCTGATCCGCTGCCCCGCCATGCATGTAGTGCTGACCCTCGGGCCGGAGGGTTCCCTATATGCGGACGCCACAAGCAGGCTGCGCCAGCAGGCCATGCCGGTGGATGCGGTGGATACCACTGCCGCCGGAGACACTTTCACCGGTTACCTGATGCAGGGTATCTTTTCCGGCATGAAACCGGCAGAAGCCCTTCGCAGAGCAAGCTGCGGTGCGGCCATGGCAGTGGAGCGGCCCGGAGCCAGCGCCTCCATCCCTGCAAGGGCAGAGGTAGAGAAGCGCCTTGCCCAATGGACGGAAGGAAACTGACCGGTCTTGTATCCGGGCATAAAAAGGCAGCCCTCCATGGTGCAAACCAACGGGAGGGCTGCTTTGTCTGATAATGGGAAAACCCCGGGCTGCGACACCGGGGTTTTTTACTGCCGGTCAGTTTTTTTCCTCCCGGCCTGTAATGATTTTCCGGGGACAGAAGCGAGCCGTTTCCAGGGGATCATACCAGGAAAAAAGCTCGAATACCTGAAAATTGGGGCCGATGCGATACAGCTCCGGCTCCACAATGGGATCCAGCGCCGTGCCGTCCAGAAAATCCTCCGGCAATTGAATACCGGCCTCCTTTGCCCGGGCCTCCAGATAGTACATCTCATCCCGTATGGCCTCGCTGCGCAGGGCCAGAAGCTCCTCCGCCTTTGCTTTTAGCTCCGGGGCGATGTCCCTGCCACGGAGGACGTAGTCCTTCACCACTTCGCAGGCAGGCCCCAGCGCCTCGGTTTCCCGCCGGAACGCCAGGGCTGCTTTCAATGTCTTTGTCATGAATGCAGGCATGTTTTTCTCCTTTCTGCCACCAGCTCTTCTGCATCCAAAAAAGGGGCGGCAGAATGCGCTTCCGCCGCCCCGCTGCATCAGAACAGATTCTGGGCAAAATGATACAATCCGTTTTTCCACACAAAGAAGTTGTGAGCTCCGGGCGTTTTATAGAAGATATGCTCGGTGCCGTTATTGGTCAGGGCGTTGGAATAGGTTTCCGGCCAGATGCCCACCGCCTCGTCCTCGCTGCCGGTACAGATAAGGATGAAAGTATCATAGCCGTCGGCAGCCTTAAAGGTTTCCTCGGTGAAGAGCCCGCCCTCTGCGGCATAGGGCAACAGGCCCGGCGCAGGGGCAAAGGCGCCCACATAGCCAAAGGTTTCCGGCAGGGACAGGCCCACATACAGCGCAACACGGCCGCCCATGGAAAGGCCTGCGATGGCGGTATTTTCCCGACCCTCGGCAACACTGTAGTTGGCGGCCATGTAGGGCATGATATCCACCGTGATCTCGTTGATAAAGTTATCAAAACCTGCGTACATTTCCGGGCCGTAGCCGCCAGTAGCCACCGTATCCTTATGGAATGCCTTGATATTGGGCGTGACGATGATCATTTCCTTTGCCTTGCCGGATGCCACCAGATTGCCTACGATCACCTCAGGCTTGCCGCTGGTCCATTCCCGGTGATCGCCGCCGATGCCATGCAGCAGGTACAGCACCGGGTATTCCTTATCCTCGGTGTAGCCCACGGGCAGGTAGAGGTTGAACTTGCGCTCCTTTTCGCAGGTGGTGGAATAGTAGGTGATCTCCTGCACCTGAGCATATTCAACGCCGGTCTGCTTCACGTCATAGCCGCTGACGGGGCGGTAGGGATCCTGCTCCGCAAGGACAGGAACACAGCCCAGGACCAGGATCAGTGCCAGCAGAAAACTCAAAAACCGCATACAGGTCACTCCTTTTGTTAATGTGCTGTTTCCATTATAACCCTGTTAGCCTGCCGGGGCAAGGAAATTGTGCGGTGTTTATATCATCCCCAGCAGGTTTTTCACTTCCGCAAAGGTTACTTTTGCATATGCAAACAGGATTTTTCTTGACACCGTGTACCACACCGGATGAACAAATTGCAGATACACCGTCTCCCCTTCCTGAAAATACTCTGCGCCAGAGGGCAGCATCCTGACCCGCTGCTGCTCAACACCAAAAATACTTTTGGCGTATTCAAAAGTACCTCCGCAAATCACGAGCCTCGGGCCGATCAGCTCCATCTGCCTGCGCACCACAAAGCCATACCTGTCTGCCGCCTGCACCAGTTCATCATGCTTGCTGGCAGAGCCCCCCGCCGTTTTCTTAATATTGACAATGGCTATATCCAGCAGGTTCTGCTGCAATTTATCAACGTCGAATGAACCATTCCCATTCAAACAATCCCTGTAGAATATGTTATCTTCCTTCAGCGCTTCCATCCACAGGCAGACGTTGGGCCAGGTTGTATACATTTTATCTGTATAAGCCTGTTTTCTGACGTAGTTATCAAGAAAATCCTCCCAGTCCTCTTGTCTGTCGCGATCGTTTACTTCCTTGAGCAGAAAAGCCGTTCTTATCCCGCTATTCAGAAAAGCTGCCTCATCCACAACACCATCAAAAACGATGGGTTTTCCCTCAAACAGGCTGCGGTTTTCTTCCAGCAGGGCCTTTATTTTCCTGTTAATTCCACTTACTTCAGCATTCCCCTCATATCTCATCCCACTCATCCTCCTCTGGATCCAGCCGAATCAAATCCTCCATTGCGACCGTCCTTTTGCGCCGGATGATGCATTCGGAAATGGTATTATTCACCAGCAGCTTGCATTTTTCAAAATACTCGCTGCCGCACATGCTGTTTTTGGCAAAAACGCTGCATCTTCCATACAGGCAACACAGCTCCTCCGCATCCTCAAGAGAGAGGGCGGCCTTGCTCCGGTGCAGTTCCATGTACAGAAGCGTTGCGTTCAGAATGCGGATAATCAGGGATGCGTCGATCCCCCTGCACTGATCAAAGCATTCCAGCGCCCATTGGTTGATCTCGTCCCAGATGCGGCACAGGAGAAAAAAATCCTTTTCCAGCTGATGGATCTCCGCCTCCTCGTAAGCATAATCTTCCCAGGGATATTCCTCTGCGATGTTTTCCTCCAGATATTCGTACAGCCTCACATTTCAGCGCTCCTTTCCGTTTTTTCCTGCCCATTCAGCAGCTGCAAAAACCGCAAGCGCATTTCCTCTTTCGTCTCAGACCACGCATCATTTGTCTCAAGCAAATGATCCAGTTCCGAAATATCGTCCGTGATTTTCACAAGGGCATCGCTTTCGTCGCAATGGGAGCAGTACAGTTGCTCCGGGGGAATTTCCGCCGGGGAAATGTAAATGTCGAATCCCTGATGCTGCTGATAAATGTAGATCATACCGTCCCTTCCTATCCACACTTACTTCAGTATATACAGTACCGGAAGAAAAACCAATTCCCTCCCCGGGAAAAAAATTTTTTTATTCCCTCCCGCCATCAGGCTCCTTTTCGTGCCTTTTTTCATCCCCGGGGCAGCTTCTTCACCGCAAAGCCGCCCTCCATGGTAAAGGCCTCCCGGAACCCTGCCTTGTAGCAAATGTGCTCCGACGGGCCTGCCCACTGCCAGCAGACGGGCAGTGCATTCTGCCTGCAATAATCCACCACAAAGCTCAGCAGCTCACTGGCGTAGCCCTGGCCCCGGTGCTCCTTTGCTGTTACGATGTAATCAAAGCGGGTATTCCCCAGCGGCGAAAGGTGGATATCCGTGTATACCACTGCTTTGCCCTGCAGGCAGCCCACAAACAGCAGGCCGTTTTCCTGCTCCGCCCTGTTTTTCGTTACCGCCACCTCCCAGGGTTCCCCCGAGGGAATGAGAATGTCCCTGGCGATGCGCTCATCCCATTGCGACAGCACTTGGATATCCAGCCTTTTGGGCGTTACGATGGCATTTTCCGCGGACAGGATCATGACCCGGTGATCTTCCTCCGGGGTGTAGGTAAAGCCGCAGGAAGCAAGAGTTTCCAGGTTGTTCCGGAAATAATCCTTCTCAAAAGGATGATAGATGGAGGCATCCATGCCCCGTCCGTGGTAAAAGGCGGCGATGTCCTCCAGCGCCCCACGCAGGTCGCCGATTCTGTCCGGATAGATGCAGGCGTGGTTGCCGTCGTAGGAATCCGGGTTATCGGGCATGTAATAAAGCGTGCCGTAGTCCCGCTCTTCATACTGGGCAAAGAGGCGGGGAAAGTCGTTTTCCTCCTGTTTGATGGAGGCGATAATCTTTTCGTCCATGGGAAGACTCCTTTCAGAGGGACTTCAACATACCCAGGGTACGCCTGTCTGGTTTTCCATTGTAGAATTTATCCAGCACCTTCTGGAAAATATCCGTTTCCGGGGATGCCTCCCGGAACAGCGTCATGCAGGAGCACACCTTCAGGTCGTCCGGCGAGGGCAGAATGTAGTTGATAGGGCCCTTTTGCTCATACAGCGCCTGGCTGATCTCCACAAGGCGGCTGCCCAGTACCGGATGCTGCATATACTCTCGTGCTTCCTGCAGATTCTGTATGCCGTAATAGTTGGCCGTGCTGCTGTAGCCCAGCCCGTACAGTTGGGGAAAAACATACCATATCCAATGGCTTGTTTTGCACCCCCTGCGGATTTCACCAAGGGCTGTTTCATAGGCAGGATAAAAGGTTTTCCCTTCCTGTGCTGCAAGAAACTTTTCTGCATCCAAATTCATAATATCCTCCTGTCCCATCCTGCCGCATCATGGCAGCAAAGACGTTTTTCCTATTGTGACGTTTTTCATCTACCCGAATTATAGCACATATTGCCGACCGTGACAAAGTGCGTGCCGGCTTGTGTTCCTGTACGGTTTATGCTACCATTGCGGATAGAGATCAACCGTTTTTTTAGGAGGAAAGATTTATGAAAATCACGCCTACCCTGAATTTCGGCGGATGCTGCCGGGAAGCAATACAGCTGTATGCAGAAGCCTTCAACGGCACCATCTCCTGCATGGTCACTTACCGGGAGGCCAACGATCCGGCCTACCTGCCCCTGCTAAGGGAAGATCAGCTGGACTATATCTACCATGCAGAGCTCTTGCTCGGCCACGAGCGCATCATCATGAGCGACCATGCGGATATCGATTTTACAGTGTGCTACTCCAATTTTCTTACCATTATGTACGATACAAAGGAAGAGGTACAGCGTGCCTACACCCTCATGAAGGAAGGCAGCACCACTATCTAAGAGATGGCCGCCACCCCCTACAGTTCCTGCCGTGTGGTTTTTGTGGACCGTTTCGGCATCCGCTGGGGAATCATGACCGAACAAACAGAGCGTTAATGGCTGCCCGTAGGGGCTTGGGCATAATTCATTTTCCCAAAAACCCTCTGAGGGCTCACTGCCCATGCAGAGGGTTTGCTGTATACAGCTACTTGCCAAGCCGACTGTTTTTGTTTATACTCAGTTTAGTTTTTTATGAAGGGGAGGCTGCGCCGTGCATTTTTCTTTGCTCAGGGTCAAGCAGTTCCGCAACTACCCCTTTCTGGAGCTGGCGCCCTCGCCGGGCATCACCGTTCTCTACGGCCAGAACGGCGCTGGCAAAACCAATCTTTTGGAGGCCATGCACCTGCTTTCCCTGGGCCGCAGCCACCGCACCCCCACCGACCGGGAAATGATCGCCCAGGGGGAAGCCGCCGCCCTTATCCACGGCCAGACCCAGCGCATGGACGGCCGTCACGATATCGAGGTACGCCTCTATGCCCAGGAAAAGCCCCAGAAGCGGGTCATGCTTTACGGCAAGCCTGCCCAGCGCATATCCGACATGATGGGCCACGCCACGGTGGTCATGTTTTCGCCGGAGGATATACGCATCGTCCGGGACGGCCCCGCTGCAAGGCGTCGCTTTGTGGATATGCAGCTGAGCCAGATCCGCCCGGAATACCTCAAGGTACTGCGAACCTATCTCAGCGTGCTGGAAAGCCGAAACACCCTTCTCAAGCAGGACAAACTGGGGCTTGTGTCGGATTTTTCCGCCGAGCTGGACATCTGGGACGAGCAGCTTGCCCGGGCCGCTGCGCCGCTGGTGAGGCACCGCCGCTGGTTTCTTGAGGAGCTGAAAAAATATGCCGCCGAAGAATATGCAGGAATAGCGGAAAATCCCGGCGAACCTTTCTCTCTGGAATATATGGGCAGCCTTGCCCGGGCCGACGACCCTGCAGCCAGAATGCTGGAAGGCCTCCGGCGCAGCCGGGAGGAGGACCGCCGCCGGCTGTATACCACCTTCGGCCCCCACCGGGATGATGTGGCCCTGATGCTTTACGGCAGGGATCTCAGGGCCATGGGCAGTCAGGGCCAGCTGCGCACCGCCGTTCTGAGCATGAAGCTGGGCGAGATTCGCCTCATCCGTCAGGAGATGGGCGAAGCTCCCACACTGCTTCTGGACGATGTTTTCAGCGAGCTGGATGTGAAGCGGCGCAGTGCATTGCTGCGCTCCACCACCGGTATACAAACCCTCATCACCTGCACCGATCGTCAGGATGCCGCCGACGCACGGGCCGACCAGTTCATCCGTGTATCCAGCACAGCAGACGGCGCAGGCTGCATTCAGGTGGAATGATCCCGCCATCATCATCCTCTTTCTTCCCCTGGGGAATTCCCGGCCCCGGCCGGTTTCCATACAGAATCATTTGCCATTATTCTCACCACAGAAAGGATGTATCCACATGTTTGGACGCAGACCGGAAGGCCGCCGTGTTAAAGGCCTGGATCCCATCATTCAGATCACGCCCTACCTGATGCCCCAGCGTTGCGACGCACAGGTATTCCTCAGCTACGATGCCGATTACGAACCCCTGATGAAGTACATCGCCGCCAAGAGCCGTGAAGGTGTAAAGATCACCTTCATGGAGCTGCTCATTGCAGCCTACGTCCGTGCTGCCTCTCAGGTGCCGGAAACCAACCGCTTCATCATGAACAAGCAGTTCTACAACCGTACCGAGCTCACCGTCAGCTTCACCCTCCTGCTGGACACCAAGGACGATTCCATCGAAGAAAATGCCGTAAAGATCAAGTTCGATCCCTCCGACACCATCTTTGACGTCAGCGCCCGTGTGAAGCAGGCCATTGTGGAAAACCGCAAGGTGGAAGAACCTGGCTTCCTCATCAAGCTGGCTTCCGCACTGCTGAAGGTGCCCGGCCTTGCCAACCTGGTAGTGGGCCTGGTAAAGCTGCTGGACCGCTACGGCATCTGCCCCAAGGCTCTCATTGATTTCCTGCCCTTCCACTGCAGCATGTTCATCACCAACATGGCCTCCATCGGCATGACCCGTGTATACCACCACATCTACAACTTCGGCAACACCAGCCTGTTCATGTCCCTGGGCACCCCCATCCGTTCCAATGCTGTGGACCGTGAAGGCAAGGTATACCGCAAGGCCGTGCTGCCCATCGGCATGACTGCTGACGAGCGTGTTTGCGGCGGCGCCATGTACGCCCGCCTCTTCGCTCACATGAAGCGCATCCTCGCTCACCCCGAAGAGCTGGAACTCCCCCCCGAAACCGTCCGCTTCAACCACGGCTGCGAGTTCCACGTCGCCAAGCCTGATAACGTTGCTGTTCCCCAGAAGGACGAAGGCAACGGCGTTACGGTGGAAGGCTGATTGAGGGAACTGCGTTGAGGACGGGGAACGGCGTTCTTTCTTTTCTGAGAAAAGAAAGAACCAAAGAAAAGCGCATTTATATTTGAATTGAGGCAAGCAACAGAGCTCCCGGGTGGCCGGGGCTCTTGTTGTTTTTCAGCGGCCTACGGGACGGGGGCGGGGGACGGGGGGCGGCGTTCTTTCTTTTCTGAGAAAAGAAAGAACCAAAGAAAAGCGCTTTTTTATTGGGATTGTGGCAAGCACCCATGCACAAAAACAGGGCCTCCCATCCGGAAGACCCTGTCTGCAATGATCTGCTGGCTGTCAAAGCGTATGGCCTTTGCCATGCGCTTTTCTTTTGCTTCTTTTCTGAGAAAAGAAGGCCCACTCATCCGCCAAAAGCAAAAATTACTTGTAGTTGACGCAGTAGTTTTCGCCCTTGAGTCCGGGGAAAGCGCCGTCGGCGATCATATCCTTCATGTCATCATGAGCGATGAGCCACTTGTCCACAGCCCAGAGCAGAGCGCCGTCGCCTTCGGCGGGGCGTGGATTGGCCAGAGCGGCATTGGTGCCACGGGGCAGCACAACGATGCAGCGGAAGCCTTCATCGCTTACCTGGCAGGGAGCATAGTGCAGGGTGGTGGCGTACACTTCGATGGTGGTTCCCTTGGGCACATAGAAGGCCTTCACCTTGCCGGCGGGAAGAACGCCGTCTTCCATATCCTGCTGGGATGCCAGCAGCAGCACCACGTCGGTCACGGCGATGTTATGCTCGCTGGAACGATGGTACTCCAGGCAGTTGAGCATCTGGTTATAGCCCCAGCACAGGCCGATCTGGCAGCTGCCTTCGCCACGGAGGCTATTCTTCACCTGGGCGAATGCGGGCAGGGCTTCCAGGGCGGGAGCGTCGGTGACGTATTCGCAGGTGCCGTCGGGCATGGGGATCTCTTTGATGCAGGTTTCGATCAGGCTGGCGGCGTCAAAATCGATGACGCGGCCGAAGGGGCGGAACTCGGGGTCGTTGACGGAGTAGAAAGGCAGACCGGGGTTGAGGTTGCGCAGGGTTTCCAAAGTGCTCATGGGGGATTCCTCCTTTGATTTATCCAATGGTGATGATGTGATCCCGGGAAGCTTTTTCGCCGGGGTTGAGGCCGATATAATGGGGTTTTTGGGAAATATCGTGGGGTGCGTCCACAAAATCGGGATGATTGTTCCAGGGCTCGATGCACAGGTAGGGCGCACCGGGTTTATGCCAGAACATGATGGTGGAATTGCCGGGGAAATCCACCCGAACGGGGCGGCTGCCGTCCTTGCGCTGCAGGGTAACGCCGGTGGAGCGAAGGCCGAAAAAAACCAGCGCATCGTTCATGAGCAGCTCTTCGTTCAGGTCGAGGATACGGGTATTATCACCAAGAAGGACTCCTTCGTGGTGGATGAGAGTACCCTCCAGCGGGTGATGGAGCAAAGTTTCCGGCTCGTCAAACACCAGCTGATAGTCCTCCATGCGGCCGGGGCAGGCGTAAGCCTCGTGGCCGCCCATGGTGGCCCAGATGATGCGCTCGTCCTTGTTTTCCAGCTGATAGGAAACATGGATGCGGTTATTGTCCAGCCAGTAGATGGCCCGGAAGGCATACCGGAAGGGGAAGCCGGGTTTCTGTGCCGTAAGCAGGAAGGTGGCGCAGGTTTCGTCGGCGGATTCAAGGGCCCATTCTTCGCCACGGGCAAAGCCGTGCTTCTGCATGGGGTACCATTGACCGTCCAGCTCATAGCCGTCATCCCGCATGCCACCGGCTACAGGAAACAGAACCGGCGCACGGCCCGTCCAGAAGGCAGGATCGCCGTTCCAGAGGCGTTCCTGGCCGTCCTTGTCCAGAATGGACTGAATCTCTGCGCCTTTGGTGGAAATACGCAGGGTAAGGTGTTGATTTTTCAGCGTAACTTCGGGCATGGGCATTCTCCTTGCAGGGCAGGATTCATTTTTGTGGGTTAGTAAAGTATATTTTATAACATCCTTTCGGGATGGTCAATAGGTTTTGGGAAAATGTTTTCAGGGCGCAGATGTACGCTTGCGCATTTGTGCGCATGCGTGTATAATATGTGGAGAAATATGGCGACAGCTTCCCGCCCGGATTGCTGGTCGCTGAAGGAAAAACGAATGAGAGGAGATTTCACCAGATGAAGGAACTGGATAATAAGGCGTTGCAGGAATATCTGAAAAACGCCATCGATCTGGAAACGGATGTGGAGACGCAGAAAAGGATTATTGCGTATAATGACGAAATAGCATCACAAAACGAACCTGTTTATCAAGAATATTCCTTACCAAGGATGCCACAACCACCCGAGCATTCGCACGGTATGCTGTTTATAGGGTTAGCTGTAACCATCGGCTTATTCCTGCTTATGTTCTCCTCTTTTTCTAATAAAGGTTATACTCCTTCGGAGGACTGGGGCCTTTATCTTGGCTTTGGAATATTGATCTTAGTTGTTTCCGGCTGGATGCCTATTGTTGGATTTATTCAATTGCTTGGTGAAAAAAGCATAAATGATAACTACCAAAAAAATGTCGAACACTACACAAAAAAAGTGAAGGAAATACAGCAGCTCAACAAAAAGAAAAAAGAAGAATACACTTTGCAGCACACAAATTGGTTGACTGAAACAAGCGAAATGAAGAAAAGTCTGGTGAAACCCTATCAAGAATCCCAGGCCCTTCTGGAAAAGCTCTACGCCTCCGATGTGATTTTCCCCAAATACCGCAACCTGCCTGCTTTGACCAGCATCAGCGAATACCTCATCACCGGTCGCTGCGACAGCCTCACCGGCCCCCACGGCGCCTATAACCTCTACGAAGAGGAAATCCGCCAGAATACTGTTATCGCCCAGCTGAACGTGGTCATCCGCAATCTGGAACAGATCAAGCAGAACCAGTACCTGCTCTACGAACAGGTCAGCCAGATCAACCGGGTAGCCCAGGGCGTCTACTCCGAGCTGCGCCAGATTAAGAACTACAGCGCAAGCATCGCTGCCAGCTCGGCCCTCACCGCCTACTACGCCGGCCGCAACGAGCGCCACAACCGCATTTCCATGTACTGCGATTTGCTGGATTGAGGGACGGATTCATGAGGTGCAGGCGGGAGAAGGCTTTTCCCCGGGAAAAGCCTTCTCCCGCACCCTCCCGAAAAGCGTATATGGAAAAGGGTGTTTTGTGTGAAGATGGGACTGCCGGTATGCGGTAGTCCTTTTTTGTGATATGGTTTGTGTAATATGCGGTCTTCTTTTGCTTCTTTTCTTCTGACACAGAAGAAAAGAAGGCCCCCGGCAGGGCCTGCTGCGGGGACGTGCTGTGGCGGCGCTGGCAGGAGAAGGCTTTTCCCCGGGAAAAGCCCCCTCCCGCACCCTCCCGAAAAGCGTATATAGGGAAGATTGTTTTGTTCGGAAAAGGGACTGCCGGTTTGCGGTGGTCTCTTTTTGCACGCTAACTTGTGTACAAATGCGGTCTTCTTTTGCTTCTTTTCTTCTGACACAGAAGAAAAGAAGGCCCCCGGCAGGGACAACAGCAGGGACGTGTAGTAGCGGCGCTGGCGGGAGAAGGCTTTTCCCCGGGAAAAGCCCCCTCCCGCACCCTCCCGAAAAGCGTATATGGGAAAGGATTTTTTGTTTTAAGAAGGGACTGCCGGTATGCGGTAGTCCTTTTTTGTGATATGGTTTGTGTAATATGCGGTCTTCTTTTGCTTCTTTTCTTCTGACACAGAAGAAAAGAAGGCCCCCGGCAGGGACAACGGCGGAGACGTGCAGTGGCGGCGCTGGCGGGAGAAGGCCCCGCATCTGCTCACTTGCATATTATTTCTGGAAAATATATAATGTTTCCATAAGCTGTGCAGGAGGAACCATTATGAAAAAGCGATTTTTAAAGCGCATGTTTTCGTTAGCCCTGGCCCTTGTCATGATAGCCGGCCTGACGGGCTGCGCATCCCCGGAGGGGCAGTATGACAACGCCAACAAGCTGTTGATCAATGGCGAATATTCCGAAGCCGCAGAGGCGTTTGCATCTCTGGGCGGCTTCCAGGACGCCTCCCAGATGACCCGCTACTGCCGTGCCTTAGCCGCAGCCGAAAGTGGAGATTATGATACAGCCGTCCGCACCTTTGCTTCCATGGAGCAGTTCAAAGACTGCTACCTGCTGGCCCCGTACTACAGCGCCCGGCAGCAAGAAGCGCTGGGTGTCTCAGAAACCGACCCTGCAAAATGGTATGAAGCGGAAGGCTGGATTCATTGCAGCGAGGCAGTGGCCCTGTATTCCGGTCTGCCCATGTTCCTGGACAGCGACACCCGGGCGGCGGGCTGCCTGGAATTGATGTACAGTAACGCTCAGGCCCTTGCGGACGCAGGCGACTACCAAGCCGCAGCCGCTGTAATGACAGCCCTGGGCGATTATTCCGACGCAGAAAACAGAGCAGTATACTATACCGCCTGCCTCTATGAGCAGAATTGCGATTATCCTTCTGCCTATTCTGCCTTTACGGGCCTTGACGGGTTTATGGATTCTCCTTCCCGTGCCAAAGCCGTGCTGGCTACCGTCTACCACACTGCGGATACAGATAAATCCGCCGGAAAGTACGATACCGCATACCAGCAGTTTACCTGGCTGGCAGAAACTGCCGGTGATTATTCACACGAAAATGGCGCCCCGGCAGAACAGGCCAAAGAATGCGCCCGTTTGCAGGGCGAAGCCATGCTGGCCAAGGAGACGCCGGACTATGCCGCCGCAAGAGAATGGTTTGCTCTTTGCGGCGACTATGCCCCGGTGGATAACCCATCTGCCGCAGATCACATCCTCCAAAGCTGGTATCTGGAAGGCGAGAGCCTGCTGAATGCCGATGAGCCGGACTTCGCCGCTGTCCGGGCAGCTTTCACCAATGCCGGGGAATATGCTCCGGAGGGAGGCGCATCCTCCGCTGAGTGCATCCTCCAAAGCTGGTATCTGGAAGGCGAAAGCCTGATGAATGCTGACGAACCTGATTTTGCCGCCGCCCGGGCAGCTTTCACCAATGCCGGGGAATATGCTCCGGAGGGAGGCGCATCCCCCGCCGAGTGCATCCTCCGGTGCTGGTATCTGGAAGGCGAAAGCCTGATGAATACTGACGAACCTGATTTTGAAGCCGCCCGGGCAGCCTTCACCAATGCCGGGGAATATGCTCCGGTGGGAGGCGCATCCTCCGCCGAGTGCATCCTCCAAAGCTGGTATCTGGAAGGCGAAAGCCTGCTGAATGCCGATGAACCTGATTTTGCAGCCGCCCGGGCAGCTTTCACCAATGCCGAGGAATATGCTCCGGAGGGAGGCGCATCCCCCGCCGAGTGTATCCTCCGGTGCTGGTATCTGGAAGGCGAGCGCCTGATGAATGCTGACGAGCCGGACTACGCCGCTGCCCGGGACGCCTTCACCAATGCCGGGGAATATCAGGATGCGGCTACACGGTTCTCCGAGCTGTGCTATTTAAAGGGCGTGGAATATTCCTTTGGAGAAAATCCCAACTATTACGCTGCGATTCTCGCCTTCATCAACGCAGGCGATTATGAGGACAGCGTATCCCAGCGAAAATCCTGCCAGAGTTCTCTTTTGCAGGTTGCCTCCGTGGGCGACCATGTATTTTTCGGCAACTACGAGCAGGACAACAACACAGAAAACGGTCAGGAACCCATCGAATGGCTGGTGCTGGACAAGCAGGGCGACCGACTGCTGGTAATCAGCCGATACGCACTGGATTGCCAACAGTATCATAACAAATGGGTGTACACGACATGGGCCAACTGTACCCTGCGCAAATGGCTGAACCGCACCTTCCTCAACACTGCCTTTTCCGAAAAAGAGCAGGAGCATATACCCACGGTAACGGTGAATGTCCTTCGGAATCCTGAATTTGGTACTCACCCCGGCAACAAGTCCCAGGACACAATTTTTCTGCTGAACATCCAGGAAGTGCAGCTTTACTTCCCGGAAACCGAAGCCAGGGTTTGTCAGCCCACCGCCTATGCAGCGGCGCAAGGCGCCTGGCACCACAAGAACGGCGCCTGCTGGTGGTGGTTGCGGTCGCCCGGATATATTCCGAACAGAGCTGCTTTCATCCATTATGGCGGTTTCAACTATATTGGCCTTGATGTAACATACGAAAATGCGGCTGTCCGCCCTGCTCTGTGGATCGATCTGAATCCTTAAGGGATGAGAATTGCATACGGCCCGCTGCAAGCGAATATCCAGCTTATCGACACTAAAAAGGGAGGGAATATGTCCCTCCCTTCTGGCTGCCAAAAAATGCGCAGGGTGCAGGGGGATCATCCCCCTGCCGGGTGTGGGCAGAGCCCACATTCCTTGTGCCGCAGCACTTTCAAGAAAGCACAGCGAGCACCGAAGGTGCAAGATTTGCGGCTTTGACTGACAAGAATGAGGTTTTTCGACAAGCTGAAGGGAGGGAATATGTCCCTCCCTTTTCCCTTGCTCAGTTTTCCCCCTCCAGCCTTTCCCTCAGCAGACGGGCAAGGCTGCCCTTGTACCGGGCCAGGATGCGGGCTTCCTCCCGGGGGTCGCTGCAGCCGCTACGGCGCTGGGAAAGCAGCCGGTCGGCATCCCGATGCATCCGTTTCAGCTCCCGGTCGAAGGCGCCCAAAGCGGCGCTGGAAGTGGGGTCGGCGATGTAGTTTCTCATGTGTTTTCCTCCTTTTGTTTGCATGTGCTGCGCCCTTTTGAGGAAAAGAAAAAGACGCTAATGATTACTTACTCAATGGGCGCACTTTCCCCTTGGGAAAGTCAATAAATAATCATCAACGTCTTTTATTCAGTTGGGCCCCTGTTTTGGGGACGGGCTTATAGTAACACAGAACCAGCAGCGTTGTCAACCACAAAACCGCCCGCCGCAGTGTTTTGCAGCAGGCGGTTCTCTGGTTTGCCTTCATTGTGCCAGGTATGGCGCAAAATACCCATCCAGCCCCTCCCGGTTATGCTCAAGGAAAAGGTTGCCCTTCATTTGGCTGAAATCGCTGGCTGCCTCCGCCGGGTCTTTTCCCAGCAGATGCACGTCACAATAGTCCAGTATGTACGCCATATCCGAAGGGAGGATGGCGTGGCCGTCCAGGTGGATAATCATGTTGTTCTGACCGCCGCAGCCCAGGAGATCCCATACAGGCTGGGAGGCGGCATAGGCCAGGCACTGGCCTTCCGTGTTGTTCCAGCCCTCGGAGGTAATACCGGTGACGATGATCATGTGCCGCTCCGGCGCCGCCACCAAAGCAGCCAGCATATGCTGGTCAACGGGGATGGCAGCCACCGACGGGATTTTGGCAAAGTTGCCGCAGAACCAGTAACCTTCGCCGCCCTGCAGGTTGGCAAGGGGCTCGTTGCGGGATTCGTTCACCCACTGGGCGGGGCCGCCGAGGCTGGTAAGATTGTATGTTTTGCCCTGATTGTTTGTGCGGTACATGGCAATGCCCCCTGCGCCGGAGCAGGAGGGGATCACCACACGGATGCGTTCATCGTAGGCGCCGGCCACCGCTGCGCCTTTGCCGAAGCGGGATACGCCCCCCACCAGGGAAAGGGCCGGGTTGATATTCAGCTCCGCCCCTGCCCCCAGCTCCATGGCATCGATCACCTTGCTGATGCCCCAGGCCCAGGCCAGCAGCGTGCCTCTCTGGGCGTCGGGGTCGGCACGGTCGTAGGGGTAGAGGGTGTAGAAGGCTCCGAAGAAGGTCTTGTTATCCTGGGCCACCTGAGAGGGATCGTAATTGATACCCGCATAGCCCCGGCCCGCCGCAAGGGCACAGTTGGGCGATACGGCGGTGACCCACTGCTTTGTGAACCAATCCTGATAATGATGGGGCATGTATTCCACAAAATACGGGTAGCCGCCCTGAGGAGCAGGGGTTTTGGGCAGCGTGACCAGCACGGAAAAAGAAGCCGTCTTCTCTCCGGCGGTCACGGTTATGGTCATAAGTTTGCTGCCGGTGTCCGGATCATCGGCGATGGCGTAGGTCAGGGTTTCTCCGGCCTTGTCCGGCATATATCCGTACATGTAGCGGCTGTACAGTTCCATCAGCTCTGCCCGGCGCAGGGCCCAGTCTTCCGGGGTTTTGACCGGCTGACCGTTTTGGAGGCGCATCAATTCCGGCAGGCCTTCCACCTCCGGCAGGCTTTCCGGGGCGGGCCAGGCATCCTGGGCCGCAGCGCCGTACAGGGGCAGCAGGCTCAGGCTCATCATCATCAGAAAAAGGCGTTTGAACATGGGGTCGTTCCTTTCTGTATACAGGATGGATGTTATGAAAAGTATATCATATATGTACCACGAAAAAAACATCCGCAACGGCGGAAAAAGTGGAAAGGCGTGCTTCAATATGATATACTGTTAAGTACGCTTTCGGCGTAGTCTCTGCATATCTTCTCCTTTTCCCACATATTCTATGAGGTGATCACTCTACAATGAAACGAACGCTGCTTTTCGTTCTGACGATGATGCTGCTCCTTGCCGCCGCAGCCGCCTTTGCGCAGCAGGAAACCCCGGCCTTTGCCAGCCTTGAAGAAGCGGAGGCTGTGATTTTGCAGGAATCCCCCGCATCGCTGGATATCCGGGGCCTTGCCTTTGAGGATGTGAAATATCTGGTGGATACCTACCCGGAGGTGGATTTCCATTACACCATCCGTCTGGGAAACATCGACGTGGACAGCCAGGCTACCGAGGCCTCCCTGGACAGAAAATACGCCAAAAAGCCCAAAATGCAGGACCTGATGGAACGGCTGGCCTATCTGCCCAACCTTACAAAGCTGGACATGTTCAACCATCGCTATCCCACCGAGGAGCTGGCCGTGCTCCACGACAGTTACCCCAACATCCGCTTCGGCTTTGTGTTCGTCATGGAAAAATGGACCCTCCGCACGGATATCACCGCCTTTTCCACCCTGAGCCCCAAGAAGCGGTATACACAGGAGGATTTTCTCCCCCTGCGCTTCTGCCACGATCTGCTGGGGCTGGACCTGGGCCACAATGCCATTGACGACCTGAGCTTTCTTGAACTGTTCCCCAACCTGCGGGTGCTGATCCTGGCGGATAACCGCATCACGGATGTGACGCCCATTGCCCAGTTACAGGATCTGGAATATCTGGAGTTGTTCCAGAACGACCTGACCGACCTGAGCCCCCTGGCAGCCAACCAGAGGCTTATCGACCTGAACGTGTGCTGGAATCCGGAGCTGACGGACTACGAAACGGTGCTGAAGCTGCCCAGGCTGGAGCGCATCTGGCTGGCCAACACCGCCATTTCCCCGGAAGGCCAGCAGGCGCTCCGGGATGCCTTCCCTGAAGCGAAGGTGGTCTTCAAGGCCGATCACTCCACCTCCGGCTGGCGTACCCACGACCGGTATTTCATCATCCGTGACATGTTCTTTTCCAAGAAGTACAAGCCCTTTGCCGGCAGCGATCCCCTGCCCTGAAGGCAATAATCCATCCACAGGAGGAAGAAAACGACCATGACAAAACGGCTTCTGTCCATCGTGCTGCTTCTGTGTCTTTGCGCAGGCACTGCTCTGGCGGAAACGACCTATCCCCCCTTTGAACCCGTGGAGCTGACCGTGGGCGCAGATTATGCACTGCCCAAGAAGAACTTCGTTCCCGATCCGGCCTGCTTTACAGAAAACGGTTACCGGGATGATTCCATCAACGTGGTCATCCACCGTGTCAGGGCCTACGATACAGACATGTACATTGCCTACGTCCAGATCGCCAGCCCCTTGCAGCTGCGGGTGGAGCAGGCCAAGCGTTACCCCTCCCAGGCGCTGGTACGGGGCTATCTTCTGGCCCGGCGGGTCAACTCGGTGGTGGCCACCAATGCGGACTGGTTTGTATACCGCAGCGCCGGCGTCATTTACCGGGAAGGCGAGCTTCTGCGGAATAAGCCCATGGAGGAATACGACGGCCTCTTCGTGGATACAAATGGCGATTTCCACATCGTTTCCCCGCTGACCAGCGAAAACATCGACGCCATTGAGCAGCCCATCTGGCAGTCCTTCTGCTTTGGCCCGGCGCTGGTTATCGATGGCCAGAAATGCGACCGGTTCGATATCATCTGGCCCAGAGGCGTAGAGTCCGACCGTCCCCGGCAGCGCACCGCTTTCGGGCAGCTGGGGCCGCTGCAATATGTAATGCTGGTTACGGAAGGTTCGGAAATCGAAGGCAACCGGGGCCTTACGGTGGAGGAGACCGCCACCGTGATGTATGACCTTGGCTGCATCCAGGCCTACAACATGGACGGCGGCATGTCCAGCACCATGATGCTCAGCGAGGAAAAGCTGGATGGCGGCGACGAAGTACGCATGCGTTCCATTGGCGACATATTGTATTTCAGCACCGCTGTGGGGCAGTGATATAAATCAAGCCCGCCCCCAAAAAAGACAGGCATCGGAAAAAGCGCAGGGTGCAGGGGGATCATCCCCCTGCCGGGTGTGGGCAGAGCCCACAAACCTTGCGCCGCAGCGCTTTTCAGCAAGCACAGCGAGCACCGCAGGCGCAAGATGTGCGACTTCTATCGGGATGTATGGGTTTTTTCACAGTCTGAGACAGGCATCTGGCAAATGTGCCGGATGCCTGTTTGCTTATGGAAAAATCGGGGTTTGTTACCGAGCCCTGTTAAAATGATAATAAGACAACACACCGATTGGAAAGAAATATGCGCACCAGCCCAACAGTGCATACGTTCCACCGTTCCCGGCTTCTCCGCTTGCCATACTTGTGAACATTCCCGTCATGGGCATAAAAAAGCAACTGATGAAAAAAACGCCATGCACAAGCATCAGACCCTTCAGCCACTTGTCTGGTTTGCTGTCCGGAACCATGGAAAGCCCCATGAAGAAAGTGGAAAGGGCCATCATTCCATAACCGAGCAAATCGTAGTTGAACAGCAGCCCACCCCGCTGAAAGGCCAGCAATTGAAGGGCTTGCTCGTTCAATTGATCCAGCCGGACTGTTGTTGTCTGTGCAAAATATACCAAAAGAATCAACACCGCATAAACAGCAGCCATAATCAAACCAATATTGGCCGGAACCCGCCGTTCTTCACAGCTTTCATATTGAAAGCCTGCCGCCATCATAATGTACCCCAAGGGTAAAAACATACACAGGACGTACGAGCCAAAGGGATAATCGACGATCAAGCATACAGCAAAAAGAAAGACTGTGACCGTGACAACAGCCGCACCAATTTTCGGAATTGTTCTGTTCATCCTCTTCCCCCATCCGTTCATGTTTACCCTTTTCATTCTATCATGGCACCGCAAAAGGCAGCAATCCATTTCCGGCTTGTCTTTTGTACTTTTCCTGTTCCTTTGCCGTGATTCGGCCATCGTTTTGATGCTTTGTAAAGGATACCCCCTCCCTTTCATCATGGGCTCTGGAAGGTTGTGGCTTTTTTTCATCGGCAGGCCTTCCCGCAAAAAAACCGAAAGAAAACCGCTCTCCGGTGGACGCAGCGACCCACTGCCCTATATAATATAAAAAGAACAGGCCGCCATAACGGCAGCCTGAAACCAAAACACGTCACACCTTCAAGGCTTCCCACTGCTCCGGAAGGATTTCCGGGCTTGTGATGATGCACTCCGGGTCCGGCGCAAGAATATGCCGGATGACCTCGAAGGTGCGCTGTGCATCGCAGAGGATGCAGCGGGCGTCGCCCAGCCTGATATTGCGGGCAGCTCCGCATTCCTCAAGGGCACGGGTCAGCTTGACAAAATCCTCGGAAATAAGGGGCTGCTGCTCATTGTAATGGCGGCGCATCCACACTACCTTGCGGCTGCCGTCCCGCAGAAGCACCGTGGTGCGCAGGGGCTTGTCCGTCAGGCGGCGAGGCACGCAGAGCAGTTCCTCCACCCCGTGAATAAAGGTATTGCGGGCATGCGTCACTCCCACCAGAAGGATCTTGCCGCCCCGCTGACGAAGCCGGTCATAGCATCCACCGGGGGCGCAGGGTGTACAGGTATCCTCCTCGCCCATGAGATACTGGGCTGCATCCCTGCCAAAGCCGGCCATGGAGTGGGTGGGGTGCAGGGAGCGGATTACTCCGGGCCTGCGGAAAAACAGATTGGGCAAAATGCCGATGCAGGCTTCCGACGTGGCCGGGTCAAAGTCCGTCTCGCCCCGGTCCGCATTGGCCCAGGTATGGGTGGGCAGCAGAAGAAGCCCCTCCCGGAAAAATTCCATCCAGGCATCCAGCACCGTATCGGCGCCGCCCTCCACCGGACCCATGGCCTTCATGGAAGAATGGATCAGGATGGTTTCGCTGCCGGTAAGGCCCGCAAGGCGCAGGTGCTCCATCAAATCGGATTTGGTATACATACGATCTCCCCCTTTGATCCGATTATACGAAACATTTTCCCAAAACACAACAGCGGGTTTTCTGCCCGGAAAGGAGCCAACATGGCAATTTACGAAGGATTTCACCACATCGCACCGCAGGATCGTCCCGGGTTTTGCCGGGAGATTACCCAAATACCGGAAGGCTGGCTGCAACAGCCCTGCGAAAAGCCCGGACGGGTGGAGCGGCTGGAATACCGCTGCCCCCTGTTTGACCACCCCGGCGAAACCTGCGTGAAGTATGCGCTGGTATATCTTCCCTGGGAGTATGACCGCCAGCCGGACAAACACTACAATGTGATGTACATGATCCACGGCGGCGGCGGAAGCCCCGAGGAATATCTGGGCAATGGCTGCCCCTTCATCAGCATGCTGGACTACGCCATGGCAGGCGGCGAAATGGAGCCTTTCATTGTGGTGTCGCCCACCTACTATCCGCCCAACGACCCGGATATTTCTGTGGATTTCTCTGGCCGTTGTACCGCCGTTTTCATGGAGGAGCTTACCCGTTACATCCTCCCGGCAGCAGAAAGCCTCTACCGCACCCACGCCGGTTCCGCCAGCGACGACGTTCTGCGCAAGAGCCGGGCCCACAGGGGCATCGGCGGTTTTTCCATGGGCGGCGTCACCACCTGGTACGCCTTCCTTGATGCCATGGACTATTTCGGCTGGTTCATGCCCATGAGCGGCGATTGCTGGGTTATGGGCCGCCGTGGCGGCATCTCCTTCCCGGAGGAAACCGCCGCAAAGCTTGCTGCCGCCGTTGGTGGACAGGGTTTTACCAGCGAGGATTTCATGCTGTACTTCATCACCGGCTCAGAAGACATCGCCTGGGATGCCTGCGATGCCCAGGTACATGCCATGGAGCAGCACGGCGATGTGTTCCGTTTTGGCAAAAACACCTTCTACGGCCTCCGGGAAGGGGGCTACCACACCGTGGAGCAGGTGCGGCACTATGCGCTGCATGTGCTGCGGGGATTCTGGAAAGGATAAGTGCCACAGATTGCCGACAGCAAGGTGCCCGCTGTTTTTACTGATGCTTTCCCATGATTTATGGAGCGTCATGATAATGAATCCATGTTTTTGATGGAGCTTCGATAACGTTTCCCCCTTCGTATTTAGCTGTTTTCAGGCGGATGCGGAGGGGGATTTGTCTACGCTCGCTTTGCGAGGGCTTGGGTGACAGGTAGTGTTTGTCTACTTCAAAATGTGGGAAATGTGAATTGGAAGGAAGTCATTGTTTTGCCTCCATTGCCCCTCGGGAAAGGCGAAGCGGAGTGCTGCCAAGCTGCTGCTCACGGCAACGGCGACTGTCGGCATAATCCAACAGCGAACCGACACCCATCACTTACCTCCATTGCTCCTCGAGCAAGGCGAGACGAAGTTTAGCCAAGGTACTGACATGGCGATGGTGACTGTCGGCATAATCCAACTGTAATCCGACAGGCGCCATTCGCCTCCATTGCCCCTCCAGCAAGGTGAAGCGGAGAACAGCCAAGCCGCTGCTCACGGCGACGGCGACTGTCGGCACAATCCAACTGTAATCCGACGGAAACCATTCGCCTCTATTGCTCCTCGAGCAAGGTGAAACGGAGTGCAGCCAAGCCGCTCCCCGCACTGCGACAGTAGCGACCGACGCAAAATCCCCCTGCCCGTTTCCGGGACGGAGGAAGGGAGCACGGCCCAGCCCAATAAACAACGAGAAGCCAAGAAACTGCAGAGTGACGCTGATTGCGACCGCCGTCCCGGAAATGGGCTATAAAGGGATTTTGCCAAAGAGAGCGTGTCGCATGGTTTTTGCCTACTTTTTGCCGAAACAAAAAGTAGGGAACCCCCGCTTATCGCCGGCAGGGGAAGAATGTCATTATACGCATACAGAAAAATCATCTTAGTGCAATACAGCAGGAATATATACATTCCTTCCGTTTGAAGCGAATAAAAGAGACTTCCTTCCTTTTTCTTTCGGGAAAAAGGAAGCGAAAAACCATGCGACACGCTCGCTCTGGTCAAATCCCCTTTAATTGCGATTTTTTCGGGGCGGGAGCACACATTCACCGGACAGGTGGTGTATGATGGGTTGCTCTCAGTTTCTTGTCGTGGCAACGGTGTGCTCCTTTTCGCCCCGAAAAAACGCAGGGGGATTTGCCTACGCTCGCTACTGTCGCGGTGCGGGGAGCCTCTTGGCTTCTCCAACGCTCTCCTGGTCGAGGACTTGGGTGACAGGTAGTGTTTGTTGGCTTCAAAATGTAGGAAGTGTGAATTGGAAAGAAGTCATTGTTTTGCCTCCATTCCCCCTGTCGCAAGGCAAACCGGAGAACAGCCAAGCAGCTCCCCGCACCGCGACAGTAGCGACCGACGCAAAATCCCCCTGCCCGTTTCCGGGACGGAGGAAGGGAGCACGGCCTAATCCAATATACAATGAGAAGCCAAGAAACTGCGGAGTGACGCTGATTGCGACCGCCGTCCCGGGAATGGGCTATAAAGGGATTTTGCCAAAGAGAGCGTGTCGCATGGTTTTTGCCTACTTTTTGCCGAAACAAAAAGTAGGGAACCCCCGCTCATCGCTGGTAGGGGAAGAATGTCATTATACGCATACAAAAAAATCATCTTAATGCAATACAGCAGGAATATATACATTCCTTCCGTTTGAAGCGAATAAAAGAGACTTCCTTCCTTTTTCTTTCGGGAAAAAGGAAGCGAAAAACCATGCGACACGCTCGCTCTGGTCAAATCCCCTTTAATTGCGATTTTTTCGGGGCGGGAGCACACATTCACCGGACAGGCGGTGTATGGTGGGTGTTTCTCAGTTACTTGTCGTGGCAACGGTGTGCTCCTTTTCGCCCCAAAAAAACGCAGGGGGATTTGCCTACGCTCGCTACAGTCGCGGTGCGGGGAGCCTCTTGGCTTCTCCAACGCTCTCCTGGTCGAGGGCTTGGGTGACAGGTAGTGTTTGTCTACTTCAAAATGTGGGAAATGTGAATTGGAAGGAAGTCATTGTTTTGCCTCCATTGCCCCCCGGGAAAGATGAAGCGGAGTGCATCCAAGCTGCTGCTCACGGCGACTGTCGGCATAATCCAACTGTAATCCGACAGACGCCATTCGCCTCCATTGCCCCTCCAGCAAGGTGAAGCGGAGAACAGCCAAGCCGCTGCTCACGGCACACAGGTCGTTCAATCGTCGCAGCAGGCACTACCATGCCTGCTGCTCGTTTCACTCCCCACCTGCGGGTCGCTTTGCCCTTCGGGCAAGTGTCCACAGGACACACGCTTCCCTCCGGTGCAATAGCGACCGACGCAAAATCCCCCTGCCCGTTTCCGGGACGGAGGAAGGGAGCACGGCCTAATCCAATATACAATGAGAGCATATCAAACGGCAGAGTGACGCTGATTGCGACCGCCGTCCCGGGAATGGGCTATAAAGGGATTTTGCCAAAGAGAGCGTGTCGCTTGGTTTTTGCCTACTTTTTGCCGAAACAAAAAGTAGGGAACCCCCGCCGTACCGCTGGTGGCGGTGAGCTATCACCTGCCAAAAAACACCCAGCATAAAGTCTTTCTTCATTGTGGCTTATCAACCCAACAAACGCCCTAAGCTCCAAACCCATCGACAAAGAAGAGCATTAGAGAAGTCAAGTTCCTCCCCGCACTGCACACAGATCGTTCAATTGTCGCATCAAAACCCGCAATGCCAGCTCTGACGATTGCCAACCGGGAGTTTCGCATGGTTTTTGCCTACTTTTTGCCGAAACAAAAAGTAGGGAACCCCCGCCGTATCGCTGGCAGGGGAAGAACATCGTTATTCGGTTACAAAATATTTCATCTAAGTGCAAAGACAGATTCGAGAAAAACATCTCATCCGCATGAAGCGAATAAAAGAGACTTCCTTCCTTTTTCTTTCGGGAAAAAGAAACCAAAAACCGTATCGAACATAAACCTCCCCCAACCGTCACCCTGATCTCCCAGAAAAGAAAAAGGCCTGCTGCAAAACAGCTTTGCAGCAGGCACAAATATGTTATTCCGTCAGGCAGATTACAGCTTGGCAGCGATCTTCTCAGCGATCTGATCGGAGCAGAGGCCATATTCACGAAGCACGTCCAGGGCCTTGCCGCTCTGGCCGAACTCGTCGTTGACGCCCAGCTTAGTGAAGCGGTATTCGCCATTGCCAACCAGCACTTCGGCCACGGCATCGCCAAGGCCGCCGATGACGCTGTGCTCTTCAGCGGTGAATACGTTCTTGCACTTGTCGGCGTACTGCTTGACCAGTTCCTTGTCCAGGGGCTTGATGGTGTGCATGTTCACAACAGCCACGTCGTAGCCCTTGTCCTTGAGGATCTCGGCAGCCTTCATGCTCTCGTCCACCATGAGGCCGCAGGCAAAGATAACGGCGTCCTTGCCGTCCCGCATCACGTTGCCCTTGCCGATTTCAAAAGGCATGGGATCGTATACGGTGGTGGCAAGACGGGCCATGCGCAGGTAAACGGGGCCATCCAGCTCGGCAGCGGCGGCAACGGCCTTGCGGGTCTCGTTGTCATCGCAGGGGACGATAACGGTCATGCCGGGCAGGGTGCGCATCAGGGCGATATCCTCGATGGCCTGGTGGCTGCCGCCGTCCTCGCCAACGGTAACGCCGGCGTGAGTGAAGCCGAACTTCACATTGTTCTTGGGGTAGCAGACGCTGTTGCGGATGTGCTCAAACACACGGCCGGAGAACACGGCAAAGGTGGAGCAGAAGGGGATCAGGCCCATGGTGCTCATGCCGGTGGCTACGTCTACCATGTTGCCTTCAGCGATACCCATGTCATAATGACGGTCGGGGAAGGCTTTCTTGAAAATACCGGTCTGGGTAGCGCCGGCAAGGTCAGCGTCCAGAACTACGATCTTGTCGTTGGTCTTGCCAAGTTCGGCAAGAGCTTCGCCGTAGGATACACGGGTTGCGATCTTTTCACTCATTGTATTAGCCCTCCAGTTCCTTGAGCGCCTGGGCACGCTGCTCTTCGTTGGGAGCCTTGCCGTGCCAGCCGGCCTGATTTTCCATGAAGGAAACGCCCTTGCCCTTTACGGTGTGGCAAAGGATGCAGGTGGGCTTGCCTTCCACGGCGGGGGTGTGCAGTGCATCCAGCACCTGAGCCATGTCGTTGCCGTCGGCCACTTCGATTACGTTGAAGCCGAAGGCGGAGAACTTGGCGGCGATGTTGCCAAGGCTCATGACCTCGTCGTTGCTGCCGTCGATCTGCAGGCCGTTGTTATCGATGATGAAGGTGAGATTGTCCAGCTTGTAGTGGGCAGCGGACATGGCGGCTTCCCACACAACGCCTTCCTGCAGCTCGCCGTCGCCCAGCAGGGTGTAAACCTTGCAGGGGTTGCCGGTGTGCCGTGCGCCCAGCGCCATACCGGTGGCGATGGAGCAGCCCTGGCCCAGGGAGCCGGTGGAGGCATCCACGCCGGGGCACTTCTTCATGTCGGGGTGGCCCTGCAGAATGCTGTGCAGCTGGCGGAAGCCTTTGAATTCGTCACGGGAGAAGAAGCCCTTCTCGCCCAGCACGGCGTACAGTGCGGGGGCAGAGTGGCCTTTGGACAGCACGAAGCGATCCCGGCCAGGGGCTTTGGGATCCTTGGGATCCACGTTCATTACATCGTTGTAGAGTGCAACCAGAATTTCGGTGGCGGACAGGGATCCGCCGGGGTGACCGGAAGCGGCGTCAGCGGTCATGTTGATGATGTCCCGCCGTACCTGCTTGCAGATCGCCTCAAGCTCAGGAATGCTCATGCTGATCTCTCCTTGTTTGTTGAAAGTGCTTGCAAAAGCACTTTTTTAAGTTCCTTTACTATTATAAATTTACTGGGGAAACTTGTCAAGATAAGCTTAACAGCCGGGGAAGCACCCGCTCAAACTGCAGCCCGTAGCGCAGGGGTTCGCAGCCCTCCAGGGTGAGGGCGATGGCCTCGTGGGTAAAATCCAGCGCAAGCTTCGCCGCCTCAAGGGGTGCCTTGTCCTTCATGAGGGCCGCCAGCATAAAGGAGGCGAATACATCCCCCGTGCCGTGGAACAGCCCCTCGTAACGCCTGCCGAAGATGAATTCCGGCTTTTCCATTCCGCTGCACAAAACGCACACGCCGGTCTCGCCGGGCCTGTCCGGCAGAGTGACATCCGTGATCACGACGTTTTCCGGCCCCAGCGCAATCAGGCGGCGGGCATGCTCCTCCACGGTTTTCAGGGTGAGATTTTCGCCCTGCCAGGCTTCATCCAAAAGGAAAGCCGCTTCCGTCACATTGGGCACGATGGTATCCGCCCGGGAGATGAGCCGCCGCATCTGGGCAGGCATATCCTCATCGATGAGGGAATATCGTTTTCCGTGATCCGCAAAGGCAGGATCCACAAAAATGTGGGTTTTATCATCGGCAAGCCTGTCCAGCATGTACAGAATCTGCTCCACCTGTGCGCCGGAGGCAAGGTAGCCGCTGTAGAAGGCATCGTAGTGCTGGCCAAGGGTACTGAGGTGATCTGTGATGGGCTTCAGCTGGTCGCTGAGATCCAGGTGCGTGTAGCCGGTAAACTCGCCCGTATGGGTGGACAGCAGCGCAGTGGGGATCACTGCTGTGTTCACACCGGCGGCGCTGAGCACCGGCAGGGCTATGGTAAGGGAGCAGCGGCCAACGCAGGATATATCATGTACCGCCAGTGCCCGTTTCTGCATCAGAATCCCTCCCGTCATTTTCCTGTTTTATGATACACCAAATCAGCAAAAATGCAAGGATTTCATTGACATGCACAGGCAGGTGGGGTATCTTATTCTTTGGAAATAACAAGGAGGGATGTACCCTATGAAGAAGGCACTGGTTTCCGTTACCGGCGTGGACAAGCCCGGTATTATCGCCAAGGTGAGCACCGCTCTGTTTGAGCTGAACGTGAACGTTCTGGAAATCTCCCAGACCATTCTGGACGGCTATTTTACCATGCTGATGATCGTGGACGTAACCAACGCCAGCGTGGAGTTTTCCAAGATCGCCGAGAAGCTGAACGAAGTGGGTCAGGAACTGGGCGAAGTGGTCAATATTCAGCGGGCGGACATTTTCGACGCCATGCACCGCATTTGAGGTGAATAACAAATGATTGAGGTAAACGAGATTCTGCAAACCATGCAGATGATCCACGAGCAGCATTTTGACATCCGCACCATTACCATGGGTATCAGCCTGCTCAGCTGCAAGGGCGCAACGGATAAGGATACCGCCGACGCAGTGTACGAAAAAGTAACCCGTCTGGCCAAAAACCTGGTTCCCGTGGGCGAAAGCCTGGAGCAGGAGCTGGGCATGCCCATTGTGAACAAGCGCATCAGCGTGACCCCGGTAAGCATGATCTGCGGCGACAACCCCGCCCTCATTGCCAAGGCGCTGGATGAAGCTGCAAAGACCGTGGGCGTAAACTTTATCGGCGGCTACGGCGCACTGATGCACAAGGGCTCCACCCGGGCCGAGGAAGTGCTTCTGGAATCCATGCCCGAGGTTTTCCGGGATACCCAGCGGCTCTGCGGCAGCGTGAACGTAGGCTCCACCCGCAGCG
The DNA here is from genome assembly GCA_015056145.1 of Clostridiales bacterium. Classification (GTDB taxonomy): domain Bacteria; phylum Bacillota; class Clostridia; order Christensenellales; family Aristaeellaceae; genus Limiplasma. Next base: position 141,678 of record SVGY01000005.1, read on the forward strand.
GCATCAACATGGATGCCGTGCGCAAGATGGGCCATGTGATCAAGCGTACCGCCGAGCTCACTGCGGACAGCGACGGCTTCGGCTGCGCCAAGATCGTGGTCTTCTCCAACGCCGTGGAGGATAACCCCTTCATGGCCGGCGCATTCCACGGCCCCGGCGAACCGGAGTGCGTGGTCAACGTGGGCGTAAGCGGCCCCGGCGTTGTGGAGCGTGCCCTGAAGGCCGTCCACGGCAAGCCCTTTGACATTCTGGCGGAAACCATCAAGCGCACCGCCTTCAAGATCACCCGTGTGGGCGAGTTGGTGGCCCAGGAAGCCGCTGCCCGTCTGGGCGTGCCCTACGGCATTGTAGACCTGTCCCTGGCTCCCACTCCTGCCCGGGGCGACAGCGTAGCCTACATCCTGCAGGAGATGGGCCTGGAGAAAGCCGGCGCACCCGGCACCACCGCAGCCCTTGCCATGCTCAACGACATGGTCAAGAAGGGCGGCGTCATGGCCTCCAGCCATGTGGGCGGCCTCAGCGGCGCCTTCATTCCCGTCAGCGAAGATATCGGCATGATCGAATCTGCCGAAGTGGGCTGTCTTACCCTTGAAAAGCTGGAAGCCATGACCTGCGTATGCTCCGTAGGTTTGGACATGATCGCCATTCCCGGCGACACCAGCGCCAATACCATCGCCGGCATCATCGCCGACGAAGCCGCCATCGGCATGGTCAACAACAAGACCACCGCCGTGCGTGTGATTCCCGCTCCCGGCAAGAAGGCCGGTGACGTGGTCAATTTCGGCGGCCTATTTGGATATGCTCCCATTATGCCCGTCAATTCCTACGGAAACGACGCATTTGTGGAAAGAGGCGGCCGCATCCCCGCACCGCTTCACTCTCTTAGAAACTGACCCATGATTGAAAGGAGTGCTGTTTTCATGAAGAAACTGATTGCTGCAATCGCCCTGATGATGAGCCTGATGCTCGTCCTGCCTGTCATGGCCGAGGGAACTGGCCTCCGGGCTTCCAGCTTTTCCGGGATGAATATGTCCTCCGCCCAAGCGGACGGCCAGGACGATGTACTTCAGGCAAAGAATGCCCAGTTCCTGCAGAACTTCCTGGATTCCCGCAACTATATCTACGAAAAGCGCAGCGACAACGTGTTCATGCTGGATTTCACCATTGACGGCGCCTACCCGAGCGCCCAGCTGTGGCTGACGGTTTACGATAACGGCGTGCAGTGCGAAGTGACCTGCGACGTGACCGTGGACGCCGGCGCCATGGCAGAACTGTGCCGCTATGCCATGTATGTGAACAGCACCCAGCGTTCCACCCTGTTCTATCTGGACAAGGGCAACGAGCTGTGGAGCGTGAATTTCTGCCTGGCCGGCCCGGACGGCATGGACGAAGAGAGCTTCTCCAACTACTACGTCAGTGCTCTGACCCGCTGGGAAGTATACGGCCAGGACTTCAAGGATATCCTTGAGGGCAACAAGACCGCTGCCGAGCTGATGAACTGACATTCCGTGAAACAAATCAGGGCCGCCCTTCGTGAAGGAAGGGCGGCCCGTTTTGTGTTATGGGATGATTATCAGTAAAGGGACTCGGGGTCGAAGGATTCGGGATCGACGTACCACTTGCCGCCGACCTTGACCACATCGATCGTTGTCTCTTCCTCATGAGAGCCATATTCTTTGCTCTTGATCTTCATCTCCACACGGACAGTTTTGGCATCGGTGATCTTGAAGCCGTATTCATCCTTATAGTCTTCCCGCATTTCACGGAAATCGTCCCTGTCGATGTCTTCCACATCCGTCACCTTAAAGGTGATCTTCATGGACTTCATTTCCTCCCAAATATCGGAGGATTTGATTTGCTTGGACATGTCCTTCAGTTCCTGATTGAATTCGCTGCGGGTCATGTCCTCTTCTTCCAGCATATACTTGATGTACTGGGGAGGCAGACATTTTGCAGTGCCCAGCATGTTGGCGTTCACGGATTCACGGAAGTACTTCATTGCAACGCTCTTGGGGCTGTTGCCCAAACCGCCGAAGAGAGCAACAACCAGCAGCACCAGCACAGCGATGGAAGAGAAGAAGGCGACGATGCCGGTCTTCTTGTTCTTTTCAGCCTGCTGCTGCACGGCGGGGGACACAGCGCTGCTGCGCACACCAGCCAGGGAAATGCCGCAGTTGCTGCAAACGTTGGGGTCTGCGGATACCTGGCCGCAGTAGGGGCAGGTAACATCCTGGGGCACTTCGCCTTCGCCGAACATGGGAGCGCCGCAGGCAACGCAGTTCACCACGTCCAGATGCATTACAGCGCCGCAGTTCTGGCACTTGTTCACCTTGGCGAGCCATTCCTTGCTCTCGCTGGTCACACGCAGTTCTTCGCCCACGGCCTGGATGCTCTGGAACTTGTCCTGCTCCTCAGCCTGGGGATCCTGAGCGTGGTTTGCGTAGTAGGATCTGCCAATGGCGGTGTAGATGGCGTTCAGATCCTTCTCCTTGGCTGCAATCTGCTTATCCAGCTTCTTGGTTTCCAGCTTGTTCTGGACGGGCAGGGTAATGCGGCTCCACAGGGAATTGAAGGTCTTGCCGACGTTTTCAAAAAAACCCATACTTTTTTCCTCCTGTATTCTTTTTTGGGGGTAAATGGTGATGTAATTTTCGACTAAATTGTACATCATCTCCGGGAAAAAGACAAGATGATTCCCCAAGATATTACAAAGATATCCGAAGCAGGGAAAAGCTTGCCAGGCAAGAAAAAACAGGCCGCTTCCGTAACGGAGGCGGCCTGTTGGGAAATGCTGGGATCATAACGACATGAATTCTTCCAGATTGAAGGGATTGCTATCGGCATCGATCCACCATTTGCCATCGATCTTGACGGTGATGAAGGTGAATTCATGGGTATCATCATCTTCTCCAGGGACGATCAGCGTCATGTCAGCGTAGACAGTTTTGGCATCCGTCACCTTCTGTCCGTAATATTCCTGATAGTATTCCTTGATGTTCCACAAATCGGTCTCGTCAAGCTCTTCCACAGAGGTGCTGTTTATTTTGATTTTAAACCCTTTGCTGGCAGAGAGTTCCTCTTTGAGCTGGTAAGAGCCAAGAGCGAACAGTTGTCTGAGCTCCGAGCGGCTCACATCGAATTCTTCCATGAGGTACTCGGTGTAGCCGGGAGCATGGCATTCAAAACAGCCGTAGAAATCTGTATCCTCAATGCATTCAATCAACTTAACAACCGCTTTTTCAGGGGTCTTGCCGCCCTTATATTCGCCGCTGTTTGCTCCCCCAAAAACAGCCAGGCATACAACCAGCGCCACCGCCGCAAGGACGGAAATAAAGGCGATCAGGCCGATCTTCGTATTTTTGGCGGCCTTGGCAGATGCGGCGGAGGCCACGGGGTTCTGGTAGCCCGTCAGATTGACGCCGCAGTTGGAGCATACGTCTGCGGAAAGGGAAACCTGTCCGCAGAAGGGGCAGCTGACCTGCTGGGGCTCGGGGGAAACATTTGCATACATGGCAGCGCCGCAAACCACGCATTCTTCGGCATCCAGATGCATCACTGCACCGCATGCGGGGCATTTTGCCACCTGTTTGACCCACTCCCGCTCCTCAATTTTGGTATTGAGCTGGGCGGTGGTGTTTTGCAGCTGCTGGAACTTATCCTGTTCCTCGGCGGCGGCATCCTGGCTGTGGTTGGCGTAATAGGAACGGCCGATTGCGCCGTAAACGGCGTTCAGGTCCTTTTCCTTGGCGGCAATCTGCTGGTTAAGCTTGCCCACCTCCCGCTTGGTGCGTGCGGAAAGGCTGATGCGGCTTCTGGCGGAATTGACGGAGCGGCCGATATTTTCAAAGAAGCTCATGAGAGTTACCTCCTGTAATATTGATGAAAAGCGGAATTACATGCCTCAGTCGGTGTCCTCGGCGACCGGGGAATCCCATTCCTCTTCAAAGAAGTCCTCAAAACAGTAATCCGAAAAATCGGAGAAGGGATCGGGGTCCGTCGGATGCAACCACCACTTACCGTCGATCTTGACAAGCCTGTATCCGCTGAAGTAAACAGAATCCTCGCCAAGTTCCGGATGATACAGCGTTACCTCGCCGTCCAGAATCTTTGCATCCGTCACTTCCACGCCGAGTTCCTCCCTGTAGGAGGCCTGGCACTCAGCAAGTGACTCCTCATCAAGGTTTTCCATGTAGTCAATATTCACCTTGATGGTAACATCCTTCAAATCAACGTCTTCATTTTTCAGCAGCTCTGCGTATTCGCCGCTGATCCTTTTGACGTTGTTGTTGAAATCCCTGCGGGAGATCCCTTCGTCCTCAATGAAATAGTCGATCACATCGGGATAAATCATTTCCATGGATTGATCGTACCTGCCGTTGATGGTACTGACAATAAAAGCCTCCACCCTGCCTTCGGGGGTGTTGCCCTTGGTGCCGGTGATGATGCCCTTCACGCCCAGGAAGATCAGCAGGCATACCGCAGCCGCCGCCAGCAGGCCCGCAAAAAACGTGATCATGCCGGTGGTCTTGTTGCGAGCGGCCTTCTGAGCCATAGCGGGGGTGCCGCCGGGTATGACTCCGGCCAGGTTGGCGCCGCAAAGGGTGCATACGTCCGTCTGCTGGGACACCTGGCCGCAGTAGGGGCAGGTAATGTCCCGGGGCATTTGGTTCCCTCCGGCAATGGCTGCGCCGCAGACGGGGCATTCCACTGCATCGGGGGCCATGCGGGCAGAGCAGTTTTCACAGGTATTTACCTGCTGAATGTGTTCCAGCGCATTCCTGCGGGCGTTCAGCTCTGCGGATACCATTTCCACGCTGCGGAACTTATCCCGCTCTTCTGCGGCTTCGTCGGCCTGATGGTTGGCAAAGTAGGAACGGCCGATGGATGCATACACATCGGCAAGTTCCTGTTTCTTTTCTTCAATTTCCTGATTGATCTTGCCAATCTCCTTTTTGTTGCTGACAGGCAGGCTGATGCGGGTCCATGTGGAATGGAGCGCCTTGCCAATGGATTCAAAAAAGCTCATATTCTTTCCCTCCGGTCTTTGTATTGTATCGGGGAACAACGTTTTTCTGTATATACTATTGTACTGCGCCGGCACGAAAAAAACAAGGTTCTGTCAAATAATTGCATTTCTGTGCCGGAATTATTTATGAAAAAAGCCCCCGGAAGGCGGGGGCATATCGGGCCATAGAGGCAAATACAATAATTACACCAGACGGAAACCTGCGGCGGCCTGCTCCTGATGGTAGCGGCCGATGAGGCCCTTGATGCGGTCATAGGGGTTGAGGAGGCCAGAGAGGCTGCGGTCGTGGTTCAGGCTGGCAATGATGTAGCTGATGTACTTGCTCATATCCGCCTCGATGAACCAGGGAGCCTTCTGCAGCTCGGGGGTGCGGTAGGTGAGGTTGGTGGAGATGATGCGGGTGATGAAGCCCTCATCATAGGCCTTGTTGAAGGCATCCAGGCCGTTGGTGAACAGCGGGAAGGTAACGGCTGCAAAGATACGGTTGGCCTTGCGCTTTTTCAGTTCCCGGGCCAGATCCAGGATGCTTTCGCCGGTGGAGAGGATATCGTCGGAGATGAGGATGTCCTTGCCCTCCACGCTGTCGCCCAGGTACTCATGGGCAACGATGGGGTTGCGGCCTTCCACCACCTGGGTGTAGTCACGGCGCTTGTAGAACATGCCCATATCCACGCCAAGAACGGAGCTGTAGAAAATGTTGCGGTCGATGGCACCTTCGTCGGGGCTGACGATCATCATGTGGTCACGGTCCAGCTGCAGGTCCTTCTCCTTGCGGAAGAGGGCCTTGAGGATCTGGTAGTTGGGCTTCACGCTGTCAAAGCCCATAAAGGGCACGGCGTTCTGGATGCGGGGGTCGTGGGCATCAAAGGTGATGAAGTTTGCCACGCCGAGGTTGTGCAGTTCCTGCAGGGCGATGGCGCAGTCCATGCTTTCACGGGTGGTGCGGCGGTGCTGGCGGCCCTCGTAAAGATAGGGCATGATCACATTGATGCGCTTTGCACGGCCGCCAATGGCGGAAATGACACGCTTCAGATCCTGATAGTGATCATCGGGAGACATGGGAACTTCCTTGCCGTACATCTTGTAGGTTTTGTTGTAGGCGCCGATATCGCACAGGATGTAGATGTCATATCCACGAACGGTGCTGTTCAGCATGCCTTTGCCCTCGCCGGTGCCGAACCGGGGGCAGAAAACGTCGATCAGAAAATCAGAACGGTTGGATCCCATCACGGAATAGAGGGGGGTATCCTCCAGGGCTTCCTGCTGCTCATGCCATTTCATCAGCCATGCATTTACTTTCTCACCAAGGGCTTCACAGCCGGGCATGGCGATCAGGCCGAGGGGGGCGAAGGGAGTCGTCAGCAGCTCGTTGTTCCAGGTGTTCACAAAATCAGTCATTTTCGTGCTCCTTTTCCTCATAGCGGGTATCTGACTACCGTACATAGTATAGCGCAAAAAGGCGACTCTGAAAAGGGGCTTTGCAAAAAGAAAGGAACATTTATAACTATTATCCATAAATTGATCGTTTTTCGACGAAAAAGGAGGGGTGCCGTTTTTGATGCGGTTTGTTTTTGGTGCGCTGGTCCTTTTGCTGCTGATATTCAGCGCACCGGCCATGGAGGCATCCCGGCAGGCGGCGCTGGTGTTTGTGCAAAGCGTTATGCCATCACTGTTTCCCATGATGGTGCTGTGCCATCTGGTGGAAAAACTGCCGGCAAAAAAAGGCTCCCGTCATGTGGAAATGATGGAAACCATAGCCTTTTGCCTGCTGTCCGGCTCCCCCGCCAGCGCAAAGCGGGTGCATGCATTTGTACAAAATGACGAACATTTTACCAGAAACGCCCTCCCGATGATGGGGTTTTGCGGCGTTATGAGCCCGCTGTTCTTCCTGGGAGCATTGCAAAGTCATCTGCCAAAAGGGGTTGGGCTGATGCTGCTCATCTGCCACTGGCTGGGGGCGGCCCTGACCGGGGCGGCGGCGATGCTCCTTTGTTGCCGGGCAAAAAACCCTCCCCGGCTGAGGGATGCATCTTCCCTGACAAAAGATGTTTCTACCGATCTTCCTGCACGCCCGGAAACCCTGCCCCTTCTGCGCAGCCTCCCCGGGGCCATTGCCGCTGCCATGCAGGGACTGCTGGCGGTGCTGGGTTCCATGATGCTGATGGGCATTGTCTGCGCCATCCTCCGCAGGCTTCTGTGCCTTGCGCTGCCTGCGGGCTGGCAGAGCCCCGGCTTTTTTGCGGTTATCCACGGGCTGATGGAGGTGGGCGGGGGCTGTTTGGCACTGCTGGAGGCCACTGCTTTGCCAGATTTGCCGCTGCTTTGCGGCCTGTGCGGCTTCGGCGGCCTGTCCATATGGATGCAGTGCCTGCTTTTTCTCGGGCAGGAAATACGCCCTGGGAAACTGCTTCTGCTGAGGCTGTTTCACGGGGCGGTCAGTTACGGGATATGTTTTCTTTTGCTTTTGATCCTGCCAAAAGGGATAACCGCCTTTTCACCGGCAGGGGTGCAAGTACCCTTCAGGGATCGGTGGACGGCCTCTCTTCTTCCGGCGGCTGCGCTTCTGCTGCCGCTGCTTCCAGGCCTGGTTCGGTCTTTTTCCGGAAAACCCAGAACTTGCTCACCACATAGTTGAACACGATCACTACCACCTGGATCAGGATACGGTTCACAATATTGCTTACGCCGATTTTGGCCAGCAGCCAGGCCAGCCCCTGCTCAAAGAGCACAAAGCTGAGTACCCGGCCCAGGGTGAATTCCCCCAGTTCCCGGAAAAAGCCCTTGCCGCCCCTGACCCGGAACACCATGCCCCGGTTGATGAAGAAGGCGAACAGCACCGCAAACACCCAGCTGACAGCGTTGGCAATGACCACCTGCTCCGGGCTGGCTGCCTCGATGCAGGCAATGATCCATCGGGCCACGCCGTCGAATGCATCCATAGGGGGCTTGTTTGCCAGGGCGAACTGCACGCCGAAGGAGATCACCGTGCTGATAATGGTGGTCAGTACACCGGCGATCAGGTAGCGCACTACCTCCATCAGCTGCCGGTTCTCCATCAGCTTTCTGATTTTTTCTTTCATGAGGTTCCTCCTTTATCAGTCCTCGCCGTTGTCGCCCCGGGCATAGTCGCAGCTGAGGATATCTGCCACGGGCAGGGTGAGCGGCTTTTTCCGCTGGCCCACCATGAGGGTGGCCTGCTCATCCGTAAGGGCAAGTACCGTTACCGGCTGCTGCACCAGCTTGCCCTCCACCATCAGCATGGCCCGGATGCGACGGCCTTTTTCCAGCGAGTAGCGCAGAAAGCGCATCATGGCGCATCCTCCTTTACCTGATAGATCAGATGCTCGCCATCATCATAGATGAGGGTGAACCGGCTGGCGATGGCATCGTAATTGATGCTGAAGAAATCGCTGTTTCGCTCGTAGGAGCTGATGTAGATATAATCCACGTCATACTGGTCATAAAGATAGCCGCTGGTTTCGGGATGCTCGAACATGGCCCGTACTTCCTGCTTGCGGGCGTAGGTATTGAAGCCGTGGAAGTACAGATAGGTATCGGCAGAGAGCACAACCGTGCGCCCTGCCAGGGAGCTGACCGGGTTCAGGTGCTGATTGCCGGTGAGCCACACGCTGTGCTCCGGTGTGTTCTCCTTGATGAACTCGGAAACCTCCACATCCTGCCGGCTGTAGGCCTGATAATCGCTGACCCATTCCCGGGCCACCGTAAGCCCTGCGGAAAGGAAACAGCACACCAGAAACAGCGCCGCAATGACCCGGCGGCCCGCAAGACCCCGGAGCTTTTCCCATATTTCCATGGCATAATCCGCAGCCATGGGCAGGCACAGGGCAAACCAGACGTAGATCAGCTTGTTGTTATCGTATTCGTTGGGCTGGAAGAGGATAAACTCCGATATGAGCAAAATCAGGAAGGCGCCGCAGGCAATGAGGCGGTTCTGCTTCACTCGACGGGTCTCCTCGTCTTCGGGCTCATCCTCCGGAGCGGGCCTGTGCAGGAAAAGCCGAAGCCCCAGCAGGAACATCAGCGGCATGCAGGCAATGTACAACGCCTTGTAGAGAAGCTCCATACCGTCTGTTTCCGCAGTGCCCATCACATCGGTGGAAAGGGTGCAGGCGATCACGCCCAGGGCCACGATCATCAGCCCGGGCAGCCAGCGCTTCAGCAAGGTACCCTTCTCGCCGGGCAGGGGCCGGAAGGCCGCCAGAAGAATCAGCAGATAAGGCAGGCCGATGTTTTTGATGTAGAACCAGAAATAGTTGTCCACCAGTCCCCGCCCGCCCCGGTTATTGCACCAGTTGAACTGGAACCGGAGGAAGTGGTCGCTGCCGGTGGCCTGCCGGAAGGTGAAGAACACCAGCTGAGGCACGGAAAGGGCCGCCGCCACCGAGGCGTAGATAAGCCAGGGCCGGAAGGTCTGCCAGCGTTCCTCTCCGGGGGCCGTGAAAACCGTATAGATGCATGCCCCCAGGGAGAACAGCACCAGCGCAAGGTAACTGTGTGTATGGAGCAGGGGCAGGCCGCCTGCAAACAGGCCCATCAGCACCAGGGTACGGACGCTGTGCTTCTCCTGCACGTCAGGCCTTGCCAGGGGCGGAACGAGCAGATTCAGGCAGGGCATCAGCATGGTCCAGCCGCCAAGAATGCCACGCTGGGGTACGAACATATCGCAGATCATGTTCACCCAGCGCAGGTTGTAGGGGTCGGGCTGATTGGTGGGGGTTTTGTAAAAGCCGTTCATCACCGTATGGAGATTGTCCCGGAGGGTGGTGGTGACGCCGTTTTGCACACTGCCGCAGAGGGTATGGAAAAAGCCCAGGCCGCCATTGAAAAACAGCAGGAAAAACGCCAGACAGGCCGCTCCCTTTCTGCGGCACAGCCTTAGGCAGAGAAGCGCAAAGCCGGTAAACACCAGCATCAGCATGAAGGTGCCGGTGAAGGCCATGGCATCGTTCAGCTCCATGCCCATCATGTACAGGGTGCTGGCAAAGGAATCGCTCAGATAGGGATAGGCCATGGTGGCCCCGGGCATCAGGCTGTTGTGCAGGGGAAATTTAGCGTTGACGATGCTGGTGCACACCGCCAGGTGCAGGCTCAGGTCGCCGTAAGTGCTCTGGCCCACATGAAGGCTGCCGTCCGCCGCTTCCCGGATGGAGTGGGTATATTCCAGATAGCCTCCCAGGATGGTCAGGGGGACTGCCGTAAGGCAAAGAAAAAGAAGCTGCTTCTTTTCCTCCTGGTCAAAGGGGCGGGCGGGGCGTTTATCCCGCAGGAACCATGCCCCTGCGCAGAGCAGCGCCAGAACGCCCGCCGCAAGGCCGTGGGCCAGATAGCTGAAGCGCACCCCGTAAGCAAAGAGCACCGGCAGCCACATCATAATAAACAGGCCCAGCGCAACGCCGATGTAGCTGCGCAGAACAGGTCCCAGCCTTGGCAGCATCAGCCAGGCAATAACCAGGCCGCCCAGCAGGAAAAATAGCAGATAGAGTATGGACAGCACAATATCGTCCTCCAAAAAAGATTATACGCTCAGCATGGAACGGAAAAACTGCACAGCAGTCTGAAGTGCGCCATCGGTAACGGTGCACAGGCCATAGCGGGCCTCCTCGCCGGTCACCATAAAGGGCGAAAACCGATAGGCCTTTGCACCCAGCGCCGTGTAGAAGCGGGCATCGGTGGTGCGGGGGCACAGGCAGGGTGCGATGATCACCTTTTCAAACTGGATCTCGATGGCGGTTTCCAGAGCATCCCAGCTTTCGCCACGGGCCTCGCTGCGGCGGCTGTGATCGTATTCCACCTGGGTTTCCAGGTTCAGCTCCGCATCCCGGAGCTGGCGGCGCAGCCTTCTGCGGATAGCTGCGGTTTTCTGGCCGGGAATGACCGTCTGGCGGAAGGAAAGCTCCGCCCGGGAGGCCGGCGATGCGGTCTCCCCCTTTGCCTCCATGCTGTACAGCGTCAGCCGGGATTCAAAAAACTGCTGCATCACCGACCGTTTGCGCCAAATAAGGCGGATCAGCGGGAAGGTAATGCGGGAATGATCCATTACAAAACGCTGGAACCAGGGAGCCTTGCGGCTCATGGCACGGAGCATCTGCCGGGTGGCAGGGCACAGGCTCAGGCGGCAGGGCTTCTTTGCCAGCCTTGCGCCGGCGCAGATGAGCCGCTCCACAGGGTGCACCTCGCCGGAAAGCTGTTTTTCATCAGCAGTTACCTTGCCAATGAGCAGGCCCTTTTCCGCAATGCCGATCAGGGCAAGGGGCGCATCTTTGGGCAGGAAGGTGCGGAAGGCATCCATGGTAGCATACCCGCCATGATCCAGAATAAAGCAGGGATTGATGCTCCGGCTGGCCAGATGGCCTGCCATTGCCTTTGCGCCCTCGCCGCCGCTGAGGCCGTCCATGCTCAGGCACAGGAACAGATCTCCGCCGGGGCGGTAGCCATCCCGGAGCAGTTCCTCCAGCGCCTCCAGCAATGCCACCAGATGGGCCCGGCTCAGGGATACGCACAGGGGCTGCTCCTTCATCTGGGGCACCACCTGAGGCGGCAATCCCCCTTCGATATCCAGATGGGAGGTAAAAACCAGCGGGTCGGTCACATTGGCGCCGGCCAGCTCAATGAGCACGCTTCCCCGGGCAAACATCTTCTGCTCGGTTTTGGAAAACACCAGCGGATAGCACTGCCTCAAACTGGAAAGGGCCTCCGCCGCCCCCTCCGGGGTATAGCTGCCGTAGCCGGAAAGCCGCCGCAGGGCATCCCGGGCCCGGTCATAATTCAAAGGAGCCAGAAATTCGCTCATGGAAATAACACCTCCATGGGTTTATTATAATACAAATTCGTGATCAGCGGATGGATGTCCTTTGCTTTTTTACATTTGGGCGGCGCAGGGGTAAAAAATTCCCTGCCGGCATACTGATACCGGCAGGGAAAATCTCATTCCATTTTGTTCAGGTGCGGCACAGACCGGACAGGGGACGGTCAGTTCTTTATCGCCACATAGATGATGTAGCGATAGCTTCCGCTGTCGATAAATTCATAGCGCAGGTAGGTTTCATCGCTGATGAAGGCATAGGCCTTGAGGCTCTCTTCATCCACGCCTTCCACGGTTTCCATGGTGTCAAAATCATCAGCGCAGATGTTGCCCAGCTCCAGCCACACGTTTTTGAGCATGTCGAAATCGTCGTCCTGCACCTCGATAACGCCGCTGATGAGGGTGGGGCTGGTGATCTCCCGGCAGTTATTGGTGTAAGTCCATCCCGAAGGGGTGGTATGCTGGCCGGAGATCTGGCTGCGTGCGGCGGTCATATCGGCGGCCACATCGTCCCAGGAAATGGGAAGGAACACGCAGATGGGATCCAGGCATACCTCAGGGGCTGCGGTGGCAAAAGGAATATCCACAGTAAAGCTGCCGGTGGAACCGCCCTCAGAATTGCCATTGGAACCGCCTTCGGAGAAAAAAATGCCCTGGGCAAAACCGGTTACGGTTGCAGCCAGCAGGCACAGCGCCAGCAGAAGGGAAACCAGCATTTTCTTTTTCATGTTCGATTGCTCCTTTTCTTTGGTGGCTACATTGGAAGACCCGGAATCCGCTTCCGCTGCCACAGACAGCGACGGCGCATCCCGGCACAGATTCACCTGTTGTTTTCCTTATTATACAGGCGGGAATTTGTTTCTGTCAACATATTTCAACGCCTTGCCTGCTGCCCTCCCTTATGATATAGTTACAGGACGTACGCTTTCCCAATCCCGCAGAAAGGATTTTTCCCATGCAGAAGACAAGACTGAGCCGCTATTTTGGCGACAGGGCCTTTTACAAAACCCTCATTGCACTGGCCGTGCCGGTGATCCTGCAAAACGGCCTGACAAACCTGGTCTCCCTTCTTGATAATGTTATGGTGGGCGCAGTGGGCACCGAGCAGATGTCCGGCGTATCCATCGTGAACCAGCTTTTGTTTGTTTTCAACCTGTGTATTTTCGGCGGTCTGTCCGGCGCAGGCATATTCACCGCCCAGTTTTTCGGCAAGAAGGACGTGGAGGGCATCCGCCACACCTTCCGCTTCAAGTTGCTGCTGGTGGCTGCGCTGTTTGTGCTGGGGGTCGGGGTGTTCCTCCGCTTCGGGGAGAACCTCATCGCCACTTACCTGCACGAAGGCAGCGAAACCGGCGATATCGCCCTCACGGCAGAATACGGCTCCAAATACCTGCGGGTGATGCTCTGGGGCCTTCTGCCCTTTGCGCTTCAGCAGGTATACGCCAGCACCCTGAGAGAAACCGGTGAAACCCTTCTGCCCATGAAGGCAGGCGTGGTAGCCATCGTTGTGAACCTGTGCCTTAACTATCTGCTGATCTTTGGCAAATTCGGCTTTCCCGTCATGGGCGTGGAGGGCGCTGCGCTGGCCACGGTCATCTCCCGGTATGTGGAATGCGCCATCATCCTTCTGTGGACTCACTTCCATGTGGAAAAGGCCCCCTTCATCCACGGTGCATACAAAAGCCTGCATGTGCCCGGAGCGCTGGCCGTCAACATCGTAAAAAAAGGCATGCCCCTGCTCATAAACGAGTTTCTCTGGTCCGCAGGTATGGCTACCCTTACCCAGTGCTATTCCACCCGGGGCCTTGCAGTGGTGGCGGGTCTGAATATCTGCTCCACCATATCCAACCTCTTCAATGTGGTGTGGCTGTCCATGGGCACGGCGGTAAGCATCATCGTGGGTAAACACCTGGGTGCAAACGAAATCGAAGAGGCGGAAAACAGCTGCTGGCGCATTCTGGTTTTCGCCGTGCTCAGCGCACTGGGCATGGGCGCAGTGATGTTCGGCCTCTCCGGCGTTTTCCCCCTTCTGTACAACACCTCCGACGAAATCCGTTCCATTGCTGCGGGCCTTCTGAAGGTAGTGGCTGCATCCGGCCTTCTTCACGCCTTCAACCACGTTTCCTACTTCACCCTGCGCTCCGGAGGCAAAACCTGGATTACCTTCCTTTTCGACAGCGCTTATCTGTGGATCATTTCCATCCCCGTGGCCCGGGTGCTTTCCGTTTATACGACCCTGCCCATTGTGCTGGTATATTTCATCTGCCAGTTTGTGGATATTATCAAGTGCTTCCTGGGCTATATCCTGCTTAAGAAAAAGGTGTGGATCAACCGCATCGTGTAACGGCCCATCCGCATGCACAAAAATCAGTCAGGCCTTCCGTTTTCGGGAAGGCCTTTGGCTGTCAAAAAATGCGCAGGGTGCAGGGGGATCATCCCCCTGCCGGGTGTGGGCAGAGCCCATATTCCTTGTGCTGCAGCACTTTCAAGAAAGCACAGCGAGCACCGAAGGTGCAAGATTTGCGGCTTTGACTGACAAGAATGAGGTTTTTCCACAAGCTGAGGCCTTCCGTTTTTCGGGAAGGCCTCTGGCTGTCAAAAAATGCGCAGGGTGCAGGGGGATCATCCCCCTGCCGGGTGTGGGCAGAGCCCACATTCCTTGTGCCGCAGCACTTTCAAGAAAGCACAGCGAGCACCGAAGGCGCAAGATTTGCGGCTTTGATTGACAAGAATGAGGTTTTTCCACAAGCTGAGGCCTTCCGTTTTTCGGGAAGGCCTCTGGCTGTCAAAAAATGCGCAGGGTGCAGGGGGATCATCCCCCTGCCGGGTGTGGGCAGAGCCCACATTCCTTGTGCCGCAGCACTTTCAAGAAAGCACAGCGAGCACCGAAGGTGCAAGATTTGCGGCTTTGACTGACAAGAATAAGGTTTTTCCACAAGCTGAGGCCTTCCGTTTTTCGGGAAGGCCTTTTTTTCTGCAACTGTGTAACAACCGGAAACGAAAAATATACAATCCGGGGAAAGTATGCTATTATATAAAAAACAGGAAATTTCTATCAAAGGAGGCACCTATATGAAAAAGATTCTGGCTTTGATCCTTGCAATCATGATGCTCGCCGGGCTGACTCCCGCCTTTGCCCAGGGGCTGATCCTCACATCTGGCAACAGCGAACCCGCAGCAGCCCCGTCCCTTCAGACGGAGACCATTACTCTGGATTGCGGACTCACCTTCTCCGTGCCGGTGGGCTGGAGCGATGGCCCGCTGCCCGCAGAGTTTCAGAACGAAAGCGAGCTGCTGACCCGCTATGATGCAGAAGGCCGCTTTATGGAGGTACTCTTCTCGGATTATTCCAAAGGCGAAACCTATGAAAGCCTGGCCGAAGCCATCAGCGAAGACGACACCTTTACCAATGTGGAAGTAAAAACCAGCGGCAAAGGGCAGAAGATCATCTATACGGAAAGCACCACCGGCGATTACATCAGCATGCTGGTACTGGATGGCGAAGGTACCGCGTACCTTCTCAACTTCGGCACCTTCTATGACATGGCCATTGTGGACGACCCCACCATGCAGGCCCTGACCGGGGCAAACATGGAAACCCTCCTGCTGGAAACCGCCTCCGACATTTCCCTTCCCGATACCAGCGATATCCAGTACGAAACCGTAACCATGGAAGGGGATATTTCCTTCCCCTATCCCAGCCACTGGGCGTTCATCCCCAGCACCGACGAAATGATGGCCCAGCGCATCTTTGCTGCCTTTGAGGACAAGGAGACCCACCGGGCCATGGAAGCACGGCTGGATTTCCTGGATGACGGCACCACCTTCGATGAGCAGCTGGCCGTGATGCAGGCGGACACGGACACCTACCAGAACGTGATCGGCGTACCGCTGGAAAACGGTACGGACATCATGGTCTTCATCCTCAGGGATGGAGTGGGCGCAGGCTATGCTGTGCTGGACTGTGACGGCGACCTGTGCGTGTTCACCTTCCACCGCACCGACGGCGTTCCCTACTGGGATGATGAAGTGCTGATGATGATCATCTCCCACTGCGCCAGCAATACCATGACCCTGTACGAAAAGCCTTCCGTGGACAGCAGCAGCGACAGCCTGGAGCTGGAATACATCACCCTGGAAAACAGACTGGTGGTCCCCTGGCCCAAGGGCTGGAGCACCAGCTACAAGCAGGAGGATGAACTTTTCCGGGCGGAGGATCATGCAAACAGCAGGCTTTTCTATGTATCCAAGCTCAGCAGCTACGGCCTGACCACTGCCGACCAGCTCATGGACGCCCTTTCGCAAAGCGACCAGTTTGAAGACATGGAAGTGGTTCATACCAACAACTACGGCATCGACATCCTCGTGGTGATACAAAACGAGGAAAGGATCTCCCTCACCTTCCCCGACGGCAACGGCTCCGCCTATGTTCTGGTCTTCGCCACCAGCGGTTCGCCCATTATGGAAGACGAGCTCATGATGAAGTTCATCGACGAGGCTGTGGATACTCTCAATCTCATCTGACCGCACACCCTTTCATAAGAATAGTAAGGAGAACTTGCCATGAAAAAACTTACCGCACTCTTTATTGCTCTGCTTATGATGATGACCTGCGCCAGCGCCTTTGCCAGCGGAATCATCTTCAGCCAGAACGCTGCACCGGCGGCCACCGCCACCCCCGAACCCAGCAGCCTTCCGGTGTTCAATGGCGTGGTGGAGTACCAGACGATGCAGATGGATGACGGCCTCACCTTCATCCTTCCCATGGACTGGACTACCTCCGTTCCCGTGGAGCTGCTGGAACAGGGTTATTTCTTCACCTGCACCAGCGAGGAAAACAATATCATCATCGACGGCCGGGTGGAAAAGCTGCCGGAAAGCCGCACTCCCCAGCAGCAATACGAAGCCATGAAGGCTGACACCGCCGTATATATGGACTGCCTGCTGGCATCCAACGCCATGGATGCCCAGGTCATTGCCTTTGCCTCGGTGGATCTGACCGAAATTGGCTGCTGCATCCTCAAGGATGACCGCAACGCAGTTTTCTTCACCATCAGACATCTGGACGGCTCCACCCTGCTTGGCGATGATCTGACTGCCGACCTGGCTGCGGAGCTGAGCAACTTCGTCCACTTTTCTGCCCCCGCTGGCGCACAGGCCGCCGATCCTGCCATGGGTGTATACAATGGCAATTTCCACATGCCCCAACCGGAGGGCTGGATCACCATGGCCCTCAACGACACGGAACTGCTGCGCATGAAATCTCCGGACAGCAGCCTGTATTTCTACCTTCGCTTCAACCATTATGATAACAACCTGACCGTGGAGTCCATTCAGTACTCCTTTTCCACGGCGGATCAAATTTCCAGTGCAGAAATCATCACCAACCAGCAGGGCCAGCGGATGGTCAAGGCAGACTTTGCTGACGGCACCTTCTCCGCTTTGATGATTCCCGATGACCAGGGCAACGTGTACATCATCAGTTTTACCACCCAGGATGATGTCCCCCTTGCGGAAATCAGCGAATACCCCGACCTTCTTGACCTGGTGGTGGAAAACATCTTCGTAGACTGACCTCCACTGCAACTGAACCTCCACACCCCTGCGGATGCCTTGCATCTGCAGGGGTTTTTTATCAGGCAGATTTCCTTCCCCCTGTATATAATACAAAAAGATTGACACAATATGTAGTGTGTGTTATACTTTCTTCATTCTTTGGTTTTTCCTTTTTGCGCAAGAACCGCAAAATACGGAGGAATCATTGCTGATATAATGCTTTTAGATAAGTAATTATTTTGTAATATATCAACTGCATCAACGCCGGCAGCACGGTATATCACTCTACCAGCATTATGGAGGCATCTGTCAGAATGGAAAAACAATTAAAAATCACCTATTACCACAACAGCGGCTTTTCCGTACAGATCGGTTCATCGCTGCTGCTCTTTGACTACTGGGAGGGCGTGGACCGCTGCCTGGCGCCCTGGCTGCGTGTTACGCCGGAAAACCTGGTCGGCTACGAAAACATCTTCATCTTCGTCAGCCATCCTCACCCGGATCACCTGGATCCCATCATCTACACCTGGGACAAAAAGGGCCTGCCCATTACCTACATCGTTTCCATGGACACCCCCATCGGCACCCCCGGCAAGCGCATTGCACCCCTGCAGGAAAAGGAGCTCACCCCGGATATCACCGTGAAGGCCTACAAGAGTACAGATCTGGGCGTGGCTTTCCTGGTGAAGGCCTACGGGCTGAATATCTTCCACGCCGGCGACCTGAACCTCTGGCACTGGAAGGAAGAAAGCACCCTCCGGGAAATCGAGGCTGCTGAAAAGGATTTCTACGATGCCATCGAGCCCCTGAAGGGCGAAAGCATCGACGTGGCCATGTTCCCGGTGGATCCCAGGCAGGGCAACCTCTACGATGCCGGAGCCAACCACTTCATCATGACCATGAAACCCCGGGTTTTCATTCCCATGCACTGGCAGGAACGCCCCGAAGTGGCCATCGAATTCTCCCGCCGCAACAAAACCAATCTCACCGAGGTGCTTCCCATGGTGAAGGCCGGCACCATTGCCAACATGAGCTTCACCGACCCCATGCTGAACATCCACCTTCAGGAACCGCCCAAGGATCTCAGCGAGCTGCCGCCCACCCCCATGCGCCGCCTGAGCCCCTACTCCCTCGACGGTGAGGACGATCCCTTCCAGGACACTGACCTGCCTGTGGAGTTTATGTGACGAGGTTCACGGGAACGGGAACGGGATTCTTCTTTTCTTTTCTGAGAAAAGAAAAGAAGCAAAAGAAAAGCGCATTTATGTATTATTGCTTGGTTTGAGAAGAGCTTCCGGTTTTTGCCGGGGCTCTTTTTTGGATGAATATGGATGATTGACTGGGACTGGATGGTATGATATACTGGTTATGGGTTAGATATGGCTAACCCATAGGGCAAACTTCCATTGGAATAAATTTTCTGCATATTTTTTTACCGGATGGTTAGTTTAAACTAACGCAGAAAGGAGGCACACCATGTCAGAAGAACAACTGATTCGCCATTGCGCACCTACCCTTGCCTGCCTCAAAACCGGCAATCTTGTTGCCTGCACATATGCCAGCCAGGACGAAATGCTTAAAAGCATTCGCCGCTACAACCGCCGCTTCACCGCCAAAGGATTACGTTTTGTGCCCCTGCGCTCCGACGGCGGAAAGGCGCTGATTTACGTCTACCGCCCGGCATTACTGGAAAAAGACCTCAGCAAGGCAGCCGCTGGCGCATTGCTTCACTCCTGCGGCTACCGCTGCAAAAGCGCCAATCACTGCGTACGCTGCCTACGGGAGCGTTGCAGCAAATCCGGCGAAGATTTCCCCCACGAAATTGGGCTATTCCTCAGCTACCCGCCCACGGATGTATACGGCTTCATTCACCACCGCAACAAGGCCAGGTACAGCGGCGCCTGGAAGGTATACGGCAACGTGGCCCAGGCCCGGAAAACCTTCGCTCGCTACAAAAAATGCACCGACACCTACATGCGTCTCTGGCAGGGCGGCCGCAGTGCAGAGCGGCTCACGGTGAAGGGCGGCCGATGAGGTGGATATTGGTATTGGCGGGAGAAGGCTTTTCCCCGGGAAAAGCCCCCTCCCGCACCCTCCCGAAAAGCGTATATGGGGAAGGGTCATTTGTTCGGGAAGGGGCTGCCGGTTTGCGGCGGTTTCTTTTTCTGTATGTTGAATTGGGAAAATGCGGTCTTCTTTTGCTTCTTTTCTTCTGACACAGAAGAAAAGAAGGCCCCCGGCAGGGCTTGCTGCGGGCGCAGGCCCCCGGCAGGGCTCCCCCTCACCAAAAACCGCCGTTGACCCCCAGTACTTCCCCGGTGATAAATGCGGCATCGCTGCTGCTGAGCCAGAGCACGGCCCGGGCCACGTCCTCCGGGGTGCCCAGGCGGCCCAGGGACGTTTCCTCCGCAAGGGCGGACAGGTCGTCGTCGGTGTAGCAGGAGAGCATGTCCGTGCGGATAACGCCCGGCGCCACGCAGTTAACCCTCACATGGCTGGGGCCGGCCTCCTTGGCAAGGGCCTTTGTGAGGCCGATGATCCCAGCCTTGACGGCGGAGTAGGCTGCCTCGCAGCTGGCCCCCACCTGACCCCATATGCTGGAGATATTCACAATGGAGCCTTCCCGTCGGGAGATCATCCCCGGCAGGGTTTCACGGCACAGGTAGAAGCAGCCGCTCAGGTTCACATCCACCAGCTGCCGCCACTCAGCGTCGGTCACGTCCGTCAGCAGGCCCGATGAAGCGATGCCTGCATTGTTCACCAGTACGTCGATGTGGGGCAGGTGTTTTTTCACCTCCGCCATGGCCCGGCGCACGTCCTCCGGGTCGGCCACATTGCAGCGGATGGGAATGGCCCCTGTATCCGCACGGACCCGCAGAGCGGCTTCCTCGTTGAAATGGTACAGAAAACACACTCCATAGCCCGCATTGCAAAAAGTCTTTACGCAGGCTGCGCCGATGCCCCGGCTGCCGCCTGTGATCAATGCTGTTTTCATGATGTTGCCTCCGTCATTACAGTCCGTCGATCAGGGAGAAGAAGTCTACCTGGCTGGTTTCCGGCAGGCCCTCCAAAGCGCCCTGCTGGCGCAGCATTTCGATAACGCTGTCGCCCACATGGGCCCGGGTCTTCAGATCCTCAATGCTGATGTAGGGCTTGGCAGGGTCACGGGTTTCCAGAAGCCCCTGAATGGCCGCCTCGCCAAGGCCGTTGATGGCGGTGAAGGGGCAGCGCAGGTCGCCCTCTTCGGGCAGGAAGCGCACGGCGTCGGATTTGTACAGATCCACCGGCAGCATGCGGATGCCACGTTCCTGCATTTCCAGCACCATGTGCAGGGCGTTTTCCTCCTGCTTGTCCTTGATGGTCATCTTTTCCTCCCGGTTGCGGAATTCCTCCAGGCGGGAGCGCAGGGTCTGGTTGGAAAGCAGCATCTTTGCAGCGTCAAAGCCGTCGCCGCGAATGGTGAAATAGGCCGCATAGTAGGCGATGGGCCGGTACACCTTGTACCAGGCCACTCTCAGGCCCATGGTAACGTAAGCCACAGCGTGACCCCGGGGAAACATGTACTTGATCTTGTGGCAGCTGTCGATGGCCCACTGGGGCACATCGTGGGCGATCATGGCTTCCTCCCATTCCGGCTTCAGGCCACGGCCCTTGCGGACGCTTTCCATAATGTCAAAGCTCATTTTTTCCTGCATGCCCTTGGAAATGAGGAAGTTCATGATGTCGTCACGGGTACAGAAGCACTGGGCCAGCTTGGCAGTGCCGGAATTGATAATATCCTGTGCATTGCCCAGCCACACGTCGGTACCGTGGCTCAGTCCGGAAATACGGATCAGTTCCTCCATGGTGGAGGGCCGGGTTTCCGTCAGCATGCCCTGTACAAAGCCGGTACCGAACTCCGGCACGCCAAGGGTACCGGTGGGGCTCATGATCTGCTCTTCGGTAACGCCCAGCGCATCGGGCTTGGAGAACAGGCTCATTACCTGCTTGTCGTCCAGGGGGATCTCCCGGAAGTTGACACCGGTCAGTTCTTCCAGGCGGTGCATCATGGTGGGATCGTCGTGGCCCAGACAGTCCAGCTTTACCAGAATGTCATGCATGGAGTTAAAGTCATAGTGGGTGGTAAGGGTACTGCCGGCGATATCGTCCGCCGGGTGCTGTATGGCGGTGAACTGGCAGATGTCGTATTCCTTGGGCAGTACAACGATGCCACCGGGATGCTGGCCCGTGGTGCGCTTTACGCCCACGCAGCCTGCAGCAAGGCGTTCCTTGTGGGCACGGCCTGCGGGGACGCCCCGCTCCTCCAGATATTTGGCGGCAAAGCCGTAGGCGGTTTTCTCTGCCAGACCGCTGATGGTTCCGGCACGGTACACATAGCCCTTGCCGAAAAGCTCCTCGATGTAGGCATGTGCACGGGGCTGATACTCGCCGGAGAAGTTCAGGTCGATATCGGGCACCTTGTCGCCCTTGAAACCCAGGAAAACCTCAAAGGGAATATCAAAACCGTCCTTGGCAAGGGGATGACCGCAGATATCGCAGTTTTTGTCCGGCAGGTCAACGCCCACGCTGGCCAGTTCCGGGGGCGTGAGGAACATCTTGTGGCAATGATCGCAGCGATAATGGGGCGGCAGCGGGTTTACCTCCGTAATGCCGCACATGGTAGCCACAAAGCTGGAGCCGACGCTGCCCCGGCTGCCTACCAGATATCCGTCGCTGAGGGACTTGCTTACCAGCTTCTGGGCGATGGAATAAAGCGTACCGAAGCCATAACCCAGAATGGAGCTCAGCTCCTTTTCCAGCCGCTTCTGCACCAGCTCCGGCAGGGGATCTCCGTAGAGCTCCTTTGCCCGGCCCCAGGAGCGGGTCTCGATATCGTTGGCCGCATCCTCCCAGAAAGGCTGGAAGGTATCCTTGCCTTCGGGATGCTTGGGGAAAAGGCGCAGTTCCTCCACCATATCGGCGATCATTTTGGGGTTGTCAATGACCACTTCCCGGGCCTTTTCCTTGCCCAGATAGGCAAACTCTTCCAGCATTTCGTCGGTGGTTTTGAAGTACAGGGGCGGCTGATTGTCGCAATCGTCAAAACCAAGGCCTGCCTGCAAAATGGTGCGGTAGATGGCATCCTCCGGGTTGAGGAAATGCACGTCGCCGGTAGCCACAACGGGTTTGTTCAGCTTTTCGCCCAGGGCCACAATACGGCGGTTGTAATCCCGCAGTTCCTCTTCATCCCTGGCGATACCGTTGCGGATCATGAACTCGTTATTGCCGATGGGCTGAATCTCCAGATAATCATAGAAAGCGGCAATGCGTTCGATTTCCTTTTCCGGCCGCTGGTTCACGATGGCCTTGAACAATTCCCCTGCCTCGCATGCACTGCCGATGATAAGCCCTTCCCGGTACTTTTCGATATTGAACCGGGGCATGTTGGGGTGGCGGTAGAAGTACTCCACGTTGCTGTCGGAGATCAGGTGGTTCAGGTTCTGCATGCCCTTCTGGCTCTTGCACAGAAGGATGATGTGGTAGCTTTCGCCCATGGAGAAGCCTTCGATGCACTTGTCAATATCCCTGAGGGTCTTTGCGCCCTTTTCGGCGGCGGCATCGTACATTTTGGCAAGGCACTGGGCAGTGGCTGCTGCATCGTGTACGGCACGGTGAGCGTTTTTCAGGCTGACACCAAGAAGGCGGCATACAGCGCCCAGGCGGTGGCTCTTCTGGCTGGGATACAGCCGCCTGGCAAAGGTGAGGGTATCCAGCACCGGCGCATGGAACGTTACGCCCATCCGCTGGCATTCCGCCTCCAGCATGCCCATATCAAAGGAGGCGTTATGGGCCGCCACGGCTGCATCGCCGATAAAATCCAGCAGTTTGCGCACGCCTTCCGCCGGGCTTTCCTTGCCACGGAGCATCAGGTCGTTGATGCCCGTCAGCTCGGTAATCTTGGGGCTGAGGGGCATGCCGGGGTCGCACAGAAGGCTCAGCTCGTCCACGATCTGGCCGTTTTCCAGCTTCACTGCACCCACCTCAATAATTCGGTCGTTGACCGCAGAGAGGCCGGTGGTCTCAAAATCGAATACCACAATAGGCCCGGTCATGGGCCGGTCGTCCGCATCCTTCACGATGGGGACCATATCCACCAGATAGCCCTCCACGCCGGGGATCAGCTTGATGTTGTTTTTCTTGGCTGCACCGAATGCAGCAGGGAAGGCCTGGGCCGAGCCGTGGTCGGTGATGGCAACGGCAGAATGGCCCCACTTGGCGGCCTGGGAAATCAGCTGGCCTGCATCGGCGGTGGCATCCATGGTGGACATCTGGCTGTGCATATGCAGCTCGATGCGCTTTTCTTCGGCGTTGTCCTTACGCTCTTTTTTGGGCAGCTGCACCATATCCCGTACGCTGATGGAAATTTCGCCCAGGAAGGTATCCATGCGGCATTCGCCCCGAACCCGTACCCGGGTGCCGTTCTTGATCTGACTCAGCTGTTCCTTTACCCTTGCCCGCTCCTCCTCGGTGGGGGGCGTGGGTTCCTCGCCAGGGCCACGGCGCTTCATACGGTACTGGTAGAAGGCCTTGCAATAGATGGTACTGGTATCATCATAGACGGCGAAGGTTTGCAGCACCGACTCGCCGCCCCGCAGCTCCCTGGGATCTGCCACGCCGGTAATGGTACCCTCGATGACCACCACGCCGCTATCCTCCGCCAGTTCCACAATATCCACCGGCGGATCGCCGATGGAGCGGCCCTTGAGCACAGGGTAAGCGCCGTCGGAGGCCGCCGCCGGCTTTGCGGAAGAAGCGGCCGGTTTTGCGCCATTGGCAGGTGCAGCGTTTGCGTTCTTTGGTGCGGCAGGCTTTGCGGGAGCTCCGGCCGGAGCAGGCTGACTGCTCATCAGCGCCTCCTGCTGGCCAATAACCGCATCATCCCAGGGCGGCGGCTCGTCCGAGGGCATCGTGAACTGGAAGCCACGCTCCCTGCGCCGCTCCGTGACCCATTTTTCCCTTTCGCCGCACACCGTCAGGCCCACGGCCACCCGCACACGGAAAATATCGTACACGCACTGGGAAAGCTTCGCATCCAGCTGGTGCCGCTGAAAAAATTGCAATGCGATATTATCCGGGCAGGTAAGCAGAATGCGCCCGTTTTCCATATTCCAGCCAACATCATCAATCCAGGCAAGCAAAGCCGGGCTCTGGCGGCGCAGAAAATCCGTCAGCACGCTGCGGTACTGCTCCGGGTGGTTCAGGAAATCCTCCCCAAGGCCGGGGCTGGCAATGCGCAGCGCCACATTCACCTGGGGAAAGAGCTTCCTCAGCTCCCTTTCCACAGCCAAAAATTCCTGCTCCCCTGCCACATCATCGCACAGGAAGCTCATGTAGGCCTTATTTGCAGCCTTTTTGTAAAGAATGCGCTCGATCTGCAATTTGCCCCGCAGGGGAGGAACGGCAGCCTCAAGGCTTTCCAGCAGTTGTTGTTTGTTCATTCAGGTACCTCAAACATGTATATGCAGCAATACTTCAAAAGCAATTATACCATGAAAAGCATCAACTGTGTACCACGGCGGAGAAGGAATTGCCTGATATGGTTTGTTCATTTTTCGGAATGGTTTCCTGGTTCAATCTTGTAAAACCATATTGGTTTTCTTTGCCTTGTTTTTGTTTTCTGCTAAAAAGTATTGATAAGCAATTGGCTATGGGAGGTTCGTTATGAAAAAAATATCTGTGCTTCTTCTGGTTCTTTGCCTTTTTATACTTCCGTTTGTATCTGCATATGCTTCCGGGGATGTCTTTTTTACCTATGGCCCCATACGCATCTTTTTTCCGGAAGGAACCAAACAGCTGTCCAATATTTCCTTCACAACCCCCGGCGGCTCCACGGTGTTTATTGAAAGGGGCTTCTCAGCGGAATTCCTTTCCTTTGAAGAATTCCTCGGCCCGGAAGCCTTTCTGGAAGCAATGCTGAGCGGTATAGAGGATGTTACCGTCCTCCGGCTTTCCACCACCGAAAGCGGCGTGGGAGTATGCCGTGCTGTGGGCAAGGTACTCAATATGGGGTAGTTTTCTTGATTCCATTGACATTGTGACCATAAATGCCATCCCCCTCCCGGAGGTTGACAGCGGTGCGGAATAACGAAAGCAAGCCAGTCCGAAGACTGGCTTGTCAGCTTGTCGAAAAACCTCATTCTTGTCAGTCAAAGCCGCAAATCTTGCACCTCCGGTGCTCGCTGTGCTTTCTTGAAAGTGCTGCGGCACAAGGAATGTGGGCTCTGCCCACACCCGGCAGGGGGATGATCCCCCTGCACCCTGCGCATTTTTTGACAGCCAGGCAAGCCAGTCCGAAGACTGGCTTGTCAGCTTGTGGAAAAACCTCATTCTTGTTAGTCAAAGCCGCAAATCTTGCACCTTCGGTGCTCGCTGTGCTTTCTTGAAAGTGCTGCGGCACAAGGAATGTGGGCTCTACCCACACCCGGCAGGGGGATGATCCCCCTGCACCCTGCGCATTTTTTGACAGCCAGGCAAGCCAGTCCGAAGACTGGCTTGTTCTTTTATTGCAAATGAAACTTTCTGTCAGTGTACAGCTACCGCCTTCTCCAGCTGCGCCCACGCTCCCTCCACCTGGGGCGTGAGCCAGCGGATCTCATCCTCGATGTTGTCGTACTGCCTGTAGTAGCTCTCGGTGTACATGGTTACATGCAGGAACAGGTCGTACCAAAGGATGCGCCGCTTTTCCTGCGGGGTGAATTCTTTGATGCCAAAGCCTTCCATGAACGCCGGATTATAGTTTCTTGTGCGGAAACGGTCGTCCATGAAGGGATCGCTCCACATGGCACGCTCCCAGTCTATCACGCCTGAAAGATGCCCGTCATCCACGAAGAGGTTGCCTTCCCACATGTCCCAGTGTACGAGAGATGGAACCGTCACCTGATCAAAACAGGCCTGGTCTCTTTCCAGCCTGCGGAAAAGTGCATCCTCCGAAAAGCCGAAGGAAAGACCGATTCTTGCTGCATCCCCCAGCAGATTTACAAACATAAAGCGCAGCATTTCGTACAGGGAGGCAAAGCGGCGCTGGTCGCCCAGAAGGCCAAAGCTTTCGCCCTGTACCTTTGTAAGCCTGCGCTGCAGCTGCCCTGCCTCGAAGTATACCTGCTTCTGTATTTCCCGGGGCACTTCCTCCCGCATGGCAAAAAGGCTGCGGCCGGGCATCCGCTCCATGATGAAGTAGGGCCCGCTACACAGGCTGCGGGAAAAATCGCTGTAGTACACACGGGGCACCTTGGGCACGCCCTCTGTGCCAAGCAGTTCCATAGCCGCCACTTCCGCAGCCATCAGGTTGATCTCGTTGGAAAGAAACCCTTCGGATGTTCCGGCTGCAATTTTGGCCACCGCAGAGGTTCCGTCGGCAAATTCCATAAGGTAGGCGGCATTGAACATGCCTTCCGTCAATTCCTTCACTTCATCAAGCTGCTTGTCCGGAAAGGCGGCGGCCGCCATGAGCCGGAGTGTTTCCCCGGACTGATGATTTTTGGTAATGCCCATGGGTCTCCTCCCTGATCAGGCGTTTTCCCGCTCTTTGGCAATTTCCCGTACACGGCGGATGAGGATGCCTGCCAGGTCGCCCTCGATCTTCCGGGGAGCCTTGCCCTTTTCAAACAATGCACCCACGGCATAGTCGCCGCCCTCGCCGCCTGCATTGGCCCCTGCGCTGAGGCCGCCGCCGGCAATGCCGATATCCGCCTCCCGGGCCTCGCCGGGGCCATTGACCACGCAGCCCATCACCGCTACGGTAAGCGGGATGCGGATATCACTCAGCTCCTTTTCCACCCGGCGGGCAATGGCGGCCACGTCGATGCCGGTACGGCCGCAGGTGGGGCAGGAAACCACGTTGACGTAGCTGTTGCGCAGCCCGCAGGCCCGGAGGATATCAATGGCTGCCTGGGCTTCAGGGATGGGGCTGCCGGTAAGGCTGACCCGGACGGTGTTGCCGATGCCCTGCAAAAGCAGTGCGCCAATACCCACTGCGCTTTTGATATTGCCGGAGCCGGGCAGGCCTGCCTCGGTAACGCCCACATGGAGGGGATAATCCGTCTCCCGGGCGGCCAGCTGGTAGGCGGCTACCGTCAGGGGCACATTGCTGGCCTTCAGGCTCAGTACGATATCATGAAAGCCTGCATCCTCCAGCATTTTTGCATGATGCAGTGCACTGTCCACCATGCCCCGGGCGGTAACGCCGCCCTCCCTCCGGAGGATCTCCTTTTCGATGCTGCCGGAGTTGACACCGATACGGATGGGCACATGATGCATCCTGGCGCAGTCCGCCACCATGCGCACCTTGTCCATGCCGCCGATATTGCCCGGGTTGATGCGCACCTTGCTGATGCCCTTTTCCATGGCGGCAATGGCCAGGTCGTGGCGGTAGTGGATATCCGCCACCAGCGGCACCGGAGAACCATCCACAATAAAGGGCAGCGCCTGGATGCATTTTTCATCATAAACACTCAGCCGGACGATGTCGCAGCCGGACTCGGCCAGGGCTTTGATCTGGGCAAGGGTCGCTTCCCCGTCCCGGCTGTCGGTATTGGTCATGCTCTGTACGCTCACCGGGGCATCGCCGCCGATGGGCACGTTTCCAATCATAAATTTACGGGTATTCGTCATGTTGTTTCACCCTCCCCTGGAAATGGTCACACAGATTTATTATAGCATACTTTTTGCCTTCTTTCTCCCGGGAATGGAAGCAAAAGCATTACATAAAGAAACAGCCCGCCGGAAGCAGGCTGTTTCGCAGGTATATTTCTGAAATTCCGGATAAGAATTACTTCTCAAACTGAGTGCCGCACATGGGGCAATAGTTGAAGCTCATCTCATCGGTGGTGTAGCCGCAGGCGCAGCTGAGGGAGGGCAGGTCGCCCAGGGGAGTGAAGCTGCCGTCGATGGATACGTTGTAGAGGGTATCCTCGCCGTCAACGTAAACGCTCAGCATGGAGCCGTCGTTGCTTACGTTGAAGCTGGCGTAGTCAGCCTCGAAGGGAGTGATAACATCGTTGTTGGAGATATCCCGCACAACCCACTTGCCTTCGCTGTTCTTGGCGGTGAAGATCTGGGCGTTGCCGTAGAAGCGGGCTTCGGTAAAGCGCTCGGGGAATTCGCCGGCAATGGAGATGACGATGTGTTCGCCGTTGGTATCCTCCACATCGATGAAGGGGAAGTTGTAGATACGGGCCACATCACCGCTGTAGCGGGAGAGGTAGACCAGGTTGCCGGACATATCCGCAATACCGATGCAGCCGTCCTTCTCCACAGGCTGGTAGCCCTGATGGAAGAAGGGATAGTCGCTGTAGTCCACCACGGGGATATCGTCATATTCGATGGGAAGCACGATGTTGCCGTTGCGGTCGATGAGGCCGTACTTGTCGTCCTTCTCCACACGGGCATAGTTGCCACGGAACTGGTCCACATAATCCACTTCGTCGCTCAGGTCAAACAGCACGGTACCGTCCAGGGCCAGGCCCTTTTTGCTGCGCACATAGATGCTCTGCTCCACTTCGCCCTCGGTGAGGGTGCAGCCTTCGCAGAAAGCAGGAGTATTGCTGCCCACATGGGTGATGATCTCGGTATCGTAATCGTATTGATACTCGCTGCTGCTGTCGGTTTCGGGGTAGGTGGACTTTACGAAATCCTTGTTGTAGAAGTAATAATGATTGTCACGGGATTTGATGCAGATAAAGTTGCCGTAGGCGCTCACATAATCGTACTCCGTACGGGTGACGCTGCCCACCATCTGGCCGCAGAAGTACACGTCCACGGTATCCACCAGGTAGAAAACATCATCCTGGGACCAGGACTTGTAATCGTAGTTATCCACAGTACCGGCGGTAAAGCGGATACCCAGCTGCCAGCGGTCGCTGATTACGTCCACATCGCCGTACTGGGCGGGAACCATTTCCACACCGCGGCCGTCCACGATACCCTTGCAGTTTTCGCCTTCGCCGACGGTAACTTCGTACATACCACGGTTCACGCTGATATCATAAAAGATGGCTTCGGTCAGGGGCTGATTCTGAGCATCCATGATCTGGTAGGGCTCGCCGTATTCGGCCCGGTAAGCAAAGGTGTTGGCTTCGCTGTTGAAATAGATGCTGCCTTCCAGCACCACGCTGGAGGAGACGGTTGCATTGGCCAGGGCGCTGGTCATCATGCACAGAACCAGCAGCATGGCGGTAAGGAACAGGGCAAAGCGTTTCATCATTGTACCTCCGTCGTTGCAATACTGTGGTCATTCCTTGGAATGCCAAACACAATTTTACAGCTTCGGGAAGAGGAATGTCAAACAAAAAACCCAAATAATACACGGATTTACAAAATATACACATTCCATTTCCATGCCTTTGAGGGGCGGATGTGATATACTGAAACAGAATATTTTTATGGAAAGGAGTTGGCGGTGTGGATTTGCCCAACTGGCTGCCGGAATGGCTCAGGCCACAGCAAAAGGACGAAAACGCCGAATCTGTCCGGGGAACGGGCCCCATCACAGCCATGCCCCTTAATCGGCTGCAAAGCCTTACTGTACCTTTTGCCAGGGATCCTTTCTACCGTCTCCGGCCGGCGTTTTCCCATGAGGCGGCTGGGCTTTCCCTGGAGCTTGCCCGGGCGGCCTACACGCTGGAACTGGATCCCTGGATGCAGGCGGGCTGGGATGATATTTCCGTTCAGGTGGATAACAGCCTGCACACCGGTCTTGGCAGCGGCGGCGACAAAGCAGCCCTGCAGGGCATGCTCACCAGCGGCAAGCTATACCTGGCCAGGGCCGCCATGCAGGACAAGATCGCCCTGGGGCCACTGGTCAGCTCCCTCAGGCACAGCCGCAGCGAATCCACAAAGGCAGTGGTGATGCTTCATCGCCTGGAGGACGGGCAATACCTTGTGGCTATCGGCTTCATGGGTACAGGCAAGCGCATCAACGACTGGCTGAGCAATCTCCGCATATCCACCGAGGAGGGCTTTCACAAAGGCTTTCACCAGCTGTGCACCCATTTTGAACAGAATCTGGATAAAATACATTTTCCTGCTGCGGCCCGCCAGCTGGGGCTTGAAAAGCTGACCCTCAGCGATGTTTTGCTGGAGATGCGCTCTCTGCGCAGCCGTTTCCGCCTGTGGATGGCAGGGCACAGTCAGGGCAGCGCCGTTATGCAAATTTTTGCCCACCGGCTCATCACCCACAGGGGCGTGCTTCCGCAGAATATTACCGGATACGGCTTTGCATCGCCCACGGTGGCCACGGGCCGCCTTGTGTACGACCCTGCAAGCTATCCTCTTTTCCACATCCTCAACAGCGATGATCTGGTCACGAAGATGGGCGCAGTGGTGCATCTTGGCATATGCCTGGAACACTCCGCCACGCCCCGCCTGCGGGAGGAAAGCTATCACTTTTCCATTCAGCCTGAAAAGCAGGAACTCCGCAAGGATGTGGATTCCTTCCGGCAGCATATCCAGGATGGCCCCTCGCTGCTAATGTGCAGCTGGGCCCTTCTCACTGCCCTCAGCCGGGAGATCAAGCCGGATCAGGGAAACAGCCAGGATCGCCGCTGGTATGCGGCCCTGTGGGGACAGGCCATGAATTACGCCGGCAAGACTGCCGCCGGCTGGCTGGACAGCCTTGTGGACTACCTGGAAAGAAGCTATCAGGACATCACGGGGCATGCCATGGCTGCCGCTGAGCAGCAGCATATGCTTGCGGAGGTAATGCTGCATGCCCGGCAGCACGGTCTGCGCAATTATGTGGAGGCCTGGATGGAATCCCTCACGCCGCCCCACCGCATCGTAAAGGATGGGCAGGACGGCGCCTATGCCTTCATTGTGAAGCACGGTCTCAGCGAACTGATGCCCTTTATCTGGGTCAAGCCGGCCCGGGGCTTACCCTGCCGGCGGTATGCTGCCTTCCCCATGAAGGAGGGGGAAGTGGTGCAAGCCTTTCACATGCCAGCCACCCGCAGGGCACAGGGGCGGCGCATTCCCGTTTACAGGGGCGTCAGGCGCATGGGGGTCAGCGTTATCCGGAAGGGGAAGTGAAGCGTCTTTTCCAAACGCCCTTTCCCTGCGCATAATCCGGATAAATTGAACTTCTTTTTGCCAAGTTCACTTCCCGTAAAGAAACTCTTTCGCCCGCCGGGTGTTGCTGTCCAGATTGGGCACCAGCACCTGCATGCCGCTGATGGTATCTTCCTCAAATAACCCGTCAAAGGGTACCCGTGCCATGGCTACGTCCACTTCCTCCCGGGTGGCCAGGGGCAAAAGCGCATTGATATCCCCCAGGCCCATGTCCGTTTCCACACGGCCCATGCATTGAAAAACAATGCTGGTCAGGGTGAAGAAATCCATCTGGCGCAGCTTGTCAAACATGGCGGCGATCACCGCCTGCTGGCGGCCCACCCGCTGAAAGTCGCTGTCGATGGAGCGGATGCGGCTGTAGCTCAGGGCCTGTACGCCGTTGAGCCGCTGCATGCCCGGGGCGGCCACATGCCCTTCGCCGTAGGGCCTCCCGGTCTTCTGGTTGTAGGCGGAGATCAACTTGTTGAGCGGTTCCAGCTCGGCCTGCTGCAACTCCAGATCGATACCGCCCATGCGGTCCACCACCTCTGCCAGAAGCTCGAAACTGACGGTGACGGTATGATCCACCGTGATGCCGAAATTATTCTGGAGCGTGGTTTTCAGCAGTTCCTCCCCGCCAAAGTAATAGGCGGCGTTGAGGCGGGTTTTGCCGCAGCCGGGAATGGGCACATACAGATCCCGCAGGAAGGACAGCGCACGCACGCTGCCAGCTGCGGGGTTCACGCTGAGCAGGATCATGGTGTCACTGCGGGCAGACTGATGGGTTTCCATGGTATCCAGGCCGATGAGCAGGATATTCACGGGGCCGTCGGCCTTTTTTGCGCCGGCAGATGGAATGTGGCCAAGGCAGACCAGTACCATACACAGAAAAAGAACGCACCGGAGCCATGCCCTGGGGA
The DNA here is from genome assembly GCA_015056145.1 of Clostridiales bacterium. Taxonomy (GTDB): domain Bacteria; phylum Bacillota; class Clostridia; order Christensenellales; family Aristaeellaceae; genus Limiplasma. Next base: position 174,085 of record SVGY01000005.1, read on the forward strand.
CAATTGAATGAGACAAAACAAAAACCTCCCTCATTGTTGCTACAAATAGTAAACGCAGAGGGAGGCAAATTCATTCCGGGGAAATATCAGGTAAAGTCGGTGTCGTACTGTACCACCAGCCGGTAGCGGCGGTCCAGGGACAGGGCGTGGGCCGTGAGGGCGCTGTGCAGCTCGTTTTTGGCCTTGTAGCCTGCAGGCAGTACCACGTCAAAAATCAGGTTGATCTGCTCCTGGCCCATCACCATGCGGAAATCGTGCAGGCTCAGGCAAGGGTCGTACTGAATGAGAAAATCGTTTATCTGCTTGCGCACTTCGGCGGTGGGGCCGTGGCTTTCAGCGATGGGATCCATGTGGATGCAGATGGGCATACGCATTTTTTCGCCGATTTCACGTTCGGCCTGGTCGATGATCTCGTGAATGACGACGATGTTGCTCTGGTCGCTGACCTCCGCATGGACAGAGGCAAAGCAGCGGCCGGGGCCGTAATCGTGGATGATGAGATCGTGTACTCCCAGCACCTCGTCGTATTCCATGAGCAGCTCCCGGAGCCGGGCGGATTTTTCCGGGTCGGGCTTGCCGCCCAGAAGCCGATCCACCGTATCCTTGCATACTTCAAAGCCTGCCTTCAAAACGATCAGCGCAACGATAAGGCCCATCCATCCGTCGATTTTCAGCCCGGTAAAGGCACCTACCAGCGTGGAGATCAGCACCGCTGCGGTGGCAAGCACATCGCTGAGGCTGTCTTTGGAGGCGGCCTGCATGGTGCCGTTGCTGGTGTCGTCGCCGATCTTTTTGTAGAAGAAATACAGCCACAGCTTCAGCAGGATGGAAAGAATAAGCGTCACAATCACCCAGGGGTTCATGGAGAGAGCCTCCGGATGGAGGATGGCGGCGATGGCATCCTTGAGCAAAGTAAAGGCCATCAGGATAATCAGCAGTCCTACCCCCAGGGAACCCAGATATTCCATGCGGCCATGGCCGAAGGGATGCTCCTCGTCCACAGGCCGCTGGGCAGCCCGGGTGGATATCAGGGCCACAATGCTGCCGGCGGCGTCGCTCAGGTTGTTGGCTGCGTCGGCCACGATGGCCAGCGAGCCGGAAATGACGCCCATCAGATATTTTCCTGCAGAAAGCAGCAGGTTCACCCCAATACCCACGGATGCGCCCAGGGTGCCGTAGGCAGCACGACCGGAATCGCTGGCGGTGTCTTCGGGATTTTTTATGAAAAGGCGGATCAGCCACCGGGTCATGAAAACACATCCCTTTCTGTGAAGAATTGCGCTGGAAAACACTGCAGAGCGCATATGATATTGTATCATTTGAGGCAGAAAAAGGGAACCGGATTTTTTGCAGAATCCGGATTGGAAAAATTCATTTGCCGAAATAAAAACAGCAAGAATACCGTGGCAAGCTTTACCGGTATTTCATATTATGCTATACTCAGCCTGAAACCCTCTCCGGCAATGATTGTATGCCCGTCCGGAGAAAAACGCAGGATTTGAAATGCAAAATTGCATTTCTCTGGGCATAGCATGATTCAGGGAGGAATTACTTATGCCGCTGACTATTTCCGAAAAAGCCCGTAAAATTGCACCTTCTGCCACCCTTGCCATGGATGCAAAGGCAAAAGCTCTCATGGCGGAAGGCGTCAGCGTTATCAGCTTTGCTGCAGGCGAGCCGGATTTCAATACCCCGGAGCCCGTAAAAGAAGCCATGCGGGAGGCCATGGAGAAAAATCTCACCCGCTACGCCCCCACCAGCGGCACCAAAGAGCTGAAGGACGCCATCATCTACCGGCTCAAGCAGGATTACAAGCTGAAGTACACCCCCGAGGAGATCATCGTTTCCAGCGGCGCAAAGCATTCTCTGTACAATGTTTTCCAGACTCTGCTGGATCCCGGCGACGAGGTGATCATCGACAACCCCTGCTGGGTCAGCTATCCGGAAATGGTGCGCATGGCCGGCGGCACCCCCGTGTTCCTCTACTGCCCGGAAACCCAGGGCTTCCTGCCGGATATGGAGGACCTGGAAAAGCTGGTCACTCCCCGTACCAAGGCCTTTGTACTCAACAATCCCTCCAACCCCAACGGCTGCATCTGGAACCGGCAGCAGCTGGAGGCCCTGGCCAAGATGGCGGTGAAGCATGATTTCTATATCATCGCCGACGAAATTTACGACAAGCTTGTCTACGACGGCCGCAAGCATGTAAGCATTGCTTCCCTGGGCAGCGAGATCAAGAAGCGCACTATCATCATCAACGGCGTCAGCAAATCCTACGCCATGACCGGTTTCCGTATCGGCTACGCCGCAGGCCCCAAGGATGTTATCAAGGCCATGACCAATTACCAGTCCCAGGCCACCAGCAATGCATCCACCCCCGCACAGCATGCCGCAGCCGTAGCCCTGACCATGCCTCAGGACTGCGTGGAGGAGATGCGCCGCAGCTTCCAGAAGCGCAGGGACATGATGGTGAGCATGCTCAACTCCACCCCCGGCCTTGGCTGCAATATGCCCCACGGCGCATTCTATGTCATGATGAACATCACCGAGCTTTTCGGCAAGTATTATGGCGAAAAGCAGATCAACACCAGCGAGGACTTTGCCCTCACCCTGCTGGAAAACGCCCATGTGGCTACCGTGCCCGGCAGCGCATTTATGGCAGAGGGCTTCTGCCGCCTCAGCTATGCCACCAGTATGGAAAACGTAATTGAAGGTATGACCCGTATCGCCAATTTTGTAAAGGAGTTGAAGTAATGCTCGAATTCAGCAAAAAGTTTAATCTTCTGATGCAGTCCCAGTATCAGTACACCCTGCAGGATGTGGAGGAACCCAACCTGTACCGTGAGCTGTTTGATTATGAATCCATCCCGAAGGTTGCTTTCAATAACCGTGTTGTGCCCATCAACATGCCCACGGAAATCTGGATGACGGATACCACCTTCCGTGACGGCCAGCAGAGCGTCAGCCCCTTTACGCCCAAGCAGATTGCCCACTTGTTCAAGCTGGAATCCCGGCTGGGCGGCCCCAAGGGCCTGGTTCGCCAGAGCGAGTTCTTCCTTTATACCCAGAAGGACCGGGAGGCGCTGGAGCTGTGCCAGGATCTGGGCCTGGAGTTCCCCCAGATTACCACCTGGATCCGTGCCAACGAGAAGGACTTTGAACTGGTAAAGGCTTCCGGCGTAAAGGAAACCGGCATTCTGGTATCCTGCAGCGACTACCACATTTTCAAAAAGATGCACCTGACCCGTGCCCAGGCCCTGGATAAGTATCTGGGTATTGTGAAGGCTGCCCTTGACCGGGATATCGTGCCCCGCTGCCATTTTGAGGATATCACCCGTGCAGATTTCTACGGCTTCGTTTTGCCCTTTGCAGAGCGGCTGCGGGAACTGAGCCGGGAAAGCGGCATCCCCATCAAGATCCGTGCCTGCGATACCATGGGCTACGGCGTCAACTATCCCGGCGCAGCGCTGCCCCGTAGCGTTCCCGGCATCATCTACGGCCTCAACCACTACGCCCAGATCCCCTCTGAGCAGCTGGAATGGCACGGCCACAACGACTTCTACAAGGTGGTTACCAACGCTGCCTCCGCATGGCTCTACGGCTGCGCCAGCATCAACTGTTCCCTGCTGGGCATCGGCGAGCGCACCGGCAATTGCCCCCTGGAAGCCATGGCGCTGGAGTATGCCAGCCTGCGCGGCACCACCGACGGCATGGATCTTACCGCCATTACCGAAATCGCCGAGTTCATGGAGCAGGAGATCGGCATTGAGATCAGCCCCCGTCAGCCCTTCGTGGGCCGTCACTTCAACGTGACCCGTGCGGGTATCCACGCCGACGGCATGCTCAAGAACGAAGAGATCTACAACATCTTCGATACCGCCAAGATCCTCAACCGTCCCCCCATGGTGGCGGTGGACAGCCACAGCGGCCTTGCAGGTATCGCCCACTGGATGAACAGCTACTTCCGCCTCAAGGGCGAGCACACCATCGACAAGCAGGATCCGCTGGTGATTGCTGTAAAGGAGCAGGTGGACGAACTTTTCGCCGCCGGCCGGAATACCGTCATGGGCGACGAGGAGCTGGAAATCATGGTCATGCACTGCGATCACGAACGGTACGAGAGACTGCTGTTCCATAAGAGCCATTAACGTTAGATACATCGGATACACGGAAAAAACCTGCTGCATATGATATGCAGCAGGTTTCAGTTTGTGGAAAATCCTCATTCTTGTCAGTCAAAGCCGCAAATCTTGCACCTTCGGTACTCGCTGTGCTTTCTTGAAAGTGCTGCGGCACAAGATTTGTGGGCTCTGCCCACACCCGGCAGGGGGATGATCCCCCTGCACCCTGCGCATTTTTTAACAGCCAGAGGCCTTCCCGAAAAACGGAAGGCCTCAGTTTGTGGAAAAACCTCATTCTTGTCAGTCAAAGCCGCACATCTTGTACCTTCGGTACTCGCTGTGCTTTCTTGAAAGTGCTGCGGCACAAGGAATGTGGGCTCTGCCCACACCCGGCAGGGGGATGTTCCCCCTGCACCCTGCGCATTTTTTGACAGTCTGGATCGGAGAAGAAATTCTCCGGTTTTTTTCTTGCTGTTTTTTTATATTGCGGCAGGGGGAGTGGTTTTTCTTGACATTCCGCCCCTGTAAGCTCATAATATTGATGTTATTTTTTATTCTTTTTCTCTTACCAGAAAGGCTGGGATATCCAATGAAAATCCGCTTTTTCTCTCTGTTGGTTGCACTGGTGATGCTCCTTGGCATGGCTTCTGCCTCTGCCTCTGCCACCTTCCCTTCCCCTCAGGATACGGGCATTGACGTGCTGTGGCTGACCGTGCCGTGGGAAGACAAGGGCCGGGACGTGCTTTTCGGCATTCGGTTCAATGAACACCGCAGCCTGTTTGGCAATGCCACCATCGGCATCGATATTCTGGAGCAGGGCACCGCGGCATGGAATGCCCTGTACGCCGATCTGGATAAAGAGAGTCAGGATCTCGCAGACGAAAACTATCTTATGCTGCTGGATATTTCTCTTCTGGATGAGGAAGGGAATAAGCTGGATACTTCTGATTTGAACGTGACCATGTTTGTGCAGCACGGCCCTTCGGACCCCGAAAAAGAAATGCATTTCTACTATGTGTCCGCAGGCAGGGACGAAGCCTACCGCCTTGCGTTGGTGCCCTGCCCGGATTACGGCAATCTGGATGAATCCGTGCATATGGACAAGTTTTTCAGCATTACCATGAATCATTTCTCTCCCTTTGCGCTGTACATGGAAGGGGAGCCGGTAAGCGAACCCGAAGCCTCCACCCCCGTCACCGGCGATAACAGCCGCCTGCTCCTCTGGGGAAGCCTGATGGTGCTGGCCATGGGCGGCATGGTCTTCCTCTCCGGCAAACGCAGCAAAAAGGTCAACGGCTGATATTGACGGAGAATCAACAAGCAAATAATCATCCCTCTTTCCACTGAACCGCCCCAGAATATACGGACTGCACAAAAACCCCCTGAGTAGGGAAGGTGAATCAAGAGGAGTGGCGAAGCGAGAGCGGAGCCACTCCCGTTTTTGACTGAATGCGTTCATGGTTGTAGAAG
>SVGY01000017.1 GCA_015056145.1 Clostridiales bacterium
CGGACTTCTTGGAGTCGTAGCTGAAGTAGCCCTGAGCGTACATATCGGTGTGGTCGCCGATGATCTTGATGGAGTTCTTGTTGGCACCAACGGTACCGTCGGAACCCAGACCATAGAACATGCAGCTTACGGTGCCTTCGGGAGCGGAGATGACCTGCTCGCCCAGAGGCAGGCTGGTGAAGGTCACGTCATCGTTGATACCAACGGTGAAGTGGTTCTTCAAAGCGCCGTCGTTGAGGTTGTCGTACACAGCCTTGACCATGGTGGGGTTGAACTCCTTGGAGCCCAGGCCGTAACGGCCGCCCACAACCTGGATATCGCTGCGGCCTTCCTCGACCAGAGCGGTGCAGACATCGGCGTACAGAGGCTCGCCCAGAGAGCCGGGCTCCTTGGTGCGGTCCAGAACGGCGATCTTCTTGCAGCTGGCGGGGATGGCAGCCATCAGGTGCTTGGTGGAGAAGGGACGGTACAGGTGAACCTTCACCAGACCCAGCTTTTCGCCCTTCTTGTTGAGGTAGTTGATGGTCTCTTCGATGGTCTCGCAGCCGGAGCCCATGGCGATGATGACCTTCTCAGCGTCAGGAGCGCCGACGTAGTTGAACAGCTTGTACTCACGGCCGGTCAGCTTGGAGATCTTCTCCATAACTTCCTCCACGATGGCGGGAGTGGCTTCGTAGTACTTGTTGGCAGCTTCACGGCCCTGGAAGTAGATGTCAGGGTTCTGGGCGGTACCGGCCTGGTGGGGATGCTCGGGATTCAGAGCGTTCTCACGGAAAGCCTTTACCTTGTCGAAGTTGACCAGGGGACGCAGCTCTTCGTAATCGAAAGCGTCGATCTTCTGTACTTCGTGGCTGGTACGGAAACCGTCGAAGAAGTGCAGGAAGGGCACGCTGGATTCGATGGTGCTCAGGTGGGCAACAGCAGCCAGGTCCATAGCTTCCTGAACGGAGTTGGAGGCCAGCATGGCAAAACCGGTCTGGCGGCAAGCCATAACGTCGCTGTGATCACCGAAGATGTTCAGAGCGTGGGCAGCCAGAGCGCGGGCGCTGACGTGGAACACGCTGGGCAGCAGTTCGCCGCTGATCTTGTACATGTTGGGGATCATCAGCAGAAGGCCCTGGGAAGCGGTGAAGGTGGTGGTCATGGCGCCAGCGGCAAGGCTGCCGTGAACGGCACCAGCGGCGCCGGCTTCGGACTGCATTTCGCTGACATGTACGGACTGGCCGTACAGGTTCTTCTGGCCACGAGCGGCCCACTCGTCTACAACTTCAGCCATGGGAGAGGAAGGGGTGATGGGGTAAATGGCTGCCACATCGCTGAATGCATACGCAACGTGGCCGACAGCAGTATTGCCGTCTACGGTCATTTTGATGGCCATTGGGATTCCCTCCTAGAAGATTTATAATTGAAAGCCGTCTGTCTGCTGTCTTCCTGCGATGCAGGCATGGCAAACAGACGGAGGTTTCCAACTTAGTCTATTATATAGGCTTGACAAAAGCTTGTCAACCTGAGGGAAGGTTATTTCTATAATATTGTTTTTTACCTGTTTCTTTACGGCAGGCCCTTGCAGGCATTGACATTTCCCGCCCGGAATACTATAATATTCCGGGCCTTTTCAAGCGTCGCTGAATCCCATTCGTTACTAACGGCACGGAGGGATGCGGCGATTATGCTTTATAGGGCCTGAATACAAACGCTTTACACGCTTCCGCATTACCGCATCCGGGAAAGGAGTTATAACAAAATGGCAGAAGAGAAGAAAATCATTCTTACCAGAGAAGGCTACGAAAAGCTGGAAAGCGAGCTCAATGAGTACATCAGCGTGCGCCGCAACCAGGTTTCCGAGCAGATCGCCATCGCCCGCAGCTTCGGCGACCTGAGTGAAAACGCCGAATACGACGAGGCCAAGAACGAACAGAGTCGCATCGAGGCCAAGATCGCCGAGATGGAAAACACCCTGCGCAATTGCATCGTTGTGGAGGACGACGAAGTCTCCACCGAAACCGTGGGCGTTGGCAACACGGTCAAGGTTCGCAACATGGATACCAAGGCCGAAATGACCATCACTTTGGTTGGCGCCAACGAAATCGACCCCGTAAACATGAAGATCTCCGCAGACAGCCCCATCGGCGGTGCTCTGCTGGGCAAGAAAAAGAATCAGACCATCACCGTGGATACCCCCAGTGGCCAGCTGAAGCTGAAGGTGCTGGAAATTAACCGCTGATTTTACCCAAGAATAATCTAAGGAGGCAGAGCCATGGCTCCCGAAAATGAAATGCTGCAAAACGAGCCCGTTCAGCTGAAGCTGAGCGAACAGGAAGGAATCCGCCGTGACAAGCTGAAAAAGCTGGTGGATGCCGGCAAGGATCCCTATACCATTACCCATTACGACCAGTCCCACGAAAGCGATCAGATCATCGCCAAATTTGACGAGCTGGAAAACCAGCAGGTCAGCGTGGCTGGACGCATGGTGGGCAAACGCATCATGGGTAAGGCCTCTTTCGCCAAAATCCTCGACGCCAAGGGCAACCTGCAGATCTATGTCCGTCGGGATGACATTGGCGAGGACGAATACAAGGCCTTCAAGGAAATGGACATCGGCGACGTGATCGGCGTAAAGGGCATGGTGTTCCGCACCAAGACCGGCGAGATCAGCGTGCACGCCAGCGAAGTGACCCTTCTGTCCAAGAGCCTGAAGGTACTGCCCGAAAAGTTCCATGGCCTGAAGGACCCCGACCTGCGCTACCGTCAGCGTTATGTGGATATGATCGTGAACCCCGAAGTTCGTGACACCTTCCGCAAGCGCAGCCAGATCATCAACGAAGTGCGTGCCTTCCTCAACGGCCGCGGCTTCCTTGAGGTGGACACCCCCGTGCTGCACACCCTCGAAATTGGCGCTGCCGCCCGTACCTTCAAAACTCATCACAACGCCCTGGACATCGATATGTTCCTGCGTATCGAAACCGAGCTGTACCTGAAGCGCCTCATCGTGGGCGGCTTTGACCGGGTGTACGAAGTGGGCCGTCTGTTCCGCAACGAGGGCATGGACGCCACCCACAATCCCGAGTTCACCAGCGTGGAAACCTATCAGGCCTACGCCGATTACAACGAGGTAATGGAAATGGTGGAAGAGCTGTACTCCACCGTTGCTGAAAAGGTCTGCGGCACCACCTGCGTGCCCTATCAGGGACAGCAGATCGAGCTGAAGGCCCCCTGGAAGCGCATCACCATGGCAGACAGCGTCAAGGAAGCCTGCGGCGTGGATTACGCCGACTGGGCCACCGACGAAGATGCCCGTGCCTGCCTCAAGAAGATGGACATCCACTGCGAAAAGGACTGGAAGCGGGGCGACTGCCTTGCCGCTCTCTTTGACGAATATGTGGAGGCCACCCTCATTCAGCCCACTTTCGTTACCGATTACCCCGTGGATATCTCTCCCCTTGCCAAGCGCAAGCCCGAGAATCCCGACCTGACCGAGCGTTTTGAGTTCTTTATCAACGGCCACGAGATGGGCAATGCTTTCAGCGAGCTGAACGACCCCATCGACCAGCGCCGCCGCTTTGAAGAGCAGGTCAAGCTGCGCCACGCTCAGGGCATCACCACCGCCAAGGTGGACGAGGACTACGTCAATGCCCTGGAGTACGGCATGCCCCCCACCGGCGGTCTGGGCTTCGGCATCGACCGTATGGTCATGCTGCTCACCGACAACGCCTCCATCCGCGATGTGCTGCTGTTCCCCACCATGAAGCCCATGGATGCTCCCGCCGTCAAAAAGGAGCAGCCGGCAGCTGAGGTGGCCCCTGTGGAGGCTGCCCCTGAGGAGGAACCCGCTGCCGAAGTGCAGCCCGAGCCCATCGATTTTTCCAAGGTGGAGATCGAGCCCCTCTTTGAGGAGCATGTGGACTTTGAAACCTTCAGCAAGTCCGACTTCCGTGCCGTGAAGGTGCTTGCCTGCGAGGCCGTGAAGAAGTCCAAGAAGCTGCTCAAGTTCACGCTGGACGACGGTACCGGTACCGAGCGCACCATCCTCAGCGGCATTCACGAGTACTATGAGCCCGAAGCCCTTGTGGGCAAGACCCTCATCGCCATTACCAACCTGCCTCCCCGCCCCATGATGGGTCTGGAATCCTGCGGCATGCTGCTTTCCGCCATCCACAACGTGGAAGGTCAGGAACGGCTGAACCTGCTGATAGTGGATGACCGCATCCCCGCCGGTGCAAAGCTGTACTGATAAACCCGCAGACCAAACAAACCATGCAAACGGGAGACGCCTCGTCACGAAGCGCCTCCCGTTTTTTCGTGTTCAAATAAGATGTACAGCTTTATTCAGCAAAATATTTGTCCAGGTGCCATTCAGGATCGGCGTGATGCCTCACATATGGGCCTTTGATTACAAGCCCTTCTTTTTATGGGGCCATTCCTTCTTCGGTGAGAACTGTGTAGTCACGCCCCTGCGTTACAACGGCAGCTTCCTCCGGGGTGAGCCGGAAGAAGATAAGCTTGTGATTGTTCAGCTTGGGGTTGGGGTCGTTGTTCAGGAAATGGTCAACCAGAATATACTTGCCATCCGGCAGCAAAAAGAGCCGCTGGCTGAAGGGTTCCATGTACTCCGGGTTGCTGGTGGGCATGAAGGGATTGCCCCGGGCAGGATCTTTGTATATCTGGTGGTATTGTTCCTCGCTGTCGGAGGTATAGTGGGGCAGGCCGAAATCCTGAATGAGCTGATGCTCTACTATGTGGTAGGATTCCTCGGTGGCAGGGAAATAGAAAACTGCTTCCCGGAGAGTGCCGGGAATGCTTCCGGACGGGCCGGTAATCCACTCATAATCGAAATAGTATTTCAGTTTCACATCATCGTAGGTGTAGAGGGAAACCAGATAGGTGCCGTTTCTTTGCCTCTCCGTGCCGTTCTGTGCTTCTGCTTGCTCAACCTCCTCCTCGTACATGCCGAAATACACGCCCTCCCGCAGGAAAATGGAAAAAGGTTCCCGGGCAGGCGTGCTGTCTTCAAGGCTGAGCCCCTCGCCTCCGGCGAAGGCGCAGGCAGGCAGCAGCAAAAATGCCAATAGAAGACTCCAAATCCGTTTCATGATAAGATCATCCTTTTTGCTTTTCTATAAGGGTGTCGGCCCTGTGGCTATAACTCAGTATAGCATTTCCTGAAAAAACTGACAAGGCGTTTATTGCATGGCGAAACCTTCGGCGGTTCCGTGCGGCTTTCGGCACTCCTCCAGCGCAAAGCAGTACTGACATAGCGTTTACATTATCGGAATATACAAAAAAGATACCCTTCGCAATGGAAGCGCACCTTTTTTGCACAAGCAAACCCATTTCTTATTCAAGGAACATTTTGCCCGTGTGCCATTCGGGATTCGCATGATGCTTGATATAAATGCGGCTCCGCTCAATTCCGGCGATCTCGCCAAGGGCCTTGCAGAGGCACTTGGAATATGCTTTCAGCGCTTCGGGATCGGGGCTGTTGTTTGCAGCCACATCCACAATGGCGCAGGGGGTTCCGTCCACCGAACCGAAATACAGATTGCAGTCAGGAATGATCTCCGCCATGGTAACGGAAGCAGTCTTTCCCGGGATCAAAGCGATGGAATTCAGGGTCTCCTCAGCCAGCGTTCTTATCTGATCCTTTGTAAGCGAAGAAGAAACTCGCACTTGTACATAGGGCATGAGCCAACACCTCCAATAGTATGATAAATCGATTATACTTCCCGCAGCACGCAGAAAGCAATATAAATTCCGGGGGCCATTGTTTTGCCAAGGCCGCACCGGAACAGGAAAAAACATGGACAGATTCTGTTTCGCTTGATATAATTGTGTAGGCCAAAAAACAACAACACACAGGTATTCCAAATCACGATGAGCCAAGGAGGACCTCCATCATGTTTTGTAATTATTGCGGAAAAGAGCTTGCGGACAGTGCAAAGTTCTGCAATTACTGCGGTGCGCAGACGACCGCTGCCGTACATACTCAGCCCGCTCCCCAGCCCGTGGCTCAGGCCGCACCGGCGCAGCCCGAACAGCCCGCAGACGCACAGCAACCTCAGCAAAAGAAAAAGGGCAACTTCCTGGTTACTGCCATCATCGCTTTGGTTGTCTTCTTTGTCGTCCGTTCCCTCACCATCAATGCCCTGACCGGCAAAACCGGTTCTTCAAGCACGCCTTACAACAACTCTTCCAGCCAGTCCGGCGGTCTCATTGATGTGTCATCTTCCAAGCCCTCTCCCCTTTCCAACTGCTTCTATGGCGCACTCTACCACAACGGCACCCTGACCTACGGCTCTGCCCGGCTGCACCTTTCCGGCTATCACCTGCTGAATAACGAAAACGGTGGCGCCGACCTTTTGGTGTCCTCTGATGAAAGCATTTATTTTGGGGTTGATAAGTCCGTCGAGGTGGGCGTATCCTACGCTGCCAGCGATAAAAACGACATGCTCAGTTCCTTTTCCGGCAGTGAATTTTCCAACGTGAAAATGGTCTCTTTCAAAAAATATACAGTGGATGGTTACCCGGTAATCCGCTATATTGTCCGCTGCACCATGGACGGGCTGGATCAGTACATCGGCGAGCTCATCGTTTTCCCGGCCAAGCAGGCCAACGAGCTCATGCGCTTCAACATGTTTGCCCTGGCCGAAGCCGGCACCGCACCTATTGACCAGGTTTTTGACACGCTGTCCATCTCCTCCGACTACGACCTCAGCAGCGGCGAAACGGTGGACTTCGGCATCAATCAGATAACCTTTAAGTAAGGAGAAACATTATGCTTATCTGGTACCAAAACTCCATTCTGGCCTCCATCATCAGCATGACCGGCTGCGGCGGCGTTATCGCCGGCATTACCGAGCTGTTTAAGGATGCATCCAACCGTGAGTTATCCATCGGAACCTGCATTGGCCTTATTGTGGTGGGTGTCCTGCTTGTCATCTGGGGCAAGCTGATCAGTGCAAATAAAGAAAGAAAGCAGCAGGAAAAAAAGCAGGCCGCTGCCGGTGTTCCTGCCGGCTCCTATACTCCTGCCCAGTCCCCACAGGCTGATGCTCCTGCAGTAAACGTGCAGCCCGTGAAGGTTTCCCTTTCCATCGCCACCTTCTGCTATCTGCTGGCGACCGTTTTCAGCTTCTGGGGCTTCTATCTGTACGACCAGTGGCAGCGTGCCTACAGCATGGACGGAGCAAGTGGCGGCCCCTGGGATCCCGACCGCCTCGCCGTACTGCTGATCCTTGCCGGCGTATGCTGTTTGTTGAACACATTTGCATGCGGCACCACCAATAAACGGCAGAATGTATCCGGCCTGTTTGTGGCGGGCTTCCTTGGCCTTATTGCAGTGCATGCGATGGATACGGCAACCATGTATCAACACTTTGGTTTTAGCAGCCACACGCTCTCTGGCGACGGCAGCACCATCCACGCCATGACCACCATGCCCCTTCTGAGGGTCATCGCCTTCCTGCTGATGTTGCTCTTTGCTGTTTTTGCCATGAAGGGGAACAAGGAACGCCTTGGCGGATTTGTACGCTGGCTCTGGCTCCTGCCCACGCTCCTTCTGGCGCTGGCTTTTTCCAAGCACCTCGTCGATGGCGGCATCCTTGATATGCTCTCCGTTTTCCTTTCCAAGAGAAATGTACAACTCCGTCCCGAATTGATGGATGCACTGGCTCACACCTTCCTCATTCTTGGCGTTTTCTTCAGCAGTTTTGCCTTCCGCAGTTTCTGCAAAAAGACAGCGGCTGCTCCGGTGCAGCCTGCATACGTTCCCGCCGCACCTCAGCCGGCTCCCTATACCCCGCCGGTATATGAGGCTCCCGTGCAGCCCCGGCCCGCACCCCAATACACCGCCCCTGCGGCTCCCGCTCCCCGGCCCGTTTCTCAGGATGTGGACAAACAGCTTCTGGCCTATAAGAATCTGCTGGACTGCGGTATTCTGACGCAGGAAGAATACGATCAGAAGGTCTCTGAACTGACCCGATGAGAAATGGAGGCACTCCTGAATGAATGAGATTCTCAAATTGCTGAATGCCCTCAGCGCAGATGAACTGGACAACGTCATCACCTGCGCCGGCATCATTCTGGAAAAAAAGCGCAAGGAAGAGGCCGCACAAGCCCTTGAACAGGAAAAAAAGCGTCAGCAGGAAATTGAGGCGCTGGAACGCAAATTGCAGGAACTGAAAGGCACTCCTGTCCCTGCGCCCAAAGCCGCTCCTGTCTCCGCCCGGGCTTCTCAGGTCGTCTGTCCCCACTGCAAGGAAATGAATGCAGCAGACAGCATTTTCTGTTCTGCCTGCGGTCAAAGGATCGCAGCCGCCACGCCTGCTCCGGCCCCCATGCCCCGGCCCGCCGCCCCCGCAGCGGCTGCTCCCGCCTTTGCCCCCACCCCCAAAAGCACTTCGGGCAAGGTTTTCTTCCCCAACGGCACCTTGAATAAGTGGGAAGCGCTTCCCGATGAAACCAGCGTGCGCACCCCTCATGAAGTCACCCTCATCCAGCCGGAAAAAACCGGCAAGTATTATTACAGCATGGAAGTGACCAATAAGCGCCTTCTGATCAGCCGGCAGCACGTTGCGGCCCGCGGCACCAGCACCGCTTTCGGTATGCTGGGCAGCCTCGTGACCGATCTGGCAGGCGGCGGTTATAAACCCTGGGCGGAGATCCCCCTGACGGCCATCCGCAGCTGCGGCCTGCGGGACAGGAAGGAATTTGTCATTGAGGCAGATGTTACCTTCGTTTTGAAAAACAAGAAGTACGACGAATTCCTGCCTGCGCTGGTCAATAAGGCAAAGAGCGGCATATGAGAACAAAGCTCATTCCTCTTTTGTGGATATAATAAAACGTCATGTTTTCAATCAAGAAAACATGACGTTTTCTGGCTGTCAAAAAATGCGCAGGGTGCAGGGGGATCATCCCCCTGCCGGGTGTGGGCAGAGCCCACATTCCTTGTGCCGCAGCACTTTCAAGAAAGCACAGCGAGCACCGAAGGTGCAAGATTTGCGGCTTTGACTGACAAGAATGAGGTTTTTCGACAAGCTGAAAACGTCATGTTTTCAATCAAGAAAACATGACGTTTTTTTCGCTTTACAGGCAACGTTCCATCAGTTCTTCACAAAATCCCAAGCTTCCTCGATTCCGTTCCAGAGCAGGATTCCGTCCGGGGTTCGGTACATGTCACTGTAATAGCGTCTTTCTGTCCTTACGCTGGAGATAGAAGTGTCGTTCTTTTCTCCGAAGTACAGACGGCCATAAACATAGCTACTCAAATGAAGCGAGGCGTTTGCGTATTCTTCAACATCTGAATCATAAATGCTGTAATACACATTCGGAAATCTATCCACAAATTCTTGCGCTTCAATCTCGTAATAATGCTCAATAAAGTCATATACTTCGCTATTGTTGCTGGTATCGATCCGAATCAGGAAATATGCACCGTTTTTTCCGGGAATCAGCATTCTGGCCCCTTCCATACGGGAGTACTCCGCTTCTTCAGCGCCCAGTTCGATTTCATAGCCGGAGCAGTCAAGGTAAGTGTTGCCGTCTCCCACATAGGCATAAACCGCATATATTTTCCCATCCCAAAAATAGAAGGTTTGAATCTGCTGGAAAAGGTCGTAGGGAAGAGCGCCGATGGTTGTTTCCTCTGCTGCCGGAGTGGCTTTATGCTCCAGGATGTTATCCATGCCCTTGCGAATAAAGTACAAACCTTCATCGGTGACTGTAAAAGCCTGCACATCTTCCACAACATCCATCATTTTCCCCGTGGACAAGCAATAGGCTTTCACCGTGCCAGCCTGCAGGAAATACAAATAATCTCCGCACACACTCAGGTAACTGCTGTTTCCATCTAAATCTGACAGTTTTTGATAGGTCTTGTCCGCAAGGGTATATCTGTTTAGTTGATAGTTGTATCCGCCGTCATAAAATGCGGTAACAGCATATACAGCTTTCTCATCCGCACAAATGCAATCTATCCAGCCTTTTTCAACGGCAAAAAGCTTCTCTCTTTTTTTGTAAGCGCCGTCCGTCAGGTAAACTGCATCGTCATCAATCAGGTATACCCGCTTTCCGCAAGTGGCCACTTCGCCGCCTGCCGCAACATTGGCTGCGCTGATGGAGCGACTCAAACGGTTTTTCTCATTTGCATTCACAATAGAAAGGACCACCACTGCAACGAGCGCCAAAACAGCCACCGCAGCGATCAGCGCCGTCAGGAGGCGTTTCCTGTCCGCATACTTTTTCTTTGTTGCTTCTACGCTGGTGCCGCATTTGCTGCAAAAGGCCACCTCTTCGGACAGTTCTCGTTTACATTTGCTGCATTTCATAGCCGTATTCCCCCGTCATTTCTTCAGGCCGAGGCCCACCAAAACACCGGCAATAGCTGTGCCGAGTGCACGGGTGGCAATGGTATAGCCGGCATAGATATTGCCGAGCTGGGCATAGTATGCTTCCTCCAGTGTTCTTCCACCCACGGATTCAATCCGGCTGATCATCTCTCCGCCAAGGCTGATGGAATCAGCAGCAAGCATAAACTGATGGTACACATAAACCGCCAGAACACAGAATGCTGCCAGTTTCAGAATGCGATAGACCAGATACGGCCACTTGAATTTCATTTTCTTCTGGGAAGGTGCCTCAGTTACTGCGTCTTCTTCGACAGTCTCCACAGCCTTGGTTTCCTCCGGGGTTTCTACAGGCAGTTCCTTTTCGCAATTGGGGCAAACCTTTACTTCATCGGGGATCTCGGTACCACAGTAAGGACAGAACATGATAAAACCTCCATTCAATGATAACGCACACAACAAAATGATTTTTTATAAAGCTTTCTTTTGCTTCGCTTCTTTTCTTTATCAAAAACCATCCAATCTCAACTGTGCATGTGCGTATATGCGTATTATATGCCCTATTTCTTTATTTTGCAACAACAAATAACTCAGCTGCGAAAAAGCCTCTTTCATGGCCCTTTTCCTTCCCTTTCAGGCCTTCTATCCCGAGTATTTTTGCAACACAAAACCACCCCCGACGAATCAGGGGTGGTTTCGCTATATCGATATATCTATCAGTTTTCGCTCTTGCGCTGACGCTTGCTGAGTACCAGGATGGCGCCGAGGGAAAGCAGCATGGCGGCGAAGGCAGCCATCAGGGGCATGCTGTCGCCGGTTACAGGCTGATTGGCGGGAGGAAGCACTTCTTCCTCTTCCTCTTCTTCGGGTTCTTCCACCACATGGCCGCACTCGTCGTTGTGGATCTGGCTGCTGCCGGATTCGCTAACGGTCAGCTTTTCGCCCTTCTTATGGCGCCACATGCCGTTTTCGCCATTGGGGTCAAGCAGGCAATCCACCTCGTTGCCGGAAAGGTTCAGGGTGTAGCTGCCGGTGGTGGACAGGGAAGAGTCAATTTCGATGGCAGCCTTATCGCTGGCAACGTAGTTTTCGGTGATGAACTTGCAGTTGTTCACATTCAGGGTGAAGTTGTTGGTTTTGCTTTCGTTGTAGAACAGCACGCTCTTGCTGGCAAACTTGAAGGTGCAGTCGTTGAGGGTGCAGTTGGTAGCGCCGTAAGTCCAGAGGTTGTAGTTGCCCGCAGCAGTCTGAATGAAGGTGCAGCGGTTGAACTCGGTCTCGGGGGCGTAGGTCCAGTATTCGCCTTCGATGGTGCAATCGTTGTAGGTCACCTTGGCAGCGTGATGGAAACCGGCGTAGTTCACGTTGGCCTTGATGAGCTTCAGATCCTCAAACACCATAATGCCGCCATGGGCAGCATGGGCAGAGGAGCCAAGATTGAGCGCAGCATCATCGGTCTTGCCGACGATCTTCACATTCACATTATTGGGAAAGCTGCCGGAAACCGTCATGGTGCCGTAGATCTCCACGGGATAGGAAGTGCCGCTGGCGGCCTTCACAGCATCCATGAAATTGGTGTAGGAAGTGCCGTTTACCACGGCTTCGTTGCTGCCTGCCAGGGCAAAGCTGGGCACCAGTGCCAGCACCAGCAGACAGGCCACGACCAGAATCATTTTCATCTTGCCGGACATTTTTCTTTACCTCGCTTTATAGTAATTGAGTAGCAGGGCCCGAACGGCCCTTGGAAAGATGCACTAATACTTCTTTAGTATACCTCTTGTAAATCAGAGATGTCAAGAAGAATCTGCACCTATATAACATTATCTTTGTTATTATTATAATTTTATTTTTCCGTCGAGGCCTTTTCATCCCCATAGCCATCCTGTCCGGGGAAGGCAGGCAGCTTCTCCCGGGTGATCATCAGCGGATGGCGGTATGTGGCTATCAGGTTTTCCCTGTCATTTTCCCGGATGAAGTTGCTGTGCCACACCATAAACCACAGCCAGAGGCAGCCATCCTTCTGAAAATCATCCGGGCAGGGCAGATTGCCGCACTCATGGAAGGCCAGAGGCCTGCGGGAAAGCCGGCGCAACCACAGCTTTTTCCAAGCTTTTTGATGGGTGGTGCCGTCGTACACATCCGAGCCGACGATGTCCCAATAGCGTTTTCCCGGATTCCAGCCGGATTTCATCATGTGGGAATAACCCAGTACCCAGATCAGGTTATCCAGGCCGAATTTCTCCGTGAAGCGCTTGTACATCATGCGCCACAGCCGGATAAAGGTTCTTGCGCCATCCTTGCCCCACCAGAACCAGCCGCCGTCAAACTCATGAAAGGGCCTCCACAGCACCGGTACTCCGGCGTTTTTCAGCTCCACAAGGGCGTTGGCTGCCCGGTCCCAGCTTTCCAGCATTTTGTTTTGCTCCGGCGTGCCGGCAGTAAGCAGTTTTTCAAAATCCGGCCGATCATTCTGGGAGTCCTTGTAGCCGCCGCCGTTTACGCCGGTATGCCAGCATATGGTCACAATGCCGCCATCCTTCCACCACTGAACGGCACGCTGATTCACGCCCTCAAAATCATCGTGGATATAGTCAAGCCCCCGGATGGCGGGATAGCATCCCGTCACTTCCTTAACATACTCCACTTCTTCTTCGTGGCGGCCCCGGCAGGGAGTTTCCTGCTGGCCGGTGAACATTTTTCTGCCAAAATTTTTGCACAAATACTGAAAAAGTTGTTTCGTAATCGTATTCATCGGGGTATAATATTTCATGGAACGACCTCCTTGGAAATATCGCCTTACCAGATCGGTTGCCCGGCTTTCATAATGAATGTAATTATACCATAACCGACGGCTTTGACAAGAGCCGTTTTGCCCGGAAGCACCGCCAAAACTGCACTTTTAAGAAAGGACGGACCCCCCATGAAAATCACCGATTCTATCCTCTATGTTGGCGTAAACGACCACAGCGTAGATCTTTTTGAAGGCCAGTACCCCGTGCCCAACGGCATGGCCTACAATTCCTATGTGATCATGGACGAAAAAATCGCCGTGATGGACACGGTGGACGTCCACTTTACCCACGAATGGCTGGACAAGCTCTCCAGCGCACTGGGCAGCCGCAAGCCGGACTACCTCATCGTACAGCACATGGAGCCGGACCATTCCGCCAATATCGTCCAGTTTATGCGCACCTATCCCAACGCAAAGCTGGTAGCCAGCGCCAAGGCCCACACCATGATGAACCAGTTCTTCGGCAAGGACAAGCTGCCGGAAGACCGCATCACCGTCGGCGAGGGAGACGTGCTGGATCTGGGCAGCCACAAGCTGCACTTTGTGGCCGCCCCCATGGTGCACTGGCCTGAAGTGATCGTCACCTACGACGCCACCGACAAGGTGCTTTTCTCCGCCGATGGCTTTGGCAAGTTCGGCGCCCTGGATGTGGACGAAGAATGGGATTGCGAGGCCCGCAGGTACTATTTCGGCATCGTGGGCAAATACGGCGCACAGGTGCAGAACCTGCTCAAGAAGGCAGCCCAGCTGGACATCCAGACCATTTGCCCCCTGCATGGGCCCGTGCTGAAGGAAAACCTGGGCCACTATCTGGGCCTGTACCAGACCTGGTCCTCCTACGAGGTAGAAAGCGAAGGCATCATGATCGCCTACACCTCCATATACGGCAACACCCGCCGGGCGGTGGAGCTGCTCAAAGAAAAGCTGCTGGCCCGGGGCTGCCCCAAGGTTGTGATGTGCGACCTGGCCCGGGACGAAATGACCGAGGCTGTGGAGGATGCTTTCCGCTACGGCAAGCTTGTGCTGGCCACCACCACCTACAATGCAGATATCTTCCCCTTCATGCGCCAGTTCATCGATCACCTTACTGAGCGCAGCTATCAGAAGCGCACCATTGCCCTTATCGAAAACGGCTCCTGGGCCCCTCAGGCCGCCAAGCGCATGAAAGATATGTTTGCAAACAGCAAGGACATCCGCTGGACGGATACCACCGTACGCATCATGTCCGCATTGAACGCCGAGAATATGACTCAGCTGGATCAGATGGCTGACGAGCTCTGCATGGATTACAGCGCCATGAGCGACGAGTTGGCCGATAAGCACGACATGAGTGCTCTTTTCAAGATTGGTTACGGTCTGTATGTGGTTACCTGCAGCGACGGCAAGCGGGACAACGGCCTCATCGTAAACGCCGTGACCCAGCTCACCGACCGGCCCAACCGGGTGGCTGTGACCATCAACAAGGAAAACTACTCCCATCACTTAATCCGCCAGAGCGGCATGATGAACGTGAACTGTCTTTCCGAAGATGCTCCCTTCCAGGTATTTGAAAACTTTGGCTTCCAGAGCGGACGCACCGCCGACAAATTCGAGGGCATGACTCCCCTGCGCTCCGAAAACGGCCTGGCCTTCCTGCCCAAATACATCAATGCCCTGCTTTCCCTGAAGGTGGAGCAGTATGTGGACCTGGACACCCACGGCATGTTCATCTGCTCTGTAACGGAGGCCCGGGTTATCAGCGACCGGGAGACCATGACCTACACCTATTATCAGGAAAACGTGAAGCCCAAGCCCCAGACCGAAGGCAAAAAGGGTTTTGTCTGCAAAATCTGCGGCTACATTTACGAGGGCGACGAACTGCCCGAGGATTTCATCTGCCCCCTGTGCAAACACGGCGCAGCAGATTTTGAGCCTATCGAATAAACAACCTTTACCCCGTTCTTACCTGGCCAGCCGCAAAAAATCTGCGGCTGGCTTTTTCACGCACCTCACCCCTGCTGCAAAACGCCCGACCCTTGACCTGTAGGCCATCTTCTGTTATCCTCATAAAATCGGAAAACCGATACGTCAGGCATTTGCCGAAAGGAGGCCCCGAGCCATGATTACCCCGCAAGAGTATCCCATTCTGGAGTTTGACACAAACAGAACCGCCAAGCTGAATCCCACCAATTACGTGGATAAAAAGCTCGACACCGACAAGTTGATCATTACCTTTTTTCCCGAGGTAATCAACAAGCTCATGGCCCAAAACCGCATCGCTCCGCACACCCACATCGGCGGCGAAAACCCATTCGATATCTACCATTTTACCGACGAACCGGATATCCTCATCGTTCTGGGGCAGGTGGGATGCCCCAGCTGTGCCGGTAATCTTGACCTGTTCAACGCCTTTGGCATTACCAAAGTGATGTTCTGCGGCGGTGGCGGCGTTCTGGACAGAAACATCGAAGTGGGGCAGCTGCTTCTGGTGGATGGAGCCATCCGGGATGAAGGTTTCTCCTTCCATTATGTGGAGCCGTCCCGCTGTATCTACACCGACCCTGCGGTAACGGACAAAATCGCCGCTTATCTGGACGCAAACAGCGTTCCCTATCTCCGGGGCATCACCTGGACCACGGATGCCATCTTCCGGGAAACTGCGGACAGGGTAGAAATGCGTCGG
This sequence comes from Clostridiales bacterium, assembly GCA_015056145.1. Classification (GTDB taxonomy): domain Bacteria; phylum Bacillota; class Clostridia; order Christensenellales; family Aristaeellaceae; genus Limiplasma. Next base: position 15,794 of record SVGY01000017.1, read on the forward strand.
CAGGAAGGCGCTAAAATCGTGGAAATGGAACAGTCCGGCTGTATTGCCGTGGCGCAGTTCCGTGGTTTTGCTTATGGTGCACTGATCTACGGTGGAGATGACCTCGCCTCCGAAGAGTGGTCCGAGCGTGGCTGGCGCAGCCGGGAAGGCGTCCGCTTCGACCTGGTGAACCTGTGCAGAAAACTGGTACGGATTATCTGATTTTTTGCTTCACAGCAAAAGGCCATTGCAGAGCGATTTCTGCAATGGCCTTTGTTATATGCATTTATTCTTCCCGGGCAGCCCCGTCGCTGGCAGCAGCCTCTGCGGCACGTTCCTTCCGGCTCTTTTTGATGAGGCCCAGTTCTTTGCCCACGGGCACCATCTGATTTACATAAAACCTCAATGCCAAAAGGGTGCTGATCACCGCCAGCCAGATTACCAAAAGATCGATGGTAAGCCAGGCGGGCCAGCCAGGGGTCAGGCTGGCAAACCAGTCATGGAAATAGCTCATCACCAGGCCGAGAATGAACAGGCAATGGGCCACTTTGCCGGCCATGCTGGAATATACCACTACCCCCTTGCCGTAAAGCCGGATGCCTGCATATATCATGAAGCCTTCCTTTGCCATAACGATGAGCACAGCCAGCCAGGGCAACACGCCGGGTATATGCTTGTTGCCAATGCACATGGAGAGCATGGCGGTAACCACCATCACCTTATCGGCCAGGGGATCCATCACCTTGCCAAAATCGGTAATGAGGTTGTACTTCCGGGCGATTTTTCCATCCAGAAGATCGGTAAAGCACGCTGCCATAAAGGTGAAAAGGGCTGCGTACTTTCTTCCCATCACAAACAGCACCAAATATACAGGCACCAGCGCAAGCCGGATAACGGTAAGTACATTGGGCACATTGAGGTTCTTCCGAACATATTCCTTCAGGGTCACAACAAAGCCTCCTTAGGCGAGATACGCTTTGCTATTATAGCATTCCAGTTTTCTCCGTGCAAGTTTCCAGGAAAAATATTCTTTCTTACCGCTTACAGATGCGGCGGATATCTTCCATCAAAAGACGCACGTTTTCCTCCGGGGTGAACCAGCTGGTGCAGAAGCGCACAGCCGCCTTATCCCCTTCCAGGTTCTGCCAGTGGCTGAAGGCGTACTTTTCACTAAAGGCTTCTCTTTCCGCCCTGGTCAGAATGGGGAACTGCTGATTGGTGGGAGAATCATACAGCATGGATACGCCGCAGTCCTCAAAGGTCTTGCGGATTTCCAGCGCAAGGGAAACGGCGTGCTTGCCAAGGTTCTGGTACAGGCCGCCATCCATCAGGGTCTCAAACTGCACGCCCAGCAACCGGCCTTTGGCCAGCATGCCGCCCTGGCGCTTGATGAAATAGCGGAAATCCTTTTTCAGATTTTCGTTGGTGATAACCACCGCTTCGCCAAACAGTGCGCCCACCTTGGTGCCGCCGATGTAGAACACGTCGCACAGCGCCGCCAGATCGGAAAGTTCCACATCATTGGCGGGGGAAGCAAGGCCGTAGCCGCAGCGTGCGCCATCCACATACAGCATCATGCCGTACTTGTCGCAAACCCGGCGCATTGCCCGGAGCTGCTCCAGCGTATAGAGAGTTCCGTTTTCTGTAGGCTGGCTGATGTACACCATGCCGGGCTGCACCATGTGCTCATGGGTGCTGTCGCCGTAATGGGCGGCGCAGTATTCCTCCACCTGTTCAGCGGAGATACGGCCATCGTCCGAGGGCAAAGGCAGCACCTTGTGTCCCAGGGCCTCGATAGCGCCGGTCTCATGCACATTGATGTGGCCGGTCACAGCGGCAACTGCGCCCTGATGGGGCCGGAGGGCAGCACAGATCACTGTGGCATTGGCCTGGGTACCGCCCACAAGGAAGTGCACGTCGGCTTCCGGAGCCTTCAATTGTTCCTTGATCAGCTGCCGTGCCCGGTCACAGTGCGCATCCTCGCCATAGCCGGGGTGCTGCTCAAAGTTGGATTGAGTCAATGCTTCCAGGATTGCCGGATGGCAGCCCTCTGCATAGTCGCATTCAAAACGGATCATTTTTCTTTCGCTCCTTTTATTTATGATAGCGCTCATTAGCATTTATTTTTGCGGCCCGGAACAGCTGCTCCAGCAGCATTACCCGTGCCAGCTGGTGGGGAAAGGTCATGGGGCTCATGCTGAGCTTGAAGTCCGCCCGGTTCACCACCGAGGGATGCAGTCCCAGCGATCCGCCGATGACGAACACCACGTCGCTTTTTCCCTGAGTGAACAGATCTGCCATTTTCTGGGCCAGCTTTTCGCTGTCCAGCATTTTCCCCTCGATGCACATGGCGACAACATATGCCTTCTGAGGGATATGTCTGAGGATATTCTCCCCTTCCCGGCGCATTACCGCCTCGCAAAGGGCTTCTGAAGGATTGGCCGGTTCCTTTTCATCGGGGATCTCCACAACGCTGACGGGCATCAGGCGGATGAGGCGTTTCTGATACTCCTTAGCAGCATCCTGATAGAATTTTTCCCGCAATTTGCCTACGCATACTATGCTTACTGACACGACTGTTCCTCCCCGGGCTGAAAGGTAAAGCAGGTGGCATCCACCTTCACATTGCGGAAAAGCCTTTCCATATAGGCGGGATCAGCTTTTGGCAGATGCAGGGTATACAGTCCGTCGTGCTGCAGGGCAACACTTTTGAGGAGATGGCTGTTGCCCAGGGCATCGGTAAGGGGGATGCCATTCTTCAAAAAAGCGGCGTTTTCTTCGTCCATGCAAAGCAGAATAACGCCCGCTCCCTCAGGGGCAAGCACCTCGTCCAGCACATGCAGCTCCATACAGATTCCTCCTTAGGGGATGGTGTAAAGATAGCTTGGGTTCAGCCTGCCGGCCACATACAGCGTTACATCCCTGCCCACCCGGGCGCCCATCCGGGTCAGCGCATAGTGGGTGGTGGTGTAAGCCATATCGGGAGTATTGTTTTCCGGGCTCAGATGCCCGAGAAGCACATGCCGGGTACCGTTTTGCACCAGCTGCACCGCTGCTGCCGCACCGTTTTCATTGCTCAGGTGTCCCTTGCGGCCCAGAATGCGGGTTTTAAGGCTGGCGGGATAATGCGGGTTTTGACGCAGCATATCCGGATCGTGATTGCTTTCCAGCAGCACCACTTCCGCCCCCAGGAGGGCATTGCGCACCGTATCGGAAAAATAGCCCATGTCCGTTGCCACCGCCACAGAATGTCCGGGCAGGTAAAACCGATAGCCCACCGGCTCATTGGCATCGTGCGGAATGGAAAAAGGGGCTACCTCCATGCCCGGGAGGAAAAAACTTTCCCCGGGAGTAATGCTGATGCGATGATTTTGAGGGATGCTGCCCAGCGTGCTTTCCATGCCGTACCAGGTACCCTCGGTGGCGTAAATAGGGATGTCCAGCTTCCTGCTGAGAACCCCGGCGCCCTTCACATGATCGCTGTGTTCATGGGTCACAAGCAGGGCTTTAATTGCCGACGGGGACACATGTATGCTTTCCAGCGCCTGAAAAATCTGCTTGCCGCTCATGCCGCAGTCCACCAGCACTGCGCCCTCATCGGTCAGGAGCAGCGAGGCATTGCCGCTGGAACCGCTGAACAGCGTACAGAACGTGATCATGGCAGCCCCTCCTTTGCAAAAAATGCCTACAGATTATTGTACCACCATACAGAATAAAAAACAAACCATTCCTTTCGGGACAGAAAAACAGCGGCAGCATCGATGGCCAGCGTCTTCCTTACGCACTATGCCCATTTTCTGCCCTGGCAGGCGATGGTCATTATCACCAAAGAAATTTTCATTTTTTTGTTTCATAATAAAGAAATTAAGGTATAATAGTATCATCAAACCAAGAAAGAGAGGGTTTACCCTATGAAGTATGTATGTGACGTTTGCGGTTGGGAATACGACGAAGAGCTGGGCTACCCCGAAGCCGGCATTGCCCCCGGCACCAAATTTGAAGATCTTCCCGAGGACTTCCAGTGCCCCCTGTGCGGCGTTGGCAAGGACAGCTTCAGTGAAAACTGATGTTTCTGCCTGAAGGGGTCTGCGCTATGCAGGCCCCTTATCTGATTTACGGGAGATGAGATTATGGATCTCGTATTGCTTACGGCCCTGGGCGTTGGCGGGGCCACCATTATCGGCTCTGTTATCGGATTTATTTTCAAGGATATTTCTCACAAATTTTCCGACATTGTGCTTTCCTTTGCGGCGGGCGTCATGCTGGCAGCAGCAGTGCTTGGCCTGGTGCTGCCCTCCCTTGATTACGGCGGCAAGTACGGTCTGCTTATCACCATTGCAGGTATTTTTGCAGGCGCTTTCTCCCTGACACTTATCGACAAGCTGATCCCCCACCTGCACAAGCTGGTGGGGCCGGATCTGGAAAGCCACAACAACCAGAACCTCAGCAAGGTGCTGCTGTTTGTAACCGCCATCGCCATCCACAATCTGCCGGAAGGCATTGCCGCAGGCGTGGGCTTCGGCTCCGGCAACAGCTCCCAGGCGCTGATGATCGCCGGGGGCATCGCCCTGCAGAACATCCCCGAAGGCATGGTAATCATCGGCCCCATGCTGGCCGCAGGGGTTACTCCCCGCAAAACCTTCCTTTGTGCCATGTTCACCGGCCTGGTGGAAGTAATCGGCACGCTGGCAGGCTATCTGGCCGTCAGCATCGCCTCCGCCATCCTGCCATTCGCACTGGCCTTTGCAGGCGGCACCATGCTCTACGTCATCAGCGACGAGATGATCCCTGAAACCCACGCCCACGGCAGCCAGCGGGGCGCAACCTATGCCCTGCTGGTGGGATTCTGCATTATGCTGATTTCCGATGTGCTGCTGGGGTAACGGTTTTACTCCATCCGTGCTGTAAAAAATTTGCGCCGCATTCAATTGCGGAGGCAGCGAGCCCGGGTGGGCGAGGCATGCCACTTTGGAAAACACGATGAAATGACAACCCTGATAACTGAAAAACCGGCAGGAGATTTACAGCATCTCCTGCCGGTTTTTTATGTGAAATGAATCTCAATAGAAATAAAACTGTTCTTATTACTTATGTTATGCAGCACAGCATCAGGATGGCCTGCCTGGAAGGCTTCAAAAAGCTTTTCGGGATGGGCTGCATCCAGGCCGGACAGATTGGAGGAAATATACACTACATGATTATCGGTAGGTACTGCTTCCAATGGCATGCCATTCGCATTTTTCTCTGCCCATATTTTGATGCAATCGCCGAAACAGGATAACTCCACGGAAGGAGAACTTGTGCTGTAATTGATCAAAATATAAGCTGTATCCATCGTTTCATATGCCCAGCCCGTATGCTTTTTTCCTTGATAGCACAGCTGCGCAAAATGCCGAATCACGGAATAGATATTGCTGGCATTAAACTGTGGCGCAGGAGCAACGGGCGCATCAGAATCAGAAGGCCTGTGTGTCCGTCTGAAGAAGGCGGCTATCTCTCCCGAAAAAAGCCAGATAACAAAAAGGATGATCACAATCGTCCAAAACATATTCTCACCTCACCGTGTCGATGGAGAAATGCTTCACAAGCTTATGCACCATTGCCTGATAATGCAAAAAGGCGCTCTGATAATCCTGACAAACACAGTACTCGTGGGCAGGCATAATGAAGTCCTGCATAAGCTGCCGGGCAAGAGACTGTCTGTCCGCCGCTGCTGAAAGACTGGTTGCAATCTGCGGGCCGCATTGGCAATAAGCCATAAGGGCAGGCATCTGATGGGCAACAACATAATTGTTTTTGGCTTCATCAAAGGAAGTAAAATACTTTTCAGAATCCACTTTCAACATTTCGCACACTTTTGTAATAATGGATCGGCCAACGTAAACAAAACCTCTGCATCCATAGGTTTGCTGGTCGGATTTTTCGTATTTCCGCGAATAGGCACACCAGCGCTCGCCATAGTTGTTCGTGTCGCTTGATCCCAGCCACACAGCGCATTCTCCACAATAATATGCCATTATAAAACCTCCTTAGAACTAAAAAGTACTAACCTGGTATTATTTTACCCATGATATGCAATAATGTCAACAAGTACTTTTCAGTTCTTTTTTGGAGGCGATAACGCATGTATTTTTCACGGCTGCGGGACATGCGTGAAGATGCCGATATGACCCAAAAGCAAGTGGCTGAACTGCTGGGCATCCAGCAGACAGTATACAGCCGTTACGAACGTGGTTTTCAAACCATCCCTTTGGAGTGGTTGATTAAGCTTGCAGACTATTACAACGTATCGCTGGACTACCTGACAGGAAGAACAAACCAGCAAAAGAGATACGCTGATGAAAAAACAGCAAACAAAACTACAAAGTAAAAGGGCTGTTGCAAAGACGTTTTTGCAGCAGCCCTTTTGGAATAATTGTTTTACTTCATAAACACAAAATCCTTCAGTTCAAACAGGGGCTTGTCCTCGAAATAGCCGCCCATCCAGCCCTCCACGGTGTGCTCGCAGCGGAAGAAAATGGAATGCCGCCCGGTAAGGTTGCGCACCTTGACCTTGTATACGCCGTCGTGGGTGCCGATGTTGCATACGCCGATCTCCTCGCCGTCCTCGCCATCCAGAAGGATGCGCATAATGCAGTTGGTGCCCATGCCGCCCACATTCAGGGCCAGGGTCAGGGAGTCGCCGGTGTAGTCGTCGCCAAAATCGAAATACTTGTATCCCATGACGCAACCGTTGGTGATACGGGTGATGCAGCGGTTGAAGATATCCTTCTCGGTAATGAAGCAGCCGCCCTTCAGCACGCAGGCAGTCTCTGCGGGAGTCATGCGATACGGGTTCAGCGCATCCTCAAAGCCCAGGGAAGTCATCTCCACGGGAGGAATGGTTCCATCGGGCAGGATGGTGATTTTTTCCACACAGGCCCGGCGGGACATAATGGTGTTGTTGGTCATGCGATGGTAGAATACATACCACTGACCGTTGATCTGCATGATGGAGCCGTGGTTGTTGCCGGCAGGGTAATCCACGCCGTTGTCAATGATGTAGCCCCGGTAGGTGAAAGGGCCGGTGGGAGAGTCGGAAGTGGCATAGGCGAGGCGGCTTCCCTTCCGGGGGGAATAAATGAGGTAATAGGTATCGCCGACCTTGCGGGGACTGCTGGCTTCAAAGAAACGCCGATCTACCGGAACCTCTTCCCGGTCGTCGATAACGGGATGTTTATGGCTGCCAGGCAGAACCGTGCTCATGTCGCTGCCGTCCAGCTCGTTCATGTTGGAGGATTCAAAGCCGTAGTAGACATACACACGTCCGTCGTCATCCACCAGCACGCCTGCATCGTTGAAGATACCGTCGTCGCCTACCTGGGTGTTTTCATCGTACTTGTACTGGGAAAGCAGCTTGAAGGGGCCTTCGGGCTTGTCAGAAACGCCAATGGCACCCTTGGAACCTACGATGTAGGCGTAGAGATAATACTTGCCGTCCTTGCAAACTACGTCCGGTGCAAAACACTGGTGACGGGTCCAGGGAGTATCCGCAGGGCGCTCGCCGCCGTCCTTGGTGCGGAAACTGTCGCCGTGGCAGGTCCAGTTGTTCAGATCGTTGAGGGGAGCAGACCATACCTTCAGCTTGTAATCGCAAAATTCGTGGCCGGCCGCACGGTCATGGGAACCATAAAGGTACACACGGTCGCCAAAAACACGGGGCTCGCCGTCGGGAATATATTCCCAAAAGGGAAGAATGGGATTTGCCATGGGAAAACGCTCCTTTCGCAGGAATATAATTGCTTTTCTGCGGTTATGGTATCACTTTTTCTTTCTTTTCACAAGGGAAATTGCTGCATTTTCAGGCAGACAGGTTTTCCAGCTGCCCACGGCTTTTGATGGTCATGGCATAGGCGCTGTTGCAAAGACCCAACACGGCGGAAACGATGAACAGCGTTTCAATGCCCAGGGCCTCCCAGACCCAGCCGCCAAACAGGGCGATGAAAATGGTAATCACATGGTTGATGGATACGCCGGTGGAGATGGTAGCTTTGACTTCGTCCGCATTGTCTGCCAGATCCTTCACATACACGTTGGCAGCCATGGAGGCCAGGGAGATGACAGCATCCAGCACATAGTTCACGCAGCATACGATAAAGGCGATGTTTCTGGGAAACAGATGATGGGCAAAGCCGTAGAAGAAACAGACGATGACCAGGATCAGCGTGTCCGCCACCATGACTACCTTGTAACCCAGCCTGTCAATGATACGGCCCACAACAGGAGAAGCGATAAAGCAGGCAACAGCTGAAATGGCGAAAAGCAGGCTGATTATGGCTGCATTTGCGCCGTAGAAAAGGATCAGCACATAGGGGCCGAAGGTGAAGAAAACCTGTTTGCGGGCGCCGTAGAACATCTCCAGCATGTAATACTTGCCGTATTTTTTATGGAAATAGAAGCGGCGTTTGTGTGCATCCGCCTCGCTTTTGCCCCGGATGCGCAGGGAAAAGAGGAAACTGACCGCAGCCAGCAACGCGGCTATGCCGAAAAACAGCTTGTAAGGCTGGTTCTGGGCAATGAGCGAAAAGGCCAGCACGATTACCAGATAGCCTGCCAGTGTGCCGATCTGGCTCACGGCGCTCTGCACGCCCAGGGCGGCCCCGCCTTTTTCCGGCTTGGCATAGCCCATGACCAAAGTGCTCTTCATGCCCAGCTGAATATGCTCGCCAAGAGAGTAGAGGCAGATGGCCAGGGTGGTGAGCACCTTGGTGGCGGGCAGAGCCGCATGCATGCCCATGCCTGCCAGCATAATAACTGCGCCGGCTTTGTACATGGTCTCTGCGGACAGCATATAGAACACCGCCAGAATGAACACCAGCAATATGCCGGGCAGTTCCCGGAAAAACTCCGTAACGCCCCGGTCCATTTCGCCCATTTTGACCACTTCGGCAAGGTAGTTGTCCAGCATGCCCTTGTAGAGGCCGTAGGAAAGGCCGGTAATGAGGATGGTTACAAGCAGCGCCTTGTATTTGGAGTTGCTGCTGAATATTTCTTTGAGGCGGTTCATGAAATATCTTCCTTTCGTATTTCAGAGGACGGAAACCTCAGAGGGTAAGGGGGATGAGGGATTCTTCAGGCGTACGGCGCAGGATCAGGGAGATATGGGTGGTAAACGAGCTTCCTGCATCCAGCCTCAGCGTATCGGCAATATCCTCCCGCAGCCAGGGGAGAGTATAGTAGCTTTCGAGCACAGAATGATATTTTTCGTTTTCCCTCAGCAAATCGGCCAACTGGGCACGGGTATATGGGAAATAGTTTTCAGCGCATTCCCGGGGCCAGTTTTCCATGTATTTGTATTTCATCAGCAGGTGGACAGCGTTTTTCAGTAAGGTGATTGACCCATGACACTGCTCAAAATCATGGATCATCCAAGGGGGCAGCGCCTGATGGAGCAGCTTGCAGGCATCGGGCGAGGTTTCCTTTGCCGCATCTTCACAGCGGAAGAACATATCCCGCACGATAATATACCGGGGATTAACGGCGTCCATCAGTCCCTGAAACTCTGTCCGGTCAAATCCATAATGGAACAGTTCGTGCATCAGGGAAGAAAAATTGACGGCAATTTCCTCTGTGGGGACGTTCATCCGGCGGATGCAGGCAAGCAGCTCTTCAGGATCGTGAAAAAACCAGGTGTTTGCCGGCTTGTTGGTATTGGCTTTTTCCACCATGAAAGGATCTATGTCATAGCCTACCATGCGCATGGAAGGAAAAAGCCCGTGCAAAAAGCGGATCAGCGAACCATCGGCGCAGCCGTAATCCACCAGCAGCGTTGCGCCGGGAATTTTGTCCATGAAAAATGCCTTGTCCCACATGGAACGACGCATGCGATCGTTATAAATATCATAATTCTGGATATCCGTCATGGAATCACCTCATGGCTGTGGAAATAATGTGCATTGCTGACAATGTAGCAGATTTTGGGATAAATTGCAATTTGATTTTGAAATTGAAAATAGAGGAAGAAAAAGGGTTTCTGATTCGTTTGATGTAGGAAATAATGATCGTTTAGAGGAGGAAGTATCCATGGATGATTGGAAAAAAGATCGTATCGGCTCTGCGCTCCGGGGTGAAAATCCCATGGTGATCACCCGGATGAAAAGCGGATTTGCTGTAATGGGAGATTATCAGTTTTTTCCGGGGTACTGCGTGCTGCTGGCATGTCCGGAAGCGGGTTCCCTCAATGAGCTTTCCGCAGAGGACAGGAAACAATATCTTTTTGATATGACCCTCATGGGCGACGCCATCATGGCGGTAATGAAACCCACCAGGCTGAATTATGCCACCCTGATGAACGATTTCCACAGCCTGCACACCCATATTCATCCCCGGTATGACTGGGAAGCGGAAAAGTACAAAAAAGGACCGGTATTCCTATACCCTCATGAGAAAACTTTCTCCAAAGAGGCAGAGTACAGCGAGGAAAAGCACGGAGAAATCCGAAACCAAATCCGGGCAGAACTGGAACGACTGATGAAGGAAAACTATTGATGAAAAAGCCTCCGTATCCTTGCTGTACGGAGGCTTTCGGTTTGCTGAGGCAGTTGCGGGAGGAAGCTTTCACAACGAAGCGGATCCGGGTATATTTTGTCATGAGCGGGACAGCGGGCGGAGGAAGAACACAGTTTTTTCAGTAGCCCGCTGCCTGTGCCTGTGATACAATATACCCACAGGAAGAAGGTGGTTTTGTGCTGCAGCTTACTCATAGGTATCATCCCATTACCGGCACACCCTTTCAGCAGGACGAAACCTACCGGGAGTATGCGCCCTGTGCTGCACTCAGGCCATATATCCGCTGCTTCTGGGGCACGGAAAGACCCGTTGCGCTGCCGCCGGGAAAGGACGAACCGGGCATCGTGATCCCCGATACCTGCATGGACATCATTTTTGATCTGAACTATACCCAAAACAGCGCTGCAAGCTTCTTTGCCGCCATTGACGAAGGCTCCTACCGTACCGGAGGCTGGCGCAGTGCGGATTTGACATCCACCTTTGCCATCCGGTTTTATGCATGGTCGGCGGCGCTGTTTACCCGGGAAAACCTTGTGGGCACAAAGAACCACCACTTTCCGGTGGATATGTTTTTTGCAGGTTTGCGAAGGCGGCTGGAACCCCTTTTGTGGGATGTACCGGACATAGGCAGCAGGATCACGATCACCGAAGGAATTCTGCTGGAAATGCTTGACGATTCCCGCTACAGTGCAGATGTGATGAATGCGGTGGATTACCTTATAAAAACTCATGGCCGTGCCAAAATTACCGACCTGTGCTGCATAACCGCAGCCTCCCAGAAGGGGCTGGAGAGGGCCTTCGGAAGGCAGATAGGCCTTTCCCCCAAGGCATTTTCAGGGCTTGTGCGCTACCAGCTGCTCTGGCAGGAGCTGCTGCGCCGCCCCGGCACGAATATCCAGGATCTGGTGGATCAATTTGGCTACACGGATCAGGCCCATCTTTTGCATGACTTCCGGCGGCGGCATCTGATGACCCCTTCGGAGGCGCTGGCGCTGGCGCATCGCAAAAAATGATGTCGATTTTTTACAATACGTTTTCTTCTGCGGATGTTATGCTACAAAAAAGGAGGCGGTATCATGAACACTTTCCAGAAGGCAGAAGCATTTATCTATCGCAACGCACGGCCCCTTGAGGTGGCACGGTGGCGGTATCACTTTGAGGGCAGCGCAAGGGAAGAAGTGCTCCGGGTGCTGGGGTACTATCAGAACCAGGATGGCGGCTTCGGGCACGGCATCGAGGCAGACAACTGGAATCCGCACTCTTCGCCCATTTCCACCCTGGATGGAACCATCATCCTTGACGAGGTCGGCCTGAGGGATGGAGATCACCCCATCATTCAGGGTGTTTTGCGCTACTTGGACAGCGGCGCCGATTTCGATCAGGAACACAATCAGTGGTGGGGCAGCGTGCCCACCAATAACGATTACCCTCATGCCTACTGGTGGGGTTACGATGGCAAGGATGCTTTCCAGTACAACCCCACCGCAGGGCTTGCCGCCTTTGCGCTGCGGTTTGCAAGCCCTGACAGTGCACTGTACCGCAAGGCGGAAACCATCGCCCGGGAAGCCCTGGCCTGGTTTATGGAAAAAGCACCCTTTGAGGAGCAGCATGTGGCAGGCAATTTCATCAACCTGTACAGGACCCTCAAGGAAAAGCAGCTGCCCCTGACGGATATGGATGCATTTCTTGACAAGCTTCGTCAGCAGGTTCGGGCAAGCCTCTGCACCGACGCAAGCCGATGGGCTACCGAGTACACCGCAAGGCCTTCCAATTTCGGCATCACACCGGAAAGTCCTTTTTATGAGGAGTTTGCTGATATTTGCCGGCAGGAATGCCAGTATTTCCGTGAACAGCAGCTGGAGGACGGTTCCTATCCCGTTACCTGGAAGTGGTATAATGACTATCCGGAGTTCGAGGCAGCCCGGATCCGCTGGCAGGGAGTCATTACATTGCTGAATATGCTGTTTATGAAGGCCCACGGGCAATCGTAAACAGCACCAGAGAAGGAAGACAGCGCCCTATGGAAACAAAATGCATACATGTAATACCCCATCTGTCCTTTTCCGGAAACTGCGAGGAAGCCATTCATACATACATCGATGCCTTTGGCGGCGAAATATTCTGGCTGTCCCGCTGGTCGGAGGAAACCTTTGATGTAACGCCTGCACAGGCGGGCAAGGTAATGCATGCAGAATTTACGCTGGGGCAAACCCGCATGGCTGCATCCGATGCCTTCGGGGACGATGGGCAAAGCACACGCATTAAACTGATGATTCATATGGATTCCATGGAGGATGCCCGCCGTGCTATCCACCTGCTGGCCCAGGGAGGAGAGAAGCTCTCCCCTTTGAAACCCCATCCCAAGCCGGATGATGGCGGCTGCGGCTCCGTGACCCGGGACCGGTTCGGCTACACATGGATCATCACCTGTCCCAATCCGGAAAAGAACGTCCGCCAAAGCAAGGGATAATCATTCTGCGAAAGATACCGCAGATTTTTCCTGCCGGTTGCAGGGTGAGGGTTTGTTGCAGAAAAACGCTGTAACAAGCCTTTTTTTGCTGCGATACGTTATTTGAAATCAATTTATTAAAAAATCTGTGAGGATTTTCTACGGAGTTCTGTCTAACAGGTGTAACGTTACAAGGAGATGAGACCATGGACAAAGATTTTTTCGTCCGGGAGATTGAAGCCCACAGCGGCCTTCTCTATCGGGTGGCCTATACCATCCTCCGCAACGACGACGCCTGCAGGGATGCCATGCAGGATACGGCGCTGAAGGCATGGGAAAAACGAAACACCCTGCGGGAAGAAAAGTATTTCCGCACCTGGCTTACCCGAATCCTTATCAACACCTGCTACGACACTGTAAAAAAACGCAGGCGCTTTGTCTCTGTGGAAGAGATCAGCGAGCCGGAAGTATCACCTCCTGAACCGTGGCTTCAGATGGCATTGCAAAATTTACCGGAAAAGCTGCGGCTGCCGTTGGTTATGTGTTACTCCGAGGGGATGTCCTATGCGGATATCGCCCAGGTGCTCAAACTGACGGAGGCGGCGGTACGGGGCAGGATCCACCGTGCCAAAGGACAACTTAGAAAGGAGCTGGAAGCAAAATGAAGCGTGAAAATCAATGGCTTGACCTGAAAAAAGCTTTTCGTGAAGAGCCGGCTTTCTGCCACGAAGCGCTGATGGATGCAGCCCGCTCCGTGAAGGAGGACGAACCTGTGAAAAAATTTTCTTACCGCACGATGATCATTGCAGCACTGATCATTGTGGCAATGATGACGGTAGCAATGGCAGCAGGCGCCATGTTGGGCTGGAAGGACTACTTTGGCGCCGGGTACGAGGCCACTGTGCCGGGAGCAGGGCAGCGCATCATGAGCGAAGAAGTAAATCAGCACGAATTTACTCTGGGATCAATCCGCTTTACTACCCAGGAATTGATTTGCGACGGGCATGTGGCCATGGTTTCTACCAGGATTGCATGTGTGGATGGCAGCAAAGTGCTTTTGTGCGCCGAGCCCTCCGATTCCATTGGGGCTACCGGCGAGAATGGCAGACAGATAGCCACACGTCTGGGCGTGGATCCTGCTGTCACATGGGTGGACGCAGCAAAGCAGCTGGATTTGAAGCTTTATTCCGTAAGAGCCATTCTGGAACCACCGCAGGAATACGATGAAGGCGTTGGAATGGAAGACTTTATGTGGAACGAAGACGGCAGCCTGGTCTATTTCAACATGCATTTCCTGGCAGGCAACCCCACCGGAGAAAAGCTGAACACCCAGCTGTACCTGCGTGTGGCTGAAATCGATGCAAACACAGGCGATGAGAAGGAAGTTCTTTCCAACCGGGAAGAGCTCAGCATCTATCTGGAAGCCCCCATCGAGGAACACACCTACATCAACCAGGGAGACTTTTTGGCCAGCGGTTTCTACCTGAAGGAAGTCAAAGCAGAACTGACGCCTCTGGGGCTGTATCTGTATACCACCTTTACTGCCGGGGAAGGCAAAACCGCAGATGACGCCTGGGCGCTCAGCGGTATCCGCTGGCTGGAAAAGGACGAAGAGACCGAATTCCCCGAGGGCATTTGTCTCAGCGGTACTTCCGTCAATGTGGAGCAGTTTCCCACAGTAGTCTGCACGAACATGCTCTCCCTGGACGCCATCCCTGAAACAATGGTGATTGAAGTGCCGGATACGCCTTTTGTATCGGAGGAAACCATCAACCCCGGATACCAGCGGTTGATTTTTAACAAGTAAGTTCAGCCAAAAACACCCGGAACAAACTGAACTGCATCCCATTTGAGGAAGAACAAATGGGATGCAGTTCTTTTCTATCGGGTAATTATGTTTTCTGTCGCTTTGTCAGGGCAATGATTCCACGGCGCTTCCCTGCGCATCGTACTCCGTACGGTTTACCTCGCTGCCTTCGTAATCGAATTCCGTTACGATTCTTCCGCCGTCCTCCAGGTATTCGGTATACAGATGCTCGTAGCTCCAGCTGCCCGCCTCGTCCCTATGGATGGCATAGGTAGCCTCCTCCACCAGCATGCCTTCGTTGTAACTCTTGTACCACAGTTTGTTGCCCATCTCGTCATAGCCGTAATCCGTGGTAAAGTCCATCACCCTGGTGCCGTCTGCCTCGTACATAACGCTGCTGATGCGGTCGCCATACTGGTTATCCACCCAGACATAGCTGGTTCCATCATCAAAACGGCCGCTGATCCTGGTTTCGAGCGCCATTCCCTCTTCGCTGTAAGTGTATTCGTACAGTTCTTCAAAAAGCAGCACGCCCGCTTCATCGTAGTTGCATATAGCCGCAATGTTGCCGTACCGGTCGTATTCATTGCGGCTCCGGTAGCCGTCTTCGCTGTAGCTTTCCTGAACGGCGGGCAAGCTTTCGCCGTACTCATTCACGGCGTACTGCGTTTCTTCCACCAGAAAATCTCCGGTCCAGGTCTTGCTCCACAGCCAGCGTCCTTCGCCATCGTAGCCGTATTCATAGCTGTATTCACCGATGACGCTGCCATCTGCATCGTAAAATGTATTCCGGCGAAGATCACCGTTTTCGTAGTAATCGAATACATCTGTGGTACCGTCATCAAAAAGCCAGATCTCGCTGCCGCAAACAGCACAGAAAATATCATCCACAACATGCATGGATACATCGGTCTTTTCGCCGCAATCACAAGCATGCCAATGTTCCGTGGCATTTCTGTCCCAGGTTTCCGAAAACGTGTGCGTATGCTCTGCGAAGGCAACGGCAGCAAAAAGCGTGACCATGACGGTCATCAGTACAGCGAGCGTCTTTTTGGCGTATCCGGTCATATGATCCTCCTTGCGTCGGCAGTTTGCCCCAGGGGCCCCGCCTTTCCCCCATCATAGCATATTTCCGGAGCCCGGGCCATACCTCCGCAGGCGGAAAGATATTCCAGCCGGAAAAGGCTTATTTTTTCTGGCGTCCCAGGCCGAGCACATAATCCGCACTTACGCCATAATACTGGCACAGTCTGCGCAAATGGTGGATAGGCATTTCGTTGATTCCTTTTTCATATCGGGAATAGACCTGCTGCGTGGTACCCAGCATAGCGGCGATATCCTTCTGCGACAGGTCTCTGTCCTCCCGCAATTCCCGCAAAATTTCATAATATTCCTTCATTTGGCTGTCCTCCCGAAGGAATTATATTTACATCACATATGGCGTATTGACTTTTACACCACTTCTGGTGTAATATATAAAAAACTTCACAAAGGATGTGATCGCTATGTCCCGTCAATGTCCCTTTCTGGAGTGGAGCGGCGGCTATCGGTGTCAGATCACTAAGGATAGGATTCTGACCGGTTCGGCCATCTACGAAAACTTCTGCAACAACTACGAAAGCGGCTACTCCCGTTGCCCCCACATGAAGGGCGACAACAACAGTTCCAGCTGCTTCATCACCAGCGCCTGCGTAAAGGCCAAAAACCTGCCCGACGACTGTCATGAGCTGACGGCCCTCCGTGCCTTCCGGGACAACTGGTTGACTAACCAACCCGGCGGCAAGGAAGCCATCGAAGAATACTATGCCGTCGCCCCGGGCATTGTGGAAGCCCTCTGCAAAAAGACCGATGCCCAGCAACGGTTTGAATCGTTATATGCGGATTTCATTGTGCCCTGTGTGGCGTTGGTTGATGCAGGGAAGAATGAAAAGGCGTATGAGCTTTATCGGGGAATGATGGATAGCTTGATGGAGGATATAATATAGTATGAGCTTTTGGACCGTTATTTTGATTTTAGTTGGATTCTTTCTCTTATTGAAATTTTCCTCTTTGTCTTTGAGCAACCCCACAAAAGAAAAAACATACTCTACTTCCACTCCCAGTCCTTCAACAGCATCAGTATATGCAAATATGCCTAATGATGTGTATAAACAAACAGAGGCCCTTGCACGCCTCGTCAACTTTGTCTATACGAAATATCCTTTTATGAAAAATGATTTTGCTAAAGGAGTCCTGTCCATTTGGGAAAATGACGATGGAACCGACCATCTCAGCTTCTGGTTCGACTGGGATTGTGGTGGGGTTCGCAAAGAAATAGAAAAGAGCTACATGCTTGGCTCTGGCTTTTCTTTTCAAGATGAGGGATGGATAAAATATGAAAATCCGTCTGCATCCGGCCTCCATTCATGGTGCTATAACACCGTTTTGAACAGATATTATGCGGATCCTGTTATTGCCACATTGCAAAACAATTGTCCCGGTCTTGTTATTACAGCCCAGAATGCCACAAATAATCATGTAATACTGGAGTTTCGATATCGGTAATTTGCTCACAAAGGCATTTTATTTCAGCCCCCATGCTGCACGCAATTCCACCGTGCAGCATGGGGGTTCAACGCATCTATGCCCCCTTACGAGGCCGGAGTTGTTTCGGTTTCTTCAGAAATCAGTTATTCCCTTATCTGACAGGACGGATGATGAACTGAACCGATCTTCCATCTCCACTTGTGTACAAGTCAGAGTCATCCATTCCTTCTCTGTATTCAACAATACGATAGGTCAGGTAGCAGGTAATTCCATTTTCACCAATCAAGTTACTGTCTTCTCTGGCTGCTAATGCATTTGCTTCATAGTGGTCTTTCATATCCGGGTTTTTCTTTGCAAGGTCACGCATTTTCTGTTCATAATCATCCAGCAGCGAACTCAAATCTTCCTGCAATGAGCTTAGATCAAATTCTCCAACAAAGTAGACATCGCCATTGGTGCTTCTAAACATGTCAATGCTCCCAGGCATCGGCAGCTCTCCCGCTGTATTGTCGGGAAGATCAATGGAGACATGTGTTCCTGTATAATCGATCAAAAGAAGATGCTTTTGACTGTCATCCATCATATCTGCCACGGGGCCATACCCTGGGATATTTCCATAACCGCGTGAAGCATCCTCCATCTCAATATCACTTCGCCAAAGCCAATGCACAGCACGATCTTCGCTGTCATCCGTTACAGTCGAAGAACCGCCTTCGCCGATATAACTTCCATCTGTATCCAAAGCCCACATGCTATGAAGCTCATCTAAATCCGGCTTTTTCGGAGTTGCTCTGAAAGATATTGTCATGATATTTGCCTCTGGAGCCCATGAAGCATCCTGAATGACAATTTGTACGTCATCATCTTCACACTGTATCTGCTCCGGGTTTTCAACCATGTTGGCCATAATTGCTTCATAGACTTCAGGGCGATTTGCTTTTTCATAGCTATTTCGATTGTTCCAATACCATTCTTGATTGTAAATCACACCTGCTGCCAAAGCAATAGTAGTGATAATGACCAAAACAACAGCAAGAACTGCAGAAGCAGAAAACTTTTTAGCCACAGGTTCTTCTCCTTTCGTATTCGCAATGATCCGCCGTGCCAGATAAGGATTTCCATTCAGGCCGGACATTATATGATTCAACGCTGACCTGATGCGTTCATCTTCCCTGCTTTCTGTCATGACAGATCACATCCTTTCCCTTTCAATTCTTTTTTAAGCTTTTCCTTTGCTCGTTTCAGTCTGCTACTGACTGCCTGTTGAGTGATTCCCAGAGATTCCGCTGCTTCATAAGTGGTCATCCCTTCAAAGCTGCACAGAAGAATGACTTCCCTGAGTTTGACTGGCAATTCCATGACCGCTGTCATGATTTCCTTGTCGCCAGTTTCCATTTGCACCGTCTGTTCCGGCAACTGGCTGAGATCGACCCGTCTGTCAACAAATCGAAACCAGCGACCACGAAGCATATCCCGGCATGTGTTCATGGCAATCCTGAAAATCCAGGTTTTTTCGCTGCCGTCCCCATGAAAAGAGTCAAGGCTCTTATATACCTTGATAAATGTCTCCTGCACTGCGTCTTCAGCGAGACTTCGATCATGAAGAAATGTGAAGCAGACTCTCAGCAGACTGGTTTGATACCTGTCAACAAGTTCTTCCAGCTTCTTATCCTTGGTGATCGCCGGGCCCTTGGCCACCACCGTGCTCATCGGCTCATCGCCTCCCTTCACCTGAACAGACGAAAAAACTTCCCGAATAACAACATCAGCCAAACAATTTTTTCTGAGTGGCTTTTTTGATGCCACCCCATTGTTATACACGTTTTCCGGCTCTTAAGCCACACCGATATCTATTCTTATAGGAAGTGTGTCTGTCCGGCATCCTGTTCACATCGAGTCGAGATAACGGGACGGTCGCCCAACCTGTCAACATCGAAAAATGAAACTGTCCGGGAAGGAAAAATGAAACCCCTGCGGGGGGGAACAGACAAAAAGAAAAACCACCCTTACGGGTGGTCTTTCTTTTTGGTGGTGCTTACTGGACTCGAACCAGTGACCCCATCGATGTGAACGATGTGCTCTACCAACTGAGCCAAAGCACCTCATCACCTGTTGGCGACGCAAATTATATTAGCACAGTTTCCACTGCCTGTCAAGCATGAAATGTACTTCATCTTGAATTTTTCTTCCTGGCGTGCTATGATTACATCTGCGGGGCGGCCAGGCGATCGCGTGGTCAACCGTGCCATGAGGAAAGTCCGAGCATCGCAGGGCAGGATGCCGGCTAACGGCCGGTGGAGGCAACTCCAAGGAAAGTGCAACAGAGATATACCGCCGTCGGCATTGCCGGCGGTAAGGCTGGAAAGGCGAGGTAAGAGCTCACCCAAACCTATGGTAACACAGGTTTGCTGTAAACCCCATCCGATGCAAGATCCGACCAGAAGCTATACGGCGGCCCGTCGTGCTTCTAAAGAGATCGCTGGAACCGTGCGGCAACGCACGGTGTAGATAGATGATCGTCCAACGACAGAACTCGGCTTACGACCGCACCCGCATTCAAAACACGCCGGAATTGCACGGTGTGTTTTTTCTTTTGCCCTGAAAACAGTATAGCCCCGGCAAAGCTGCGCACACTATCCCCCAAAGGAAGGATGGGATTTGTATGCGAGGTTTTCGTACCGATTTGGCCATGGAACGCATCAGCGAGGAAAGCGGCCGGCTGGAAGGGGTGAACATGAGCACCCATGCAGTGGGCGGCGTGAAGCGCACACGCATCGTCATCGAAAGCGGACGGGCAGCCAAACTGCTGGGCCGTCCACGGGGCGAATATATCACCCTGGAATGCAGCGATCTCTACAAATGCACTCCGGAAAGGCGGCAATTGCTCATCCGCCTGGTGGCCCAGGCCATCCGGGTAATGCTGCCCAAGGAGGGCGAGGTGCTGCTGGTGGGGCTTGGCAACCGCAATGTTACCGCCGATGCGCTGGGGACCCGTGTCATCGAGCGGATTCTTGTGACCCGTCACCTGCAGGAAACCATTGCCCGGGATATGCAGGGCAAGCTTCGGGGCGTCAGCGCCATTGCGCCCGGCGTGCTGGGGCTCACCGGTATTGAAACAGCCGAGCTCTGCCGGGGCCTTATCCAGCATGTCAAGCCTGCTGCGGTCATTGCTGTGGATGCCCTCGCAGCCTTTGAAAGCCAGCGCATCTGCAATACTGTCCAGATTACCGATACCGGCATTGAGCCCGGCAGCGGTGTGGGCAACCACAGGCTGGGCCTCACCCGGGATACCCTTGGCGTTAAGGTAATCGCTGTGGGGGTACCCATGGTGGTGTATGCCTCCACCATTGCCCGGGATGCCATGGCCAACCTGATGGAAGAATATGGCGTAATGAACCCGGAGCATCCTAAGGCGGCAGAACGTCTTTTGACGCAGGTGGCTCAGGGCGTGCTGGGCAGTATGGTTGTCACCCCAAGAGAAATTGATGAAATGGTGCTCAGTGTTGCCGACCTGCTCAGCGAGGGCATCAATCTGGCGCTGCACCCTGCGCTGGATGCGGACACGCTGCATACTTACCTGCACCCGTAGCATATCCTCCCCTGAAAACCTTTGTACAGGCGGTGTATGCTATGGACATGCTTGATAAAAAACGCTTTGTGGTACTGCTTATGCTGATGTTTGTGGTGGGAGTGTGCGTGGGCCTGCTCTTGCCGAAGAACAGCGGTTTTGAACCCGATCCGGCAGTGGTTGCTGCCTTTTCCGCAGGCAGTTTTGAAGACGAGGAAGTAAATATGCCTACAGAGGAGCCTTTTACCCTTGTAGCTGTTACCCATACGCCTGAGCCCACCACATCCCCCGCACCTGCCGGGGATGCCTTCACCCTGGAGGTGATCCGGGAGGAACAACCCGCCAAAAAAGCCGGGCGCATTCTCATCTACCATACCCACACCTACGAGGCCTATGAAAAACAGCCGGGCATGGATTATGAGGAAACCACCCAATGGCGCACTGCCAACCACGATTACAACATGGTGCGTGTGGGCGGCGAGCTGGCAGCGTTGCTCAGAGGGCTGGGCTTTGAGGTGGTGCACGACACCACTGACTTTGAGCCGCCGGTGCTGGACAGCGCCTACACCCGTTCCCTGGATATGCTGATGATGCGGCGGCAGCGAGGCGAAAGCTTCGATCTGTGCATCGATCTGCACCGGGATGCCTATATAAACGGCCAAAGCGGCGCAAACACCGTGGCCTTTGGCGGCCAGGAACTGGCACGGCTGATGTTCCTTATCGGCAAAGGGGAGGGTCGAACCGGGCAGGGATTTGCGGAAAAACCCGACTGGGAGAAAAACCTGTTTTACGCCCAGCAGATCACCGACGAAATCAATCGTCAGGTGCCGGGCCTTTGCAAAAACGTCATGCTGAAATCCGGACGGTACAATCAGCATGTATCCGTAGGCTGCGTGCTGATTGAAGTGGGCAATAACCGCAACAGCCTTCAGGAGGCGCTCTGTTCCATGCCATACCTTGCAGACGCTATCGCTCAGGTTCTTTTCCCGGATTGAGTCTTGAAAATCCTCCCTTTTCCGGGTATAATCGATTGGAGAATGGTTTATAAGGCCGTTTGTGCCAACGGAGGGATTTTCCTTGGACCAGCGTTCCATCGGTTTTCTGGACAGCGGGCTGGGCGGTATCAGCGTGCTGAGCGAAGCTTTGCGCCAGCTGCCCGATGAGAACTATATCTATTTCGGTGATACCCTGAACGCCCCCTATGGCGACAAGGATCCGCAGGAAGTTTTTCGGCTGACCCACCAGGCGGTAGACAAGCTGATTGCCATGGATTGCAAGGCCATCGTCATCGCCTGCAATACAGCCACAAGCTGCGCCGCCGGGCAACTCCGCCAGGAACTGAGCCTGCCCATTATCGGCCTGGAGCCCGCCCTGAAGCCCGCCTCGCTTTTGCCGGGCGAGGGCAAAATACTGGTTATGGCCACCCACAATACGCTCCGTCTGCCAAAATTTCAGGCACTGATGCAGCTTTATGGCAAAGATGCCCTGCCTGTGCCCTGTCCCGGCCTGATGGAATGCGTGGAGCGAGGACAGCTGGAGGGCGAAGAAGTGGATCATCTTCTCCGCTCTATATTGAGTCCCTTTTTAAACGAGCCCGTAAAGGCCGTTGTTCTGGGCTGCACCCATTATCCCTTCCTGCGCAGGGCTATTGCCCGCTTTTTCCCGGAAAACGTCCCCCTTATCGACGGCAACGCCGGCGCTATCCGCCAGCTGAAACGCCGCCTTACGGAAGAAAACCTTCTGGGCAACCACCCCTTTGGCGGCAGCGTCACCTTCCTTTCCTCATCAGAGGATGAAGCTGCCGTACGCCGTATGCAAAGCATGCTTCGTGGTTGACAACACCCGCATCCCGTTCTTTTCAAAAGATGCAGAATAGAGGTACCGGCATGAAAAAGGTAATGCTTGTCTTTGGCACACGTCCGGAAGCCATCAAAATGTGCCCTCTGGTTCTGGAAATGCGCAAACATCCCGAATTTGAAACCGTGGTGTGCGTTACCGGCCAGCACCGGCAAATGCTGGATCAGATCCTGGCCTGCTTCCAGGTGGAACCCAAATACGACCTGGGCATCATGCAGGAAAACCAGACGCTTTTCGATGTAACGCTCAGCATTCTTGGTCTCCTCAGGGAAATCCTCACTGCCGAAAAGCCGGATGTAGTTCTGGTGCACGGCGACACTTCCACCGCCTTCGCCACCGCCCTGGCCTGCTTTTATCTGCAGATCCCCGTGGGGCATGTGGAGGCCGGGCTTCGCACCTACAACCTTCAATCCCCCTTCCCCGAGGAATTCAACCGCCAGGCGGTGGATCTTATCTCCGATTTTTACTTTGCTCCCACGGAAACAAGCCGCAAGAACCTGCTCAAGGAAGGCAAGCCTGACGAAAAAATATTCGTCACCGGCAATACCGTCATCGATGCCCTGGCAACCACCGTGCAGAAGGATTATCAGCACCCCGAAATCGACTGGGCCAAAGGCAGCCGGTTGCTTCTGCTGACGGCACACCGGCGTGAAAACCTGGGTGAACCCATGCGGGAGATGTTCACAGCTATCCGCCGCATTGCCGATGAATTTGAAAATGTGAAGGTGCTCTACCCCATGCATCTGAACCCAGCCGTCCGGGATATGGCTAATGCCTGCTTCAGCGGCCAGGAGCGCATCCACATGATTGAGCCACTGGACGTACTGGATTTCCACAATCTTATGGCCCGGGCCCATCTCATCCTTACGGACAGCGGCGGCATTCAGGAAGAAGCCCCTGCGCTGGGCAAGCCGGTATTGGTAATGAGGAATACCACCGAACGGCCCGAGGGCGTTATCGCCGGAACCCTGAAACTGGTTGGAACCGACGGACAGGCTATCTACACCGCCATAAAGGAACTCCTCACCGACCCCGCCGCATGCCACAGGATGGAAAGCGCCGCCAATCCCTACGGCGACGGCAAGGCCAGCAAGTACATTGCCCAAATACTGAAAGAGAAGCTTGGATGATTTTTTCACATGCACTGTGCGTCAGGCACAGTGTTTTTTCGTCTTTGATTCACCAAATATATAATTCCGCCGGCAAAGAAACCGGAAATCTCTGTAAATATGACAGAGCTTCTCCAGCTTTGCCGTATCCATTTTGTTTCATCACACAATCACAAATAAGCGCCTCATAGTCTGGCCCGAATCTATTTTCCGGATTCTTTCCTTAAGCCTCCCGCCGTATATCCTCAAGGGATTCCAGCAGTGCATTTTGCCGCAGTACAGCCTCCAGTTCCAGTCGCTGCCGTTCTTCTTCCGGTTTCCCTTCCTGACGGCTGTACATCCTGGCCGCCCATTTTTTCAGAGGATACTGCATCTCCATTTCCTCTGCCAGCCGATTCCGCAAGTATTCCCCTTCCTCGCCCAGATGCCCGGCGGCGTATTCCGCATACGCCAAACGGCTGTACAGCGGTATATTTCGTTCCCGGAAAGCCTTTACAAACGGATCATCTTCGGGCAGATATTCCTCGTAAAATGTGGACATGAATCGGGACATATCTTCTATGGGGTATTCCGACAATACGTCTATGATAAAGTTATCAAGGTACTTCTGCTGCTGTTCAACGGAGGCACCTTTCAACGATTCTGCAAACCGCAACGAAACCTCATGGGGAATTTTTCTTCCGCCAACGGCTGCAAGATACTTGGAAAGCAAGCTCATAGCATCCCTTCTTTCTGTTGATTCTGTTTTCGTGTCATGACATCGGTTGGAAAATGGGACAGGATGCATGATATTACCGGATGGGATGCTTTTTGTCAATAACCTTTTTCAAAATAAACAGCATTCTTTCATTTGTTTGCCTGTCAGGTTCCGCTGACACAGCGTTTACATTCTCACCCCCCTCATCCCTCTCACCGCCAGGGCGCTCAGGCCACACCAGGCCAGCGCAAAGGCCGGGCAGATCTGCCCCCGAATATTTTTCCATTTTTTGCGGTAATCCCAGATATTGTATTTTTTGTTAAGTGTAACTCCCAGCAAGTATTCCATAGCCGTGATACCTGTGCCTCCGGCGATTGCCGGTATCCACAAAGGAAGCCCTTCCGTATGCCTCGCCAGCCATCTCAGCCAGCAAAGCCCTGCGCCTCCTGCAAATGCCATAGAGGGATGGGTTCGCCCCCTCCACATAAGCTCTATGCAGGGATACAGCGCCGCTCCTGCCACAAAGGTTCCTATCATCCAAAGCACCTCCCTTTTTCAGCCAGTTTGCCCCGAAAACCTTTTCTCAACACAGGTTTGACGAATTTGCTTTTCTGGGTTATGATGTGTGTATACCAGTGAAGGGAGTGGTTTCAATGAACCATCGGAACGCTATTTTTCGTTTTCTTTCCCTGCTTATCTGCCTTGTGCTGATGATCGGCTATGTACCCCAGGTGGACGCAGCCAAGAAAAAGCAGCTTACGGTAAAAGTTTCCACCACCACTTATCAGAACCGTTCCCGGGAACTATTGAAAAAAATCAACAACTACCGCAAGGAAAACGGCCTGGAACCTCTGGTGATGAGCACCGATCTGGAAGAAGCCTCTCTGCAGCGCTCTGCGGAACTTTTCGTGCTCTTTGACCACACCCGCCCCAACATGACGGATTTTGACACTGTGATGGAGGACTATCCCGCCAGCAACAACGGCGGGGCTATTTCCGAGCTGGTTGCTACCGACTTTACCAAAGCGGAAGAAGTGTTCCTGGACTGGCAGGAGGCCTATTCTGACTACCTGCTGGACAGCGATTACACCCATGCCGGCATTGGCTGCGTGTACGTCAAGGGCAGCAACAACGAGTATTACTGGGTTATGATCCTGCAGCAGCAGCCCGAGGACTACAAGGGCAAAGCCGCCGCATCCACTGCCAAGGCAGGCCGTACCAAGACCATCCCTGTGGTGATCTCCGAAGAAATGTACCCCCATGCCGATCAGACCCACCGCCGTTTTGAGCTGCGTGTCAGCGACATGAACATGAAAAACAAGGGCACCGCTCAGCCCACCGTATATCTCTACGACCGCTACGACGTAAAGATCGGCAAATGCGAGCTGGAAACCCTCAGCTTCAAGAGCAGCAACAGCTCCGTCTTCACCGTGGATTCCACTGGTACCGTAAAGAAGAAAAAGAACGGCACCGGTACCCTCACCGTTTCCTCCGCCGGTCTGGATGACGCCACCTGCACCGTTACCATCAGCGGCAGCGGCTCCGCTTCTTCCTCTTCCACTTCCTCCAGCAGCGGCAGCGTTACCGCCGCCACCATCGGCGATGTGGAGCCCGAGCTCACCCTGAAAGAGTACAGCAAGCATGTTGTGCTTTCTGTGTATGTGAAGGGCTCATCCGGCTATGTACTGTATCGTTCCACCTCCAAAACCGGCTCCTATACCAAGGTGGAAGAACAGGCCACCACCAAACGCTGGGATTTCCGCATTGAAAACGAGGATATGGACAGAACCTATTATTACAAAGTCCGTGCCTACAAAAACTCCGGCGGCAAGCGGGTTTACAGCGAATACAGCGTTCCCGTCAAAGTTGCTCCCTGATATCTTTCCCAAAAATCCAGCAAGCCGCATTTTCCGCGGCTTGCTTTTTTGTTTCAGGCCTGACCCGGCCGCCTTGCACAGCCCTTTGCGGCGGTGCTATAATAATGTCACAGACTACGCACCAAAGGAGAGCCATCTCATGAAGAAGTTTCTCGTCCGCATTCTTGCCCTTGCACTCGCAGTCCTCCCGCTGGTTTCCAGCGCTGCCATGGCTGATGCATCCGTATTCACCGATGAAATGGTAGAACGTTCCCTCTTCTCCGTGGGCAATACCCAGCGGCTGCACAAGGCCATTGACAAAGCCCGCAACGGCGAAGCTGTATCCATGGTTTATCTGGGCGGTTCCATTACCGAAGGCGCCTCTGCCCAGCCCCAGAAAACCCATTGCTACGCTGCGCTTTCTGCCAGGCTTTTTGCGGAAAAATATATGCCCGATCCTGCTCTGCTTGAATACCACAACGCCGGTATTTCCGGCACGCCTTCTCTTCTGGGTGTTACCCGTTGCCAGCAGGATGTGCTCAGCCACAATCCTGATATCGTCTTTATTGAGTACGCTGTAAACGATGGCACTGACGACCGCAGCCGCATGGCCTACGAATCCCTTGTGCGCATGATCCTCAACAGCGAAACGCAGCCGGCAGTCATTCTCATTTTTACTTTGACCGATACCGGATATTCCGCTCATGTGCACATGAAGCAGATCGGCAAGCACTACGATCTTGGCATGATTTCCGTCTATGATGCAGTGCACATTCAGATTCTTCAGAACAAAATGCAGTGGAGCGACTATTCTGCGGACTTTGCCCATCCCACCACCGACGGGCATGCCTTCATTGCCCGGCTCATTGGTCACTATTTCGACGTTGCCGCCGAAACACCCCCTGCCGCTGAATACACCGTGCCTGCACAAGCCCGTTACGCCTGCAACCTGGAAAACCTTGTAAACATCTCCAAGAATGGAGATCCCGCCCTGGTTTCCATGGGTTCCTTTCCCTCCGGGGTCGCCATGTGCTATTCCTATGTTATGGGCTGGAAGCATGGTGCCGGCAGCAATACCAACACCCCCCTCACTTTTAACGTGACCGGCACCCACATGACTGTGGTCTTCAAGCAGGAAAACAATACCAACTGCGGCGATGCAGAGGTCTGGGTGGACGGCGAATACTATGTGCGCCTGCCCGGCTATTCCCAGACCGCCTGGGGCCAGCCTGTGACGGAGATGATCCTGCTGGGCGAAAACGGTCCTCATACCGTGGAAATCAAAATGGCAGAAGGCGATGTAGCCAAAAGCTTTACCGTGCTGGATGTGGCCTATTGTGGCAACTGACAGAAACCTCCATATGAGAAAACCACCGCATGCCTGCCAGCTGGGAGGATGGAAAGGAAGGAGTTATCCTTCCCTTTGCACCAAAGAAATACCGAAACAGCAAGCCCGCCAAGGCTTGCTGTTTCTTGTTCTGCGTGATAGAATGAAAGCGACAAACTTGAATTTGGAGGGAGCATTGTGGAAAATAAAATATACTATTTTACGGGTACGGGAAATAGTCTGCGTGCTGCTTTAAAAATTGGAAGGTATATTAATAATTGTACTTTAATATCAATGAAGAGTAGTCCTGACGATAATTCGGCAGAACATTGTGATGTAGTAGGATTTGTTTTTCCTGTATACCATTGGACGATGCCAGAACCCGCTGCGGAGTTTGTTCAAAGGCTCAAAATTAACCCCAATGCATATGTTTTTTGCGTTGCTATGCCTTCAATAATTTGCGGAGAAGCGTGTGAGAAACTCGAACAGATTCTTAAAAGTAAAGGTATCAATCTGTCCTATGGTACAAAAGTAAACAATGTTGCTAATTATGTAACAGTATATCCCCCTATGCCATCTCCCAAAATTGTAATTCCGAGAACAGAAAAGCAACTTGAAAAAATCGGCAAAGAAATTTCTGACAGAATAATTCGTAAAATCCCTCGTGCTAATGCAATGATACGCGCAAAAATTGCAAGCATGAAAAAATACAAGGGTATCCAGAATGTTGCCGATTACGGATTTAAAATCAGCAACAGCTGTGTTTCTTGCGGAGTTTGTTCAAGGGTTTGTCCTGTGAATAATATTGAACTGATAAATAGCAAACCTCATTTTAAGCACAAATGTGCTCAATGTATGGCTTGCGTCAGCTATTGCCCCAAAAATGCAATTGGCTACAAATTAATAGATAAAGATTTTGAGAAAATGAATGTAAATCCAAATGACTATAGGATTGCCAAAATAATGGGAATACCAAAAGGCAGGAAACCATATCACCATCCATATGTATCAGCATCAGATATGTCAAAAGATATAATTGATATTTAATGCAACACTGGAGCAATTCCTGTTAAGACGATAAATTCCAATTTGTTGAGCAAACCAAAGCAGATTTTCTCCCTCTTAGGAGGGCGCAATTATATGCACCATTTCGGTGCATTGCGTTTGTGGGGCGCATAAGCAAACGAGCATCCGGCATGATCGTCGGATGCTCGTTTGTTAGTTACTGGATAAATTGTTCCTTAAGAGTTCTCCTCGCATACGGTGGTTTTTATTGTGCGTTTTTTTGCAATATCGTTGCCCTTTTCCGTTACGGGCATGCAAAGGGCAGCAGATCCCTGACCCCCACCTTCACCAGCTGGTTGTCATAATCATTGAGAATCACCCTGATATCCGGGCAGTACTCCACCAGCATTTGTCTGCAATTACCGCAGGGAGCGATCACCTGGTTGGGATAATCCTTATGCACAGCCACAATGGTGTCAAATTCTCTTTCCCCTTCGGATATTGCAATGCCCATTGCGATGTATTCGGCGCAGGCTCCGTGGATGCCGTCGCAATTCACGCCCGCATATACCTTACCATTTTTGCACCTGATGGCTGCACTCACCGTGTGATTGTATTTTATGCTGTCAAAATTACTGTTGATCTTGTTCAATGCAGCTTCGATCAATTCCCGGTCTTCCGGGGTTATGGTGTAGAAGGTCATTTTATCCTCCGCAAAAACAATGCTTTTTTTCTTTCAGTACGCAGCACATGATATACTCTTCCTCGTTCTCGCCGATGATCTCAAAACCAACATTCCGATACATTCCTATGGCATAATTCGCCTTTTGCACCGCCAGGGACGTTTTATCATATCCAGCTTCTGCCAGTTCACGGAGCATCGCTTTCATCAGGGCGGTGCCAATACCTTTGCTGCGGTATTGCTCATACAGCGAAATAGCAAACGAGGGGATCCCTTCGCCTATATGCCCGTAATCGTTCATCACACGCACCCAGACCGCACCGATTATTTCACCTTCAACCTCTGCCACAAAGCACCTGTCATCCGGCTCCTTGCCAAAATCCTTCACATACACCTGTAACTCCGGCTGCGCAAGGATGGCCCGGGATGGCTTGGCACAGCCCTCCGGCACAAAGATCGCTTCGTATAGAAATGACTCCAGAAGGCAGTATTCTTCCTTTTTCATTGGTCGGATGAGGTATTCCATATTCCGCAGTCTCCTGGCAACTCAGGCCATGCGATGCACATAGATCCTGGACATTTCTTCCTCGCCGTCTCCCTGGGCCATGCAAAGGTATTCCCAGCCATAACGCTCGTAAAAGGAAGTATGATCCGTCAACAGATACAGCGTGTTCACGCCTTTCTGATGCATATCCCGGCTAACAAAATCGAGCAGTTTTCCGGCAATCCCCTGTCCACGGCAGCATTCCTCGGTGTACACGGCGCACACATTGGGAGCAAGATCTTTCCGGTCGTGAAAGTCATTTTCAATCACGCCCATTCCGCCGACAATGCGTCCCTCCGCCATGGCAACATACCAGCACGGCACGGCGCTCCCGGCCTTGAGGCTTTCTTCCATGCTTTCCCGGTAGGCTTCCTCCGGATTGCCCCACTTTTCGTGAAACCACCGGGCAGCGCCTTCCATGAGTTCCGGCTTCTGGTGCAGCGCTACAATTGTATAGTTCATCTATATATCCCTTTCCAGCATTGCAATGCTCTTTTTGCCACAAATTATAGTACTTTTTTACATTTTCACTACAATATCTATAAAAATTGTGTCTTCCCCTTGCGACAAAATACGATATATTGTATAATGCCACATATCATAAGGGAAAGAGTGATACCCATGCTTCGGATTTTATCCGTGTTTTTTGCTGTTGCCGCATTGATTTTTCTGCTGGTGGTGCTTATCCGCCAGCATCACCGTACCCGCATGCAGCAGCTCCGGGTGCGCAAACTGTATGCCTCTCCCGTATTCGAGGCGCTCTACCCCATGCTCAGGGGCGCCCGCAGGCATGTGCCTGAAAGGGTGACTGTGGATAAGACCGGCGTGATCTTTTATTACCTCACTCCTGCCGGTTCCAGCAACGCTTTCCTCATGAAGGAGCACGGCTTCGCCTACCTCACCCCGGAACAACAGGAAGCCATGCTGGTGGTGCTGGAGGAATGCCTGCCCACCCTCAGGGAAAACGATCACTATCACTTCAGAAAAAAGAGTCAGCGTCTTCTTAACGGCTGCCAGGATTTTTCCTACAGTTACACCATGTCCAACAGCTACAAAATCACCCTGGCACGTTCCACCTACTATGACCCACGCATGGAGGCCAAGCTACGGTAACAGTTTGCTGGCTTTCACCCGTACATCCAGGCGGCTTTCCACAAAGCGGCGGAGCACTTCAAACAAGGTGCATCCGTCGCCTTTTTCTTTGGGTAAAAGTCCACTGCGGAATGTATCCTTCATCCAGTCAATTTGCCTTACACTGACCGGATAAGTGCTGCGGGAGGCGCAGTCCGGGCAGCAGAGACCGCCTGCTTCCACATCAAAATGCCCATTTTTTTCCGGATCAAGAGGCGTGCGACAATGGGCGCAACGTGTCAGCCTCGGGCGGTAACCGGTGGCCCCTGCAAACAGCAGCAAAAAAGCAGAAGTGGTTTCCAATGCATCGGCAGACTGATCGTAGCTGAGGAAATACAGTCCCTTCAAAAGCAGGGCATAAAGTTCCGTCGCTTCCTGACCGGGCTGGGTGGCGGCAGCGCAGAGCCCCGCCATGTAGCTGGCACAGGTAAGGCGATATGGCTCCAGCCGCAGGGGGTAAAAGGTATCCCGCAAGGTAGCGGAGGTCAGGGTGAAATGATCGTGGCTCTGATAGAGCACAAACTCTCCGCTGACAAACAGTTCGCTGGCTGGCATCAAGCTGCTTTTGGGCTTGCGGCAGCCCCGGGACAGGGCATCGATCCTGCCATATTGCGGGCTGAGTATGGTAAGCATGCGGTCGTGCTCCCGATAATTGGCAAAGCGCAGCACCACTCCCTGCGTAACCATGGAAGGCATTTCCCCATCCCCTTTCCTGATGATAAAAACCCCCTCATGCGCTGCGCACACAAGGGGGTATGCAAGGCTACCAATTAGCCACGGACGGTTTCCACCAGCTTGGTGAAAGCGGCGGGATCGTTCACGGCGATATCAGCCAGCATCTTGCGGTTGATCTGGATGTTCTTCTTCTTCAGGCCGTTCATCAGAACGCTGTAGCTCATGTCGTTCAGACGGGCTGCGGCGTTGATACGGGTGATCCAGAGGCGACGGAAGTCGCGCTTACGCAGCTTGCGGCCAACGTATGCATAACGGAGGCTGCGGGCCACCTGTTCGCTGGCGGCGCGGTACTGCTTGGACTTTGCGCCAAAGTAGCCCTTGGCAAGCTTGAATACCTTGCGGCGCTTTTTATGGGCATTAACGGCTGCTTTAATACGTGCCATGGTTTAATCCTCCTTGAATCGTTAGCAAAGCTTATTTGTAGGGCAGCAGCTTGTGGATGGTACGGGCTTCGGCCGCATTGTCCACAACGCCGTCTGCACGCAGGTGACGGGTGCGCTTGGTGGTCTTCAAATGCACCTGATGGTTGGCGTTCATCTGCTTATGCTGCACTTTGCCGTTCTTCGAGAAGAAAAAACGCTTGGCTGCTCCACGATGAGATTTCTGCTTAGGCATAGGGGTTGTCCTCCTTCCGTGTGCTATCCATGAACTGCCGGACGATGCCGGCAAGGGATGGCCTGTGAGTTTAAGGTCAGATCATGTTTTCGCTTTCACGCTTGACCTTTTTCTTGGGCTGGGGCTTGGGCTCGGCTTTGGGAGCATCGTTCTTTTCGGTTTGCTTGGAGGCATTCTTCTGCTTGCGCTCCTGGCTCTTTTCGGCGAAGCTCTTCTTTTCGGCCTTGGGTCCCAGGATCATGATCATGTGGCGGCCTTCCAGGGAGGGGCGGCGTTCTACGATGCCGTACTCCTCGATGCGGCTGGCGAAATCCTCCATGATCTTCATGCCGATGTCCGCGTGGGCGATCTGCCGTCCACGGAAGCGGATGCTGACCTTAACCTTGTCGCCGTCCTGCAGGAACTTTACGGCGTTGCGGAACTTGGTCTGTACGTCGTTTTCCTCGATGGTGGCGGAAAGCTGCACCTCTTTGAGCGTAACGATGCGCTGGTTCTTGCGCAGGTCACGTTCACGCTTGGACTGCTCGTAGCGGTGCTTGTCATAGTCCATCAGCTTGCAAACAGGGGGCTGGGCATTGGCCACGATTTTTACCAGGTCCAGGCCGGCTTCCTCAGCCATTTCCAGGGCCTGCTTGGTGGGCATTACGCCAAGCTGATTGCCTTCGGAGTCAATCAGGCGTACCTCTCTGTCGCGGATTTCTTCATTGATCATCGGCTCGTTGATATCCATACACCTCTTCCTTGATAACGGGCGGTTTTTTCCAAAAGAAAAAACGCCGGGCAAACTACCCGCCGTACACACACCTGCATGGACTTATGTGCCATGACCGCCGCAAGATGTTCGCGGGGTGAGAAGCGGGCAGCTTCTACTTACAAACGGAAGTATAACACCCCTCCCTTTTCCTGTCAAGGTCTTTTCTCCTGTATTTTTTTATTTTCTCTGGTTTGTTTCAGCCCTCATATTCCGGCAGCATTGCACCGCCAATGTGATGGATGCTGTCCAGCGATATCCTCCGCCCGTCTGCGAAGATCACTTCCCTTGTGCCTATATCAAGGTGCCTTACCGGCCCTGCGGCAATCACATATGCGCCGCCTGCCTTTTTATCGTCCGGCCGGAAATACACGATGCGCACCTCCGGGCGTTTCTTTATTTCCTCCTGAATAATGGAAAGGCACAGGTTGATGTGTTCCCGGCGGGCGTCTGTCACCTCCGCTTCCACATCCGTCAGGCGGGCCGTTTCCTCCACCGCATCCTCGTAGCCGGTAAGCGCCGCAAAGGGCGCAAACTGAGCCGCCCGGTTTTCCCTTGGCATATGCCTGTATTTATGGGAGATGTGATGGGGCAGGCCGATAATGTCATCGTATTTTCCACTCATGCCTTGTGCCCTCCTATCTGGCGGTTTCTTTCCCTGCCGGTAGCCCCTTCCAGGAAATTAGTACCCCGCAAGATGGCATTTTTGCCGAATCTTGAACGGATTTCCAGCATGGCATGCTGGATCCCTTTTTCCCTTTTGCGTGCCTCCGCCTCTTCTTTACGGATTTTTTCCAGCTCGGCATAATCTGTGAACATGTTAAGCTGCTCCAGCTGCACATGCCCTGCCAACTTTCTTTCATCCTTCACACATCCCGCCACCACGTTGATACGTCTTGTCAGCAGCGACGGATCCACGATCCTGTCGAATATCTCCATCATTGCCTCCATTATTTTTCTTGTGGAGGATGTAAACTGCCCGAGCCGGAGGCTGCCATGCGTGGATTTTGGCACCTGTCTGCCGTAGTGATCCGTCACTACAGGGCCGTGATAATGGGCTCTTCGCTGGGGATCGCTCAGGTTTTCGATATCGTAGCCTATTACCAGTTCCACGATATCCGTCGCCAGTCCCTTTTCCACCATATCCAGAACCAGGGATTCCGTCATTTCCCTGACCACGACCCGTGTTTTTTCGCAGGTATAGGGTTCCGTCAGCACCTGCCCCACGCTGAGGCTGTTGCTTTGCGGCTTATAGGCCTTGATATCGCTGATAAGGCAGGGTTCCCAGCCCCAGGCATGGTCAATCAGCAGCTCCGCATTTACCCCAAACAGATTGTACAGCAGGCTTTCATCATACACCGACCGCCATGCCACATCGCCCATGGTGTGCATGCCGTAGCGTTCCAGCTTGGTGGCGTATCCCCGGCCGATGCGCCAGAAATCCGTCAGCGGGCGATGTTCCCACAGCTTTTCCCGGTATGTCTGCTCCGTCAACTCAGCAATGCGCACACCGTCCTTATCCGCCGGAATTCGTTTCGCTACGATGTCCATAGCGATTTTGCACAGATACAAATTGGTTCCTATGCCTGCTGTAGCTGTGATCCCTGTCAGGCTCAGCACATCCCGGATCATTCGCATGGTCAGCTCCCGGGGCGTGGTTTTGTAGGTGCGCAGATAGCCGGTCACATCCATGAATACCTCGTCAATGGAATACACATGTATATCCTCCGGGGATATGTAGCGGGTGTACACGTCGTATATCCTCGTGCTGAAGTCCACATACAGCGCCATTCTCGGCGGTGCAACGATGTAATCCAGCTCCAGTTCCGGGTGCTGCTTCAATTCCTCTGCATCAGTGGATTTTCCCGTAAACTTTCTTCCCGGCGCCTTCATTCGCCGCTGATAGTTCACTTCCCTCACCCGCTCGATCACCTCAAACAGCCTGGCCCGGCCAGGAATGCCAAAGGCTTTCAGTGCAGGAGTAACTGCAAGGCAGATGGTCTTCTCCGTCCGGCACATATCCGCCACCACCAGGTTGGTTGTCAGGGGATCCAGTCCACGCTCCACACATTCCACAGAAGCATAAAAGGACTTGAGATCGATTGCCACATAAGCCTTTTCTTTCATGCTTCCACCCCTTTCTGCGTGCCCTCATTATACCCCAACGAGAACATATATTCGACTGAAAAATTTTTCCGATGCAGTCTCTTTTGCCGTTTTGTCCCAAAATCCTTTTCGTAAATTTCGGCGTATTTTCGTTGCCTGTCAAAGCTTTTCCCCTTGCTTTTCCCTGGGAAAGCAAGTAAACTATATCCAATCATTCCGGGCCGAGTCGTACGGCAAAAGCAAACAGCCAAACAAAGGAGAATGCATATGGGATTCAAGAAAAATTTTGTCTGGGGCGCAGCTACCGCTTCTTTTCAGATTGAAGGTGCTGCTGACAAGCGTGGGGACAGCATCTGGGACGTGCAGTGCCGTCAGCCCGGTCAGATTTACGGCGGTCACGACGGCACTGTGGCCTGCGACCATGTGAACCGTTTCCGGGAAGATGTGGCGCTGCTTAAAGAGCTGGGCATTCCCAACTATCGTTTTTCCATCAGCTGGCCCCGTGTACTGCCGGAGGGAACCGGCAAGGTAAACGAAGAGGGCCTGCAGTTTTACAGCGATCTGGTAGATTGCCTGCTCGAAAACGGCATCGAGCCTTATGTGACTCTTTATCACTGGGATCTGCCTCAGTCCCTCATGGCCAAAGGCGGATTCCTGAACCCCGATTTTCCCCAATGGTTTGAAGCCTACACCGAAATCGTTGCCCGCAAGCTTGGCGACCGTGTGAAGAATTTCTTCACCTTCAACGAGCCCCAGTGCTGCATCGGTCTTGGTTACTATGTGGGCAACAACGCCCCCTGCATCAAAGGTCTGCCGCTGGAAAACATGGTGCCTCTGGTACACCGCTGCCTGAAGGCACACGGTCTGGCTGTGCGCAAACTGCGGCAGCTTGTGCCCGGTGTAAAGGTGAGCATCGTTCCCTGCGGTTCTGCCGCCATTCCCCTCACGGACAGCCCTGCTGATCTGAAAGCCGCTACCGATCATTACTTCGCCTGCCGGGAAAATGACTACTTCAGCGTGTCCCTTTATTGCGACCCTGTGGTGCTGGGCAAATATCCCGACGAGTACCTGGCCTATGCGGAAAAGCATCTGCCGGAGGGCTGGAAGGATGATATGGCCATTATTTCCGAACCCATCGATTTCATCAGCGTCAATATTTACTACGGCGATGAGGTGCGTTGCGGCAGTGACGGCAAGCCGGAGGTCCTCCCCCATGCCGTAGGCGAACCCCGCACCGCCATTGGCTGGGGTATCGCACCCGATGCGCTTTACTGGGCACCCCGCATGCTGCATGAGCGCTATCATCTGCCTGTATTCATCACCGAAAACGGCATGAGCTGCCATGATGCGGTTTCGCTGGATGGCAAGGTGCACGATCCCAACCGTATCGACTACCTCCACCGCTACCTGCTGGCCCTTCGCCGTGCCGCCGATGATGGCGTGGATGTAGGCGGTTATTTCCAGTGGTCGCTGATGGACAACTTCGAGTGGTGCCTTGGTTACTCCCAGCGCTTTGGCCTAATCCATGTGGATTTCCAGACGCTGAAGCGCACGCCCAAGGACTCCGCCTACTGGTATGGGCAGGTTATTGCCAGCAATGGCGAGAGCCTGTAAGTTCACAAACAAAATCCGCCAGACTGGTCCTGTAGTCTGACGGATTTTCTTATTCTCATATTTCCTTTACATTGCTGCATTGTCTGAAAACGCCTTTGCAACAGCGATGTGTGTCCTCACTTCTTTCATCAGCGGCGTTTTCAGGCTCAGATTTTCTTTTTTGATAATACTATCTGTTCTTGAAATGATTTCTTCAGGCGTGGATGACGCTATATCCTTCAGAGTGCCATACCCTGCTTTATAATACAGCGTTGCTCTTGTACTTTTCACGCCCGGCAAATGATACAATTCCCGAAACGCCTTTGCTTCCTCCGGAGTTGTACAAACCGTTGCAATTTCTTTCAGTTTTGCCGGCTTGATATCGTACATGCGCAGGAAAGCCCTGAAAAGATTGACCATATCCCCATCCGGAAGTCCGGCTTCCAGCAACACCTCATCCGACAGATCCATGCAATCCGTTTTCCTGAGGCATCCCATTTTGCTCAAATTGTCAACAAGCGTATTTTTGTATGGTATCAACGGATAATATCTTTCCAGAATGCAATCTTCATTCAACAGTTCCTTCATTTTCTCGATCCTGTAATCTGTATTCAACATATCACGCCCTTTTCTGCTGGTTTGCCTTATCCTCATTCTACCACCGCAAAAAAGCTTCTGCAAAGCAAAACCCCGCCGCCATTTTGAACCGCCCCAGAATATACGGACTGCACAAAAACCCCCTGAGTAGGGAAGGTGAATCAAGAGGAGTGGCGAAGCGAGAGCGGAGCCACTCCCGTTTTTGACTGAATGCGTTCATGGTTGTAGAAGT
>SVGY01000018.1 GCA_015056145.1 Clostridiales bacterium
CTTCCTTCCTTTTTCTTTCGGGAAAAAGGAAGCGAAAAACCATGCGACACGCTCGCTCTGGTCAAATCCCCTTTAATTGCGATTTTTTCGGGGCGGGAGCACACATTCACCGGACAGGCGGTGTATGATGGGTTGCTCTCAGTTTCTTGCCGTGGCAACGGTGTGCTCCTTTTCGCCCCGAAAAAACGCAGGGGGATTTGCCTACGCTCGCTACAGTCGCGGTGCGGGGAGGAACTTGGCTTCTCCAACGCTCTCCTGGTCGAGGACTTGGGTGACAGGTAGTGTTTGTTGGCTTCAAAATGTGAGAAATGTGAATTGGATGGAAGTCATTGTTTTGCCTCCATTGCGCCTCCAGCAATGCGAGACGGAGTGTAGCCAAGGTGCTGACATGGCGATGGTGACTGTCGTCATAATCCAACTGTAATCCGACGGACGCCATTCGCCTCCATTGCTCCTCGAGCAAGGTGAAGCGGAGAACAGCCAAGCTGCTCCCCGCACCGCACACAGGTCGTTCAATCGTCGCAGCAGGCACTACCATGCCTGCTGCTCGTTTCACTCCCCACCTGCGGGTCGCTTTGCCCTTCGGGCAAGTGTCCACAGGACACACGCTTCCCTCCGGTGCAATAGCGACCGACGCAAAATCCCCCTGCCCGTTTCCGGGACGGAGGAAGGGAGCACGGCCTAATCCAATATACAATGAGAGCATATCAAACGGCAGAGTGACGCTGATTGCGACCGCCGTCCCGGGAATGGGCTATAAAGGGATTTTGCCAAAGAGAGCGTGTCGCTTGGTTTTTGCCTACTTTTTGCCGAAACAAAAAGTAGGGAACCCCCGCCGTACCGCTGGCAGGGGAAGAACATCATTATTCGGTTACAAAATATTTCATCTATGTGCAAAGACAGATTCGAGAAAAACATCTCATCCGCATGAAGCGAAAAAAAGAGACTTCCTTCCTTTTTCCCGAAACAAAAAGTAGGAACCCCCCGCCGTACCGCTGGCGGCGGTGAGCTATCACTTGCCAAAAAACACCCAGCATAAAGTCTTTCTTCATTGTGGCTTATCAACCCAACAAACGCCCTAAGCTCCAAACCCATCGAAAAAGAAGAGCATTAGAGAAGTCAAGTTCCTCCCCGCACTGCACACAGATCGTTCAATTGTCGCATCAAAGCCCGCAATGCCAGCCCTGACGATTGCCAACCGGGAGTTTCGCATGGTTTTTGCCTACTTTTTCCCGAAACAAAAAGTAGGAACCCCCCGCCGTACCGCTGGCGGCGGTGAGCTATCACCTGCCAAAAACACCCAGCATATCGTCTTTCTTCATTATGGGTAATCCACCCACCCCTCTTCCTTCAACAATAAAAAAACCTCCACCCCAAATCACCCCCATCCCCCGGCGAATCCCCCAAATATGACAAAAATATTTCTTCCCCATGCATGAAAAAAACAAAAACATTCGTTGAATAATCGATAAGCCAAATATAGGGTATTGATTTTATTGGGCTTTCACGGTACAATAATACTGGATTCGTCCCATTATGCGGGGAAGGATTCCTTCAAAAGATTGTAACAATTTCAGCGGGGTATCCCCATGAAAGGTGTGTATGGAATGAAGAAAACCGTTTATCACAACAACAGAAAGGCTTCCCTGAACAAGCGCCTGCTGCTGGCAGCCCTGCTGGTTTGCGCCTGCGTGGTTATGAGCGCCTGCTATATGGAGCCCGACCGTGTGGTGGATGACCCCGCCAACGCCAATATCGGCGGCGCTCAGCAGTTCCAGACGGTGGTAACCAATACTCCCGTGCCCACCAACACGCCTACTCCCACCCCCAGCGCAACGGATGCATCCACCAATGTGGACTGGTCCAGCTGGACTTTCGGAGAGCCCACCAATCCGCCCAGCAATCAGGGCGGCCAGAGCCCTGTCACCATCACTGTGGGCGTTAATACCAGCACCCCCAGCCCCGGACCCACCCTTCCCTCCGGCGGCAATAGCGGCGGTAGCTCCGGTGGCTCCTCCGGTGGCAGCTCTGGCGGCAGCTCTGGCGGATCCTCCGGCGGTTCTTCCGGCGGCAGCACCAGCACCTCCCTTAAGGAGGGCAGCAGCGGCTCCGAAGTAAAGCAGGTGCAGCAGCGCCTGAAAGACCTTGGCTACTACAAGGGCAGCGTGGACGGCGCCTTCGGCCCCGGCACCACCAGTGCCGTTAAGGATTTCCAGCGTAACAACGGCCTTTCCGTGGATGGCAAGGTCGGCCCCCAGACCAAGCGTGTGCTGTTTTCCTCCAGCGCTATCCGTGCCGGTGCAAGCAACGCCAATCAGCCTTCCGGTAACGGCAACAGCGGCGGCGGCAGCAGTGGCGGCAGTTCTTCCGGCAATACCTCCACCTATACCAACGGCAAAACCAACATTTATCTGCAGCTGGGCTCCAGCGGCTCCCAGGTGAAGATCCTGCAGAACCGGCTCATCGTGCTGGGTTACCTTACCGGTACTGCCGACGGCGAATTCGGCGAGACTACCGAGGCAGCCGTGAAGGCCTTCCAGAAGCGCAACAGCATTTACGATGACGGTATCGCAGGCCCCACCACCCTTACCAAGCTGTATTCCTCCTCTGCCAAGAAGGCTTCCGCTGTGGTGGCCAATCTGGGCACCCTCCGGGAGGGCGAAAACGGCGCAGGCGTACGCACCCTGCAAAAGCAGCTGAAAAACCTGGGCTACTACACCGGCAGCGTGGATGGCGATTACGGCCCCGGCACCGTTGCCGCTGTGACCGCCTTCCAGGTGGATCACGGCCTCACTCCGGACGGCGTTGCGGGCAAGGCCACTCAGAACGCCATTTATGCAGCCGTCAACGGCGGCAGCACCTCCTCCGGCGGCGGTTCCGGCGGATCCTCCGGCGGCAGCAGCAATCCCAGCAACTACGGTGCAACGGCCTCTTCCAACGGCTATACCACCATCAGCGCAAACAAGGGCAACCCCACGGACGTGCAAAGCATGCAGAGTGCCCTCTCCTCCCGTGGCTACTACAGCGGCACCCCCGACGGCAAGTACGGCTCCGGTACCGAGCAGGCTGTGCGTGACTTCCAGTCCGCCATGGGCCTGAGAGTGACCGGCATGGCTGGCCCCACTACCCAGCGCCTGCTTTACGGCGGCACCAGCGCCAGCGGCAGCTATTCCAAGCTTGAGCCCGGTTCCTCCGGCTCCAAGGTCAAAACCCTGCAGTACGCCCTCTACGAGCTGAAGTACTACGACGGCGACATCACCGGCACCTACGACATCGCCACCGAGAACGCCGTCATCTCCTTCCAGCTGGCCCACGGACTGGAAGCCGACGGCATCGCCGGCCAGCAGACCCAGGCCGTGCTCTTCTCCTCCGAAGCCAAGCCCTATGTGGACTAAGCCTCCCAAAGGCATCAACCAAAAGAAACGGATGTTTACATCATGAAGAAACCCATTGCCTTGCTCCTGTGCCTGGTGATGTGCCTCGCAGCCCTGCCGGCCACGGCCGAAAGCGTCGTGGAGATGGACACCCTCACCATGAATGACGGCTTCACCTTTGCCGTGCCTGCCAACTGGGTTTACCGCAACATCTCCGACCAGGAGCGGCAGCAGGATCACCTGTTCCTTGTGGCCTTCGGCACGGAGGAGGACCTGATGCTCATCTGCACCATGGAACCCGTTCAGACCGGCGTCACCCTCGCTGCACGCAGGGATCAGATGCT
Source organism: Clostridiales bacterium (assembly GCA_015056145.1). Classification (GTDB taxonomy): domain Bacteria; phylum Bacillota; class Clostridia; order Christensenellales; family Aristaeellaceae; genus Limiplasma. Next base: position 3,719 of record SVGY01000018.1, read on the forward strand.
GAGCCAGACCGGCTTTTGCCAGGTGGAGATCATCATAAACGAAAAGGGCGCAGAGGTGCTCCTCTTCCGCCATGAAGACGGCATGCTGGGCGGGTATGAGTTTCTGCTGAACGATAACACACTCATCACCTTCCTTTACGGCTGCATCAGCGACGGCAGGCCCCTCAGCGACAATCCCTTCTCCCGCAATGTACTTGACCAGGGCGCAAACAGCCTCTGCTTTTTGGAGAAATAAACCGGCCCCCCACAAACCCCGCCGTATGTACCGGCGGGGTTTTCTCTGCCCAAAAACGTTTACTCTGCCCGCCCGATGTGATACAATGTCCTAAAGAAAATCAACCCATGAAGGAGACCATTATCCTATGAAGAAATTCCTTGCCTTTTTTACCGTGCTGATGTTTTTGTGTACCGCCGCCCTGGCGGACAGCGCAGACCCCATCATCCCCCTGGAAACCCTCACCATGGAGGACGGCTTTACCTTTGCCATCCCCGCCCAGTGGAGCTACCTGCCCGTTACCGAGGAAATGGACGCCCAGAACATCTTCCTTACAGGCTTTGATTTCAACGACTCCATCATGGTTACTGCCTTTATGTACCAGCTGGAAGAAGGGCTTACCCTGACCGACCATATGGGCAAGATTTCCTCCAGCGAGGAATACGGCAGCATGGAGGTTATCACCAACGAAAAGGGCGCCGAAGTTCTGGTATACGAATACAAGGACGGCACCATCAAGGGATACGAATTCCTGCTGGATAACGGCTACATCGTGCATTTCATGTACGGCTTCGTCAATCTGGACAAGCCCATCATGGAGCACCCCGGCATGGAAGCCATGGTCAACGATGCCGTCAACAGCCTTTGCTACACCGAAAAATAACCTGCGCCTGACGCAAAGGAGAGAATCACCATGAAGAAATTTCTTGCCATCATAACCATGCTGATGCTGCTTTTCACCTACGCATCAGCCCTGGCGGAAGCGGAGCCCATGCCTGCCGAAACCACCGAGACCGAAGCCCCTGCACCCGAAGCCACTGAAACCGAAGCTCCCGCCGCCGAAGCTCCCGCCGAAATCAAGCTGGAGCAGCACACCATGGAGGACGGCTTCACCTTCTCTATTCCCAAGAACTGGAACTACCGGGAGCTCATGGGCGACGAAACGGAGCTGGGCATCTTCCTGCAGGGCTACGATCTGTCCGCCAACATGACCGTTACCGCCATTATGGAAAGCATTGACGTGGGCATCACCCCCGCCATGCTGGCCGATGTCATGTGCCAGAACACCGCATCCTTTTACACTGCCACGGTGGTGAAAAACGATCAGGGCCAGGAGCTGATCCTCTTCGTTACCGCCAACGGCGCAGGCATGGGCTACATCGTTATCGACCCCAGCGGCGCCATGATCACCTTCCTCTTCCGCCACGCCGACGACTCCATCGTCATCGCCGACGAAGCTCTGACTCAGCTGATGGCGCAATGCGCACAGAGCGTCTATTTTGTGACGGAGTAAGGGCGGGGTGAGCCCTGCGGGGGGCCTTCTTTTCTTCTGTGCCAGAAGAAAAGAAGCAAAAGAAGACCGCATTTATTATCAAGGTTGGGTGCAAAAAGAGACTGCTGTATACCGGCAGTCTCTGGCTGTCAAAAAATGCGCAGGGTGCAGGGGGATCATCCCCCTGCCGGGTGTGGGCAGAGCCCACATTCCTTATGCCGCAGCACCTTCAAGAAAGCACAGCGAGCACCGAAGGTGCAAGATTTGCGGCTTTGACTGACAAGAATGAGGTTTTTCGACAAGCTGAGACTGCTGTATACCGGCAGTCTCTTTTTTTGTGTATGGTTTTTTTGCGGGATGGGGGGGATTTTGGGAGAAATCCTTGCTTTTTCTGGCAGGACGTATCCTGAGTGATGAATCATTCAGTAGGTGTAGGGGATGTCATTTTCAATGGCGTAGGTTTCGGCGTAGCTGCCTTCGGTTACAGTGAGGGTGAGGGAAGGGCAATCTTGGAACGCATTTACGCCAATAGAGGTAACGCTGTCGGGGATATTGATACTTTCCAGGGATTTACAAGCAGAAAATGCATTATCACCGATAGAAGTAATGCCGTCAGGAATGATGATGTTTTGCAGGAATCGACAAGCATAAAATGTATCATCACCGATAGAAGTGACACTGTCTGGGATGTTGATGCTTTGCAGGGATCGGCAAGCATAAAAGGCTCCATCACCGATATAAGTAATACTGTCAGGGATAGTGATACTTTGCAGGAAATGGCATTCATCGAACGCATAATCACCGATGCAGGTAACACCTGCAGGGATACTGTACTCAGTCTTTTCTTTATGCGTACGGGAATAAGTCACCAGTCGAATTTCATCTTTGCTTTTGAAAAAAAGAACACCATCCATTACTTCAAGGCAGGAATGATTTGAAGATACATTGATCTCTGTTAGATCACTACAGGATGAAAAAGGATTCGCACCGATGGAGGCAACGCTGTCCGGAATGGTGATGCTTTGCAAGGAGCGGCAACTCGAAAAAGCAGCATTTCCGATGGAAGTAACGCTGTCCGGAATAGTGATGCTTTCCAGTTTTTCGCAGCCATAGAACGCCTCATCACCAATGGAAGTAACACCAGCGGGAATACAGTACTCCACTGCACCAAGAGCGTTAGGATAAGTTACCAATCGAGTCTCTTGCTCGCTTTTGTAAAAAAGGACACCGTCTTTTACTACAAGGCAGGGATGGGTTGAAGAAACATTGATTTCTTTCAACTTTGTACACCTATAAAACGGATTAGCGCCTATGGAAATAACACCATCAGAAATGGTGACGCTTTGCAAAGAATCGCAAATCGAAAACGCATTATCTCCAATAGAGGTAACGCTGCCGGGAATGGTGACGCTTTGCAGGTATGCGCGATAGGAGAATGCCTCATCACCGATGGAAGAAACAACATATCCATCTAATTCATCGGGAATTACTATTTCGGAAGAGTGTTCTATTTGAAAATAATAAACAATCTCCGCCGTGCCATCCTCCAGCAGAATATAGGAAAAGTCACCGGACTGATACACCGTGGGTTCATTTTCCTCCGCCATTGCAGGCAGAATGGGCAGTGCAATGAACATTGCGAGAACAAGCGAAATTAACGAAAGAAATCGATGCTTCATCCTATGTACCCTCCTTGGGGATTTTTATTTATAATGATACTACCATATTTTTTGTTATGAATCAAGAAATCAAAGGAAAACCCCGGCCTTGTACAGGCCGGGGGAAAAGTTGGCTGATGAGGTTAATCGTTCAGCCAGTCGATATATGGGGCAGAGGTATAGGGGATACGGTTTTCGATGGCGTAGGTTTCGGCGTAGCTGCCTTCGGTTACAGAGAGGGTGAGGGAGGGGCAGTCATGGAACGCCAAGTATCCGATAGAAGTAACGCTGTCGGGAATGGTGACGCTTTGCAGAGAACCGCAGTATGCAAACGCCCAGTCTCCGATAGAAGTAACGCTATCCGGAATACTGACGCTTTGCAGGGAACTGCAGTTCATGAACGCATAATCACCGATAGAAGTAACGCTGCTGGGAATTGTGACGCTTTGCAGGGAGTCGCAGTAATAGAACGCATTGTCGCCAATCAAAGCAACACTATCTGGAATATTTATGCTTTGCAGAGATCTGCAAAAAGAAAACGCTCCGTTGCTGATAGAGGTAACACTATTGGGGATGGCGACGCTTTGCAGGGAGTGGCAGTTATTGAAAGCAAAATCACCGATAGATGTAACACTTTCGGGGATGGTGATGCTCTGCAGGGAATTGCATGGGCAGAACGCATAATCATCGATGGATGTAACGCCGGCAGGAATGCTGTACTCTGTTGCACTAAGCGTGAGAGTATAGGTAACCAGTCGCATTTCTTTTTTGTTTTTGTAAAAGAGGACGCCGTCTTTTACTTCAAGGCAGGGGTGCTTTGGTGCAACGATGATTTCTGTCAGATTTACGCAGTATGCAAACGGATTTTCGCCAATGGTAGTAACGCCGTCGGGAATGGTGATGCTTTCCAGAGCTACACATTCATAAAACACCGCATCGCCGATAGAAGTAACGCTGTCTGGAATGCTGATGTTTATCAGTTTTCTGCATCTATAAAATGCTTTATCGCCAATGGAGGTAACGCCATCCGGAATGCTGATGTTGGTCAGTGCTTCGCATCCATAAAATGCACAATCACCGATAGAGGTAACGCCATCCGGAATGCTGATGTTGGTCAGTGCTTCGCATCCATAAAATGCACAATCACCGATAGAGGTAACGCCATCCGGAATAGCGATACTCTGCAAGGATTCGCAGTTGCAGAACACATAACCGTCAATGGAAGTCACTCCTGCAGGAATGCTGTACTCCGTTGCACTGAGCGTGAAAGGATAATTCACCAGTCGCATTTCTGCTTCGCTCTTGTAAAAAAGGACATGGTCTTTTATTTCAAGGCAAGGATGATTTGGTGCGACGATGATTTCTGTCAGATTTTCGCAGATTGCAAACGGATTTGCGCCAATGGTAGTAACGCTGTCGGGTATGGTAATGCTTTGCAGGGAGTTGCATAAACAGAATGCATAATCACCAATAGAAGTAACGCTGTCGGGAATGGTGATGCTTTGCAAGGATTCGCAGTACAGGAAGGCCTCATCTCCGATAGAGGTAACGCTTCCAGGAATCACAATACTTTCCAGGGAGTCGCAGAGGTAAAACGCTTCATCGCCGATAATTTGAATTCCTTCCGGAATGGAGTATTCATGCACCGAAGCCTTATTGGGAAATGCGATTAAGCGCTTATCCGCTTTGCTGAAAAGAACGCCATCTATAACCGCAAAGTAAGGATTTTCAGGAGAGACAATAAATTCCTTTACAGAAGACCATGGATTCCCGGCAATAGAAGAAACCACATGCCCATCCAATTCATCAGGAATCGTTATCTTGACTTTTCGAGCAGAATAGTCCACAATCTCCGCCGTGCCATCCTCCAGCAGAATGTATGTGAATTCTCCACAGACATACTCCGTAGGCGTAGCAGCCACCTCAGCCTGGCTGGGCGCATCATCCACCTCAGCCTGATTGGCCGCATCATCCTTCTTGCCGCATCCGCACAGCACCATGATGATCATCAAAGAAAGAGCGATCAAACGAAGAAATCGACGCTTCATCCTATGTACCCTCCTTGGGAATTTTTATTTATAATGATACTACCATATTTTTTGTTATGAATCAAGAAATCAAAGGAAAACCCCGGCCTTGTACAGGCCGGGGGGAAAAGTTGGCTGATGAGGTTAATCGTTCAACCAGTCGATATATGGGGCAGAGGTGTAGGGGATACTTTTTCTGATGGCGTAAGTTTCGGCGTAGCTGCCTTCGGTTACGGAGAGGGTGAGGGAGGGACAGTCAAAGAACGCCCAGTCTCCGATAGAAGTAACGCTATTGGGAATAGTGACGCTTTGCAGGGAGTCACAATAACGGAAAGCAGTCTCACCGATAGAAGTAACGCTATTGGGAATGGTGACACTTTGCAGGGAGTCGCAGCCAATGAACGCACTGTTGCCAATCAAAGCAACACTATCTGGAATATTTATGCTTTGCAGGGATTTGCAGCCATTGAACGCACTGTCGCCAATCAAAGCAACACTATCCGGAATATTTATGCTTTGCAGGGAGATACAGGCTCCAAACGTGTTTTCTTCAATGGAAGCAACTCCATTCGGAATACTGATGCCTTGCAGAGAACCGCAGTATGCAAACGCCCAGTCTCCGATAGATGCAACACTGTCTGGAATATTGACGCTTTGCAGAACGTCACAATTCCAGAATGCAGCCGAGCCAATGGAAGTCACATCTGCAGGAATGCTGTACTCTGTTGCACTAAGCGTGAGAGGATAGGTAACCAGTCGCATTTCTTTTTTGTTTTTGTAAAAGAGGACGCCGTCTTTTACTTCAAGGCAAGGGTGCTTTGGTGCAACGATGATTTCTGTCAGATTTTTGCAGTTTCCAAAGGGATTTGCCCCAATGGTAGTAACGCTGTCGGGTATGGTAATGCTTTGCAGGGAAGAACAGCTAAGGAATGCATCATCACCGATAGAGGTAACGCTATTCGGAATGGTAATGCTTTGCAGGGAGCGGCAGTTATTGAAAGCTAAATCACCAATAGAAGTAATACTGTTCGGAATGGTGATGCTTTCCAGTTTTCTGCAGTCATAGAACGCCTCATCACCGATAGAAGTAACGCCGTCGGGAATGGTGATGCTTTCCAGAGCTACACATTCATAAAACACCGCATCGCCGATAGAAGTAACGCTGTCTGGAATGCTGATGTTTGTCAGTTTTCTGCATCTATAAAATGCTTTATCGCCAATGGAGGTAACGCCATCCGGAATGCTGATGTCGGTCAGTGCTTCGCATCCACAAAATGCTCTATCACCGATAGAGGTAACGCCATCCGGAATAGCGATACTCTGCAAGGATTCGCAGTTATAGAACGCATAACTGCCAATGGAAGTCACTCCTGCAGGAATGCTGTACTCTGTTGCACTAAGCGTGAGAGGATAGGTAACCAGTCGCATTTCTGCTTCGCTCTTGTAAAAAAGGACATGGTCTTTTATTTCAAGGCAAGGATGATTTGGTGCGACGATGATTTCTGTCAGATTTTTGCAGTTTGCAAACGGATTTGCGCCAATGGTAGTAACGCTGTCGGGTATGGTAATGCTTTGCAGGGAGTCGCAGTAATAGAATGCATAATCACCAATAGAAGTAACGCCGTCGGGAATGGTGATGCTTTGCAAGGATTCGCAGTACCGGAAGGCCTCATCTCCGATAGAGGTAACGCTTCCAGGAATCACAATACTTTCCAGGGAGTCGCAGTCAGTGAAAGCAGCATCACCGATATAGGTAACGCTTCCAGGAATCACAATACTTTTCAGGGAGGCGCAGTAGTAAAACGCCTCATCGCCGATAATTTGAATTCCTTCCGGAATGGAGTATTCATGCACCGAAGCCCTAGTGGGAAATGCGATTAAGCGCTTATCCGCTTTGCTGAAAAGAACGCCATCTATAACCGCAAAGTAAGGATTTTCAGGAGAGACAATAAATTCCTTTACAGAAAATAGCCAGCCTTCAATTAATGCAAATGGATTCCCGGCAATAGAAGAAACCACATGCCCATCCAATTCATCAGGAATGGTTATTTGGTAAGTAGATTCTATTGGAGAATATCCAACAATCTCCGCCGTGCCATCCTCCAGTAGAATGTATGTGAATTCTCCACAGACATACTCCGTAGGCGCAGCATCCACCTCAGCCTGATTGGCCGCATCATCCTTCTTGCCGCATCCGCACAGCACCATGATGATCATCAAAGAAAGAGCGATCAAACGAAGAAATCGACGCTTCATAATATGTTCCCTCCACTGGAATTACATATTTTATATTATAATAAACACAAAATCTATCAGATTATTTACCTGTGATTATCACATTCACTGCAATATACGTTCATGGAAGCATTCCGTGCACCGCAGGAGGAGCATGTCCAGCCCACGGAATCCTTTTTTGTCACAACGGGAGCGGGTTTTGCTACGACCGGGACAACCTCCGGTTTGGCGACCTTTTTTGCGTAAGCGTTACACTGCTTGCAGAACATTGCTGTAGCGGCATTGTGAGCGCCACATTCAGGGCATTTCCAGCCTGCGGTTGCGGGTTCTTTTTTTTCTTCGGCAGGCTCAGCCTTGGGGGGAATGATTTCTTCGGCAGGCTCAGCCTTGATGAGATATGTTTCTACGGCGGCTTCAGCCTTGGGTGCCGTATGTTTTGCAATAAGGGAAAGAATCTTCGTTTGTTCTTCCATGGCATCATATTTACCCTTGGTATACAGGGAAAGGAACATCAAAAGAATGCCGCTTGCGGAAAGAACGGACTTCATGATGATCAGTCCGCCGGTATATCCAGCCTTGAGGGAGGCTTCCATCTGATAGTTGTAGCAGTCGCCGCCCACATATTCAGCGCCTGTGTTCCTTTCCCAGGAATAATCGAGGGCTTTGCTGCTGCCGCTTACCTTTATGCGCTTTTCGGGCAGCGGATAAAAGATTCCCACAAGAATCAGCAGGATAGCAACGATCTGGCCTACCAGACAAAGTGTTTTTTCTGTTTTCATAAAAAGCCCTCCTGTGCAATTTTGTGTTTTTATGATCATAACACATTTTACGCATTTGCACAAGGTAATCCCTATCCACCACACCTTTACACCCCATAAAAAAATAGCTATACTATCCTTATAAAAAAACACCCGGCGGTGCGGGGAATATATCCCTTTTGCCGCCATGTGGGAGGTACTTATGAATCAGGCAATTATGGAAAGCCCGGTACTGTACATACTGGCCGGCTGCGTGGCGGCCTTCGTCATCGGGCAGTCGGTGTTCTTCCTCGTCAAGGCATGGCGGGAGGGCAAGCGGATCGGCATGGATACCAAAGTGCTGAAAAAGGCGGCCTTTTCCGGCGGCGTGTTCACCATTGTGCCGTCGCTGTCCATCCTGTTTGCGTTTCTGGCTATGCAGGGTACGCTGGGCATGGTGCTGCCCTGGATCCGCCTGAGCGTGCTGGGCGCAGTGACCTACGAGGTGCCTGCGGCCACCGCCGCTGTGGAGGCATCCGGCATGACCTTCGGCCAGCCCCTGACCGGACAGGTGTTCACCTCCGTGGCCTGGGTGATGACTCTGGGCTGCATTACGCCGCTGATCATCATCCCGCTGTTCCTGAAAAAGATTCTGGGCGGCGTGGACAAGATCAAGGAAAAGGACAGCAAGTGGGGCGAGATCTTTATGAACGCCCTGTTCCTGGGTATGATCGCCGCCTTCCTCAGCATGGGCGTCAGCGGCGAAAAGCCTTTGCTTTCCTGGATGGTGCTGCTTTCCTCGGCGGTGATCATGGCCCTGTGCGGCCTGGTGATGAAGCTGACCGGCTGGAAGTGGCTGGAACACTTCGCCCTGCCCATCAGCATGCTGGGCGCCATGGCGCTGACGCTGCTCTATGTGCAGATCCTGCCTGCAAACCTGCTGCCCCAGGATATTTTCCAGCTGGCAGGCGGCGTGGCTGAAACCGTGGAAGGAGTGATTCCCTGATGAAGAATACAGTCAATGATTATGAACGCTCCATACATACCGTGGGCCGGGTGTGGATCGTGTCCGCCCTGCTGGTGATGCTGGCGGTGCCTGTGGTTATCGGCATTGAGAACAAGGCCTTCCCCGACTGGATGGCGGTGCTCAAGGGCCTTTTGGCAGTGGCGCCCATTTACTGGACGGTGTGCGCCATTGAGGTGATCACCTTTGCACCCATGGTGGGCGCAGGCGGCACCTATATCGGCTTTGTCACCGGCAACCTCACCGGCATAAAGATTCCTGCGGCCATGAATGCCATGGAAGGCGCCAAGGTGAAGCCCGGCACCAAGGAGGGCGAGATCATCTCCACCATTTCCATTGCGGTTTCCTCCATTGTAACCACCCTTATCGTGGTTGTGGGCGTACTGCTGTTTACCCGGCTCAAGCCCTTCCTCAATTCTCCCACCCTGCGCCCTGCCTTCAATATGATCCTGCCGGCGCTCTTCGGCGGTCTGGGTATGGTGTATATCGCCAAGGCCTGGAAGGTGGCGGTAACGCCGCTGGTGTTCATGGTGGCGCTGATCATCTTTGCGCCGGGTCTTGTGAACTTCGCCGGCAGCATGCTGGTGCCCGTGGCCGCCCTTCTGGCCATTGCCGCCGCACGCATTATGTATAACAAGGGCTGGTTGGATGATAAGAAGGAAAAATCTTCCGTGGCTAAAACCGTTGAAAGCGGTGATGCTCAGTGAGCGCCTTTGAGATCCTGGCCGCTGTACTGGGCGGCGCATTGCTTGTGCTGATTGCTGTGCTGCTGATCCGTGCTGCCCGGTTCACTCCCAGGCCCAGCGAGGACGGCCCTGCCGCCAATGTGGAATACGATGCGGCGGCTGCGGGCGAGCATCTTGGCGCCATGATCCGCTGCCGTACCATATCCAACCGGGATGAATCCCTGATGGACTTTGCGGAGTATGACCGCTTTGTACAGCTCCTCAGTGAATTGTATCCTGCCGCCATGGAGAAGCTCCACTTTGAGCGTGCGGGAAAGACCGGCCTCATCTACCGCTGGCAGGGCACAGGCGCTGCAGAGCCGGTAGTGCTCATGGCACACTACGACGTGGTGCCTGCCAAGGCGGAGGAGTGGAGCTTTGATCCCTTCTCAGGCCAGGTGCAGGACGGCCTGGTGCTGGGCCGGGGCGCACTGGACACCAAGTCCACCCTCTGCGCCATATTCGAGGCGGTCAACAAGCTCTGCGCTGAGGGATATACCCCGGAGAGAGACTACTATCTCTGCTTTTCCGGCACGGAAGAGATTGCCGGCGAGGGCGCATACGCCATCGTGGACAAACTTAAAAAGGACGGCGTGAAACCCTGCCTCACTGTGGACGAAGGCGGCGCCATCGTAACAGGCGCATTCCCCGGCGTTAAGGAACCCTGCGCCGTGGTGGGCATCAGCGAAAAGGGACAGATGGCCATCCGTCTTTCGGTCAAATCCGGTGCAGGCCATGCCAGCGCACCGCCCAGGAACGATGCTTTCAGCCAGCTGGCACGGGCCATTGCCGCCCTGGAAAAGAATCCCTTCCAGCCCCGAATGACCGAGGCCGCTTACCGGCTCTTTACCACCCTGGGCCGCTATTCCGGCTTTGGGCTCAGGGTAGTGTTCGGCAATCTGTGGCTGTTCCGGCCCCTGCTGCTGAAACTTGCCCGGGCCCTTGGCAACGACGTAAACGCCCTGCTCCGCACCACCTGCGTGTTTACCATGGCAGGAGGCAGCGAGGCATCCAATGTGCTTCCCTCCGAGGCATGGGCCACCTGCGATGTGCGCATCATTGGCGGCTCCACTTCTCAGGATGTGATCAATCACTTCCGCAAGGTCATCGCCAATGAAAACGTAATCATTGAACCGGTGTTTGCGGTGGAACCCTCGCCCGTTTCCCCTGTGGACTGCGCCCAGTGGGAGGCCGTCAGCCGTGCCATCCGCCATACCTGGCCCGATGCGCTGGTTTCCCCCTACCTGATGACCGCCCGCAGCGATTCCTCCGTATACACCGCCATCTGCGATCATGTGTACCGCTTCGCTCCCATGAAGCTGAGCAAGGAAGAGCGGGCCACCATTCACGGCATTGACGAAAAAATCCCGGCGCAGAAAGTGGCCGAGGCTGCCTGCTTCTACGAGCGGCTTATCCGGGGAATGTAATTCTCCGGCTCCTTCGTCACCTCTACTCCTTTTGCGTAAAAAAAAGATACGGGAAAAAAACAATCCATCATTCTTCCAGACCGCTTTTCCCCTGCGCCTTCCTGCCGTTTCTTCTTGCAAAGCCTTGCCCTTTAGTGTATAATGGCACTGCTTAGAAAAAGAAAGGGGTGGATGAAATGCAGTCTGTCAACGTAAAGCTTAGCCTGGCAGAAAACGTCAAATCCTTCGTGAACATCGTCAACCGTTACCCCTACGACGTGGATCTTCGCTCCGGCCGCCATGTGGTGGATGCCAAGTCTCTCCTGGGTATCTTCAGCCTGGATCTCAGCAAGCCCATCATTATGGAGATTTACAGCGATTCCTGCGAAGATCTTTTGAGCGACATCAAGCCCTTCATTGCATGATGTCCGCTGCCCTCCGGGGCAGAACAAGCAGCTCGTTATTGCCGCCCGTTGTGGCGCTTGATGGGTGCGCAGCCGGTGCAGGCCGATTCCATCCTGCCGGTGGCATGGCGCACCCTTCTTTCATTTGTACGGGGAGGCCGTTATGGTTTACGGATATGAAAAACGGAATATCTCCGACCTGGAATACAGGCTCCGGCTTTTGATGTGCGTAAACGAGCTGGGAGCCGTTACCCGGGAGCAGCTCTGGCCTTTTGTGGCCAAGCTGGAAATGATGGATTACATGCCCATGTGCCTGTACCTGGATCAGCTTCTTACCAGCCATGCAATAAAGGAAGGCGAAGGAGTGCTCCGGGATACGCTGTTTATTACCGAAGTGGGCGCAGCCCAGCTAATGATGTTTCAGGGCAAGATCCCCGGACGGGATCAGGCCCGCATCCGTTCAGAAGCTCCCGTTTACCTGGCAGGGCTCCGGGAGGCCCGCACCGCCCGCAGTGGCTACGAGCCTGCGGACTGGGGCTTTGGCGCAAAGCTTATGCTTACTGAGGGGGATATTCCCACCCTTATGTGCCTGATACAGAGCCGGGACAAGCGCTTTGTGGAAACCGTGGTGCGCCGCTTCCGGCAGAATGCGCCCAGCATTACCCTCCGGCTTCTTTCCCTGTGCAGCCCCGACGGGCCACGTTCCCTGAATGCCATCCTGGATGAGGGGGACGATATTGATACCATCCTGCGCAAAACCTGCCCCGGCAGCCCCCGCCTCAGCTGGGCCGGCGGCAGCGCCTATGCCGGCAATGTTTGCCTTGAGGACGGCGACACCCTGCTGCGGTTTTCCCTGCAAACGGGCAGCCGGGACAATGCGCTCCGATGGATCTACGCCATGGAGCACGGCGAGGGAGACTTTGTCTCCACCCTGAAAAAAATACTGACAGGTTTCGGCCTATGACCCGGCGGCTTTTGTGCGCCCTTCGCAGGTGCCTTGCGCAGGCCGGCCTCTGGCGGCAGGATGCATCCCTTGCGGCGGCAGTCAGCGGCGGCGGGGACAGCATGGCCCTTTTATGCGCCCTTTCCCTGCTCCGGCAGGAAATGCCCTTCCGGCTGACGGCCTGCCATGTGCAGCACGGCCTCCGGGGAGAGGAGTCCCTGAACGACCAGCGACTGGTGGAGGAAACCTGCCAAAAGCTCGGCATTCCCTGTGTGGTGGACGATGCTGCCCTTCATGGCGATATGCACACCCCCGGTATGGAAACCCTGGCCCGGGACAGGCGGCGGCAGATTTTTCTCAGCCGCATGGAGAGCCTGCCCGCAGATGCCCTTCTGACGGCCCATCATCAGGGAGACCAGAGCGAAACCCTTTTAATGCATCTGTTGCGTGGTTCCGGGCTTCGGGGTCTGGGCGGCATGCGAAAAATGCAGTCTTTTGGCAACGGCCTGCTTCTTCGCCCTCTGCTTGATTTTACCAAGGATGAACTGGTTCATTGGCTCACGGAGCAAGGTTTTGCTTTTGCCCATGACAGGAGCAACGACGAAGCCATTACCCCCCGCAACGCCCTGCGCCTGGATGTAATGCCCCGGCTGGAAGAGCTCTGGCCCGATGCCGGCCGCCACATGGCGCAGGCAGCCAAAACCCTGCAGCAGGATGAAGACTGTCTTTCCCTTTTGGCAGACGAACTCTACAAGGCCAGTCTATGGCAATACTCCGGACTTATGGCGCTGAGGACAGAGCCGCTCTTGCATGCACACGATGCCCTCTGCCTCCGTGCCCTGCGCAGGCTGTACCGGGAGGGAGCCGCTTTTTGCGGCATCACCCTCAGCGAGGCGGAGCTGAGCCGGCAGGAGTCCCAGCATGCCTCAGCCCTTCTCCACGGGGAACCGGGTCAGACCCTGAACCTGCCCGAAAATCTGCTTTTGTACCGTGGGCGGCGCCTGATCTACCTGCTCCGTCAGGGCGAGTTACCTCTGCGGCAGTTTGCCCCGCCATCTCCCCTTCCCCTGAAGGACGCAGAGGGCGAAATCCATTTCGGGCCAATGTCCTTCTCCTTGGGCCCGGCGATTCCCGGCGAACCCTTCGGCCCCTATGCCGCATGGCTTACCCCTGCTCAGTTGGAGGAAACGGTGCTGCGTTTCCCCGCTCCCGGCGATTTTATCCATCCCATGGGCGCATCCGGCAAAAAACCCCTGCGCCGTTTCCTCACGGACCGGCACATCGACCGCCCCCTCCGGCCTTTTCTGCCCATGCTCTTCCGGGGCAGCGAAGCCCTGTGGATCCCTGGGCTGTGCTGCGCTCAGTCCCTTCGGCAGCAGGACTGCCGGGGCCTCACCGTCATTCGGATATCAAACCCGCAGGAAAGCTGCATTCTCTATACAGACAAGGAGTGAATCATCATGGAAGAACGCACAATCCACCCCGATCTGGAAAGCATCCTCTACACCCGTGAAGAGCTGACTGTCGCCGTGAAGGCCCTGGGCGAAAAGATCACCCAGGATTACCAGGGCAAGGACCTGGTCATGGTCTGCATCCTCAAGGGCGCTGCCCCTTTCTTCACTGACCTTATCCGCAGCATCGACCTGCCCATGAACATCGATTTCATGGTGGTTTCCAGCTACGGCGCCAGCACCAAATCCACCGGCGAAGTACAGCTGGTGAAGGATATGAGCTACAGCGTCAGCGGCAAGGACGTGATCATCGTGGAGGACATTGTGGATACCGGCATGACCCTCAGCTACCTCAAGAAGGTCTTCCAGGACCGCAACACCAACAGCGTTCGCATTGCCACCCTGCTGGACAAGCCCGAACGCCGCAAGGTCGTCCTTGAGCCTGATTACAAGTGCTTCACCATCCCCGATGCCTTCGTGGTGGGCTACGGTCTCGACTACGCTGAGCAGTACCGCAATCTTCCGGACGTTGGCATTCTTGCCCCCCGGGTATACGAAAAGTAATTTGAGGAGGTCCTCTGCCGGGGGCCTTCTTTTCTTCTGTGTCAGAAGAAAAGAAGCAAAAGAAGACCACATTTGTTCAAATACAATCCACAAAAAAGAAACCACCGCAAACCGGCAATTCCTTCCTGCACATAATACCTTTCCGAAGACTGTCTCAACTCGTCCTCGCCACATCCCTGCCGGGGGCCTTCTTTTCTTCTGTGTCAGAAGAAAAGAAGCAAAAGAAGACCGCATTTGTTCAAATACAATCCACAAAAAAGAAACCACCGCAAACCGGTGGTCCCTTCCTGCACATAGTACCTTTCCGAAGACTGTCTCAACTCGTCCCCGCCACATCCCTGCCGGGGGCCTTCTTTTCTTCTGTGTCAGAAGAAAAGAAGCAAAAGAAGACCGCATTTGTTCAAATACAATCCACAAAAAAAGAAACCACCGCAAACCGGCAGTTCCTTCCTGCACATAATACCTTTATCCATATACGCTTTTCGGGAGGGTGCGGGAGGGGGCTTTTCCCGGGGAAAAGCCTTCTCCCGCCTGCACCTCTGAAACCCATCCCCGGAGCATTCCCTGCCGGGAGCCTTCTTTTCTTCTGTGTCAGAAGAAAAGAAGCAAAAGAAGACCACATTTGTTCAAATACAATCCACAAAAAAGAAACCACCGCAAACCGGCAGTTCCTTCCTGCACATAATATCTTTTCCCCATATACGCTTTTCGGGAGGGTGCGGGAGGGGGCTTTTCCCGGGGAAAAGCCTTCTCCCGCCTTACCTCCACTTACCTCCACTCCCGCCAACCTTGCACGTCATCCCATCATTTTGCCGGTAAGGCTCATCAGTTCGTTGCGGAGTTCTTCCACGGTGTAGTTGGCATCAGTGAGTTTCTGGCGCAGACGGGTGAGGATGTCCATGTCGCCGGCGCTTTCCACCACATACACCTTGGTAATGTTTTTGTCAACGGCCTGCACGCGGGCTTCCACCATCTTTTTCAGGCGTTCGTCCATACCGCTGCGATACTGGGAATCGTACTTCACGCCCACCACGGCCATGTCATCCACCACGATGGCTTCTGCCTCGTCCAGCTCGGAGAGTTTTTCCACTTCCTCTGCCACCTGCTGGCTGATGCGGCGGCTGTCCTCCATGGTAGTCACGCCGGTGGTGGCAGCGGCGCTGCCAGTAGCACCGCCCATAGCGCCGCCGGCATTACCGCCGGTAGTGCCAGAGGGAGAGGTAGTGGTGGAGCCCATGGGCTGATCCATACCCACGCCGCCATCGTTGGTGGTGGGGGGCATGGTTTCAGCGGGAGCGGTGCTTGCGCTGGGGTTGGGGCTGATCATTGTATCAGCCTCGCTGGCGCAGGCGGTGAACAGGAACAGAGTTGCAATGGTAAGTGCCGTAAGGATCCAGATTTTTTTCATAGCTTGTCGCCTCCTCGGCCCTATTGTGTCCCGGCCCTGTGGGCTGTATGAAAGACAATCCATGGTAAACATGGGTAAGAGAGGACATTTGTTAATCTTGAGTGCACAGCGGGCAACACAAACGTTTGCACATTTTTCCATGTCGTGTTATCATACCCTTTGTGAATAGACGAAGGAGGAAAGCTTATGCTGTTCCATGATTCCCATGACCCGGCCTATCGCAGCCCCGTCGGCCCGGTAAAGACCGGCGAAAAAATCACCCTGCGCTTTCTGTGCGACGAGGCGGACCATGTTACCCTGCGCACCTGGGATGGCAGCGAGGGCCGCATTTCCATGACGGATACCGGGGACAATCTTTTTGAGGCCACAGTTACCGTACCGGATTCACCCATGCTTTTCTGGTACGATTTTATCATCCACCGTGCCGATGGCGATGCCCGCTACGGTACCTCGCTGGATCAGCTGGGCGGCGTGGGCTCCTTCTACTACGGTCAGCCTCAGAGTTACCAGGTCACTGTGTACGACCCGGCCTATACCACGCCGGAATATCTGCGCCACGGTGTGATCTACCAGATCTTTCCCGATCGTTTTTTCCGGGATGCTTTGCCCGATGAGGCAAGGCAGCAAAAGATCGCCGCCGCTCATCCGGAGGCCACCTTTCACCAGGACTGGAATGATCGCCCCACGCTGGATATCGACCCCGTTACCAAGGATAATCGAGCGCTGGACTTCTTCGGCGGTACACTCAGCGGCATTGCTGAAAAGCTGGACTGGCTCCGGGAGCTGGGCGTGACCATTCTCTACATCAACCCTGTTTTCCGCAGCCGTACCAATCACCGTTACGATACGGGCAATTATGAGGAGATCGACCCCATTCTGGGGGATGAAGACAGTTTCCGGCAACTGATCGCCGCCGCCAATGAGCGTGGCATGCAAGTGATGATGGATGGTGTTTTCAGCCACACCGGCTCCGACAGCAAGTACTTCAACCGCTTCGGCCGCTATCCCGGGCTTGGTGCCTATCAGAGCAAGGAGTCTCCTTATTACCACTGGTACACTTTCTTCGATTTTCCAGACCATTATAACACCTGGTGGGGCTTTGATACTCTGCCCACGGTGATCAAGGATCATCCCGATTACCAGAATTATCTGCTGAATGAAGAAACAGGCATCATTCCCCATTGGGTACGGAAGGGTGCCTGCGGCTGGCGGCTGGACGTTGCAGACGAACTGCCCGTACCCTTTCTTCAGAAAATGCGCCGGGTAGTGAAAAATGCACGTCCCGATGCTGTTTTGCTGGGTGAGGTATGGGAGGATGCTTCCAACAAGGTCAGTTATGGCCAGGCACGCTCCTATGTACTGGGCGATACGCTGGACAGCGTAATGAACTACCCCCTGCGTCGTGGAATCATCGATTTTTTCACCGGCTCCATCGATGCCTATCAGCTGCGCCGTATCATTCTCAACCAGCAGGAAGTATACCCTGCTCCCTTCTATTATTCCCTGATGAACCTTTTGGGCAGCCATGACCGTGTACGCATCGTCAACGCCATGGCCGGCTTTGACCGGGAGGGCGCCATTCAGATGGATCGTGAGGAAGCCTCTCACATTCATCTGGACGACGCAGCCCTCGCCGCTGCCCGGCAGAAGGTACTGGAGGCTTACCGTCTTCTGTGCGCTCTGCCCGGCGTTCCTACGGTATACTACGGCGACGAAATCGGCATGCAGGGTATGGCTGACCCCTGGAACCGTGCTCCCATGGACTGGGAGCATCAGGACGAGGCGCTGCGCAACCAGTTCAAAACGCTCCTGAACCAGCGTCTTCACACGCCCATGCTTCAAACCGGTTTCATGACCGTCACCGCCGAGGACGAAAACACCCTTCTTATCCGCCGATACTCCGAAAATGGTCTGGACGCATTCCACAGCCCCATTTCCGGCGACGAGGTGTTAGTGCGGGTACAGCGGTAATGCAATGAATATGGGTGGGGTATGGCGGGAGAAGGCTTTTCCCCGGGAAAAGCCCCCTCCCGCACCCTCCCGAAAAGCGTATATGGGCAAAGTTTTTTTGTGCAGGAAGGGACTGCCGGTTTGCGGTAGTTTCTTTTTTTGTACGCCAACTTGTGTATAAATGCGGTCTTCTTTTGCTTCTTTTCTTCTGACACAGAAGAAAAGAAGGCCCCCGGCAGGGAATGCTCCGGGGATCGGTTTCGGTGGTGCAGGCGGGAGAAGGCTTTTCCCCGGGAAAAGCCCCCTCCCGCACCCTCCCGAAAAGCGTATATGGGTAAAGTTATTTTGTGCAGGAAGGGGCTGTGAACTGCACCCCATTTGTTAGACAGTGTGATATACTGAATAACAAGTGGGGTGTTTTATATGCCAAAAGGAGTGCCAAACAAAAGGTATACGCCGGAATTCAAGAAGCACGTTGTGGAAACCATGATCCAAGAAGGACTAAGTTATCGGGAAACAGAGAGAAGATTTGAGTTGCCTTGTAAGCGCGCAGCAGCATGGGAACGCATCTATCTGGAAGAAGGGCCGGAAGGTTTCCAGATCGAACGCCGTGGACGAAACAGCGCCGGAAGACCACGCAAGCTACCCAAAGAGGTGGAAGAGGATCTTCTGGCAGAGGTGCAACGGTTGCGAGCGGAGAATGAATACCTAAAAAAATTGCAAGCCTTGGTTTTGGAAGAAGAGCGACGCCAGCACAAAAAACGCAGGTAGTTCAAGAACTAAGGCAACGGCACAAATTGGAAATTCTGCTTTCAATCGCTCACTTAGCTCGTGCAACTTTTTACTACCATCTGAAGCGAATGAACAAGAATGATAAGTATGAAACGGCACGAGAAGAGATAACGGCAATTTACCACGAGAACAAAGGCCGCTATGGTTATCGGCGAATCACCGAAGAACTACGGCAGCGGAAGATTCTCCTTAACCACAAAACCGTACAGCGGCTCATGAAAGAACAAGGGTTGGTTTGCCGTGTCAGGATGAGAAAGTACCGTTCCTATAAAGGCGAAGTTGGCAAAATTGCGCCCAATCTGCTTAATCGGGATTTCAGCACAACTGCTCCAAACCAAAAATGGGTTACGGATGTTACGGAGTTCTCCTTGTTCGGTGAGAAGATCTATCTGTCGCCAATTCTGGATCTTCATTCAAGCGATCTGGTCAGTTTCGTGATTTCTGACCGTCCGGTGCTTTCCATGGTCATGAATATGGTCAAGGGTGCTGTTTGCCAGCTGCCCCCGGGGGCAGCTCCCATTCTTCATTCAGATCAAGGCTGGCAATACCAGCACAAACAGTACCAGAAAATGCTGGCTGACCATGGTATCGTTCAAAGCATGAGCAGAAAGGGTAACTGCCTTGACAACGCTGTGATAGAAAACTTCTTTGGTTTACTCAAAAGCGAGTTGCTTTACTTGCAGGAGTTTTCCTCTATGGAACATTTCAAGCAAGAACTGTTAGAATATCTCGACTACTACAACAATCGGCGCATCAAGCTCAAGTTAAAGGGCTTGACGCCTGCTCTTCACAGACTTCAAGCCCTTTCGGTTGCTTAATCTTTATTCTTCTGTCTAACTTTTTGGGGTCACTTCACTGCCGGTTTGCGGTGGTTTCTTTTTTTGTACGCTAACTTGTGTATAAATGCGGTCTTCTTTTGCTTCTTTTCTTCTGACACAGAAGAAAAGAAGGCTCCCGGCAGGGCTTACTGCGGGGGTGAGTTGTGGCGGCTTTGACAGGAAGGAACTGCCGGTATGCGGTAGTTTTTTTTTGTACGCTAACTTGTGTATAAATGCGGTCTTCTTTTTCTTCTTTTCTTCTGACACAGAAGAAAAGAAGGCCCCCGGCAGGGTTCCTTCGTACTTGTATTACACAAACATCCCCCCGCAAATTCTGCAAACAGCTACGGCCTGCAGTGCGCTGCCCATGAGGCAGAAAACGTGGAATACAACATGGTATCCCGGGTTTTTCTTTTTGCCGAGGTTGTATAGGATGGAACCGACGGTGAACACCACGCCGCCCATCAGGATCCACATGAAATTGTTCCTGCCCACGGAATGCACCACAGGCTTCATAAAGAGCACTGCCATCCATCCCATGAGGATATAGCTGGCCATTTCCAGGATGCGGAAGCGGCGCAGATCAATGGCGGAAAACACGATACACACTGCTGCGATCAGCCATTGCAGCAGCAGGATCACAAGCCCGATGACAGGGTAGCGGGGGTGCACTGCCACCAGAGCGATGGGGGTATAGGTTGCGGCGATAAGGCAATAGATGCTGCAATGATCCAGCACCTGCATCACCTTTTTGCCCATGGAGGGCAATAGTCCATGATAGATACTGGAAATGGCATACAGGCCGATCATGGTCAGGGCGTAAATACTGCCGGTAATCAGCGCCATGTAGCTGCCTGTGCGTGCGCTCTGCCATACCACGCCGATGAGCACCAAAAAGCCCAGTGCAGCGCCGACGATGTGGGTGATCATATTGGCGATTTCCTGCCCGCGGGTATATGCAGGCAAAGTTCGCTGGCTCAGAGGGGTT
Organism: Clostridiales bacterium; assembly: GCA_015056145.1. Classification (GTDB taxonomy): domain Bacteria; phylum Bacillota; class Clostridia; order Christensenellales; family Aristaeellaceae; genus Limiplasma. Next base: position 24,336 of record SVGY01000018.1, read on the forward strand.
CTGATCATTGGGATGCTCCTTTCTGAAAAAAGGGTACAGAAAACAAAGGGAAATATCCATGGTAAACAAAAAAAGGATGTGTAGTTTTTTCATTATTTATACCGGTGTTGATCCGGAATACATTCTTATTTTGCTGATTTTCTGCATGATGCAGGTTGTTAATTAGGCTGTTGATTTTTTGAGGTCGGGCGGGAAAGGTGGTAAGGATCCTTTCGCCGCCCGACCCAGCCTGCGGCTTTCATCATCCCTGCGGAAAAAATGCAGCGGCCTCTCCGAAAGCGGCAGGGAGTGAGTGTTTTCGGGGTCTGCCCCAGGTGTTGTTTTTCTGATAAGTGAATAAGCGGCAGTTGATAGGATAATTCTTTTCTGTATCCCAATAACAGAAACCATCGTCCAAAAATCTTCTCTTCCTTTTTGAATCAATTGCGCTTTTCTTTTGCTACTTTCTTTTCACAGAAAAGAAAAAAAGTGAATAAGCGGCAGTTGATAGGATAATTCTTTTCTGTATCCCAATAACAGAAACCATCATCCAAAAATATTCTCTGCCTTTTTGATTCAATTGCGCTTTTCTTTTGCTACTTTTCTTTTCTCAGAAAAGAAAATAAGTGAATAAGCGGCAGTTGATAGGATAATACTTTTCTGTATTCCAATAACAGAAACCATCATCCAAGAATATTCTCTGCCTTTTTGAATGAATTTCGCTTTTCTTTTGCTACTTTTCTTTTCTCAGAAAAGAAAAGTAGAGAAACCACCGTAAACCTTACTTGCGTTCGTCTCCCCAGAAGAACAGCGCAACGGTGCCGGGGCCAGTGTGGCTGCCGATGGTGGTGCCGATGTAGTTGATAAGGGGCTTACCGTTGATTTTGCCAAACTTTTCTTCTACAAGATTGGCCACGGCTTCGGCGTCATCCAGGCAGGCGGAGTGGCAGAGGTACACCTTTTCGGAATAATCTGCACCGTTCTGAGCATGTTCCTCCATCATTTTTACAATCTGGCGGATTACCTTTTTCTTGGTGCGGATCTTTTCCCGGGGGGTCAGGCGACCATTGGCGTCCATGTCCAGAAGGGGGCAGATACCCAGGATGGTACCCACAACGCCGCTGGTCTTGGAAATCCGTCCGCCTTTGACGTAGTACTTTAGATCCGTGGAGAAGAACCAGTGATGCAGCTTCAGCTTGTTGTTTTCCAGCCAGTCCCGCAGCTCGTAAATGGTCAGGCCCTCGTCACGAAGGCTGGCGGCTTTGTCCATCATAAGACCGTAACCGGATGCGGCAGCCAGGGAATCAACAATAATTATTTCCCGCTCAGGGAAGCGCTCCTTCAGGATGCGGGCAGCGTTCATGGCGGAGTTGCTGGTGCCGGAGAGGCCGCTGGAAAGGCTCACATGCAGCACGTCGTTGCCGGACTCCAGAAAGGGCGTGAAGTAATCCACATATTCAGATACATTGATCTGGCTGGTGCGGGTGTCTGCACCTTCCTCCATCATGCGGTAGAAATCTTCGTAGGCGATGGTCTGGCCCAGGTCGTCCTTGTATTCCTTTCCATCAATAAAGAAATGGAAGGGGGTATATTCTACGTTGATGTCTTTCAGGTGCTGGGCGGTAATATCACAGGTGGAGCAGCAGCTGAGAATGTACTGGTTCATTTTGAATGAACTCCTTTCGCAAAAAAAACTACGCTGATATGGTATCACCGGCCCGCAAGAACATGCAACCTACGATGGCTGTCAGGCACTCTACAAACTGTAATCAAAAAAGTAGAGTGCGTTTTTTCGCACTCTACTGGTAGTAGAATCTCTTATTTTTCAACGGTTTTCGGGCGGTTCAGGCAGTAGCACAAAAACAGTACGATCCACCCTGGAGGCGCCAGCAGGAACAGCTGCCAGAAGTTTTTATCAAAGAAAACCAGGAAGGTGAAGTACAGCGAGGCAACTGCCGCAAATATCAGCGTACCGATGATAAAATAATTGTGTTTGCCTTTTTTGAATACGGATTGCAGCACCAGCAGCGCAATAATGGAAATCAGCGTTGCATATACAAATATAATCCAGTGGGGGTTGCCCATCAGCCAGAAAACTACAAACAGAAGCAGAGCAAGGGTTCCAATACCGGCCATGGTAATGGAGATGATCATATCCGCCTGAAAACTGCTCAGTAGGGTTTTCTTTTTTGGCGGTTCCCACTGGTCGTGGGCGGAAAGAAGATAATCCACCGTTACGCCGAAAATATCGCTCATGTTTTTTAGCACATATGCATCGGGCACCGCTTCTGCCCGTTCCCATTTGGACACGGATTTATCCGAGTAGCTGATAAGGGCTGCCAGTTCCGTCTGTGTCATGCCGGCTTTGGTTCGCAGGTTGATAATGTTGCTGGCGGTTATGTATTTCAGATCTTCCAACTTTTCTTCCTCCTTTTCCGAAAAAATATTAGAAAGCCGCAGGAAGGTATATCACATCCTGCGGCAAAAGACCGTTTATCCTCAGTTATGTACACGCACGGGCAAAACCATGTACAGGTAGCTGTCGCCGTCCATGGGGCTGATCACGCAGGGGCTCACGGCAGTATTCATGGAAAGGGTGCAGCACTCTTCATCCAGATTCTTGATTACATCGATGATAAAGCGGCTGTTGAAAGCGATTTCAATATCCTCGCCTTCCAGATGGGCTTCCAGGTCTTCCTGCACATCGCCCAGCTCGCTGTTGGAGGTGATGGTGAGGCTGCCCTGGGTGCACTTCATGCAGATATAGTTATTTTTGCCTTCCTTGGCCATAAGGCTTGCACGGTCCACGGCTTCCTGCATTTCCTTGCGCTTTACGGTAACACGGCTGAGCCATGCATTGGGCAGAATTTTGCGGAAGTCGATATACTCGCCGGCCAGCAGGCTGGTTACAAGGGTGGTATTGCCCACCACAGCCATCAGATGGGTGGAATCCATATGGAAGGTGATCATATCCTCGCCGTCATCCATGATATGAACCAGTTCATTCATAACACGGCCGGGAATGATGGCCTTGATCTCGTTCTTATCATCCGGCAGGACGAAGTTATCGCTGTAGCGCTGCATGGCCAGGCGGAATCCATCCAGACCCACAAAGTTCAGCTGGGTGCGGGTTACTTCCATAAGGCAGCCGGTGAGAGCCTGACGGCTTTCCTGAATGGCAATGGCGAAAGTCACCTTGGAGATCATATCCCGCAGCTTCTTTTTGGGGAAATGCAGTGCAAAGGAATTGGTCAAATCCTTCATCTGGGGGAATTCATCCGTGCTGACGCCGGAGATGGTGGAACGGCTCTGACCGCAGCGGATAGTCACTGCCATTTTTTCATTCATGGCAAAGGTGACGGTTCCTTCGGGCAGTTTGCGCACGATTTCCGTCAGCAGGCGGCCGGGCAGGATTACCTCGCCGGCCTGGATAATATTGGCCTTAACGAAAGATTTAATACTCAAGCTTCCGTCAGAGCAGGTGAGATACAGACCATCTTCGTCGGTTACGATCATCACGCCTTCCAGGATCTGCATGGCAGGGCGGGAGCTGAGTGCTCTGGTTGCATTCTGCAGGCCGTAATACAAGTCCTGGGCAGAACATTCAAACTTCATTCAGAAAACCTCCGATACAGGTAGTAGTAGTAAGTATATTTTAGTAGTAGTAGTAGGGGGTGTGGAAACCGTGGAAAAGTGGCTTGCGGCTATGCGTCGCCTCAAAAATACCAGTGGAAAGGCTATGGATGGTTTTCCACTCCCGGGAGAAATATCCACACGCACCTGCAATTTTTTGTCCTGGGTGCAGGCATATTTTTCTCCAATTAAGAAAAATTCTATTTTTGTGTGTTATTTTCCTGCATGCCGCAGGGAAATATGCTGTAAAAAAACATCCCCGTTTATTCCCAATCCAATCCACACAACCCTCAGCGCATTTTTGAGGCCACACAACATTTTTACACACTTTTCCTCTTTTCCTAATCCTATGGAAAACTGACCAGTGGAACTCCGTTCCTTTTCCTGGTTTGCCTCGGGTAAAATACACACATTTTTTGAACAGGTTTTACACAGGTGGGGTGTGGTGATGGCGGGATGGGTTATGGCGGTACAGGCGGGAGGAGACTTTTCCCCGGGAAAAGTCCCCTCCCGGACCCACCCGAAAAGCGTATATGGGGAAAAGATATTATGTGCAGGAAGGGACTGCCGGTTTGCGGTGGTTTCTTTTTTGTGGATTGTATTTGAACAAATGTGGTCTTCTTTTGCTTCTTTTCTTCTGACACAGAAGAAAAGAAGGCCCCCGGCAGGGATGTTACGGGGTTGGCGGTAAGTGGCGGTAAGGCGGGAGGAGACTTTTCCCCGGGAAAAGCCCCCTCCCGGACCCACCCGAAAAGCGCATATTGGGAAGGAAATTTTGTGTGGTAAGGGGGTAGCGGTATGCGGCGGTTTGTTTTTGTGAATTGGCTGAAATATATATGTGGTCTTCTTTTGCTTCTTTTCTTCTGACACAGAAGAAAAGAAGGCCCCCGTCAGGGATGTTACGAGGTTGGCGGTATGAGGCGGTTTGTTTTTGTGGAATGGCTGAAATATATATGCGTTCTTCTTTTGCTACTTTTCTTCTGACACAGAAGAAAAGTAGGCCCACCGGCAGGGAAAGCGGCGTGTGAATGCTGAAGTTTTTTGTAGAATGCTTTGAGGTTATGCGGTCTTCTTTTGTTTCTTTTCTTCTGACACAGAAGAAAAGAAAGCCCCGGCAGGGCACCAGGGCTCTAATTCAGTCAATATACATCCAGTAAACGGTTTCTTCATATTGGCTGTAGATCATATCCATCACGGTATCATCTTTTCTGCCTGCTTCTTTGGTGTAAACCAGTTCTATGATATATGCGCCGCCGATGCCGTCCACAACGGTCATGGATATTTCCCTTCCGGTGAGGCCTCGGCAGAAGGCTATTTCCAGGCCTGCGGGGTTTACGGAAAGACTGGGTTCTTGCAGTTTACCCTCTTCCAGCATGGCAGTATAGATCATCCCGGCATTGATGGACGGATCGGCGTCGGTATAAGCAACACTGATATAGCTTCCGGTTTCCGGGTGCATCAGAAAAACTCTTCTGCTGGGATGCCAGAGTTCCTCGGGTACAGTATCCGCAATCCAGCCGGATTCCGGCAGCGGCAGAACCAGGTTTTCCACCCTGACCATTACCTGCGGGCCAGCGGGCCCCTGAATGATTTCGCCTTCGCTGTATTTCCACCAGGGATCCCCAACGATGGTATAACCTATATCGTCCGGCATGGGCTGCATTGCCAGTGCGGCAGAGGGCAGCAGCGCAAGGATCATCAGCAGGATAAGCAAGCGTTTCATCGGTTTTCTCCCTTCCTCTTATCCTGATTGTAGCAGAGGGTGCTGGATTGTTCAAGAGTCACTCCGGGAAAAAGTCGGTTATTTCAGTGGCTTGTTCATATCAGTGATGATATATTCCATCCGTAAGCAGCATGACAAAATCTTTGGCGTATTGGTTATCGACAACAGTTTCCTGATTATCCATCGCAGTAATCTTAACTGTGATGATGATTGCTCCTTCGTTGTAACAAATAAGATTCATGCTTTTGCCATCAGCGGCTTCCGCATATATCAGGCTTGTGCCTTTTTGGTTTGTGAACATGCTCACGTTTGCAAAAGAGGCATCAGCTTTTGTTTCTTCAAAGACTTGGCCTATATTACTGGGTTCATCCAGCTCTTTTGTATAGATTCCAAGGCAGAGTTTTTCCTCTTCATCGGAGGCCAAAAAGATCATTTCCTGTACCCCGTTGGGCAAACTTTGTATTTGCCATTCGCTGGGCCAGTTGAGGAAGGTATTATGATCATCCTTGTTGATCCGGATGGTTTTGAATCCATCCCGAAGTATGATTCCGCAGCGATAGCAGGTGGTTGCATTTATGTAATGATGTCCCAGCGGTTGCCCTTCGGTGATGCCGCACACTGAGCAGGTTTTTGCGGTGATGCAGTCAGGGCCGACCCAGGCATGACCCAGAGCTTCACCTTCAGTAGCGGCGCAAACAGAGCAGGTCTTGGGGGTGATACAGTCAGCCTCCACCCAGGTGTGGCCCAGGGCCTCGCCTTCGATAGCGGAGCAAACAGAGCAGGTCTTGGAGGTGACGCAGTCAGCGTCCACCCAGGTGTGGCCCAGGGCCTCGCCTTCGATAGCGGAGCAAACAGAGCAGGTCTTGGAGGTGACGCAGTCAGCATCCACCCAGGTGTGGCCCAAAGCTTCGCCTTCGGTAGCGGCGCAAACAGAGCAGGTCTTGGGCGTGACGCAGTCAGCGTCCACCCAGGTGTGACCCAGAGCTTCGCCTTCGGTAAGGGCGCAAACAGAGCAGGTCTTGGGGGTAACGCAGTCAGCATCCACCCAGGTGTGACCCAGAGCTTCGCCTTCGGTAGCGGAGCATACAGAGCAGGTCTTGGGGGTGACGCAGTCAGCGTCCACCCAGGTGTGGCCCAAAGCTTCGCCTTCGGTCAGGGCGCAAACAGAGCAGGTCTTGGGGGTGACGCAGTCAGCATCCACCCAGGTGTGGCCCAGGGGTTCGCCTTCCACTTCCTGGCACTTGGAGCAGGTCTTTGCCACGGTGCAGGTGGCTTCCACCCATTCATGCTTGCAGGCACAGCCCGTCAGCACGAGCACAAGCGCCAAAAGCATTGCAACGATAAGCAGCTTCTTTTTCATGGTTTCATCTCCTGACGGTTGGTGTCAGTTTTATTTTAAAAGGCCCCGCTTTGCAGCAGGGCCTTTTTTTGCCAATGAGGTTATTCAGCAAAGATATTCATGTAAGTATCCAGACTGATGGTTTCCAGAGCATCATCGCCTGCGATGCTTCCCAGATCGGCGTGGGCGTAAATGATGGAGAACATGTAATTGCCGTTAAAGAAGGCGCCTTCGATCATGTTTTCACTCTTTACGGTGATGATTTTCTGGCCCAGCTTGCCATCGAGGATCTGCAGATCAGGATAGTTTGCTCTGAGGATTTCTGCACCGCTTTCAATATCGAGGGGGCTTCCCAGATCGATGTATTCGATAACGAAAGCCCTGTTCGTTGCGGGGTCATAGCAGGTGTAAATGCTGGCGGTGCTGTTCTTGAGGGCCTCGGGCAGGTTTTCGGTTTCCCAGTTGGCGGGAACCAGGAATACAATGCCGCTTTCCTCGTGCTTGAAGGGCTTCATTTCTACATCAGAGGCAACCTGGATTTCCTTGGTTTCTGCCACAGAGGCGCAGTTATCGCACTTCTTCACAAGGGCAGCTCCATCCACGGCCCAGTCGCTGAGGGTATGGCCCAGGGCTTCGCCTTCGGTCAGGGCACATACAGAGCAGGTCTTGGGAGCTTCGCAGGTGGCGTCCACCCAGGTGTGGCCCAGGGCTTCGCCTTCGGTAACGGCGCAAACAGAGCAGGTCTTGGGGGTGACGCAGTCAGCGTCCACCCAGGTGTGGCCCAGAGCTTCGCCTTCGGTAGCGGCGCAAACAGAGCAGGTCTTGGGGGTGACGCAGTCAGCATCCACCCAGGTGTGACCCAAAGCTTCGCCTTCGGTAGCGGCGCAAACAGAGCAGGTCTTGGGGGTGACGCAGTCAGCATCCACCCAGGTGTGGCCCAGAGCTTCGCCTTCGGTCAGGGCGCAAACAGAGCAGGTCTTGGGGGTGACGCAGTCAGCATCCACCCAGGTGTGGCCCAGGGCTTCGCCTTCGGTAGCGGCGCAAACAGAGCAGGTCTTGGGGGTAACGCAGTCAGCATCCACCCAGGTATGGCCCAGGGGTTCGCCTTCGGTGGCGGCGCAAACAGAGCAGGTCTTGGGGGTGACGCAGTCAGCATCCACCCAGGTATGGCCCAGGGGTTCGCCTTCCACTTCCTGGCACTTGGAGCAGGTCTTTGCTACAGTGCAGGTGGCTTCCACCCATTCATGCTTGCAGGCACAGCCGGAAAGCGCAAGCAGCATAACCAGGAACAAAGCGATTACAGCAAGTTTCTTTTTCATGGTTTCGTCTCCTTTGCTTATTTGGTTAACGAGGTTGTTTCTACCATTTTAGCACATTTTTTTTATTCTATCAACCTTCTGAATATGATTTGCCAAATAATCAAAACCCCGGCTAAACAGCCGGGGCCTGTAAATGAGCTAACTTATTTAACGTAGTAAACGTTCTCGATGGTTTCCATCAGCATCTGCTGCAGCAGGGTGTTATCTGCCACGCTGATGTCATCGGTGATGCGGCTGTAGTTGAAGGCTGCCAGAAAGCCGTCATCCTGCAGTACAAAGAAGCCGACCACGGTGTGATCCGTGTATTCGTAGAGGATCAGTTCCTGGCCGTGGGCGTTGGTGTATACCTGAGCAAAGCCGAATTCCTCATCCTGAACCATTTGATCCGCAAACTCCTGGGCGGTCACTTCCATATCCAGGGGCTCCAGGAAGGCGGTCATCATCAGGTCATTTTCCACGTCGCAGGCAATGAGGATGACGCCTTCTTCGATCATCTCTTCATCCAATTCCATGTATTCCCAGTTGGAGGGAACGGCAAAGGTGAAGCCGTCATCCATGGTGATTACTTCCAAAGCAACCTTGTTTTCGCTGGCAAGGGCCATGGAGGCAGTAATGCAAAGCATCAAACAGAGAACCAGTGCGAGTATTTTCTTCATTTTATTCTCTCCTTTTGTTTTTGTATGGGTGTCTTTTATAACAATTATTGTACCAGAACTGCTTCCCTGCTTCAACAGTTTTTTTAGTAGCTTGCTTTATTATTCCGGCTGTTCGTCCTCTATTCTCAGGTTATCGATGGTGATGCTCCAGTAATCCCGGAGCAAATCGTTTTCGTCGATGTATTTATTAGAAAAGAAGTAAGTATACTCAATGCTTACGGCTGTTTTTTCATCTATGAGAATGAAGCAACCCAGAATTTCTCCGTCATCCGACTGGAATGAAAGAACCGTTTCGTCAAAGTTGTTCTTCCTTATCTCAATACTGGAAATACCATTGTCTGCTTCCAGCAGTTTTTCACGCAATTCTTCCGGTTCCGTCGCAGTATCCATCCTATGTACTTTTATACAGATTCCCATTTCCTGCCGGGAATCCGTTCCCAAGGCAATACAACCCCTCTGTGCTACACTTTCGCTCAGTTCCATCCAGCTCCATTCGCTCGGCCACATAAAGAAAAGCAAATTGTTGATATTCGCTTCCTTCATAGTGATGCTACCCTCCGGTTTCGGGTCCAGGTGGATGTATTTCTGTTCTTCTGCCAGTGCCAGTGCGGTGGAGAGACAGATCATCATTGCCAGTACCAGTGACATTATCTTTTTCATATCGGATCCCTTGCCTTTCTTTTATTTTTTTGGCAGGTTCAGCATAACACTGTGTCTGCGCCGTTCTTGAAAGGCATTTCCATTTTTCCGGCGGATGAATTTTTTCCTTGCCTGATGCGGTGCTGGCATGGTTTCAGTTATATCACTCTTCGCTTTGCATTCTGTAACCCACGCCCAGTTCATTGACGATGTAGCGGTTGTCACCGGGGCGAATACCCAGTTTTCTGCGCAGATTGGCCATATTCACCTGCAGCTTCTTGTTTCCGCCGGGATCCGTCACGCCCCACACTGCTTCGTTCATGGCCGCATAGCTGAGCAACTTTCCTGCATGGGTTGCCATCAGCGCAAGAATATTGTACTCCGTTTGGGTCAGATGCACCGGGTTGCCTGCCACAGTCACCCTGCGTGTGTCGTATTCGATCAGCAGATCGTGAAGCTGAAAACGACCCTCCGGCAGTCTGCCCTGAAGGCCGCCGGGGCGGCTGTAGCGCAGGGCCGCTCTTACCCTTGCCAGCAGTTCTGCTGCACTGAAAGGCTTGGTAATATAGTCGTTTGCGCCCAGATCCAACGCTGTTACCTTGTCCTGCTCCGTACTGCGGGCGGACAGCACCAGTATGGGCACTGCGTTGTCCTTCCGTACCGAAAGGATCAGCTCCAGGCCGTCCTTATCCGGCAGGCCCAGGTCCAGGATCACCAGATCCGGCACATGGGAGCGGATCATCATCATACCCTGATCACAGCTGTCCGCCAGCAGGGTTTCGTAGCCCTGGGTGTCCAGCAGGGCATGCAGCAGGCTGGATACGCTGCGGTCATCCACCACTGCAAGGATGCCGCTGATGGTGGCAGCTGCCAGCAGGATCAGGATCATGGGATCCATCAGCTGGCTGATGAAGCGCTTGAGCAGAGAATCCTTCTTTGCTTCCGCCAGTTTGTTTTTGCCATTTTGCGCAAGTCGTTTTTCTGCCTCCTGCGCCGTCAGGCCTCCTTCGTCGGACTGAACGTGACGAAGCACGCTCGCCGTATCTTCGCAATAATGTTTCATTCCCCGGTTCCCCTTTCTTCTTGGGTGAATTGCAGAAAAAACACGAAAAGCTATTCCTCCTTCTCTGTGAAATGTGGGCTTTGCCGGTTTTCCCAGAGCAGGTGAATCCCTTTCTTTCGTACGTTTTCCGTCTTATGGCAATTTATGCCCAATTTGTCACATTTTGATGATATGGAACCGGGGCTGTCAAATCAACCTTACGGGCCTGTTCTTAGCCAAGTCTTTGCCAATTTTCGTATATAGAAAGGGCTGCTGCTGAGGCAACAGTCCTTTCTGAATGGTATGTTATTCCTTATAGTACACATTTTCAATGGAGTCCATCAGCATGTGCTTCAAGGGTTCGTTTTTTGCAATGGAGCCTGAATCCGTATATCGTCCGTAGTTGAAAGTGGCAATATTCCCATCTTCCAGTACCACGCAGTAGCCGATCAGGCTGTGATCCGCAAACTCATACAGAACCATTTCCTGCCCGTAGGCGTTGGTGTAGACCTGGACAAAACAGAATTCCTCCGGCATCATCGCCATTTCCTGGGCCAGCTGCCTTGCAGTCACATTGCCTTTTGTCGGTTCATGCATCACAAACATCAATAGATCCATGGATTCATCGTAAGCAATCATAACTACGCCGGCATCTTTTTCATGGGTTATTTTCCTGTATTTCCAGGAGGTAGGTACGGCGAAGGTGAAGCCGTCCGTCAAGGTAACCGTTTCCAGCTTAACCCTGTTTTCCTCTGCAAGGCTCATGGATGCGGACATGCACAGCACCACAGCCAGAATCAGTGTAATCCATTTCTTCATTTTCATTGCTCCTTTTTGTTTAAGTTACTTTTTGTCGCTGTTTTTCCGGTTGTTCGCTGTGCCCTGTCTTCTTTCCTTATTCAGCCAGGAGGAAGGTATCAGATACGATCTTCCGCATGGTTTTGGGCCAGCATGCTTCCTCCAGTGTCTTCGTCACGTCCGCATATCTGCAATCAAAACTCAGTGCAGTGTTTTCATCCACGATGGTCAGGCAGCCGGCTACTCTCTGATCCTCAGTAATGTATTCCAGCACATACAGTCCGTTGGGGTTCACCTTCAGGGTGACTTCTGCGATGTTTTCATCCTCTTCAATCAATTCAGTGGCCCAATCGCCGATATCCATGTTTACGTCCCGATCAATGACCCTGTAGCATGCTACCATTTCATTCAGATCATCTACGCCGATCAGAAGGTAGCCATCCTCTGCAAGGTCCTCCGGCAGATCCATCCACGTCCAGTCTTCGGGAATCTCAATGCACAGCTTATCATCCACAATGCTCTCCTTCATGGTGACACTCGTTCTTTCTGCCAAGGCAGATACACTGCATGCGCAAACCATAAGCGCTACCAGAATTGCCAATACTCTTTTCATGTTCATTTTCCGCCTTTCTTCTGTTTGTCCTTTGGACAGCTTCAGTATAGCCGCCCTGCTTAAGGCTGGTTGTTTTTCCTTTCCGATAACAGAAAACCCTTGATTTTATTGACTTTTCCACAAAAAAAGAAGACCCGCATACTCAGATGCGGGTCTTGCGTAGATATACACTTTTACACCTGGGGAGCAATGTGCCAGATCTGGTCGTTGTACTCCTGGATGGTGCGGTCGGAGGAGAAGAAGCCGGAGTAAGCGGTGTTGAAGATAGCCATCTTCTGCCACTTTTCCTTGTTCTGATAGTCCTCCATCATGCGGCGGTTGGCCAGGTTGTAGGAACCGAAATCCTTCAGCACCAGGTAGGGATCCGCCATGTTGCCCCATTCGCCCATGAGCAGTGCCTGGTAGAGGTCGTGCATGGTGCGGGGTTCGTTGGGGAAGATGGTGCCGTCCAGCCACTGGGACATAGCCTTCTTGATCTCCTGGTTGCTCTCGAAGATCTCCATGGGGTTGTAGCTGCCTTCCTGGTAGAGGCGGTCCACTGCTTCGCTGCGCATGCCGAAGATGTAGATGTTGTCCTGACCTACTTGCTCGTAGATCTCCACATTGGCGCCGTCCATGGTGCCGATGGTCACTGCGCCGTTCATCATGAACTTCATGTTGCCGGTGCCGCTGGCTTCCTTGCCGGCGGTGGACAGCTGCTGGCTGATTTCCGTTGCGGGGATCAGCACTTCAGCGGTGGATACATCGTAGTTTTCGATGTAGACGATCTTGATCATCTCACGGGCACGGGGAGAAGCGTCGATGAGCTTGGCAAGAGCGTTGATGTAGCGGATGATCAGCTTTGCACGGCCGTAGCCGGGGGCAGCCTTGGCGCCAAAGAGGAACAGGCGGGGCGGCATGGTGAAGCTGGGGTCATCCATGATGCGGTTGTAGAGTACATGGATGTGCAGAGCGTTGAGCATCTGCCGCTTGTACTCGTGCAGGCGCTTGGCCTGAGTATCGAAGATGAAGCTGGTATCGATATCGATGCCCTGGCGTTCCTTGACCAGTTTTTGCAGGCGGCGCTTGTTGTGCATCTTCACCTGGGCGAACTTCTCACGGAAAGCGGCATCCTCGGCGAACACTGCCAGCTCGCTGAGCTTGGAAGCATCGCTCTTGAAACCGTCGCCAATGGCTTCGGTGATGAGGTTGGTAAGGGCAGGGTTGGATTCCAGCAGCCAGCGGCGGTGGGTGATACCGTTGGTGATGGCGCCGAACTTCCTCTTATCCAGCAGATAGAAATCGTGGAAGAGGCTGTCCTGAAGGATCTTGCCGTGAAGCTGGCTTACGCCGTTCACAGAGAAGCTCATGGCCACGCAGAGGTTGGCCATGTGTACCTGACCGTAGCCGATGATAGCCATATGGCCGATGCGCTCCCACTGGTCCGGATAGGCCATGAACAGTTCTTCGCAAAGGCGGCGGTTCAGTTCTTCCAGAATCATGTAGATACGGGGCAGGGTCTGCTGCATCATATCCACGGGCCAGCGTTCCAGGGCTTCAGCCATAACGGTGTGGTTGGTGTAAGCCATGCAGCGCTTGGTGATACGGCTGGCCATTTCCCAGCTGAGGCCTTCCTGGTCGATGAGCAGGCGCATCATCTCCGGGATGGCAAGGCCGGGGTGAGTGTCGTTGATATGGAAGACGCACTTGTCGGGCAGCAGATCGAAGTTGTTGCCATAATACTTCTTGAAGTTCTTCAGGGCGTACTGCAGGGTAGCGCTGGTGAAGAAGTAGTGCTGCTTCAGGCGGAGCATCTTGCCTTCGTAGTGGTTATCCTCGGGATAGAGCACCTTGGAGATAACCTCGGCCATCTGCATTTCTTCCATGGCCTTCATGTAGTTGCCCTGGCCGAAGGAGCGCAGGTCGATGCGTTCCTGGCTGCGGGCAGACCAGGTGCGCAGGGTGTTGACGCACTCATTGTTGTAGCCGACGATGGGCATATCGTAGGGAACAGCGTCGATGGTGTAGGCATCCACAGTGCGGTAGCACTCACGGTCGCCTTCCATATATTTTTCCACATGACCGCCGAACTGGATCTGGCAGGTATCTTCAGCAGCAGCGATTTCCCACACGTTGCCGTTGGCCAGCCAGTTATCGGGCAGCTCCACCTGCTGGCCGTCCACCATCTTCTGGCGGAAGAGGCCGTACTCGTAGCGGATGGTTGCACCCATGGCAGGCAGGCGTTCGCTGGCCAGGCTGTCCATGAAGCAGGCGGCCAGTCGGCCCAGACCGCCGTTGCCCAGGGCGGGTTCCGGCTCTTCGGGCAGGATACGGCTCAGGTCGATATCCAGTTCCTTCAGGGCCTGGGCATAAGCGTTCTCGCTGCACAGGTTGATGATGTTGCAATTGAGGCTGCGACCCATGAGAAATTCCACGCTGAGGTAGTACACACGCTTGCCGTGCTGCTCATGGCGCTTTTTACGGGAGATCATCCACTTGCTCATGATCTGATCCCGGGCGGTGGATGCCACAGCTCTGTAAAGCTGCTGGGGGTTTGCTTCCTGTACGGTGATGCCGTAGTAGCGCTGCAGCTTACCTACAATACTCTTTTTGATGCCTTCTGCATCGTAAACAGTCGTTGGCATGATTAGCCTCCTTTTTCTTCGGTCACGGGATGTGTGTCGTGACCGGGATATTATACCGCCGATGTGGCGATTCGTCAAATATTTCTTATAAATCAATAGTTTGATGTATTTTGTGGTAAAGAATGGGTCAGTTTTGAAATGTTTTTGGTAATGGAATGTTTCACGTGAAACAATTTGTGTTCGCCGATGATGGGGGATGAAGTTTGGATGTTTTGCTATTTTTGGAAATTCAAACTATTGCACAGCGAAGTAACGCCAGCCACCACTCACCTCCATTGCTCCTCCAGCAAGATGATCCACAGCACGGCCAAGCCGCTGCTCACGGCGATGGCGACTGCCGGCATAGTCCAACTGTAATCCGACGGACACCATTCGCCTCCATTGCACCTCGAGCAAGGCGAGACGAGGTGTAGCCAAGGTACTGACACGGCAACGGCGACTGTCGGCATAATCCAACTGTAATCCGACGGACACCATTCGCCTCCATTGCGCCTCCAGCAAGGTGAGACGGAGTGTAGCCAAGGTGCTGACATGGCGATGGTGACTGTCGGCATAATCCAACTGTAATCCGATGGACACCATTCGCCTCCATTGCTCCTCGGGAAAGGCGAACCGGAGTGCAGCCAAGCCGCTGCCCACGGCAACGGCGACTGTCGGCATAATCCAACTGTAATCCGACACCCATCACTCACCTCCATTGCGCCTCGAGCAAGGTGAAGCGGAGAACAGCCAAGCCGCTCCCCGCACCGCGACGGTAGCGACCGACGCAAAATCCCCCCGCCCGTTTCCGGGACGGAGGAAGGGAGCACGGCATAATCCAATATACAATGAGAAGCCAAGAAACTGCGGAGTGACGCTGATTGCGACCGCCGTCCCGGGAATGGGCTATAAAGGGATTTTGCCAAAGAGAGCGTGTCGCTTGGTTTTTGCCTACTTTTTGCCGAAACAAAAAGTAGGGAACCCCCGCTTATCGCTGGCAGGGGAAGAATGTCATTATACGCATACAAAAAAATCACCTTAGTGCAATACAGCAGGAATATATACATTCCTTCCGCTTGAAGCGAATAAAAGAGACTTCCTTCCTTTTTCTTTCGGGAAAAAGGAAGCGAAAAACCATGCGACACGCTCGCTCTGGTCAAATCCCCTTTAATTGCGATTTTTTCGGGGCGGGAGCACACATTCACCGGACATGCGGTGTATGGTGGGTTGCTCTCAGTTACTTGTCGTGGCAACGGTGTGCTCCTTTTCGCCCCGAAAAAACGCAGGGGGATTTGCCTACGCTCGCTACAGCACCGGAGGGAAGCGTGTGTCCTGTGGACACTTGCCCGAAGGGCAAAGCGACCCGCAGGTGGGGAGTGAAACGAGCAGCAGGCATGGTAGTGCCTGCTGCGACGATTGAACGACCTGTGTGCGGTGCGGGGAGCCTCTTGGCTTCTCCAACGCTCCCCTGGTCGAGGACTTGGGTGACAGGTAGTGTTTGTTGGCTTCAAAATGTGAGAAATGTGAATTGGAAGGAAGTCATCTATTAGCCTCCATTCCCCCTGTCGCAAGGCAAACCGGAGAACAGCCAAGCCGCTGCTCACGGCAACGGCGACTCACGGTACAATCCAACTGTAATCCAACACCCACCACTCACCTCCATTGCGCCTCCAGCAAGGCGAACCGAAGAACAGCCAAGCTGCTCCCCGCACCGCACACAGGTCGTTCAATCGTCGCAGTAGGCACTACCATGCCTGCTGCTCGTTTCACTCCCCACCTGCGGGTCGCTCTGCCCTTCGGGCAAGTGTCCACAGGACACACGCTTCCCTCCGGTGCAATAGCGACCGACGCAAAATCCCCTTGCCCGTTTCCGGGACGGAGGAAGGGAGCACGGCATAATCCAATATACAACGAGAAGCCAAGAAACTGCAGAGTGACGCTGATTGCGACCGCCGTCCCGGGAATGGGCTATAAAGGGATTTTGCCAAAGAGAGCGTGTCGCTTGGTTTTTGCCTACTTTTTGCCGAAACAAAAAGTAGGGAACCCCCGCTTATCGCTGGCAAGGGAAGAACATCGTTATTCGGTTACAAAATATTTCATCTAAGTGCAAAGACAGATTCGAGAAAAACATCTCATCCGCACGAAGCGAATAAAAGAGACTTCCTTCCTTTTTCTTTCGGGAAAAAGGAAGCGAAAAACCATGCGACACGCTCGCTCTGGTCAAATCCCCTTTAATTGCGATTTTTTCGGGACGGGAGCACACATTCACCGGACAGGCGGTGTATGGTGGGGTGCTCTCAGTTTCTTGTCATGGCAACGGTGTGCTCCTTTTCGCCCCGAAAAAACGCAGGGGGATTTGCCTACGCTCGCTACTGTCGCGGTGCGGGGAGCCTCTTGGCTTCTCCAACGCTCTCCTGGTCGAGGCCTTGGGTGACAGGTAGTGTTTGTTGGCTTCAAAATGTAAATGGTGAGAATTGTAATGAAGTCATTGTTTTGCCTCCATTCCCCCTGTCGCAAGGCGAACCGAAGAACAGCCAAGCCGCTGTTCACGGCACACAGGTCGTTCAATCGTCGCAGCAGGCACTACCATGCCTGCTGCTCGTTTCACTCCCCACCTGCGGGTCGCTTTGCCCTTCGGGCAAGTGTCCACAGGACACACGCTTCCCTCCGGTGCAATAGCGACCGACGCAAAATCCCCCGCCCGTTTCCGGGACGGAGGAAGGGAGCACGGCCTAATCCAATATACAATGAGAAGCCAAGAAACTGCGGAGTGACGCTGATTGCGACCGCCGTCCCGGGAATGGGCTATAAAGGGATTTTGCCAAAGAGAGCGTGTCGCATGGTTTTTGCCTACTTTTTGCCGAAACAAAAAGTAGGGAACCCCCGCCGTATCGCTGGCGGCGGTGAGCTATCACCTGCCAAAAAACACCCGGCATATCGTCTTTCTTCATTGTGGCTTATCAACCCAACAAACGCCCTAAGCTCCAAACCCATCGACAAAGAAGAGCATTAGAGAAGTCAAGTTCCTCCCCGCACTGCACACAGATCGTTCAATTGTCGCATCAAAACCCGCAATGCCAGCCCGGACGATTGCCAACCGGGAGTTTCGCATGGTTTTTCCCCACTTTTTCCCGAAACAAAAAGCAGGGAACCCCCGCCGTACCCCTGTCGGCAGTCATCTGTCATTAAACGCAATCAAACAACCCCCATTCCATCACACCATCATTTGAACCCCTCTATCCTGCACATATTTCAAATATTCCTTTCCACGCAGGTCCCCCTTCTCATAACATCCACAAAAAACAAAAATGTTTCACGTGAAACAATCCCCATTCACAAAAAATTGTTTCATGTGAAACATATCCCTCTCCAAGTCCAAAGAAAATTTATCCCCTGCTCATTATTGCAAACGCTCCATCCCCACCCAACAACTTGCACTTCCCATCACAATGGTTTACAATAAAACCATCACCAATCCCAAAACCAAAGGAGGATTATACCGTGTCCGAAGTTCGCCTCACTGAGGAACAGAAACAGGTGGTTCTGTCCGAAAACAGAGAACTGCTGGTATCCGCCGCCGCTGGCAGTGGCAAAACCGCCGTGCTGGTGGAGCGCATTCTCCATTTGGTGGAAAACAAAGGCTACTCCATCGACCGGATGCTGGTGGTCACTTATACACGGGCCGCTGCCGCAGAACTGCGGGAACGGCTGGAGACCCGTTTCCGAAAAAAGGCCCGGGAGAATCCCCTCTTTTTAAAACAGGCCGACCTGGCCCAGACGGCGCAGATCAGCACTATTCACTCCTATTGCCAAAAGGTGGTCAAGGAGCATTTTCGGTTTTGCGAGATTGACCCGCAGTTTACCATCGGCGATGACCGCACCCGGCGAACGCTGTTCCGTCAGGCCATGGAGGACACCCTGGATGTGCTCTATCCGCTGGCAAAGCAGGAGGCGGATGTGGCAGCCTTGCTGAAAAAATTTCCCGAGAAGGAATTGGCCCCCATTATGGAAACCCTTCACGGATTTCTTATCTCCCGCCCCGGCCCCCTGGAATGGCTCAGGGCTCAGGCGAGCGTCCACTGGGACGAACATACTCTGGACGAAGCGCCGGTTTTCCAGGCCCTTTGTCAGGAACTGGAGGTAAGGATCAGCGGCGCACTGAATCTCTGGGCCAAGGGCGAAAGGCTTAGTCATCGCCCCTGCTTTCCGGAAAAATATATCCGTATGGTGGAGGCCGACCTGGTCACGCTGAACGATCTGCTTCAGGCTTGCCAGGAAGGATTTGCTCCGCTGCTGGAGCGTATCGCCCAAACCAAATTTGTCACCCTTGCCACCTTCCGCCCTTCCACATCCGATGAGGAGGAGACCGCCGAGGCGTTCAAGGCACTGCGCAACCAATACAAGGATGTTGTGACGAAAATGGGCAAGATGTTCCCCGTGGGTCTCAAAACCAGCATCGAGGATATGAACGCCATGGCCCCTGCACTCCGGGGACTTTGCCGTGCCATGGAATTGCTGATGGAGCATTTCACTGCCCTGAAACAGGATCGTGGCGCCCTGGACTTCAACGACCTGGAGCATATGACCCTCCATGCCCTGGCGGACGAGGAGATCCGCCGGATGGAATCCCAGCGCTTCGACGCCATCTTTGTGGATGAGTATCAGGATGTGAGCGCCATTCAGGAGGCCATCGTCACCGGACTGATGCGCCCGGAAGAGGAGGGTGGGAAGAAACAGTTCTTCTTCTATGTGGGGGATGTGAAGCAGAGCATTTACCGTTTCCGTCTTGCAGAGCCCAGGCTGTTTTTGTCCAAGCTCAATTCGTTCTCCCAGGAGGAGGATGCTCCCCGGCGGAAGATCATCCTCAATAAAAATTTTCGTAGCCGGGAAAATGTGCTGGATGCAGTCAACCGAACCTTCACCCGTATCATGGATAGCAAGGTCACGGAGATCGACTACGACCGCAGCGCCATGCTCTATCCCGGCCGGGAGCAGGCCATGGGGCCGGTCACGGAGCTGCATTACTGCCAGGTCACTGCCAGCCGGGATAGTGTCCGCTGGGAGGCGGAACTCATCGCACAGGATATTCTCCGTCAAGTGGGCCGTCCCCCGGAAAATGATCCCGAAGGGGAGCCGGTCAGGTTCAGCGACATGGTGATCCTTCTGCCTGTGAGCAAGGGTGTGGCGGATCAGGTGGAGGCCACTCTCACGGCTCATCAGATTCCCGTATATTCGGATGCGGGCGGCAATGCCCTGGGCGGAGAGGAATGCATATCCGCAGTGCAGCATCTGCTGTTGCTGGATAACGTCCGTAACGACCTTGCCCTCATTGCCGAGCTGCGTTCGCCGCTGTTCCAGTGGACGGAACAGGAGCTTGCCTCTGTGCGGCTGAACAAGCCGGAGCGTGAAGCCAGCTTTTATGAGGCCCTGTGCCACACCGCCGAGGCATACCCGGACAGCTCCCTGGGCGTACGCTGCGCCAAGGCGCTGGAAGTGCTGAAGGAAGAAAGATTTCTGTACCACAGCATGCAGCCCTCGGAATACCTTTGGGATTTTCTCATGCGCAGCGGCATGTATGCCCATTACGGTGCACAGCCCGGCGGAAAAATGCGTCAGGCCAATCTGCGGATGCTGTGCCTCCGGGCCGGCGAATACTTCGCACAGCATCAGGAGGGCATGAGCGGTTTTCTGGAATCTGTGCAGGAAAAGCTGGGTGGCGAGGAAACATCGCCCACCATCGTTAACCCCTGGGAAAACGTGGTGCGCATCATGACCATACACAAGTCCAAGGGTCTGGAATTCCCCACGGTATATGTGATGGGCATGGGCAATACGCTGAACAAGCGGGCTAATATGAAGCAGCTGAAAATGCATGGTCAGCTTGGCGTGGGCCTTGAATACCGCAACGAAACCAGGCGCACAAAGCGTACAACCCTTTTGCAGAGCGGCATTCAGCTATGTGAAAAGAACGAGGAACGGTCAGAAAAAGCTCGTGTTCTGTACGTTGCGATGACACGGCCGAAAAATCGTTTGGTGATGATCGGGTCGTATAAAGCTGAAAAAAATGGCTCAGAATCGCCCGTAGAAAACGTCGTCGGAAAAATGTTGCAGTGTAAGGATTTGACAGCCATCGCCGAAGCGAAGACCTACCTGGACTGGCTGACCCTGGCATTGCACCCGGAGGATGAATATACCATCACTGAAGGGAAGAATTTTTCCACATACGCACCATGGAAAACTTTCAGTGAAGAAAAAATACAGGAAAGTTCCACAAGTTTTCCACAGAAAAGTGCCCTTTGGAGGGTGTTTTTCCACATAGGACTAACAAAATCGGAGCTTACCGCCACGGACGCTGATGAAAAGCCGGTGGATCCAGTGGAGGCGCTCTGGCAGGAGGCGGTTTCCGCTCCGAAAACCCGGGAGGAGGGAGATCCGCTCTCAGGCTTGCCGGATTATGTTCATCAGCCGTTGAAACTGGGCGTAACGGCCCTGTGCAAGGCGGTGGAAGATTCATCAACCTGGCAGCCTCTCAATGAGGCTGAGCAGTGGGAGCCGCCGGAAGTGAAGCGAGTGCCGCTCGTCACCCGTCAACCCAGGCTTATGAGCAGCCTGCCCCGTCAGCCGGAATTCATCGCCCCCGTGGAGGAAAACCTGGCCGCTATGAGGGGAACCCTCACCCACCGTTTCCTGTGCCTGTTGCCCCTGGACGGCCTGCACACGGCGGTGGAAAAGGATCAACTGGCTGAATATATAAAGGAAGAGTTGCAGCGCATGGTGAAGGAAAACATCCTTCAGCCGGAAGAGGCAGCGCTGATCCATCAGCGCAGGGTGTGCGCCTTCTTTGAATCGGATTTAGGCAGGCGCATGCTCAAATCCAACCGGGTAGAGCGGGAATGGAGTTTCAACCTGCGCATACACCAGCCCATGGATACCATCGTACAGGGCGTGATCGATCTGTGTTTCCTCGAGGATGACCAATGGGTACTGGTGGATTTCAAAACCGACCGGGTGGAGACCACGGCGGAACTCTGGCAGCGCTATCACCTGCAGCTGGACATCTACGGCCGTGCGCTGGCAGCTGCCTCGCCCCATCCGGTAAAGGAACTGTGTCTCTATTCCCTCCGGCTGGGAGAAGGCGAGGGCCGGAAACCGGGGCAAGCAATGTGAACCAGATGAAACAGATGAAGCGGGAGAGAGCTTTTCACTTGGAAAAGCCCTC
Organism: Clostridiales bacterium; assembly: GCA_015056145.1. Lineage (GTDB taxonomy): Bacteria > Bacillota > Clostridia > Christensenellales > Aristaeellaceae > Limiplasma. The sequence continues at coordinate 45,899 of SVGY01000018.1, forward strand.
TCCCGCAATCTTTACAACAAATTCTCCGCAAACTCTTCCCCGTACCCTCACCGCCGCCAGAGGATCACCTGCTGACCGGCTTTTCCTTCCTCCAAATCCGGATTCATGCGTCGCAGGGCGTCGCAGCTGACACGGTATTGCTTGGCGATGTCCCAGAGGGTCTCGCCGGGGCGGCTGTAGCAGAGTACAATGCCCGGTTCCTCCGGCTGGGCAGGGAGCGGCTGCACGTCCTCCACCAGGGTTTCCGGCTGGGTCAGCAGGTCGTACAGGCTCAGATGCAGGATGTATTTCACCTCCACACGGTCACTGGTGATGCCTGCCACTTCCACATTGGAGGGGGAAAGCCGGAGAGCCATGGGGCAGCAGGGTTCACAGGCAAAGCTCATGCGGAAAGGCTCCTCGGTCTGCCAGGAACGGGGAATGTCGCTGTCGTCCGTCATGTAAAGGAGCGTTACTTCCATCATGCCTTCCACGTTCAGCTTGCCCCGCTCCTGGGTGGTGTCGGTCACGATGGGACGCAGGGTCGCTTTCAGGGGCGTACGGGCAGGGGGCTGACCGTCCAGAAGCAGCATCAGCTTGCCGCTTTCTGCGGTGTGTACCTGATGGTGGCGAATGACCCGGCTCACCGGCAGGGCACTGGGGCTGAGACTGTCCCCCGTGGTGGTGTATGCATCCAGAAGCAGGGTCACGTCACGGGCTGCTGCCGCATGGGCCGTCAGGTGCAGCAATACCTCGGCCCGCAGCGTGCGGCTGCCCTCTTCCGCACCCTCCTGGGACAAAACTGCCACATCCTTCACCACTGCATCGCAGCTGAGGGAGTCCGCCTGCTGACCGTTCAGGGGCAAAGTTTCCTCAAAGGGAATGGTATGTCGGGTAACGACGATGGGCCGGGAGGGCATCTGGCTGCGATGGGTGACCTCCAGGAGGATGTTGCCGGAAATGGTGGCCCGCTCCTCGCCGCCCATTACGTCCTGCACCGAGGCAAAGGCGCTGGCATACAGGGTGTCCGTGATTTGCAGCACGCTGCCCAGCTCGCATTCCTCCCGGATCAGCACATCCTGTGCGCCAGCTGCGGCTGCGGAAAGGCTTTGCAGGGTCTTGGTTTTTACCATCAGGCCGTCCATGCCCTGTACTCCTGTGACCACTGCAAGGGGCTCGTCCGTGTAGAGGCGAACGTGTACCCGCAAAATTGCCAGCAGATGCATCCGTCCGCCCTGGGCCGTGGCTTCCACATGTTCCACGGAAAGGGTCACCATGGGGATCATGCCCTCACGGGCTGCGGCGATGCTCACATCGTGGCTGAACTCCGCAGAGGCTTCCAGGGCGCTTACCAGCGTGGGGTCGCCCTGGGTGTAGAGAACATGAAAGGTTACTTTGCCCTCCACTTCCACCTCGCCCTCGTCCACATCGGTGTCCTCCAAAACGGCCATAGCCTCTGCGCTGAGCACGCTGGTTTCCTCCCGCAGGCCGCCAGGCAGCGCCACATCCCCTTCCACCACCGCCTGGCTGGTGGCCTCGGCCACAAAACGCTGCATGGGCAGCATTTCCCGCAAGGTCTCCGGGCTGCTTCCCGGTTGATTCTGCCTGTTGTCCTGCATCATTTCCATCTTTCTTCCTCCCGACTTGCTTTGCTCAATAGATATGCTCTCCCGGGGGCGATTATGACCGCCGCCTGCCCGGAACCTGTTTGCGGCAAAAGCATATGGTAAAATCATCCGGTTCATGACGGAGGCGGCCTGGAAAAATTCTGCAAAAAAACCGCCCCTGCATCCCTCTTTCTTTGATAATCTGCGCCTGATGTGCTATACTAAAAAGCAATGCCAATCATCCGGGAGGTGGAATGATGCGCTTTACCAAAATGGAAGGCATCGGCAACGACTACGTTTACATTAACGGCTTTGCGGAAAAGGTGGATCACCCTGAGGAGCTGGCCGTGCGCATGAGCCGGTATCACTTCGGATGCGGCTCCGACGGTTTGATCCTGATCCTGCCCAGCGATAAAGCGGATTTCCGTATGCGGATGTTCAATAACGACGGCAGCGAAAGCGAAATGTGCGGCAACGGCATCCGCTGCCTGGCCAAGTATTGCCACGACCGGGGCCTGACGGACAAGGAGACATTCACCGTGGAAACCGGCGGCGGCATCAAAACCCTGCACCTGAACCTTCGTGACGGCGTTACGGAAAGCGTGCGGGTGGATATGGGCGTGCCGGAGCTCAGCGGCGAAAAAATTCCCTCGCTGATGAAGGGCAGCCCCGTGAAGGACTGCCGCATCACCGTAGAGGGCAGGGAGTACGTTTTCACTTTGGTGAATATGGGCAACCCCCATGCCATCACCTTTGTGGATGACCCTGCAACTGCCCCCGTTACCACCCACGGCCCTTTGCTGGAATGCGATGCCATGTTCCCCAAAAAAGCCAATATTGAGTTTGTGAAGGTAATAGACCGCAGCCACATCCGCATGCGGGTGTGGGAACGGGGCACCGGCGAGACCCTGGCCTGCGGCACCGGAGCCAGCGCAGTGCTGGTGGCCTGCGTGCTTGGCGGCCTTACGGACCGCACCGCCGAGGTGGAGCTGCCCGGCGGCAAGCTGCAGCTGGAATGGAACCCTGTGGATAACCATGTATATATGACCGGCCCTGCCACCTTCGTCTATGACGGCCAGTGGCTGCTTGGCTGAAAGGAGAACAAAAGATGCTTAAGGTAAACCCCAATTACGAAAAGCTGCCCGGAAGCTACCTCTTTGCGGAGATCGCCCGCCGGGTGAAGGTCTACACCGAGGAAAACCCCAACGCAAACATCATCCGCCTGGGCATCGGCGATGTGACCCGTCCCCTGGCCCCCGCCGTGGTGGAGGCCATGGAGAAGGCCGCCCGGGAAATGGGCAAGGCCGAAACCTTCCGTGGCTATGGCCCGGACTACGGCTACGACTTCCTCATCAGCGCCATTCTGGAAAACGATTACAAGGCCCTGGGTGTGGATATCGCCCCTGACGAGATCTTTGTTTCTGACGGCGCAAAGTGTGATGTGTCCAACGTACAGGAACTGTTCTCCGACGATGCTGTGATCGCCGTGACCGACCCCGTCTACCCCGTTTATGTGGACAGCAACGCCATGGCAGGCCGTGCAGGCAGCTATGTTACCGACCGCTGGGATCGCCTTTGCTACCTGCCCTGCCGGGAAGAAAACGGCTTCGTGCCGCCCCTGCCCGACCGGCCCGTGGACGTGATCTACCTCTGCTACCCCAACAATCCCACCGGCACCACCCTCACCAAGGAACAGCTGAAGCCCTTCGTGGATTACGCTAAGGAAAACGGCGCCATCATCATTTACGATGCAGCCTACAAGGCCTTTATCACCAGCGGCGCTCCCCGCAGCATCTACGAGGTAGAGGGCGCAAAGGATGTGGCCATTGAGTGCTGCTCCTTCTCCAAGACCGCTGGTTTCACCGGCACCCGCTGCGGCTACATGGTCATCCCCCACGGGGTGAAGGGCATTGGCGGCGCAGGCCAGCCCGTGGAGCTGAACGCCATGTGGAAGCGCCGCATGGGCAGCAAGTTCAACGGCGTAAGCTACCCCATCCAGCGTGCTGCCGCCGCTGTTTACAGCAAGGACGGCTGGGCCCAGTGCATGGAGACCATCCATGGCTATCTGGAAAACGCCCGCATCATCCGGGAAGGCCTCCAGAAGGCTGGCTACACCGTCTACGGCGGCGTGGATGCTCCCTACATCTGGATGAAGACCCCCGACGGCATGGACAGCTGGAGCTTCTTTGACAAGCTGCTGAAGGACTATCACATCGTGGGTACTCCCGGCGCAGGCTTCGGCCCCTGCGGCGAAGGCTACTTCCGCCTGACTGCCTTCAACACCCGGGAAAACACCGAGGAAGCCCTCAACCGCATTGTGAAGGGATAAACAACATGATTTCCCCCCTGCTGCAAAAATGGATTGCGGCAGCGAAAGGGAAGAAAAGGAAGGAGTTATCCTTCACTTTGCACCAAAGAAATACCGAAACAGCAAGCCCGCCAAGGCTTGCTGCTTTTTGTTCTGCGTGATAGAATGAAAGCGATAAACTTGAATTTGACGAGGTGGTTATATGAACATTATTGAATTAGTCAAAGAATATGTGTTGGAAAAATCAAACGAATATAAAATCAATTCTAATGATAATTATGATTTTTGGAACGAACATATTAAATACGTTTATGAAGAAAGCATTAAATTAGCTGAAGAATATAATGCTAATTTTGAAATTGTTTCTTTGGGAGCGTTGCTTCATGATATTGCATTAATAAATAGAATTGGAGATAGAAAAGACCATCACATTAACGGCGCAATGATTGCAAAGGAATTGCTGAAAAAAATGAATTATGATACTTCTAAAATGAACAGAGTATTAAAATGCATATACAACCATAGAAGTAGTAGAAATGCTGAGAGCATTGAAGAGATATGTGTAGCTGACGCTGATATAATAGCACATTTTGATAATATACCAATGTTATTCAACTCTGCATTTATAAGGAATGGAGTTAATTTAAACGAAGTTAGAGAGTGGATGAAAAATGCGTTTGAAGAAGATTATAATGATTTAAGTGATAATACAAAAGAAATGTTTAGAGAAAAATATGAATTAATATTAAGAATTGTTATAAAGAATTAGTAATACTAATTCCAATTTGTCGAGCAGGCCTAAAGCCCACTTTCCCTTGTTAGGTGAGGGCGCAATTATACGCACGGTACCCGTGCATTGCGTATATTGGCGCACCATATGCAAACGAGCATCCGGCATATTCGCCAGATGCTCGCCTTTTTCGCTGTGGGATCAATTCATCCTTAAGAATCCTCCCACCAGGGGGGATTTTCATTGATTCGCACGAAAAAAATCCCCCCTTCCCAAGTGTGAACCGAACCAGAAAAAACGGACAATAGACAGAATCCCCCTGATGTAGGTATAATAACCACAATAGGGGGATTCACTATGGAAAAACGTAAGTACAGAAAGATTCAAGAACTGTTGCCAATCAT
>SVGY01000019.1 GCA_015056145.1 Clostridiales bacterium
ACTTCTACAACCATGAACGCATTCAGTCAAAAACGGGAGTGGCTCCGCTCTCGCTTCGCCACTCCTCTTGATTCACCTTCCCTACTCAGGGGGTTTTTGTGCAGTCCGTATATTCTGGGGCGGTTCACTTCCTGCAAACGAGTATAATATTTTTGTTCATTTATGTTCGGCTCTTTCTCAAAACAATAGACTTTGGCGTTATCCATTATTGAGAAAAAAACAGCTCAACATAGTGTTACATATGTAAATTCATAAGGAGAACGATTGGTATGAACAAAAATCCCAAAAGACAACATCCCCTCCTTTCCGCTATGTGTATGTTCCTCACACTGGTAATGCTGATTTCATACCTTCCGGTAAATACTGCCGTTGCTGAAACCGAAAGCAATGGTATTGATGTTGTTATCCTGCTGGATACCAGCACTTCCATGAATACCAATGATGAAGACGGATACCGCATCGACGCTGCACAGATGTTTATCAGCATGTGCGATATGGGTTCCCGTATTGCCGTCATTCCTTTTAATCAAAAGATCGTCGACGGGTTCTACCCTCCGGAATTTATCACCCTTGATTCCGAAAGCACCCGTGTAAATCTCATCAACAGCCTGGTAAAGTTCCGTGATATTACCGGCCACAATACCGAAATGGGTATTCCGCTCAGCCTTGCAGTAAAAATGCTCTCCGAATCTGATTCCGGCAACAGCCCCATGATTCTTCTGTTCTCTGACGGAATCAACAGCTTTGATGAGCGTGCAGAAAGCGATGTGTTTTTCTGGGATGCAGGTTCCAATTCCTTCCAGACAAAAGCTTATAGAAAATTTACTGAACAGAATTCCAATGAGCTCTGCGATGTAACTGCGAAAGCCGCAGAGTATTATGGCATTCCCGTTTATACTATCGCTTTCCACAGCGGCGACCTGACCCGTGGCAACGCTAAAACAGGTTACGATTTTTTGCAGCGCCTTTCCAATGCCACCGGTTCCGAGTGTATCCCGATCAATGCCAACAATGCTTACGATCTTCCCCAGGTGTTTGGTGGAATGCTTGCCGACCAGATCGGTTCCAGCCTCATGATCACCTTTGAGCCTATCCCCGTGCAGGGTCAGGAAAACACCTACGAAATCAAAATCCCGATTCTCAACGACTCCGTAATGGAAGCCAATATCTATATTCCCCTCAGAAGCGCCAACGGCAGAAGAGCCATTGATGATAACCAGATTTGGCTTTACAATCCCAGCGGCACCGATTACACCACTGGTAACGGTAATCAGGTTCTTCGTTTCGACAGCGGCGTGCATCCTGATCCCAGCCGAAATTTCAAAAAATCTTTCGTTCTCTATAAGCTTTGCAACGCCCAGAACGGCGAATGGACTCTCCGCTTCAAGGTAAACGAAGGGATCAATGTAGGCGATATCGCCTTCAGCATGCTCTACAACTACAACATCACCCTGAAGAATTCCATCGGCACCACTCCTGCCAATCTCCAAATCGGCGATGCTCCTCTCACCTTCAACAAAAAGGATCGTCTGATTCTCAGGAGCACTTTCTTTGATAATGAAACCGGTGCTCCCTCTGAGGACCGTGCGCTTTACAACATCGTTGGTGACGGAAGCGACTGGAAAACCATCAAGGCCCATTATGAATGGCTGGATAATTCCGGTGCGGTTCTTTTCAGCGGCGATCTTGTTCCCATGCAGGGCTCCTATTATGAGACCCAGTTTGATTTGTCCACAATTTTGCTTGACGAGCAGGGCAACAGCCAGCTCAGATCCGGCGTCTATACCCTGAAAGTTGTCACAGAAGGCGCAGGTTTGCAGCGTGAAATTTCTCAGGTGATCAACCTGACCAACAACCCCATCACCTTCAACGGAAACGTGGAAGAAGGCATCGTTTGGGATATCGTCGTTCACGACCCCGAAAACCCCGAAACCGCCGCTCCCATGGTTCACTCCCTTAACCTTTCCGATTTCTTCACCGACAGCGATAACGACGTTCTTTATTTCAGCCTGGATTCCGACGGTTCTGAAACAGACGTGATTTTCGATCTGCCTCAGCCCCTTCTGAAGGAAGACGGAAACTATTATCTTGAAGGTACTACCATCAAAAACCTGTCCAACGGTCACATTCGTTCCGGTATCCGGAATTATGTCATTACCGTTTCCGACTCCGAATCCCCCATCATTGTTCCTCTCACCGTGCGCATTCTGGATATGAGCCAGAATCTTTCCGACCGGTATTCCCCCAACGTTGATACCACCGGCATCAGCGGCCAGGGAACCGCCAAAAAGAACGATTCTGTTACCTTCAAAATCAACCTCATCGATAACGAGACCGGCGAGGCTGATCGGGAAGGCAACATCCGCTTCTATTCCGCACAGCTTCAGATGGTGGATGCCAGCAACACCTCCCGGGAGCTTCATGCCGGAGAGTTTGTGCAGGATGGAAATTACCTTACCTATACCTTTGAAACCCCCAACAACGGACAGGAATACAAGGCGAATTTCATTCTTTCCTTCAATGGAGAACCCCTTGCCAACAATCCTGAATCCATCACCTTTGCAGTTCCCAACACCGCACCCGTTACCGTGGCTACCGCCCTTGACGACTATCCCACCAAGCTGGGCCATCAGCCTGAAAGCTTCCCGCCCGTCCTTGAGCATGTGGTAACGGAAGAGGAACTCACCTTCGACCTGGATGAACTCTTTACCGAGCAGGACAACGAAACCCTCGTCTATTCCGACCCTGTATTCACCTGCGCTGATCCCGACGCAAATGCAGCCGATTACATCTGGTTCGACCGTGACGGCGAAACCATCACCCTGCATGTAAAGGGCAACCAGAAGGTGAACATGAAGGTCACCGCTACCGACGGCGATGGTGAAGAAGCTGTATTTACCCGTGAATACAGCATCGTTGACCTTACCGAACGCTGGACCATGTACTGGATCGTTGCCATTTCCGCAGTGATTCTCTTGATCCTCCTGATCCGTGCCATGTATGTTGCCGGCCTGCCCGCATACAACGGCAATGTTGCCATCGAGATCCTGGAAGGCTCTTCTATCGGCGTGACCACCACCTCTTCCCTGCCTTCCGGCAAATACCGCAAGAAGGCTGTTTCCATCGCCCAGTTCATCAATACCGAAATCGCTGCCAACAACAACATTGACACCGGCGCTCTGGGCACGGTGATGATCAAGCCCCGTCGTCATGTGAAGGATGGCACCGTAAATATCTGGGCTTCCAAGGTTCCCGCCGGTTTGAGCGTTTCCATCAACGGTAATAACATCGGCCGCAAGATTCAGCCCTGGTCCCCCGATACGGAAGTACTTATTGCCAGCGAAGGCGGCTCCGTGCGTCTGCGCATGAAGAACGAAGCCAATCCTCTTACTGCAGCTCCCACTTCTACCGGCGGATTCAGCGCCACTTCCGGCGCCGGCGGCTTTGGCGGTGTGGAAAGCAGCTTTGGTTCCTTTGCTCCCTCCAGTTCTTCCGGCTCCTCCGAAAAAGGAAACACCGGCTTCGGTGGATTTGACACCTCTTCCTCCGGCGGTTTCGGCGGCGGCTTCGGCGGCAACGATGCCAACAATAACAACAACGGCGGCGGATTTGGCGGATTCTGATCCTTTGCCGAAATAAACAGATTCTGAAACTTCAAACTCCAAAAGGGGGCATCCGGCTAAGATGTATGCATATGAGAATCACGATTATTTTGATGATGTTTTCATTGATCGTATCGAAAAGCAGGATGCTCCCCTTTTGGTTATTGGCCTTGGCGGCACCGGCAGCGAAGCTGTGCACGTTATCAGAAACACATTTGCAAAACGTTTCGTTCTTCCCAAGGATGACAACGGCAAGGATATTCCCGTACCGAAGAACACTGCCTACCTGGTTATTGATCAGGATCGAAGCGCCCAGGGTGAATTGGCAGGCCACGAGTTTGTCAACATCAGCGTACCCGGCCTGGATGCCATTCTGAACGTCAACCAGCGTGCAACTTATCCCTGGGAAAACGAGTGGCTCAACAAGAACCTGTCTGAAGGTGACTATTATTGGCATGGTGCCCGTTATCGTCAGAGTGTCCGTTTATTGCTAAGCCGCAACTACGAAAAGGTCTTCAGCACCATCGTCAGCAAACTGAAAAGCATCAGTACCGTTGCCCACGGTGTTCCTGGCGACAAAGGCATTGTCAATATCGTTATCGTTTGCGGCATCTGCGGCAGTACCGGTTCCGGTACCTTCCTGGATATCGCTCAGATGGCACGTCACGCCATGGCCAGCGACGATTCTCTTAGTGATTTGAGATATCGTCTAACAGGCTATATCGTCATGCCTGACGTTTCCTCTACTGTGGTTTGCGCTGACAATCCCCTGGTCGGAGCCTTCAAATCCAATTCTTATGCCGCATTGAAGGAACTGGACTTCTGGATGGGTTACGGTGAAAAGCACAAAACCGAATATACCATGCAGTACACCGGCGCAGCCAACTCCAGAATCCAGTGGACCAAGCCCTTTGATGCCTGCGCTCTGATGTCCGGCAGCACCTATACCGGTACCGTATATCGCAATGCCAAGGCTGTTGTGTTCAATACCATCGCCGAAAACCTGTTACTCTATTTCGGCAATGAATACTATCGTTGGGATGCATATCTCCCTTCCTGCCATATCCTTTCCATTGAAAGCACTTTGCAGGCTGCCATTATCCGTCTGGATAAGCATATGCCCGTCAATTACAAGTATCGTGCCATCGGCGCTTACACCAAAATATTTCCCCAAAAAAAGATTGTCTACTATGAAGGACGCAAACTTTTTGAAACCTTTTTTCCAAAACGTGATAACGCTGGTAACATTGTTTCTCCCAAGACGCTGATCACCAGGGGTGTGTGCCGTCAGGATACCGTCAACATCTGCGGCGCTCTTTCCGATCACTATCGCATCTTTGCTGGAAATGTACTGCTTCCTGCTTTCTGCAACATCGATATCAACAACCCCACCCAGGTGGAGACCATGCGCAACATGCGCCCCACTCCCCATGATCAGGTAGATGTAGGCACTACTCCCTGGCGTTCTGCAGTTGTTACCCCCGGCGCCGTGGAAGCTGCCGAGCAGTATCTGGATATCGCCTGGAAGAACTTTGTGGGCTTCGCCAAGAATGTTATTTCCGATCCTGAACTGGGCCCCTTCGCTCTGATGGAGTATCTGGACGGGGACCAGAGTATGTCCCTGCGCCATGCCATGGCCGAAATGCTGGCCAACTGGGAGTCCCTTCGCAGAAATTTTCAGGGCGCCATGAATAATCTCTATGGTGACTGCACTAACAGTTGGCCCAAGTTTGTCAATCCCCCGCTGCTGGGCAGAGCCGTGGCTCTGGAAAGATATAAGGCCTGCCTGACCAACTACTTCGATGGTCTCCGCCGTGTGGCATTTGCTGATGCTTATGTGGCTGCACTGACCAAGCTGATCAGGCGCATTGACGAATATCGTGATTCCTCTCTGGCACAGCTGTGCAATGCCATGGACATTCTTGACAAGGAATTCAAAGAGGACATTGCTTCCACCACCGATACTTCCTCTGAGCTCTTTGCTCTCAGCGATATCAAGGATTCCCTGGATCAGTGCTTCGAGACCGAGAATGTGAACAACAAGATCGGCCGTGAATTCCTCAACCTGCTCAGTGAAGCTTCCTTCGCTTCCGAGCGCAATGCCGATACCCACAGCGGTGGTCTCAAGTTCACCTTTGCCTCCACCAGCCTCAGCAGCATCCGCCTTGCCCTGCGTGACAAGCTGGAAGATTGCTTCGGCAGCGTAAACAGCGCCTCTATGGATGACATTCTGGAAAAGAAGGTCGGTAACGATCCCGCAGTTAAGCAGCGTGAAATGGATCAGCTGGCTGCCAGCATCCTGTCCAGCGCTAGCCCCATGTTCTCCGTGGACGCCGGTATGGCTGGCATCAACAAGGCTGTATATACCTACCTTTCCATTCCGGATGACTCTCCCGAGTACATGGAATATTACAAGTACAACCTCTCCAATGTATACCCCAAGAGCAGCGCTCTCCGTGATCGCCTCTTCTGCCTGACTACTTACGATGGTATGCCATTGTATCTGTATAGCCAAATGAACGACCTTGAAAACGCATATTGTTCTTCTTTGACAGATAGTTGGAAGTCCATGGGCGTACATCTGGTCTGGACCGGCGATCTGGATGCAGACGTGACCGAAAACTGGACCAAGCTGCCATCCCCCAAGCCCTTCTTCCTCTTCGGCACCAGCGGGCCTCCCTATGAAATGAAGAAGTATGAAGCTGCGCTCAAGACTCTGGATCGTGCTTTGGCCTGCGGTATCATCTCCATTGATGACACCCTCATCAGGCCCAGCTATACCCTGCGCATCAAGTACAAAAAGGACGGCAGCGGCGATCCCAAGTCTTCCGAGTTGATCAAGGCAGAGGCAGAAGCCATTGACACCATGCGGAATCCCGACACCGATGCTCTGCTGACGGATCCTGAAAAGCTGCCTTTCTTCAGGCAGTACCAGGCAGATGCTGATGTCAGGGTCATCACCGATACCTGCGATCCCATCTGCATGCAGAAATATCTTGAACTTGACAATCTCCCTTGCAATCCTTTTTATTATGCTCTCGCAGACAAACCTGATATGTTGAACCTTGCCCGTGAAAACCACAGCAAGCTCTGCCGTGCACTTGTGGCTGCCTATCTGTATTCCGATCCTGTAACCTTGATGTACATCGATCGTCAGCTGGAAGGCATGGAATATGTGCAGAAGCGCATCAACGAGATCAACGACAGGCTCAACGCATGGCCCCCCCGTATTGCCTACGCCGAAACCGTTGCCAAGATGATGATCAACAAGCTGATACGCATCAACTTCGGCCAAGCGATCTACACCCTCAACGGCGCCAATGGTCCCTTGTACGATGATAATCTGACCAAGGAAGACATCGTTTCCCTGCGGGCTTTCGCCAAGTGCGCCGCCTACATGGGCGATCTTCCCGAAGACGAGCCCATCCGCATGCAGTTGCAGGAAAACCTGATGCTTCTGGAACGGCGCACCAACGACGCCATCATGAACGGAACCCAGACCCCCGAAATGATCTCCTCCATTCATGATGCCGCTGCCGACCTCCAGGAAAAGCTTGCGGAGGAAATCAACGAATACACCAGACTTCAGCATATTTTGGGCATCGATCAGCAGCAAAACAGCAACATTCTGAACATGCTTCAGAAAATGAAAGCAGTCGCTGACAGCTACGAACGCAACTACCGCGGAGTATAACTATTACTGATGAAATTGACTCCCGCTTCTCTGTGATTCGGAATGTCATTTTAATAAAATAAAAAAGAAAGAGGTATGACAATGGAAGCTCACGTCGCAACAACTGTATTGGCTGAAAATGAACTGGACATTTCCATTGACCGCGTGGAAAAACTGGATGCGCCTATTCTGGTTATCGGTTTGGGCGGCACCGGCAGCGAAGCTGTTCACGTCATCAAAAACACTTTCGCGAAACGTTATGTCCTGCCCAAGGATGCTAACGGGCTGGATATCCCCGTACCGAAGAATACCGCATATCTTGTTATTGACTCCGATCAGAAAAGTAAAGGCAATCTTGGAAGTGATGAGTTCAAAAACATCTCAGACCCCAGTCTACAAGCTATCTTGGAAAATAAAGCCACGAGTCCCTGGGAAAACGAATGGCTTAACAAAAACCTAAACGCCATTTCCGATAGTACTGGCGCAGGCACATATCGTCAGGCTGCACGCCTTATGTTGAGCCACAAATATCCAGATGTTTTTAGTGCTATTGCTAACAAGCTGGTTTCTATTAGTACCGTAGCCCACGGTGCAGGCGGAAATAATGGACGTGTAAATATCGTTGTCGTCTGCGGCATCAGCGGTGGTACTGGTTCCGGTACATTCCTGGATATTGCGCAGATTGTCCGACACATTATGCGCACCGATGCACACCTGCAAAATCTTCAATATCGCATAATGAGCTATATTGTTATGCCCGATGTTTCGTCCACGGTAGTGCCTGCAGGAGATCCTTTAGTAAAGATTTTCAAGTCTAATTCTTATGCCGCATTAAAGGAACTGGACTTCTGGATGGGATACGGACCTGTTCATGAGACATTTTACACAATGCAATATACCGGTGATGCTGGCTCAAGAATAAAGTGGGTCAAGCCCTTCGATGCATGTGCTTTACTGTCTGGAAGCACATTTCAGGGAACATCTTATTCAGACGCAAAAAAAGTCGTTTTCAATACTATTGCTGAAAACCTATTAAACTATCTTGCGGATGAAAATGTAAATCTAGACGCTAATGGAGTGCCGGAACATACCTACATTTCCTATGAAAACAACCTTAAAGCAGCTGTAATAGCTCTTGATAAGCACTATCCTGCAAATTATTCCTACAGATCCATCGGCACTTACACCAAAAAGATCCCCAAGAAGAAGATCGTCTACTATGAAGGACGCAAGCTCTTTGACACGCTGATGCCCCTGCGCGATGAGTTTGATACCATCATTCCGCCCAAGACGCTGCTCACCAAGGGCATGTGCCGTCAGGATGCCGTAAGCATCTGCGGCGAGCTTGCCTCTCATTATCGCACTTTTTCCGGACAAGTTTTGCTGCCTGTTTTCTGCAACAATGACATCAATAACCCCACTCTGGTGGAGAACATGCGTAACATGCGTCCCACCCCCCATGATCAGGATAATTTCGGCAATACTCCCTGGCGTTCTGCCGTTGTTACCCCCGGCGCCGTGAATGCTGCCGAGCAATATCTGAGTATTGCCTGGAATTACTTTGTTGATTTCGCCAAGAATGTTATTTCCGATCCCGAACTGGGCCCCTTCGCTCTGATGGAGTATTTGGACGGGGATCAGGACATGTCCTTGCGTCATGCCATGGACGAAATGTTGACCAACTGGGAATCTCTGCGCAGGAACTTCCAAGGGGCTGTCGGCAATCTCTACGGTGACTGCACCAACAGCTGGCCTAGGTTCACTAATCCCCCGCTGCTGGGCAGAGCCAGGGCTCTGGAGGAATACAAGGCCTGCCTGACCAACTACTTCGATGGTCTTCGCCGTGTGGCATTTGCAGATGCTTATGTGGCTGCTCTGACCAAGCTGATCAAGCGCATTGACGAATATCGTGATTCCTCTCTGGCACAGCTGTGCAATGCCATGGACATTCTGGACAAGGAATTCAAAGAAGACATCGCCTCTTCCACCGATACTTCCTCTGAGCTCTTTGCACTCAGCGACATCAAGGATTCCCTTGACCAGTGCTTTGAAGCCGCAAACGTGAACAACTCAATCGGTCGTAATTTCCTGAACCAGCTGAGCACCGCTTCCTTCGTTTCCGTGCGCAATGCCGATATCCACGGCGGTGGTCTCAGGTTCACCTTTGCCTCCACCAGCCTCAGCAGCATCCGCCTTGCTCTGCGTAACCAGCTGCAAAATAGCTTCGGCAGTGTAAACAACCAATCCATGGATGGTATCCTGGAACAGATGGTTGGTAATGATCCCGCCGTTAAGCAAAACGAAATGGGAAAACTTTCCAACTCCTTCCTTTCCAGTGCGAATCCGCTTTTTTCTGTTGACACAAGTCTTCTTGCTAGCACAGGTAAAGCGGTTTACACCTATCTTGCTATCCCGTCTAATTCGCCTCAATATTTCAATTATTACAAAGCTAACCTTCCAGACGTTCAACCCAAAAGCAGCTCAATGCAGGATCATCTTTTCTGCCTGACTACTTACGATGGTATGCCATTGTATCTGTATAGCCAAATGAACGACCTTGAAAACGCATATTGTTCTTCTTTGACAGATAGACAGAAGTCCATGGGCGTACATCTGGTCTGGAACGGAGATCTGAATGCAGACGTGACCGAAAACTGGACCAAGCTGCCCTCTCCCAAGCCCTTCTACCTCTTTGGTGCCAACGGCCAGCCCTCTGAGATGAAGAAGTATGAAGCTGCGCTCAAGACTCTGGATCGAGCCTTGGCCTGTGGTATCATCTCCATCGACGATACCACTCCCAATCCCAGCTACACCCTGCGTATCAAGTACACTGAAGGCGGCAACGGCGCTCCCAAGACTTCTGAGCTGATCAAGTCCGAAGCCGAAGCCATTGACGCCATGCGGAATCCTGCCACCAACGCCCCGCTGACGGATCCTGAAAAGCTGGCTCCCTTCATGCAGTACCAGGCAGACGCTGATGTCAGGATCATCACCGACACCTGTAATCCTATCTGCATGCAGAAGTATCTGGGACTGGATAACAAGCCCTGCAATCCCTTCGATCTCGCTCTGGCTGCCAACCCGGTTGCCCTCAACACTGCCCGTGAAAACCACAGTAAGCTCTGCCATGCATTGATTGCTGGTTACCTGTGCACCGATCCTGTAACCTGGATGGTCATCGACCGTCAGCTGGAAGGCATGGAATATGTACAGATGCGCATCAACGAGATCAACGGCAGGCTCAATGCCTGGCAGCCCCGTATTGCCTACGCCGAAACCGTTGCCAAGATGATGATCAACAAGCTGGTGCGTATCAACTTCGGCCAGGCGATCTACACCCTCAACGGCGCCAATGGTCCCTTGTACGATGATAATCTGACCAAGGAAGACATCGTTTCCCTGCGGGCTTTCGCCAAGTGCGCTGCCTACATGGGCGATCTTCCTGAAAACAACCCCATCCGCATGCAGCTGCAGGAAAATCTGATGCTTCTGGAACGGCGCACCAACGACGCCATCATGAACGGAACCCAGACCCCCGAAATGATCTCCTCCATTCATGATGCCGCTGCCGACCTCCAGGAAAAGCTTGCGGATGAAATCAACGAATACACCAGACTCCAGCTTACCGTGGGCATCGATCAGCAGCAGAACAGCAACATTCTGAACATGCTTCAGAAAATGAAGGCCACCGCTGACAGCTTCGAGCGCAACTACCGCGGATAAGTTACCTTCGTTACAGGGTTTGCCTGCCGGTGCATTCCGGCAGGCAGCCCTTCTCTCCCCTTGTATACAAGTCACTTGTTAAGGAGCACCTCATGAACGTATTTCTGTTTTACGGTAACCAGATCACCAGTCGTTTTCCCGAGATAATCAATTCGTGGAAACCTATGCTCGATAACCAGCATTGGAATGATTGCTGTTTTATTTTGCTTTCCGAAAATGAATTTGATAACAACGCAATTTCTGAAGATCTCAGACCGATGATCGCAGGTCGAAGCAAGACTTTGACACAGCTGGGAGCAAATGCCGGCGAAACGGTTGGCTACTTTGTTGCCGGGATGATCAACGGGCCCGGACGAATTCTGCTGCACTGTGTGTGCTCCAATCTTGATAATGAAGACCTGAACGGCGCCGAGCTGAAACAGTTTATCGACAGTTTCCGCAATTACTTTGTCGGGCATCCCAACCCCATCATTTATCTGACCCTTTCCAGCCAGCCTGCCACGCTGCAAAAACAGACTCGTTTTGTGACAGAGCTTTATTCCGGAGACTTCTTTTCTTATTCTTCCACTTACTTCCTTTCCGACACCAACGAGCACATGGCCCGGGTCCCATACCAGCAGCAGCTGCGTATGCTGATCTGCGAGCTTGCTCTGATCATAAAAAATGCTAGAATCCTTTCAAACGGAACCATCTATTCCCTGGGCTACTCCGTATTGAACGCCAACAACAGCGAGCTTTCCGACCTTGAAACCAAGACCATCGTTGAAGGCTGGCTGCGCAATGCTGTAAGCAATCTTGCTGTTTCCCCGGACAAAAAACTCTGGACTCTCATGACAGGCCAGACGCAGGCTCCCAATGATGTCAATTTCAAAGAAGTTGTCAGCCAGTGGATCCGCCAGCTGACGGATGGCCTTATCCGTTTCCCCGGGGAGATTGCCCGCAGGAATAACCGCATTCTGGGAGCTCTGTACAGCGCCTCCAGCACGCCGGAACAAATGAAATCCCATATTCTCAAATTCTTTGAGCTGAATAATTCCTCCGCCCATTTTGACGATGTGGCGAAAACATTCTTTAATGATTGCCTTGACAAAATGCTCTGTGATCCCCATGCAGCGCATTTGAACAATCCCTCAACCAAAGCCTTTTTGAAAGACATCTGCGACATCCTCAAGAAAATTGCGGATTTCCCAATTCCTCGTTTCGAGGGCAGCCCCACCCCCCAAAAGAAATTTCTGGAATCCGTTCAGTCTTACACCGACCGCTGCTGCGAACAGTTTGAGAATGACGCTTACGAATACTGCAAAAACAAGGCCGTGCATACTATGGCTGGATATATGCTAAGGCACATCAACAAAATCGTCTATTTCGTTTCCAATGTGTCCAGCCCCGAGCCGCTCTTTTCCAAGCTTTGCATTCCCTTTGCAGAGCATACTGCCCTTTGCAACAAATATCCCAACATTCATAGCCAGATCTCCAATGCCCTTCTTATCGCCCCTCAGAATTATCAGGCCTTGCTGGACAAACGCACTGCACCGCTTTTCGATACCAACGGACAACCGCTGATTCATGAATGGAAACAGATTATTGAATCCGCAGTTCTTCGGCTTCACATCAACCTACATGTGTACAATCCCACGTTCCTCAGCCGGCTCAACGAAGAATGTCCCACCGCCAATGCGCTGGAAACATTCATTGATACTTACATCATACTGTCTTCCATGGTTCTGCGGTATGCCGGAATCGCTGGAGGCGCCGAATCCAAGTACCTGGTGGATAATATCCTGCAAAACCATCCTTGGCCCAATGCGCACGGCAACGACGTGTTTATTGTAAATACTGATAACATCGAACGCATCGACAGATTCAGGATCAACGAAACCATTTCCACTCTGTTGAGCATTAGGAACCGTGCACTTTTCCCCTATTTTTCCGATGTGGATGATGTACCTACGCACGACGCAGGTGAGGATATCCTTCAGGACATCGCTTTCCAGCATCCTGTGCAGGAAGTCGAAGAAACTTCCGCTTCCAAGGCTGCTTCTATGGAGCCCGGATATTTCAACATGAATATTGCCGTTACCCATCAGGCGGGTGGTTATATTCTCAATTGGGACTGGCCGCCGCATACTACCAACATGTATGTACGCATCGAGAATGAAGACCGTCTCATCCACCCGGGCTACCCCGTCGTTGGCGGCAATGCACTCGATCTGCATGATGTAACCGGCGGCGAACTGCCCTATGGCAAGCTGTCCATCACCATCAGCGGCAAGGATAACAAGGGAGTTACCCATTGGGACAAAAAGGATATCTGTGGCTCAAGAGATTCCCTTTCCTACAAGCTCAATAATGTCGGCGGCAACAGGATTACATTGTCGCTTACGGGAAGAGATGCATTCCTTGGCCAGGTTCTGTTCCAGAACGTGGTAAATGATCAGGTAACGCTGTATCCCCTTGCCCCATCTGAAAACAAAACATATGCAGGGCTGCAGCTCAGCGGCAACAGCAGGCTTGTGGTCAATCCCGCCATCAGCTATCCCTGCGTGGAAATACGATAACATGAAGGAGCGCTTATCATGAATTACGATTGTCTGTACTGCGGCAAATCCATTGCCCCTGAAGAAATTCTCTTTTTCAATGAAACCACTCAGCTTTTTGAAGATAGCGTGCGTTTTGACTTCCTTGAGAAGCACGGTATGTATGTTGATGTGCAAACGGTAGAAAACAAGTACGGAAGGCTCTACTATCATGTAAGCGATGAGAACATTTCCCGCCGTGATATCAATGGCTTCCCCACCCTGATTTCTGCCCGTCCCTGTGATGGCCTGACTCCCGATGAACTGTTTGTTCAGAAGGATTCCATCGATGCAAACAGCCAAATGGAAACCGTTGTCACCCAAGAAGAGAAGCCGGAAGAACCCGCTGTTGAAGAATTCGTTTTCGGCGGACAGTCTTCCTTTGGCATGTTTGGCGGCGCTCAGGAAAGCCAGCCGGAAAGCAGCTCTCCCTTTCAGCAGGTAAATTCAGAGCAGACTCAGAAACCCGCCGATACCGAACTGTGCAAAATCTCCTCCCGTGCCTGCCCTCACTGCCACTGCGAACTTCCCCTCGAC
Organism: Clostridiales bacterium; assembly: GCA_015056145.1. Taxonomy (GTDB): domain Bacteria; phylum Bacillota; class Clostridia; order Christensenellales; family Aristaeellaceae; genus Limiplasma. The sequence continues at coordinate 14,112 of SVGY01000019.1, forward strand.
TTCGGCTTGATTCCCTCATATTTTATCCAACTTCTGGGGGGACGAGCTTGCGGAAAAACAGCTTTCCTGACCTGTTTGCACCAGCAACTCGACAAGCAGTTGCAGGGCAACGATCTAGGTAGCGTATGCCTTGAAAAAGAAAGCAATGCCTACCTACAGCCCAAAATCCAGTATTACGAAGAAACTGGTACTCCTCGCCCCACTCCCCTTAATGAAAGTATTTTTCCCCTTGTTTATCATTTTACTACTAGCGGTAGCAACACGAGAAAAAAGGCTTTTATAGTTATTCATGATATTGCGGGCGAAGGCATGGTCGGAAAAATGGATTATTTGCTAAGTCTTAAGGGTATGGAAAGAAGTACCAACTTTCTCTACCTGTTTGATTCCAACCAGTTGACCCGTGGCGGTTACCACAGTGCGGTCAGTATAATGGAGAATGAAACTAATTCAAATGGTCACGACTTCTGTGCCGAAGATTTGTTTAGTCAAATTGTTTCCGTTGGTGCAAGCGTGCAATTTATTACCGATGACAAAGGCTGTGATAATCTCGTAGCGGTGATGACTAAGCTGGACTTGCCTCTTAGAGTTGAAAAAGCCATGTTTGAACACGGCAAAATGGAAATCATGAATGATATTGGAAAATCTCACTATGGACAGATCAACCGTGATGTCTTAGATAGGGTTCGTAATGAAATCGCTTTATTTGTTGATGCAAAGGCTCATGCTCCTTATGGCACCAACAGACTTCTTCGGGAACTGGCCGCTGCATTCCAGTGTTCACATGATAACATTTTCCTTTCCGGCATCAGCACCTACACCCGTTCCGTTGAGGAACAAAATCAAAATCGTTTCAACAAATTCGACTTCAGAAACCAGTATAACTCCGAAGGCTCAAAGCACCGCATCATTGAGCCGTTCCTTCTGCTTCTGTGGCGTTTTGGCTTGTTACCCGCCAGAAAAGATGGAATCGATTCCTATTGTGGTGAGACCGAGGAAGCTAACGGCAAACAAAAGAAAAAACGCGGTCTTTTCGCTCGAAAAAAGAAGTAACGCCTTTTATCGTAAAAAATGAATAAGGACGTGAAATCATGGACCTTCAGCAAAGTTTTTACGGCGACGCTCCCCGGGTAGGCTTTGGTCGTCGTGCAATTACATCAAACTTTCCTTCGGGCATTTCCTGGATTGAATATACGGAAAACAACATCCGTCTTGAAAACGTAACCCCCAATATTTCCGGAAAAGAAAACGGCGTATATGAAGCCAACGGCGCTTACGAGCTTCAGTCTCTGAATTTTGGCAAGCTTGCGGCAATACGTTCTTCCAGCAGTTATGCTATCAACAACGGAAGGATGAATGGCCGTCAGCATGACTATACCCAGATCGTTGCCTTCCCCAACGAGGAGGGGCTTTCCTGCGCCGATTGCTGGGAACCCGAACAGCTGGTGGACTTCCAGAACTTTATGTCAGTTGAAGATTTCTGGGACATCCGCTCCGACTATACGCCCGCCCCCATTTCCTGGGATCCGCCTGCAAAAACAGGAAGAACTCCTGCTGTGACCTTAAGCGAAATGGAAACCGCCCTGCTGTGCCGCTATTGGCAGGCTGCAAGCCGCCGTGTTTTCCCCTTTGCCGAGATCCCGACGGATACCGTCTTCCTGACCCTGTCCGATGCCAAGAACGATACGGAGGTTATCGAGCAGGCCAAAAATTTCATCACTGCTGTGCTTGTGCCCGGGCTGCCCCGTTCCGTTTTCAATATTCTCAGCGTGAGCGCCGGCATTTCGCCCAAGGGCGCAACCAAATGCAAACCTACTGCACTGGCCGTGCTTCTGCCCCTCGAGGCCGGAGATAGCAGCCATCCTTCCGTTTTCGACTTCCGCAAGGGCAGTTTTGTTAAGCTTTCTTCCATGGAAGCCAACTTCATGGCAGATATGGTTGCAGGGAAGATTTCCCCTTCTCTCATGTCCATGTACAAGCGCTATTGCGAAAAAATCACCCCCGTAAGTCAGGCTGCATGTCCCCTTATGGCAGATTATCACGTTGCTTTCTGTGCCTGGTATCTGGATAACCAGCTCCATAAAGGCAACGTGCAGGAAGCGCTGCAAAGCTTCAGTACCCTGTTCAAGCTGCTTGTACTCTCCCATAAGCTGACTCTGGATCAGGCGGAGTTTATCGCCTCCGAACTGGAAGAAAAGCTTTACTCAACCATCGATTATCAGGACGCTCCCTATTCAAAGGAAAACTTTGTTTTCCTTCTGGAACGGGTTTCGAGAACGCCTGCTCCCATTGCAAAAAAGCAGATGGCGTTGTTGGCTTCTCATCAGCGTCAGAAGCTTGCCCCCTTCTTTTTGGAGCCCTGGCCCGTAAACAATACCAATTACGAACGGCTTGCGGAAGTGCTCAAGTACATCCTCTTTGAAAGCTATCTGGAAAACGGCATCTCCGAATCCGTGCGCAATTTCCTTATGAACAAAGGCTTTGTTGCATATTGCAAGAGTCAGCCCTGCCTTCACAAATCCATGGAGGAATATCTTGTCGCCTATTCCAAAAAGCATCCGGATCAGGGCTTGTTTATGCTGCCCCTTTCCGTGCTGTTCCTTGACGGCTACAATGTTCTTGGCCAGAGCATCCGCCTGCTGAGGGCAAAATACACCGAAAACCTTCCCGATAAAACCATCTGCGACAGCGTGTCCAAATCCTTCTCTTTCCTGAACGATGAGAACAAAGCTGAACTGAACCAATACTTCCTGGATTGTTTCCACGCCCATCGCAGCAACCCGGCCCCTCTGTCCGAAACCGTTCGCGGGCTGGCCACTGATACCACCGAAGCCCTTTGCATGATCTTCCACGATGAAACGCAGCATGTGAATACACAGGAGCCGCTTTCCGCACAGCAGATCACCCTTACCATGAACGTTTTCGGCCCTCACTGCACCAACAAAGAAGCTGTTGTTGATGCGTACAGAAACATGGTTCTTGCTGTGCTGGATCATTCCTTCACCACGGGCATCAATCGCTTCCCCTGGTACTGTGAAACCGCTTCCCTTGCAAACATGCTGGATTCCCGTTATGTGCACTTCACCGGTATAAAATACCTCTGTCAGTACTGTTCCGCTGTTGGGAATATTCCCGAAAAAGCTCATTATGATACCATCTGCGGCTGGCTGAAGGCGGAGAACCTGAACCCCGAGTTGCAAAACACTATTAAGTCTACGCTGGAAACCCTCATGCCTGCCAGCGAGGAATACGCACGGGGCTCGCTCAATCTGCTGGGTTCTGTACAGCTGTTTCCGAAATTGCGGGAGCTGCTGATTACCATGACAAAAGAAACTGTTATGCGCAGCTGGGGTTCCACCGGCAAATACTGGAGCACTCTTGAATCCGCACAGGTCATGATGAGCATGGGCAACATTTCCTATCGGGAACTGGCCGACGAAAAGACTGTACAGCACGCCCGGGTTCTTTTGCAAAACATGATGTCGGCAGCGGACAACCGCTCCCGTTTCCACGAGCTTTACAACGCAGGCATCCAGCATTCTTCCAATCCTTTCTACGCCTATTGGAATGAAGCCCTTAATGCCGCATTTTGCGAACGATACAACCTTCTGTTTGCGGATTGCCGCTCCCTCAGCGATGTAACCGACCTGCACGAGTTTGCAAAAACGCTGGGGGTTATTCCCAAGCTTCAAACGGCTCCCGCTTACATCAACACCCTGTTGATCCTTGAAACACAAAACCTTCTGCACACGCAGGAACCCGTCTTCAACAATAACAAGCTGCTCACTGCGGTATTGGATCTTGCCAAACGCATTCTGCCTCAGGCAAGTACCGCCTCTTATGAAGTGGTTGTGAACATCGTCACCACCCTGACGGAAGAAAAAATTGCCGGTATCGATTTTGTCCGTTCCTGCATTCTTCTGCTTCTCCCCGCCAACATCCGCAGCAATACCATGGATGCCAACTATTTCCTTCTCAAGCGGTTCGTTTGGGACAGAACGCTTACAAAGAAACCTTTTGCAGATGAAAACCTGGAGGTTTTCCAGAAGCTGCTGTTTGTGTTTGAACTGCTGGACCGCTCGGACGTAATCGGCACAAATATGTGCGAGTCTATGTGCTACACGCTGATTAACCGTGCACCTTTTTCCGAATACACAGAAAAGGTGCGGGCAGACAAGGCAAACCTGAAGCTCTGTTTCCCCGGTGTATTTGCAAAAAAATCCAGCGTAAAAACCTACATTTCGCAGCATGCCGTCCGTTGGTTAAAAGACTAAACCGTTTCATGATCTAAGGAGGATATTGATTATGTATGGAAATAACTGGAACAATTCCGGAAACGGCGCTTGGGGCAACTCCAACGAAAACAACTCCTTCAGCAGCGGATTTGGTTCGTCTCCCACCCCTACTCCCCCGCCCAGCCCTTCCGGCGGTTTGGCCGGTCGTCATTCGCCCAATTACATTGCCGCCGTCTGCGCTGTTTTGTTTATCGTTTGCTTCCTTTTCCTGCCCTTTATCAAGATTGCAGTTTTTCCCATCAGTGGCTTCACTTTCATGTGCAAGGTCAATGCATTGATGTGCATTCCCTTGGTGCTTGGTATTCTGATGGTCATCTCTTCGCTGATGCTGGATCGAAAGGTCAGCATTGGTGTGGGCGCTGTTACCGCAGTTACGTTGCTTATTCTGTTTTTGTGCTCCCGTTCCATTATACTCAGCGGTAATGGTCTGGGACAGCTCATTTCGCTGGTGCGTGTGAACTACGACACCGTTTCTCAGCTTGGTGAATTCGTACGGGTCCCCCTTGGCGTGGGCGGCGTGCTTTCCATTCTGCTGTGCCTGGTATTTATCTTTGTTGAGATTTTCCTTGCCGATGGTATACGCACCCGTGCAAGAAATACCGACGGCAATATATGGCCTACCCTCTGATATTCACGCCCTCCCATTGATGGTTGAAAAATCAAGCGGCTTTCTTCCATCTGCCTACAATATCGGCTGCCGCACCGATTCGTGATGCCATGAAAAAAACACTTTACAGAGCATTGTCTTTTCTGCTTTGTCTCAGTCTGCTTTCGGTTCCCGTAATGGCAGGCGGCGAAGAAGCAGCCCCTGAAGCAGGAACCCATATTGCCCTCATTACCGCCGTTGATGCGGACGATTCTGCCTGGGGCAAAGCCGGAGAATTCCGGGACAAAATGGCTCCAGTGCTCACAGCTGCCCTCTTGCCCTACACCCTTGAAGAGAATACCACCTTTACTTCCTACACCCTGGGCGTAGAGAAAAACGGCAAGTTCAAGGATCAAAGAAGCAGTAACATTTCCAAGCTTCCCCTGACTGATTACGGAGACGTTGAAAAAGCCTGCGGTAATGGTCTTTTGTTCAATTCTTCCGTTGAGAACACTGGCCTTGCCCTCAACGAGCTCCAAACTGCAATCCTGACCGATACTCCTGCCGACAAAAGGCTGGAAGTATGGGTGGTGTATGATTCTACCTTTTTTTCGGAAGAATTCATGCAGCTTGGCGATCGTTTCTATTTCTTCGACACCCTGCTGGCCAGCGGAATAGAGCTTAAGTTTATCTGCTTATCCTCTTCTCCCGAAAGCGATCCCGTTTTTTCCTACCCCGAAACCCTGAAAAAATTCCATCCCGAGGCCAGCATATCCTGGACATCTTTCAATCCCGATGATGCTGCTTCTGTAGCCACCGCAGCGAACGCCAACGTACAGCGGCATTATTCTGCATATGTAGAATTGCCTCAGGAAGTTTTTACCTGCGCAGTTCAAAGTGAAACCCAATATGAAGGCCTCCTCTCCATTTCCGAAGAGGGTACTTATGTGCTTTACTTCCCTTCTGCTTCCACTGACTTCAACCTGACACACTACGAGCCTGTTCCCGTTGAGGAAGCCCCCGCCGAGGAAGCTCCTGCGGAAGAGGCTGCCTCTGCCGAGGCCGAAGCTACTCCCGAGGCCGAGACTACTCCCGAGGCTGAAACCACCGAAGAGCCAGCTCCCACTGAGGAAGCTCCCGCAGAAGAGACTGCCTCTACCGAGGCCGAAGCCAACCCCGAGGCCGAAGCTACTCCCGAGGCTGAAACCACTGAAGAGCCTGCTCCCACTGAGGAAGCTCCTGCGGAAGAGGCTGCCGTGGCCGAGGCCGAAGCTACTCCCGAGGCCGAGACTACTCCTGAGGCTGAAACCACCGAAGAGCCTGCTCCCACTGAGGAAGCTCCTGCGGAAGAGGCTGCCGTGGCCGAGGCCGAAGCTACTCCCGAGGCAGAGACTACTCCTGAGGCTGAAGCCACCGAAGAGCCTACTCCCGCCGAGGAAGCTCCTGCGGATGAGGCTGCCGTGGCCGAGGCCGAAGCTACTCCCGAGGCCGAAGCTACTCCCGAGGCCGAAGCTACTCCCGAGGCCGAGACTACTCCTGAAGCTGAAACCACCGAAGAGCCTGTTGTTGAGCCCACTCCTGAACCCACTCCCGAGCCCACTCCCGAACCCATTCCGCTTCCGGCATACAATCACTTCTCTTCGTCCACCGGAACCTGGGTCATCCTTTCCGATTGCGCACCTGATGAATACTTCATCAGCTTTTCCGGAAAAAAAATGCCCACCGATATAAACCTTCATGTGTTTACCATTCCGGAAACTTCTGATCAGCAGATCACTCTCAATGATTCACCCATAAATGGCAATACCGCCGAGGGAATCACTCTCCACCGTTGCGACAACATCTTCACCATCAAGCCCGGCATCCGGCTTCGCAGCGGGGCTGTATGGAATGTGCGCACCTTGCTGGACAACGAGATCCTTGCTCAATTCCCCTGTACTGCTAAAGAGGATGGAAGTATCTCTTTTGAGCTGAGTACCGGGGAGCTCGTTAACGACTCTGCTCTAAAGTTCCAGCTGTGGCTTTCTCCTCTGGACACCACCGTCCCCCAGGATGCGCTTTTCAACGTAGCCGACAGAATGCAGGCTTCCCCCATTGAATGCCTGTATCTTGAAACCACTCCTGAATATACCGTCACTGTAGCCAACCGGCTTCCTGTTGCAACGCAGGCGCAGGTATTCACTCCCTTGCTGTACTTCAAATCAGCCGATGACAACACCGAGCAGCAGCCGGCCTCCTTCGATCTTTCTGCTATGGTGTCCGACGCTGATAACGACAGCCTTGCTTATGCCCTTATTGACGAGCAGGGAAATGCGGTACAGCAGATCGAAACCGCTGAGTACAGCGCAAGTCTTGAGGGTTCGGTTCTCTGCTACCGTCCCCTGATCAACTCCCTGCCGGTTTCCCTGAAGATCCTTGTGGACGACCACGATTCCGTTGTTGCGGCCTCCCGGGAACCCGTCACCTTCGGCACAAACGATAACTGCACCTTTGAAATCATCGTAGATCAGTTTGATATTTCCGTAGAACTGGATACTCTTCCCTTTGTGCCTTCCATCTCCGAAGAGAATACGAGCGACAATGCGGAATTTGATTTGAGCGGCTCTCCGGCGTTGCCTTTGACCTTCTCCCTCACCTGCAACGACGTGGAAACGTTTGGCAAACTGGCCACATCTCATCAGGTCGCCGACTGGCAGAGCAGCGAATTCCTTTCCCTGTTCACCGCCGATGTAAGCTATAAAACCCTTTCGGAAGATGTGGAAGCCGAACCCGTCGCCCTGATCTGTAACGTTCAGATGGACGAAAGCGGAATCCTTGTGCCCGTTGAGATTCCCGCTTCCATCTGCGCTGTGGACTATGAGATTTCCTACCAGATTTCTTTCGCCGGCGCCCCCCTGCCCTCCGGCTCCGGAACGGTAAAAGCCCGTGTTGCCAATACAGCTCCCGTTCTGTCCTTTGGCAATATCGAAAAAATCAAGGTAGAAATGCAGGGAAAACCCGGCGAACGAATTGCACTTCCTCTGAGCGACATCATTGTGAACAATGCGCCCGAGTACTCTTCTTCCACGCTCAGTGAAGACGGTACAACCCTTGACCTGAAAACCATTTTCACCGATCTGGAAACGCAGGATGCCCTGGCGTATGAAATCACCATCACAAGCGAAGGCGGAAAGCAGCAGGTCATGGCTGCCGACGGTACAGTTGTAAATGCTGATCCCGAAAAACCTGGCGTCTATATGCTGGATGATTCTGTGCTGAATATCCAGTTTGAGGAAATCGGCGAATACTCCATTTCCGTTCGTGCCTTTGACGGCGAGCTTTTCAGCGAAGACAGCTGGAGCGCAAAGGTCAGCATTTCTTCCGCCTATACCAAAATGCTCATCATTATCGGTATCTGCATTTTGGCTGCCATCCTGCTGCTGATCGCCATTCTGATCATCATCCAGCACATCAAACCTGCCTTTGTTAATGCACATCTTTCCATCGTCACGTCCGAAGACGTACACGAGGCGAAAGCGTTCTGCCTGGATCCCTTCAAGAAGAAGAGCGTCAATCTGCGAATGCTGATCATGGCAACCGGAAAGCCTCCCGTGCCCGGTATTCCCATGGAAGCCCTCAAGGATATTGAAATCTTCCCCCAAAAAGGCAGCAAGGTGAAGATTGTCATCGGAAAAACAGCGGCCAACTCTGTCCATGTAAAGGGCCAGAACACGCTGAAACCCATTGTTAGCTACGAACCGGTGTTTATCTGCGTAAATAACAACGAGGCCAAGGGATTGAAGCTGAATCTTACCCAAAACTTCTCTTCCTTCGAATAATCAAGGAGGCTAAATCATGAGCCAAAACAATTGGGGAAACAATTCTGGATTTGGAAATACTTCTTCCAACTCCTTCGGTTCTTCTGGATCCTTCGGCACATCCGGTTCTTCTGACGGCTTTGGCTCTGGAAGCGGTTTTTCCTCCTTCGGTGGATTCTCTGACCCTTCCAATGGTAGCGCCGCCAGCAACGGCGCTGCCTTTGGAAACTCTTCCTGGGACGGTGGAGATCAATATACCCCTGTGAAGAAAAACGGGGGCTGGTGTGTGGCGCTTACACTTGCATCCCTGCTTTGCGCCGGTTTGGCATTTCTGCTTGCCTACCTTACAAGAAACACTTTTCGTAACGTGCCCCTTTTCGGCATTGTTTTTGCAGCCCCCGCCATTCTGCTGATGTTCCTTGTGCTTGGCATCGAATCCTCCTTTTCGCCCATGAACCCTCGTTACAGCAGAAAATACCAAACCATAATTGCCGCCTGTATTGCGGGAATCTATCTCATTTCAGGCTGCCTGGGCGAATTTATCCATGAGTATGCCGGCGTTTCAGGAAATAAGGCAAACGTCATCATCCTACTGGACAAGAGTGGTTCCATGACCGATTCTCCGTTTCTGTCCTCCTCCACTTATGACGATTTGTGCGTCGACGCCCTCGAAACCGTACTTAATAACGTTCCTGGCACAACAAATGTGGGTTTCATTGCCTTTGATTCGGATATCCTCAGCAGCATCTCCCTGAAGCCCTATTCTCAAAACAGGCTTGATATTAAATCCCAAATGCGTATGCCCCCCGTGGGTGGAACGAATTTTGAGAAGCCGCTGACTGCTGCGCTGAACATGATTCAAAACACCTCTTTGCCCACAAAAATTCTCCTGATTACTGATGGTGAAGGCTCGCTGGGTTCCGATTCTACCAAACAGTGGTTTGAAACCACCTGCCGGAATAAAAACGCTTCCATCTACTATGTGTATATCAATCAGCCGCAGCCGTATACCGAATTGCAGCAGCTTGTAACCAAAACAAACGGAAAATCCGTTTCCGTTAATGACCCCACCAGCATATTGGGCACGCTTCAGGATCTCAACCTGTTCGTCGCCGAGGACGATCTGTTCCACACCAACCCCAAGCCTCGGCGGGATCTTATTATCAACGGCTTTGTTCAGATCATCCCTGCCATTGCCCTTGGAATTGGTCTTTTCCTGATGCTGAGCCGTCAGGGCCAGAAACGCTTCCAGCTGATTCTTTCCCCGCTTATGGGTATAGCAGCCTACATCGTGTTGAATTATACCAACCTTTCCCCCGAGTTTGCGGAGGCGTTGGCCCAATCGTTGCCCTTGCTTGTGTTTATGCGTAAAAATGCGTGATTACTGAAACACATATGGTCTGATAAAACAATACACTCATCACCAAAAGGTCGGGAAGAGCGTTCTTTCCCGGCCTTTTTCTTCAGTTATTCCTTGCTTTTTTCCCGGCAATAGAGTAAGATATAGATGGCTGAAATGTACAGACAACTTTATATCGATCTCATACATGGAAGGAGAAGATTTCTTTGGATAAGCAACATATTGCATCGATCATTTCTCAGGGCAAGGCGGTTATCGGCATCGAGCTGGGTTCTACCCGCATCAAGGCCGTCCTCATCGACGATACCCATGCCCCCGTTGCCTCCGGTTCCCACACCTGGGAAAACCGTCTGGAAAACGGTGTTTGGACCTACTCCCTCACCGAAGTTTGGGAAGGCCTGCAGAATGCATTCCGGGAACTGAAGCAGAATGTGGAAGCCCAGTACGGCGTGAAGCTGACCACTGCTGCAGGCATGGGCTTTTCCGCCATGATGCACGGCTACCTGCCCTTTGACAAGGAAGGCACCCAGCTGGCCGAATTCCGCACCTGGCGCAACACCATGACCGAAGAAGCCGCCGCCAAGCTGACGGAGCTTTTCCAGTTCAATATTCCCCAGCGCTGGAGCATCGCTCATCTGTACCAGGCCATGCTGAAGGGCGAAGGCCATGTGAAGGACATCGATTTCCTGACCACGCTGGCAGGCTATGTACACTGGAAGCTGACCGGCAAGCGGGTCATGGGCGTGGGCGAAGCCTCCGGTATGTTCCCCATCGACAGCAATATTCTTGATTACGACAAGACCATGGTGGAGAAGTTCAATAAGCTTGCCGCCGATATGGGCTACACCTGGACGCTGGAAAGCATTCTGCCCAAGGTGCAAAATGCAGGCGAAGATGCCGGTCTTTTGACCGCAGAAGGCGCCCTGCTGCTGGACCCCACCGGCGAACTTCAGGCTGGCATTCCCCTCTGCCCCCCCGAAGGCGACGCAGGCACCGGCATGGCCGCCACCAACAGCGTGGCTCAGCGCACTGGCAACGTTTCCGCCGGTACTTCCGTTTTTGCCATGATCGTTCTGGAAAAAGCCCTGAGCAAGGTCTACCCGGAAATCGATATGGTTACCACCCCCACCGGCAAGCCTGTTGCCATGGTGCACTGCAACAACTGCACCAGCGATCTCAATGCCTGGGCCAATGTACTTAAGGGCTTCACCAAGGCCGCCGGCAAGGAAATGGATTCCGGCGAGATCTTCCCCGTGCTGTTCAATGCTGCCATGGAAGGCGACAAGGACTGCGGTGGTGTGGTGAACGTTAACTATCTCTCTGGCGAACCCGTTACCGGCCTGGAAGAAGGTCGTCCCATGATCGCCCGGCTGCCCGGCGTGGCTTTCACCTTTGCCAATTTTGCCCGTTCGCTGGTATTCGGCGCAATCGTCACCCTGAAGCTGGGCATGGATATCCTCGGCGGCGAAAATGTACAGATCGATTCCCTGCTGGGCCATGGCGGCTTCTTCAAAACCCCCGGCGTGGGCCAGAGCCTGCTGGCCGCTGCCCTGAACACTCCCGTTTCCGTCATGGAGACTGCTGGTGAAGGCGGCCCCTGGGGCATGGCGCTGCTGGCTGCCTACCGTGTAGGCAAGGCGGAAGGCCAGACCCTGGAAAGCTATCTGACCGACAAGGTATTTGCAGGCGCTCAGAGCCAGACCATTCAGCCCAACGCTGCCGATGAAGAAGGCTTCCGCATCTACGCAGAACGCTTTACCGGGCTGCTTAATGCAGAACGTGCTGCTGTGAAGGAATTCCGTGGTTGATCACCCAAAAACAAGGGAGGATACAGCAATGCTTGAAGCTTTGAAGAAGGCCGTTTATGAGGCCAATATGGAACTGCCTGCCCGTGGACTTGTTACCTACACCTGGGGCAATGTTTCCGGCATCGACCGGGAAAGCGGCCTTGTGGTCATCAAGCCCTCCGGCGTGGAATACGACGAACTTCGGCCCGAAGATCTTGTGGTACTGAATCTGGATGGCGAAAAGGTGGAGGGTGATCTGAATCCCTCCTCCGATACCAAGACCCATCTGGCGCTGTATCGTGCCTTCCCCGGACTGGGCGGCATCGTGCATACCCACAGCACCCATGCTGTGGCATGGGCTCAGGCCGGCCAGGATATTCCCTGCTATGGTACCACCCATGCAGATTACATCTATGGCCCCGTACCCTGCACCCGTTCCCTAACCCCCGAAGAAGTGGAAGAGGATTACGAGCTGAATACCGGAAAAGTCATCATCGACACCTTTAACAGCCGTGGCCTGAATCCCCTGCATGTACCCGCCGTTATCTGTCAGAACCACGGCCCCTTCACCTGGGGCAAGGATGCGGCTTCAGCCGTGTACCATGCCGTAGTGCTGGAAGAAGTGGCAAAGATGGCTCTGCTGACCCGTCAGGTGAACCCGGGTGCAGGCCCTGCCCCGCAGTTCATTCAGGACAAGCACTTCATGCGCAAGCATGGCCCCAATGCTTATTACGGACAGAAAAAATAACCGTTTCTCCAAAGGGACCCCCAGGGCACCGCATGCCCCGGGGGTCCGCTTTTCATATGCCTTATTTCAGCTCATCCATCCATTTTCCGTCTTCCACGTGGAAATAATGCTCGCTTATCTGATCGTTCAGAAAAACCTTCAGCATCTTATCCATACCATGGGCCAGAGGCAGCTGTTCCAGCCGGGCGAGCTCTACCCAGTACACTTCGCCTTCCTCAGAGGAAACGAGGCTGCCTTCAAACTGGCTGGTTTTGTAAAAGAGCACCATATACCGGGAACCGTCTTTTTCGGGCCAGTCCTTAATACCGCACAGCTGAGGCGCTTTTATCTTCAGGCCCGTTTCCTCGTACACTTCACGGATCACCGCATCGGTAAAGGATTCGCCTTTTTCCACATGGCCGCCGGGAAAAGTAATGCCGGGCCAGTCCGGATCCTTTCTATCCTGCACAAGTACCTTGTTTTCATGGCAAATCATGCACATATTGGTCAAAGTTACAGTTTCGCTTCTGGACATTTGATTCTTCCCTCTTTTGCAAAGAACGCCGGAGGACTTCCCGCCGGCGTTCTGTTCATGTCGTTATTTATTTGTGATACAGCTTGTGGCTCTGATACCTGGGGTCGCAGGTCACATTGAGCCTGAGACGCTTGAAGATATTTGCATCCACCGCAGGGAGGATGACCGTGGAATGCACCTCGCAGCCGCTAAGCAGGGGCAGCTGGCGCATTGCCAGCGAGGCCACTTCGTTGGTGGCGGCGCAAATGGAAAGAGCCACCAGCACCTCGTCGCTGTGCAGACGGGGATTATGATTGCCAAGATAATCGCATTTCAGGGAACGAAGGGGCTCGATCACCGTGGGAGAAATCAGCTTGATACCTTTGGGAATGCCGGCCAGCACCTTCAGGGCGTTGAGCAGCACTGCTGCAGAGGGGCCCAGCAGACTGGAGGTTTTACCGGTTACTACGGTGCCATCCGGCAATTCGATGGCGAGGGCGGGTGCATCGGTTTCCTCAGCACGTTTCTGAGCAGCGGCAATCACCGGCCGGATTTCGGAAGTGATGCCCAGTTTCTGCTGGATCACTTTCAGCTTGTCCACCTCTACCTGTGAGGCATGCCCCTGCACCACGGCGCAGCGGGCTGCATAGTAACGGCGCAGGATCTCCTGCCGGGCGGCGTTGCAACACACATCATCATCCACGATGCAGTTGCCCACCATGTTCACACCCATATCCGTGGGGGATTTATAGGGAGAATCGCCGTAAATGCTTTCAAACAGGGCGTTGAGTACAGGGAAAATCTCCACATCACGATTGTAATTGACGGCCGTTTCCCCATAGGCTTCCAAATGGAAAGGATCGATCATGTTTACATCGTCCAGATCCACAGTGGCAGCTTCGTAAGCCAGGTTGACAGGATGCTTAAGGGGCAGGTTCCAGATGGGGAAGGTTTCAAACTTGGCATAACCGGAACGCACACCACGCTGGTTTTCCTGATAGAGCTGGCTGAGGCAGACGGCCATCTTTCCGCTGCCAGGGCCGGGAGCAGTAACCAGCACCAGGGGACGGCTGGTTTCTACATATTCGTTTTTGCCAAAGCCGTTTTCGGAAACGATCTCCTCCACATTGTAGGGATAACCCTCAATGGGAAAATGGCGGAACACCTTTACGCCCAGGCTTTCCAGGCGATTTTTAAAAGCGGCGGCGGAATGCTGCTCCCGCCAGCAGGTCATGACCACGCTGCCCACATACAGACCGATACCCCGGAAAGCATCGATGAGACGAAGCACCTCTGCATCATAGGTGATGCCCAGGTCGCCACGGACTTTGCTCTTTTCGATATCATCGGCGTTGATGGCAATAACCAGCTCCGCCTGATCCTTCAGGGTAAGGAGCATGGAAACCTTGCTGTCCGGTTTGAAGCCAGGCAGTACACGGGAGGCGTGAAAATCGTCAAAGAGCTTGCCGCCAAATTCCAGATACAGTTTGCCGCCAAACTGGTCAATCCTCTGCCGGATCATCTCCGACTGCATAGCCGTGTACTTATCGTGGTCAAATCCGATGCGCATGGTGTTCCCCTCCCAAAAAAACAATACAGTCTATCTTAGCACGCTATTTTTTTCAAAACAAGAGGAAACGGAAAGAAAAAACTGCATTCTTTCCGTTTTTCTGCATGGATAAAATTATATATTTACAGAAGCTTTTCCTGCCAGGATCACTTGCGGTAGCCGTTGAACCAGGCCCGTTCCTCAAAGGGCATTTTCTGTACATAGGAGCCTTCTTCGGCGGCATATCCCACGGGCAGGTAACACACAAGATCGATGTTTTCCGGCACACCAAGCAAATCGGCCATTTTGCGACCAATACAATCTGTATCCGTCACATAGCCCTCCACCCAGCAGCTTTCCAAACCAAGCCCCTGAATGGCCAGCAGAGCGTTTTGGATTGCTGCGGAATAGTCCTGCACGAAGAAGGTACGGTTTTTGTAAGCGATCTTCTTCTCGCTGAGGATGCACACGGCGGCAGGCGCCGAGGCAAAATTGGGCTTGCCCAGCATATCGCCCAGCTGCTTCATAAGCTCTGGGTCATCCACGGCGATAACGCTGGTAGTCTGCTTGTTGCACCCGGAGGGAGCAGCCAGCGCTGCCTCCATAATCAGGCGCAGATCTTCCCGGCTCACGGGCTTTTGCTGATACATTCCGCGGTAACTTCTGCGGGACTTGATTACATCAAACAGTTCCATTCCGGCACGCTCCTTAATGCTTACAAGCGCAAATTGCGTTTGTTATCCTAAAAAAACATTTTATCAAATTTCAAAGGGATGCGCAAGACGGTATCTGCCACCTTCGGCCATGACAATTGAACCCTTCGGGTGATGTTTTCAGACAGACTTCCATTGCGCTTTTTTCTAAGGGCTGTAGAATAAAATCATCCACCAGAAAGGAGTTTTTCTCATGCTTTGCCCCTATTGCGAAAAAGAGATGCAGCCCGGAACAATTACTGGCGACGCCCGCAGCGGCATACGTTTTCAGCCGGAGGGAGTGAAATATACCCTCGGCGACACGCTGTGCGGCATTGGCAAGCTGGAAGCGGCACAATTCAAATGGGTGAGATTCTATATTCCCTCCCATTACTGCAGCCATTGCCGGAAAATGATCATCGAAACAGGGGTCGCCAAATAAGCCAGTCCCATGCGGGATTAAGCAAAACCGACGAAAGAAGGAATCTACATGGATCTTCTTTTTGAAATCATTCTCGAACTGCTATCGGAAGGGGTTTCCGAAGCGAGCCGCAGCAGCAAAGTTCCAAAGCCCCTGCGCTATGCTTGCATTGTGCTGATCATTCTGTTTTTCTCTGCCACCATCGGGCTGATTCTGTTTTGCGGTATCAGCCTGCTGAAAGAGAATACGCTGGGCGGAATCTTCTTTATTGCGCTGGGGCTTGTGATGATGGTTATGAGCATATGCAAATTCAGGAAAGTCTATCTGAGCAGGCAATCCGAACGGGCAAATTTGCCCTGTGATCCCGAGAAGGACTGATCATGGTGTCATCCAGTAAAAGGAGGAAGACAAATGGTTCTCATCATTCTGGAAGGAATCTTCATGTGCTTTCTTTTGCTGATTGTGTGTACAATCGGCATTGCCAACGGCCCCGTGGGTCTGGTGGTATTTTATGAACCGGATGTTCAGAAACGGGTAGTGGAATTGGGATACACTACCGAAAAAAAGATACGCAGGCGGACAGTGCTGGTAGCCCTCGCCCTGTTTTTACCCGCATTTATTCTGCCGCCAACGATGGTTTACACTATCAACGGTGCGTCGGGCTTTTGGGAAGGCTTCGGGCAGATGACTGCCATTCTTTTGATTCAGGGCCTCTTTGACAGATTTTTCATCGACTGGTACTGGGTGGGCCGCACGAAAGCCTGGATCATTCCCGGTACGGAAGACCTGATGCCCTATATTCCGGTGAAAACCCAGATCGTAAAATGGCTGGGCACGCTGGTGGGCTATCCGCTGATTGCAGCCATCTCCGCAGGAATTGTGAGTTTATTTTAATTGTAAAAGCCCCTCCGCCCTACTATGCGGAGAGGCATTTTTTTGTCAGAATCTCAAAGGATCAGCATGGCATCGCCAAAGCTGAAGAAACGATAACGCTCCCTCACGGCTTCTTCGTATACCCGCAGCGCCTCTTCCCGACCCGTCAGCGCCGATACCAGCATCAGCAGCGTGCTCTGGGGCAGGTGGAAATTGGTCACCAGCGCATCCACCGCATGGAACGTGTAGCCGGGCATGATGAAGATGCCTGTATCGCCATTCTCGGCCCGGACGATGCAGTCCTCGCCGGTGACGGTTTCCAGGGTGCGCACGCTGGTGGTGCCGATGCAGATGCACCTTCCCCCATTGGCCCTGACCCGGTTGATGGCGTCGGCAGCTTCCCGGGTCACTTCGTAATGCTCCACATGCATGTGGTGCTTGCTCACATCATCCTCTTTTACAGGCCGGAATGTGCCAAGGCCCACATGCAGCAGCACGGGGATGATCTCCACCCCCATGGCCTGAATCCTGTCCATCAGCTCCGGGGTGAAGTGCAGGCCTGCGGTAGGGGCTGCGGCGCTGCCCTCTTCCTTGGCATACACGGTCTGATAGCGTTCACGATCCTGCAGTTTTTCATGAATGTAAGGCGGAAGGGGCATCTGGCCCAACTTGTCCAGCAACTCCTCAAAAACGCCCTCATAATGGAAACGCACCAGCCGTGCGCCTTCCGGGGCGTGATCCACAATCTCTGCCCGGAGGAGCCCATCGCCAAAGGAACAGAACGTGCCGGGTTGAAGCCGCCTGCCGGGCCTCACCAGCGCCTCCCAGAGATCCTTCTCCAGCCGTTTCAGCAAAAGAATCTCAACGGGCACATGGGTTTCCTCTTTCTCACCAAGAAGGCGGGCAGGAATGACGCGGGTGTTGTTGATGACCAGCGCATCCCCCTTGCGCAGAAAAGAGGGCAGATCGTAAAAATGCAGATGCCGGATTGATTTATCGCTGCGATCGTACACCAGGAGACGGCTGTGATCCCGGGGCTCCACAGGAGTCTGGGCGATGAGTTCTTCCGGCAGATGGTAATTGAAATCAGAGGTTTTCATTGGAGCTTCGTCCTTTTCTTTTTGGGTTTTGGAAGGGGCAATTCATCAAACATGGCATTCACCATAGCTTGCAGGGTTTCACGATCGTCCAGCACGGTGCAACAAAGCATATTTTTGCCGCCGGGATAGGGCGGCAAATCCTCCGCACCGGGCATGGCAGCCCTGGCAGCCGGGGTGTCCTTTACAAGGAAGCCCGCTTCATATATGCCGCCAAAAATCTTTTCCTGATAGTAAAACACATAGCCGCCCATCATGGCCCGGCTGGTTACGCCAGGCAACCCCCGCAGCTGATCGTGAACATAAGCGGCAAGTTCTTTTGCGGACATGCTTTTCTCCTTTACACAGGGCGGATCATCAGGTATTCGTTGAGCAGCGTTCCATCCTCAAGACGGATGCCGTTGGGATGGCAGCCCACAATGCGGAAACCCATCTTCTCGTAAAGAGCACGGGCACGGCTGTTGCCTTCGATGAATTCCAGCTCCATCTGCAAAACGCCTTCACGATTCTCTGCCACAGCGATCATCTCCCGGAACATGGCGCTGCCGATGCCCAGGTTCCAGAATTTTCTGGTAAGCCCGATGGCAACGCTGCACCGGTGGGAGGTTTTCACCTTGCCATTGAACATGAGATGGCAGTTGCCGGCCACTTCGCCATCCACTTCGCACATGATCATCATATCAAAGGGAGATTCGTTGAGCCGCTGAAAGAAAGCTGCTTCTTTCTCCGGGGTCATGGTAACCTCCTGGGGCGTGCGAAGGATAAAAGGTGTCTCGGCGGCGGTCTGCCTGAGCCACTCCACCGTGGGGGCGGCATCGGCCTCGCAGGGAGCCCGCAGTATGGCGGTGCGGCCATCCTTGAGGACGATGGTTTTTGTTTCAAAGATCATAACGATTCTCTCCTTTATTTGCGGATGGTACCGGCAAATCACAGTTTGCGGGCCAGCTGCAGGTCGATGGTATCATAGATGGTAAAAAGCCCGCCATGTTCATTGATGGCATCCCGGATGGCGGCGAAGAACTCCCTGCGGACGGATTCCTCCAGGGCGATGTGATCGGAATAAGTACCCAGAAGCTGGACATATTCCTCGGCAGTGAAGGTACGGGTGCGATGATACAGCGCCCAGCGGATATCTGCAAACCCATACTTTTCGGCAATCATCGCACGGTTTTTGGCAGCCTCGGCACTATATTCCGCAGGTGCACCTATGCCCCTTTTGTGGAACGGGGTATAGAAGCGGTCATAGCATGCCTGAATGGCATCGGTCAGCTGGAGCCTTTCCTTGTCCGGATAAGGGTGATTGGCAAACCTTGCAAAGGCGCCTCCCTTTTTCAGAAGACTGTATGCCTTGGCGTATCCCTGCTCCTCCGGAACCCAATGAAAAGCGGAAGCAGAATAGATCAGATCAAAGTGATTTTCCGGCAGGGGAACGTCTTCAAACTTGCCCTGAACAATCTGAAAATCCGGGTATTCTTTGAATTTATCCCGGCAGAGAGCGCAGAAGTTTTTTCCCGGCTCGATGGCCGTCAACTGGCAGCCGGTTTCAAGGACAGGTAATGTTGCCTGTCCCCCACCGATACCGACTTCCAGTGCGTGGCTGCCTTTCCCGATGGGCAGATAATCAAAAAGAGTCTGATACAGTTCGTCCACATAGCCGGGACGGAACTTTTCGTAGGCGGCGGCAGCGGTATCAAAAGTCCAGCCAAGGCCTTGAATAACTGGCATAGTACGCCTCCCTGCCTGTTTACAAATCCATGCGCTGCTGCACGGCTCCTGCATCTGCCGGCGCCTCCACGCCCATATGGCGGTAGGCATTAGGGGTCAGCACACGGCCCCGGGGCGTACGCATCATAAAGCCCAGCTGCATCAGATAGGGTTCGTAAACGTCCTCAATGGTGGTGGCATCCTCGCCGGTCATGGCGCTGAGGGTATCCAGACCCACGGGACCGCCTGCGAATTTCTCGATCATGGTTCTGAGCATGGTTCGGTCGGTCTTGTCCAGGCCCAGCGCATCCACGCCCTGCATATCCAGCGCCTGACGGGCCACATCGCAGGTGATCACCCCGCCGGCACGGGTCTGGGCATAGTCCCTGACACGGCGTAGCATACGGTTGGCAATACGGGGTGTGCCACGGCTGCGACGGGCGATTTCCAGAATGCCTTCTTCTTCGGCTTCCACATTGAGAATCCCGGCGCTGCGGCGGATGATACTGCCCAGTTCCTCCGGGGTGTACATTTCCAGCCGGAAAAGAATGCCGAAACGATCCCGAAGGGGGGCCGAAAGCAAACCGGCACGGGTAGTTGCACCCACCAGCGTAAAATGGGGCAGATCCAAACGGATACTGCGGGCAGTGGGCCCTTTGCCGATCATAATATCCAGCGCATAGTCCTCCATGGCGGGGTAGAGCACTTCCTCCACAGAGCGGCTGAGGCGGTGGATTTCGTCGATAAAGAGCACATCGCCATCTGCCAGATTGGTAAGAATACTGGCAAGGTCACCCGGGCGCTCGATGGCAGGGCCACTGGTGATGCGTATGTTCTGGCCCATCTCCGAAGCGATGATCCCTGCAAGGGTGGTTTTGCCAAGGCCAGGCGGGCCATAGAGCAGGATGTGATCCAGCGATTCACGGCGTTTCAGCGCCGCCTCAATGGAAATATGCAGGTTTTGCTTCACGCTTTCCTGCCCCACATAATCCCGGAGCGTTTTCGGGCGAAGGCTCTGTTCCTGCTCGTCGTCTCCTTCACGGAAACCCGTGGTTACAATACGGTCGTCCATGCTGTTTTTCCTTCCTTATCCCTGCTGGGCCATGTGCCTGAGGGCAAGTTTGATCATTTCGTCGGTGGTTTCTGCCTTGCCCTTTACGCCTTTAAGGGCGGCGGTGGCTTCCTGGGGCGAATAGCCCAGGGCCTTCAGTGCCTGCAGCGCTTCGCTGAGGGCATCGGCAGCGGGAGCATCCGCAGTACCGGCAGAGACCGGCATATCCTCAAAACCCACACCGGCACTAAGGGCGTCCTGCGTCAGCTTGTCCTTGAGCTCCAGGCTGATGCGCTGGGCGGTCTTCTTGCCCACGCCCGGCGCACGGCTGAGGGCGGCGGTATCGCCAGTTAAAATAGCCAGCCTGAGTTCGGAAAGAGGCATACTGCCCAGCACGAAAAGAGCGCTCTTGGGGCCGATGCCGCTGACGGACACAAGACGCCGGAACATGGCCTTTTCATCGGGATGAAGGAAGCCGTAAAGCTCCATGGCATCCTCACGCACGTTGAGATGTGTATAAAGGCGGCAGCTTTCCCCGGCGGGGGGCAAAGTGGAAAGGGTACCCACGCTGCACATAAGCCGGTAGCCCACGCCTCCTGCGGTCATCAGAATGACCTCGCTCTCGTTTTTTTCAACCACTTTTCCTTCGATCAAAGCGATCATGCCAAACGCATCCTTTCGCCGGTGGATATGCGGCGTTATTCCTTTTGCCGCAAAGGTTTTTTCAAAAAAAGTATAATGTATATATCCTGCTTTGTCAAACAGATGTTCGACCTGGCAAAGGAGCGGCTCCGTTATTTCATCAGGAACTGCTTTTTTGCCGGGCCTGTGGCTGCGTGGGTCAATGCAATGGCAATGGCATCCGCAGCGTCGTCCGGTTTGGCGATTTCCTCCATATGCAGAAGCATCTTCACCATGAGCTGCATCTGTTTTTTATCGGCCTTGCCCCAGCCCACGATAGCCTGCTTCACCTGCATGGGCGTATACTCGTAGAGTTGGTCGGTATAGGCGGCGCAGGCGGCAATGCTCACGCCCCTTGCAGCGCCTACCGTGAAAGCAGTGGTCACATTTTTTGCAAAGAACAGCTCTTCAAAAGCAATCTCATCAGGCTGATATTTTTGCAATAACGCCTGCATATCCTCGCCGATCTGCTTAAGCCTTTCCGGCAGGCGCTGGTCGGGCGTGGTCAGGATACATCCGTAATCCACAAGTTTCTGCCGGCCCGGCTGCGCCTCAATCACGCCCCAGCCCAGCGTGGCCAGGCCCGGGTCAATGCCAAGAACGATCATGTGATTCCCCTCCATGCAAAAAGAAGGATTTCCCTGAAAAAAACGCAGGAAATCCTTCTCAGGATAGCAGAAACAGCCCGAAATAGCAAGCTTTCCCTGCGTTATTTGCCTCCGCTTCCCCCTCAAAAACCGCAGAAAAAAACTTCTAAACTTTTGCTTGACATAACAGGAAATCTCTTGTATAATTTTTGACGTTGCCAAGACATGCGGTCGTGGCGGAATAGGCATACGCGCACGTTTGAGGGGCGTGTTCTTAACGGAGTACGGGTTCAAGTCCCGTCGACCGCACCAGAATCACCATTACCGAAAAGTGATGGTGATTTTTCTTTTTTTATGGTATACTATTTATACGAAATTCAAAGGAGGAATCGAAGTGAAAAAAGCTTTTTGTCTATGGGTACTTCTTTTTATTTTTTTGATTTCTATTTCAGCTGTAGCTGAAGAAAATTCGGTCGTCGACTCAACAGTCGTCCCTGCGTTAAGTTCTCTGGAACAAGTTTTTCACCCCAAAACATACCCTCAAAACATAAATGAAGAATATTATCGTTTCGCCACCACTCCCCCGGATCATTTGTTTACTACATTAGGTTCTGAAAACAAACTTGAAGGAACTATATATACAATTAAAGGAACGCTCGAATCTAGCGAAATAATGGATGTAGGAGGAATTGCGATACCAACAGCCATAATACAAACGAAGCATGGTCCCGTACTCTTCCTAAATTTCTATAAAGGAATATATGCCGCTACCGCCACGGCCTATGGCGAATCCACGGCAGCCGGGCTTTATTCCGACAATCCCGAAGACTACTTCTTCCCAGAACAAGGAGAATTTGCAGAACTGGTTGGTATTTATTCTGGATATTCACAAACTTTGGAGATGCCAGTCTTTTATTTTGGCGCAAGCAAATCTCTATTTCTTATGGTTAGTTATCAGGATCCTGTCCCGAAAAAATAAACCGCCGGAGACATTTATGCATTTTGCTTTATTTTGCCAAGACATCCGCCAAAACAACTGGAATGTTTTCGGTGCGGAGGTATATGTGGACGGCCGCCTTGCACACAGTTTCGGCGACACACAGGAAAACCGCCATCCTATCTACTCCGCTACCAAAACCATCACCTCCATTGCACTGGGCATGGCGGCGGACGAAGGAAAGCTTGATATTGCAAAGCCTTTGACGGATTATCTGCCAAAGAGCATTGTGGCAGAAATGTCCTGCGCCCAGCGGGAAGCCTATCGGCACATTTCCCTCCGCCGACTGATGTGTATGTCCGTGGCCGGTTTCCCCTTTCGGCCCCAGGGCGAAAGCTGGCTACGGGACTCGCTTTCCTATCCCCTGCCCCATCCCGGGCTGCCAGCCTTTGATTACAGCAACATTTCCGCCTATCTGGCCGGTGTGGCTGCCGCCTGCGCCCTCGGCGAGAATCTGTACAAATACCTGTGCCGAAAACTCTTTGCGCCGCTGGGCATCTACGATCCTCCTGCCGTCTTCTGCCCGGACGGCTTCTTCTACGGAGCATCCGGCATGGAACTGACCGTGAACGAGTTGAGCCGGATCGGCCTTCTGCTGGGTAACGGCGGCGTATACGAAGGCCGTCGGCTGGTCTCCACCGAATATGTACAGGAAGCTACCTCCGTGCAGCAAATGAACCGGGAGGGTGGCTACGGTTACTTCCTCTGGAAATATCGGGACGGCTTCAGTATCAACGGCAAATGGAAGCAGAAATGCTACGTCTTGCCCACTTCCGGGCTGATGGTGACCTATCTTTCCCACATTGAGGATCCCGGGCCGGAGCTGAAGCAAAGCATGGAGAAGCACATTCTTGAAAGAGAAGAATAAACTCTTGCTTTTTTACTGCAAACGCAACATATGCCCCATCAAAGTCTATGCTTTGATGGGGCATAATCCGTTATAGGCTTTTCTCATGCAAGTTCCAGAAGCGTTCCACCGATTCCTTCGGTTACCAACGTTCCGCTTTGAGTAAAGATTTTCGTATATGCCTTGCAATGCGCCACAAAATCGATCCATGTATCAATTACAGTTACATTTCCCGAGCCATGCCGGTCTCCGATGGCGGTGGCATAATCACACTCGCAAATCAATTCCAGTTTTGAATTACGCACATCGCAGCTGACGCTTCCTCCATCGCTGCCGATGCAATAGCATTCGTTGGTATTGGAAGTGATATGGGCATCGCAATGATTGACAGTCACATTTCCTCCGCCGCTCAGGCTGCCAAAGCCGCAAAACAGTGAACAGGAGGCTTGAAAATGCAAATATGCATTTTTCATCTCCACTTCCACATCTCCGCCCATGGAGCCAATTCCAACGGTTTTATTGGTATGCGCAAGGCATTGTACGGATGCATCCTGTACATAAACCTTGCCCAAATCTTGCTGGCATCCAAAAAACACACAATTTCCGCCGTAACATTCCGCTGTCAATTGCCCGCTGAGAATGCGCACAGACTTTCGCCCTGCGTTTTTTCCGCCTCCAACGGCCGTGGCCACGCCACCCTTGGCAACCAGCTTAACAATGCCCGTACTTTTCAGCAAAATGGATCCGTGACTGCTCTCCGAGCCGGTACCAATGGCATAGCAATCCGGCATTTCAGAGACAATTTCCAAATCTCCACTGCCTTCCAGCGTAAACGAGGCTGTTTCCGGCACCCAGATGCCCCGCTTTAAAATGTGATTATCTCCCTCCAACACAAGCCGCAGGGAGCTGTTATCCCCCAACTGAATCACCGGAGATTCCTGCTCCGGGTTGTAAATGCTGACATTACGCATAACAACACTTGCAGCAGTATCGTTTTTGACGCTGATGGTGCAATAAACCTCTTTTCCCGGCGTGCCCACCAAAGTGACCTGCTGTTTATCGATCAAAAGAGTATTATAGTGCCGGGCGGCCAAACTATCCATTTCCACCACTTCGCCTTCTTCGGGACGATAGACCCGATTTTCGGAAGCGTAGGTCAGGTTGATTTGTACAATTTGCTCCACCAATGCCTCGGGAATACAGGGAGTAAGAAATGCCTGCGGCTTACAGGTATAGTAGCCCTGAATTAAATCTGCGCCCAGGCGGATCATGGTTTTCAATTCCTCGTAGGTTTCCACGCCCTCGGCCAAGGCAAGATATCCATTCTGATGGAAAAAATCAATCAGGCCGGAGACCAGCTTCTGCACATTTGTCTTTTCGTTGATACGGTCTATCAGCTGCCGATCGATTTTCACACAATCCGGCTGATAACGAAGCAAGTTGGCGGTGTTACTGTAACCCGTACCGTAATCGTCAATGGCCAGCTCCATGCCCATTTTGCGAATGCGCTGCTGCATGGTGTGAAGCCGTTCTTCATCCAGCTGTCCTTGCTCCGTTACCTCGATAACCACCTTGTTCATCTGAGGACCGAAGCTTTCCTCCAAAAGGCTCCAGTCTTCTGCCGTAAGTGGATGCCCCGGCAACGAATTAACAAACAGCTTGCGGCTTTCAAAAATATCCGGATTCTCCCGAACGACCTGCAAAGTATTAAACAGAGTAGCTTTTTCCACGTCATAAAGCCGGGAGGCATCCCGTGCTGCATCCAGCACCTGTATTGGGGACATATTCACGGTTGCATCTGTACGCATCAAAGCTTCATAAGCGAAAACAGAGCCACCCTTCGCATTAACGATAGGCTGAAAGTGGTAAGAAAAACGATTGCTATCCAACAGTTCATTCAAACGGTGCAGGTTATCCAGTTTGATCTTTCCGGCTTCCTGATGAACTTTCAAAAATATATAGTCCACACAAAGCCGATCGTCCCATTGCAACGGGAGCAAATTGACCGCCTGTTCGCCGCCGTTTTTTATTCTTTCCACTTCGCGATAAACAGTAGTGTAATCGGAGGCGGTATCCAAATCCAAAACGGACAGAAAATCGGGATCTGCCAAATACGTCTCCGTTTCTCTATTCAACAAAAAAGCACAGATTCCAGGAATGGTTTTGCCAAGTGCTTCCCAGCCCATACCAAAAAAATGGTTCCATAGTTCCTTCACAAAACACGCCTCATAATGAAAAACATTACTGTTGTCATTTTACCGTCTTTTCCCTTTTGTGTAAACGAAACAAAGCGCCATTATCAGCTTTCATCAGCAGATGGCGATGCGGGCTTTCATCCCTCAAAAAAACAAAATGAAGTCTTTTTCCGCTACAGATACAACAAAAAAGACAAAATTATTCCATCTGACAAGGTTGACATTTCACTGTGGATGTGTTATTTTTTTAAAGCTGCTTATGCAGATATATGCGCCCGTAGCGCAGTTGGATAGCGTGTCAGACTCCGACTCTGAAGGCCGCTGGTTCGAATCCAGTCGGGCGTACCATGGATGAACTGCCGATTTCGTAAGAGATTGGCAGTTTTTCTTTTTGGGGAAAGCGTAAAGGAAAGGGCTGTTTTCTTCGCCCTTTTTTGATTTTGTCACATAATTTGTCACACAGCGGTCTTTTTGTGGGCTGATTTTTGTTGTGATGCAATGCTTTGAGGTGCATGGTGCTTGTCACATTTTTTGTCACATCACAGGCCAAACATGCCTTCCAATTCCTTGCCCGCAGAGGCGATTTTTTCGGCCTGTCCATGTGCATAACGATTCATGGTTGTGCTTATATCCGCGTGGCCTGCAATGGACTGTAAAGTTTTTATGTCAATATGGGGAGCAGCAAGGGTTATGTAGGTGTGACGAAAGATGTGGGCGGTGGCTCCATGAAGGTCTATGTTTCGGTTGATGCGCTGCCATGTCCGCTGAAAGGTCTTCTCGCTGATAGGGTTCTCTCCGCCTATGACATAACCGCCAATCTGCCTCCTTTCAAGCAATGCTTGGCGGAGGCGAGGGTCAAGCGGAATCATCCGCAGTCCTGCGGCGCTTTTGGTCTCCCCCACCACAGGCTGATTGTTGCGAAAGGTGACCGCCCGTCGGACATGAAGAATGCCTTCACGGAAGTCTATATCCTCCCAACGAAGCCCCAAAACCTCACTGCGGCGCATGCCCGAAAAGATGAATAGCGAGAGAAGCAAACCGTCTTCAGGACTGAGGCGCGGCAAATTGCGGATGATGTCCTGCGCATCCTCGGCAGAAAGGGCTTCCCGCTTGGTTTTCTTTTTGCTCATGGTGAAATACCTGACATCCTCCGTCGGGTCACGTTGGATGATTCCATCCCACTTTGCCATGGAAAAAACGCCATGCAGAATAAGCCAGAAATGCTTGACGGTGGAGTGAGCTTTGTCTTGTTTGCTATTGAGAAATTCCTGAATATCTGATGGTTTGATATCCCCGATGGGTCGCTTTCCAAATACAGGCAGAACGTGATTCTCCATATCTCGCTGATAATTGTAGGCGGTATTATGCCGAAGCTTTGGTAACTTGTAGATGGAAAACCACTGTCTTGCACATTTCTCAAAAGAAGGCGTCCTGTGATTGGCAGGCTCAGGTTCCCCCACCATTCCTGACTTTTGGACAATGTTAAGAAATTGGTCAAACAATTCCTGCTGTGTATTGCCGGAAACCCAAAGCTGTTCTCCTGCAAACATCACACGCTGTCTGATTCTTTTTGCCATGTCTGAAACTCCTTTCAGACACAAACACAGGAAAATAATGCTATGAAGTTATGAAGTTGCTGTTGGCGGAGGCTTTCATTCCCTCTCCAAGGGTATTGTATATGCGGTCTGAAGGCCAGTCAATTGTAGAGATATAAACAAAACCGCCTTTTCTTTACATCTTTTCGGCTTAGATAACAACTTGATATTTGGCATCTGCATCTTTCTTTTGTTTCACACATCTTTTTGGCGAAGGAAGACATCTTCCTCAAAAACACCCAACCGAATTTCTTCTCGAAAATCGATTTTGTGAAGCCGGATTTACGGACACCCATATTGATATAATATGGTTACAAGGTTGAGGGAAGCAACCGAAAGCCTTGAAAACAAACAGTTACGAAAGGCGGAACGCACTATGGCAGCAATGTATTGTGTAGCAGACTACGTTCAGAAAATCATCTTTATCAACAAACCCTTTGCCACGGCTGCGAAGGTCATCGGCAGCAAGGAATACGAAGAACTGCTGACCCTGCGGCGGGACTGCCCTGACTACAAGGTAGAACTGCGCACCATCAGCAAAAATCCTCACAAGCAGAGCCATCACGGTCTGACTTATGAAAAGATGGCAGAGCACATCGCCCGTTCTTACAAGGCAGATAAGGCGCAAAGGCTTGAAGAACTTGAAGATATGAAGTATCGTGCAGGTTTTCAAAAGGGCTCATACGCCATCGTGAAAAAGTGGTTCCTGGAAAAATACGGCAAAGACCTGGAAATCAAACACACAGACTTGGCGGAGGAACCCGCCGATACCACCGACAACGTTATCCCCATGACTGCACAGAACTAAGGAGGAAATGACTGATGAAGAAGGGCTATATGATTGATTTCACCACCAACACTGTCACCATTACCAAGGGATTTGCCCAGAAGGCCAGCACCGTCGGCAGCGACGAATTCAACACGCTGATGAAGCTGCGGGAGCTGGGACTGAACATTGTGAACGCCGCACCGAAAACCAAGTCCCGTCGCCGCAACGGAGCACTTACTTACAGCATGATGCGGCTCCACATGAGCCATCTGGCGGATAGTGAAGCTTATCTGGACGAGTTTGATGCCGTTCGGGAAGAGTCCAAAAGTCACTCCAACCCCTACAATTATGTGCGACGCTGGTTTGAAAACCGGTTCCCCAATTACAACAGCATTCCCCACTTCGATGAGAACCTGAAAATTGTGAACATCCCCGTTAACTATGACAACGATGCGCTGAGCGCCTAAGGAGGAAAAGACAATGGCAATGATGAAAGGCTTTGATTTCAACCCCATCACCAACACCCTGACCCTGACTACCACCTGTGCCAAGAAGGCCGGAAAGCTGGGAACGCCCGAGTATGCCTTGATGAAAAAACTCCGCCAGGACTACCCCACCCTCACTGTGACTGTCAAAGAGAAGGCCAAGCCTGCCGCAGGTCTGGATTACAAGCGCATGGCAGAAATCATCAAGCTGTGCCGCAACAGCGAAAAGCGTCTCGCCATTTTTGAGAAAATCAAGTCGCTGTCCAAAGCGCAGGAGACCCCTTACCTGTATGTGAAGAACTGGTTCCTGGACAATTATGCCAACTACGACGCCGCTCCGCAGTTTGATGACGACGGTTTCCTCATCATCAAAACCAAGGCAGAGATGAAAGAAGAGAAGGCTGCCGACCTTGCCGCAGAGAAAGCAGAAACACTTGCCTTTGCAAGCTGAGAGGATGTCCCACAATGAACAGAATACAGAGAAGGCGAAAGAATCTGTCTTTCGCCTTTTTTCGTGAACAAACGCTATACCTCTCCAAAAGAAAAAAGCCGACAAGATGAACTCTTGCCAGCACTTCAAAAATGTATGGGAAGCAAAACACCAAGGGAATACTATATAATAACGAAAACCTCCCGTTTTTGGGAGATTTGCTTGCACAATATTGCGGAGGGAATCACGCTCTCGCAAAGCATGCGCAATTGAAAGCAATATTTTCTCTGCACTTCGGCACGTTTCATCAACGGAAAAGTTTTTCTCCGCCTGCGGCGGCTCTCCGCCATCCATATCGAAAATACCGCCGTATCTGATTAGAGAAATAGATAATAGATAACTATAGATAAAAGAATAAATATCTTCTCATGCGCCAATCGCCTGACGCCGATTGGCTGTGAGAAAAGGCAGAAAAAGCGCAGGGCATCAATTGCCTTGCGCTTGCTTTCTTTTGCTTGCTTTTGGAACATAATTTGTGGGCTGAGGGGTGAGATAGAAGTCATAGGTTCCGCCATTTTTGATGAGGTAACCCTTGACGAGCATTTCCTCCACGGCGCGGCGATAGGTGCTGTCTGATACGCCTGTTGCCTGCTGAAATGCGGCAGAACTGAGTCCAAACCGATAGCCGTCCATATTGCCGCTGAGATACAGGTAAAGACCGAATGTGCCGCGGGTTAAATCAGCAAAAGCGTGCAGCCATTCGTCCTTGCCGATTTGGAGGAAATCCTGATAATATTTGTCCTTGTGAATAGTAATCATTTTTTGATTTGGATATGTTGCCATAAACATTATTCTCCTTTCATTTTTCAAACAAATGACAAACAGAAAAAACACCGTCCATCACAGATGAACAGCAATCGTGGCAAAACCTGCTGATTGTGTCTGTATTTTTGGAAGATGCTCTCTCATTTGCTATATATATTATACTGCAAATTTATAATTTTAGCAAATTTACATCGGAGCAAAAATTTCATCGGTACAATTTTCGCCATGAAGCTTTGCGAAAAAATCGCAACTTCTTGGGAGCTTGTGTTGCACCATATGAAAAAAACTACTATAATCATATGTAAATACTTTACACATATCGGAGGGCGCCCATGGTCAGCTATAAACCGCTGTTCAGGTACTGTCTGGAACACGATATCTCTCGGGCGGAATGCCGCCGCATATGCGGCATCTCCCCCAACACATGGACAAAAATCAATCGGAACGAGGAAGTCAGCATGAGCATACTCAACAAGATATGCGAAGGGCTGGGGCTTACCTATGGGGATATTATGGAGTACATTCCCACCACCAACGAAAGCGAGGCACTACAAGCATGAGCAATATTTCCAACGTAGGCGTAAATATCGCCGAAAAAGCAACCCTGATCTGGAACGTGGCAGACATGCTGCGCGGCCCGTTCAAGCCGCATGAATATGGTCTGGTCATTCTGCCCATGACGGTGGTCAAGCGTTTCCATGACTGCCTGCTGCCCACCCATGCCAAGGTGCTGGAGACTTATGAAAAAATGAAACATCTGCAAGTGGTGGATGGCTTCCTTACCCGCGCATCCGGCTACCAGTTCTACAACACCTCCCGCTATACCTTTGAGACCCTTCTGGCCGACCCGGAGAACATCGAGGCCAACTTCCGCGATTATCTGGCGGGCTTCTCTGCCAACGTGCAGGACGTGCTGGCTAAGTTTGAGTTCGATAACATCATCAAGCGTATGGTGGAGAGCAACACGCTCTATCTGGTCATCAAGGAATTCAACTCCCCCAAGGGCTATCTTGGGCCTGACAAAATTTCTGCCGTGGACTGCGGCTATGTGTTTGAAGATCTTGTTCGCCGCTTCAATGAAAGCTACGGCGAAGAGGCCGGAGCCCACTTCACCTCCCGCGATATCATCTACCTGATGACCGACATCCTGCTGGCGGACACCCACTTCGACGGCCAGAACATCACGGTGTATGACATGGCGATGGGCACTTCTCAGATGCTGAGTTGCATGGAAGAGCGCATCCACGCGCTGGATGAGGATGCCACCGTCACCTGCTTTGGGCAGGAGTTCAACCCGTCCACCTTCGCCATTGCCAAGGCGGATATGATGATCCGCGGCGGCGACCCCAACAACATGCGGTTCGGCGACACGCTCAGCGAAGACCAGTTCAGCGGCTACACCTTCGACCGCATCATCTCCAACCCGCCCTTCGGCATCGACTGGAAGCGCGAGCAGAAGGCGGTGGAGGCCGAAGCCAAGCTGGGCGAGAATGGCCGCTTTGCGCCGGGTCTGCCCAAGATTTCCGATGGTCAGCAGTTGTTTGTATTGAATGGTCTGGCAAAACTGGCGGAGGACGGCAAGATGGCCATCGTCCAGAACGGCTCTCCGCTGTTCAGCGGCGATGCGGGTTCCGGCCCCTCCAACATCCGCCAGTACATTCTGGAAAACGACTGGCTGGACGCCATCATCCAACTTTCCACCGACCAGTTCATGAACACTGGCATCAGCACCTACATCTGGGTCTTGAGCAAGTCCAAGCCCTCCTACCGCGCGGGCAAGGTGCAGTTGATTGACGCCTCCCATTGCTACGAGCCGCGCCGCAAGTCCATCGGCACCAAGCGCAACGACATCACCGACCGCTGCCGCGACCTGATCGTGAAGGCCTACGGCGAGTTTTACGCTGGCGTCTTCGGCGACAAGCCCACATTCGTGGGTTCTTCTCGACAAGCGGGTACCAACCCCAACGCCGCTCACGAAGACGACAACGTTGCCCCCGGCATGAGAGGTGTGTACTGCGAGAGCAAGATTTTCGACACCGCCGAATTCGGCTACAGCAAAATCGTGGTAGAGCGTCCGCTGCTGGACGAAACGGGCAAGCCGGTGCTGAAGAAGGGCAAGCCCGTGGCCGACGCCTCCCGCCGGGATACGGAGAACGTGCCGCTGACCGAGGACATTGACGCATACTTTGCCCGCGAGGTGCTGCCCTACGCGCCGGATGCGTGGATTGACCGCAGCAAGACCAAAGTGGGCTACGAAATCCCCATGACCCGCTATTTCTACCAGTATCAGCAGCCGGAAGCCTCCGACGCCATCCTGACGCGCATCATCGGGCTGGAAAACGAGATTGCGGCGTCCCTGCAGAACCTGTTTAGCAAGGAGGGTTGAACATGGCACGGCAGATGAAAGACTCTGGGATTGAGTGGATTGGGGAGATACCGGAGACGTGGGAGATTCGCAAGCACAAAACACTGTTTGATTGCTCCAAAGAGATTGTTGGAGAAGCCTCGGCAATCACGCAGTTGCTTTCCTTAACGACTCATGGCATCAGAAAAAAAGGACAAGAAGTGAGTGCAGGTAAGGTTCCTGAGTCGTTTGACACATACCAGACTGTGGCACCCGATGACATAGTTATGTGTCTGTTTGATTTGGACTGTTCTGCGGTGTTTTCCGGAATCAGTCCGTATCAAGGAATGATTTCACCTGCCTACAAGGTTCTCAAATGTAAAGGTGAAATAATTCCGCTGTTTGCAGACTACTGGTTCAAATTCGTTTTCGACGGGCGAAAGTATCGAACATATGCAAAGAATCTTCGCTACACATTAACATACGACGAATTTGCAATGTTGTCGTTGGCTTTACCTTCCTTGGTAGAACAAGGTCGCATCGCCGCCTTCCTTGACCGCAAGTGTGCCGAGATTGACGCTGTCATCGAGCGCACCAAGGTCACCATTGAGGAATACAAGAAGCTCAAACAGGCGGTCATCACCGAGGCTGTCACCAAGGGCGTGTGCGGCCCAAGGCCCATGAAGGATTCCGGTATTGAGTGGATTGGGGAGATTCCGGAGGGGTGGACTACCGCTATTCTAAAGTACTCTATTCGCTGGAAGAGCGAAAAAGGGCAACCCGATGCCACTGTTCTTTCACTTTATAGAGATTATGGTGTTGTCCCCAAGGATAGCAGAGATGATAACCACAATGTTACTTCTCTTGACACCTCTACTTACAAGGTGGTTTCTGTTGGTGATTTTGTTATAAACAAGATGAAAGCATGGCAAGGCTCAATGGCTGTATCTGACTATGCAGGTATTGTCAGTCCCGCATATCATGTGTGCGAGATTACAAATCCCACTCTCAACAAGCGGTATCTCCATCATCTGCTTAGAAATCACTTGTATATTCCTGAATATACCCGCTTGTCTACCGGCATGAGAATTGGTCAGTGGGATTTGGGATTTGATGACTTCAAGAATCTTCCGTTTATCATTCCTCCGATTGATGAGCAGGCAGAAATTGTCGAGTATATTGAAAATGGCCTGTCGCAATACGACACCCTCATCGCCAAGAAAACCGCCCTGCTCACCGAGCTGGAAACCTACAAAAAGTCCCTCATTTACGAGTATGTTACTGGAAAAAAAGAATGTCTTGAGGGTATTGCGCATGTAGCTGCCGCAAATGAATATCCCTATTTCCCGGCAACTGTTAATGCGCGGAATTCCCGTTTTGCGCAGGCCGTGCTGATGTCCAAGATATTAGATATTCATGGGAAAGGTATAGGCCGTGTAAAACTGGAAAAGATGCTGTACACCATTGAAACAAGCATTGGTTTCGATTTTGATACGGAATATGTCCGCGAAATTGCCGGGCCTCTGCACGAATCCGTCTACAAGTGTGAAGGCATCATCAGTCGCAAAAACAAATGGTATCAGCTGCATAAATCTCAATATGGTGTTTCCTATATTCCCACGAAGAATGTAGAGGGATATCGTTCTTATTACGACAGATATTTCTCTGCGTATAATGCAGAAGTTGAGCGTATTATCAACATCTTCAAACCTTATAGCACTGACCAAGCCGAAGTGGTAGCGACGTTATTTGCGGCATGGAATGATGCGATTATCGAAGGGAAACCTTTCACAGATGAAAGCATTGTCGATGATGTGCTGAATAACTGGCATGATAAAAAAAAGCGTTTTGCAAAGGAAGTCTGGCTTCGTGCAATGGCACAAATGAAACAAAATAATATTGTTCCTAAAGGATATGGCAAACGAACTGTTCTCAAAAAGGAGTGTAATTCATGAATCCGTTCAACCAAATGTTCAATGATACATATATTCATCAGCAGGCAACACGAGCACATGAACAGCAAATTGAAAACGTACTAAATAGTGCTCATAAACTGAAAGAATTTCTCGACAGCACTGAAGATATCAAACCTGAATATCGCCAAGAAGCATCGATTGCTTTCTGCTCAATTCTTGCTGACTATTTGAAAAAGCACGGTCAACTTTAATTCATTGGAGAATTTATCTATGATTACATCCGAAAAACGCTTCGAACAGGACATAGAATCCTTCCTGCTTTCCCCGCAGGGCGGCTACACCCACACCACCGACGTGTACGACCCCGCGGTAGGTCTTTACACCGATACGCTCATCGGCTTCATCAAGGCCACCCAGCCGCGCGAATGGGCGCGCTTTGAAGGCATGTGCCAGAGCGATCCTGTCAAAAAGTTCTGCCTTGCTTTCAATAATGCCTGCGATA
>SVGY01000020.1 GCA_015056145.1 Clostridiales bacterium
ACACCGATATGTACGCTCAGGGCTACTTCAGCTACGACTCCAAGAAGTCCGGCGGTATCACCGTGAGCCACCTGCGCTTCGGTAAGACCCCCATCCAGTCCACCTACCTGATCGACGCCGCCGACTTTGTGGCCTGCCACAAGTCCAGCTACGTCACTCAGTATGATATGGCCTCCAAGCTCAAGGAGGGCGGCGTATTCCTGCTGAACTCCCCCTGGACTGCAGAGGAAATGAACGACCGTCTGCCCGCTTCTATGAAGCAGCAGCTGGCCAAGAAGCATGCCAAGTTCTACAATGTGGACGCCACCAAGCTGGCTCTGCAGGTTGGCATGGGCAACCGCATCAACACCATCATGCAGGCCGCTTTCTTCAAGCTGGCCGACGTCATCCCCTACGAGCAGGCTGACGAATACATGAAGGCTTATGCCAAGAAGGCCTATGGCAAGAAGGGTGACGCCGTGGTTCAGAAGAACTGGGACGCCATCGATATCGCCATCTCCGGTCTGGTAGAGATCCCCGTTCCCGCTGAGTGGGCCGATTGCACCACCGGCGCAGAACCCGTGAAGGTTCCCGCCACCGAGTACTTCAATGAGTTCGTGGCTCCCTGCCTGGCTCAGGAAGGCGACAAGCTGCCCGTAAGCGCTCTTTCCGCCAACGGCTTCGTGCCCACCGGCACCACCAAGTTCGAGAAGCGCGGCATCGCCGTGACCGTTCCCGAATGGCAGCTGGACAAGTGCATCCAGTGCGGTCAGTGCTCTCTGGTCTGCCCCCACGCCTGCATCCGTCCCATCTATGCCTCTGCTGAGGTCATGGAAAATGCCCCCGAAACCTATGCTACCAAGCCCGCCACCGGCAAGGAGTTCACCGGCATGCAGTATCGTATGCAGGTCAGCCCCCTGGATTGCACCGGCTGCGGCAACTGCGTTGAGGTCTGCCCCGCCAAGGAGAAGGCCCTCGTTATGAAGCCCCTGGACAGCCAGAAGGTTGAAGAAGCCAACTGGGAGTTCGCTATGACCGTTCCGGAAGTGAAGAACCTGGACAACGTTGCCTCCGTGAAGAACAGCCAGGCCCTCAAGCCCCTGTTTGAGTTCTCCGGCGCTTGCGCAGGCTGCGGCGAAACCCCCTATGTCAAGCTGGTTACCCAGCTGTTCGGCGATCGCATGATCGTTGCCAACGCTACCGGCTGCTCCTCCATCTACGGCGGCTCCGCTCCCACCTGCCCCTACACCACCAACGAAGACGGCCACGGCCCCGCTTGGGCAAACAGCCTGTTCGAGGACAACGCTGAGTTCGGTTTCGGTATGAACCTGGCCATCAACCAGCGCCGTGCCAAGCTGACCGAGAACGTTGCTGCTCTGGCTGAGTCCGAAGCTTCTGAAGAAGTGAAGGCTGCCGCCGCCAAGTGGCTGGAAGTGAAGGATGAAGGCAAGGCCTCCAAGACCGCTGGTCAGGAACTGCTTGCCCTCATCGAAGGCTGCGACTGCGACCTGTGCAAGGCTATCGTTGCTGATAAGGACCTGCTGACCAAGAAGTCCATCTGGATCTTCGGCGGCGACGGCTGGGCCTACGATATCGGCTACGGCGGTGTGGACCACGTTCTGGCTCAGAACGAAGATGTCAACATCCTGGTTCTGGATACCGAAGTGTACTCCAACACCGGCGGACAGTCCTCCAAGTCCACCCCCACCGGCTCTGTGGCCAAGTTTGCTGCTGCCGGTAAGCGCACCAAGAAGAAGGATCTGGGCATGATGGCCATGAGCTATGGCTATGTGTACGTTGCTCAGGTTGCTATGGGCGCCAACCCCGCTCAGCTGATCAAGGCTATGACCGAAGCAGAAGCCTACCATGGCCCCTCTCTGGTCATCGCTTACGCTCCCTGCATCAACCATGGTATCAACATGGGCCATGCCCAGGCTGAAATCAAGAAGGCTGTGGAGTGCGGCTACTGGAACCTGTATCGTTTCAACCCCGACCTGGCCGAGCAGGGCAAGAACCCCTTCACTCTGGACAGCAAGGAGCCCAGCGGCGATTATCAGGCCTTCATCAAGTCCGAGAACCGTTATGCTTCTCTGGCCAAGATGTTCCCCACCGTTGCTGACGGCCTGTTCGCTCAGAACGAAGTGGATGCCAAGAACCGTTACCTCAAGTACAAGAGCCTGGCTGACTAAGAGCAAATGCTCCTGACCGGGGCGCATCCGTAAGGATGCACCTCCGGGACAGCCGGAAACAAGCCCCCTGCATATAGCCTATGCAGGGGGCTGATTTTATATTTCCGTAAAGAGCATTGCCGAGATTGCACTCTTTGGGCTCAAAGGCAGAAAATATGGAAAAACCCTCCGCAGGACTGGTTCTATCTGCGGAGGGTTTGATATGTGCTTTTTTTCATATTCAGCCAAGCAAAGCGAGAATCTGTGCACGCACCTTTCTGCTGAAGAGAACCCGGCTCATGGCAAATTGGGCCTGCTTCAGTCCAAGAAGACGTTCTTCCTCGTCCTGGGCTTCTATGCCCAGGGCACGCTTCACATTGTAGTGCAGCCATTCCGGCCAGACGTCCATGCTGTCGAAAAGGACGGCAGGTTCGTTCCTGACGGCGCCCCGCAGGGCGGTGTAGCTTTCAACAAAGGCACGGAAGTTATCCGGCTTCCAAACATCGGTTTCTAAACCGGCCCACATCAGCGCCAGCATCAGCATTTCCCGCTCCGGATGACCGTGATCCAGACATTCCAGATCGATCACAAGGGGATTGCCGTTCTGCCAAAGCACATTTTTTATGTCCATGTCGCCGTTGGAGATGCATACAGCAGGGGAAAGCCGCTTGGCAGCGTCATGGGTCTCCTGCTGGATGCGGCAAAGCAGATCGCAATGCTCCTCCAGCATTTCTTCGATGGGAATGTTTTTTCTCCGGTGAGCCTCCTCAAGTAAAGCAGGCCACTGAAAATCAAGCGGTTGCAGATCTCCGGGGCGGGCTTCGCAGGGCAGAGAATGCTGGCGGGCCAGGATTTCACCTATCCTGCGGCAATGGTGAGGCTCCACTTCCGCAGGGGTCAGGGCTTTGCCCTCTATCCATGGAAACAGGTAGAAGTCATGCCCGGCCAGCGAAAGCATCTTTTTGCCGTCAAATTCCAGCGCAGCTACTACGGGCAGTCCTGCATCCCGCAGCTGCTTTTCCAGCTTTTCAGCACGGCGATAATTTCTGCGGGCATCGGGCCGCTTCAGGATCTCCGGATTGAGAAGCTTCAGGGCATAGGAACCGCTTTCCGTATCCAATCTGAACATGCGGTGCATGAATCCTCCGCTGATGCGGCAGGGTTCGCAGTAAAGGGCACCCAGATGACAAAGCTTTGCCACCTGTGCAAAGAACGGGGTCAAATCGTCCATGGCGCTTACCATTCCGGTGGCTGCCACAGCACTACAGTGCCAGCCTGCCGGGTCTTGTTCATGTCGATGATACGTTGGTTTTTACTGCCGCAATACAGCAGATCCAGCGAGCGCTGGCTGAGAAGGAAGGGGCCGTCCACCAGTACGTCGGTTTCCTCAAGCAGGGCTTTCACCGCCGGGTCGTCCTTGGCGGTTGCCTGATGGTTTTCCAAAAGACCGCCGGTGAAAGTCCACACGGTCAACCCTTTTCCATGGGCACGCCGAGCCAGTTCCGCACAGGCGGCGGGCTGCATAAAGGGCTCGCCGCCACTGAGGGTGATGCCGTCCAGCAGAGGATTGCCGGAAAAACGTTTCTCCACCTCATCAAGAGTGTACACCGTGCCGCCGGCCGGGTCGTGACTCTCCGGATTGTGACAGCCCTCGCAGTGGTGAGGGCAGCCCTGGGTAAAGACGGCAAAACGGTAGCCCTGTCCGTCAACGATGGAATCGTTCACCATGCCATACAGGCGGATGGTGGCGGGGGATTCATTCATGTTTCTTTTCCTCCCGATTGCAGCCGCCGGCCATGGGGCATCCCGCACAGCCGGAGCAGCCGCCTTTCTTTTTTTGCTTTTTCAGGGCTGAGAAGGCAGCTACAACTCCGCAGAGGAGCGCTGCCAGGATCAGATAATCGGATAATTTCATCAAATGCCTCCTTAACCAAGGCCCAGCAGCATGCCGCCCTGATAGATGAGCACTGCGATAAACCATGCCAGCAGCGTCTGGCCAAGTACGGTAAGAATGGCCCATTTGCCGGATTCCATCTCACGGCGCATGGCGGCAACAGCAGCCACGCAGGGGCAGTACAGCAGCACGAAAGCCAGGAAGCTGATTGCAGAAAGCAGAGAGGGGAACACGGCCTTCATGGCGGTAATCATGGCGGCGCTCTCCATATCCACGCCTGCTAGTACAGCCAGCGTGCTGACAACGCTTTCCTTGGCCATTACGCCGGTGATAATGGCGGTGGAAGCCTCCACATTGCCAAAGCCGGCAGGGGTGAAGATCGGCGCAATGAGACCTGCGATTTTGCCCAGAATGCTATCGGCGATAACATCGGTCATTTCCATGCGGAAGGTAAAGCTGCGCAGAACCCACACCACCAGCGTAGCCAGGAAGATCACTGTGAAAGCACGCTGGAGGAAGTCCTTGGCTTTATCCCACATTTGCCGGAGAACATTGGCAGGGGTGGGCAGACGGTAGGTGGGCATCTCCATGATGAAAGGAGCGGCATCGCCGTGGAATACGGTCTTTTTCAGGATGAGTCCGACAATGATGGCCATGATAATGCCGCCAAGGTACAACGCCGTCATTACCAGAACCTTATGCTGGGGAAAGAAGGCGGCGGTGAACAGCGCATAAATGGGTACCTTTGCGCCGCAGCTCATAAAAGGAGTAAGCATAATGGTGAAGCGGCGGTCACGGGTATTGTTCATGCTGCGGGCGCTCATTACCGCAGGCACAGTACAGCCAAAACCCATCATCATGGGGATGAAGCTGCGACCGTTGAGACCCAGCTTGCGCAGGGGCTTATCCATCAGGAAGGCAGCACGGGCCATGTAGCCGCTGTCCTCAAGGATGGACAGAAGAAGGAACAGGATCACGATCACCGGCAGGAAACTGAGCACGCTGCCCACGCCGGTAAGCACGCCGTTTACCACCAGGTCTTGTACCCAGTCCGCTACCTGGGCATTGGCAAGGGCCCGGTCAATAAGACTGATGCCGCCATCCACAAGGGCAGAAAAGGCGTCTGCAATGAAGCTGCCCACTGGGCCGAAGGTGATGTAGAACACCAGCAACATCATCATAAGGAAAACGGGGATGGAAAGCAGGGGGTGCGTCATGACACGGTCGATACGGTCGGTGAGGGTATCGCCCTCACCGCTGACACGATGGTAGCAGGTGGAAAGCAGCTTTTCAATAAAGCGGTAGCGGGTGTCGGCCATTACGGCCACCCGTTCCATGCCAATTTCCTTTTCCATGGCGGTGAGGATTTCCTCAATGATGTGCTGACTTTCTTCGGAAAGGTTCAGTTCCTTTGTGAGCACGTCATCGCCTTCAAAGAGCTTTGTGGCAGCGTAAAGAGGCGTCATGCCGTGGGCGGCAGCAGATTCCTCCACCAGATGGGTAATGGCATGGAGCGCCTTGTGGGCTGCGCCGTCGCAAATATCCAGCTTTTTGGGGGTAATCTTTTTCTCGGCGGCCTCCATGCTGCGGCTGACCAGCTCGCCGATGCCCTCGCCCTTTCTGGCGCAAATGGCCACAACGGGCACGCCCAGCCCTTCCTCCAGGCCGTCCAGATCGATGGAATCCCCACGGCCCCTTACTTCATCCATCATGTTGAGGGCCACCACAACGGGACGACCAAGCTGCAGAAGCTGCAGCGTCAGGTACAGGTTGCGCTCCAGGTTGGTGGCATCCACGATGTTGATGACCACATCGGGCTTATCTTTCACAATATAGTCCCGGGAGACGATCTCCTCCATGGAATAGGGGCTGAGGCTGTAGATGCCGGGCAGATCCACAATGGTCACGTCGCTGTATTTGTCGGGCACCGGTTTGCCTTCGTTCTGCTTTTTCTGCACATGGCGGGGCAGGCCAATGTGGGTCTGCTTGCCGTGGTGGTGGTGCAGCATAGTGCCGGTTTTCTGCTCCACCGTTACGCCGGGCCAGTTACCAACGTGCTGGTTGGAGCCGGTTAATTGGTTGAAAAGCGTTGTTTTGCCGCTGTTCTGGTTTCCTGCCAAAGCAAAGGTGTAGCGCATTATTTGTCCTCTTCCTGCCGAAGCGTGATTTTTGCAGCATCCTCAAGGCGAAGGGTGAGGGAATAACCCCGCAGATGAATTTCCACCGGATCGCCCATGGGAGCGGTTTTGTTGAGCAGCACCTTTACACCGGGGGTAATGCCCATATCCAACAGATGGCGGTGCAGGGCGGCTTCGCCTCCCACGGTATTCACAACGCCACTCTGGCCGGGGGTGAGATCTGCCAGGGTTTTTGCCTGATTGTTCATAGTCATCCTCAGGACTCCTTTATGTTTGTTGCGACTAACTCTTTCAGGAAAGGAAAGGGAATCCTGTTATTTGGATACCCTTACCAGAAAAGTATATCACATGTCTTCCGTTTTGACAAGTACCGGCGAGCGGCCTTCTTCCCGGAGGTATTTGCGCAGTTCGTGCTCGATGATATTGGCTGCGTTGACCACACCGTCCTCCATGGCAAGGCGGAGCCCCAGTTCCTTCACGGCTACCCGGAACCGCCGCTCGTTGACCAGCTCGTGAATACGTTTGGATAGCAACTTGGCTGTGAGCCGGTTGCGGGGAATGGGAGCGGGGCCGATGCCCAGCTGCCGAACACGGTTGGCCCAGAAGGGCTGATCGCCGCCGAAGGGAACCACCAGCGTGGGCAGACCGGCGCAGATACCGGCGGCCAGCGTGCCGGCGCCGCCGTGATGGATGGCCGCCTTCACCCGGGGGAAAAGCCAGGTGTGGGGGACAAAATCCGCAATGAAGAGATTGGGGTTGTCGTTGGGCAGGTCGATATCCGCCCAGCCTTTGCCGAGAATGGCTCTTTCCCCGCTGAGACGGATGCCCTCCATAACTTCGGCAAAAAAGTCCTTCATATCTCCACTGACCATACTGCCAAAGCCGACATATACGGGAGGATCTCCGGCATCAAGGAAGGCCTTTAGCTCCGGGGAGGGAACGTAATCGGAAACGTCGTTTTCGTCGCTGAGCCAGTAGCCGGTCATGTGGATGTTGTCCGGCCAGCCCGTAGGCCTTGGCATGGTAAGAGGACTCATGGCGTAAAGCACCGGTACGGTATGGCCGTTCAGCTCGTAGCCGGGCCCTTTCTGCACCTTCAGGGCAGGCAGGCCGTGGGCAATGCGCCAGTCGTCCATGTAGTGTTTTTCCAGAAGGTTCATGGTCAGGTGCCCCACATTGTAGGTGGTTTTGCTCCAAGCCTTGCTTTTGAGCCGCTGAAGGGGGGCGGCTGCAATGGGAACGCTGCCGTTGGGGTCCATCATGAAATATTGGGTTTGAATATAGGGTATTTTATGATATTCCGCAATAGTACTGAAGACATGCACAAAAAAGGTGGCGATCATACATTCGGCGTCCCGGGTGGATTCCAGCAGGTCTTCCAGAAGAGGATCCCGGATCTTTTTTGCAGATTTGACGAACTGCGTAATAAACCCGATGCCTTTTACGTCGGGCCTCATCAGGTTGGCCATCAATTCTTTGGCATCGCCGGGAATGGCATGGAAACCCAGACCAACACTTTCCATCATATCCTGAAATTCGGAGGTGGAATATACGGTGACTTTGTGTCCCCGGCGCTGCAATTCTTTTCCGAGGAACGAGTAGGGACGGACATCGCCGGTGGAGCCAAAGGCAACCATTGCGATTTTCATTGATCTATCCCGCCTTTCGTATGAAAAGATGCCACCTGATATATACAGGCTGTGTTCATTATACCTTACCCGGCTGGGAAAATCAACGATATGAATATGTCCATGTATACAGCAAAGAGCTGTTTTCTTGACACGTCGGAAGGTTCGTGCTATACTCTGAAACCGAAAATGAAAATCATTTTCACTTTTCCGAAGGAGTGATCAGCAAGAAATGTCCACCCGTGGAGCATACCAGACCCGTCAACAGGAGGCTGTGATCGGGCTGTTTCATCAAAGACCGGGCGAATGCCTCAGCGCCGAGGAAGTGCATCAGCTGTTGGAAAAGCAGGGTCTTTCTGTAGGCAAGACCACCGTTTACCGTGGGCTGACCCGCCTGTGCGAATCCGGCGCTCTGAGGCGTTATGCCCCCCAGGGCAGCGGCGAATCGGCCCGGTTTCAGCTTAATCCCTGCAAGGCCAGCCATCTGCATATCCGTTGCGTGGGCTGCGGAGCACTGGAACACCTGGATTGCGGCGAGATGGAGCAGTTTAAAAACCATATTTTGTCCTCCCACGGCTTTGCCCTGGACGAAGGTCAGACCATGCTGTACGGCCGCTGCAAAAGCTGCAGCCAGAAGGAGAAGAACGAATGAAACGATTTTTTTCCTTAATTATGGTTGGGCTGCTGCTTTGCTTCCCTTATGGGGCCTGGGCTGATGGCGGAGAGCCGCTGCGGATTGTAGCCACCATCTTTCCGGGGTATGACTTTGCCCGGCAGATCGCCGGTGAAAATGCGGAGCTTACGCTACTGCTTCCCCCGGGCAGCGACATTCATTCTTTCGATCCCACTCCGCAGGATATTATCGCCATACAGAATGCCGACCTGTTCATTTACAATGGAGGCGAAAGCGACGAGTGGGTTTTGCGGCTGCTGGAATCCCTTGGGGAGGATGCGCCGGAAACCTTTGTGATGATGGATCACGTCACCGCCGAAGTGGCAGGCCACGATCATGACCACGACCACGATCACGGCCACCACGGGGAGGTCCTGGACGAGCATGTGTGGACATCCCCTAAAAATGTAATGCAGATTGCCGCTGCGCTTTGTGAAAAGCTGTGCACGCTCTGCCCGGAAAAGGCGGAAACCTTTGTTGCCAATGAAGCGGCTTTTCAGACCGAGCTGCAAAAGCTGGACGAAAGCCTTACAGAGCTTGCCCATAACAGCAAGCGGAACCTGCTGATTTTTGGCGACCGCTTCCCCTTCCGTCATCTGGCAGCAGCATACGATTTTCATTACG
The DNA here is from genome assembly GCA_015056145.1 of Clostridiales bacterium. Classification (GTDB taxonomy): domain Bacteria; phylum Bacillota; class Clostridia; order Christensenellales; family Aristaeellaceae; genus Limiplasma. The sequence goes on from SVGY01000020.1 coordinate 9,105, forward strand.
AGGCAGCTTTCCCCGGCTGCAGCGAGGACAGCGAGCCCAGCATCAAGACCATCGGGCATTTGGTTTCCATCATCCGGGAAGAGGAGATACCCGTGGTGTTCCACATTGAATTTTCCAACCGCAGAACCGCCGATATCCTCGCAGAAGAAACCGGCGCAAAGGTACTGCTTCTGCACAGCTGCCACTCCGTTTCGGCGGAGGACATTAGCAGCGGTGTTACCTATGTAAGCCTGATGTGGCAGAATGTCGCCGCCCTGAAGGAGGCCCTGAACTGATGTCCCTGATCACCTGTGACAATGTATCCTTTGCCTATGAGGGGCGCACTGTGCTCAAAGACCTGTCCCTTACGGTGGAAAAGGGAGAATATCTTTGCATCGTGGGCGAAAACGGCTCCGGCAAATCCACCCTTATTAAAGGGCTTTTGGGACTGCTGCCGCCTTCTGCAGGCAAAATCACTTACGAAAAAGGGTTCCGCAATACGGAGATCGGCTATCTGCCCCAGAAAACAGAAGCCCAGAAGGATTTCCCCGCTTCGGTATGGGAAGTGGTATCGTCGGGCTGCCATGATCTGAAACTGTTCACCACAAAGAAACAGCAGGAAAAGATAGAGGCACAGCTTGCGCTGATGGGCATCTCCCAGCTGAAAAAGCGTAGCTTTGCGGATCTTTCCGGCGGCCAGCAGCAACGGGTGCTTCTTGCCCGTGCCCTGTGCGCCACCCGTACAATGTTGCTTCTGGACGAGCCTGTGGCGGGCCTTGATCCTCTTGTGACACGGGAGATGTACCAGATCATCAGCATGCTCAACAAGGAGCAGAATCTGACGGTGGTCATGATCTCCCATGATATCCAGGCGGCCCTTCAGTATGGCGACCGCATCCTCCACCTGAGCCATGGGGAAAGCTGCCTGGGTACCGTGGAGGAATACCTGAAATCGCCGCTGGGAATGCGCTTTGCAGGAGGGGAAGAAAATGCTTGAACTGTTTAGGGAGATGTTCTCCCTGAAGGTAATGGTGCGTGCCAGCGTTGCGGGGCTGATGGTATCCCTGTGCGCTGCGGTGCTGGGCGTATGCCTTGTGCTGAAACGCTATTCCATGATCGGCGACGGACTGAGCCATGTGGGCTTTGGCGCATTGGCCATTGCCTCTGCGCTGGGGCTTGCGCCTATGGCAATAACGCTGCCGGTAGTGGTGATATCCGCCTTTTTGCTGCTGCGCCTTTCCGGACGGGGCAAGCTCAAGGGCGACGCTCTCATCGCCATGATCTCCACAGGGGCGCTGGCAGTGGGCGTCATCGCCATATCCCTCTCTGATGGCACCACCAGCGATATCAAAAGCTATCTTTTCGGCAGTATCCTTACCACCACAAAAAGCGATATGTGGCTCAGCGTGGTGCTTGCGGTGATCGTGCTTGTGCTGTTTGCTGTTTTCTACCGGAAGATTTTTGCCGTTACCTTCGACGAAACCTTTGCCCGGGCTACCGGCGAAAAGGTGGAGCGGTACAACATGCTGCTTGCTTTCCTTACGGCGCTTACCATTGTGCTGGGTATGCGGGTAATGGGCTCCATGCTTATTTCCAGCCTGATCGTTTTCCCGGCCCTCAGCGCCATGAGGGTATGCAAAAGCTACAAAAACGTAATGATCTGGGCGCTGATTATTTCGGTGGTATGCTTCTTTGTGGGGCTCTGTTCCTCCTACATTCTGGAGATCCCTACCGGAGCCAGCGTAGTGGTGAGCAATCTGTTGACATTCCTGATCTTCTATGCAGCGGGCAAGATTCTTAAAGCCTGATGCCGGAGGTGAAACCATGAAGCTGCTTTTGAATCTTGACGAACACAACTACGATCCCGCCCTTCCTGAAATCCGGCGTACCGCTGTCAGAGGGGTGATCTTTCATCAGGGGAAAATGCTGATGATACAATCCTCCTTCGGCGAGGTAAAGTTTCCCGGCGGCGGACAGGAAGCGGGCGAAGATGATATCGCCACCCTGCTGCGTGAAGTGATGGAGGAGACGGGGTTTCAGGTGGACAGGGAGAGCATCCGCCCCTTCGGCGAGGTGATTGAGAAGCGATTGTCCATGCGGGAACCCACCATTTGGCATCAGCACAACCGTTACTATTTTTGCGATGTTGCCGGTTCCCAGGCGGAGACTTGTTTCACTGCAAATGAGCAGCGTTACGGCATGCATCAGGTATGGGTGACGCTGGAGCAAGCCCTTGAGCTGAACCGGGAAATGGTGAAAAGAGAAGGCCGTAATCCCTGGAATCAACGAGAATTGAAAGTGCTGGAATTGCTTGAAAAAGAATGTCGCTGACAGAATTGAAAAAAACCTGCTGCTTTTTTCTTGCAGCAGGTTTTTTGCTTGCCTCATTGCAATTATGCTTCCACATCAAAGCCAACATCCTCGATGGCTTCCTTCAGGGCGGAAACTTCCAGACCTTCGTAATCGATGGTCACGGTTTTGCTTTCCAGATCCACCACGGCGCTGTTTACGCCGCTGAGCTCGTTCAGGGCATCCTTCACGGCGGCTTCGCAGTGCATGCACTTCATGCCGGGTACTTTCAGGGTAATGGTCATGGGTGTCATCCTTTCTGTTTTTCTTTATGCTGGAACGGTTTGAACCGCTTCAAACGAAGGGCGTTGCTCAGTACCGATACGGAGCTGAGGCTCATGCAGGCGGCGGCGATCATGGGGTTGAGCAGCGGTCCGCCAAAGATATGCAGAAGTCCTGCTGCAATGGGAATGCCGGCGCTGTTGTAGGCAAAGGCCCAGAAAAGGTTTTGCCTTATGTTACGGATGGTGGCACGGCTCAGCTCCACCGCCGCAGGCACATCCATCAGGTCGGAGTGCATCAGTACCACATCCGCAGACTCGATGGCCACGTCCGTGCCGGAACCAATGGCGATACCGGTATCGGCCTGAGCCAGCGCAGGAGCGTCGTTGATGCCGTCTCCCACCATGGCGACTTTGCGGCCTTCGGCTTGCAGCTTCTTCACCTGACCGGCCTTGTCGCCGGGCAGTACCTCTGCCAGCACACTGTCCACACCCACCTGCCTTGCAATAGCTTCGGCGGTGCGGCAGTTGTCGCCGGTCATCATTACCACGTTTATGCCCATCTGCTTCATCCGGGCAATGGCTGCTGCACTGGATTCCTTCACAACATCCGCTACGGCAACGATGCCGCAAAGCTCACTGTTTCGGGAAATGTACATGGGCGTTTTGCCTTCCTGAGCCAGTTCCTCCGCCTGGTCGGCAAGGGCCTGTGCATCCACGCCGCTTTCCTGCATCAGGGCAAGATTTCCTGCAAGTACTGTTTGGCCGGCCACATTGGCCTTAATGCCACGGCCGGTAAGCGATTCAAATTCCGTTGCCGCTTCCGGGTTCAGCCCCTCATCCCGGGCCGATGCCACAATGGCCCGCCCCAGAGGGTGCTCGGAACCCTGCTCGGCGGCGGCAGCCAGCGCAAGCAGTTCTTCACGGGAAATGTTTCCATAGGGGAGCACATCCGTTACGGTAGGTGCGCCGCAGGTGATGGTGCCGGTTTTGTCCAGAATCACGGTGTCAATGCTCTGGGCTGCCTCCAGTGCATCGCCGCCCTTGTAGAGGATGCCGAACTCTGCACCCTTGCCTGTGCCGACCATTATGGCGGTGGGCGTTGCCAGGCCAAGAGCGCAGGGACAGGCGATAACCAGCACGGAGACCAGAATGGTCAGTGCAAAGGCGATGTTCTCGCCGGCGATCAGCCAGGCCACAGCGGCGATGAGGGCAATCAGCATCACCACGGGCACAAATATGCCGGCTACCCTGTCCGCAATTTTGGCAATGGGAGCCTTTGCGCCCTGGGCATCCTCCACCAGTTTAACAATCTGGCTGAGGGCCGTATCCCGGCCTACTTTGGTGGCTCGGAAACGCAGCAGGCCATTGTGGTTCATGGATGCGCCGTAAACTGGATCGCCCGCTTTTTTGTCCACGGGCATGCTTTCGCCGGTGAGCATGCTTTCATCCACTGCGGAGAAACCTTCCAGCACCTCACCATCCACGGGGATCTTTGCACCGGGTCTGACCACCAGCACGTCGCCGGGAACCACTTCGTCGATGGGAACCTCCATTTCCTGCCCATCCTTTAAAAGAATGGCGGTTTTGGGCTGCAGGGCGATCAGCTTGCGGATGGCCTCGGAAGTGCGGCCCTTACTGACGGCCTCCATGGATTTGCCCAAAAGGATCAGGGTGATGATCACGCCCACGGATTCAAAATACAGGCCGTGATGGGCCAGATGGGTTTCACCGAGGGCAATGCGGAAGGTGCTGTACAGGCTGTAAAGCAGAGATGCAGTGGTGCCTACCGCAATGAGGCTGTCCATGTTGGGGCTGCCCCGGAAAAGCACGCTATAGCCCACAGTATAAAACCTGCGGCCCACGATCATGCAGGGGACCGCCAGAGTCAGCTGCGCAAGGGCGTAACGAAGAGGGTGCGCATCCGGCGAAAGAAACCCAGGCACAGGCAGTCCCACCATAGGCCCCATGGAAAGATAGAACAGCGGCAGTGCAAAACACAGCGAAGTAAAGAAACGCCGCCACATGCTGCGGATGAAGGCTTCCTTGTTGAGACTGTCTTCCGGGAAAGACTCCTGCCGGATTTCTTCCTTTTTGGCGCCAAAACCAATTTTTTCCACACGCTGGATAATGCTTTCCACCGTTGCGGGGGCAGAGTACTCCACCTGCATTTTTTCAGTGGTCAGGTTTACGCTTGCACGGCTGACCCCCTCCATTTTGCCCACCACCTTTTCGATGCGGGCGGAGCAGGCGGCGCAAGTCATGCCGGTAATATCAAAGGTTGTTTTCTTGCTCATAAGGTTTATCTCCTTATCTGTCCATCACTTTGGAGAGAATACCCATCATTTCGCAGATTTTTTCTTCTGCATCGCCGCTTTCCACTGCATGCTTAACGCAGTGGTTCATGTGCTGCTGCAAAACCAGCAGGTTTGCTTTTTTCAAAAGGGCAGAGGCAGCGAAAATCTGATTGGATATGTCAATACAATAGCGCCCGTCCTCGATCATGCGGATGATGCCTTCCACCTGGCCGGATACGGTTTTCAGTGCCTGGACGGCTTTTTGCTTTTCTTCATTCAAGGTAGTTCCCTCCCAAAAGAACCTATCCACCCCCCGGGGGTGGGGTGTAATAAGTTTAACAGGACTAACTCATTCTGTCAAATAGATTTTTGCAAAAAAAGAACGGCCGAAGCCGTTCCTTTTGCGTATGGTATTGTCAGATGTTGTCCTTATCCTTGCCGGTAAAGCTTCTTACGGCATCCTTCACGTTTTCGGCGGCGTCATCCACCACTTCCTTCAGATTGCCGGAAAACTCCGGAGCATCCTTCTGAATGGAGAAGCGGTAGCCTAGTACCATTGCCACAATTGCGCCGATGATGACCAGATGGGGTGCCAGAATCAAAGCGACGAGGGAAAACAGCAGGCTCAGATTGATGACGGGGGTGTGATCTTTGGTTACCTTGATGCGGGTGCGGTAGAGTTTGGAAAAAATATTGTTTGCCATGCTAAACAGCCTCCTTGAAAAAACTCGGTGTATTGTTTCTTTCCCTTGGGACACTGATAGCATAGCACATAGTGCCTGTCGATGCTTGAGAAAAGGCTGCAAAAAAGATGAGAATCACATTAGGGATTGGTTTGGTTTTTTGTGGAATTGACGATTTCAGGGCAGTATTTCAACCACTGCAATGTTTTCCCTGTGTGGAAAGAGCCGATCCATATCCGCTTCATCCAGTGCGATACAACCCTGAGTCCAGTCGGAGGCGGTGCCGCCCTCGTGGATGTAGATTTCGCCGCCCAGAGCTGTGCCCCAGGGGGGACGCACCTGTCGTTCCCATGCGCTGAAAATGGCATTCTTTGCCTGCAGGTCAATGACTCCCTCTGAGAAGGCAAGCTCCGCATCTGTTTTGCCCGGATAGCTGAGGCCGAGACTGCGCCCGTATTTTCCCTGTTCCTTTATGAGGCAAATGTAATATATGCCTTCGGGAGTACGCCCGTCTCCTTCCCGGCGTTTTGCGCCCCTGGGCTCCCGGCCCAGGGCAACGGGGCAGCTGAAAACGGCCTGTTCCCCGTCCATAAGGTGCATCAGGTGTTTTTCTTTTTCTATCAGAAGCTTCATCGTTCTACCTCCCGCAGTGTTTTTTATAGCTGACGAATATGAGCAAGCTGTGAATACTCTGTAACATTCTGTCTTTCCAGTGAATTCTCCTTGCGAAAATCAGAAACCTGTGCAATAATATCTAAGATGCGCAGATTCTTCCCGATGGGAGGAAAACCTGCTGCGACCGAAACCATTTCCATAAGGAAAGGATTGTGTAACAATGAAAAAATGGATCGCTCTGTTGCTGAGCCTGTGCATGCTGCTCTCCACCGCTGCCTTGGCTGAGACGGTCACCGAAGAAGCTCCTGCCCAGGAAAGCGCTGTGGCTGCCGATACGCTGGATGAAAACGTCGTGCTGGCTACCGTGTACGGCGAAGAAATCACCTGGGGCGAGATCGCTCCCCTCTACGAGGAACTGGTGCTTTACTACGGCCTTTATTACGACATGGCCGACCCCGCCAATGTGAACCTGTTCCGTGCCCTGGCACTGGACACCTGCATTACCCAGAAGGTTCTGGATTACAAGTCCGTAGAACTGAACATGACCCTCACCGACGAAGAAAAGGCCCAGGCTGAGGCAGATGCCAAGGCTGTCTGGGATGGCGCAATTACCGAGTATGTTACCGGCAATGAAGGCGCTACCGAAGACGACGCTGTTGCCTTCTACAATGAGCAGGGCTATACCCTCGAAACCCTCATCGAAACCTATGTGGAGATGGCTGTGGAAGATAAGCTTTACGCCTCTATCATCCAGGATGTGGTGGTTACCGATGAGGACGTGGAAGCCTACTATCAGGAACTGGTGGCTCAGGATAAGGAAGAATTCGGCAACGATGTTTCCGCCTACATCAACTACAACAACTATGTGGACCAGATGAGCTACTACTATGGCGCTGAAAGCGGCATGGAATACTCCTGGTACCGTCCCGCCGGTTTCCGCCAGGTAAAGCACATCCTGCTGCCTGTGGATGAAACCCTTATGGCTACCTACCTGGATCTGCAGGCCCGCTTTGAAGAGCAGATGCTGGCTGAAGAAGCCGTGGATGGCGAAGCTCCCGAGGCTGCAGAAGCTCCCGAGGCTACAGAGGGCGAAGCTGCTGCCGAACCCGTCACCCAGGCCCAGCTGGATGAAGCCAAGGCTGCCATTCTGGACTCCGTTTCCGACACCGTTGTGGAAATCAACGATAAGTTCAATAACGGCACCAGCTTTGACGAACTGATGGCCGAGTATTCCATGGATTACCACGAGGGATACAGCAATGTATACGAAGTCAGCGTTGCTTCCTCCCTGATTCTGGTGCCCGAGTTTGTGGAAGCCACCTTCAGCATCGAAAACATCGGCGATGTGTCCGCTCCCTATGTAAGCCGTTTCGGCGTACACATTGTGTACTACGAAGCCGACATCCCTGAAGGCCCCATCGAGATGACCGACGCCCAGCGTGAAGCAAAGCGGGAACAGCTGCTGCAGATCAAGCAGCAGGATGCCTACACCGCCACCGTGGAAGGCTGGATTGCCGATGCGGATATCGTGTACACTGGCGTGACCCCCTCTCTGGAAGAAGTTCTGGCTGAAATGGAAGCCGAGGACGAGGCCCCCGTGGAGGAAGAGACCACCGAGGAAACTCCTGCCGAGGAAACCCCTGCGGAAGAAACCTCCGAGGAAGCTCCTGCTGAGGAGACCCCCACTGAGGAAGTTCCCGCTGAATAATTGAAAAAATATGAATCCTCTCCTTCTGTAACAGAAGGAGAGGATTTTTGCTGCCGCCGGGGGCATGAATATGTATGATGAAATTATCTTATATCTTCCCGGAGAAGTCCCCAGATGTTGTAATCACAGTATTGGGATACCATTTTGCCGTGGCGGATGGTGCCTTCCAGGGTGAAACCGCAGTTTTTGAGCACTTTGTTGGAGCCGTGGTTGCGTACGTCTGCACTTCCCTGTAAACGATCCATGGCGGTTTCGGAAAAAATGAAATCCACCACACACTGAAGAGCTTCTGTGCAGATGCCCTGGTTCCAAAGTCTCGGGGCAATGCGGTAGCCCACCATGCCTATGCGGTCGTTTTCCACATCAAACACTTCCAGCATGCCGATCACCTTATGGGAGGCCTTTTCTTCAATGCCCCAGATAAAATCGTGGGATGGTTTACGCTTTACATTGGGCCGGGGATCCACAAACAGCAGCTCCGGGTTTTTCTCGCCCTTGCTGGCGCTTCGCCCCCAGTAGGTATACACTTCGTCAAGCCCCAGCCATTCCCGCAGGTCTTCCGTATCTTCCGGAGTCAGTTCCCGGAGGATGAGCCGGTCTGTTTCCAGCAGGGGGATATATCGACATTTCTTGAGCATGTCAGGGTTCCTTTCTGGTCAAAAGAGAGCGTTGTTACTGGCAGGCTGCGGCATAGACGGCGTTGTGGATGAGCCTGCGGATGCGGTATATAGCCAGGCTTTCCCGGGAGGGGCAGATGCGGTTGGACAGGAATACCACATATAGCCCGGTGGTGGGATCCAGGGTGAAGCTGGTGCCGGTGAAGCCAGTATGACCAACGGTTTCGGCAGGGAACAGGTCGCCGGTGTAGCCGTTATCCTGCCGGGGCAAATAGAAGCCCAGGCCCCGTGCCTGTGCCATGCCGGGGGTATGGTTTTGCATGCTCAGGCGCACTGTGGCAGGGCTGAGGTAGCGGGAACCGTCCGGCAATGCGCCTTCGGCTGCCAGCATCTGCATAAACAGCGCCAGGTCATCCATGGTGGAGAAAACGCCTGCATTGCCGCTGACGCCGCCGAGGAATCGGGCGTTTTCGTCATGAACGATGCCGGTCAAACACAGGCCGTCGTCTGTCATTTCTGTGGCGGCGATATTGCTACCTGATGGCAGGTAAGAGGTATTTTTCATTTTCAGGGGCCAGAAAATTTCCTGCAAAGCCAACTCATTCAGCGGCTGACCATACAGGCATTCCAGCAGCTGCCCCAGCAGGATATACCCGGCGCAGCAGTACTGCACCCGGCTGCCCGGCTGGTACGCAAGGGGAGCGGACAGAAGCAGCTCCGTGCTTTCCTCGGGGCTGGAAGCCATCTTCCACAGATGGTAGCCGTTGGGGAAACCTGCGCTGTGGGTCAGGATCTGGGCGATGGAGATATCCTGCTTGTCCCGTGGCGCATCGATAAAGGTGCCCAGTTTATCCCAGAGGCACAGCCTGCCGCTTTCCATGGCTCTGAGGCAAAGCGTGCCCACCACCAGCGGCTTGGTCACAGAGGCCAGGTCGAACCGGGTCTGTTCGTTGCAGAGCCCGGCATCCTCCTCGATGGAAAGCCGCCCGTAAGCACGCCGGAACAGAACCCGGTCGCCACGGCCCACCAGGAGGCACGCTGCAGTGAAGGCTTCCTGCTCCAAGGCCTGCCTGACGACCCTGTCAGCGTTTGAAAAATCATGCATTCCCCGCATAGCGCTTCCTCCTTCTCGGTTACTTTTTTTCTTTGCCCTTCCAGCGAACCTGCTTTGCGCCTTCTTCGCTTTTGAGGGCTTTTTTCAGTTTGCGTCTGGGGTTGACGCCCACCTTTGTCTGGCACAGCTGCATCATGGGCAGGTCGCTGCCGCTGTCGCCGTAGGCGGAGGATGTGTCAAAGTCGAGGCTGTCGCCCTTGGCGGCCAGGTATTCTGCAAGGCGCAGTGGTTTCTGCACGCCTTTGCAGTTGTCGCCACAGATATCGCCGGTGAAGTGCCCGGTCTCGTCCACGTTCATCCGGGTACCGATAACGTCCTCGATGCCCAGCAGATTTTCCAGCGGAGCCAGATAAAAGGAGGGAGAGGCCGTTACCAGCAGCACCGTTGCACCACGGGCTTTTTCCTGCTGCAGGGTCTCCATTCCCTGGGGGAACATTTCGGGAATCAGCTTGTTCAGGCAAAAATCCAGGGAAAAGGCCGCCAGCTCGCTGTCCAGCCGTCCCTTGACCCATTGCATGGCTTCGGTTTTGCTGCGCTCGGCGGAGCAGAGGTGCAAGCCATATTTTACGCCGTACCAGGCACCTCTCAGCAGTTGCTTTGTGGAGCAAAGGCCTTTCTTATGTGCGTAACGGCATACGGTAATAATGGAATCACCCTTGCGAAGCGTTCCGTCAAAATCAAACAGGGCATAGCTTTTTTGCACAGCGCATTTCCTCCTGGAAAAATATCTTTTGTGAATGTATGCAGTATATCACGGTTTTTGCCAAAATACCATAGAAAAACCCGGCAGGATTTGTATCCTGCCAGGTGGATGCTCTCAGGTTATTCGTGAATCCATACCCGCATTTCCCCAAGGCCCCGGTTGCCCCAGGCGTAGTAGGGGATGAAGGTGATGCTGGCTTCCTGCTGGGCGAAGGGTATATCGGTATACAGATCTTCCGTGGGCGCAAGGCGTTTGCCAACGGCCTTCAGCAGGGTGATATCGCCCAGCTCGCCGGATTGCTTTTCTGTATGGATTTCCACATCACGGCCAAGGCGCAAGGCTGCAAGGTTTTTGCCATTGTCCGCTTCTTCAAGGGCATAGACCACGGGACCCCGGCACAGGGCAACGCATCCGGCGTTTTCACGCACGGCAGGGTTGCAGTAAATGCGGCGTACTTCCATGGGGAAGAGGATCTCTACGGTATCGCCGGTGTTCCATTGGCGTGTGATGTAGAGGTAGCCGTTCTTTTCCACGGGCTGCAGGGTTTCGCCATTTACAGAGAGCTGGAAGGATTTAGCCCATTCCGGCTTGCGCAGGGCCAGAGCGAAATTGCCATCGGCCTTCAGGAAGGTGTAGCGCACCTTGCCATCCCATGCATATTGAGATTCGCAACAGAGCTTGACGCCGCCCCGAAGATCGAAATCCGCCTCTGAGCCCATGTACAGATGGGCAAAGATGGTATCTTCATTCTGGCCCCAGGCGTACTGGCCAAGGGAAGTCATAAGTCTTGCCACGTTGGGAGGACAGCAGGCGCAGGCGTACCAGCCGGGCCGCTGGGGCAGGGCATGCTTGTATTCTTCCTGCCTGCCGCTGAGGCCGGGGACAACCTCCAGAGGATTGACGTAGAAGAAACGCTTGCCGTCCAGCTGCATGCCGGAAAGGATGCCGCCGTACAGTTCTTTTTCCATAATGTCGCCATAGCAGGAATTCACGTCTGCTTCCAGCATACGGCGGGCAAAGAACACAAGGCCCACGGAGGCGCAGGTTTCTGCGTAGATGGTGTCGTTGGGAAGATCGTAATCAAAGGTGAAAGCCTCGCCGTGCCGGGTGGAACCAATGCCGCCGGTAACATACATCTGCTTGTTGACCACGTTGTTCCACAGCCGTTTGCAGGCTTCCAGCAGGGCAGGATCATGGGTTTCTGCGGCCAGGTCGGCCATGGCGGTATACATGTACACCGCACGGACGCTGTGCCCGGTGGCCACCTGCTGTTCCCGCACAGGAAGCCTGGCCTGATAGTAGTCGTTATCCACCGGGCCGCCGGACCAGTGGTGCCAGTTGCGCCGGGCTTCTTCCTCGTCAAAATACAGGGGCTGGACGCCACGTTCGTTAATGAAGTATTGAGCAGTTTTCAAGTACTTTTCATCGCCGGTGACCCGGTAGAGTTTTACCAATGCCAGCTCGATCTCCTGATGGCCCGGGATGCCACGGACGGCTTCCTCGCCAAAACGGGCGCAGATCAGGTCGGCATAGCGGCGCATGATTTGAAGGAAGGCATCCTTGCCGGTGGCTTCGTAGTAGGCTACAGCGGCTTCAATCAGGTGACCGGCGCAGTACAGCTCGTGGCATTCCCGGAGGTTTTGCCAGCGGTGCTCCGGTTCCTTCACGGTGAAATAGGTGTTGAGGTAGCCATCCTCCTGCTGGGCACGCCCTACAAGGGCGATAAGCTCGTCCGCACGCTTTTCCAGTGCGGCATCGGGACGAATGAGCAGAGAATAGGCCACTGCTTCCAGCCACTTGGCTACGTCGCTGTCCTGAAACACCATGCCGTAAAATTGTCCCTCTGCTTCTCCTGCGGCAATGCGGAAGTTTTCCACAGCATGGCTTTTTTCCACGCCGGGGATGCGGTCGTGAAGCACGTCCTCCTGATAGGGAATGACCACGTCCAGCATCAGTTGCTGAATATGGCTCCAGAATTCGTCCTGCACTTTGACCTTTTTGAGGTCGATGCTGGTTTGTACCTTTTTGGGCTCATTCATAAATAATCCTCCTGTAATACGGAAAACTCTTTTGTTTTCAATGCGGATTTGAAACTATTATAGTCCCTTTTGTTATTGATTGCAATAAAAAAGCCCCGGCGGGGCAGGGGAAACTGCACTGGGCCGGGGCGGGGGTTCAACAGTGCTTTTTCATGCTGAGGGCAGGGTTGAAGGCATAGAAGTTTTTGCAGTTCAGCTTTTCCTGCACCTGGCCCAGCGCTTCGGCAAAACGCTGATAGTGAACGATTTCCCGGGCACGCAGGTAACGCAGTACGTCCAGCACATCGGGGTCGTCGGCCTGCAGGATAAGGTTTTCGTAGGTGCTGCGGGCTTTCTGCTCGGCGGCCAGGTTTTCGTGAAGGTCTGTCACGGGGTCGCCCTTGACCATGATAGAGGCCGAAGTGTGAGGATAGCCACCTGAGGCCTGGGGATATACGCCGGTGGTGTGATCCACAAAATAGGCGTCAAAACCATGCTGGCGGATCTGGTCTTCCTTGAGGTTACGGGTCAGCTGGTACACCATGGCGCCTACGATCTCCAGGTGACCAAGCTCCTCCACGCCTACGTCCGTCAGGAGGCCCTTCACTTCCTTGTGAGGCATGGAAAACCGCTGGCTGAGATAGCGAAGGGAGGCGTTCAGCTCGCCGTCAGGGCCGCCGTACTGGCTGATGATGAGGGAGGCCATTTTGGGGTTGGGGCAGGTGATCTTTACCGGATATTGAAGTTCCTTTTCATAAATGAACACGACTCGTCAGCTCCTTTCTTTGCCGTTGCAGTTTTCCCAGGGCCAGGGATCGTCCAGCCAGGTCCAGTGACGGCGGCCATTGCTGCCCGGCACGAAGGTGGTGGCATAGTTTGCATCCCGGAGCTTGCTCTCGTACTCCTCAAAAAGCTTGAGGGCCGCACGGTCATTGGGGTGCGTGTTCAGGTACAGCCGCAATTCCCATGCAGCAAAGGCCAATTCCTGCTTGCAGGAAGGCTCGTTGCAGCCGCTGGGACAGGGCTGGGCAGCAAAAGGCTTGTGCAGCTCCCGAAACAGCGTGCCATGGCGAATGGCATCCTCGCATTTCATACGGTTGTGCGGGGAGTGGGTTACGCCGTAAACCATACCTGCATTCTGGCAGTTGTTGCAACCACAATCGGAGTTGCAATCACAGCCGCAGTCGATGTCACGGCGGGAGGTGTTGCAACCACAGTCGGAGTTGCAATCGCAGCCGCAGTCGTTGTCACGGCGAGAGGTGTTGCAACCACAGTCGGAGTTGCAATCACAGCCGCAGTTGGTGTCACGGCGGGAGGTGTTGCAACCGCAATCGGAGTTGCAATCGCAGCCGCAGTCGGTGTCACGGCGGGAGGTGTTGCAACCACAGTCGGAGCTGCAATCACAGCCGCAGTCGTTTTCACGGCGGGAGGTGTTGCAACCGCAGTCGGAGTTGCAATCGCAGGCATTGGCGCTGAAGTTGAAGCCCTCGCTGCAATTTTGGAAGTGATTACAGCTGGATTCACGGCTTTCGTTGCAGAATCTGCTGTCTACCGGAATAAAACCGTCCGCAGAAATGGCCGGGTAAACGCTGGGCAGCGGCTTGCTCCTTCTGATCGGCGTATTTTCACGCATAGAAAATCCATCCTTCCTTTTGTTGATAAGCACGGCAACCTGCCGCAGTTTCATCTTATGTCGGGACGGGCTTTGGGTGCAGGGTTTGTCAAAAAAGTAAAAAGACAGCCTGAGAGGGTAAAGCTACTTTGCATCCGCCGGATTTCTGTTATAATGGTTTCATAAATGTGCAGGCAGCCTGCAAAGGCACAGAGATACTGTAAGGAGAGAACGCCATGAGAAGAAAAGACCGTGAAGTAACGGACAAGGCAAAAATCGAAGAAATCATCCGGGGGTGTCACTGCTGCCGTCTTGGCTTCAATGACGACGGGGAGGTGTACATCCTTCCGCTGAATTTTGGCTGGGAAAAGAAAGAGGATACCTATGTGCTGTATTTCCATGGCGCAAAGGAAGGCCGAAAAATAGACCTGATTGGGAAAAATCCCAAAGTGGGCTTTGAAATGGATCGGGGTTACAGCCTCAGGCCCGGGGAAATTGGCGGAGAATGCACTGCAAGTTTTCAGAGTATCATCGGCAACGGCGTTGTGGAAATGGTGGAGAACAAGGATGAGAAGATTCATGGCCTGACTTTGATTATGAACCACAATGCCGGGCCGAAGGCGTGGACCTTCAGCGAACCTATGTTGCAGGCGGTAGCGGTGTTCAGGATGACCGTTGAAAAGATGAGCTGCAAGGAGCACGAATGACAGGCCGCTGATGCTTGCAACTTGTTTTTGGGAGGATGAAAATGGCTGAGTGGGTAACACATCTCATGGTGGCGGACAAAGTGCTGGAACGGTGCCCGTGGCTGCATCGCCGTGGTTTTTGCGTGGGTAATATCGCCCCGGATTGCAATGTGGAAAACGAGGATTGGACGCAGTTCACCCCGCCCCGTAAAGTGACCCACTGGATGCAGGATCAACGCAAAACGGCTGCGGATTGCGAGCCGTTTTACAACGAGTATGTGACTGGCCGCTGCGGGCAGATTGCCGGGAAGGAGCAGTTCTCTTTCCTGCTGGGTTATTATGCGCATTTGATTACCGATGCGGAATTCCAGCGGTGCATCCGGGATGAAGAACGGGTGGCAGCTGTGTGGAGGCGGATCGACGCCCATCCTGTACTGGGGGTGAGAGGCGCAGCTATGCCCCGGAATTGGGATTCCGTGAAACTGCTTATCAGCCGGGAGGAACGTTACCGGGAAATGGCCGCCCTGGAAGCGGAATACCTGGAGGCCAATCCTGGCTCGGGTTACCTGACGGAAATTCTGCCCCTGAAGGAATATCCTGATTATATTGACTATCTGCCGGCAGGGAGCATTGTGCGCAAGATCGGTGTGATGGGTTCCCTTCCCCGTAAGGGAACCGGAGAGGAAACGTATATCGGATTCAGCCGTGAAGAGTACTCCCGCTTTGTATCCGGGGCTGTGGAACTGGTATTGCGGCAGTTTGCAAAAAAGAATGCGGAAGAGATATGCGGCAGATATTGAGTCTCCCCCCATGGAAGGGCCGGACTTGCAGCCTTCTTGGGGATTGTGGTAAAATAATCTGTCCGTGTTTTTTGCGGCAGTAAGTGCAGAATGGATGTGAAACCTATGGATAAAAAATTTCCCATTACCTGGGACAGGATACGCAACCACTTTACCTATTCCTGGTGGATATATGTGCTCGTGTTGGCCGTTGGCATTTTTGGATGGAATCTGATTTACACCATCACCCGCTACCAGAGCCCGGAACATTTGAAAGTGGAATTTTATTACACTGGCAGCCGCATCGAGATGCTGGAAGATATTCACCAGCTGATGGACGAGATCCATGAGGATCTTTT
The DNA here is from genome assembly GCA_015056145.1 of Clostridiales bacterium. GTDB lineage: Bacteria > Bacillota > Clostridia > Christensenellales > Aristaeellaceae > Limiplasma. The sequence goes on from SVGY01000020.1 coordinate 24,845, forward strand.
TCCGGAGATGGAAGTGGTGGAGTATGTGGAACTGGGCCTGATGAATGACCATTACAGCAGCATGACCCTTACCATGAAAACCATGAATGGCGAGGGTGATGTTTACCTGATGGATGAGGCCAACTTCCGTGAGCAGGCGCTGAATGTGATGATAGATCTTGGGCCTTATGTGGAATCCGGCGAAATTGACGTTGGAGACCTGGACGTATCCAGCGGTTATGTGACCGATCCGGAAACCGGCAAACACCATCTCTTTGGCATCCCTGCAAGCCACCTCAAGGGCTTTGAAAAATACGGCGTCTTTGTGCAGGATTTCTACCTGTGCATCCCGGCCCTTAACGGCAATATGGATTGCGCTTTTTCGCTGATGAACTACTTCCTTACGGAAATGAAATAATGTGTATGATATTCCTTTCTTCTGTACATGCTGATAGTGCACACACCAAAACCTGGAAGGAAAGGAAGGAATATGCATGCGTTATGGACAAAAGTGCCTTCTGTGCGGGGTAGAAGCCTCCACGGGCCTGCAGATTATGGGATGCCTGATTTGCTTTCGCTGCGAAAAAAGACTGGTGAGCAGCGTGCGGGGAGGGGCGCTCCTCCGGGAGAAAAGGCTCCGGCTGAATCGCTTGTATCCCTGCAGAAGAACGCCCGGTTTAACCGAAAACTTTCATATTTGATTGCATTTGCAGAGCGGATGGCCCCCGTTGGCGGCTGTCCGCCTTTTTGTTGCTCCGGCTCAGGATGATGGTGTATACTGAGGTGGAAATAACGACGTTTTGGCCGGAGGAAGAGCACAGCAATGAATCAGGACAGGAAAAACGACAGACTGCTTCTGTGGATCACCGTACTTTTGTGGTTTTCCCTGTATGTATATACGCCCTACCTTTCGCCGCATTTGGAGAGGCTGGGGCTTGGCGTTTCCACCATTGGAGTGATCATTGGTGCATACGGGTTTTCCCAGCTTTTGCTGCGGGTGCCCATCAGCATCGGGGATGACCGCACCGGGCGGCACAGGCTTTTTATGCTGCTGGGGCTTTTGGCCATTGCAGCCGGATCCCTGCTGCCGTTGATCCATGAGAATGCAGCAATATATCTGGTTTTCCGGGCGCTGGCAGGGGTGGGTGCGTCCACCTGGGTCTGCTACACTGTGGCGTATGCCTCCGGGGGCAGGGAACGCATGGCGCAGATCGTCAACGCTAATAATCTGGGAATATTGCTCTCCTTTTTTGCAGGAAATATTCTTTACATGGCGCTGGGAATCAGGGCTCTGTACGGCGCAAGCATTGCATCTGCGGCGGCTGCTCTTGTGCTGATTGCATTCTGGAAGCCCAGAAACGGAGAAACTCAGCCCGCTTTCCACTGGGGCGATTTTCTCCGTTTGCTGAAAAATCGCCCTTTGTGGCTGTATTCGCTGCTGATGGCCCTGGGGCAGCTGGTGGTATTTGCAACAGCTATGTCCTTTACTGCCAACTATGCAAAGGAACTGGGCGCAGGAACCCTGGCGCTCACGCTGCTTTCGGTGGCCTTTTACGGGGCAGGCATGCTGGCATCCTGGCTGACGGGCCGGAAGATGTTCGCCCGGTGGAAGGATAAAACACTGCTTGCATCAGGCTTTGGCATGATGGCTGTATACTGCCTGCTGCTGCCTGTGATGCAAAGCCCGGCGGGCGTGATCGGGGTACAGCTTCTGGGCGGTTTTGGCAGGACGGTGCTGTATACCTTATTGATGGATAAGGCCATCCAGGGCATCGCCCCGAACCAGAAAACCACCGCTATGGGCATTTTTCAGAGTGTATACTCCCTCGGTATGACGATGGGTTCGGCGGTGATGGGATGGCTCATGGACGTACTTGGTGGTTATGGGGCAGCTTTTATCGTGATGGGGGTTATTTCCGTGGTTGGAGCGGCATGGTGTCTGTTCGGCTGCAAAACATATGAAAGGACAGAATAAAATGGATATCAGAAAAGCGGAGATGAACGAACTGAATGCGGCAGTGGAGCTTGCTATGCACCTTTGGCCGGACGGCGAGCGGCAGGAGCGGCTGGATGAACTGAAAGTCCTTGTGACAGGCCCGGAATCGGTGATTTTTCTTGCTTGGGACGGGGAGATTCCTGCTGCGTATGCGCAGTGTCAGCTTCGTCATGATTATGTGGAAGGCTGCGATTCCAGCCCTGTGGGATATCTCGAGGGAGTGTATGTGGAGCCTGCGTACCGGGGCAGCGGTTTGGCGGCGCAGATGCTGGAAAAGTGTCAACAATGGAGCCGGGAGAGGGGCTGCACGGAGTTTGCCAGTGATTGCGAGCTGGAAAACGGGGCAAGCCTGCGCTTTCATATGAAGAATGGCTTTGAGGAAGCCGGCAGGATCATCTGCTTTGTGAAAAAACTTTGAGTATACGAAAAGGACTGAGAAACGCATGCTTCTCAGCCCTTTTTTGATGGAGGCTTCCATCAGGGATTCAATTCTTCCACAAAACCATTGCAGCACTTCGCCGTTCGTTCCGGCGAGAATACTCTGGAAAATTTTCACAGAGCGATGCTATTTCCGGGTTGGCATGGATATCCTTTCTGCAGGACATGCAATGGAAGGAGTATAGTATATGAAGAAAAGGGAATGGGGCAGGCGTATGCTGGCGGCGCTGCTGTGCGCAATGCAGCTGATATGCTCGGTTTCTGCCACAAGAAGCGTACCTCTGGAAAACGGCGTTCCGGTGGAAATTACCTCGCCCTCTGCCATGCTGGTGGAGGCGGAAACAGGCACGGTGATCTTTGAGAAAAATGCAGATGAGAGAAGGCCTGTGGCCAGTGTAACGAAGTTGATGACGCTGCTGCTGGTGCTGGAGGGGTTAGAAGAAGGAACGTTGAAAATGGAGGATCAGATAACCGTGAGCGCCAATGCGGCGGGGCAGATCGGCAGTCAGGCCTTGTTGGATGCGGGTTCGGTGTATACGCTGGAGCAATTGCTCCGGTCCACCATCATTGCCAGCGCCAACGACGGCGCAGTGGCGCTGGCAGAACATATGGCCGGCAGCGAAGAAGAGTTTGTACGGCTGATGAATGAGCGGGCCGCCGAGCTGGGACTGACGGACACGCTGTATGTCAATTGCACGGGTCTCCCTGCGCCTGGTCACTATACCACAGCCAGGGATGTGGCGGCGCTGTCCTGCGAGGTATGCAAACATCCGAGATATTTTGATTACAGCGCAATCTGGATGGATACCCTCACGCATCCCGGAGGGCGGACAACAGACCTGACCAACACAAACCGCCTGGTTCGGTTTTATGATGGCTGCGACGGCCTCAAGACAGGTAGCGCAGAAGAATCGGGATATTGTCTCAGCTGCACGGCGGTAAAGGGCGACATGCGGCTCATTGCGGTGGTGTTGGGCTGCGGCGCAAGCCAGACAAGGTTCAATGAAGCCAGAGCGATGCTGGACTACGGTTTTGCTGGATATAAAAGAGTAAGGCTTCTGAATGCGGGAGATCATCTGGGTCACAGTGTAGCAGTCAGACTGGGCATGCAGGATGAAGTAGAAGCGGTTGCAGGAAATGGTTTGAGCATGCTTCTCAGACAGGGGCAGGAAAAACTTCTGACCATCGAGGTGGAACTTCCGGATGAAATCGAAGCTCCGGTGGAAAAAGGACAGAGTATCGGATTAGTACGCATCCGGCTGGGAGACAGGGTGGTTGCCAAAATGCCGGCGGTGGCTGCGGAGATGGTAGGCATGCCCGGGTTGCTGATGGGATTTATCAGGCTTTTGAGGAATTGGAGATAAACGCAGCAAATACAGAATAAAAACAATAGTATAGGAAGAAAGAGCTTGAACATGCGCCGGGATGGGTAAGATCCCGGCGCAAAACAATCAGAAACGGACACGCCCGTATGCGTGGTGATGTGCTTAGCGCAGGTTTGCGAATTCTTCTGTCTTTGCATCTACACGGAGTGAAAAAATTTTCAAAAAAAGATGAAAAAATACTTGCATTCAAAAAAGGTTTGTTGTATACTACTGAAGCTGTCTGTTTTAGGGATGAAGCGGTAAGTTGCCGCCATGGCCATGGCGGGTAATTATCGTGGACCAGCCCGATAATCGGGCGACGGACTTAAGACATCGTGCCGGGTACACATCCGGAAGCCACTGAGGGCGCAATGCGCAAGGCCGGCAGGAACGCCGGAAGGCGGACCACCACCTGCGGTGCGCTCATGTAAAAGCGGCCGATGGACACACCCGACGGGGTGTACTTGAGACGACATATCAAGGAGGAACGAAAATGGCCAACCAGAAAATCCGTATCAAGCTGAAGGCTTACGAGCACAACCTGATCGATCAGTCTTCTGAGCGGATCGTGGAGACCGCCAAGCGCACTGGCGCAAAGGTATCCGGTCCCATCCCGCTGCCCACCGAGAAGGAGATCGTTACGATCCTTCGTGCTCCCCACAAGTACAAGGATAGCCGTGAACAGTTCGAAATGCGCACCCACAAGCGCCTCATCGACATTCACAACCCCAATCCCCGTACGGTCGACGCCATGATGAAGCTGGATCTTCCTGCCGGTGTCGAAATCGAAATCAAGCTTAACAACTAACGCAGGAGGTACCACTAACCATGAAGAAAGCGATCGTAGGCAAGAAAATCGGCATGACGCAGGTTTTCACCGATGATGGCCGCCTCGTGCCCGTTACCGTGGTGGAGGCCGGCCCCTGCAAGGTAGTGCAGAAAAAGACCATCGAATCCGACGGCTACGAAGCTGTTCAGGTGGGTTTTGACACTTTCTCCGAGAATCGGGCCAAGAAAGTTAACAAGCCCATGACTGGCCACTTCAAGAAGGCTGGCGTAGCCCCCACCCGTTATCTGCGCGAGTTCCGCCTGGATAACTGCAACGAGCTGGAAGTTGGCAACGAGCTGACTGTTGCCCAGTTTGCTGCTGGCGAAAAGATCGACGTTACCGGCGTGAGCAAGGGCCACGGCTTCAGCGGCGTCATCCAGCGCTGGAATCAGCACACCGGTCCTATGGCTCACGGTTCCAAGTATCACCGTGGCGTGGGTTCCATGGGTGCTAACTCCGACCCGTCCCGTGTGTTCAAGAACAAGCATATGCCCGGCCACTTCGGCGTGGAGCGTGTGACCGTCCAGAACCTTGAAATCGTCAAGGTGGACGAGGAACGCAACCTGCTCCTCATTAAGGGCGCGGTGCCCGGCGCTAACGGCAGCCTGCTGCTGGTGCGCAACACCGTCAAGGCTTAAAAGGAGGAAAGTACACCATGGCTAAGACTGCACTGTATAACATGGAAGGCGCGGCCATCGGCGAGATTGAGCTCAGCGACAGCATTTTCGCTGCTCCCATCAATACCGCCGCCATGCACCTGGTCGTTCGCTCCATTCTGGCCAACAAGCGTCAGGGCACCCAGAGCGCTCTGACCCGCGGCGAAGTTCGCGGAGGCGGCCGTAAGATCTATCGCCAGAAGGGCACCGGTAATGCACGTCATCACGGCAACCGTGCTCCTCAGTTCAAGCACGGTGGCGTCGTGTTTGCCCCCAAGCCCCGTGACTACGTCATCAACGTTCCCAAGAAGGTCCGCCGCCTTGCTTTCAAGAGCGCTCTGACCTCCAAGCTCAACGCCGGCGAGATCATCGTCGTGGACGAGCTGAAGCTGGCTGAAGCCAAGACCAAGCTGATGGCCAAGTTCCTCGGCAACTTCGAGCTGAAGAACACCACCATGCTGGTTCTGGCTGGCAAGGATGAGACCATCACCCGTGCCGCCGGCAACATTGCCAAGCTGGAGACCGCTTACGTCAACACCCTGAATGTGTACGACATTCTCAAGGCTGGCAAGATCATCCTCACCAGTGACGCCGTGAAAGGCGTAGAGGAGGTATACGCATGAAAAACCCCCATGATGTAATCCTTCGCCCCGTGCTGACCGAAGCCTCCTACGATGGCTTCGCCGACAAGCGTTATGTGTTTGAAGTGCACACCAGCGCCAACAAGACCGAGATCAAGCTGGCTCTGGAAAGCATCTTCAAGGGCATCAAGGTGGACAAGGTCAACACCCTGCGCACCTTGGGCAAGATGAAGCGCCAGGGTCGCACCCAGGGCCGCACCCCGGAAATCAAGAAGGCGTATGTTACCCTCACCGAAGACTCTAAGCCCATTGAGTTCTTCGAGGGCATGGCCGAATAAAGCAGGGAGGACAAGAATCAATGGCTATTCGAGTTTATAAGCCGACCTCGCCCGCTCGCCGCTTTATGTCGGTGTTGACGTACGAGGAAATCACTTCCAACAAGCCGGAAAAATCCCTTCTTGAAACCAAGAAGAAGCATGCCGGCCGTAATGCACAGGGCAAGATCACCGTTCGTCATCAGGGCGGCGGCAACAAGGTCAAGTACCGCATTATCGACTTCAAGCGCGACAAGGTGGATATCCCCGCCAAGGTTGCCAGCATCCAGTACGACCCCAACCGCAGCGCTTTCATTGCTCTGCTGAACTATGTGGACGGCGAGAAGCGCTACATCCTCGCTCCCCTGGATCTGAAGGTTGGCGATACTGTTATCTCCAGCGAAACTGCCGACATCAAGCCCGGCAACACGCTGCCCATCAAGTCCATCCCCGTCGGTACCCTGATCCACAACGTTGAGATCAAGCCCGGCCGTGGTGGCCAGATGGCCCGCTCCGCTGGTATGAGCGCTCAGCTCATGGCCAAGGAAGGCGCCTATGCTCAGGTTCGTCTTCCCTCCGGCGAGGTTCGCAAGGTTCCCATGAATGCCCGTGCCACCATCGGCACCGTTGGCAACAGCGACCACGAGAACGTACGCATCGGTAAGGCCGGCCGTACCCGTCACATGGGCGTCCGTCCCACCGTTCGTGGTGTGGTTATGAACCCCTGCGATCACCCCCATGGCGGCGGCGAGGGCAAGAGCCCTGTGGGTATGCCCGCTCCTGTTACCCCCTGGGGTAAGGTTGCTCTGGGCCTGAAGACCCGCAAGCACAAGAAGTATTCCAACAAGATGATTGTGAAGCGCGCGGGCAAGTAAGCCCATGCATCCAAGGAAGGAGGAAGCCTCTAAATGAGCCGTTCCGTTAAAAAGGGACCTTTCGTAAACGAAGCGCTCTTTAAGCGCATTGCTGAAATGAATGCCTCCGGCAAGAAGTCTGTGCCCAAGACTTGGTCTCGGTCCAGCACCATCTTCCCGGATTTCGTAGGCCACACCATCGCCGTGCACGATGGCCGCAAGCATGTTCCGGTATATGTAACCGAAGACATGGTTGGCCACAAGCTGGGCGAGTTCGCCCCCACCCGTACCTATCGCGGCCACGCCGGCGAGAAGTCCGGATCTGTTAAGAAATAAGCGGAAGGAGTGAGTTCCAATGGCAACCAATACCCAGAAGAAGGCGCAAGCCCATATGGCGGCCCGCGATACTCGCCCGTCCGCTACCGCCAAGTATGTGCGCATCTCTTCCCGCAAGGTTAAGATCGTTATCGACCTGATCCGCGGCAAGAATGTGGACGATGCTCTGGCAATCCTGAAGTACACCCCCAAGGCTGCTTCCCCCGTTGTGCACAAGCTGCTCTCCAGCGCCATTGCCAACGCTGTGAACAACAACGAGATGGACCGCAAGTCCCTCTACGTCGCCGAAGTGTACGCCAACCCCGGCCCCACGCTGAAGCGTTACGTTGCCCGTTCCCGCGGCAGCGCGTCCCCCATTCTCAAGCGCACCAGCCACATCAGCGTTGTGCTGGATCAGAAGTAATCCAAGGGAGGTTTATCAATGGGTCAGAAAGTAAATCCCCACGGTGCTCGCGTTGGCGTTATCTACAATTGGAGCACCCGCTGGTACGCCGGCAAGAAGGATTTCGCGAACAACCTCGTTGAGGATTACAAGCTTCGCGAAATGCTGAAGGAAAAGTACTATTCCACCGGCATTAGCCACATCGACATCGAACGGTCCGCAAGCCGTGTGACCATCAACATCTTCACCGCTAAGCCCGGTATGATCATCGGCCGTGGCGGCGCTGGCATCGAAGCCCTGAAGAAGGAAATCGAAGCTTTCCTGGGCAGCCCTGCCAACATCAACATCATGGAGATCAAGGTGCCCGACACCAACGCTCAGCTGGTAGCCGAGAACATCGCTCAGCAGCTGGAAAAGCGCATCTCCTTCCGTCGTGCCATGAAGCAGAGCATTCAGCGTGCTCTCCGTGCCGGCGCCAAGGGTATGAAGTGCACCGTGGGCGGCCGTATCGGCGGCGCTGATATCGCCCGCAGCGAGCACTACCACGAAGGCTCCATCCCGCTGCAGACCCTGCGTGCGGACATCGATTACGGCTTCGCAGAAGCCAAGACCACTTACGGCCGCTTGGGCGTCAAGGTTTGGGTTTACAAGGGACAGAAGCTCCCCAAGCCCAAGAAGGCTCCGGTTGCCAAATCCGAAGGAGGCAAATAAGCTATGTTGATGCCTAAGAGAGTCAAGCGTCGTCGCGTGTTCCGCGGCCGCATGAAGGGCAAGGCCCAGCGTGGTAACTTCCTTGCCTACGGCGATTACGGCCTGGTAGCCACCGAGCCCAGCTGGGTTACCTCTCAGCAGATCGAGGCTGCCCGTATCGCTCTGACTCGCTACACCAAGCGTGGCGGTCAGGTCTGGATCAAGATCTTCCCCGATAAGCCCGTAACCGAGAAGCCCGCTGAAACCCGAATGGGTTCCGGTAAGGGTTCCCCCGAGTACTGGGTAGCCGTGGTCAAGCCCGGCCGGGTACTGTTTGAAATCAAAGGCGTGTCTGAGGAAATCGCTCGTGAAGCCCTGCGTCTGGCTTCCCACAAGCTGCCCCTCAAGACCAAGATTCTCATTCGTGAGAATAAAAACGAAGCGGGTGGTGAAGCACAATGAAGGCAAAAGAGCTTCAAGCAATGAACAAGCAGGAGCTTGAGACCAAGGTCGCAGACCTGAAGGCCGAGCTGTTCAACCTTCGTTTCCAGCTTGCCACCGGTCAGCTCGAAAACACCATGTTGATTCAGGGTGTTAAGCGGGATATCGCCCGTTGCATGACCGTCCTTCGTCAGCTGGACCAAAAAGACGCTCAGTAATCTGAGCATAGACCTAAAAGAAGGAGGCAGCCGCTTCAATGTCTGAACAGAGAGGATACCGTAAGACCCGTGAAGGTCTGGTAATCAGCGACAAGATGGACAAAACCATCGTCGTGGAAATCAAAACCCGTGTGCGTCATCCGCTGTATGGCAAGATCATGAATCAGACCAGCAAGCTGAAGGCTCACGACGAAAACAACGAATGTGGCATCGGCGATCGCGTCCGTGTGATGGAAACCCGCCCGCTGAGCCGCGACAAGCGCTGGCGCTTGGTCGAAATCATCGAGAAGGCCAAGTAAGAACGCTCTGTCCTCGTAGAGTATGCTCCCTCTTGTTCCATAAGCATCCGTGGATTTCAAATATCACGGTTTGAACTGTGGAAGGGAGGGGGAAGAGCTCTCCGATGGACGCTCCTACCCCATACTGAGGGCTGTACACCAGCCCGATTCCAACAAGGAGGAAAAACCGTATGATCCAGCCGCAAACTCGGCTCAAGGTTGCCGACAACTCCGGCGCCAAGGAAATCATGTGCATCCGTGTGCTCGGCGGTTCCTTCCGTCGTGACGGTTCCATCGGTGATGTGATCGTGGCCAGCGTTAAGAGCGCTAACCCCGGCGGCACCGTGAAGAAGGGCGATGTGGTCAAGGCCGTTATCGTGCGCATGCGCAAGCAGAAGCGCCGTCCCGATGGCAGCTACATCCGCTTTGATGACAACGCAGCCGTTATCATCAACGACGCCAAAATGCCCCGTGGCACCCGTATCTTTGGACCTGTGGCCCGTGAGCTCCGTGAGAAGGATTTCATGAAGATCGTTTCTCTGGCTCCCGAAGTGCTGTAATGGAGGATTGACAAATGCTTAAGAAAGTTCACATCAAGAAGAACGATCAGGTCGTTGTCATCTCCGGCCCCGCAACTGGCGAACACGCCATCAAGGGCAAGCAGGGCAAAGTCCTGACCGTATTCCCCAAGACCGGCAAGGTGATCGTTGAAGGCGTTGCCTTCGTCACCAAGCATCAGAAAGCCCGTCGCCAGGGCCAGACCGGCGGCATCTTCCAGAAGGAACGTGCCCTGGATGCATCCAACGTGATGCTGGTTTGCCCCAAGTGCGGCAAGGCCACCCGTGTGTCCCGCAAGAAGGTTGAAGTAACCCGCGAGGACGGCACCAAGAAGCTGAACACTGTCCGCGTCTGCAAGCGTTGCGGCGCCGACATTGACTAATGAAGGAGGCAAGGCTGATGGCTACTCGTATTAAAGAAAAGTACATCAATGAAGTCGTGCCTGCTCTGCAGCAGAAGTTCGGCTACAAGAACGTTATGGAAATTCCCCGTCTCTCCAAGATCGTTATCAACATGGGCCTGGGCGATTGCAAGGACAATCCCAAGGGTATGGAAGTCGCCGTTTCCGAGCTGGCTACCATCTCCGGCCAGAAGCCCCTGGTAACCAAGGCTCGCAAGTCCATCGCTAACTTCAAGCTCCGTGAGGGCATGAACGTTGGCGCTAAGGTCACCCTGCGTGGCGAACGTATGGAACAGTTCATGGATAAGCTGGTTTCCATCGCTCTGCCCCGTCTGCGTGACTTCCGTGGCGTAAGCGACAAGGCCTTTGACGGCCGCGGCAACTACGCCCTGGGTATCCGTGAGCAGCTGATCTTCCCCGAAATCGAGTACGATAAGGTTGAGAAGATCCGTGGTATGGAAATGATCTTTGTTACTACGGCCAAGACCGATGAGGAATGCAAGGAATTGCTCCGCCTGCTCGGCATGCCGTTTGCTCAGTAAGGAGAGAGGAGAGAAAACAATGGCTAAAACCAGCATGAAAATCAAGCAGGCAAGAGCGCCCAAGTTCTCCACTCGCGCTTACACTCGCTGCCGTCTGTGCGGCCGTCCGCACTCCGTGCTGCGTAAGTACGGCATCTGCCGTATCTGCTTCAGAGAGCTGGCCTACAAGGGCCAAATCCCCGGTGTCCGCAAGGCCAGTTGGTAAGCGGGTAAAGAACGGAAGGAGGTTCTATCATGGTTGTGAATGATCCCATCGCCGATATGCTGACCCGCATCCGCAATGCGCAGATCGCAAAGCACGACGCTGTCGTTCTGCCCGCAAGCAATGCCAAGAAGGCGATCGCAAAGATCCTTCTGAACGAAGGTTACGTGAAATCGGTTGATTTTATTGACGACGGTCCTCAGGGCAACATCAAGATCACCCTGAAGTACGTCAACGGCAAGCAGCCCGTTATCGCTGGCTTGAAGCGCATCTCCAAGCCCGGCCTGCGGGTATATGCCAAGTCTGAAGAACTGCCCAAGGTTCTGGGCGGTCTGGGCATTGCCATCATCTCCACCTCTAAGGGTCTGATGACTGACAAAGAAGCCCGTAAGCAAATGATCGGCGGCGAAGTGCTCGCCTACATCTGGTAACCTATACGCAATGGAGGTGTAAGACAATGTCTCGAATCGGAAAGCTTCCGATCACGGTCCCCGCGGGCGTAGAGGTGAAGGTGGACGAGAACAACACCGTAACGGTTAAAGGCCCCAAGGGCACTCTGACCCAGGCGGTGAACCCCGACATCACCCTGAAGCAGGATGGCAACATCCTGACCATCGAACGCCCCAGCGACGCTAAGCCCCACAAGGCCATGCACGGTCTGTACCGCAGCCTGGTGAACAACATGGTGGTTGGCGTTACCGAAGGTTTCTCCAAGACTCTGGAGCTGGTTGGCACCGGTTATCGTGCTCAGTCCGAAGGCGGCAAGAAACTGACCATCAATATCGGTTTCTCTCACCCCGTCATCATGGACGCTCCCGAAAACATTACCTTTGAGACCCCTAACCAGACCACCATCGTGGTTAAGGGCATCAATAAGCAGCAGGTTGGCAATCTTGCCGCTGATATCCGCGCCATCCGTAAGCCTGAACCCTACCTGGGCAAGGGCATCAAGTACGCTGACGAGCATATCCGCCGCAAAGAAGGCAAGACCGGTAAGTAATCGAAAGGGGATTGAACGCAAATGTTTAAAACGCGTGACCGCAATACGGATCGTAAAATCCGCCACGCTCGTGTACGCAAGAAGATTAGCGGCACCCCCGAAATGCCGCGTCTGTGCGTATATCGCAGCCTGAACAATATCTATGCTCAGATCATCGACGATACCAAGGGCGTTACTCTGGCTGCCTGCTCCACTCAGGAGAAGGACGTCATGGCCCAGATCAAAGACACCGACAAGAAGGGCGCTGCCAAGATCGTAGGCAAGCTGATTGCTGAGCGTGCGTCCGAAGCGGGCATCAAGAAGGTCGTGTTCGACCGCGGCGGCTATGTTTACACCGGCCGTGTGGCTGAACTGGCTGCTGGCGCCCGTGAAGCCGGACTTGAATTCTAAGTAAGGAGGACGAACGCATGCAACGTCAGGCACAGGACAGCGAGTTCAAAGAGAGACTCGTTGCTGTAAACCGTATCGCCAAGGTTGTTAAGGGCGGTAAGAATTTCCGCTTCTCCGCACTGGTGGTCGTTGGTGACGAAAAGGGTCGTGTTGGCGCCGGTATGGGTAAGGCTGCTGAAATTTCCGAAGCCATCCGCAAGGCCAGCGAAGATGCCAAGAAGCATCTGATCAAGGTTGCTCTGCTGAACACCTCGATCCCCCACGAAGCCATTGGCCGCTTCAGCACCGGTAAAGTGGTGCTGCTGCCCGCTCCCGAAGGTACCGGCGTTATCGCCGGCGGCGCTGCCCGCGCTGTGCTGGAGCTGGCTGGTGTGAAGGACATCCGCACCAAGAGCTATGGCACCAACAACAAGATCAACATGGTAAAGGCTACTCTGGAAGGCCTCAAGCAGCTCCGTTCTGCTGAGCAGGTTGCCCAGCTGCGTGGCAAGACCGTGGAAGAAATTCTGGGCTAAGGAGGACGATGACGATGAAACTGCAAATTACGCTGAAAAAGTCGCCGATCGCCTGCCTGCAGGTTCAGAAGGACACTGTGAAGGCTCTGGGCCTGCGCAAGGTCGGTATGACCGTTGTGAAGGAAGACAATCCTTGCATCCGTGGCCAGATCTTCCGTGTTAAGCACATGATCGACGTAATCGAAATCAACGACTGAGGAGGGAATACCCTATGAAACTGCACGAGTTGCAACCCGCCGCAGGTTCCACCACCGCTGCAAAGCGTCTCGGTCGAGGCGTTGGCTCCGGTCTGGGTAAGACCTCCGGTAAGGGCCACAAGGGCGCCAAGGCTCGCTCCGGCGGCGGCAAGCGCCCCGGCTTCGAGGGCGGCCAGATGCCCCTGTACCGTCGTGTTCCCAAGAAGGGCTTCACCAATGCTTTCCGTGTGGAATACGCTACTGTGAACGTCGCTTCTCTGGAAATCTTTGAAGACGGCGCTACCGTAACCGTCGAAGACCTGAAGAAGGCCGGTCTGATCAAGAAGACCCTCGACGGCGTGAAAATCCTTGGAAACGGCGAGCTGACCAAGAAGCTCACCGTTGAAGCCGCGAAGTTCACCGAAACGGCCAAGAATAAGATCGAGGCTCTCGGCGGGAAAGCCGAGGTGAAGTAAGATGGCCAAGAAAAATACTGGAAAGACCAGTGTGTGGCAATCTCTTCGCAACATGTGGAAGGTAAAGGACATCCGTAAAAAGCTGATCTACACCTTCCTGATGCTGGTGCTTTTCCGTCTGGTAAGTGTGATCCCCGCTCCTGGTATCAACTACGAAGCTGCCAAGGCTTACATGAATAGTGCAAGCAGTAATGACGGCATCTTTGGCCTTGTAAACATGATGACTGGTAACTCTTTCAGCCAGATGACCATCATGGCCATGGGTATCACCCCCTACATCAACAGCTCCATTATTATGCAGCTGCTGACCATCGCTATCCCCGCTCTGGAGCGTCTGCAGAAGAGCGGCCCCGATGGACAGAAGAAGATCGCTCAGATCACCCGCTATGTGACCGTGGGTCTGGCTGTGATTCAGGCTATCGGTATCAGCGCAAGCCTGCGTGTCATCAATCCGGAATGGTATAACTACGTCCTGGTTGGCGTAAGCATGGCCGGCGGTACTGCCTTGGCTATGTGGATCGGCGAGCGCATCACCGAGAAGGGTATCGGCAACGGTATCTCCCTGCTGATCTTCGCCGGCATCATCTCCGGTCTGTTTAACGGCTTCAGCTCCCTGATCATGGAAGCCATCAAAGGTACGACCATCACCCCCTGGCTGGTGCTGCTTGGCATCCTGCTGCTGGCTCTGGTGATGACCGTGCTGATCACTTTCGTGGACATGGGCGTTCGTCGTATCCAGGTGCAGTATGCAAAGCGTGTTGCCGGTCGCAAGATGTACGGCGGCATGAACAGCATCCTGCCCCTGAAGGTGGTAAGCGTGGGCGTTCTGCCTCTGATCTTTGCTTACTCCTTCATGGCCTTCCCCTCCACCATCATTCAGATTGTGGGCAAGGGCGGCGAGTTTGCAAAGTGGTGGGCAAGAAACATGAATCAGACCAGCGCTCTGTACATGATCATCACCGCTCTGCTGATCGTGGCCTTCACCTACTTCTACTCTTCCATTTCCTTCCAGTCGGATGAAATGGCGAAAAACATTCAGCAGCAGGGTGGCGTTGTGCCCCATGTGCGTCCCGGCAGGCCCACTGCGGACTTCCTCAAGCGCACTAACGGCCGCCTGACTCTGTTTGCCGCTCTGTTCCTGGCTGTACTGGCCACCCTGCCCAATGTGGTTACCGCTCTTCTGCTGAAGTCCGGCAAACTTGACACCCAGATCCCCTTCGCAGCTTCCAGCTTGCTGATTGCTGTGAGCGTTGTTCTGGAAACCAAGCGGCAGTTGGATGATCAGCTGGTCAGCCGCAACTACGACACCCTGTTCTAATCAGCGGTACCTGTTAGTTGAAACCCCTGCGGCATAACCTGAACAGATCAAGGCCTAAAGCCTTATAAATGAAGCCGCCTGGCACGGCATTGGCAGAGTACCGCAACTGTGGTATAATAAGCTGTGCCGTGCGCTGGCGGCCTTCATCCATGTATGGAGAAATGTCAGGGCGCAGGGCGACGAAGGAGGAGGCAACAATGTTGAATATCGTGTTTTTGGGCCCTCCCGGCGCAGGCAAGGGAACGCAGGCTAAGATCGTTTGCGAGAAGCTGGGCATCCCCCAGATTTCCACCGGCGATATGCTCCGTTCCGCCATCGCCAACCAGACTGAAACCGGTATGAAGGCAAAAACCTTCATGGATGCCGGCCAGCTGGTACCCGATGAAGTGGTAATCGCCCTTGTGAAAGAGCGTCTTGCCATGGATGACTGCCAGAAGGGTTATATTCTGGACGGTTTCCCCCGTACCGTGGAGCAGGCTGAAGCCCTGCAGAAGTTTGCCAGCCTTGATGCCGTCATCGATCTTGATGTGGCTGACGAAGTGCTGGTAAAGCGTCTCAGCGGCCGGCGTGTTTGCCCCCTGTGCGGCGCACCCTACCATGTGGACCGCCTTAACGGCGAAAAGGTCTGCAAGGTAGACGGAACCCCCCTGATTCAGCGAGATGATGATAAGGCCGAGACGGTGCTGAGCCGCCTGACGGTTTATCATGACAAGACCGCTCCTTTGATTGATTTCTATCAGAAGGCAGGCCTGCTCCATTCCATCGGCGGTAATCTGACGCTGGAAGAGATCAGCGCTGAAATTCTGAAAGTACTTGAGGCCTGCAAATGATCTACCTGAAGAATGCTCAGCAGATCGAATGCATGCGCAAGGCGGGCGCACTTCTCTTTGATGTTCTCTGCCGTCTGCGTGAAGCCATCAAGCCGGGCATGAGCACGGCTGAGCTGGATGTTTACGCCGAGCAGCTGATTCGCAAAAACAAGGCGATTCCGTCTTTTCTGGACTACAACGGCTACCCTGCCAGCATCTGCGCCTCTGTGAATGAGGAAGTGGTGCACGGTATCCCCGCGGACAATGTAATTATTAAGGAAGGCGACGTGCTGTCCATCGACTGCGGCCTGATCCTTGATGGTTGGCAGTCCGACAGCGCTTTTACCGTAGGCGTTGGGCAGATCAGCCCGGAAAAGCAAAAGCTTATCGAAGTGACGGAAGAATGCTTCTTCAAAGGCGTTCGTCAGGCAATCGCCGGAAACCATGTGGGCGATATCGGCCATGCAGTGCAGGAGCATGCGGAAAGTTTCGGTTATGGCGTGATCCGGGATTTGACCGGCCACGGCATTGGCCGTAACATGCACGAGGAACCCAGCGTACCCAACTTTGGCAGGCAAGGCCATGGCGTAAAACTGCGCCCCGGTATGACCCTCGCCATCGAACCCATGATCGCCATGGGCGGTTATCGGGTGGAAGAGTTGGAGGACGGCTGGACCATCGTAACCGCTGATTCCAGCATTTGCTCTCATTACGAACACACCAT
Organism: Clostridiales bacterium; assembly: GCA_015056145.1. Classification (GTDB taxonomy): domain Bacteria; phylum Bacillota; class Clostridia; order Christensenellales; family Aristaeellaceae; genus Limiplasma. The sequence continues at coordinate 41,311 of SVGY01000020.1, forward strand.
TGTGGTCAATGAGCACGGCCTGCCCGAATTGCTTTCCTACCCGGGCTTTGCCCTTACGGAGGAAGCCCAGTGAAAGTGCATACGGCAGAAGAAGGGCGCATTGCCATTGTGACCAGAGGTCACGACTGCGGTACATGGTGCGCTGTATACCGGGTGCTGGATGAACGCTTCGTTCTCCTGTGCGATGGGAAACTGCGCAGCATACAAAAGCCGAAAAAGAAGCAGATTAAGCATCTTATGCTTTTGCCCCTCACAATCCCCGTACGGGGAAAGGGCCAAAGCGGCAGTGAAATCCAGGACAGCGATATCCGCAAAGCCCTGAAAGCTGCCAAGGATGCATACCAGAACAGATGCCAAGGCATCTGCCCAGAGAAGGAGGTATGTGCACTTGTCCAAAAGTGATGTCATCGAAATGGAAGGCACCGTAACCGAGGCTCTTCCTAATGCTAATTTCAAAGTTGAGCTCCCGGGCGGTCACATCATCATGGCTCAGATCTCCGGCAAAATGCGCATGAACTTCATCCGCATCTATCCCGGCGACAAGGTGAAGGTAGAACTTTCTCCCTACGATCTGACCCGTGGTCGCATTACCTGGCGCAGCAAGAACTAACAATCACGCCTTAGGGCGATTTCATCCTACGGTGGAAAGGAGGCACTCCAATGAAGGTTCGTCCCTCTGTAAAACCCATCTGCGAAAAGTGCAAGATTATCAAGCGCAAGGGTCGCGTTATGGTGATCTGCGAGAACCCCAAGCATAAGCAGAAGCAGGGCTGATGTAAGCTTTGTATAAAAAACCTGAGAAGCAAGCCTTCTCAGGTTTTTTGTATTGCAGCAGAAAGCTCAGGGGGCAGGGGAGAGAGAACCGCCGGAAACCAGGTAACGCTTTTCGGCACGACCGGCCACCGCTAGGTCATGGGTGATCAGAAGGATGGTGCGACCGTCCCTGTGGAGGTTGTCCAATACAGAAAGCATGTGATCCCTGCTGTAAGGATCCAGAGCTCCGGTGGGTTCGTCGCACAGGAGCAGTTTGGGCTGGTAACACAGCGCTCTGGCAATGGCCACACGTTGCTGCTGCCCTCCGCTGAGCCGGCAGGGGCGATGGTTTGCCCTGTCTGCAAGGTCAACCTGACGCAATGCCTCCATAGCCATGGGGCGGCGCCTGGATTCCGGCAGGCCACGCAACGTGAGAGGGAACTCCACATTTTCCAGGGCAGACAGTTTTTGAAAAAGTTGGAATCCCTGAAAAACAAAGCCGATCTTGTCACGGCGTATGGCACATAGTCCCGAAGCGTCCATGGTGGATACATCAACGCCATCCAGAAGATATGTGCCGGAGGTGGGGCTATCCAGACAGCCAATGATATTCATGAGGGTGCTTTTTCCGCTCCCGCTGGCCCCGATAAGGGCTGCATATTCGCCTGGGCAAATATGCAGGTTTATGTCGTGAAGGACGTTTAAGGGGCCTTCCAGGCCTTTTGCAGGGTATGTCTTCTGTATAGAATGAAGAACGATCATCCGGATCCCTCCCGGGGGGTATTATGCACAGGAAAAAACTGTACAATCCGCATAAGGCATGGTATGATAATAATGGAATCCATACAGCATTGAAAACGGAGGATGAAAGCATGATTGCGCTTGCCTGCGACCACGGTGGAATCGACCTGAAGGATGCAGCCATTGAGGTGCTCAATGAGCTGGGATTGGAATATAAGGATTTTGGCACCGACAGCCACGAAAGCTGTGATTATCCCGTCTACGGTGCACGGGCTGCCAAGGCGGTTGCCAGTGGTGAATGCGAAAAAGGCATTATTCTTTGCGGCACCGGCGTGGGCATCGGCATTGCTGCCAACAAGGTAAAGGGCATCCGCTGCGTAATCTGCACGGACACCTTCAGCGCTCGCATGAGCCGCCTGCATAATAACGCCAATATGATCGCCCTGGGTTCCCGTGTGCTGGGCAGCGAGCTGGCCAAAGAACTGCTGCGGGTGTGGCTGACCACCGATTTTTCCTACGACGAGCGTCATATCCGCCGTGTGGATATGATCATGGATATCGAGGCCGGCAAAGAAATTGAATAAACAAAAAAGCTGGCGGGAGAACTGTCAAGGAACAAGTTAACCAGCAACAAGAAAAGACGTGCATCCGGTGATATGCCGGATGCACGTTTACTTATATGTACCTGTATAAACGCAATGCACTGGTACAGTGCGCATAATTGCGCCCTCCTAAGAGGGAGAAAATCTGCTTTGGTTTGCTCAACAAATTGGGAGTTGTTTAACTCACTAATTTTCATCTCGCAAAAACATTAGCACAGCAGGCAAATCAATTTCAGAAAATTTATGTTCATCAATAAGTTGCTGAACATCTTTCTTACTTGCCCAGTGAATATCAGCAGTATCATCTCCCGTTGTTAACAACTCGCCCTCAACTTCACAAATAAAGTGAATACCAAATGAATCCACAGGCCCCTCTAATGTTTGATATGCCGAAAAAGGTTTTATACACTCCATCGTAAAGCTATCACCAGCTGCTACAATAGCACTCTTCTCACCACGAATTGATTTTACACTTAATCCAGTTTCTTCTTTGATTTCTCGTTTTAACCCATCAACTATTTTCTCATACTCGTTAATTCTGCCGCCTGGAAGTTCATAAACTTCTGGCTCGCCCTCTCGTTTTCTCAATTGGATAATAAGTTGCTTTTCATTCTCAATCTCTCGAACAAGTAAACCTCTTACATTAACATGAATCATACCAATACTTCTCCGCTTCAACAACTTCAAGTTTATCGCTTTCATTCTATCACAATAGCACAAGAAACAGCAAGCCTTTGCGGGCTTGCTGTTTCGGTATTTCTTTGGGGTAAAGCGAAGGATAGCTTCTTCCTTTCCATCCCTTTTCCTGCCCTCGGGCAGCTTTTTCAGGTAAGTGGGGAATATCAGGTGTCCAGCAGGCTACGCAGAGCCTTGCGGAGCATAAGATTCTGTTCGGCCAGGGTGGCGTTTTCGAGTTCGAGACGCTTGATGCGCTCCACAAGAGAATCATCGTTGAGCAGAGCTTCCATATCGGAAACGGAAAACTTGGTGCTTCCGGCCTGCTTGGCTTCATAGTCCCTCTTCCATTTATACAAAGTTTGAACGGAAAGGCCAGTTTCCTCGTGGGTCTTCTGCACGCCCTTTTGCATAATTAAGTCCAGTGCAGCGGCTTTGGTTTCTGCGGAATGCCGTACCATGGTTCTTTCCTCCTAATATTAGTTTATGTCATAATTCTAATGGAAAAAGAACGAATGTCAATAGGGGCGGAAAGAAATATTACTTATTTTTACGGAGGGAATTCCAATGGAAGGAAAAGGCCTCAAAAGTGTTGTACAACAGAGAAGCGGGAAAAAAGGCGCACCCTACCTGTATCTTTTTGCAGGGGATGGGGGGAGAAGCGTTGTGGAAGCCGTGAAGAGAAAAAATGATAATGCAGCTGCGGAATACAACCTGATCTGTATAGAAGTAGAACGCTGGAACGACCTGCTTTCCCCCTGGAAAGCGCCGCCGGTTTTCGGAAAAGAGGGCTTCGGCGGGGGTGGCATCGAAACCCTTGAATGGATCAGGACAAAATGCATACCCGACACAGAGGGAAAAAACTGGGAAGCAAACCGACGAATAATTGGAGGATACTCCCTGGCAGGGCTTTTCAGCCTGTGGGCGTTTTATGAATCAGGACTGTTTGAGGGGGCCATATGTTGCTCCGGATCCCTGTGGTTTCCGCTGTGGGACGAGTACATTAAGGGCCGTCAGGGTACATTGGGAGGCAAGGTGTACCTGAGCCTTGGGGACAGAGAGGAGAACACCAGAAACCAGCAGATGAAAACCGTGGGAGAAAGGACAAGACGACAGATAGAACTATTGCAGAAAGACAAAGCCATCCAAAAGGCGACGCTTGAATGGAACGCAGGGGGCCATTTTCAGGAAACGAATGCAAGGGTTGCAAGAGGGATATGCTGGATGCTGGAAGCCATGAAATAAAAAACGCCCTGCCTATAGGGCGGTGTCCGTAAAACAGTTAAATCTCCGCATGATTAACTCCTGCGGGGATTTTCTTTTAGGATAGTCGTGCATAGCGGCGCAAGAATGTGCCCCTTGTACGGAACGAAGTGACGCAAAAACAGCCCAGACTTTCAAGTGTCCGGGCTGTCTGTCTCACAGAGCGTACATGCAGGGATTGTCCCTGTATAGAAGTGCGCCATTAAT
>SVGY01000021.1 GCA_015056145.1 Clostridiales bacterium
TGATCTCTGGCTTAATCTCCTTTGCGATATATACGGCTACAAAAGCGATAGAAAGAAAAACAGCAATCGCATTTTGCTGAAACCATCTGACGAATTTTGTACGCATTATGTACCTCCAATTTTAGATGCAATAATTCTCGTGTTCATTTTATCATAGTAGTACAAGAAACAGCAAGCCTTGACCTGCTTGCTGTTTCGGTTTATCATTGGCCGTTTGTATCGGATACACGACCGTTATGATGTAATGTGAAGGATAACTCCATCCTTTTCATCACTCCCCCTGGCGGAAGGCTGCTTTTGTTTGCGCTTATGCGGTTTGATGGCTTAGGAAAGGGAGCAGGATTTTTACAATGAAATGGCGGTTTTCAATCATGAATTCACACCGTCCTTCAGCTTCTCTTACAATGCGCTCTATGGTGCGGATGCCGATGGGGTGGGTGCTGCCGTCGGTGCGGACAATCTTGGAAGAAAGCCATTGTCCCTTTGCAAGATGAATGGTGTCCGGGTTGCAGGGGTTTTTCAGGAGGATCAGGAGCATTTCGCCGGGACGATGGAATTTCAGATGAATGATACGGTTCTCCGTATCAGGGAGCCGCTGCACGCCTTCGATGGCATTGTCCAGCAGGTTGCCCAGCATGGTACAGAATTTGGTGGAGGACATGGGCAGGCGGTCAAAGGGATAGAGCGAGCAGTCAAAGCTGATTCCCGCCTTGCTCATGGTAAGGGATTTGGCTGTCAGAAGTGCATCCACCGCTGGAGAACCGCTGGAAAAGCTGCTTTCTGCGCTGAGCTCCTTCTGGTAGGTTTTCAGGTATTCCTCGGCGTTTTCATTGCCTGCGTTTTTGACCATTTCTGCCAGAGTCTGCATATGTTGCTTAAAATCGTGCTGGCGGATGGAGAGCTGGTCATACAGCCGTTCCAGTTCCTGCTGGTGATGATCCCGCATGGAGATGGCATCCAACTCCGCCTGATGATCCATCTCCAACTGAAAAATGGCGGACATGCGCTGAAACAGAATTACCGTAATAATCATGGATGAGCAAAGCCCGAGGTACACCAGCAGGAAGAACTTGGCTTCGGGACCGTCAAGATGGTTTTTGTGCAGTGTCTGAATATGGAAAACGACCTTTTCCGCAAGGAAGATGCTGGCAATGGCGCCAAAAAACAGAAACAGATTGGACCAGGAAAGCCGGCTGTATTCTTTTTTGAATTTGGAAACAATAAACAGCAAAAGGAACAGCAAAACGCTGAAAAGGGAAAGAAACAGAATTTTTGGAAGACCAGAGGACAGCACCACCTCTGCAGCATTGACCCCGGGGATGGAAACCAGCATAAAGAAAGATACATCCAGTGCAGAGAAATAAAGCACGGCATACATCAAAAGCCAGAAACCGGTGATGTACCAGTTGTCCTGTACTACAAAAAAAGCATAGGGAACATAAAGCAAAAAGACCAGTTCCAAAGGGATCCTTATGGAAAAAAACAAATCCAGAGACAGGATCAGGGTATGGCTGAGAAAAAAGAAAATGTCTGTTTTGCGGTGTGAAGGCTTTAGATGGAGCCGGGAATTGATGAAATACAGAAACAGAAAAGAGCGGAATAAATTATAGCATAGTTTAAACAGTATCCACAGCATTTTTGAGGATTCCCTCCAGATAGTAACGGTCAAAAACCCCGTTGATGGAAGCAAGATAAGGACGGGAAATGGGAAGCAGGTCCTGATTGGACATCATGAGTTCGTTTCGTTTGATGCTACGGACATGAGCGATGTTGACAATATAGCTGCGATGGCAGCGGACGAAAATTTCCGGTATAAGGCGTTCGGGCAACTCAGAAAAGCGAAGTTTGAGGCGGATTTCGCCGGGATCGCTTCGCTTGCGTACAATGGTATGGGGCGAGCGGGCCTCGAAATACAGGATATCCTGATAGGGAATGAGAAAGCGGTTTCCGTTTTCCGATACGGTAAAAAACCGATTGGCGGACAGGCGATACTGCTTGTAAGCGATATCCATGCATTCGGCGATTTCCTCGTAACGGATGGGCTTGCGCAGGTACCGCAGGGCGGATACGCTGTAACCCTCGTAAACATAGGCATCCGTGCTGGTAACAAATACGATGGGCACCTGTTCGTCCTTTTGGCGGATGAGCTTTGCCAGCTCCATGCCGTTCATTTCATCAATAAACTGGATATCCAGGAAAAGAAGGTCGGCGGAAAGCTGTTCCCATTTTTCCAGCAACTCTCCGGTGGAGGAAAAAAGAATGAGCTGAACATCTTCTGTGTTGGTAAAATGCATCCATTGCTTTATTTTTTCAGAAATGGATTTGCGATAAATTCTTTCGTCTTCGCAGATGATGACGTTCATGAAGAGGATCACTTCCTATAGAGCATGAATATATCATAATGATTTTTTATTGAAATGTCAAATAATGGTATACAAAAAACCGGAGAAAGACAATTCGTCTTGCTCCGGGAAAAGAAATGACGTTTTATTCTGCGGCTTTTGCGGCCTGCTTGAGCAGGTCGATGATGGAAAGGTGCTGGGGGCAGGCGCCTTCGCACATGCCGCATTCAATGCACTGGCTGGGGTCTTCCTTTTCCTTGATGTGGTTCTTCATGCGGCCCTTGAGGATGTCGGGACGGTCGAACATGAGGGATTCATCCCAGGAACGGAAGATGTCCGGAATGTGAACGTTCTGGGGGCAGGGCTGGCAGTAACGGCAACCGGTGCAACCGGTTTTCATACGGGCGAGGTAAGCTTTTTTCACATCTTCCATCAGCTGCTTTTCCTCGGCGGACATGCAGTTCATGGAGGCGTTTTCAAAGATGTTCAGGTTGTCCTTGAGCTGATCCCAGCTGCTCATGCCGCTGAGAACGGTGATCACTGCGGGCATGTCGTACAGGTAGCGGAAGGCCCATTCCACGGGGCTGCGCTTTACGGGCCATGCTTCATAGAGGGCATTGACATCGGCGGGAGCCTTTGCCAGCATGCCGCCACGCAGGGGCTCCATGATCACGATGCCCACGCCCTTTTCGTAAGCAGCCTGAATGCCGCTGAGGCAGGCTTGCTCGTCACCATCCAGAATGTTCATCTGAACCTGAGCCATTTTCCAGTCGTAATCGTTGAGGATTTCCAGGAAGCATTCGGGGCCGTCGTGGAAGCTGAAGCTGGGGAAGCGGATTTTGCCGCTCTTTACAGCACGGTCAAGGAAGGCTTTGTAGTTCAGCTTGCGCAGCTTTTCCAGCCGTTCCTTGTTCATGGCGTGCATGAGATAAAAATCGATGTGGTCGGTGTTCAGCTTCTTCAGCTGTTCATCCAGATACTTGTCCAGGTCTTCTTCGGTTTCCACCAGCCATACAGGCAGCTTGGTGGCAAGCACTACCTTTTCACGGTAGCCGTCTGCCAGCGCCTTGGCAACCACCAGTTCGCTGGCCCCGCCATGGTAGGGATAGGCGGTGTCGATATAGGTTACGCCATGGTCGATGGCATAGCGGATCATATCGATGGCATAGGGCTCGTCAATGAGCTTTTCGCCGTCCTTTTCGATGACGGGCAGGCGCATGCAGCCAAAGCCGAGACGGGATACGGTTACATCGGTTCCGGGAAAGGTTGCGGTGTTCATAAATAAGAACCTCCTTGTATCACTTACATTTGCAGGTTGTTAACGCAGGTTATGCATTGCATGTTATTATATCGAAAATCATCTATCATTGCAACTGTATACGGTAAAAAATTTGATCATTCCTGAGCCTGGATGCGGTGCATGCGGGCGTATATGCCGTCGAGGGCCAGTAACTGTTCGTGGTTACCGCTTTCAGCGATTCGGCCATCCTCAATCACCAGGATCAGGTCCGAATTGCGGATGGTGGAAAGACGGTGGGCGATGGCCAGAATGGTGCGTTTTCCGGCGATGGAACCGATGGCGGCCTGAATCTGCCGTTCGGTTTCCACGTCCACAGAGGCCGTGGCTTCGTCCAGAACGATGATGGGGGAGGAACGGAGAATGGCCCGTGCGATGGCTACACGCTGTTTCTGCCCGCCGGAAAGGCGCAGCCCACGCTCGCCAACTCTGGTCTGGTATCCGTCGGGCATGGCCAGAATATCCTCGTGGATATTGGCGGCTTTTGCAGCTTCCTCAATCTGGGCGGGGGTAGCATCGGGGCGGGCATAGCCGATGTTTTCGTAGATGGTACCGTTGAAGAGGAAGGTATCCTGCAGAACCGGGGAGATATTGTGCCGGAGGCTTTCCAGAGTAACGTTTTTGATATCCTGCCCGTCGATGCGGATGGAACCCTGGCACGGCTCGTAGAAACGGGAGATGAGCTGGGTCAGCGTGGTTTTGCCAACGCCGGTGGGGCCCACCAGCGCCACCATCATGCCCGGCTTGCAGGTAAAGCTGATATCCTTCAGCACAGGCTCGTTTTCGCCGTAGGCAAAGGTTACATGGTCAAAGGTCACTTCGCCCTGCACGTTTTTAAGCTCCACAGCGTTTTCGCTGTCCTGAATGTCGGAAGGGGTATCCAGTATCAGCATGGCACGTTCGGCGCCGGCCATGGATTGCTGCATGCTTTCCAGCAGATTGGCAAGGCCGGTCACGGGGGCGTAGAACAGACTCAGATACAGAACAAAAGTAACGATGATTTCCACGCTCAGGCCGTGATAGTATGCCAGCAGGCCGCCAAAACCCACTACCAGAATGGTGCCGATGGAGGAAAGGAACTCCACCGATGGATGGAAAATGGCGCTGATTTTCAGGGCGTGAAGCATGGCCTTGATGTGGTCGAAGTTCTTTTCGTTCACTTGCTCAGCTTCGTAGCTTTCCTGGCCGAAAGACTGGATTTCGTGGATGCCGCTGAGGTTATCCTGCAGCTTGGCATTCAGCTCGCCCATCTTTTTTTGGGAAACCCGGAAAAAGGGGCGGACTTTCTTGCTGAAAATTATGCCGGAAACCAGGATCAGCGGGATGGGAAAGCAGGTGATCAGCGCCAGTTCCCACTTTACGGTGATCAGGATCACCAGCACGCCTGCAAAGGTAATAATGTTGGTGAACATTTCCGGGATGATGTGGGCGTAAAGCAGCTCAAAGTCCCGGGTATCGTTTACCACACGGCTCATCAGGTCGCCGGTCTGCTTGTCGTGGAAAAAACCCAGATGCAACCGCTGCATTTTGTCATACATGCGTGTGCGAAGGTCGCCTACCAGATACCAGGCAGCCTTGTGGGCCAGATAGTTGCTCAGGAAACGGAAAACGATCCGGAGCAGGTAGAGCGCAATCAAAATCAGGGTAAGAATCAGAATGGTTTTCAGGGAACCCTCCGGCATGCCCTTTTCCACCACGCCGGTCATGGAGGAAAGTACCCTGGGGGCCGCCAGGTTAATCAGCGTCAGGGTCAGGGTGGAAAGAATGGCAGCAATGTACAGTTTTTTGTAGCGCACAGCCTCACGGCTAAGCTTCCATAGCAGTTTCATGGCATCCTCCTGTGTAGTTATCAAAACGTGACCTATTCATTATAGCGAATCCAATAAGAAATGCAAATGTTATTTATCTGGGATCATCACCGAACCAATTCTCCGGCATACCCTGTCAGCAGGAAGGCAAAGAGCCTTCTCCATAAAGGAGATGATTTTTTCAATGGCCATTTTTACCAATCAGGCCACCCTTTCCTACCGGGGCGGTGTCGTTAACTCCAACACGGCTGTGGGCGAAATTGTGGAGGTGCTCAGCATGAGCAAAACCGCAATTTCCAGCGGCTATGTGGTGGGGGATCCGGTAACCTATGTTCTCAGCGTGGTAAACAGCGGCAGCCAGGATATTACGGGCGTTACCATCACGGATGATCTTGGCGGCTACTCCATGGGCGCAGGCACAGTCTACCCGCTTACCTATGTTCCGGGGTCGCTGCGCTACTTCATTGGCGGTGTGCCGCAGATGGCCGCCCCGGCCGTAAATGCGGGGCCGCCGCTTGAGATCGGCCCGTTTTCCGTTCCGGCAGGCGGCAATGCCATCCTCATCTATGTGGCTACGGTGAACCAGTTCGCTTCGCCTGCGCCCAATGCAGCCATCACCAATACCGCCACCCTGACCGGCGGGGGCGTAATCACTCCGGTTGTGGCCTCGGAGACCGTTGAGGCGGGCAATGCCGCTCAGCTGAATATTTTCAAAAGCCTGAGCCCTTCCACAGTGGTGGAGAACGGATTTATCACCTACACCTTCCTCATTGAAAACAGCGGCAACACTGCAGCTGTGGCTACCGATAACGTGGTGGTTACCGATCTGTTCAACCCCATCCTGGCGGATCTTTCCGTCACCTTCAACGGCATTCCCTGGGTGGAAGGCGTTCATTATGAATATAACGAGGCCACGGGGCTGTTTACCACCACGCCCAGCGCCATTACCGTGCCTGCGGCTGACTATGCACAGGATCCGGTCAGCGGTCAGTGGGTCATCACCCCCGGCACTGCCACACTGGTGGTCAGCGGCAGGGTATGAACCGCAAAGCACAAAGGATGCGCCGGGACTGCCGTTTCCTCCTGCGGCAGTCTCGTTGCCTGTTTGGCGGGAAAGTGGTATAATGCCCGTAAATAAAACCACAGCAGGAGATGACCCTGAATGCAGTGCAGCCTTTGCCCCCGGAAATGCGGAGCCCTTCGGACGGAAAAAATGGGTCAGGGGTACTGCGGCGTAGGCACGCTGCCGCTGGTTTCCCGGGCGGCTGCCCATATGTGGGAGGAACCTTGCATCAGCGGTACAAAAGGCAGCGGCACGGTGTTTTTCAGCGGCTGTGCGCTGGGTTGCGTGTTTTGTCAGAACGAGCGCATCAGCCACCATCCTCTGGGCGAGATTATGACGCCCCGGCAACTTTCGCAGGTTTTTGCAAGGCTGGAGGAAGAAGGCGTTCACAATATCAATCTGGTCACGCCCAGCCATTTTGCTCCGGCGATTTTCGAGGCGCTTTCCATCCGCAAGCCCGGCATCCCCGTGGTATGGAATTCCAGCGCCTACGAAACGCCGGAACTGATTGAAGCAGCACGGGGTCTGGTGGATATTTTCCTGCCGGATCTGAAATATTGCTCCGAAAAGAGTGCCCTCGCCCTTGCAGATGCGCCGGATTATTTTGAAGTGGCCACTCAGGCCATCCGTGCCATGTGCCGGCAGACGGGCCTGCCGAAATATGACGATAACGGGCTGATGCTTTCCGGAACGCTGGTGAGGCATCTTGTGCTGCCCCTGCGCACCCGGGAAAGCATGGCAATACTGGATTTTATAGCCGCCGAGCTGCCTAAAGGCACCCCGGTGAGCCTGATGCGCCAATACACCCCCATGACCGATACAAAGCTGCCTGGTCTGGACCGACGGCTGACGGACAGGGAATACCGGCAGGTGCGGGATCATATGCTGGATTTGGGGCTGGATGGTTACCTGCAGCAGAAGGAAGCAGCCAACAGCATATATACGCCCGCCTTCATGGATGAGGAAAGCCGTAGGCTGTTCCCGGGCTGAGCACCTGAGGCAAAAAAGATGCATGAATATCACATTTCTTTTTGCGCCATACTTTTGGCGGAAAGGAATGTGATTTTTTTATGCCCGCAAACAGGCAGCAGTTTGTGTACACCGACCTGCATCCTACCCCAAGACCCCCGGAAAAGGAAATATGCCGCCCGGAAAGGGCTGCGGAGATGAAAATACGCAACCAGACCCAAGGAGGGATTCATCCATGAACAGGCAGAGAGTTCATACCGACCCCGAGTATTATTCCAAGATGACAGACAGGTTTTCACCGCCCAGCAAATTTGGCAAATGCCTGCTGAGAGCATTCTGGGTGGGCGGCGTCATCTGCCTGCTGGGGCAGGGAATTGCAGATGGCGGCGCAGCGCTGTTCAAACTATCCAGCCGGGATGCATCCAGCCTTGCCAGCATTGTGCTTGTGTTCATTACCGCCCTGCTGACGGGCGTGGGCGTCTTTGATAAAATCGGCCGCTACGCAGGAGCAGGTTCTTTTGTTCCCATTACGGGCTTTGCCAACGCCATGGTTTCCCCGGCGTTGGAATACCGCCGGGAGGGCCTGGTGCTGGGCCTGGGCGCAAAGCTGTTTACCATTGCCGGGCCGGTGCTGGTGTACGGTGTAAGCGCCTCTGTGATTTACGGAATCATTTATGCGCTGTTTGTGCACTGAAGGAGGCAATGAGATGCAATCAAGAAGGATCGGTCAACAGACCATTGAGCTGCAAAACCGTCCGGCGCTATGCGGCAATGCTGCCTTTGCAGGCAAGAAGGAGGGAGAAGGCCCGCTGGGCAGCCAGTTTGATCATGTGGCCCACGATGAGATGTACGGCCAGGAAAGCTTTGAACTGGCGGAACGGAGGTTCTACCTGGACGCCATTGACACCGCTGTGAAAAAAGCGGGGCTTGCCCCGGAGGAAATACAGTTTCTTCTGGGAGGCGATCTGCTCAATCAGATCATCACCGCTTCATTTTCTGCACGGGATCTGGGCATCCCCTTTATTGGCCTCTATGGCGCATGTTCCACTATGAGCGAAAGCCTGTGCCTTGGCGGCATGCTGGTGGACGGCGGTCATGCGCAAAGGGTGGTGTGTGCCGCCAGCAGCCATTTCTGCACAGCGGAGCGGCAGTATCGTTTCCCGCTGGAATTCGGCTCGCAGCGGCCGCCCACTGCTCAGTGGACGGTAACGGGCGCAGGCGCAACCGTGCTTTGCGCAGAACCGGTATCGGCACCACTGGCGCATCTGAGCCGCTGCTGCATGGGCCGGGTAGTGGATCTGGGCATCAAGGACGCAAACAACATGGGAGCGGCCATGGCTCCCGCAGCCGCAGATACGCTCCTTTCTCTCTTCAGGGATACGGGCACAACCCCCGGGGATTACGACCGCATCATTACCGGCGATCTTGGTCAGGTAGGGCACGACCTTTTGATGCAGCTGATGCGTGAAAACCGCATGCCATTGATAGATGAGCGATATCAGGACTGCGGGCTGATGATTTACGACCGGGAAAAACAGGATGTGCATGCAGGGGGAAGCGGCTGCGGATGCAGCGCAACGGTGCTCAACGCCTATTATCTGCCGAGGCTGCAAAAGGGTCAGCTGAAAAGGATCCTGTTTATGTCCACCGGTGCGCTCATGAGCCCCACCTCCAGCCAGCAGGGCGAAAGCATCCCCGGCGTAGCGCATGCGGTGGTTCTGGAAAGCCCCACCCTTTGATTTTTTGGAGGAATTTCTATGTTGTGGATGTATCTGAAGGTGTTTGTGGTAGGCGGGCTTATCTGCATGGCAGGAGAGCTTCTGGTACTGCTCACCAAGCTGACCCCGGCCAGGATCCTGGTGTGCTATATTATCGCCGGGGTGGTGCTGAGCGCAGCAGGACTCTACGGGCCTCTGGCGGAGTTTGCCGGAGCGGGCGCAACCGTGCCCCTTACGGGCTTTGGGCATGCGCTGTGCCAGGGTGTCAAGTTCAGCGTGCAGGAAAGCGGTTTTATCGGAGCCTTTACCGGCGGCCTGGCTGCCACCGCTGGTGGCATTGCGGCTGCGGTGTTCTTCGGCGCCCTTGTGGGCCTGATCTTCAAGCCCCATTCCAAGTAAAGCAAAAAAGACCGGCGATGCATGCCGGTCTTTTCCGGGTCTTCACTTTTGCTTTCGTGCAAGTAATCTGAGCAGTCCGCTCAAAAAGCGGGGAGCACGCACGCAGATCATCCTGACGGACATCTCATCACCTCCATGTACGGCTGATCCTCAGCAGCAGCACGCCTGCCGCCATCAGTGCCACGCCCAGCAGCGCAAGCCATGCCCAGCCGGGAATGCAGATAAACAGCAGGATCACTCCCACAGAAATCAGCACATAGCCGGCAATGGCTGCAAAGGGGCTCTCCGTGGCGGGGTAGCAGCGTTCATAGGCCTTAGACATTTCTGTCACCTCGCATGCTTCACCCTATGCGGCGGAATATGGAAATGTGCTATGCGTCCTCAGGGAAATTTTTCAGGCTGAAAAGCACGATGGGTACCGCCAGCGCAAATGACATCAGGTCGCTGACAGGCTGGCTCAGCTGAAGGCCCATAAGGCCCAGCAACCGGGGCAGGATGAATACCATGGGGATCAGGAACAGGCCCTGACGGGCGGTGGCCAGCAGCGTGGCCCGGCCTGCCATGCCGATGGTCTGCAACAGCATGTTGGCCATGATTACAAAGGCGGCCAGCGGCAGCACGATGCACTGGTACCGGAGGGCGGGCTCTCCAATGGCCCATACATCCGGGCTGTCCTTGATGAGCAGCTGCATAATCTGAGGCGCAAGGGGCAGCACCACCAGCGCAGTAACGATCAGCACCGCTGTGCAAACCTTTACCGAAAACCAGAATGCCTGCTTTACCCGGCTGTATTTTTTTGCGCCGTAATTAAAGCCACATACGGGCTGGAAGCCTTGGCCAAAGCCGATGATGGCGGAATTGCATATCTGCATCACCCGGGTTACGTTGCTCATGGCAGCGATGGCCGCATCCAGAAAGGGCCCTGCGGCAAGGTTCAGGCATATAGCGGATATGCTGGCAAGCCCCTGCCGGGCAAGGGAAGGCACGCCGCCACGGAAAATTTCCGCAAAACGGGATAATTTCGGGGAGAAGTTTTTCAGCTGGATACGGATATTGCCGCCTTTGCGGCTCATTACAAGCAGCATTACAAAGCTGACAAACTGGCCGATGCTGGTGGCCAGCGCTGCGCCGGTAACGCCCATGTTCAGCCCGAAAATGAAGAGAGGGTCCAGGAGAACGTTGAGGATGGTACCGCAGGTCATGCCGATCATGCCGTAAAAAGCACTGCCCTGAAAGCGCAGCTGGTTGTTGACGACGAAACTGCCGATGAGGAAGGGCACGCCGGGCATCAAAAGGAGAATGTACTGCCTGGCAAAGGGCAGGATGGTATCCGTCGCTCCCAACAGCCTGGCTATGGGCGAGGAGAAAAAAAGCCCTGTCAGCATCATCAAAAGGCCTGCCGCCAGCGAGGAGAAAAAGCCGGTAGAAGCCATTTTTTCAGCATCCTCTGTGCGGCCGGCACCCAGCGCCCGGGAGATGTAATTGCCCGAGCCATGGCCGAACATGAAGGCCACTGCCTGCATGATGTTCATCAGGGGAAATACCACGCCAATGGCGCCGGTGGCGCTGGCATCGCCGATGAGGCCCACGAAGAAGGTATCCGCCAGATTGTAAAGGGCGGTAATCAGCATGCTGATGATGGTGGGCACTGCCAGTGAGAAGATCAGCCTTGGCAGGGGTGTTTGGGTCATGTAGTGGAGCTTCTGCTCCGGGGACATTTGCTTTTGCATCGAGTTGCTTCCTTTCTTGTTACAGGCCAAGGATCAGCCAGAGCTGGTAAAGGGTGAAACCCAGATTGTTGTAGCGGGCAAAGGGTTGGGCATAGTAACTGCTGCCGACGGATTCGCCACTTGCATATTCCTCGAATATGTAGCGGGTATCTTCCATGCAGCATATGGCGTTAACGTTCTCCCACCGGTATTTGCGGATATATTTGCCTATTTTGGCAGGGCTTTCAACGGTGCGGATCAGCTCTTTTTCATCGTCGGTGATCTTCCAGATTTCCAGCCGGTCGATGGGATGATCGATGTTGACACGGTAGTCCGGAAAAGGGCAGGCAACAAACTCCACCCAAAATGCCAGCGCAAGAAACAGCACTGCAATCAGGATCAGTCCGCCCAGGAAAATCTTTTTCATAATTTTTTTCATCCCCTTTGCGCAGAAAATGACCGACAAAACAAAAAACAAGCTTTTTCAAGCCTTTTCCATTATAAAACTTTCCGCATGTTTTTCAAGTTGTAAAGAAGGAATTTTTGCTTCTGCGGCGAATACTATAATCACAGAGAGAAAAGATGCATCAGACGAAACGAAACCTATCATCCGGGGGAAACTATCCGAAAGGAGCGTGGTACCATTGGCACCCGCAGAGTTTTTTGTCCCCTTTTGGGGACGGTAATCAAAACCCAATCTGAATGATAAGGAGATCCACTATGAATATCAACATTACCGGCAAAAATATGGTCGTAAGCAACAATGTCAATGATCGCGTGCTGAAGAAAGTGGGCAAAATGGAGCGCTACCTCGGAGCCAATGCATCCCTGCAGGTACGCCTCACCAAGGAGAAGAACAACCGCCGCAAATGCGAAATCACAGTTCCCTTCGAGGGCGTGACGCTGCGTGCGGAAGCCTCCAACGATGATAACCTTTACATCAGCATCGATCAGGCGCTGGCAAAACTGGAGCGCCAGATCCACAAGCATCGCACCAAGCTGGAGAAGCGGCTGCGCACTGACGCCTTTAGCCCCAAAGAGCTGGAATACGATGCGGAAGAAGCCCACGCCGAAGCCGAAGAAGGCCGCAAGGTGGTACGCCACAAATCCTTCCCTGTGCGCCCCATGAGCATGGAGGACGCCATTTTGCAGATGGAATTGCTGGGCCACGACTTCTTCGTATTTGTGAATATAGAGACCGATCGCACCAATGTGCTGTATCTGCGTAAGGATGGCGACCTGGGTCTGCTGGAGCCCGAAGCATAACGGATCAAAACTTCATTCAGAAAAGAGCGGGGGAAACCCCGCTTTTTTATATGCAGAGGAAATGTGGTATAATGGCAGAAAGGAAAGGGGAAGAGATCATGGCATCCTTGTTTGCATCCACCAGGAATACCCGGGCGCTGCCCGGCTGCGGTATGCGTTTTCTCCGCAGCGATGCACCGCTGTGCCTTGCAGAGGAGGAAGTACAGTGGCTTGTGAAAAATAACGTGCGCACATTGGTGGATCTCCGCTCAAAGGAAGAAGTGGACCAAAACCCCTGTCCACTGGCGGAGAGAGATGGGTTTTTCTACTGCCATCTGCCCGTAACCGGCGGAGGCGCAACGCCAAAATCCAGAGCACATTTGCATGAAACCTATGCGGGGATGATCGATGCACAGATGGACAGAATCCTGGAAACCATCCTCTGCGCCAGGACAAATGTGATGTATTTCTGTACCGCCGGCAAGGACAGAACCGGCGTGGTGACAGCTCTTCTTTTGCGTAAAATGGGCTGTGATGAAAAAACCATTGTTGATGATTATATGCTCTCTGGAGACAATCTGATGGATATGCTGACGGCATATGCCCAGGCCCATCCGGAAGTGGATTTGGATATCATCGTTCCCAAAAGGGAAAATATTGAGAGGATTTTAAGGCTTCTGTAAAAATCAGCTTCTCCATCCACTGAAAAAACCGTATATTTCCTCCAATTCCAGTCCACGCTACGTTCAAGGAGGGATGAGCGTGGCGCAGGGAATCATGATGGAATGGGAGTGGCGCAAACAGGCACAGCGCAGCGCCAGGCGCAGGAACAGGTGCTGGGGCCCGCAGTGCCTTGTGAGCAAGCCGGCGAAGAAAACAGACCGACGGCTGTTTGCAGGGCTTCTTGCAGCGTCTGTTATGATTGCGGCGCTTTTGCCCCTGCTTTATCCGCCCGAACAAGCAAGGGAAACCTTCCAGACCCGGGAAAACGTGCAGCATCAAAGCAGATCGTCGATAACAGCACGAAGCCTGAGCACCGTCAATTATTCGCTGCCGGAGGGCATGGAGGCAGAAAAGCGTACCTTCACCCGGGAAGAAATGCTGCGGGGAAAGATGCTCTATCTGGACGAGCAGACCCGGATTCCAATGGGTGTGCCCATGCCCAACACCATGAGCGTGGCAGGTTATGGCAAGGGAATGGTGCCCGTCAGCGATTTGTCGGTACGCAGCGGACAGGAAACCATCCGTGCCCTGACGGGATTGTTTGCGGCATTGAGAGGCGCAGGGGTCAGCTGCTTTGCGGTGTGCCATGGAACAATGACGCCTTTGGAACAGAAGCAGCAGATGCTGAATTGTTTTCTTGAATACGCAAAAGGAATGCCCCTTGAAGAGGCTGCCCTGAAAACGCTGGCTGAGATGGATGAACCCGGCTGCGGTTCCATGACGCAGGAATACGCAGTAGAGCTGTGCCTTGCCTCGTCGCCGGATGCGGAGAAAACCCCGCTGGAGGAAAGCCCGGAAGGCAGAACCCTGCTGCAAACGGCATGGCGATATGGCTTTATTCTTGAAAAAGGGGAAAACCGATGGCGGCTGCGTTATGTGGGGCAGGCCCATGCTGCTGCCATGGTCTTCCTTGACCTGGATATGAAGGATTATCTGCTGCATCTGCATGAAAGGGGCATTATCCAGGTAAGGCTGGATGCGGATACCACCTGTATTATCCTTTGTCAGCCCATGGAAGGGGAATATGTGGAGTTCCTTATGCCCAAAGGGGCACGCTGGGAAGTCAGCCATGATAATATGGGCTACGGACTGGCCGCCTGCGTGATAGAACATTGATGAAAAAGACCGGACACATAGTTGCGTCCGGTCAGCTTGTGGAAAAACCTCATTCTTGTCAGTCAAAGCCGCAAATCTTGCACCTTCGGTGCTGGCTGTGCTTTCTTGAAAGTGCTGCGGCACAAGGAATGTGGGCTCTGCCCACACCCGGCAGGGGGATGATCCCCCTGCACCCTGCGCATTTTTTGACAGCCAGACCGGACACATAGTTGCGTCCGGTCTTTTTGTGCAAGCTCGTGAAGAAGAGCCTTTTTTGGCAGAATCGTGTAAAGCAAAAAGGACGTGCAATATGCACGTCCTCAGCTTGTCGAAAAACCTCATTCTTGTCAGTCAAAGCCGCACATCCTGCACATTCGGTGCTGGCCGTACTTTCTTGAAAGTGCTGCGGCACAGGAAATGTAGGCGCTGCCCACACCCGGCAGGGGGATGATCCCCCTGCACCCTGCGCATTTATTGATGGCCTGAGTTCCTGTAAGGGTTTGATTACTTCAGCTGCTCCAGCAGGGTTTCCTCCATGGCGGGCACCTCACACACGGTCTTGTGGCGGATGGGCAGGGAGGAAAGCTCGCTGATCTGCTTGGGAATGGCCACACCGGAGAGTTCCTCCAGACGCTTGGCGCACTGGAAGGCATCCATATCCTTGACGGCTTCTGCGCCCTCCAGGCTGCGAACAACGCTCTCGCTGAACTTGTAGGGGCTGGCGGTGGCAAGGATTACGGCGGGGGTATGGTCGCCGGTCTGATTGCGATAGTTTTTCAGCACATAGCTGGCAACGGCGGTGTGAGGATCCATTACATAGCCGCTGCGATCGAATACACGCTTGATTTCGGCAGAGGTCATGTTGTCGTCTGCATAATCCGCCCAGAAGGTCTGCTTAAGCTGCTGCAACCGCTGTGCACCAATGGAGAAGCTGCCCACAGGGGAGGTGAGCTGGCTCATCCATTCACGAACCAGATCAGCGTTGCGGTCGGCGGCTTCAAAGAGCAGGCGCTCCAGGTTGGAGGAGATCAGGATATCCATGCTGGGGGACATGGTCTGGAAGAAGGTGCGGTGGGTATAGTAAATGCCATCGGAGAAGAAATCGGACAGCACGTTGTTGCGATTGCTGGCGCAGATCAGGCGGCCCACAGGCAGACCCATGCGCTTGGCGTAATAGCCGGCCAGAATATCGCCGAAGTTGCCGGTGGGCACGACGAAGTTCACATTCTGACCCATACGGATGTGGCCCAGCTCCACAAGGCGCATGTAGGCGGTGAAATAGTATACCACCTGGGGCACCAGACGGCCGAAGTTGATGGAGTTGGCCGAGGAGGGCAGCTTGCCGGCGGCATTCATCTTTTCGTGGAATTCGGGGCTGGAGAACAGCTTCTTCACACCGGTCTGTGCATCGTCAAAGTTGCCCTTTACGCCGATGACGTGGGTGTTGTTGCCGCCGGTGGTTACCATCTGCAA
The DNA here is from genome assembly GCA_015056145.1 of Clostridiales bacterium. Classification (GTDB taxonomy): domain Bacteria; phylum Bacillota; class Clostridia; order Christensenellales; family Aristaeellaceae; genus Limiplasma. Next base: position 15,842 of record SVGY01000021.1, read on the forward strand.
TTCCTGCATCTTGCTCACGCCGCCGTGGGGGTAGAACACGGTGCAGCTGGTGCCGGGGCAATCCTTGAAACCTTCCAGCGCGGCCTTGCCGGTATCGCCGCTGGTGGCTACCAGAATGCTGATCTCCCGGTGCTCGTCGTTCTTCTGGGCTGCCAGGCGCACAAGGTGAGGCAGCAGATTCAGAGCCACGTCCTTGAAGGCAAGGGTGGGGCCATGGAACAGCTCCAGCACATGGGTGTCGCTCTGCAGGGTCTTCAGGGGGACGATGGCAGGATCGTCAAAGCTCTTTTCGTTGTAAGCGGCATTGACGGCTTCTTCGATCTCTGCAATGGAGTAATCCTCAAGGAAGTCACGCAGGATGCGGGCAGCCTGCTCCTGATAGCTTGCGCCGCAAAGGGCAGCCAGACGCTCCTGGGAAAGCTGCGGGTACATGCTGGGCACATAGAGGCCGCCGTCCTTGGCAAGACCCCACAGAATGGACTGGGAAGCCGTTACGCATGCGCCGCCACGGGTAGAGAAGAAAGACATATATATCACGCTCCTGAAAAATACCGGTATCATCCGGGAAACCGCTTTTACAAGCTATATATTACACGGAAATCACAATACTGTAAAGCCTTTCCTTTGTCTTTCTCATTGTTTTCTCATTTTTGGTTCATAATGGCCTCATGCTTTTTTGAATGGCCTCTTCTTTTATTCGGTGGAAAAACATGCTACTATACCATCGTACCCCGGGGAAATAACTCCGGCAGGCAAATTAAGGAGGAACTCACCAATGAGCGAATATGAAAACGACAGTCTGGGCCCGGAGGGCAGCTATTACGACCACCTTGAACGGGAGAAAGCCGATGAAAAACGCCGCAAGGACGAAGCATCCTTCCCTCTGATCATTGCCATTACCTATCTGGTGATGGGCGCTGTTTTCGACATGTGGCACCCCAGCTGGCTTCTGTTTTTTACCATTCCGCTGCGGTATATGAAGTTTCGTTCTACACGGGAAATGATCCTGAATCCCGTTTCCGCAACGCTGATCTACCTGGTGATCGGCTTCTTCTTCCACATCTGGCATCCCACCTGGCTGATTTTTGCTTTCATCCCCTTTGCCTATATCGGCGGAAAATAAGGAGCGGGTTTTGTGAAAAAGCTTTACGAAAACAAACCAGTGACTTTTGCCCTTCTGTGGATCGGCCTGTATGTGCTTTTGATGAACATCGCACTGAATTTCTGCGGCGGGTTGGATGACCTTGCGGCCAAAACCGCCGCACAGGTCGCCATACCCGCAGGCTGTGCCTTGCTGCTGGCAGCTGCTTCCACCGCATGGATCGTAAAAAACGGAATGACGGAGGAATTTGGTCTGTGCCGCCTTGGGAGCAATGCAAAGGGATTTTTGTGGTTTCTGCCGCTGATCCTTCTATCCTGCGTTAATCTGGTCAATGGTCTGGGCCTTTCTGCCCCTCTTGCCGTATCACTGCTGATGATGGTGAATATGGCTGTGGCGGGCTATGTGGAGGAGATCATTTTTCGAGGATTCCTGTTCCGTGCCATGGAAAAGAACGGGCTCAGGAGCGCTGTTATCGTCTCGGCGGTCACTTTTGGCGCTGGACATATCGTCAACCTGATGAACACGGCGGACAAATTTGGCGTGATTTTGCAGGTGTGCTATGCTATTGCTGTAGGTTTCCTGTTTACGGTCATCGTATACAGGGGCGGCAGCCTGTGGCCCTGCATATTGAGCCATATGTTCATCAACGGCACCAGCGTGTTCGCCAAAGAACAGGGCCCCTTTACGGCATTGCTGGGTCGCCTTTTCGGGGGAAATGCTCCGCTGTATACCGACTTGTGCACAGCTGTGCTGATGATCCTTCTTTCGTCCGCATACGCTGCCTGGGTGTGGAAAAAGGCAAAGCCTTCCGTAAAAGAGATGGAATGCGCCAATGACTAAATGGCTGAATCTTTACGGAAAACAATATCTGGGGTTTTGGGCCCTGGGGCTTGTGCTGTTTGTCTTGCAGGAAATTCCCTATATTATTATGCCTTTGTTCCATCCTGAAAAGAATCCCATTATGAATATGCAGGAATCCTCGCTGGTTCTTGAAGTATGCGAGAAAATCCTCGGCGTTATGTGCATCGTTTTGATGACGTTTGTAGTGCATGGGGATGCGGGTTTTTTTTCCATAAAATCCGGAAAAGAGAAGCTGTTTTTCTGCGTTGCGATGGGGATACTGCTGATGAATTTCGGTGGCTGGTATTTGTATTTTACAGGCCATCAGAGCCTTGCGGTGATGATGATATTTATCGTTGCGCTTCCGCCGCTGTATTATGTGTTCATTGGCCTTTGGAGGGAGAATATTCCCCTTGTGGCTGCAGGAATTGCCTTTTTGGTCGTTCATTTTGTCCATGTGCTGGGAAATCTGAAAATGGGATAAAGACGGATCCCAGAAATAATTCAAGAGGATATTGCAGAGCGATATCCTTCAGCTTGTCGAAAAACCTCATTCTTGTCAGTCAAAGCCGCAAATCTTGCACCTTCGGTGCTCGCTGTGCTTTCTTGAAAGTGCTGCGGCACAAGGAATGTGGGCTCTGCCCACACCCGGCAGGGGGATGATCCCCCTGCACCCTGCGCATTTTTTGACAGCCAGGAGGATATTGCAGAGCGATATCCTTTTTTTCTTGCATCTCCCTTGCGCTTCTTTTGGTTCTTTTCTTCCAGGAAGAAAAGAACGCCCCCGGCAGGGTCGCCGAAGGCATTCAAAAAATTGTAACTCAGTAAATCTTCCGGCCCTTTTGATCCTCGGCGCCGCTGTAACGGTGGAAGTAGGTGTTGACAATGTCACGCCAGTTGCGGGCATTGATCACCTGCTTTTCCATCTTGTCAAGCACACGGGCGAATACGTCGCCGGGAAGCTGGCCTTCCAGCGTTTTCCAGCTGGCAAGCAGCTGTTCTGCCCCCTCGGCGCCTTCAAAATGGTCGTCGTAGATGCGCTGGATCATGGTGCGGCCGTCCTTCATTACATGGTCGTAGGGCATGCGGTGGAAGAACAGCAGCATTTCCTCGGGACAGGTGGTGGGATCTTCGTAGAGCTTCTTCAGCTCTTCGGGATACTGGGCTGCAAAGCCGGTACCGTTGGAACTGCGGTCAATGCCCACGCCGTTGCGGTCAGCCCGCAGGTAGGTGCCCCAAAGAGCGTATTCGTATCCCTCCGGGTTGGGGCCGTAGTGGCTGTGGGGCTCCACCATCCAGCCGATGCCCAGGGGTGCATTGTACTTCTGGTAAGTGCTGCGGGACTGGTGCAGCATGTGGGTAATGGTATCCACAGCAGGGCAATCCTTGCCGTAGGTCAGCTTTGCCCACTGGTCAGCCATGTCCTCGCCGAGACAGTCGGGATTCCAGCACAGACGTCCGTAGGCGTACAGGTTGGCCATAGCCAGATCGTGTCCGGCCCAGTTTTCATCCCGACCCAGATTGGTTACGGCGCAGATGGCAGAAATGTTGTTGCGGGGCATCAGGTCGAAAATCTCCTGCCATACCTCCTGCATGTAGTACAGGTCAATCTGCTGGCCGGTGTATTCCTGGGCCAGCTGCAATTCCAGCGCACGGCTGGTGTGCTTAAGGCTGAAGAGCAGGGGAGAGACGGGTTCACGCACCTGGAAATCCACCGGGCCGTTTTTGATCTGCAAAAGCACGTTGTCGTCAAACTGACCGTCCAGCGGCATGAAGGTGTTGTAGGCAGCGCAGGGACGATCGGTTTTCTGATCCCGCCAGTCCTGACGGCAGTTGTACACAAAGCAACGCCATACCAGTGTGCCGCCGAAGGGCTTCAGGGCCCGGGCCAGCAGGTTTGCCCCTTCAGCCTGATTGCGGCCGTAGGTGATGGGACCGGGGCGGTATTCGCTGTCCGCCTTCACCACAAAGCCTGCCAGGTCGGGAATCTGCTGGTAGATGGCGGCGGTGCGCTGTTTCCACCAGGCAATAACAGCTTCATCCAGCGGGTCTGCGGTGGATAGACCGTTGTAGGTGGGGGAGGCAAAGTCCACGGTAATCAGCAGACGGATGCCGTAGGGTCGCAGGATTCCAGCCACTTCCACCACTTCCGGCAGAAGATCATCGATGAGATGCTGGGCAGGGGCGTGTACGTTTACGTTGTTCAGGGCCACGGTGTTGATGCCTGCGGAACTGAGGATGCGGGCGTACATGCGCAGGCGCTCCGGGTCGTAGTCAAAACGGCTGCCTTCAAAGAACAGGCTGCGCCCTGCGTAGCCACGCTCTACAGTGCCGTCCATGTTGTCCCAGTGGTTGAGCATGCGCAGGGCATACACAGGCTGCTGGACGCAGCTTTCCGGCTTTTTGCCAAGGGCGATGTCCCTCAGCAGGGCAAATGCGCCGTAAAGGAGACCTGCTTCCTTGGCGAAAATAGAAATGGCCTCTTCGGAAACCTCGATGCGGTAACCTTCGCCCAGGTCTTCTTCCCGAAGGATTACGGGCGTGTCAAAGCCGTAGTAAGCAAGGCCTGCATCCAGTTCCAGCCGGGCGGCATCCTTCGGGGAGGCTGCTTTGCCGGGCATGGGGTAGGGCAGCCAGGCGCTGGTATATTTGGGATAATTTTTTTCAGTCATGGTTGATCTCCTTCTGTATCATCAGCTGTGGGTGCGGTACCATTCATAATCGTAGCCGAAATCGTTCTGCTTCTTCACAGCGGAAAGAACAAAGTGGACAAGGCCGTTCTCCCGGAGGGTCAGCATGGGAACTTCGCCGGCGGCAAGGGGCTTGCTTTCGGTAAGGGGCTGGGCTGCGGCCTTCAGAAGGCGCAGCTGCTCGGCGGTGAGAGAGGAAGGCTCGCCCATTTCGTGCCACATCTTGAGAGGATTGCAGCATACTTCGTCCACGGTTTCCGTCAGAAGCACGGATTCGCTTGCCACGGGCAGGTTCAGACTGAGCTCCAGCACCTTGCGCTCGTCCCGGCAAAGGTTCCAGGCGACGCCCTCCAGGCTGCCGTCGGGGCGGCGCATTACCAGAAGGTTTTCATCCCGGTAGATGCATTCCCCCTTGAGGTTGTTGAAGAAGCGGAAGGTGTAATAGGTGGGCTTCTGGATCATACCGTTGGCCATCATGCCAAAGCCGCCGTGAAAGGGAGTGGGAGGTACGCCCATTTCCTCGAATACGTCGCCGAAGGTCCAGTAGGAGTAGGAGGCGGCCACATCGCCCAGCACAGCCAGCAGCCCTGCGATATAGGCGGCGTTCAGGTTGGTATCATGAATGGGGCAGAAGGGATTGTAGGAAGTGTTGAATTCGGTGATGTGCATGGGCATGCCCTTGAATTCGGGATAGCTGTCGATGGCATCCCGGGTGCCCTGCATCTCGGAGAAGAGATCTTCCACGGTGCGCATGGTGTGGTAGAGGTAACGTCCCTGCCTTTCGGGAGTTTCGCCCATGTAGGCGTGGCGGCTGACAAAGTCCAGAGGCAGTTTCTTTTCTTTGACAAAATCCAGGAAATCGGTGATCCACTTGGGAGTTTCGCTGCCGCCACATACGGCGGGGCCGCCCACCTTCATTTCGGGGATGACTTCTTTTACGGCCAGTGCGCTGATCTCGTACAGGCGCAGATATTTTTGCTTGTCCGCATTTTCCCAGAAACCGGGCAGGTTGGGCTCGTTCCATACCTCGCAGGGCCATGCGCTCACTTCTTCGTAGCCGTAACGCTCCACCAGATGACGAAGCAGAGCCTTGATCATGTCCGTCCACTTGGTTTCATCGGCGGGAGGGGTGGTGTTGCCCTTCCAGTAGAAGATGGTCTGGGTGCCGGAGGCCATCTTTTCGGGCATGAAGCCCAGCTCCAGGAAGGGCTTGATGCCGGCGGCGAGGTAAGCGTCGAATACCCGGTCCAGATAGGTGAAATTGTAGCTGATGCGCTCGGTGCCGTCCTCGTTTTTCCAGCACTGGAAAATGGCCATGTCATCGCTGAAGAGGCCGTGACCACGAATGTGGCTGAAGGCGCATTCGCTCTGCACATAACGCAGCTGATCCATGTATTCCTGCTGCAGGGCAAGGCCCATGCGTCCGGTGCCTACGCAGAAAGCAGCGTTGTTGTGGAAATCCACACGGTTTTCGGTATTCAGGGCTACTTCTTTTTTCATGGTGATTTACCGTCCTTTTCTGGCAAAAGCCGTTTTGTTCCAGTCGAAAACAAAGATCATGTCCTTGCAGGGGGAAGCTTGATGGGTGTCGATGCCCATGGCTTTGCCGGTGTCCACGGGAGGGGCGTTTTTCAGGCATTCGTCCGTAAGCCCGGCGAAGAAATTCTCCCAGTCACTGCGGTCAAAGAGCATGGGCTGATGGGAGCAGAGCACCTTTTCAAAAAGCAGGGGCGAAAGGCGGCGGAGCTGATTGTCCCGCATTTCCTCGGCAGGCAGCGCCGCAGGGAAGAAAAGCCAGGTGCAGGGGTTCCAGTTGTCGGCGGTAAGCAGCAGTTTGTGCTCGGGCACATAGCATACTGCGGAGCCTGGGGTGTGACCGGGAATATGCATCACCTGTACTGTGAGCTCGCCCAGATCAATGGTTTTTTCCTCCATGGCAAGGGGCATGGGGATCGGAGCGTTTACATAGGCATCACCGTCGATGTCCACGCCCTTTGAAAGAGCCTGTTTCAGAATCTCCTGCCGCTTTTCCGGCCGGGTGTAGAGGGCGAAATCGGGCTGATCCTCCGCAAACATGTAGCTTTCCCTAAACCAGCGTGCACCGATGACGTGGTCGTGATGGCCATGGGTCAATAGCAGCGTAACGGGCTTGGATGTGAGGGTTTCCACAAAGGCTGCCACATCGTGAAGACCGTAGCCTGCATCCACCAAGAGGGCCTGCTTTTCGCCGATGATGAGGGTAAAGCAAACGCCCATGGCGGTTTCCTGAATGTGATGTACTCCGGGCAGAACCTCCCGGGATGTGAAGAAGGCTTCAGACATAACGTTCTCCTTTCATCAGGAAAGCTTTTCAAAGCGGAATGAGTGGAAGTCAAACTGGCTGCCGGGCAGGAACACGAAGGTTGCGCTGCACACGCCGCAAACTGCATCTATGGTGAATGCCTGTTTGTGCCGCAAGCCGCCGTTAAACATGAGTCGGGTGGTATACTGGGCGCCTTGCGAATCTGTCAGGCGCAGGTTGACGGGCTGGGAATCCAGCGGCGTTTCTCCGTCTATGGTGATAAGCATTTTTTCGCAATCTTCAAAATCCATGTTTTCGTACACCAGGGAAACATTGTTGCCGATGCCGAGAACCGCACTGCCTTCCCTGCGGAAACTGTCGCCGTATATGCTGTCGGCTTCCCCGGCGGTCAGGGGCAGCCAGGCCCGGCTTTGCTTTGTGAAGGAAAAACCCTTGAGGTGGATTTTCTTTTCCATAACAAAGCACAGGGTCTTTATGCCGGTGAGACGGCGGGGCAGGCGATAGGTTTCCGGCTGATAAACGTTCCACTGGCTGGGTTTTTCATAGGGCAGAGTGCACAGATGCTCGCCGCCCTGACCGGGGTCGCCAAGCCACAGCTCAATATCGTACCTGTCGCCGGTAAGAGCAAATACAGGCAGGGTGATTTCGTCACTGCCAACGGGCCCGAAGTCCACATTGCTGAAGCCGGCCATGCTTCTGCCGTCCCGGGCGAAGGCCACGCCGTGATCATTGCCGGGGGTGATTTCGCCGGAGGTAAGGTCGCACAGACCACCGGAAACAAAGCGATAGGGGTCAAGGGAAGTCTGACCGAAGCCGGTCAGCTCAAGCTCCATGTGGGAAAGCACACGGGCGTGGGCGTAGCCGTTGTTCACAAAGGCCCTGAGGTACACTTTACCGTCGCCAAGGCCAGTGACGATACAGCCCGAGGGCGTTGCCTCCACTTTGGCACAGAAGGATTCCACGCCGGAGGGAGTAAGGATTTTGTACTGAACTGCCTCCGGTGACGCATGGTGAGGCAGGCAGTCTGTGTGGAATTCCACAGTGGGGTTTTCGGGGCTGAGGCAGGTGCTGCCCATGGGACAGAGGCGAATCTGCCGCACATGAACCGGCTCCGTAGGTTCGGCTACTTCGTTGAAAAGGGGCAGGCGGCAGCGTCCCTCCGCGGCGGAGGCTTCCTTTATGGGGATGGACAGTTCTGCCGGTTCAAGGCCCTGTGCTTGTGCACGGATGCGGACAACGCCGGGCTTGTCGCCTGCGCCGATGATGGCCAGCAGCTTGCCGGAGAAAAGGCGGCGGCTGCTTGTCTGGTACTGGTCAAGATCGGTGCTGTCGCCGTTATCCATTCCCAGCAGCAAGCCAGGCCCCTCCAGGGTGATGTGCACCCGGTCGGCGGCATTGTGCACAGGGTTTCCATCCTTGTCCACCGCTGAGATGGCAAGGAAGGTCATGTCTTCATTATCTGCCAGGAGGAAATCATCCTCTGCGGTCATGATCAGCCTTGCGCTGTCGCCGAAGCTGCACTGCATATCCCGGGCGATCTCGTTGCCCTCGGAGTCATAGCACAGCGCAAGGAGCTGGCCGGGCTCATAGGGAACCTTCCACAGGCCCCGGCAGTGCACAGGATCCCGGCGGTCAAGTTTCTGTCTTCCCAGAGAACGGCCGTTGAGGAAGAGCTCCACCGAATCGCCGCATGCGGAAACAGGCACGTCGATCATCTGGCCGTTATTCCAGTTCCAGTAGATGCCGATGTGAACCATGGGCCTGTTTGCCCACAGGGACTGGAAGAGGTAGTAGCTGTCCTTTTTGAAACCGGCGGTATCCGTCTGGCCGAAGTAACAGTTGCGGGTGTGGTAGGGCGTAGGCTCGCCGATGTAGTCGATGCCGCTCCAGATGAACTGGCCCATGGAATAGGGCAGGTTCTGATCGGTGACGATGCATTCGCCAAAGCTTCGTGCGCCCCAGCTGGTGGGGCTGTTGCCCAGGGAGGAGCACTGCAGGTCGTCATCGCTGAGAAGGGAGCTTTCCAGCGGGAAGTGATAAATGCCCCGGCTGGAAAGTATGGAAGAGGTTTCGCTGCCGTAGATAACCCAGTCCGGGTGCTCTGCATGGTGGACGGGGTAATACTTTTCTGCATAGTTGTAGCCCACAGCTTCGATATGCTCTGCGCAGAGCTGTGCGCCCTTCCAGGGCATGAAGTTGGAACCAATGGTAATGAAGGCGTTGCCCTCAGGATCGTGGCGGCGCACATACCGGCTCAGCATCTGCGTCAGCTCCGGGCCACGCTGCTCGTTGTTGGTATCCGGGATTTCGTTGCCGATGGACCACATGATCAGGCTGGGATGGTTGCGGTCCCGGCGTACCCAGGCGGCCACGTCCCGTTCTGCATGCTCAGGAAAAAAACGACCGTAATCGTAAGGAGTCTTGGGCATTTCCCACATATCGAAGGCTTCGTCCGCAACGTAAATGCCCATTTCGTCACAGAGATCCATTACCTGCCGGGCAGGGGGATTGTGGGAGGTTCGCAGGGCGTTTACCCCCATTTCCTGCATCAGGCGCAGCTGGCGGCGGGCAGCCTTTTCGTGGAAGGCGCTGCCCAGCGCTCCCAGATCGTGGTGGAGGCAAACACCGTTCAGCTTTACGGGCTCGCCGTTGACCAACAGCCCTTTGTCGGGGTCAAGCTCAATATGGCGCAGGCCGATGTTCTGCCGGAGGACCTGGTTGCCAAGGGTGGTATGGAGCTGGTAGCAATAAGGGCTTTTATGGCTCCACAGATGGGGATTGTCCACCGTGAGGCTGCATCTGACCAGAGAGCTGGAAGCGGGGCAGGCAGCCTCTGCCACGGTGTTGCCCTCCGCATCCACAAGGCGGTGGGTGAGGGTCAAAGCATCGCCGGGGCAGGAAAGCTCAGCGGAAATATCCGCTTGCCATAGGTCGCCCTGCTGGCGCAGCACCACATAGACGCCATCCGGCAGGATGTGGCATTTGTCCAGAAGGTGCAGCGTTACGTCCCGGAAAATTCCTGCGCCGCTGTACCAGCGGGAGTTGGGGCTCTGATGCCGGACGTGAACCATCAGCTGGTTTTCGCCAGCATGAAGGCGGCCCGTCAGGTCGGCGTCAAAAGCGGTGTAGCCGTAGGGATGGGACAGTATCACTTCGCCGTTGATAAGGATGTCGCAATCCATATATACACCGTCAAAACGGAGGATGCAGCACTTGTCCAGCTCCTCATCAGAAAAGGTCAGGCTGCGAAGATACCAGCCGTCGCTGTTTTCGTAAAGATCGTTTGCCTGAGCGATGAGCCAGTCGTGGGGAATAGCCACGGGCTGCCAGCGGCCGGAAAGGGCTTCTTCGAGCGTGCTGCCCTCGTGAAGCTTCTGAAACTGCCAGCGGTCATTTAAGAGCCTTTGCATGGTAAAGCCTCCTGTGTGATGATTGCGTTGCGCTTTGTTTTGGCCTGGTAAGCATATCATATTCCACCCGGCGGAACTAATCAGATTTTATTTTGGAATGCTCAGATGTTGCTTTCTCCCTCCGGGAAGCCCATCCGGTCAGTGAAATAAACCGGGTATTCCCGGGCGGTTCCGTAGCCCAGCTTGTGGGCGAGCTTTACGGAAATGGCATTGGCTGCATCCCAGCTGGGATAAAGCCCCCGCTTCAACGCTTCCAGGATGAGGGCTGCTGCGCAGGCCGTGGCGAGCCCTTTCCTGCGGTGGTCTTCTGCAATGTCGATTTCGATTTCAATGCCGCCGGGAAATACAGAATAGCTGGAGGCACCGCCCACCAGGTCTTCCTGGTGCATCACTGCCATGCCGAGGCCACGGTTCAGATAGTCGGCCTCATCCTGGAACTGGGAAACAAAATCTCTGCTCCATTCCGCTTCAAGGCATATACGGTAAAGGCTGCCGTCCATGGGGGTGATCCGGTAGCCTTCCGGCAGGGCAGCGGCAAGCTGGCGCAGTTTTTCCGTATCGAAATGGGTTTCACTGCGGTGAAAGGCGTAGCGCAGCTGCTTTTCGCAACTGCCGCCATAGACCCTTTCTATCAGGGCGGACCATTTTTCATCCCGGGGCGTGAGGATGCAGAAGCGAGGTCTGCCTTCCGGAGAAAAACGAAGCAGCTTCTCCGAGGGCTCGCCGGCGTAGAAGGCAAAATCGCCAAGAAAACACATGGCGCTGCCCAGGGGCGACTCAGACAGGTCTGCATACACAATGCCCATAACGCCGCTTAACGAAGAAAGAATCAGCGTTTCCTCCCAGCCCTCAAACAGCGGGGCGGCAAGGGCGGGGTTTTCCAGACGGCCAAGCAGGGAGAACACCTTCCTTCAAAACAATGATCATTACCGGTATTTTACAGTATTTGCGCCATAAATGTAAAGCGGTTTGACAGCGGATAAAGCCTGCTCTATAATGATGAAAAATCTGGTTTATCAAAACGTTTGGGAGGGTATACAGATGTTGATGAGCGAAGTGCACGGAAACCGCTTATCCCTGCTGGGCTTTGGCGCAATGCGTCTGCCCGTGCGTGAAGATGGCACCATTGATCAGGTACAGGTAAAGGCCATGGTGGACTACGCCATGGAAAACGGTGTGAACTATTTCGATACCGCCTATCCCTATCACGGGGGTCATTCGGAGCTGTCTCTGCGGGAAGTCCTGAAGGAGTATCCCCGGGAAAGCTACTTCCTGGCGGACAAGTACCCCGGTCATCAGATCGCCTCCAGCTACGACCCCGCCGGAGTTTTTGAAGACCAGCTGAAAAAATGCGGCGTGGACTACTTTGATTACTATCTTCTGCACAATGTGTGCGAAAACTCGCTGGACGTTTATCTGGATGAAAAATGGGGCATCATCCCCTATTTTCTTGAGCAGCGCAGGCAGGGGCGCATCCGCCGACTGGGCTTTTCCAGCCACGGAAGCCTTGCCATGCTGGAAGGTTTCCTGGAGAAATACGGCAACCAGATGGAGTTCTGCCAGCTGCAGCTGAACTATGTGGACTGGACGTTGCAGGATGGAAAAGAAAAATGTGCCCTTATGGCAAAGTACGGCATTCCTGTATGGGTCATGGAGCCGGTCAGGGGCGGTAAGCTGGCCAATCTGCCCGAGGAGGCCGCCGCTGAGCTTAAGGCCCTTCGGCCGGAGGAAAGCCAGGCAGCCTGGGCCTTCCGTTTTCTGCAGGATGTGCCCGAGGTGAAAATGATCCTCAGCGGGATGTCCAGCTTTGAGCAGATGAAGGACAACGTGAAAACCTTCCGGGAAGCGAAGCCCCTTTTGGAGGAAGAAAAGCAGCTTCTTTTCCGTATTGCCGAGGATATGAAAAAATCCGTCCCCTGTACAGCCTGCCGCTATTGCGTGGAGGGTTGCCCCATGGGGCTGGATATTCCCGGGCTGATCAAGGCCGCCAACGACTTTGCCTATCATCCCAGCGCCAATGTATCCATGATGATGGACGCCCTGCCTGAGGACAAGCGTCCCTCGGCATGCATCGGATGCGGAGCCTGCACCGGCATTTGCCCCCAGAAGATTGACGTGCCCGGCGTGCTCAGCCACTTTGCAGAGCATATGACCCAGTACCCCAGCTGGGCAGAAATCTGCCGCCAGAGGGAGGAAGCCCAGAAAGCCCTTATGGCAAAAAAAGAATAACCGGCCCCAAAACAACCATAATAGGCAGCAAAGAATATTGCTCAGCCGCCGGCCGGAAGGAGGAACACCATGAAAATAGCAGTTTTTGATACCAAAGCCTACGATAAACCGGGGTTTGAAGCCGTAGGTGAAAAGACCGGAATCACGTTCAAATTTTTTGAGCCCAAGCTCAACGAGGATACCGTGGAACTGGCAAAGGGTTTTGACGGGGTGTGCATCTTCGTCAACGATACTGCCAATGCGGCCGTTATTGACCGGCTGCATGAGCTGGGCATCAGGATTATCGCCCTGCGCTGTGCAGGCTTCAACAATGTGGATATCAAGCATTGCTATGGCAAAATCCATGTGGTGCGGGTGCCTGCCTATTCGCCTTATGCGGTGGCGGAACATGCCATGGCTATGCTGCTTACCTCCGTCAGGCGTATCCATAAGGCCTATATCCGTACAAGGGATTTCAATTTCAGCCTCAACGGCTTTACCGGCTTCGACCTGTACGGAAAGACGGTGGGCGTCATCGGCACCGGCAAGATCGGCCGGGTGTTTATCGATATCTGCAAGGGCTTTGGTATGAAGGTAATCGCCTACGACAAATACCTTGCGGAGGATGCAGGGCTGGAATATGTGGATCTTCCCGAATTGTACCGCCGCAGCGATATCATCTCCCTTCACTGCCCCCTCACCGAGGAAACCCATTACATGATCAACGCCGAAACCATCGGCCTGATGAAAAAAGGCGTGGTCATCCTCAATACCTCCCGTGGGGCCCTCATCGATACGGACGCTCTGGTGGAGGGCATCAAGGCCCGCAAGGTGGGTGCGGCCTGCCTGGATGTATACGAGGAGGAATCGGATATCTTTTTTGAGGATTTCTCCGGCCACATCGTGGAGGATGATACGCTGGCAAGGCTTATCTCCATGCCTAACGTGATCGTCACTTCCCATCAGGCGTTCCTGACGGAAGAGGCCCTTGGCAACATTGCCGAGACCACCGCCGAAAACCTGTTGGAGTTTGAACAAAGCGGCGCCTGCAAAAACGAGCTCTGCTACCATTGCGGCAGGGTGGATGAGTGCCGCAAGCATCGCCTGAAAAAATGCTTCTGAAAAAAGCGATAATGGAAAGCCCCGGGGCAACGAAAAAACGTTGCGCCGGGGCCGCTTTATGCATGTGTTTTTTCCAGGCCCGGGGGATCAGCCTTTCTGCGCCGTCAGGAAAAAGCGGTGGATGCGGCCCTCGATGCATCCTTTCTCTTCAAGGAGACGCTGTGCCTGCCAAAGCCGGTCCAGGTTGCCTTCCACGGAAAATCCGGGAAATTCCCATTGGATGATCCGGGCAAACCATACCAGTGCACCTACATCAAAGAAACGAATGGGATTAAAGCATTCCTGCCCTTCGATGATATCAAGTCCGACGTTTCTCAGCCGGTTTTCAGCGTCTTTCAGGTACTGCCCGGGGAAAGGGTTTTCCCATTTGCCCATGAGCAGCTCCACCAGCTCCCGGTCGTTTTCCGCACCTACTTGCTGGGTAATGAAAAGACCACCTTTCTTCAATACCCGGGCGATCTCCGGGGCGCAGAAATCCCCGTGTCGGTTAATGACCATGTGGAAGGCTTCATCCTCAAAGGGCAGAGAGGCGGCTTCGCCGGGGCGGAAATCCACCTGAAGGGGCAGAAGGATTTTTTTGCACAGTTCCACATTGGGGGGATAAGCCTCGGTAGCTGCGGTATTCTTATGGGGATGGCCCAAGGACAGCAGGAACTCTCCGCCGCCGGTATCGATATCCAGTATCCGCATTTCCGGTGTGAGATGGTCAAGAATCCGGGTGCGGTAATCCCAGGGCAGATCGTTTTCCTCGGTGTATTTGCCATCAATGTGGCTGAAATCCCAGCCGTGGATGTGTGCGGCTTCTTCTTCGGCCTTCCACAGTGCGATGCGTTGATTTTCAGTCATGAAAAACTACTCCTTTTCTGTTTTTTGAAAAGGGCGCAGCCTACTGACAACAGTTTCTTTACCCGGTGCATTCTGCTGTCAGCTTTTTTGAGGCTGCACCGGGAAATTACCTCGCATGGGTCCGCACATGGACATTCACCTCTGCCTGTATTTTCAACCATATTAACACAGGATAAAAAGAATGGTCAATATGAGGAATATTGTCGGACTTTACATTTTCATTAGGATGAAGTAAGATAGACTTGTGAACATATGTAAAAATGCATTGCATTTTTTGCACATGTTTTGCGCAAATGTTTATGGTACAAGGCTTTTTCAGAGGTGGATGCAGCGATGGACAGGAATGAAGTGAAGGTGGCTGTGGCAACGCATAAGCCCTATCACTTTCCCGGGGATGAAGCCTATTTGCCGGTGCATGCCGGTGCGGCGCAAAGCGCTCCTCTGGAATACCAAAGCGATGCGGAGGGCGAGAATATCTCTCAACGCAATCCTAATTACTGCGAGCTGACGGTTTTGTACTGGGCCTGGAAGAATTTGCCCTCTGATGCACTGGGACTGGCCCATTACCGCCGGTATCTGGCGCATGATGGTAAACCGCTTACCGCAGCCCGCATGGCGAAGCTTTTGGAACAAACGCCGGTGCTTCTGCCCAAAAAGCGTCATTACTGGATAGAGACCAACGAGAGCCAGTATGTACATGCCCACGGCGCTGAAAGCCTGAATGCGCTGAAGGAGGTTATCTCGGACTGTGCACCGGAATACCTGGATGCCTTCCAGCAGAGCCTTGGGCGCAGAAGCGGCCACCGGTTCAATATGTTCATTATGCGGCGGGAAGTGGCGGATGCCTACTGCCAGTGGCTTTTTGGCCTGTTGTTTGAACTGCAGCGCCGCATCGGGGGCACTCCGGTGGAAATTCCCCGTTTGTACGGCTTTCTCAGCGAACGGATGCTGGACTGCTGGCTGGATGTGGGTGGATATGCCTGGCAGGAATTGCCGGTATACGCTACCGAGAAAACCAACTGGATCCGGAAAGGTTTTGCTTTCCTGAAAAGAAAGTTCTTTTCCGGCACCAGGAAAAGCTGACCGGATGATATGACCCGCATGACCGGGAGGTGCTTGAGTGCAATATGATTATCTGATTGTGGGGGCGGGGCTCTACGGAGCAGTGTCTGCACGGCAGCTGACCGATTACGGAAAAAAATGCCTTGTGATCGATCGCCGCAGCCACATTGCAGGCAACGTTTATACGGAGAAAATCGCAGGCATCGACGTGCACCGCTATGGAGCCCATATTTTTCACACCTCCAACCGGCGTGCATGGGAGTATGTGAATCGTTTCGCCCGGTTCAATCACTATATAAACAGCCCCTTGGCGGTATATGGCGATGAGGTTTACAATCTGCCCTTCAACATGAACACTTTTTCCAGAATGTGGGGTGTACGCACTCCCGCCGAGGCCAAGGCGATCATCGAAAGCCAGGTGGCCGGGCTTGGAATCACCGATCCCCAAAACCTGGAGGAACAGGCGCTGTGCCTGGTGGGCCGGGATGTATACGAAAGGCTGGTCAAGGGCTACACGGAAAAGCAGTGGGGCCGTCCCTGCCGGGAGCTTCCTCCATCCATCATCCGCCGCCTGCCCTGCCGTTTTGTTTACGACAACAACTACTTTGACGACCCCTATCAGGGCATTCCGGTGGAAGGCTATACCGCCATGGTTCAAAAGATGCTGGAGGGCATCGAGGTCCGGCTGGGCGTTTCCTGCCGGGAGCTGCTGGCAATGCAGCCCGACTGTGCCAAAAAGGTGATATACACAGGCTGCATCGACGAGTTTTTTGATTATCGTCTGGGCGCCCTTCAGTACCGGAGCCTGCGCTTTGAGACCGAGGAGCTGGACTGTGATAATTATCAGGGAAACGCCGTTGTGAACTACACCGCAAACGATGTGCCCTATACCCGCATCATAGAGCATAAGCACTTCGCCTTCGGCAGGCAGCCCACGACGGTCATCAGCCGGGAATATCCCGTGGAATGGCATCCCGGCATGGAGCCCTGCTACCCGGTGAACGATGCGGCAAACGCTGAGCTGTATGCCCGCTACGCAGAACTTGCACGTCTGGAAGCCCCCCATGTACGCTTTGGCGGCAGGCTGGGTCAATACAGGTATTACGATATGGATAAGGTTATCATCAGCGCATTGGAGGACTGTGACCTTGAAATTATCAACGTTTGATCTGTTCAAGCACGTTACGGGGGAAGAATGCATCGAACTGGATGATCGGCAGCTTGAGCAGCTTCAGCGCCTGCTGAAGGAGATCCTCTGCGATGTGGTGGATGTATGCGAGTCAAACAACATCGCCTATTCCCTGGGGGGAGGTTCTGCCCTTGGCGCAGTGCGGCATCAGGGCTTTATCCCCTGGGATGATGACATTGATTTGAACATGCCCCGGGCGGATTATGAGCGGTTTCTTGAGGCCTTTGCACGGGAGAAGGGGGATCAATACTGGATCCATACCCCTGAGACCACGGATAATTACGGATTGCTGCATACCCGCCTGCGCAGAAAGGGTACCAGCGTCCGAACCAAAGAGGATTTTTATACCGATGAATGCGGCGCAATGGCAGATGTGTTCGTAGTTGAAAACTGCTATGACAACGCCGTTTTGCGCACACTTCACGGCATTGCCTGCATGGCTCTGGGCCTGGGGCTTTCCTGCAGGAAGTTTTTCAGGGACAGAAGGCAGCTGATGGCGTTGGTGAAGGATATCCCCAAAGCCCGCCGGATATGCCGGCTGAAGATAGCGCTGGGCTTTTTTACCGCCGTTTTTTCCATCAACTGGTGGACCCGGCTGGCAAACCGCTGCTATTCTGCCTGTAAAAACAACCAGAGCCAAAGGGTGGTTATCCCCTCCGGGCGCAAACACTTTTTTGGCGAGATTTATCAGCGCAGTGCAGTGTGCCAGTATCAGAAGCTGCCCTTTGAGGGCTACAGCCTGAACTGCGTCCGGGATACGGATGCCTATCTTGGCAGATTATATGGAGATTATTTGTCGCCTCCTCCGGAAACCGAACGGGAAAAGCATGTGTACTTCCCTCCGTTTTCCTTGGGTGGGTTTTCAGAGAGTGAAAAGGAGTGAAAATTGGTGAATGTTGCATTGATTTTTGCAGGCGGAACAGGTCAGCGAATGAATTCCGGCACCACTCCAAAGCAGTTTTTGGAGCTGCATGGCAAACCCATTCTGATCTATACCCTTGAGCATTTTCAGGATCATGAGGATATCGACGGCATTGTGGTGGTGTGCCTGGAAAGCTGGAATGACCGGCTGCGGAAACTGATCAAGAAATTTGATATTTCCAAGGTAAAGGCCATTGTTCCCGGCGGCGCAAGCGGCCAGGAATCCATCTTCAACGGCCTTGAGGCGATCCATGAGCTGTATCCTCAGGAGGATACCGTGGTTCTGGTGCACGATGGAGTCCGTCCACTGATTGAAGCAGAAACCATCACCGACGCCATTGCATGTGTACGGAAAAATGGCAATGCCATCACCGTCACCCCCGCTATTGAGACCATCACCATCGATAATCAGGGAGATTGCGTTGGCACCATCGTCAACCGCAGCCGCTGCAAGATGGCCCGTGCGCCGCAGTGCTTCCTGATGAAGGATCTTTATGCCGCTCATCTGAAGGCCAGGGAAGAAGGTAATACCGATTTTATTGATTCCGCCAGCATGATGCAGCATTATGGCCATGTACTGTACTGCGTGGATGGCCCTGCCTTCAATATCAAGATTACCACTCCTACTGACTTCTATATTTTCCGGGCCATTGCGGATGCCAAGGAAGATTCGCAGATTTTCGGTCTGTAATGTAAAGGACGTGCTTTGAACATGTGGAAGGAATCACCCGTATATTTGGAGGATCTGTCCGGCATCGTGGCAGACAGCAACATTCCCTGGGAAAAACTGTCCGGCAAGACCGTGCTGGTAACCGGCGCCACGGGGCTTATCGGGGCTACGGTGGTAAATGCGCTGCTGTACTATGGCAAGGTGCGGGTTTTGGCCCTGGTGCGCAATCTGGATAAGGCCCGGAGCAAATTTGCTGCTCAGCTGGCAGAGTGCGGCGACCGTCTGGCTTTTGTGGTGGGGGATGTGTGCAGCCCGCTGGCCATTGATGAAACTGTGGATTACATTGTGCACGGCGCCAGCCAGACCGCCAGCAAAGCCTTTGTGGAACAGCCCGTGGAAACCATCGACACCGCAGTAAACGGTACCCGCAATGTGCTGGAGCTGGCCAGAAAAAAGCAGGTTCAGGCTTTCGTTTACCTCTCCAGCATGGAGCTTTACGGCTATCCGGAAAAGGGTCACGTTGTAACCGAAAACGAAGTGGCAGGTTTTGATACCACCGTTGTGCGCAACTCCTATCCCATCGGCAAGCAGATTTGCGAAGCGCTGTGCAGCGCTTACGATCAAGAATACGGCGTGCCGGTAATGATCCTCCGCCTTACCCAGACTTTCGGCCCTGGCGTGGAATATACCGACCAGCGCATTTTCGGCGAGTTTATCCGCTGCGCAAGGGAAAAGCGGGATATCGTCCTGAAAACCAAAGGCGAGACGGAACGCTGCTATCTTTACACCGCTGATGCGGTACGGGCCATTCTTACTGTTATGCTCAAAGGGGAACGCAGGCAGGCTTATACCGCTGCAAATGCGGCCACCTATTGCTCCATCGCCCAGATGGCGGAGATGATCTGCCGGGAACTGGCTCAGGGCGAAATCTCCGTTCGCTACGAATTGGCTGATGTGCAGAAGCTTGGCTATGCCAACACGCTGTATATGAACCTGGATACCACAAAGCTGCAGGCGCTGGGCTGGAAGGCTCAGGTGGATCTGCTTCAGACATACAAACGAACGCTGGAGTCCATGATTTACTGAAGGAGGCCGCCGAAGGTGCTTGCTAAACTGAAAAAGAAACTGGGCAATACCGTTCCATATCTGGTGGAAGGCATTTTTTTCAAAAAGCTGTGGAGCCTGATCAAGCATTGCTTTACCACGCTGCGCAAAAAGCTGGATGGTTTTCTTGCGGGGCTTGCCCGCAGGAGTCTTTCCAAAAAAACCGAGATCAACCCGAAAAAAATCCTTTTTACGACCTTTCAGGGGGATTATACCTGCAACCTGAAATATATTACCGAAGAGTTGCTGCGCCAGCAGGTGGACTGCGAGATCGTCTGGGCAGTGAGGGAGAGCAGCTTCCGCAGCCCCCATCTGTTTCCTGCCGGGGTAAAGCTTGTGCAGAAGGGAAAATATGAATATTTCCGGGAATGGTGCAGCGCAAAGGTGATCGTCGTCAATTCCGTGGAAACCTTTGCCAGCTATATGCCAAAAAAACAAGGGCAATTCCTGCTCCAGACCTGGCATGGCTCGCTGGGCATAAAGCGTTTTGGCAAGGATAAATTCTGGACTTTGCTCAACGCTGCAAAGAAAATGGCCCCCCTCACCGATGCCATCGTTTCCAACAGCAGCTTTGAGGATGCAGTGTACAAGGATACCTTCTGGGATAAAACGCCCATCTGGCAGTTTGGCCACCCTAGAAACGATATCCTGATTCCTACCGATGGCAACGCCGGGCTGAGAGAACGCCTTGCCAAAAAGGTAAGGGAAGAATACGGCATTGGGGAGGATGAAAAGGTGGTGCTGTATGCGCCCACGTTCCGCAACGCCTGCAATGTGGACTGCTATTCCATCGACCCCCGCATGCTGACCGAAGCCTTTGAAAAGAAAGACGGTTGCCGCTGGCGGCTGATGATCCGCCTGCATCCCACGGTTAGAAAAATGAGCAGAAGCATGCCCCTCTTGCGTGACAGGAACGTGATCGACGCTACACTTTATCCGGATATTCAGGAATTGATGCTTGTGGCAGATGCGTTTATCACGGATTATTCCAGCTGCATTTTCGACTTCGTGCTCAGCCGCAGGCCGGGCTTCATTTTTGCCACCGATATCGAACTGTATAACAACGAGCGGGGTTTTTACTACCGCCTGGAGGATACGCCCTTCCCCGTTGCCACAAACAACCAGGAGCTGCTGGCGAATGTGGAGGCCTTCGATGAACGGGCCTACCTTGACCGTGTTGAGGAATTCCTGAAGGAAAAAGGCTGCGTGGAGGATGGCTGCGCCAGCGCCCGTGTTGTGGAAAAAATCGCTGAGATCATGGAAAATAAAGACTGAAAGGGAGGTGCTGCAGGTGAAAAGAAATGGTAAAATTGAACTGATGAGATTTCTGTTCAGCATGGCAGTGATGATTTTTCACAGCTATTATTTTGCTGCGGACGGAGCTTGGTCTCTGTTCAAGCGGGGCGCATTGGGTGTGGAGTTCTTTTTTATCGTCTCCGGATACCTTATGGCACGCTCTGCCGCAAAACGGGCAAAGGAACCCTGTGCTGATCTTGGCAAGGAAACCACCGCATTCATCGGTCACAAAATATCAAGCCTGATGCCCAATTTTATTGTGGCGTGGGTTCTGGGCCTTTTTGTGATGTTTTTCCGTGCAGGAGATTATACCTTCGGCGCTTTTCTGAACCGTGCCATAGAAGGCGTGTGGGAACTGCTGTTTTTGGTTATGGCTGGCTTTGGCAAGGTTCGGGTCAATGTGGACTGGTATATTTCCGCAATGCTTTTGGCCATGCTGTTCCTTTACCCGCTTATGAGGAAAAACTTTTCTGTTTTTTCCCGCATCGTTGCACCGATCGTGGCAGCCTTTGTTCTGGGCTTCTTCTATTTCACCTCCCTTACGCCCACCAACGTAATGCAGTACTATACGGTGATCTATAAGGGTATGCTCCGGGCTGTGGCGGAACTGTGCCTGGGTGTTGCGTTGTATCCCTGCATCGAGAAGCTGAAAGGCGTATCCCTCACCAAACACGGCAGGAGGCTGGTGACTGCCGCAGAGCTTTCCTGCTGGCTCATCGTTTTTGGGTATATGGCCTTTCACCAGACCAAAACCTATGATTTTTTCATCATGATCTTTATCACTGGTGGAATCGTTCTGGCATTCAGCCATCAGGGTGCATTTGCGGGCTGGTTTGACAAGCCGGTTTTTGCCTGGCTGGGTGAGTTCAGCCTGTCGCTTTATCTTGGGCATTCCTATTGGAGCCACTTTATCGAAAAGTATTTCTCCCATATTGACTACTGGACGCTGCTGATCCCGTACATTTGTGTTTCCCTTTTGTCGGGCCTGCTGGTGTACTATGTGTCCAAGGGCATAAAAAAGGTTTCGCCCAAGGTGCTTGCTTATCTGAAACAAAAACTGGTTGCTCAGTAAACCGGAGCTGAGGGAATGGAAAGTGGGGTGTTGACGTGTTCAGTAAAATGATACACTCTGCCAGGAAGCATTGGTTTTTATTTCAAGAACTGGTAAAACGTGACTTCAAGCAAAAATACAAAAGAACCGTTTTGGGAATGTGGTGGAGCGTATTGTCGCCACTGCTTCACCTTTTGGTGCTCAAACTTGTTTTTACCAGCTTTTTCGGAAGAGACAGCGAGTATTACACCACCTATCTTTTTGCGGGTACGCTTTTGTTTACGTTTTTCAAGGAAGCTACCAATCAGGGCATGTCCACTTTGGTCAGCAATGCCAGCATCATCAGCAAGATCAATCTGCCCAAGTATCTTTTGCTTCTTTCAAAGAACGTATCTGCCATTATCAATTTCGGTCTGACTCTGATTTTGTTCTTCATCTTTGCAGCGCTGGACGGCGTGCCCTTTACATGGAAGTTTTTCAGCCTGATTTACCCCATCCTCTGCCTGATACTGATCAACCTGGGCATAGGCTTTATTCTGTCGGCAATGTATGTGTATTTCCGGGATACGAAGTATCTCTACGATATCTTCACGCTGCTTTTGCACTATGTGTCCGCCATTTTTTACCAGGTGGACCGCTATCCGCCGCAAATGCAGAAGCTGTTTCTGATTAACCCAATCTATGGCTGCATCAATTATTTCCGCATGGTCACCATCGGCGGTACAATCCCCTCCTTTGGGTATCACCTGTACTTGTTTGGCTATGCTGCGGTTCTGATGGGGATTGGCTGCTGGATTTACAAAAAGAATAATCACACCTTCATATATTATCTGTAATCCGGAGGAAGGATATGGCTATTATCAAAGCACAAGGCGTTTCCATCCGCTATATTACGGGTGATTTTCGCAACATCGGCCTGAAGGAATATATCGTGCGCCGTCTGAAGAAAAATTACCGGGTGGAGGAGTTCTGGGCTGACAGGGACGTCACCTTTGAGCTGGAGAGGGGCGATATGCTCGGCATTATCGGCACCAACGGCGCAGGCAAGTCTACGCTGCTGAAGGCTGTCAGCGGGATCATGATCCCCACGGAGGGTACCATCGAGACCAACGGCACCATCGCTGCGCTGCTGGAGCTGACCAGCGGTTTTGACGGCGATCTTACCGTGCGGGAAAACACATATCTCCGGGGGGCGCTGCTTGGCTATACCCGCAGGTTCATGGAGGAAATGTACGACGAGATCATTGCTTTTGCGGAACTGCAGGAGTTTCAGGACCGGCCCTTCAAGCAGCTTTCCAGCGGCATGAAAAGCCGCCTGGCTTTTTCCATCGCCTGCCTGGTCAACCCGGATATTCTGATTTTGGATGAAGTTCTTTCAGTGGGCGACGGTTCCTTCAAGAAAAAAAGCGGAGACAAAATGCGGCAGATTCTTCAGAGCGGCGTAACGGGTATCCTGGTATCGCATTCCATTACGCAGGTCAGGGAAATGTGCAACAAGATTCTCTGGCTGGATCATGGAAAACAGATCGCTTTTGGCGATGACGTGAAGATGCTGTGCGACGCCTACGAGCAGTTCCTTTCAACGAAAAAGCTTCCCAAAAACCAGCAGGAAGTGCTGGAAGCCGCATCCGAATGGCAGAAGAAAAAGGAAAAGAAGTAAAGTCATTTGTGGCATAGGACGGCATGTGGTATACTTCTCGGGACCAACCCCGGTATTTTGATGGCTGCACGGGAGGATTGACATGAAACTTACAGGAGAAGCAAAACGGGCTGAGATGGGGTATTCCATCCTGATTATATGTCTGCTGTATTTGCTCATCGTGGCGATGACCAAATTGGCCTTTCCCGTTTTTCATCTGGTGCTTGCCCTGCCGCCGGTTATTCTCTTTTTGGCGATGGCTTTCCGGAAGGAAAAACGGAACGCACTGCTGTGGCTTGGCATTGCCTATATGGGCTGGTTTTTTTTCAGCCGTCTCCTTCTTGGGCCGAAGGTTCTTGTCAGTTCCTCTTCCATTTTCTGTATACTGAGCGTTTCTTTGCTGATGGCGCTGCCTTTTGCATCCATTATGGAGGAGGAGCAAAATAAAAAGGGCCTGCTGATCGCAGCAACCATCGGAGCCGTCGTTTTTTCCGCATCTGCATGGATCGGCATAGCGATCACCTTCATTACCAGAATGACCGGTTTGAATCTTCTGGGAGGAGCCTTTTATGTTGGCGATGATGGCCGCCTGTGGACTTATGGTCATCCCAATAACGCAGCCTGCCTGTTTTTGATAGGACTTTTTTGCACTGGATATCTGATTTTCACCCTTCGCAAAAAATGGTGCACCATTTCCGGCATCATTATGATTCTGGGCCTATGGACAGCCATTGCCTTTACGGGATCCCGAACGGTTATGCTGCAATGTTCTGCAGCGGCGGCAGCGCTGATTTTTGTGCAGATATGCACCAGCCACCGGCATCCGGTGGTTTTCAGGGTGGTTTTGGCGACGATTGCGGCGGCAGTATCGATGCTGCTTGTTTACAAGGGGTTTGAATGGACGGTGGAAGGGCTTGCGGGCAGCAGCGCCAGCGCCGAAACCGTATCTGTAGCCGTAGAGGAGGAAGTGTCCGAAACCCGGCCCAACATAGCCGTCAGGCCCCTGAAAGATGATCTGAAAAGCTTCACCGGCCGTACCAGGGCATGGAAAGGCTCCCTGGAGCTGATCAAGGCTCATCCTGAGGTGCTGATTACGGGCCTTCCGGATAACGAAATCATGCCGCAGCTGAACCACTATATCGGCAAAAGGCCCTACGATTACGCACATGCTCATAATGCGTATCTTCAAGTGGTGCTGAACCTTGGCCTGCCGGGTCTGCTTATGTCACTGGTGTTCACATGGCTGAGCCTGAAAAGCGCATTGACGGTGGTTTTTGCAATCAGAAGAAAGCGTACATTTGCAGATTGCATCATTGCTCTGGCTGGACCGGTGCTTCTGATTGCAACCATTACCGAACCTTTCCTCTTTACGGAACAGATCAATATTCCTCCCTGCAATTTCTACTTTTTCCTCTTTTTGGGCTATACCCTCCGGCTGGAGAACAAAATAGTTTCAGATAGCAAAAGACTTTTTGCAGAAGCTGAATAACGCTGTACCCTTGTCCTGCGGCAAATACGACCGCCGGACAGTGGGGGGATGGAAAGGATGAACTTCTCCTTCATTGTATAACAGGCAAATAGCGAAACCATAAGCCTTGGCTGGCTTGCAGTTTCGTGTGCTGCGGTGATAGAATGAAAGCGATAAACTGGAATTTGGCGGAGAGATAGTATGAATCAGAAGGTAAGAATTTTAGAAGAACGAATTACAGCAGAAGAATATATAGACTTCTTGAAAAGAACGGATTTGGGTTCTCAATATCCAAAAGAGCGGTTCGTTGATAGAA
>SVGY01000022.1 GCA_015056145.1 Clostridiales bacterium
GGTGAGGGCGCAATTATACGCACTGTGCCAGTGCATTGCGTTTATACAACCACCTAAGTAAACGAGCATCCGGCATATTCGCCAGATGCTCGCCTTTTTCGTTGTGGGATCAATTCATCCTTAAGAATCCTCCCACCAGGCCCCAATTGTTTTTTCTTTGTTTTTTGTGTGCCCTCATGGCTTGCTCCATACAGGATTCGTCAGCATCCTCCCTTGACAGTGTAGCTCTTTCTCGTCTATAATATGGTAGTCGGCTGAATTATGCTTGTTGCGCCAGGCGCAAAGCATGGCTGTTTCGGATATACTTAAAGGACTGGCTTTTATTACCCGTTTTACATGGGTAGCGAAGTAATGGACGTCGGTTTTTTTCGGAAGCGTATTTACGCTTTTTGAGTATATGTTTGGATGACGGGGAAGGTATGCCCTCTTGATAAAAGGGGAGAAGTGTATCCTTCCACAGTTGTTTGAAATCGAACCAGTTTACCAGGCCGATGAAGCTACCTGCTTCCCGGCCTTTTTTGTGCCGGAAAACTGAACCAAGAAGCAATCCCCCGATGAAACCTGACAAATTCATTTGAGGAAAGGAGTCGGAAATCATGCAGTGGTTATGGACCATTCTGATTGCCGCAGCAACAGCCGTCGCAGGCATTGCAGGCGGTTATCAATACCGTAAGCAGGCCAGTGAAAAAAAGATTGGCCGCACGGAACAGTATGCCAAAAATCTGCTGGAAGAAGCCCAGCGCAAAGCAGATGAGAAGAAAAAAGAGACCATTCTGGAAGCCAAGGAAGAAGTGCTTCGGCTGAAGACCGAGCTGGACAAGGAATGCAAGGACCGCCGTGCCGAGGTACAGCGCAGCGAGCGCCGCATCCTGCAGCGTGAGGAAAGCCTGGACAAGAAGCAGGACAGCCTTGAGGCCCGGGAAGAAACCTTGACCCAGCGTGCCGCCGAGCTTACCCGTGAAGCGGAGCAGCTGGAAAAGGGCAAAGAGAAGCAGCTGCAGGAGCTGGAGCGCATCGCCGGCATGACCCAGGACGAAGCCTGCCAGATGCTGATCCAGCGGGTGCAGAAGCAGGCCTTCCGTGATGCCGCCGCCATGGTGCGTGATATCGAGACCCACGCCCGTGAAGAGGGCGAAAAGAAAGCCCGCAACATTATCGCCCTGGCTATCCAGAAGTGTGCCGCCGACCATGTGGCCGAAAGCACCGTCAGCGTAATCAGCCTGCCCAACGACGACATGAAGGGCCGCATCATCGGTCGTGAAGGCCGCAACATTCGTGCTCTTGAAACCGCCACCGGCGTTGACCTGATCATCGACGATACCCCCGAGGCCGTCATCGTCAGCGCTTTTGACCCCGTCCGCCGTGAGATCGCCCGCATTGCTGTGGAGCGCCTCATCATGGACGGCCGCATCCACCCCGCCCGCATTGAGGAAATGGTGGAAAAAGCCCGCAAGGAAGTGGATCAGCAGATCCGTGAAGCCGGCGAACAGGCCGTATTTGAAACCCATCAGCACGGCATCCACCACGAGCTGGTGAAGCTGCTGGGTCGCCTGCGTTACCGCACCTCCTACGGCCAGAACGTACTGAAGCATTCCATCGAAGTCAGCCATCTGGCTGGCATGATGGCCGCCGAGCTGGGCGCTGACGTGGCCCTGGCAAAGCGTGCCGGCCTTCTGCACGATATCGGCAAGGCTGTTGACCACGAGGCCGAAGGTACCCACGTCACCCTGGGCGCCGAGCTGGCCCGCAAGTACCGTGAAAGCCCCGACGTGATCCACGCCATCCTGGCCCACCACAACGACGTGGAACCCCAGACCGTGGAAGCCGTGCTGGTTCAGGCCGCTGACGCCATCTCCGCCGCACGTCCCGGCGCACGCCGCGAAAGCCTGGAGAACTACATCAAGCGCCTTGAAAAGCTGGAAGAGATCGCCAATTCCTTCCAGGGTGTTGAAAAGTGCTTCGCCATCCAGTCCGGCCGTGAAGTGCGCATCATGGTCAAGCCCGAGGACGTTACCGACGAGGGCACCAAGGTGCTGGCCAAGGAAGTGGCCAAGCGCATCGAGCGGGAAATGGAGTACCCCGGCCAGATCCGTGTAAACGTGATCCGGGAAACCCGCAGCACCGAGTTCGCAAAGTAAACAACATACACAAATCCCCGTGCAGCCCACAACGAGGCCGCACGGGGTTTTTTATGGGTGGTGGTAAGGCGGGAGAAGGCTTTTCCCCGGGAAAAGCCCCCTCCCGCACCCTCCCGAAAAGCGCATATGGGGAAGGGTGATTTGTACAGGAAGGAACTGCCGGTTTGCGGTGGTTTCTTTTTGTGTGCCAACTTGGATGCATATGCGGTCTTCTTTTGCTTCTTTTCTTCTGGCACAGAAGAAAAGAAGGCCCCCGGCAGGGTTGCTGCGGGGACGTGCAGTGGCGGTATTGGCGGGAGAAGGCTTTTCCCCGGGAAAAGCCCCCTCCCGGACCCTCCCGAAAAGCGCATATGGGGAAGGGTTTTTTGTACAGGAAGGGGCTGCCGGTTTGCGGTGGTTTCTTTTTGTGTGCCAACTTGGATGAAAATGCGGTCTTCTTTTGCTTCTTTTCTTCTGCCACAGAAGAAAAGAAGGCCCCCGGCAGGGCTTGCTGCGGGGGCGAGTTGTGGCGGTAAGGCGGGAGAAGGCTTTTCCCCGGGAAAAGCCCCCTCCCGGACCCTCCCGAAAAGCGTATATAGGGAAGATTGTTTTGTTCAGAAAAGGGACTGCCGGTTTGCGGTGGGCTCTTTTTGCACGCTAACTTGTGTACAAATGCGGTCTTCTTTTGCTTCTTTTCTTCTGACACAGAAGAAAAGAAGGCCCCCGGCAGGGCTTGCGGCGGGCGCAGGCCGTGGCGGGTATTGGCGGGAGAAGGCTTTTCCCCGGGGAAAGCCCCCTCCCGCACCCGTGCAATCCGCATCGGGCCTGCGGGGGTTTTCTCTGTTTCCATTTTTCATTCTCTCATCCGTACCAGCTCCCTGCCGCTTTGCATTCTTTGCTCCCTGCTGAGGCGGTCTTTGTCCCCCCGGGCCAGGGCATCCACATACTCCCCAGTAGTCAGGCCCAGCTTTTGCGCCTGCTTTGCGATGTGGATGTAGGCGCTGCGGCTCATGCGCAGGCAGACGCTCAGCTGGTCCGGGGCGTTATCGGTAAAGGGGATATCCAGCCCCTGCGTATCTGTAAACAGCTTGCTTTTCATTGCTTTTCCCTCCGCAGTATCCTATGCCCGCAGGGCCGGGGTGGTTCAGGGAAAAAGCATGCCCTTTTCCTCCGGCGGGTATGCATCTTGGGCCAAATGTGTTATAATGAAAGATGGAACAATCTGCACACAGGGAGGCGAACCGATTGTACGCAGGAATTCTTCGCTTTTTGATCACCGCTGCGGTGATTCCGCTCT
Source organism: Clostridiales bacterium (assembly GCA_015056145.1). Taxonomy (GTDB): domain Bacteria; phylum Bacillota; class Clostridia; order Christensenellales; family Aristaeellaceae; genus Limiplasma. The sequence continues at coordinate 3,415 of SVGY01000022.1, forward strand.
GCGCTCATTTTCAGTTCATGGACGGCGTGACCCTTGTTAACATGAATAACACCATTGTCCTGGGCGTTATCCTGGCGGTGGGCTATACGCTGCTGCGGCCCGTGGTGCGGCTGCTTTTGAAGGTGGTCAATTTCTGCACCCTTGGTTTGCTTTATGTGGTGGTGGACGGCTGGCTGATCCAGCTGGCTGCCCGGCGGGTGGATAACAGCGTCATCATCAAAAACTTCTGGTGGGCGCTGGCTCTTGCGCTGCTTATCAATGTGGGCCGCACCCTTGTGGATATGGTCACAGGCAAAACCAAGTAAGAAAAGGAGCCATCCTTTATGCATATTTTCCTTGTCAATGACGACGGCATCGGCGCAGTGGGCATCATGGCCCTTTTGGAGGCTGCCGTGAAGCGGGGCCACCGGGTTACTATGTGTGCGCCCAGCGGGCAGATGAGCGCCGCCAGCCAGCGCATTACCTTAAACCAGCCCCTGATGGTGCGGGAATATCCCCTGAAGCAGGAGAACGCCGTGGCCTATGCCATCGACGGTACGCCTGCGGATTGCGTCCGGGTGGGCCTGTGCCCCGGCGGCCTTGTGAAGGATAAGCCGGATCTGCTGATTTCCGGCATCAACAATGGCCATAATGCAGGCACGGCGGTGTATTACAGCGGCACCGTGGCCGCCGCCCGGGAAGGATCCCTTATGCGGGTGCCCGCCGTGGCTGCCTCCATCGCCTACAGGGCCGCAGAGGAACTGGTTTACGATATGGCGGATTTCGTCGTCCGGATGGGCGAAAAGCACGCCGCTGCACCCTTTACCCGGGGCGAAGTGCTCAATATCAACGCCCCCGCCCTCCCGGTCAGGGACTGGGCCGGGGTACACTATGCGCCTTTGTCTCAGGCACACTTTACCGACCGGTATGAGCAGCGCTTCCATCCCCGCTCCGGCGGCAGCTATTTCTGGCTGGATATGGCCGATGATACGGAGCCCCCGGAAGAAGGCAGCGACCTGTGGCATCTCAGCCGGAATGCCGCTACGCTGACGCTGATGGGCAATATTGCTTCCGCCCCGGAGGAAAGCTTCCTTACGGGAAAGTATCTGGACTAAGGGAGGGACCTTTTTGCAGGACCATATGCGGCTCATTGAGCGGCTCAGTCTCAGTGACAAGCCCCTGAGCAAGGGTCAGAAACGCATTGCGGAATTTATCGCCCTCCACCCGGAAAAGGCGGGCTCCATGACCGCCGCCATGCTGGGCAGCCAGTGCGGCGTAAGCGAAAGCACGGTGGTTCGCTTTGCGGTGGCCCTGGGCTATGAGGGATATCCCGAATTGCAGGAAAAGCTCCGGTCTCTGGTGCGCCAGCAGCTTACCGCAGAGCAGCGCTTCGATCTGATGGGAACCATGGGCCCCGAAGAGGTGCTGCCCACGGTTTTAAAAAACGACCTGCAAAACATGCGCAAAACCATGGAGGAACTCAGCCGCAAGGATTTTGACCTGGCGGTGGATGCACTCCTTCACGCAAAGCGCATCTATGTAATGGGCCTGCGTTCTTCGGCGCCCCTGGCACAGTTCCTGTACCATTACCTGCACCAGATTCTGGAAGATGTTGTTCTGGTGCAGAATACCACCGGCGATGTGCTGGAGGAAATTGAACGCATCGGCCCGGAGGACGTGCTGTTTTCCATCAGCTTTCCCCGGTACTCCAGCCGCACGCTGGAATGCGTACGCTTTGCCCGGCAGAACGGCGCAAAGATCATCGGCATGACCGACGGGGAAATGTCCCCCCTGAAGGAGCTTTCCCACCTGTGCCTCCTGGCCCATACGGATATGATCGGCTTTGTGGACAGCCTCGCTGCGCCCCTGTCGCTGATCAATGCGCTGGTCATCGCCATCGGCATGAGCCGCCGGGGCGAACTGGAGGAGCATTTCAAACGGCTGGAGGGAATATGGAACGCGCACAGCGTCTATATCGACAATGCACATGAATAAAGTAATCGTAATCGGCGGCGGCGCAGCGGGCATGCTGGCAGCCATCACCGCCGCAGAGAACGGCGCCGCCGTGACCCTGCTTGAGAAAAACGAAAAGCTGGGCAAGAAGATCTATATCACCGGCAAGGGCCGCTGCAACGTAACCAACGCCTGCACGCCGGAGCAGTTCCGGCAGAAGGTGGTTAAAAATCCCCGGTTTTTGTACTCTGCGCTGGATGCCTTTTCTCCCTCGGATATGATGGAAAAGCTGGAAAAGCTGGGCTGCCCGGTGAAGGTGGAAAGAGGCGAAAGAGTCTTTCCTGCCAGCGAAAAGGCCAGCGACGTGACCCGGGCCCTGGAAAGAGAACTGCACCGCCTTCGGGTGGAAGTGCGCCTCCATGCGGAGGTGGAAAAGCTGCTGACGGCGGATGGCGCTGTATCCGGCGTAATGCTGAAAAACGGGGAAAGCCTTCCTGCCCACCGGGTCATTGTGGCCACCGGCGGCCAGAGCTACCCCACCACCGGTTCCACCGGCGACGGCTTCCGCTGGCTTTCGGCCCTGGGCCATACCGTCTTTCCGCCGTTGCCCTCGCTGATTCCCCTTACCAGCGATGCAGGGTGGATCCGTGCATTGCAGGGCCTCAGCCTGAAAAACGTGCGCCTTACCTTGAAGAGCGGCAAGAAAACCCTCTTTACCGATATCGGCGAGATGCTCTTTACCCACTTCGGCATCTCCGGCCCGCTGGTGCTTTCCGCTTCAGCCTATGTGACGGAAATGAGCCCCGAGGATTTTTCCCTCACATTGGATCTGAAACCCGGCCTCAGCGAGGATCAGCTGAATCAGCGAATCCTCCGGGATCTGGACGCCTCCGGCAAAAAACAGCTGCGCACGCTTTTGGGCGGCCTGTTTCCCTCCCGGCTGGCGGAGGAAATGCCTGCCCTGTGCGGCTTCCCGCCTGAAACCCTGGCCTGCGATATGACCCGGGAAATGCGGCAAAGCCTTGTGCGCCTCACCAAGGAGCTGCCCCTGCCCATCAGCGGCACCCGTCCCCTTCAGGAGGCGGTAGTCACCCGGGGCGGCGTATCGGTGAAGGAAATGGATCCCCGCACCATGGAAAGCAAGTTGATTCCCGGCCTGTACGTTACCGGCGAATTGCTGGATGTGGATGCCATGACCGGCGGCTTCAACCTGCAGATTGCCTTCTCCACAGGCTATCTGGCCGGGCAGAACGCTGCCTTTGACTGAGAACTTATTACCTCACAGGAGTATTGATACATCATGCAGTACATTGTTTTGGATCTGGAATGGAACCAGCCCGTCAGCTATGCTTCCGCCGCCTACCGCAAGGTGGGGGAGAATCTGCTCTTTGAAGTGATCCAGATCGGCGCAGCCAAAGTGAACGAGCGCATGGAACTGGTGGATACCATCTCCGTGCTGATCTGCCCCACCCACTACCTTACCATTCATCCCCGGGTGAAGCGGATGACCGGCATCACCCAGGAGCTGATCTGCGATGCACCCCATTTTGCAGAGGGCGCAAACAGCTTCCTGGACTGGTGCGGCGAGGATGCGGTGTGCCTTACCTGGGGCGGGGATGATATCAGCGTTTTCCAGCAGAACATGGATTTTTTCGGCGTGGAGCGCAAGCTGCCGCCCATGTATGACCTGCAGCGGCTCTATGCCGCCGAGCGGGGCAAGAGCGGCCAGGTGGCCCTGAAAACCGCCATGGAGGAGCTGGAGATCCAGCCCGAGGAAGACCGTGCCTTCCACAATGCCATGCATGATGCCTACTACACCGCCCGGGTGTGGCAGAAGCTGCCTCATCCCGAAAAGGTGCTGGATTATGAGGAGCACGCCAAAAAGCTGAGCCACAACGAGCGCCGGGTACGCTTCCGGGCCACGGAGACCGTTCCCTCGGTGACTGCCGCTTTGGAGAGCGATAAGCTCCGGGCCCCCCGCTGCCCTACCTGCGGCCAGATGACCAGCCTGAAAACCGAGCTGATTCCTCAGGCGCCCGGCAAGTTCATTGCTCTGTGCCAGTGCAAGCATCATGGCACGCTGTTTTTGAAGGCTCATTTTGCAAAGCTGCCCGACGGCCAGGTAGGCATGCACCTGAGCATCCTTCCCGCCAACAAGCAGAGCCGGGCCTATCTGCACACCAAGGAACTGCAGTACCAGTACAAGCGCAAGCGGGGCGACTACGACAACGTGGACTGGAACGACCTTTCCGCCGCACTGTCCACCAATATGCCCTTTGAGGATATGTGACTTTCCCTTTTTCGACGCTTTCCAGAAGGAGGCAGAGGAATGAGCGAGAACATCCGTGTTACCATAGGAGACAAGGAACGGGAGTATGCCAAAGGAACGAAGGTGGAAACCGTTCTGGAAAGCCTGCTTCCCGCCGGGGAGGCCTCCCGGGTGCTGGGGGTGATGCGGGGCGGCGAATGCCTGGAACGCAAGGAATCCCTTGAAGAAAGCTGCATTCTTGTTCCCCTCACCTATATGGACGACGAAGGCCGCCGCATTGCCGAGCGGTCCCTCCGGTTTCTGTTTCTTGCAGCCATGAAGCGGCTGTATCCAGAAAAACAGGTACGCATCCTCAACTCCGTGGGCTACGGCCTTTATGCCCGGGCGAAGGATGACAGCCTCAGCCAGAAGCAGATCCAGGCCGTAGAGGCGGAAATGCTTCGCCTGAAGGCGGAGGATCTGCCCTTTGAAAAGGAGCAGTGGACCCGGGAAGAAGCCGTGAGCTACTTTGACAGGCAGGGCCGCATGGATAAGGCGGAGCTGCTTCGCTACCGCCCCAGCAAAACCATTGCCATGTACCGCATGGGCGGCCTGTGCGAGTACTTCTACGGGGCGATGCTGCCCTCCACCGGCTGGGTGATGCCCTTCCGGCTGAAGCCTCACTTTCCCGGTGTGGTGCTCATGAGCCCCGCCCCCGATGCGCCGGATGCGCCCGCCCCCTATCAGCCCCACGCAAAGTTTCTCCGGGTATTCGGTCAGAGCCAGGAGTGGTGCAACATCCTTGGCGCAGGCAATGCGGTGGATATCAACCGGATGCTCACCGAAGGCCGCATGCGGGAATTCATCCGGGTCAACGAGGCGCTGCATGATAAGTCCATCGCCGCCATCGCTGACGAGATTGTGGAAAGAAATGCCCGGATCATCATGATTTTCGGCCCCTCCTCCAGCGGCAAGACCACCTTTGCCAACCGGCTGGCGGTGCACCTGCGGGTACACGGCAAGCGGCCAAGGCTCCTCTCCCTGGACGATTTTTACCTAAACCGGGATGATCTGCCCCTGGAAGCCGACGGCACGCCGGATCTGGAGCATGTGGAGGCGCTGGATCTGCCTTTGCTCTCCCGTTGCCTGGAAGGGCTGCTGGGCGGCGAGGAAGTGGAAATGCCCAGGTATGATTTCACCGTGGCACGCCGCAGCCCCCAGGGGGTCAGAATGCGCATCACCCCCGAGGAACCTCTGCTGGTGGAAGGCATTCACGGCATGAACGACCGCATTACTTCCGCCCTGCCGGAACAGCTGATGTACGGCGTTTACGTCAGCGCCCTTACCTGCATCAACCTGGACGACCACAACCGCATCCGCACCACCGACGTGCGCCTGCTGAGGCGGATTGTCCGTGACGTACGCATGCGCAACACTTCTCCCCGCCAGACCATCGCCATGTGGCCCAAGGTACGCTCCGGCGAGGAAAAATGGATTTTCCCCTATCAGGAAAAAGCGGATGCACTCTTCAATACCTCGCTGCATTACGAGCTGCCCATCCTGAAATCCGTGGCCTACGAGCTGCTTTTGTCCATCACCAAAGATGAACCGGAGTACCTTATGGCCCACCGGCTGCTGAAAACACTGCACTATTTTCTCCCTGCCGATGGCAAGGTAATGAACGAGATTCCGCCCCTGAGCATCCTGAGGGAATTTGTGGGGGAATGCTCCTTTTACGACAACCATTGACACGGAAGACAGCATCATGCGTTTATGGTTTGCTTCCATACATACACCACAAGGGAGACATTACTTTGGTTACAGCGATTGAAATTCTGAAGATACTGACGGGGATCATAGGCGTCGGGCTGAGCTTTTCGCTGATCTTTCAGCTGGTGGTCAGCTTTTTCGGCTTCAAAAAAACCACCCGGGATTACGAAACCCATGATCCTGAAATGCGTTTTCTGGTTCTGATTCCCGCCCACAACGAGGAAGCGGTGATCCCTGCCATCATTGAAAACATGCAGCAGATGGACTACCCAAAAGAACTGTACGATTTTTACGTCCTGGCTGACAATTGCACCGACCGCACTGCGGAGCTGTCCCGAAGCCTGGGGGCAAATGTACTGGAATTCCACAACCAGTCCAAGGACGAACCCACCGGCAAGACCGTCGCCCTGAAGAAAGCCTTCCTTGCGCTGGAAGGCTATCAGGAAAAATACGACGCCGTTTTCTTCTTTGATGCGGACAACCTGGTGGACAAAACCATGTTCCGGGAGGTCAACAGCCAGTTCCTTTCCAGCAGCTCCAACACGGAAGTGATTCAGTGCTATCTGGACTGCAAAAACAAGACGGGTATCATTGCCTATTTCTACTATCTTACCTACGTCGCCTCCAACCGTTTTCTGCAGTACGCCCGCTGCCGCATCGGGCTGAACACCTTCATCTGCGGCACCGGCTTTGCAGTGCGCACCCGCTACCTCTACCAGCGGGGCGGCTGGACCACGGAAAGCCTCACTGAGGACGTGGAGCTGCAGTTTGACGCAACCCTGGAAGGCAGAAAAGTGCTGTGGAACAACAACGTCCGTGTTTATGACGAAAAGCCCACCACCCTCAAGGCCAGCCTGCGCCAGCGCATCCGCTGGGCCCAGGGGCACTGGTACATCTTCTTTCGCAATCTTGGGCCCCTTTTCAAAAGACTGTTTACAGGCAAGATCCCCCTGGGCGAGTTTTTCAGCATGCTGGTGCAGATGCTCTTCCCTGCCACCTTCCTGTTCTCCTTTATCAATGGCGTTCTGGTAGCCGTGCAGACGGTGCTTTCCTACCTGGCAACCAAAGCCATTCCCAATTATCCCACCGCTGATTTCAACCTGGTTTCGTCCCTCATCAGCCTTGCCCTGCTGGTATACACCCTGATGGTGCAATGGTACTGGAGCGATTGGGTGGATAACAGAATCAAACCCAGTATCCGGGCGCTGCCCTATGCCCTCCTTTGCACCGCCCTGAACACCCCGGTGGTCATCCTGGCCCAGTTTATCGGCCTGCTCAAATGCCGCCAGCAGACAGTGTGGGTAAAAACAGAGCACAAAATTAACCTCAGCAGGGAGGCCGCTTCCCAGATCACAGCACCTTCCCTTTCCTCCGAAAACAAAGAAGGGGTTTGAAAAACAGCCCGATGAACGGTACAACAAATACAGCGCAGCAAGCGGTAACTTGCTGCGCTGTTTGTATAGAGACCGAAAAAAAGAAAATGCTTGTTTCCCTGAGAAACATAAGCGCATTTGTTCGTCGCCCTGGGCGGCGGGCAGGTGTGCTTTTTGTACCTTCCGGGGCGGCAGGCAGACGGCCAAAACCGGCACGACAGCCCGAAAGACCCCTATGAAAACAAATGAACGAACCGAAGTTTTTCAATCGGTTTTCATTACCCGTATGAGGTGATTCAGCGCTTCCTTTTGAGGCTTGGTCAGGGATGACCAGGCAGAAAACATCTGCTGCTGTTCGGGATTTAGCTCTACCATACTGCCCTCGGCAAAAAACTGAGCCAGCGAGATATCAAAGCCTTCACAGATGGATTCAAGTGTTGCGATGGAGGGGGTCGTATTTCGTTTGAATATATTTGCGATGGTAGATTGGGACAGTCCTACTGCCGGTAAGCGGTAGTCTCTTTTTGCACACTGAGTTGTATACAAATGTGGTCTTCTTTTGCTTCTTTTCTTCTGACCCAGAAGAAAAGAAGGCCCCCGGCAGGGGCAGCGGCGGGGGTGGGTTGCAGCAGTGCAGGCGGGAGAAGGCTTTTCTCCGGGAAAAGCCCCCTCCCGCACCCTCCCGAAAAGCGTATATAAGGAGCATGCATTGCACAAAAAAGAGACTGCCGGCAGGGGAGATGGAAAGGATGGAGTTATCCTTCACTTGCCATCATGCAAGCAACGGAACCGCAAGCTTTGGTTAGCTTGCGGTTCCTTGTATTGCTGTGATAGAATGAAAGCGATAAATTTGAAGTTTACGGAGGAATAAAGATGCTTACACACGTTGGCACAAAAACAATAGAGACGGAGAGATTAATACTTCGAAGGTTCGAATATACAGATGATGACGCAATGCTTAAATATTGGGTTGCAGACGAGAAAATACAATCATTATATTCTGAACCAGTGTACTCTACTAAAGATGAGGTAAAAGGATTGCTTGACAAGTATATAGGTTCTTATGAAAAGAATGACTATTATCGTTGGGCTGTTGTTGAAAAAACAACGGGTGAATGTATAGGACAGATAGCATATTTTTTGGTTGATAGTAAGAATCATTTTGCGGAAATTGAATATTGCATTGGTTCGGATTTTCAGTGTAAAGGTTTTGCAACAGAGGCAACAAAAGCAGTTATTGCATATGGATTTGATAGAATGAATTTGCACAAGGTTCAAATTTGTACTAAGACTATCAATGAACCATCAAAACGAGTAATAGAAAAATGTGGTTTTGTATATGAAGGAACATTGAGAGACTATTTCTATATGAACGGAGAATATGTTGGAAGATTATATTTTTCAATATTAAGAAATGAGTTTGAAACTATGGAATAGGATATTGGTAGGAGAGACAAATTTCAGTTTTCCGAAGTAGACAAACTCCAATTTATTGAGTTCCCAAAAATCCATAGGAGGGCGCAATTATGCGCACCGTTCCGGTGCATTGCGTTTATACTAGTACATAAGTGAGCGAGCATCCGGCATGCACCGGATGCTCCTTTGTTCGTTGCAGAATAAATTGTTCCTTAACAGTTCTCCCACCGGTAAGCGGTAGTCTCTTTTTGCACACTGAGTTGTATACAAATGTGGTCTTCTTTTGCTTCTTTTCTTCTGTCACAGAAGAAAAGATGGCCCCCGGCAGGGGCAGCGGCGGGGATGTGCTGCAGCGGTGCAAGCGGGAGAAGCATGTATTGCATAAAAAAGAGACTGCCGGTAAGCGGTAGTCTCTTTTTGCACACTGAGTTGTATACAAATGTGGTCTTCTTTTGCTTCTTTTCTTCTGACTCAGAAGAAAAGAAGGCTCCCGGCAGGGGCAGCGGCAGGGATGGGTTGCAGCGGTGCAGGCGGGAGAAGCATGTATTGCACAAAAAAGAGACTCCCGTTTTGCGGTAGTCTCTTTTTGCACACTGAGTTGTATACAAATGCGGTCTTCTTTTGCTTCTTTTCTTCTGACCCAGAAGAAAAGAAGGCCCCCGGCAGGGATTCTGCCATTATAACTCTTCCGCCAGCGCCTTTCTCTTTTCCCACTTGCCGGAAAGGAAGTAGATCATGCCCGGGATGGCGCAGCCGTAGGGCGCAAGGCCGTATCCCAGCACAAAGCCGAAGAAGCCCCAATTCAGCACGATGCCAAACAGCCAGCTCAGGCCGATGCGCAGCACAACGCCGTCCAGAAGGGCCAGCACCATGCCCAGCTTGGCGTTGCCTATGCCGGTGATAAAGCCGCCGGTGCCCCGCATGATGGCAAAGGCAGGGAACATCCAGACGATGGCAGCCACAAAGGTCTTGGAAAGCTCCATTACCTTTGTATCATCGGTAAAGAGGGAAAACAGCAGCTCACGGCAGAACAGGTACAGAATCAAAAACAGCGCAGTAAAGGCGAAGGAATACATCCAGGTGTACCATACCACCTTTTTGGCACGCTCCTTTTGCCCGGCGGCGATGTTCTGGCCGATCATGGGGGAGGCGGCAAACTGGAGCCCCTGGGATACCTTGTTGCACAGGTCGTCTATGCGCATGCCCACGCCGAAGGTGGCGGAAGCGATTACACCCACCTTGTTCACAAGGGCGTTGACAAACAGCAGGGAAAGGTTGATAAAGCCTGCCTGAACCGCCATGGGGGTACCCAGGGAGCCGATGAGCTTTGCATAGCGGCCCTCGATGCGGAAGTGCTCCTTATCCATCTCAAAGCCAAGCTCCTGCCGGTGGCAGTAGAGGTACAAAAGGCTGAAGAGGAAAGATGCAGCCTGGCCGATGATGGTGGCTGCCGCAGCGCCGGCAACGCCCCAGCCCAGGATGCCCGTAAAGAGAATGTCCAGCACCAGGTTGATGACCGAAGCAATGGCAATGAACAGAAAGGGGCGCTTGGAATCGCCCATACCCCGGAGGACGGCGGAAACCATGTTGTATCCAGCGGTGAATACAAGGCCAGCGCCACAGATGATCAGGTAGCTCATGGCCATAGTGGTGGCATCATCGTGGATCTGCATAATGCGGATGATGGGCTGGCACAGCGCAAGGATGAAAACCGTCATCACAAGGCCCAGGAGCAGGATCAGCAGGAACAGAGTGCCGATGATGCGGCTCAGTTCCTTCTTTTTGCCTGCGCCAATGGCCTGGGAGATCAGCACCTGCCCGGCATTGGAAAACCCAAGGCACAGCATGGTGACAAAGTTCAGTATCTGGCTGCTCTGGGATACTGCTGCAAGGCCTTCTTTACCCACACAGTTGCCCACGATCATCATATCGATGGCGGAGTAGAGCACCTGCATGGCGTTGGAGGCCATAAAGGGCAGCGTGAAGCGGATCAGCTGCCGGGGAATATTGCCGTGGGTAAAATCTCGGGAAAGTGTTGCGGAACTCATGGTACTTCCTTTCTGTATATAAAAAAGAGGAAATGAAAAAAGAAACAGCTCAGGGCCGTCAGCTGTCCGGCAGTCGGCATACATCCACCCAGCCAAGGGGCGCAGCGTATTTTTCCAGCTCGGGGATGGTCAGCTCTATGGCGCTGTTGGCGCTGCCGCAGGCGGGAAATACCGTCTCAAAGCGTTTCAGGCTTTCATCCAGGTAGACCCGTACGCCCGCGTTCAGCGCAAAGGGACACACGCCGCCCACTGCGTGGCCGGTCATATCCAGAACCTGTTCGGGGGTGAGCATCCTTGCCTTGACGCCGAAAAGGGCCTTGTACTTGGCGTTGTGAATGCGGGCATCCCCGGCGGCAACGATCATCACCGCTTCATCGTTCAAAAGAAAGGTGAGGGATTTGGCAATGCGGGCCGGGTCGCACTGAAGGGCCTTTGCAGCCAGCTCCACCGTGGCGCTGGATACGTCAAATTCCAGAATGCGGTTTTCCATGCTGCGAGCAGCAAAATATTCCCTTACAGGTTGTATGGACATGCAGCCTTGTTTTCCTTTCCCGGATATGCGGCACAGGGAGATACGCAGATATCCTGTATTTTTATTCACCAGATGATTGTATTCTCCTTTTTGAAAAAAAGCAACCTCAGACAAAAATAATACGAAAAAAAGTCCGTAAATGGGTTGTTTTCAGTTTTTTAATGAAGTATAATAACTTTCGTAAATAATTGTCCGTACAACTACATTTTTGGAAAAGGTGGTATGTAATCATGCAGGCATTCAATCCATATATGCCCAGCTGGGAATACGTTCCCGACGGCGAGCCTCACGTTTTTGGCGACCGTGTGTATGTCTACGGCTCCCACGACCGCTTCAACGGCTATGTATTTTGCATGAACGACTATGTGTGCTATTCCGCACCGGTGGATAACCTTGCGGACTGGCGCTATGAGGGCGTTATCTACCTCAAGACCGATGACCCCCTTAACCCCGATGGCGCAGCCTGCCTTTATGCCCCCGACGTGACCCGTGGCCCCGACGGCCGGTACTACCTGTTCTATGCACTGGATAAGTTCAGCCGCATCTCCGTTGCTGTGTGCGATGAACCTGCGGGCCATTACCAGTTCCTGGGCTATGTGCACGACCAGGAAGGCCGTATCTACGGCGAGCGGGAGGGCGACGAGCATCAGTTTGACCCCGGCGTGCTCACCGAGGGCGAGGTGACATACCTGTATACAGGTTTTGCCGGTTTTGACGACCCCAGCCGCCACGGCGCCATGATGACCTGTCTGGACAAGGATATGCTCACCATGCTCAGGGAGCCTGTGTACGTTGTGCCCAGCCGCCCCTACTCTGCGGGCACCGGCTATGAGGGCCACGAGTTCTTCGAGGCTTCCTCCATCCGCAAGTTCGGCGATACCTACTATTTTGTATATTCTTCCATCGTGATGCATGAACTGTGCTACGCCACCAGCAAATCCCCGGACAAAGACTTCGTCTTTGGCGGCGTGCTCGTCAGCAATGCGGACCTGCACATCGATACCTACAAGCCCGCTGACAAGCCCATGTTCTACGGCGCAAACAACCACGGCGGCCTTGAGAAAATCGGCGATGATTACTACATCTTCTACCACCGCCACACCAACGGAACCGTGTTCAGCCGTCAGGCCATGGCAGAGAAGGTGTACATGCTGGAAGACGGTTCCATCCCCCAGGTGGAGATGACCAGCTGCGGCCTCAACGGCGGCCCCCTCAAGGGCGAGGGCTTCTACCCGGCGTATATCGCCTGCAATCTCTTCCACGAAAAGGAGAGCCTCTACACCGGCGGCGCAGGCCGGAACCATTTCTGGCTGGACAGCCAGCTGCCCCGTATCACCCAGGATGGCCGGGACGGCGATGAGGAGCAGGGCTACATCATCAACATGGGCAACAGCGCCACCTGCGGCTTCAAGTATTTTGATATGAAGGGCGTTTGCGAGATCGGCCTTACCGTGCGGGGCTACTGCTACGGCAAGTACCAGATCAAAACCGCCTGGGACGGCGAAGTTCTGGCGGAGATCCCGCTTCAGTCCTACAATGTATGGCACGAATTCCGTACCCCTGTTGCCATTCCCGATGGCGTGCACAGCCTGTACTTCACCTATGAAGGCCCCGGCGCAGCCATGCTGAAGGGCTTTACCCTGTATACAAAGTAAGGAGGAAATATCATGAATCTTCAGTGGCCTCTTGATACAACCGTTGCTTTTGACCCCATCATCGGCGAACCCGACCGGGACGGCGTGCAGGGTGTGGAAATCCTGGAAGACGGCAAGGTGCACTTCCGCCTTATCGCCAAGGAAGCACAGAAGGTGGAGCTGGACCAGTTCGGCAACATCACCCCCTTTGAAAAAATGGAGGACGGCGCCTGGGAACTGACTCTGGATATGGGCGTTGGCTTCAAGTACTTCTTCCTGAAAATTGACGGCGCAGACATGCTCAACCCCTATTTTCCCATCGGCTACGGCTGCTGCCGCCCCATGAACTTTGTGGATATTCCCGTGCCCGGCGAGGACTTCGACCGGCTTGAAAACATCCCCCACGGTGCGGTGAGCCGCCGCTACTTCTATTCCACCGAGACCGGCAAGATGGAGATCGCCATGATCTACACTCCCCCGGCCTATACCGAAAGCAAGAAATACCCGGTGCTCTACCTGCAGCACGGCTACGGCGAAAACGAAACCGGCTGGGTGCACCAGGGCCATGTGGCACGCATTGCGGACAACCTCATCGCCGAGGCCCGCATGGAGGAAATGATCATCGTCATGGCCAACGGCATGACCCAGAAAAACGGCGTGGCCGAGCGGGGTCTTTTGCCCCTGATGCTGGTCAGCGACCTGATCCCCTTCATTGAAAGCCATTACCCCGTAAAGACCGACAAGTGGAACCGTGCCATGGCCGGCCTGAGCATGGGCAGCTACCATACCAGCATCACCACCCTCAGCAATCCGGATATGTTCGGCTATGCAGGCCTGTTCAGCGGTTTCCTGCGGGCTCCCTGGGCCAACGGCGCAGATGAACCCCATCTGAAGCTGATCTATCAGCCCGAGGAATTCAAGAAGACCTTCAAGGTGTTCTACCGGGCCATGGGTACTGAAGATACCTTCTGGGAAGCCTTTGCCAAGGACGACGAGTTCCTGGCCGACAAGGATCTGCCCATCCTCCGTTCCACCTTCGGCGGCGGCCACGACTGGACCGTCTGGCGGCGCTGCATCCACGAGTTCCTGCCGCTGCTGTTCAAATAATGCTGCGCCCCGTTCATCAGTGAGGTGTATACAATGAAGAAAGCAAAGCTGACCCTTCACCCTTCCTACCGCATCGGCAAAATTTCCCCCCGGCTGTTCGGCGCATTTCTGGAGCCCATCGGTTCCATGGTCAACGGCAGCATGTTTAATCCCAAGCATCCCACCGCAGACAAGGAGGGCATGCGTCAGGATTTCATTGCCGGATTGAAGGAAGCAGGCCTGCCCTGCGTGCGCCTGCCCGGCGGCAACTTTGTTTCCGGCTGGGACTGGAAGCAGTCCATCGGCCCGAAAGAAAACCGTAAAACTGCGCTGGATATGGCCTGGTTCCAGTATGTGCCCAACGACGTGGGCCACGATGAATACCTGGGCTGGGCGGAAAAAGTGGGCGCAGAGGCCATGTATACCGTCAATCTGGGCACCGGCACCCTCCGGGAGGCCGCCGAGCTGGTGGAGTACACCAATCACGAGGGCGGCAGCTTTTGGTCTGACCTGCGCAAAAAGAACGGCCATACCGCTCCCTACGGCGTAAAGACCTGGTACCTGGGCAACGAGCCCGACGGCCCCTGGCAGATCGCTTCCTGGGAAAGGGATCCCCGTGGCTACGGCGTGCTGGCCCACGAGACCTCCAAGGCCATGAAGTGGATCGACCCCACCATTGAAACCGTGGCGGCCGTGTCCAGCTCCCCCTTCCTGAACCATTATCCGGACTGGGATCTGGAGGCCATCGCCCAGTGCTACGAAACCGTGGACATGATCTCCCTGCATCACTACCATTCCGCACCCATCGGCAACCTGCCGGGGCTGTTGGCCGGATATCAGGCCTTTGAGGACTACATCCGCACGGAGATCGCCATGTGCGATTATCTCAAAACCAAGATGCGCTCCAAAAAGACCATGATGCTCTCCCTGGATGAATATGCCGCCTCCTACCGTCCTGCGGGCAAACCCCATTTCGGCATGGGCGGACGGCAGCCTGCCATGGGCTTCCTGGGCATTGATCCGGAGCGGAAGTATGTGCATCACGACCCCGACGACTGGTCCACCCGGCGCATGCCCCCCATGAGCGGCGAAATGCCCCGTACCCTTGCCAGCATGAGCATTATGCTGACCATGCTGCGCCATGCAGACCGCATCCAGATCGGCTGCGCCACCGGCGGCCTTGGCGACCTGTGCAAGACCGACCGCGAGCATGTATGGAAGGGCGCATCCCACTATCCCTTCACCCAGATGATCCGCTATGCAAAGGGCGTATCCCTGCTGCCGGAGGTGGAGTGCGAAACCTACCATGTGGATGGCTATGTTATCGACGATATGAACCAGTACGGCGATTTTGACAACGTGAACTACGTCCACGCCGCAGCTGCCCTGGATGAGGAAAACAATCAGCTGACGGTATTCGTCATCAACTCCGACTGGGAGGATCAGCAGGATTTCACCATGGATCTGCGCAGCTTTGAGGGCTGGCAGCTGGCAGAGTACTCCGTTATGCATACCGAGGATGCAGATGCCATGAATTCCTTTGACCATCCCGATACCATCCGACCCGTACCCGGCAGCGCAAGCCTTGAAAAAGGCGTGCTTACCGCTGTGCTGCCCCGGCTGAGCTGGAATATGTTCCGGTTCACCAAATAACACCGACAGTTTCCGGTTCCCTTCCTTTTTCCCCTGCGGCTCCGGCCGTGGGGGTTTTTGCGTATATGGGCCCGGAAAGCAAAATTGACATTTGGCCTGTGCAGGGTATAATGGAAGCAGAGAAAAGAATGTACCGTGAAAGGGCAATGCGTATGGCCTGCATCATGAAGATCATTCTGGCTGCCAGCGTTTTTCTGTGCCTTGTATTTGCCGGGCTGGGCCCTGGCGCAGGTTGGGCGGAAAGCTTTGCCATCACTTTCGGTACCGTTGCCTGCCATATGCTGATTCGGTTTCTGGCCCCTGCGCTGCTTGTTCTTTTTACCCCAAGGCAGGAAAGGCAAACCAGAATAAAGGAGGCCCCTTCCCATGGAATCCCTGTTTGAAAACAAGCATGCCATCAACCGCCGGTTTCTCAAGGAACTGTATCTGTACCAGTATTTTCTTCATCCCGCCTCCATGGCAGTGCATCTGATCCTGATTGCCCTGTTCATCCTGTACCTGTTTTGGGATACGGGCACGATGATCCGTTACATTCTGCTGATCTATGTGCCGCTGTTCCTGATAACGAGGGTGATCAGGTACTTGCGCACGGTGAGGCTGATGGAAAAACGCTATCAGGAGGTGGGCGGCGGCAAGGAAGTGGAAAACACCATCATCGTTTATCCGGACAGGCTGCATCTTTCCTCCTCCAACGGCGGAGCAAACCAGCTGCCCCTCAGCGAGATCAAGAACAGCTTTTCCACAAAGCATTTCTATTTTCTCCGTTCCAGAAGCAAGCTGGCCTATTCCTTCGCCAAGGATGGTTTTGTGAAGGGAGACCTTCAAGGCTTGATCGCTTTCCTAAAGGAAAAGGGTCTGAAGGTGAAATAAAGCTTTTATCAATTATCAGAAACAAAGGAGAATCCCCATGACCGAAAAGCAGCTTCTTGAATTGCTGGCCTCCATGTCCGCAGAGGAAAAGGCAGCCCAGATCAGCCAGATCCCCCTGTCCATGTGCGCAGGCGGCTTTGCGGAACCCACCGGCCCCATGGTGGAGCAGCAGCTTACGCCGGAGCAGGTGGTGCTCTGCGGCAGTCTGATTTGCGATCAAATGCCCGATGCGGAAAAGTTCGCCGGAATTGTCCGGGATATGACGGAACGTCATCCCCATCATATTCCCCCCATCCTGATGCGGGATGTGATTCACGGCTGCCGCACCGTTTACCCCATCCCCCTGGCCCTTGGCTGCACCTTTGAGGAGTCGCTGGCGGAGGAAATGGGCGCAATCAGCGCAGAAGAAGCCGTGGCCTGCGGCTATCATGCCACCTTCGCCCCCATGGTGGATGTGGTACGGGATCCCCGGTGGGGCCGTGTTATGGAAAGCCCCGGAGAATCGCCGGCCCTCTGCGGCCAGATGGGCGCTGCCATGGTAAGGGGCTTGCGCAAGGGCGGCGTGGCTGCCTGCGCCAAGCATTTTGCCGGATACGGCCTGTGCGGTTCGGGCCTGGATTACGCCCCCGGCGATGTGAGTCGCACGGAGATGTACAATACTTATCTGCCTCCCTTTAAGGAAGCGCTGGACGAGGGCTGCGAAATGGTGATGCCTGCCTTTATGATGGTGGACAGGATCCCCTGCATATGCAATCCCTGGCTGCTTAAGGAAGTGCTGCGCAATCAGTGGCACAGCGACGCCATGGCCATTTCCGACTACGACGATATCCGCCAGCTGATGTACCACGGCATTGCCGGGGATAAGCGGGAAGCCGCCCGGCTGGCCCTTTCCGCCGGCGCCGATATGGACATGATGAGCTTTGCTTACCTGCGCCATGTACCCGAATTGCTGGAGGATGGCAGCATTTCCATGGAGCAGCTGGACGAAGCCTGCCTCCGTGTGCTCCGGCTCAAAAACAAGCTGGGCCTGTTTGAAAACCCGGTATGGTGCGTAGACAATGCCCGGCAGGAGGAAACCTGCACCCGGCAGGCGCACCGCAGCAGCGCCCTTGAGGCGGCCCTGCGCAGCTGTGTGCTGATGAAGAATGACGGCGTACTGCCCCTGAAACCGGGCATGAAAGTGGCCCTTGAGGGCAGCCATGCAGACAGCCGCAATCTGCTGGGCAGCTGGTCTCTGGACGGCCTTGCGCAGGAAGTGCAGACCCTGCGGGAGAGCTTTGCTGCCGACGGGCGCATCACCCTGACGGATACCGAAGAAGCGGATGTGATCCTCTTTGCAGCCGGAGAAGAGCAGGAAGAGAGCGGCGAAGGCACCAGCAAAGCCAATCCCGTTTTCCCGGAAGAGCAGCTTCAGCAGCTAAGGCAGCTGCAAGCCACCGGCAAGCCGGTGGTGCTGATCCTCTTCTGCGGCCGTCCGCTGATCCTGACGGATGTACTGCCTTGCACAAACGCCCTCATGAACGCCTGGTTCCCGGGCACCATGGGCGCAGATGCCCTGCGGATGCTCCTTATGGGCGACCGGAATCCTTCCGGACACCTGAGCATGACCTTCCCCCGCAGCGTGGGCCAGATTCCCATTCATCACGACCAGCTGACCACTTCCCGCCTGTACAACGGCGGCGCACCCTACTCCCTGCGCTATCTGGACGAGGACCTTTCGCCCCTGTTTCCCTTCGGCTTCGGCCTGAGCTATACAAGCTTTGCGCTGTCCGGCGCAAAGGTGCAGCAGCCTCTTTCGGAGGAAGAACCCGCCGTTGTAACCGTGGATGTGTCCAACACCGGCAGCCTGCCCGGCGAAACCGTGGTGCAGCTTTACGCCCGGTGGAAGGATATTCCCGTGGTGCAGCCTAAGAAGCGGCTGGCTGCCTGGGCCCGGGTGGCCCTGGAAGCAGGCGAAACCAAAACCGTCACCCTGAAGATTTTCAAAAAGAGGCTGGATCTGTACGATCAGCAGGGCAACGCCCGTGCCCTTCAGGGCAAGTGCAGGCTCACCCTCGGTTTTGACAGCACCACGGCGGCAGAGGTACTCTGCCTTGATTGCTGAAAACATCCCGGCACAAATATTCAGGGCCTGCGGGCCCCTAAAGGAGAAATGAAATATGAAACAGCTCAAGGGCTATGACAAGGGCGTCAATCTGGGCGGCTGGCTGTCCCAGTGCGGCGAAAACTACACCGAGGAGCACTATTCCACCTTCATTACCGAAGCGGATATTCAGAAGCTGGCCGGCTGGGGCCTGGATCACCTGCGCCTGCCGGTGGATTACAACGTGATCCAGAACGACGACGGCAGCTTTATCGAAAGCGGCTTTGTGCACATCGACCGCTGCATCGGCTGGTGTGAAAAATACGGCCTCAACCTGGTGCTGGATATCCACAAGGCCTGCGGCTTTGTGTTTGACGATGCCAGCTACTGCGGCTTCTTCAGCGATGAGGGACTGCAGGATGTGTTTGTGAAGCTGTGGCAGGAGCTTGCCCGCCGCTACGGCAACCGGGACAACATCATCTTCGAGCTGCTCAACGAAGTGACCGCCCGGGAGTTTGCCGAACCCTGGAACCGCATCATCCGGCGCACCATTCCCGCCATCCGGGAAATTGCTCCGGAAACCCGCATTGTGGTGGGCGGCATCTATAATTCCAGCATCATCGGCCTCACCCTTATGGAAGCCCCCTACGACGAAAACGTGGTGTTCACCTTCCACTGCTACAGCCCCATGGTATTCACCCATCAGGCAGCCTACTGGGTGGAGGCCATGCCTGCGGATTTCCGCACCGTCTACCCCCAGAAGGCATCGGAGATGCGCAGCCTGTCCGCTTCCATCTTCGGCGACGATTACGACGACGAATTTGCTTCTTTGGGCGACGAAATGATGGACAGCCGCTATTTTGAGAACATGTTCAAGACGGCCCTGGAGGTTTCCGCCAAGTACGATGTGCCGCTGTACTGCGGCGAATACGGCGTCATCGACCTGGCAGACGCTGAAAGCACACTGCGCTGGTACAAGGATATGAACGCTGCCCTCACCAAATACAACATCCCCCGTGCGGCCTGGAGCTACAAGGAGATGAACTTCGGCCTTTCCGACGAGCACTACGCCGCCATTCTGCCGCAGCTGCTGGGTGCGCTGTAAGGAGCGGCCTCAGGAAAGGGAAGGTCTGAAAGGGTTTTCAGTCTTTTGAATTTTTGCCATATTGAAACAGGCCCGCCGCAAAATAAATGCGGCGGGCCTTGTGTATACCATCCGGAGGGGGATCAGATTCTGGAAAGAAGCTCGATCTTCTTCTGCTGGAATTCTTCATCGGTGAGGACGCCCTGCTGGTGGAGGGCAGCAAGTTTTTCAAGTACTTTAACAGAAGCGAGATTGTCAACGCTGACGGGAATGGGCTTGTAGCCGGAACCATCGGCGGGAAGCAATTTGTCTGCAAGGATCAGGAAGAAGTCCACCAGGGCCCAGATCATGCTGATGGGGATAAGGAGGGGAATAATCAGGCAGCAGGTCTGGATAATTGCGATTTTCTTATGGCCCAGATAGTAGCGGTGTGCACCGGCAAAACCGAAGGCGCAGTTCAGCGCAACGGCAGCCAGCTTGGTTTTCTGAACAGGCTCTTTGCTGCCTTCGGGACGATTGATTATGAGGCATACGATGCCGCATGCCATGAGGAGAAGGGCGCTGACGAAGCAGGGAACGTAGAAGAGACCGAAAAGAGAAAGGACAAGACCAACAAGGGCAAGCGCCAGGCAGACAATGGAAAGAATAAAGGAGACAAGGCGCTTATTAACGCAGCATGCAGCAATCATCAGAGCGGCAGCCGGAACCAGGAGGAGCAGCGCTTCGGCTTGAATTCCATAATCAATGTTTTCGATAATCACCTGGAGAACCAAGGCAAGAATGCTTGCAACGATCAGAATGATTTTCAGGATTTTGGACAATTTGTTTTCCATGAATATACCACCTTTCGTAGACGCAGATGCGTTCTTTGTAAAAAGTATATTCAATATATTGAGTATTGTCAATAATTTGAGCAGAGTAAACTTACATCGGTGATGAAATTGATTTCCTACGAGCCATTAGGCTGGTTGGGGGTTTCCTTTACCTTGTCGATGGGATTGGTCATGGAACAACTCTCCTTTTCCGGTAGATGCGTTTTTTTTACCTGCAGGAAGATGATAACAGAAAACAAGGGTTTTTCAATACTGGGCGAAGGAGGAGGGGTTCTGGCGTTGCGGATGAGCTGTTTTCTGTGCAAATTGCGGTTTTTCTTTTGCTGACATTTTTTTTTGACACAAAAAGAAAAGGAAGTCATGCCCTCCGCTGCTCCAAAGCCATTTCGGTGACGTGGCGGAGGAACCTCTTTGTTAGGGCAAAAGATGACATTTTCACTTGCGTAATCTTCGTTGCGATTATATAATAAATACAGAGATGAGCACATGTGAAAACCTTGGCGAAAAATCTCACTGTTTCTGTTGTGCAATGGATGGAAAGAAACAGAGCGCATGTGCCAAAACACAGGAGGAAAAGCTCATGAAGAAAAACATCCTGAAGCGTATTTTTGCGTTGGTTCTCGCCATGGTCATGGCGCTGGGGCTGACGGGCTGTGCCACCCCGGAGGGGCAGTACAATGCCGCCAACAAACTGCTCATCAAGGGAGAATACGAAAAAGCTGCGGAGAAGTTTGAAGCTCTGGGCAGCTTCAACGATGCGCCCCAGATGACCCGCTACTGCCGTGCCATGGCCGCCGGAGAGAACGGGCAGTACGAATCTGCGGTGAAAACCTTTGAAGCCATGGGCGATTTTAAGGATTGCCCCTCTTTGGTCACCTATTACACCGCACGGTATTACGAAGCCGAAGGCGGCAAGGAGACTGACCATCTGAAGTGGTACAGCGCCGAAGGGTGGAAATACTACGAAAAGGCTTATGAAATTTACGACACGCTGCCCATGTTCCGGGACAGCGATACCCGGGCTGAAGCCTGCCACAAAGCGATGTATGACCGGGGCGTTGCGTTGGCGGATGGAGGGAATTATGAGCAAGCCGCCAATTTGATGGAAATGATGAGTATGGAATACGATGAGTATCCCGATTCGGGAGAAAAGTGCCAGTATTACGCCGGTTGCTATGAAATGCAGGAAGGGAATTACGACCTTGCCTACGGGTACTTTATCGGTCTTGAAGATTATATGGATGCCCCGACCCGGGCGCAGGAAGCGCTGAACACCTTGTATGCAAAGGGTGAAGAATGCTACGCTGAAGGGCTTTACGCTGATGCATATGTCTATTTCGGCTGGCTTGCGGAGTATACCGAATACAGTAGCGAAAAGGGTGCGCCCGCCGACCGGGCAAAGGAAAGCGTTTATTTGTATGGCGAACAAATGCTGAATGCGGAAACGCCGGATTATTCTGAGGCAAGAGATGCATTTGAAATCGCCGGGGACTTTGCCCCGGAGGGCAAAGCTATCGGTACAGAGCGTGTGAAGGAATGCTGGTATCTTGAGGGCGAAAGCCTGCTTTATGCAGAAGAGCCGGATTATGAAGCCGCCAAAGCCGCCTTTGAAAATGCTGGAGATTACAGCGATGCAAGCACCCGCTACTATGCATACTGGTACCAAAAGGGCGAAGAACTGCTGAATGCGGAAACGCCGGATTATAGTGGTGCGAGAGCTGCTTTTGCGAATGCCGGTGAATATGTGCCGGAGGGAAAAGCTGTAGGTAAAGAGCGTATCAAGGAACGCTGGTATTTGCAGGGCTTGAGCCTGAAAAATGCAGAAACGCCGGATTATAAGGGCGCATACGCCGCCTTTGTCAATGCAGAGGATTATACTGCGGAAAGCGGTGATGCAAGCCAGCTTGCCAAAGAAACTGCCTATTTGCTTGGCGAAGAACTGCTTTATGCGGAAGAACCGGATTATAACGGCGCAAAACTTGCTTTTAAAAATGCCGGGGATTACAGCGATGCCGCCACCCGGTACTATGCATACTGGTACCAAAAGGGCGAAGAGTTGCTTTATGCAGAAACTCCTGATTATGATGGTGCAAGAGAAGCTTTTGCAAATGCAGAAAAATATGCGCCGGAAGGAAAAAACGCAGGTACAGAGCGCATAAAGGAGTGCTGGTATTTGCAGGGTGAAAGTCTGCTCTATGCGGAAGAACCGGATTACGAAGCCGCAAAAACCGCCTTTGAAAATGCCGGAGATTACAGCGATGCCAGCACCCGGTACTATGCGTACTGGTATCAATTAGGTTTAGACCTGATGAACGGTGAAAAGCCTGACTACAAAGGCGCATACGATGCTTTTGTGAATGCTGAAGATTATTCGGCAGAGAGCGGCGATGCAAGCCAGCTTGCCAAAGAAGCTTCCTACCTGTACGGCGAAGCGCTGCTGAGTGCGGGAAAACCGGCTCATTCAGCCGCAAAAACTGCATTTGAAAATGCCGGGGATTACAAAGATGCATCCACAAGGTACTATGCCTACTGGTATCAGAAAGGTGAAGAAGAATTAGCAAAAAAAGAACCTGATTTCTTGGTTGCCCAAAAAGCCTTCAAATCCGCTGAAACATATATGGATGCAGAAGAAAAGTATGTTTTGTGCGAACTTCAGATAATTAAAAAAGCTAAAGTAGGATCGAAAGTATCGTTTGGTGATAGAAAATGGTATGTTATCAAAAAAACGGGATCGAAGGTCTTTTTGATGAGCGAAAAACCTATACCCGGAGGTTTTGGCGATAATGTTTGGGAAACATCCGGCCAAAGAGAATATTTGAATTCTGCGTTTTTGGATGCTTGTTTTTCTAACAAAGAACAGAAATGTATTGTTGTAACAAAAGTGCCCAATGCCAGAAACAAAGTGGGCAAAGGGGGAAGAACTACAGAAGATAGGGTTTTCATCTTTTCTCAGGGAGAAGCAAAAACGTATTCAAAATATTTGATACAGGCATGTACACTCGAAAATGGTAAGTATGATAGAGTTTGGTTGAGAACGCCTGCGCCCGGAGGAAACGGTGAATATCAAATGTGGACTTTTGGACTGAAAACAACTGGCGAAATTTGGTTCAAATCCAATATGACATATGCAAATGGCGGCTCAATTGTTCCGGTAATGTGGATTGATACAAACACATTTTCCCTCAAATAAAAAAACCATTGAACAAAAATGGTAAGGAGAAGTAGTAAAGAATCCGAAAAAATGTGCTGTAAAACGCCCCCCGCCGCAGACCACATCTGCGGCAGCAAGAGTGATGAAAAGGATGGAGTTATCCTTCGCTTCACGCCAAAGAAATGCTGAAACAGCAAGCCTGCCAAGGCTTGCTGTTTCTTGTTAGTGCCTTTAGGCAGTTGAGCGAAGCGAAACAGAAAACCACCCGCTATGCGGGTGGAGGGCAAAAAGTTATACAAAAAAGACACCTTTCGACTACAATAAGGATGTTCAGGCCTATTGCAGAAAGAAAAGTGAAATGTATGGCAAACCAAACACACAGTCTGGCGCATACCAAGTGGGTGTGTAAGTACCACATTGTGTTTACGCCCAAGTACAGAAGAAAAGCGATCTATGGAGAATTGAGAAGAGACATACAGGAGTATATCCGGACGCTGTGCAAATACAAGGGCGTAGAGATAATAGAAGGACATATGATGCTGGATCATGTCCATCTGCTGTTGAGTATACCACCGAAAATGAGTGTGTCAAGCTTCATGGGATATCTGAAGGGGAAGAGCGCACTGATGGTATTCGAACACCATGCAAATTTGAAATACAAGTACGGGAACAGGCATTTTTGGGCGGAAGGCTACTATGTGTCAACAGTGGGGCTAAACGAAGCAACGATTAAAAAGTACATAGCGGAACAAGAAAAGCACGATATTGCCCTTGATAAGTTGAGTGTGAAGGAATACGAAGACCCCTTTAGGGGTGGCAAGTAATACGAACGCCCCTTAAGGGGCTGCAAAAGAGGCAAAGGCAATAGGCTTGAACAAAGTGAAAGCCAGCGCCTTTAGACGCTGGCCGGTAATAAAGGCTTTTAGCCTTTGTGCAAACCACCCGTTTGACGGGTGGTTATGATTTGCATTCGGCACACATGCTATGTTGCTCACAGTCAATCCCGCCTCCAAAATGCGCATCGTAAGCCCATCATCATCACACTCCCCCTCCATAAAACGCAAAACGACCAACGCCTGGCATTGGTCGCTTTGAAGGTCAAACCTGTGTGGCTGTTCCCGCACAAATTGCGGTTTTTCTTTTGCTTACTTTTCTTTTTGACACAAAAAGAAAAGTAAGTCACGCACTCCGTTGCTCCACGGCCAGCTTGTCCGCAATCATGGCGATGAATTCTCCATTCGTAGGCTTATCCTCCGGCGTACAAACCCGGCACCCGAAGGCCGAATTCAGCGTCTCAATCCGCCCACGATTCCACGCCACCTCGATGGCGTGCCGGATGGCCCGCTCCACCTTGGAGGCGCTCAAGGCGGCGCTGCGCGCCTCCTTGGAGTACAGCGCCAGACCCCTTTGTCGCTACAACGCCAAACACTTTATTGCAGTTTCACAATGATAGTATATCATGTGTTTACAGGGGTTTTGGTTTACAAAATTCAATTTCGACTCTATTCTATTTAGGAACAAGTTTTGAATGAGTTTTGAACCTTGGTGAACTGGTTTTCAATCAAGAGAGAACAAGATTTGAACGGGTTTGAACAGCTCTTTCTTGAAGCGGATTGCTCAGTTGATGACATCCGCTTCTTTTGTTGTTGAAAGCAATTTAAAAAAAGAACATACATACCAATATAACGACTGGTTGTGTGCGGCGGGATGTTATTATATAGACACAACGAAGGGCGCAAGCCCCTCGGAAATAAAAACGACAGAGCCAAGAGCTCCGAAAGAAAGAGGTAACAGTATGAAGAACCAGATGAACGGCACCCTGACCCTGAACACCAAGAACTACACCATCGAAATGGACAAGAAGTTTGCCACCGCTGCCTCCAACGTCTTCTCTGCTGAATACGAAAAGCTCCAGGAAGTGCGCCGTGACTATCCCAACTACAAGGTTGTGACCATCGTCCGCAAGGAAAAGACCAGCGGCACTTCCGGTCTGACCTTCGAGTTTATGGAACTCTACATCGAACAGCACGACGATGAAGAGAAGAGCCTTATGGCTGCGTTCAAGGCTCTTCGCGCAACGGATGAAGATGGCAAGGCTCTGGGCATGAAGAGCAAATCCTACCTGACCATCCGTGCTTGGTTCCTCAACGCCTTCCCTGAAGTTGAGAACGCCGCCGCCAAGCGTGAGCAGCTTCTGAAGGACATCCGCGAAAAGCGCGAAGCCGCCGCCAAGGCCAAGAAGGAAGCCGAAATGATGGCTCGCCGTGCCGCACTGCTGGCGAAAATCAGCAAGATGGCCTAATCCTGCACTCGTCACCCTTCACTCAAAAGACAAGATATTTAGGAGGAAAGAAAAATGGCAAACGGTCTGAAAATTGTGCACGAGAAGAACACCATCGAAATGAGCAAGGCTTTTTCTAAGGCATCCGGCAACCCTCACAGTCAGGAATACGTCCTTCTTCAGCGCGTGCGTCGCGACTATCCTGATTACGAACTGGTTACCCGTTCCATCAAGAAAAAGGCAAGCCAAGAGCACTACGCTGGACTGACCTATGACTATATGGAAACTTACATCATGTCCCACGGCGAGATGGAAGAACGCATGGCAAACCTGAAGGACTTCAATCAGCTTCGTCTGATTGCCCAGTGCCACAGCAAAGCCCGCTCTTTCCCCTTCATCCGTAGCTGGTTCCTTGACACTTATCCTGAAGTGAAAGAGTTCGGCACGAAGGTTGCCAAGGTTGAAGTAGAGGAAGAAATCGATGAGGAAGAAGAACAGCTCGCGCTTCCTACTCCTGCTGCTGAGAAGATTCCTGCTTAACGAACGAAATGACACAGGTTGAGCGGAGAACAAAATATAATATAGCGCTCAACCCTTGTCGGAAAGGGTGATGAATATGGAACTGGAACTGAGATTTTACTCTCTGGATGAGATGGCAGCCGTGCTGGGGCGCATTCGCAAGCCTAATGACAACTTCAAAAGGGATGCAGAAGCAATCCTGAAGCGTGAAGGCTACACCTACGAATGGTTGAACCGCAGAGGCGTGGAAATCATCAGCCGCGAATTGCCGCCGCAGATGAAGCTAAAAAAACTGCTAATGGAACGGCTGGGGCTGGATTCACAGGTTGATGCGCTTGACTTCGCCCGTTACATCGTCGCCTTGTTCATGATAGATGGCTTCGCATCTATGCCCTATGATACCAAAGAGCGCGTGTTGTTCGAGATTGTGGGGAAGGACATCTCCAACCCAACCTTGCGCCGCTGGGCTGGCAGACTCTACGAAACTAAAAATGCATATCGAAACAAAAGAGGCTCTCTCTGGAAGACCATCACGGATGAATACGGAATGAAACGCCAGATTCCCGTGCCAGACGGCAGCACTGAATACAGAGAATATTGTGATGCACTGACTGCAGCCATCCACGCTTTTGAAAAAGCAGATGAAAAAGCCAAAAAACCGCACAAAATAAAACCGTTCGGAAGGGCTATCCAAAGCCTATACTCCCAATACGGCATATACTATTGGTGTCCTGAGACGGTTGCGAATGCGCTTGGCGATGATGTGGATGAAATCATCAACCTTGTGTTTCAGATAGTCAGTCCCGATGAAATGACACGGTTTTTGGAATATGAATTTGAATGAAAGACTGCGTTTTTTGCAGTCTTTTTTCGTGTTGAAACGACACAGGTTGAGCTGAAAGTAAGGGGGAAAGATTAGAGGTCATCCTCTGTCGTTTCGGCGGAGGAACCAGCTTTTGAACCATTTTGAACGACTTTTGGGCGAGTTTTGAAGGAGTTTGAGCATATGCGAAACAATTTTTGAATGGAGAGTATTAGAATATTAAGAAATCTCTTGCTTTGTGTTTCATTTGAATTCAGACTGATTGCAGCCTTAGAAAAAGTAGTGTATAATATTTTGACGGAGCAGAAAAAGGATAGGAGTAAACCGTTTTCTTCTTTCGATTTTCTGTATTATTCATTTGGTTAATACAACTGCTTCACGAAGGGAAAAAGGAAGATGAGAATAGCTTATCAATATAACCATTTGAATGCCAGAGAGTATCTTCTGGTAAATAAAAATGTTCAGTTTACAGAATTGCAAAACAGTATTACTACTCTGGATGCGAATAATTACTTAAAGATTAGTTTGGATAAAGCCAAGTTCGGCATTGTTATTTATAGCCAAGGGAAAATCAACTCAGCAATTCAGAAATACTTGCGTGCAAGAGGTTGGGCTGAAAGTAAGGTATACTATTATGTAACAAGTGACGAACCTACAACAAGAGAAATTGTTCACATTCTTGATAAAGACCAACAAAAGCAAATTATTGAATCCAGAGGACATGTTAGTCACTCAACTTATAATCAGGTTGATTTTCAGAAAGATCGTATTGCTGTTGAAGTCCAATTTGGCAAATACTTTAGTGTTGCCTATGACCTTCATGTAAAACATACTTTTTTCTATTCGCGAAACGATATTGATGTAGGTATTGAAGTCATTCCAACCAAAGCTATGGAAGAGAGTATGGATACTGGAGTTCCATGGTTTGAAAACGAGGTTACAAATGTTATTAGGGAAGGACGAACCAATCCACCCGTTCCAATATTGGTATTAGGAATAGAGCCTGATGCAATTGCAAGCAAAGAGCCCACTGATTATTCAGATGAAGAACTTGCTGTAATTTTAAAATCAATGGATGCTGCAAAATATGACACGCAGAAGAATAAGCTGCTGCGAGAGAATTTGAGCCCTGACAAGCGTGCGATTTTAGAGCGCAGGATTTGTAAAATTGATCACTGCCTGGCGATGATAAGGGAGTAATTCTATGGAACTGAAGAACTATCGTTATGTAAAGCAAGATGCTCTTTCATTTTTGAAAGAATTACCTGATAATAGCGTAAAACTGATTGTCACTTCGCCCCCATATAACATTGGAAAAGAATACGAAGTCGCAACTTCACTTACTACATATCTTGATAACTTGAAACCTATCATTCGTGAGATACATCGGGTATTGACGGAAGATGGTAGTGTTTGTTGGGAAATTGGAAACTATATTGACCCTAATACCAGCGAGGTATATCCTCTCGATATCTATTACTACTCTATTTTCAAGGATCTTGGTATGCAGTTGCGCAACAGGATCATTTGGCATTTTGGACATGGTTTACAGTGCGAAAAGCGCTTTTCTGGTCGCTACGAAACAATTCTTTGGTTTACAAAAAGTGATTCATATACTTTCAATCTTGACGATGTTCGAATTCCATCAAAGTATCCTGGAAAGCGTGCATACAAAGGAGCGAACAAAGGGAAACTATCTGGGAATCCAAAGGGAAAGAATCCTGAAGATTTATGGGTTGCCACTATCGATAGACTTTACGATGACTGGGATAGTTGCGTATGGGATGTTCCAAATGTAAAATCTCAGCATCCTGAAAAGACAATTCATCCTTGCCAATTCCCTATTGAATTAGTTGAGCGTTGCGTTTTGGCATTAACTAATGAAAATGATGTTGTTTATGATCCTTTTGCTGGCGTCGGCAGCGCCCTGATTGCAGCGCTAAAAAATAATAGGCAAGCTTTAGGAACAGAACTTGTTGAGGATTATATTGTTATAGGTGAAGAGAGAATCCAAAAACTCAAGCAAGATATTTTGAAAACCAGACCAATCTACCAACGAATTTATGAACCTTCGGGAAGCGATAAAATTTCCACTTATCCCTTGGAGTGGTTAGAAGAGCGTTTGCAACAGTTGCTTCAAACACAAACTTCTCTACAGCAAGAAATCGAAAACATTCAAGAGGATATTTTATCCAGAACCCAAAGTTAATGAAAGGGATATCTCATTCAACTTTCTGAATGAGATATCCTTTTTCATCCGATCAACTTCAAATATTTATAAACCGTCGGCCTACTCAATCCACAAATCCGTGCCAGCTCGCTCACATTCATCTTTCCCGAAGCAAAAGATGGATAATACTTATAGAACACGGCAGGAATATCATCCTTTGTCGTTTGCGGTCTGCCAATTTTCTTTCCTTTTGCGCGCGCGTTTTCCAAACCGCTTCGTACTCTCGCCCTGATAATAGCCAGTTCAAGCTCTGCGAAAACCGCGCTCATCTGAATGAACGCTTGGCTCATAGGGTCTATCTGCCCGTTACGGCAATCGACTGTGATACTGCCAACGATGATAAGCCTGAGCTTCTTGCTCTTGATGGTTTCAACAATCTCACAAAGTTGCTGTGTGCTTCTGCTCAAACGGCTGACCTCAAGAGTGATGATGGTATCACCCTCAGTCGCCGCATCCAAGAGCATATGAAGATTCTGTTTCACCTTCGCGTCGCCGTGTTCATACTCAAAAATCACTTCATCCGCTCCGGCGGCCTTCAGTTCCCGAATCTGGCGGTTGATGTCCTGCTTTTCCTCCGTGGTGGAGCAGCGAGCATATCCCCATGTTTTCATTCTCTTGACCTCCTGTGTAAAAGAAAAGGTGGAACGCCGCAAATCGTTTCATTGACGGATTTCTTTTACAGATTTCCCGCCTTTTCGGCGGCGTTCTGGCCTTGTACTGACTGTCAATTCAAACAGATGTTTGACTTTACGCTTCATCGTCCTCCGCTATCTGCCGCACGACCTCTTGAACATGAGCCTCATGCAATTCGCGGATGTGCTGGCGGAGGCTATATAGTGCTGCTCCGATGGTGCTGAAGGCATTGGCGGCGAGCCATTCCTGATGCTTCTTTGCAAGCTGGTTCAGGGGAAGTGCGTCTTCTTCAAACAACACGACAGCCCCTTCAACAATCAGCCGCATTTCATCAAGAGCAACGCCGGAGTTCCACATATATTCACCCTTCATCGCTTTTCCCTCCATATGGGGCGCGGGATTAACCCGCTGCCCCAAGAATCAGGTTGACTGCCTTTTCGGCTTTACCCGCCGCGCTGATGATGAAGCGCTTGTCGTTCTTCAACACTTGCAGCCAGTTCTGTACATATGCTGTGCTGTTGCGGAAGCTCTTGGCGGTTTCCAGCCCTGCGTGATTCACCAGTGCCGCCGCGCCGATCTCTGCCACCAGCTCTTCCTTGCTGTAAGCCTCTGTCCCGAAGAAGGCGACCTTCTCAAGACGGTTGAGGCGGCTTGCGTGGCCTGTGCTGTGGGTCAGCTCATGGAAGGCGGTGCTGTAATATTCTGCGGTTTCCGCAAACTGTTTCAAGAGGGGAAGGGTTACGCGGTCAACGGAGGGAGTATAGAAAGCCCTGTCCCCTTCCTGATGCACCAGACGAACGC
Source organism: Clostridiales bacterium (assembly GCA_015056145.1). GTDB lineage: Bacteria > Bacillota > Clostridia > Christensenellales > Aristaeellaceae > Limiplasma. The sequence goes on from SVGY01000022.1 coordinate 34,415, forward strand.
CGCTTCGCTGGATGTATTCCGCAATCATCGCTTCTGCCTTTTGGTCGGCGTTTGCAGTCAAGGGCATTTGCGGCATATGCTTGGCGGTCAGCCCTTCGCATTGGTCGATATGGAAAACGCTGTAGTAGCGCAGGAAAGGGATTTGCTTGACTTCGCCTGTCTCTTCGTCCTTTTGCTCAACGAACTTCCAGAAGACAACCATGCTGGCTTTCTCGCCCTTCTTGACTTTGCCGCCTTCCTGCTGGCACTGCTTAAAGGTGACATACTCGCCAGCCTTGCCAAGCAGCATCTGGTTTAGGAGGCTGTAAGGCTTGCCCGTGGCGCGGCTGATACAGGCGGCGGAGGCGACCCACGGCTTTTGCCAAGGGATGATGCCGTTTTCCATCTGGTTGATAATGCGGTCAGTGACTTCCTTGTAGATATCCATATTGTGCTTCCTTTCTCTTGTGGGAAGCACAGTCGATGTGGTAGAATGACTGTGCTTCCCTGTTCGTCGCAGTTCGGGGTTGCTTGCCAGAGTGCTGTGGTAGGTGCTCTGGCTTTTAGTTTATGGAGAATCGGCGGGCGGTGGTCTGCTTGGTGTAAGCAGCGGCGAGTTCCGCGTGTTCCTTCTTGAAGCGGACGCTATCGAAGCGGCTGCTGGTGAAGGTCTTCCAGCTGACCTTGAATGCACCAGCCAGAAGGGTTTCTTCTTCGCCCATGACCTGCTTGATTTCATCTTCCATCGCGCTGATTTCCGCTTCCAGTTCTTCCTTCATGCGCTTGAGTTCCAGAAGCTCCTTGACCTTGTTTTCCATGTTGGGGTTGCTCATTGTGTTGGCCTCCTTTGTGTTTTTGGGAGTGGGTGTTCCTTATTACAGTTATTATTATATACTCTACAGTTAATAATGTCAATAGCAAAATTAACTTTTGGGTAAATTTCTTTCTGTTAGAGTTAATGAAATAAATCCTTTGATTTATTCAAAGGTCTATGATAAAATGCATGATGAGGTGATTGGTATGACCATTGAACAAAAAATCAGCATGGCGTTGGCTTACAAAGGCATGAGCCAGGCGGCATTGGCGCGTGAAATTGGTACTTCTCCGGCAAATTTGAATCAGCGTATGAAGCGCGGTTCCTTTACTGCCGAAGAGATGGAAAAAATCGCGGCGGCGCTTGGGGCCAAGTATTTTTATGGCTTCGAGTTTGACGATGGTACCAAGGTATAACTGCGCCGAAGCATAGAACGAAAAAAGCGGGGACAGTCTGCGCGATGTGCGCAAGCTGTCCCCGTTGCTGTTAGATGCCTACCCCGGTACCCTTTTGGGATAATCAAAAATCAAACACCTATACCCCGCCCTGCCTGCTCTTTCTCCCCGCTAAATCGTCTGAGCATTTCAGATGTCGGATATGGATGAGCATCAGCGGGCAGAGCAAAACCTTTTGTCTGCATAGCATAGTGAAGCCGCCTTTCAAAATCTTCCTGCAAATAGTCAGCTTGCTCTTTGGTGATGAGTCCTTCTTTCAAGAGATTGGCGGTACTCGTGCAATCAATGTATCGTTGTTGTATTCGCGCCAGATTCATTTGAATAGCCTTGTCAATGGTGCAAGTAAATCATTGATGGCCTTCTGAGCCTTCTTTGCGCTTTGTTGGTCAATCTCAATCTGTACTTTCTGTTTGGAAAGCTGCTTGCTTACTTCCTGCTATACAACATCAGGTATTTCTTTTTTCACCTCTTCGGCTACTCCCTGCGCAGTCGCATCGGCATAATCACAGAACTCTTTGATATGTCGTCCATGATAGGGATTACCGCCACTCACAGTTGTTTCCATCTACATCCCGTGTTTGATAATGGATGCTCTTGTTTTCCCAACATTCATGTTTCATTTCTCCTTTCAATAAGTTTCGATATAGCAATGCTGAACATATTTTCTAATCATCTGACGAATAATCTGAGATGCGCTCAAATCGCGTTCGATGGCAAATCTCATCAGAAGTGCTTTATCTTCCTTAGACAGTCTGATGGATAATGTTGTCATGTCATTCATTCTTTTCACTCCCTTCACTACTTTGTGCAAAAAAGAGCAATACATGTGACTGTGTGTGCCCAGATTTTCCAGGCCATATCTCCAAAGGTTTTCCGCGCATAATCTCTTCTCTTTATTATTAACGGAAACCCTTTGGGGAGAAAGTCTTATGTGGTATACTAATTATCAGCAAATGTCTTGGAGGCACAGTATGGAAGATTATATTGAAAGGCAAGCGCACCATGGGAAGCAATTCCATCAAAAGCTCAAACCGTATGTGGTGCTTCAATATCTGCTAAAGAACACGGACGAAAACCACGTTGCTACTGCTCCTGATATTGTAGCCTACCTTCAGGAATGCGGAATAGAGGCAGAACGCCGCTCGATTTATAGAGACATCAAAGAAATCAATTATGTTGCGCTGATGTTGGAAGAGGACTGCATGATTAATGAAGCGCGCGAAATGGTAGAATGTGATGATGATGACGAAAATAAGCTCGTCATCTATGATTGTCACCGAAAGGGCTTCTATGCGCGCCGCCGTGATTTTGAGATGGATGATATCCGTCTTTTAGCCGAATGCGTTTACTCTGCCAAGTTTGTGAACGAAGGGCAAGCCAAACGTTTGGTAAAGGTGGTTTCACAATTCGTTAGCGACCATCAGGCAGAACAAATCAAGCATAGCGTATTGCGAACAGACCGTGTTAAGACAAACAACAAACAGGTTCTCAATAATATTTCGCTCATCAACAAAGCGATGAGCCGGAAAATTGAAGGTGTACCGCACAAGCCCGAAAAAATCCGTTTTAAGTATCTGAAGCACACAATCAGAGATGTAAACCAGCAAGTTGAACGCCGGAAGGGCGAAAGCTATGTTGTAAATCCGTTCCTTTTGCTGATTAATGACGGCAATTATTATCTGCTTTCCATTGATGAACGGACAAAGAAAGAACGCACCTATCGTGTTGACCGTATGAAAGATGTGGAACTTACGGGTATCGAGCGCGAAGGTGATGATGAGTTCAAGAAGGTAGATGTAAAGAACTATTCGCAACGTGTATTTTCCATGTATGGCGGCAAGTTGGCGCGTATAACGCTTCAGTGCATTAATCCCTTGTTGGATACGATGGTGGAACGTTTTGGAACAAATGAAGTTCAATACATGAAGGTGGATGAAGACTATTTTTCGGTTTCCGCAAAAGTTGAAGTCAGCGACCAATTCTTTGGCTGGCTCTTGGGTTTTGGGCGGAGGGTGAAACTGACGGGCAATGACGAAGTGGTGAAGAAGTTCACGGCGTATTTGGATAAGGTTAGAGAGATGTATTAGCAGAAAAGCAGTAGCTATCAACAGCTACTGCTTTTCTAATATAACCTGTTCAAACTCGTTCAAATCCCGTGCAAAACCTGCTCAAAAACCGTTCAGCTCCATTCAAAACCCGTCTCGAACTCATTCACGATAGTAGATAGCATCAAGAGGACTGAACTTGCTGTATCTTTTGCGGATATCGGCATCCGTCACATCCAAATAGGCTTTCTCTGTTACG
>SVGY01000031.1 GCA_015056145.1 Clostridiales bacterium
CGAAGTCTGCTCTGGCTCAGCGTAAGGCCCTGGTCTTCCTGGAAGAGCTGCCCGACATCCTGCTGGGTTATCAGCTGACTCCCAATGAAATGGTTACCTACGGCGATGTGGACGGCCAGCTGCTGAACATGGCGCCCTATATTCATCCTGACATCTGCCCCTCCGTTGTACTGCAGCTGGAGAATGCCAATGTTCGTCAGGCTATCACCACCACCACCGGCGCCATCTACACCCTGCCCCGCGTGTACGGCGATCTGGATACCCATGCTTACGGCAATGCGGAAGCCATGTACGTGAACACCGAATGGCTGGCCGAAATTGGCCTGGAAAAGGCTCCCACCACCCTGAATGACTTCACCGCCATGCTGTATGCCTTCAAGGATAAGCATCCCGACGGCATCCCGCTATTTGCCTGCGATGATAACGCTGACGTTCGTACCTACGTGTACAACGCCCTGGGCTTCCTGACCGCTACCGAAAATGACACCGGTTCCGGCCCCGCCCTGCGTAACGGCGAAGTTGTAATCCCCGCCTACACCCCCGAATTCAAGGAAGCCCTGAAGGTTCTCAATGAGTGGTATGTCAACGGCCTCATCCCCCAGGACTACTTCTCTCTGGATACCACCGCTGCTGACGCCATGGCCGCTGAATGGAACTGGGGCGCCACCAACCGCGCTTCTCTGGGCAACGTTTGCCCCACCTTCCCCGTCATCAATGAGGAAACCGGCGAAAAGGATTACAGCGAGATGTGGAAGATCTGGACCGGCTATCCTCTGACCTCTGATTGGAACGATACCCAGGCGATCCCCTCCTATTCTCTGGCTTCCCGCATCGGCGGCCTCGCCATCTCTGCGGAAACCGAGCATCCCGAGCTGTGCATGCGCTGGGCCGACTTCTATTTCACCGAGCTGGGCACCATTTACATGCATGAGGGCCCCACGCCCGAAGGTCCCGACGGTCTGGGCATGATTCTTGGCCACCGTGTTACCCCCGACTGGAAGATTTACTATCTTGACTACGATGCAGGTAATTACGTGAACAGCGGTACCTACGTCACTCAGGAAACCCAGCCCTGCGGCCAGATCTTCGGCCATCGCGCTTCTTCTCTGTATCGCCCTGACGAAATCACCTATCTGCGTCAGATTTCTCAGGAAATGTCCGGCTACGAACCCTCTCCCTACACCCTGGTACCCGAAAACGCTGACAACTGGTTCAAGATGGCCAAGATGGAAGGCTTCTTCCCCTACATCGTCAACGGCTATCCCACCTACACCTACATGACCGAAGACGTGAACCTGGAACTGGCCGACCTCAAGTCTGTCATCGATCCTTACATCGACGGTGAAGTCGCCAAGTTCATCACCGGCCTCAATAGCCTGGATAACTTCGATAAGTTCCAGTCTGACCTGGAAGCCATGGGAATCAAGGACATGCTGAAGATCTACACCGATCTGTACGTTCCCGCTGAGTAAATTTCTATACAAATGCAAAAAATCAATCGCCGGACGGCCCTTCAGGGCCGTTCGGCCATTGGCATGAAATGGAGAGAAAATTTTGAAACGGTTTTTGGGCAAAAGCGTGCTGCGGCGCTATCTGTTTTCCTTTGTCAGCATCGCCATGATCTCGTGTGCTGTGATTGGCATGATCATGTATATGGTATCGGTGCGCGAAATGCGCGCTGCTGCACAGGAAGAACAGTATAAGCGTCTTGTTTTGGCTGCCGAGGATATGGACAGTCAGATGGAACAGCTGCAGCTGATTGCTCACCGTTTGCAGGGCACGGTCTATTATGCGCCCACATATTTTAAGCGCAACCCATATTATGAGGTAGAACTGCTGGAGGATCTGAAAAGGTTTACCAATTATTCGTCACTGCCGGAACATTTCTTTGTGCGCTATAAGGAAGAAGATGCTGTATACAGCGCAAACGGCAAGTCCTTTATGCATGTATATGCGCCGCGTATACTGGGCTATGATGACGCCGAGGCGTTGGCGGAGTATCTGGATCATTGCAAATCGCCCGGCGCATATCCTTTGCACGACGGTGTGCTGGCAGTTTTCCCTTTTTCCTTTAATGCCTCCAAAGCCTATGCTGACAGCGGCACAATGTGCTTTTATCTGACGGAAGAGACGCTGATGGAGCGCGTGTGGCTGATCTTTGGCCAGCGCGCAGAAAACATGGAGATCATCTGGAAGGATGCACTACTGGTGCAAAGCGGCGAAATGGATGATCCCGTTGCCGCACAGAGTAAGCACACCGCCATTACGCTGGACCAGAAGGAAATCGGTTTTCATGTGGGCGAAGAATTTGTACACATGAGCTTGCTGGTAATTTGTGTTTTCGCCGTGCTTTTGTGTGTGCTTGCGGTCGTGGCGGCCGTTCGAAGCTATCGCCCCATTGGCAATATTGCCAGACGGCATAACCTGCACGGTGCGGATGGCAACGAGCTTGAGCATCTTGACCGCGCACTGAGCGATACCAAGAGTCAATTGAAAATCTCGCAGAAGCAGCTGGATGAAAAGCTGCAGCAACTGCGAGATATGCGCGATGATTTGCAGCGGTATTTCACCTTGTGCCTGGTTCAGGGCACGGCAGACACTGCAACAATTGACAGCATGCGCGAAGCAGGCATGCGCTTCCCCGGGGCAACATTTGCAGCCTACATTTTAAAAAGCAGCGTGCCGCAGGAATCTATATACCGCACAGTGGAAGATATGAGCGACGACAACCTGGTGTTTTACGCAGTTCCCTTTGGCGGTGAAAAGCACTATGCTGTGCTGGTAAACGGCGATAACTGCGCTGCTGCCGGTGATATGCTCAGCGAAGCTGTAGATGCGGAAGTTTTTGGCGGCAAGCAGACCGAAGCGCTGGGCGAGATTCCCTCGCTCCTCTTCGATGCGCTGACCAAAGCTTCGCCTTCGTGCATCAGGCCTTCCGACATTGCCCGCTGCCGCGAAGACGAGCGGCTGCGCAAATTCCGCAAAGCGCTGGAAAACGGCGATGAAGTGACAGCTCTTGAAAGCATGCGCGGTTATTTTGCCACATACGCACAGGATGATCAAATGCTGCAGGAGCTGATCCACAACAATGTAACAGCTATGCTGCTGAGCGCCTCCTATGAAGTGAACATGAATGTGCCCCGCACCTTCCTGCGCGGCGGTCCAGAGACATGGCCGCTGCTGGAGGGCTGGGTATCAGCACTGTGCGCCAACCGCGACAGCGTACCCGAGCATGAAGAACACCAGATTATCCGCTATTTGCGCGAGCATGCGCTGGATTATGATCTGATGCTGGAAGGTGTGGCGGAGCATTTCCGCCGTTCATCCAGGCAGATTACGCGTATCATCCAGGCGGAAACAGGCTGCAGCTATAAGGAATTTATCCTGCGGCTGCGCATGGAGCATGCCAAACAGATGCTCAAGAGCGGAAAAAGCGTAGCAGAAACCTGCGAAAAGGTATGCTATGCCAGTCGCTCGCATTTTATCAAAACTTTCACCAATTATGCAGGCATGACGCCCTCTCGCTACCGCGACAGCGATCTGGAAGAAGGATAATAGGCCGACAGGGGGTATTGGACAGCGGACAGCTTTGTTTCCTGGCTCTGCGCCTTTTTGAAATCCCGCAGTTTCTTTTCGACCGCCGCTTTGGTTTTGGCGCTGAAGCGTTTGGTGAGGGGCTTGCCGGCAGGATCAGAGCCCAGACTAATCTTTACAATCCATCTTCCGTTTGCCGTCTGACAGACTGAGCCATCACCATAAGTATGCTCTGTTTTCATTGCGTTTCCTCCTCTTCGGAAGTCTTTCAAAACGGCGAAAAATGGAACCAATTGGGGACCAATTCGGAATAGGAATATCAGTCCTTGCTCCTCTCGTCTGCTCAATCAAGTAAACTTTGCATTTGTTCCTTCCGTCCTCCAAAGCAACCAAAACAACAAAAAACACGGAAACCCTTTTGAATTTCCGTGCTGTATCATGGAGGAGCCACCCAGATTCGAACTGGAGAATAAAGGTTTTGCAGTGGGCCAAGGCGCTGCTTTCTTTTGCACAAAAATCCTTATTTTATGGGCTTTTTTGCGATTTTTGTTATTATAGGAACCGCTGATTTTTCCGATTCGGGACATGTTAGGGACGCTTTTTCTCGCCGCAATGAAAGACCTGTATTCTCAAAAGCCTTTTATGTCTTGCTGAAAGGCTCTGATTCAGTATAGCACACACCCTGCAAACGAAACCAGACATCTTTCAATCAACATTCATACATCTTTATAACATGACGGAACAGCAAAGTGTTCTGTCGTGTTTTGGGGAGCAAAAAGAATCCGCATGATGGATTTGCCTATGTACAGGCCAATATGTATAAGAGCGACGAAGCAATTGAAAAGCTGCTGAGCGGCACGATCGCCATCGATGGCCAGGTTGTATATGTACACGCTGACCGCGACGTGCTGCTTGCTGCCGGCAATCTGACCGGCAAGGTGGATACCTCCAGGAACTTCACCGTGACATTCACGGCTGAAATTTACGACCGCGTTGTAACGCTGGCACAGTAAGCTTCAATGCAGGGAAGAGCGCCCAGTTCTTCCCGTTTCTTTCAGGCTGTGCAAATAATAGAAAACAGAAAGAATATTGATGATTTCCGGAAAAATAAACACCAAATATGGTTGACACAGCCCTTCGGTTAAGTATATACTGGTATCGATACGGTACATAAACCGTAGAGAATTTCATAAAAGGAGACACTACGATGAAGAAGTTCCTTGCTCTGCTCCTGGTTGCCATGCTGTCTCTGAGCTGCATGAGCGCTCTGGCTGAAGGCGAACAGATCACCCTGAAGATCTACGCCCAGTACGCCGACGACGACACCAAGATCCCCTATGACTACGCTGTGGAAGAGCTGAAGAAGGCTTATCCCAATGTCACCCTCGAGCTGATTCCCC